>CAWCGE010000003.1:0-411748 GCA_963795005.1 uncultured Acidobacteriota bacterium | reverse complement strand
CCTTAGCCAGCTTGTCCATCGAACCGAAGTGCTCGGAAAGCAGCTGTGCCGTCCGCTCTCCCACAAAACGGATTCCCAAGGCATAGATCAGTCGCGCCAGGTTGTTTTTCTTGCTCGCCGCAATTTCGTCGAGCAAATTCTGCGCCACTTTTCCGCCATCCGCTCCAGCTCGGCCAGAGTTTCCAGATCCAGGTGATACAGGTCGGCGAAGTCCTTCACGATTTTCTTTTCGAGCAGCTGATCAACGATCTTCTCGCTAGCTCGTCATAATGCTCATCGTGGTGCCTTCCCGCAAAGTGAAGCAGCGACTCGCGCATCCGCGCCGGGCAGGCCACATTCACGCAGCGGTACGCCACCTCGCTTCCGCCTTGTGCACCCGCGTGCCGCACACGGGGCACTTCTTCGGCATCCCGACATTCTCACTTCTTCCTTCCCGTGCTTCACCACGCTCAGCACGTGCGGGATCACTTCGCCCGCGCGTTCCACCAGCACCGTATCGCCAGCGTGAACGTCTAACTCGCCGCACCTCGTCCAGGTTGTGCAGCGTGGATTTCACGACCGTAACGCCGCCGATCTGTACCGGTTCGAATATCGCGAACGGCGTCAAGACGCCCGTGCGTCCCACGCTCACCAGAATCTGCTTCACCACCTTCTGCTCCTGGTGCGCTTTGTACTTATAGCGATGGCCCAGCCCGGCGCTTTCGACGTGTATCCAGCTCGTTCTGCAGTTCAATTTGGTTCACCTTCACGACGATGCCGTCAATCTCAAATCCCAATTTTTCACGCTCGGAGTCCCAGCGATTGGTGTGTTTGTTCACTTCCTCGATTTCTTTAGCAACTCCCGATGACGCTCACCTTGAATCGCAAAACCTCAGCGCCTCCAGCCCTTCGAAGTGACGTTTCTTCGGCGCGGTCCGTCCACCAGCAGGTAGTACGCGAAAAATCCCAGGTTGCGCGACCTGGTTATATTGGGATCGAGCACCCGAACTGAACCTGCCGCTGCGTTGCGCGGATTGTCGTAACGATTTAGCCCTTTGGCGTCCTGCTGCTCGTTCATGGCGTCGAACGCTTTGCGGGTCATGATCCCTTCCCCGCGCACCTCAAACGAACTGGCAATCCCCGCTTTCTTGAGTTGCACGGGATCCATCCAGAGCGGAATCGACCGATCGTCCGCACGTTGGGAGTGACATCTTCGCCAGTCGTACCGTCCCCTCGCGTGACGGCGCGAACCAGCGCTCCTTTTTCGTAGATCAGGGACATGCTGAGGCCATCAAATTTGTGCTCGGTGATGTATTCAATCTTTTCCCGCCCCGTTAACTCGCGCACGCGCCGGTCGAAATTCGCCAGTTCCTCGAACGAAAATGCGTTGTCCAGGCTGATCATGGGAGTCGTGTGCGAGACCGCCTGAAATCCTTCGCGGGAGCGCCGCCAACCCGCTGCGTGGGCGAATCCGACGTCACCAACTTCGGATTTTCGGCTTCAAGTTTCTTCAGTTGGCTGAAAAGCTTGTCGTACGCCGCGTCGGAAATTTCCGGATCGTCCATCACGTGATACAAATACTCGTGATGCCGGATTTTTTTCTCGCAGACGCTCGATTTCTTTGGCGAGTGCAGCGTTCTTGGACATGGAAACCTCGAAGCAATGCGAACCACAAATACTCCGGATATTATACAATGTGCGTTTGCTTCAATAGGATTAGCCGAACCGATGGCCCACGGAATTCAAGACGCGCTGTTGATCTATAACCCGACGAGCGGGACCCGGCGTCACCGTCGTTTCGCCGAGATCGAGCAGGCGGTCCGCATCCTCAAGGATAGCGGAATCACTGTCGAACTAGCCGGCACCACCTCTGGCGGCAGCGCGACGGGAATTGCACGTCAGGCCGTCAAGCAGCGTCGCGGCATGGTGATTGCCTGCGGCGGAGATGGAACCATCAACGAAATTATCAATGGCCTCGCCGGAAGCCAGGTGCCTATGGCGCTGTTGCCCGCTGGTACCGCTAACATCCTGGCAAAAGAGCTTCGCATTCCCTGGGACATTCCCCACGCCGCGCGATTGATTTCCGAAGGCGTGATCCGCCGCATCGCGCTGGGCCTGGCAACCTCGACGAATGGCGCTCATTCCGCGGACCTGCCCGCCGAGGGCCGCTATTTCTTGAGCGTTGGCGGAGCAGGACCCGACGGCGCCATCGTCAACGCGGTCAACGGCGAATTGAAAAAACGCGCCGGCGTGCTCGCGTATTGGGCCGAAGGCGCCAGGCAGCTGGTCAGCTACAATTTTCCCGAGATGCGCGTTTGTTCCAACGAGCAAGAGCGTCGCGCCTCCATTCTCGTCGTTGGCAGGACCGTCAATTACGGTGGCCCGTTCAAGATCACCACTGGCGCAAGCCTCTTCGAGGATTCTTTCGAATTTCTGACCAATTCAACGCGCAGCAGGCTGCGGTATCTCGCCTGCCTGCCCGCGCTGTGGCTCGGAAAGCTTCGCAGCCTGGACGGAATCGAAGCCTGGAAGGATACCGAAGTAATCTGCGAATCCGCCAACGGCTCGCTTATATACGCCCAGGTGGACGGCGAGCCGATTGGAAAGTTGCCGCTAATGTTTCGCATCGTGCCGGACGCGCTTTCGCTCGTGACGCCCGCAGCCCTGAAGTAGCAAGCTGGAAAGGACCCGAGAGTGGAGCCGGTCACTCATGCGCTGACTTCGCTGCTGCTGGCGCGGGCCGGACAGAAACACTTGCCGCGGTTCGGTACGGCCATGCTCGTTGTTTCCGGTGTCGCAGCCGACCTGGATTACCTGAGCTACTTTGGCGGAGCGAGCGCTTTCCTTCGATTCCACCGCAGCTTACTGCATTCGATTCTCGGCTCGGCTGTCCTGGCCTGTGCGGTCGCAGGCGTCTTCTTTCTGGTAGATCGCAACGATCAAGGCAAACCTTCATCCGCGTCCCTCACCGCGCTGCGATTCTTGCCCGCATTGGCGGTATGTGCCGTGGGGGCCGCTGCCCACGTCCTGCTCGATCTCTTGAGTGGAATCGGCGTAAAGTTGTTGTGGCCGTTTCGCGCCGGATGGGTCGCTTGGGATCTCCTCGCCAATCTCGATCCGTGGATTTTAGCCCTGCTCTTGCTCGGTATCTTTTTGCCCGAGCTGTTCCGGATGGTGAGCGAGGAAATCGGGGAACGCAACAAAGGCCCGCGCGGCCAGGGTGCGACTGTGGTTACTTTACTATTTTTTCTGGCGTATCTCGGCGCACGCACTGAGCTCCACAACCGCGCGATTGACGTACTCAATTCACGCGAGTATCACGGAGCCCCGCCTTTCGCCGTGGGAGTTTTTCCCGCTTCATGGTCGCCGTTCCGCTGGCGCGCCGTGATATCCACGGACAACGCGATTGACGAAGCGGAAATTTCGCTCGCTCCCGGCGCGCAGTTTGATCCGGACCGGACAATCATGCACTACAAGCCGCAAGGCTCTGTCGCGCTCGACGCCGCGCAGAGAACTAAAACCGCCCAGCGGTTCCTCGCCTATGCGCGTTTTCCACTCGCCAGCCTTGAGCCAGCCGACCACGGCTACCGTTTCTCGGTGCGCGACATGCGCTTCGCGGCGAACGATGCGAGTCCGGACAACCTCGTCGCCGTCGTGGAATTGGATCCCAGCTTGAGGGTAACCAGCCAGGCGCTCTTCTACGCCAGTTCAAGCCATCGTTGATCGCGTGCGTGGACCCTAGTCGAAAATGCGTCGGGCTACGACTTAGCGGAAGAACCGCGGAATACGAAGTGCGTTACAAGATACAACACCAGCACCAGCCCAACTATTCCCAGGACGAATGCCGCACCATGCCACTTCAGAAAATTCAGCGTCGCGTCCCCGTAGCGCACCGCCAGGATTCCCTCCGCGCCGTACCGCAATCCCCTGCCCAGCAGGATCGCCATGATGAACGTCCGTGGCGGCACCTGAAAAACCCCCTCGGCGAGCACGAACGGCTTGAATGGGAACGGTGGCGGAAGAACCGCGGGAATGAACGCGCTTAGAAATCCGTTCTTGTCCACCCACTCTTTAATCTTCCCGGCCTTGCCGCGGGCGTGACGGTGAAAAAAGGCTTCGCCACCCTTCTTCGCCAGCGCGTACAGAAGAATGCAACCGCACAATGAGCCGAGTGCGGCCATGGCGGCGTAGTACGGCATGCGCGCAGGATTGGCAAGACACAATTGCATTACCGCCGCATCCGGGAAAAACGGGAAAGCGAGCAAGGATGAATCGAAAAACGTCACGACAAAAAGACCGCCGCCGCCCATCGTAGCGAGCAGCCCCTGCAGCCAAACGAACAAATGTCGGCGATCCATTGCAAAAACGCCCCGGGAAAATCGCACGATTGTAACAGAGTTTTCTGGCGTGCCTGTCACGCGACCAAATTCCGTTTCCCAATCGAAAATTGCTCAATCGCATCGGGTCAGTTAGAATTTGTACTTGAACAATTCCACTTCAACCACAACTCTTCTCGACAAACTCAACGAGCACCAGCGTGAAGCTGTGCTCGCAACCGACGGGCCGCTGCTGGTTTTAGCCGGCGCGGGCACTGGCAAGACCCGCGTCATCACCTATCGCGTCGCGCACCTGATCGAAATGGGTGTCCCGGGTGGCGCCATTCTGGCCGTCACCTTCACCAACAAAGCCGCCAGCGTAATGAAGGAGCGGATCGCCGACCTGCTGCGCTCCACGGGCCGCGACGCCTCGGACATCTGGGTTTCGACCTTTCATTCCTTCTGCGCGCGCTTGATCCGCCGCGAAGCGCATCACCTCGGCCTGCCGCGCGATTTTGCAATTTACGATGACGATGACCAGACCGCCGCCGTAAAACGCGCCCTGGCGCAACTTGATCTTTCGACGGACGATTATCCGCCGCGCGCCATGCGCGCCCAGATCAGTTACGCAAAAAATCACGGCCTCACTCCCGACGAAATGGCAGCCAGCGCCGCGCAGGCAAGCGATGAATCGCGCCAGCAAGCTGCCGAAGTATTCCGTGTCTACAACGAGATCTTGCGCAAGGCCGGCGCGCTCGACTTTGACGATCTCCTGCTGCGCGCCGTAGATCTGCTCCGCGACCATCCCGACGTCCGCGCCGCCTGGAATTCCCGCTTCCACTACATCATGGTGGACGAGTTTCAGGATACCAACCGCTCGCAAGAAGAGCTGGTGCGCTTGCTGGCCGGATCGCGCAAGAATGCCTGCGTGGTTGGCGATGAAGACCAATCCATCTATGCCTGGCGCGGCGCCCGCGCCGGAAATCTAAAGCGTTTCATCCAGGACTTCCCGGACGCCAAGATTATTCGCCTGGAAGAAAATTATCGTTCAACCCAGACAATTCTGGATGCCGCTGCCGCCGTGGTAAAAAACAATTCCGATCGCCTGGGAAAAACGCTGCAGGCCACATTGGGCACCGGAGGACGTCTGCGTTTTTATGAAGCGCCGGACGCCCCCGCGGAGGCCGAATATATCTGCGCGCAGTTGTCCGCGCAGGTGCGCAATGATCCGGACGCTCGCATCGCGGTGCTCTATCGCACCACCGCGCAATCGCGCTCCTTTGAAGAAGTCTTGCGCCGCCTGGGTATTCGTTATCGCGTGGTCGGCGGTTTCAGCTTTTACGAACGCGCCGAAGTGCGCAACGCGCTGGCCTACGTCAGGTTGATCTTTCACCCCGAAGACGATGTCGCGCTGCTCCGCGTCCTCAACGTTCCGCCGCGCGGCGTCGGCGCCGTAACCGTCGCCGCGCTCGAAGCCCGCGCCCAGGAATCCTCGCAATCGTTGTGGGCGGTCATTCGCAATGGTGAATTCCTCAACGGCAAGAAATTCAGCGGCGCGCTGCGCTCCTTCTGCAAATTAATCGAAGACCTGCAGGCGGAATGCAAGGACCTGCCGCCGGCGCAATTGATCGAACGCGTTTTGGGCAGCACCGGCTATCTCGACTGGGTCGAGCAGCAAGACAATCTCGAACATTCCTCGCGCGCGGAAAATCTACGCGAACTGGCCAACGCCATGGCCGAAGCCACCGAGCAAGGACAAACGCTCGAGGACATCCTCGACAGCGCCGCTCTTGCCAGCGACGCCGACGAATACGACGACACCATTCCCGTTTCGCTGATGACTCTGCACAGCGCTAAAGGTCTCGAGTTCGATGCAGTGTTTCTCGCCGGCCTCGAGGAAGGTCTGTTGCCCCATGGACGCGCGCTCGGCACCAGTGCGGAAGTCGAAGAAGAGCGGCGCCTCTTTTACGTTGGCATGACTCGGGCCAAGCAATCTCTGCTCTTGTCGCGCGCGGTTTATCGTCGCAGCTACGGCGAGGAGCGTCTGCGCGCCTCGCTCCCCTCGCGCTTTCTTGCCGAAATCCCCGGCGAACTGATCGAAGCTGCGATCGGCTCGCGATCGGAGCCGGGTGAAACGCGGCGCTACGAGCCCGATCCGGATTACTCGGACGGCTATACCTATCGCCAGAAGCGCCGCACTCCTTACGGTCAACCTGTCCGACCGGCACGCGGTGCATCCAAAGATCCACTCATCGGCACGCGCGTGCGCCATTCCAAGTACGGCGTGGGAACAATCATTGGAGTCGAGGGTGAGGGCGAAGAGCGCAGACTAACCGTCAGCTTCCAAGACTATGGAGCCAAGAAACTCGTCGAACGATACGCGAACCTGCAGCTGGCGTAACACCCTGTTTCCATTCGCGCCCGCGAATCGCGCGAGGCCGCTATGGCGAAGGCGGTCTGCTGTAGGATGATGAGACGGGCAGGCCCGTCGGATTCAGTGCCAGAAACACCGTCGCTAGAAGTTGCGCAGAAGCTCACCGCAAGGTACAGTTGCTCGCTTTCGCGTGAGGAAGGTGGCGATTGGGCGCACAGCTTTTCCGCAGGAAGAATATCGACCAACTCATCTCCGACTCGGAGAATCCCGAAAAGCAGCTCAAGAAATCGCTCGGTTGGCTGAGTCTCACTTCGCTCGGCATCGGCGCCGTGATCGGCTCGGGTATATTCACCATTATCGGCACCGCAATTGCCGGCCAAAAGCTTCAATTCAAGTCCATCCTGAACGCGCCGCTGCTCGAATATCTGATTTACCATTCCGCGTCGTTTGGCAGGCCCGGCGCCGGCCCCGCGATCGCCTTGTCTTTCGTGCTGGTTGGCGTCGTCTGCGCGTTTGCCGCGCTCTGCTACGCGGAACTCGCGGCCATGATCCCCATCGCGGGCAGCGCCTACACGTACACGTACGCAACGATGGGGGAACTCATCGCCTGGATCATCGGTTGGGATCTAATCCTTGAGTATGCCGTCTCGAACATGGCGGTCAGCGTGGGATTCTCCGCGCATGTCGTCAATTTGCTGGATTGGTTCGGAATTCATCCTAATCTGCGCTGGATAACGCCCGCTTACCTTCCCTCCGGCCTTTCTGACCTGCAGGGCAACGCTCTCTACGCGCCCGGTTGGCACTTTGGATTCAACTGGCCCGCGTTCGTCATCGTAATGCTGCTCACGATTATTCTCGTGCGCGGTATCCGCGAATCCGCGAACACCAACAACATCATGGTGCTGCTCAAAATCACGGCCATCATGGTATTTGTCATTTTTGCTTCGCGCTACGTACATCCCGCGAACTGGCACCCTTTCGCGCCAAACGGGTGGCCCGGGATCCTCACCGGCGGATCGATCATTTTCTTCACTTACATCGGCTTCGATTCCGTCTCGACGGCTGCGGAGGAGTGTAAAGATCCCAAGCGCGACTTGCCCATAGGCATCATCGCCACGCTGGTAATCTGCACGCTGCTGTACATCGCCGTAGTCGTGGTGCTCACTGGCCTGGTCCCATGGCAAACGCTTCTCGACGACGCGGCGCCGGTCGTGAACACGCTGAAACGCCTCCATTTCGGAAATATCCAGTTGATTGTTCTGCTCGGCGCGCTGATGGGGATGATTTCCTCACTGCTCGTTTTTCAATTGGGCCAAGCTCGCGTGTGGTTCGCCATGTCCCGCGACGGTTTATTGCCCGGCATTTTTAGCCGTGTGCATAAGCGCTTTCGCACTCCTGATTTTTCGACCATCGTCGCGGGCTTTCTGGTGGGAATTCCTGCCGGCCTGCTCGACATCGGAACTCTCGCCGACCTGTCGAATATTGGAACGCTATTTGCGTTCGCCCTGGTAGCTGGCGGCGTCTTGATACTACGCTTCCGTGAGCCGGACCGCCCGCGCGCATTCCGCGCCCCCGGCGGCCTCCTGGCTCCGATCATCACCATTGTCACCTGCCTTCTTCTCATGGCTGGCTTGCCGATTACCAACTGGATTCGTTTCTTTGTCTGGCTCCTCATCGGCTTGTGCTTTTATTATTTTTATGGCCACCGCCACAGCCAACTCTCCGACGCGAATTTGCAAGCAGAGGCTGCCAAGAGGAAAATGCCGTAATGCGTCGCGGGCTTCAAGGCGCGTTGGTCCTGGCCCTGGGAATTTTGGTCCTGGGCATGGCAACCTCGTTTGGGTGGGGTGAAACCGCTGACCGGCTGGTAACCAACAAAGCTGTGGACACTCTTCCGCCGGAAATGCAGCCTTTTTTTTACAATAGCCGCCAATTCCTGGTTCAGCACGCGACCGCCGGCGAGGAATCTGCGTCCGCGGGCGCTGCGGGCCATCGCACGGATTTCATCCAGCTCGACCATTACGGCCTGTTTCCATTTTCGGCTTTGCCGCGCGAGTACAACGCCGCCATCGCGAAGTACAATCGCCGAACTCTCGAGCAGTATGGCCTGCTGCCGTGGCAAATCGGCGTTTACAGCAAAAAGCTTACCGACGCGTTTCGCGACCACGACTGGGGTCAAGTGAGGCTTTCGGCCGCGATTCTGGCGCATTACGTAAACGCCGCACACGATCCTTTCAATACCACCCTTAACATGGATGGAAAGCTGTCAAGTCAGCCCGGTGTGAACGAAAGGTTTTCGACGGGCCTCGTTGACCGCTATCAACTCTTCTTTTTTGTGAGGCCCAACGAAGCGGCTCTTATCCACGATCCGACCGACCACGCCTTCGAAGACTGCTTGACCGCGCATTCCTGGCTTGAAAACGTATTGCTCGCCGACCGCCGCGCGCACGAAGGACTCGCTGATTACAAGGAAGATTATTACGATCGCTTCTACGCTCTCGCCGGTGCCATTCTCGTTCGCCAGCTCTCGGATGCCTCCACCGACGTGGGTTCCTATTGGATGACGGCATGGATCAATGCGGGCCGCCCGCAATTGCCGTCGCAATAAAATGAGCAAAGCAACACAAGCCACAAGAACTCCAACCGTTGTTGACGCGCTTCCCAAGGCCGAACTACACCTGCATCTCGAAGGTTCCGTCCGGCCGGAAGTCGCAGTCAATCTGGCGGCACGCCATGGCGTCACCCTGACGCTCGAGGAAGTCACCCGCCGCTACCACTACTCGAACTTCATGGGGTTCCTCGAAACTTTTAAATGGGTGACTTCATTCCTTCGCACGCCCGATGACTATGCGCTCATCACCCGCCAACTATGCGAGGAACTGCTGCGCCAGAATGTCGTCTACGCTGAAGTAACCATCTCCGCCGGCGTGATGCTGCGCCGTATGCAGAATCTGGAAGCAAATCTCACGGCCATCCGCGAAGTAGCGCAGTCCGTCCCCTTCAGCCGCTTGCGTACGGCCTTCATACTGGATGCCACGCGCCAATTTGGCCCCGATCCGGCCATGGAGGTCGCACGCTGGGCGTCGAAGCTGCAACGCTTGGGTGTGGTAGCGTTCGGTATGGGCGGCGACGAGCTTGCCTATCCCACGATCAATTTTCGCGCGTCATTCGATCTAGCCCGCCGCGAAGGGCTGCGCCTCGTTTGCCACGCCGGTGAAGTCGGCGGCCCAGAGTCCGTCACTGAGGCCATTGATTTGCTGGGCGCGGAACGAATCGGCCACGGCATTGCCGTGATGCGCGACCCGGCGCTCGCCGAATCGCTGGCTACCCGACGCGTAGTGTTGGAAAATTGTCCGACGAGCAATTTGTGCACCGGCGCACTAGCCAGGCAGACCGAAAAACTCGATGCTTCGCTGCAGGATCATCCGCTTCCGGCGTTTCTCAAGCGCGGGCTTTGCGTCACTCTCTCCACCGATGACCCAGGGATGTTTGATACCGACCTGCTGACCGAGTATTCCAAAGCAGCTTCCCTCGGCCTTTCCAACCAGGAGCTCGTGCAGCTCGCGGAACAAAGTTTTCATGCCGCTTTTCTCACGCCCGACGACAAGCGCAAATTGCTCGTTGATTTTCGCGCGGCGGCGAAATCCGCGGGGCTGGTATAATTGCAGCGATGAAAGCACATGTCTGGGTCATGCTGAAGTCCACCGTTCTTGATCCTCAGGGTCAAACGATCCAAAAAGCGCTGTCGTCGCTGGGATATTCCAAAGTTCAGGACGTCCGCCAGGGCAAGTTTTTTGTTCTCGCGCTGGATGGCCTCAGCCGCGAAGACGCCAAAACTCAAGTCGAACGCATCGCCAAAGACGTTCTCACCAATCCCATCATCGAAGAATTCCGCTTCGAAATCGTCGAATAGCAAGATTGCAGCTAGAAAGGCTTTGGTAGCGGCGGTATCCACAAACTTGCAGAAAAGGTAAAGCCCAGTGTCATCCCGAGCGCAGCGAGGGATCTGCTTTTCGCCGAAACGCCAAAGAAAAAGCAGATTCCTCGGGCCAGATTCGCCTCGGAATGACAGTTCTGCACGTTTTTCCACAACCTGCCCTGTTGAGACGCAGTGCCTGGACCCCATATGAATTGATCGTCCGCGCGCACGCAGGGGCCGCGTCGCCCCTCCTTCAACCAATGTGCTAACCTAATAAAAGGCACGGCTGCCTGTACCCTCAATCCCAAGGCAGTCTCGAGGAGCGTAATCCCGTGTGCGGCATTGTTGGATACATCGGCCCCAAGCGCGTCGTCCCGGTAATCCTCGACGGCCTCAAGCGCCTCGAATATCGCGGCTACGATTCCGCCGGCATCGCTGTCGTACAAGCTGACGGCAAACTGGAAATCCGGCGCGCCCCCGGCAAGCTGCAAAATCTGGAAGAATCCATTCGCATCACGCCGCTCGACGGACTCTACGGCATCGGCCACACGCGCTGGGCCACCCACGGCCGCCCCACGGAAGAAAACGCACATCCCCACCGCGACTGTACTGGCGAAATCGTGGTCGTGCACAACGGCATCATCGAAAATTATCTCGAGCTAAAACATCAGCTCATCGCTGAAGGCCACAAATTCGTCACCGAGACGGACACCGAAATCATCGCGCACCTGATCGAAAAATATTCCAAAGGCAAATCGCTGGAAGAGGCCGTCCTGAAAACTGTGACAGTGATGAGCGGCGCGTACGCCCTAGTGGCCCTTTCCACGCGCGATCCGCAGAAAATCGTCGCCGCGCGCCTCGGCCCGCCAATCGTGGTGGGCCTCGGTGAAAACGAATTCTTCGTCGCCAGCGACATTCCCGCGATTCTGCAGCACACGCGCAGCGTCTTCTTTCTCGGCGATGGCGAAGTCGCCGTGCTCTCTCCGCAGGGCGTCCGCCTGATGGATTTTCAAAGCCATCCGATCAATCGTCCCGCCCAGCACGTCGCGTGGGACCCCATCATGGCGGAAAAGGGCGGTTTCAAGCATTTCATGCAGAAGGAAATCTTCGAACAGCCCCGCGCCGTGCGCGACACGCTCCTCGGCAGAATTTCGCAGGAAACCGGCGAAGTCTTTCTCGACCCGATGGACATCAGCGAGCAGGAATTTCAGAATTTCGCGTCCGTCAAAATCATCGCTTGCGGCACCAGTTGGCACGCCGCGCTCGCCGGGAAATTCATGATCGAACGCCTGGCCCACATTCCCGTCGAAGTCGATTACGGCAGCGAATTCCGCTATCGCGATCCCATAGTGGGCAAGGAAAACCTGGTGATCGCGATCAGTCAGTCCGGCGAAACCGCGGACACGCTGGCGGCCTTGCGGGAAGCGAAACTCAAAGGCGCGAAAGTTCTGGGAATCTGCAATGTCGTCGGCGCGATGCTCACGCGCGAAGCGAGCGGCACGATCTACACGCACGCCGGCCCGGAAATCGGCGTCGCCTCCACCAAAGCCTTCACAGGCCAGTTGACCGCGCTCATGCTCACCGCCCTGTACCTAGCGCAAGTGCGCGGCAAACTCACTGTCGCGGCGGCCACCAAATTGATGCAAGAACTCACGCGCATCCCTCACAAAATCGAAACGATCCTCCAGCATGACGCGGAGTTCGAAGAACTCGGACGCCTGCTCTTCCGCCACACTGATTTTCTCTACCTCGGACGCGGCATCCACTACCCCATCGCACTCGAAGGCGGGCTGAAGCTAAAGGAAATTTCCTACATTCACGCCGAGGGCTACCCGGCCGGTGAAATGAAGCACGGCCCGAACGCGTTGATCGACGAAAATCTCCCGGTGGTGGTCATCGCCACGCGAGACGAATCCGACCCCGCCTCCATGACTCGCTATGAAAAAACGCTTTCCAATATGCAGGAAGTGAAGGCGCGCGACGGAATCGTTGTTGCCGTTGTCACGGAAATCGACCGCCAGGCTCGTGAGATCGCCGACCACATCGTCGAAGTTCCCGCAGCCCCGGAAATCCTCTCGCCAATTCTCGAAATCGTTCCGTTGCAACTGTTGGCGTACCACATCGCTGTCCGCCGCGGCTGCGACGTGGACCAACCCCGCAATCTCGCCAAGTCCGTCACCGTGGAATAATTAATGCCATGCAATCGTCGGCAGGGTTCTTTCATGATGCCCGCTATTCCGGGTTTCTCTTCCCTAATCCTATGTCTTAGAATTAGTGAATGCAGCGCGCCAATCGGTCAATTCGGGTAATTACGCTTATGAACGTTCTCCTTCTTTCTCTTTGCTTGCTCGCAGCATGGCCTTCTGACGGGCTCTTCGCCAATCCGCAGAACGCTCAAGCGGGGACCGCCCATCTGGACTCTGTTCTGGTGACCGGCTCGATGCGATTCACTTCCGAACAGATCGCCTCGGCGATCGGCCTACGCACAGGCCAGATAATCAACCGTGAAACCCTGCAGGGAGCCGCCGATAAGTTGGCTGAACTTGGCCTGTTCTCAAATATTCAGTATCGCTTCTCGAGCGTTGCCACGGGCGTGAAGGTCACCTATCAGGTCGCGGACGCGCCCTTGCTCCCGGTCACCTTCGACAATTTTCCCTGGGCGACGGACGAGGAGTTGTCTGCCGGACTGAAGGCTTCCGGCATTCTATTCAACGGCAGCGCGCCCGCTAAGGGAACGATTCTGGATGCCATGACCGGGTCCATTGCACATGTGCTCGACCAGCGCGGCGTCCACGTGCAGGTATCCCATCAAGTCATCACTGTTCCGCAAACAAATCAGACCGTACAGCAATTCCGCGTGGACGACGTTGACCTCACGGTCCAGTCCATTGAGTTCAACGACGATCTCGCAAGAAATGATCGCGCCACACAAGACGGATTGGCGGATCTTGTAGGCAAGCCGTATTCGCGCAGCCGCGTGGAGCTATTTGAATTCGAGCAAGTTCGGCCGGTCTATCTGGCCCATTCCTATTTGCGGGTGCATTTCGGTCCCACCGTGGCTCGATTCGCGGCGAAATCCTCCGCGGAGCCGCTTGCGGGCGCCGTGATCGTCTCCGTGCCGATTGATGCGGGGCCGGCATACCAATGGGGAGGCGTGGAATGGCGAGGCAATGATTCCGTCCCTTCGCCGAACCTCGATCAGCTCGTCGACGTCAAGCCCGGCGATCCTGCCGACGGCAATAAGATCGCGGCCACGTGGGAACGCGCCCGCGCAACCTACGGCCGCGCCGGTTTTCTCGACGCGTCGCTCGACCCACAACCCCAATTCGACGACAAGACCGCTCATGTCACGTACACCGTCACGGTCACGGAAGGTCCGCAGTACCGCATGGGCAATCTCGTGCTGACGGGCCTCTCTCTTGAAGGCGAACGGCGCATCCGCAAAGCTTTTCCCATTGCGCAAGATGCGGTCTTCAACGACGGAATGTACGAAAGCTTCCTTAGCACCGGAGTGAAGGCGGCTTTCGCAGGCCTGCCCGTGCACTACGAAAAGATCGGACGCTTCCTGCAGGAAGATCGGAAAAGTGCGAAGGTGGACGTGCTGCTCGATTTCCAGTAGCCGGATATCGGCTATACTGTTTCGGATATGTCCCACATTGCTCGAACATCATCAGCTGAGGCCGCGGCGCTGGCGATTGATGCATCGAGCGCGCTCGCGAAACAAGAAAACCTTTTCCTGGCGTTGCGCAAACTCGATTCGCTCCTCGTTGCCTTCTCGGGGGGTGCGGATTCCGCGTATCTCGCCTGGGCTGCTCAGCAAACCCTGCAAGACCGCGCTCTCGCTATCACTGCCCTCTCCGCCAGTTTTTCGCGGCACGACCGCGAACAAGCCGAGAAGTTCGTTGCCGCCACCGGCTTGCGCCACGAATTTATCGAGACGAATGAATTCAACAATCCCCTCTACGTCGCCAACAACGCCGACCGCTGTTATCACTGCAAGAACGAGCTCTTCGATCAAATGGATGCGCTCGCACGCGCGAGGCAGTTTCGTGCAGTCGCCTATGCCATCAATGCGGACGACACCCGCGATTTTCGGCCCGGCCATCGCGCCGCCCATGAGCATCACGTTCTTGCACCGCTGCTCGAGGCCGCGCTTCACAAGTCCGAGATTCGCTGCCTCTCGCAGCGTGCCGGCTTGTGTACCTGGGACCGCCCTGCTTCGGCATGCCTCTCCTCCCGCGTGCCCTATGGCACCGCCGTGACGCCCGAGTTGTTGCATAGAATCGATCGTGCCGAAACGGTTTTGCGTGAGCTGGGTTTCCGCCAGTTCCGCGTTCGCGCACACGGCGAACTCGCGCGCATCGAGCTGGCGCAGGATGAACTGGCTCGCGGATTAGAGGCTGCTGTGGCGATCCAAATCGCTGAGGGCATCAAAGGCACGGGCTTCTCGTTCGTGGCTCTGGATTTGGAAGGCTATCGTCAAGGCTCCCTCAACACCTTGCTCAAAGTGAAATGAGCTCGCCCGCCCCGGCCGCTTGAAATCCAAACGCATCTTCAGCTCTGCTGGGAACTTCCGGTTGCACTTCTTCGTATATTTCTGATAGGAAGGATGCCCGGGCGCGACCTATCGCGCGCGCAACCATGCGAACTCACAAACCCAGCCACTCACGACAGCGCGGCGCGGCCGCACTCGCGGTGCTAGCCGCCGTCGCCGCCACACTTCTCGCCGGATGCAACTCCCGCTCCAGCGCCGAAGGCACCTTCGAGAAGACCTTCACGGTCAATGGCCCCGTTCGCCTGGAACTCACGAGCGGCAGCGGAGACGCGCATATCACCACAGGCGCTCCGGGAGAAGTGCGTGTCCACGGTGAAATTCAGGTGAATTCGTGGTCCACAGAAAGTCGCCAGCGCACTGTGCACGAGCTCGAATCTAATCCGCCAGTTTCGCAGGAGGGCAACCTCATCCGCGTGGGTGGCGGCGGCCAGCATATGCATGACGTCTCGATTGATTACTCGATCGTGGTACCCCCCGAGGCCGAAATACACGCCACCACCGGCTCCGGCGATCTCGAAGTCAACGGCATCAAGGGTCCGGCGAACTTCACGTCCGGCTCGGGCGGCATCTCGGCCTCCAACATTGGCGGCGACGTGCAGGTCGTCGCGGGCAGCGGTGCCATCGAGCTCTCGAATATCCAGGGCCAGGTTCAAGTAACCGCGGGTTCCGGGGACGTCACCCTCAACGCGGTTCATAGCGAAACTCGCCTGCACACGGGTTCCGGTGATCTGGACATTTCGAATCCCGGCGACGCGCTCGAGGCCAACACTGGCAGCGGAGACGTCAACATCAAAGGCGCATCCGCGGATATTCGCTTGCGCACCTCATCCGGCGATGTCACCGTGGACGGCAATCCCGGCAACTCGAATTACTGGGATATTCGCACCAGCTCGGGCGACGTCGTCTTGCAGGTTCCACCCACCGCGAGTTTTCGTCTGTACGCACGGTCGAGTTCGGGGGACATTGACGCAGCCATTCCTATCGTCATGGAAGGCACAACCAGCAAACACGAATTGCGCGCCCGCATCGGCGACGGCAAAGGCCGCGTCGAAGTACAATCCTCTTCGGGAAGCATTTCGCTTAAGTGAGAGCGAGTCTCGTTCCTCGCGCTGCTCGCCACGTTCGCGATAGAATGAAAATTGCATGCTCACTGCCGCCACAAGCGGAGGCACGTCTTAAAATGTTATTCCGCGGGTTCCGTGGTGAGATGCGTGTGTCCTCGAATGCTTCGGGACAGGGTGCAAACTCGTGTTTTCCAGCGATCCTCGCCGTCGTTTCACTTCTACTTCTGAGCCCCGTCGCATTTCCGCAAGAATCTCAACCGCCATCGGCCCAATCGAAAGCTCCCTCGGACAAAATCTCAAAGAAGGACGCCGACCCCGAAACGGAATTGCAAAAAGCCATCGCCGATGCCGGCAACGATCGCAGCGCCCTCGTTCGCAATCTCAAGAATTATCTGAAGCGCTTTCCGGACGCGCCCAGAAAGGCCGCCGTGTATCGCGCACTCGTCGAATCCTGCCAGCAGGTCCAGGACAACGCCTGCGCTCTCGATTATGCCGAGCAGCTCATCGCCGTTCGCCCCGACGACTCCGAAATCATGATGCTCGCCGTCGGCCTCCTGCAGCGGCAAGGCGGTGAAGCCAGCCTCACGCGCGCTGCCGGGTACGTCACTCGCGTGCTCGATCGCGTCGAAAAATCAGCGCCCGCCGAGAAGTCTCCACGCATGTCTCTCGACGCTTGGCGAAGCAATGAGGACCAACTCCGCGCTGCTCTCTACAACCTTCGCGGACAGATCGAAAAATCACAGCATGATTACGACGCCGCCGCCAAAGACCTGCGCATGAGTTATTCGATCCGGCCCAACGCGATCGCGGCGGAACAGCTGGGCGAACTTGCCGAAATGCGCCGCGACTCCGCGACGGCGATTGATGAATACATTCTCGCCTTTGACTTGCCCGAAAGCGGACCAGCCGGGAAAGTGGACCGCCGTGACGTGCGCAAAAAACTGGGCAATGTCTGGCGTCAAGTACATGGCACCGAAGAAGGATTGGGCCAGGCCATTCTCGCCACTTACGATCTTCTCGACGTGGCGACGCCGACATCCAGCGCGTCGGCGCACAATAAGGATGCGAAAGACACCTACGCCTTCATCTTGCGCAATCTGGATGGCACTCCAGTCCCGCTGGCGTTAGCAAAAGGGAAAATTATGGTTCTGAGTTTTTGGGCTACGTGGTGCGGGCCTTGCAAGGAGCTCGAGCCTGAGTTTGTCGGTGTGGCGAAGAGCTATGCGGGAAACCCTGATATCGTCTTCTACGCGGTGAATACGGACGAGGACCAATCACTCGTTCCGCAATTCGTCGCCCACGAAAAGTGGGACGTCCCGGTTGTATACGGAGACGGTCTCGACGATTTCATGAAAGTTGAATCGTTGCCCACGGTGATTGTCCTCGATCGCGCCGGCAAAATCACCTATCGCATTAACGGCTTCCCGCCGCAGGGCTTCGCTGAAAATCTAACCACTGCAATCCAGGCCGCGACAGGCGCCGTCGCGGAATCCAAATAGATATTGCAAGGGCGGACAGCGTTGTCCACATCGCCGGTGAGAGTCATGCATTCGCAACTTTTCCCCGCGCCGCGTCTCGCGCAGCCAGAATCGTACCCACGTGAATGGCAACAGTGTCTTCCACGCGTCGCGCATACCCTCCCGCCAGCGTAGTCGCCACCGCACAACCATTTCTGCGCGCGTAATCCATCACCAGCGCGTCCCGTTGCGCCAAGCCGCTCATCGTCAATGCCAGCCCGCCTAACTGGTCCTCGCGATAGGGGTCCGCACCGGCAACATAAAAGATAATCTGCGGCCCGAAGTCGGAAAGCGCCCGCTGCAGCTGCTTCTCCAGTGTTGCCAGGTATTCGTCATCTCCCACGCCATCGCGCAAATTGATATCTATGGTGGAAGCCGGCTTCGGGTACGGATAATTATCCTCCTGGTGAATCGAGAGCGTGAAGACGTCGCCATCGCCGCTGAAGATGGCTGCCGTCCCATTGCCCTGATGTACGTCGGTGTCCACCACCATAGCGCGCACGATCGCCCGGTCAAACCGAAGCCTCTGAATGGCCACCGCCACGTCGTGGATCACGCAGAATCCCTCGCCGTGGTCGGGATAGGCGTGATGAAAACCTCCCCCGATATTCGCGGCATAGCCGTCCTGCAGCGCTCGCTGCCCCGCCAGAATCGAGCCGCCCGCCGCAAGCCAGCAGGCGAAAATCAACTCTTCCGAGTAGGGAACTTCGAGTTGCAGCATTTCGGCGTAAGAAAGCGATCCCGTTTTCAACTTCCGCACGTAATCCTGTGAATGAACCCGCAGGACGTCGGCATCTGTCGCCGGCGTTGGCGTTAGGAAATCGCCAGGTTCTGCGATTCGGTCCTTCAGAAGTTTGTCGCGCACCATCCGGTATTTCTGCGAGGGAAAGACGTGTGCGCCTAGATTCAAATCATAGCCATCGTCGTAAATCAGCTTGAAGGGCAACACGATAGAGTCAGCCTACCCCCATACGTTTTTTAAGGCAAACCCCTGGCCAACAATCGCAACCTGCCCACGGAGGCTTCCAGAGAATTCAAATGAGAAGAACTGTAGTAACCCTGTTGCGATGCGCCGCACGCAAGCCATCCTCGTTATCATCGCGCTGCTCGCAACGCCACTGGCGTTGCTCGCCCGCGCCGCGGGAATAGACGCGATGGATTGCAACGGTATGTGCTGCCTGGCGCACGGACCGCATCACTCGATGCTTCATCACCCGCCGCAAAGTTGCACTCACGATAGCATCTCCTGCGAACATGGCGCGGCAGCACATATCTTCGAGTGTACGATGAATGCCAGCCACCAGCCACATGGACTACGGCTTCTTTTCACCCAGCGCTCCCACGGAAGCCTTCCGCGCTTGCCTCAACAAATGTCTACTACGGCTCGGGCTTCCCCAACGGGTGCCGGACGGGCAATATCCCTTCTGTTTAGCTTTGTCTTAGACTTACTCTGCGCTACCTGCGTCTCTGGGGTGAATTGCTTTTACAGGCGAGGTGTTAATTCTCTCGTTCGAGGATGAAATCGGGGACGGCCCGCAACGCCCGCCGGTACTCCGTATCAGGCAAAACTTCCAGACTGGCCTTGGCCCGCTGCACATATTCCGTAGCGAGTTTGGCCGCCCGTTCCAGCGCGCCGGTTTCCCGCACCAGCTTGGTAATTTCCTCGGGCCGCACGCTGTGAAAATCGCGCTCTTCTAAGACTTTTGCCACCAACCTCCGCCCGCTGCCGTTCCCATGCGCCCCGCCATTGCCGTCGCCGTCTGCTGCGCGCCCAATCGAGTGTGCGCTCGCTTGCGCTTCCAGGGCAAAAATCAGCGGCAGCGTGACCTTGCCTTCCTTCAAATCGCTCAAAACCGGCTTCCCCAGCTTTTCCGGCGAAGCCGTAAAATCCAGCAAATCATCCACCAATTGAAACGCCAGCCCGGCATTCCGTCCATAATCCGCCAGGCCGTCCTCCACTTCCTTTGGTTGCTTCCCCAGCACCGCGCCCAGCCGCGAACAGCCGCTGAACAAACAGGCCGTCTTCCGGTACGCCAGTTCCGTGGCTTCCGCTTCGTTCAGATCCATCCGGCCCAGCCGGGTGAGCTGCAACAGTTCCCCTTCGACCATGTTCTGCGTGAGATCAATCAAAATATCCAGCACGGTAAAATTCCGCTCGCGCAGCGCCATCTCGAACGACTGCATGTACAGCCAATCGCCCGCCAGCACGCTCATATGATTTCCCCAGCGTGCATTCGCGCTCGGACGTCCCCGCCGCGTGTCGGCTCCGTCAATCACGTCATCGTGAATCAGCGTGGCGCTGTGAATCATCTCCACCACCGCGCCCAGCCGTATTGCGCTTTTCCCGCGATACCCTGACGCTCCCGCCGCCAGCAAAAGCAGCGCCGGACGCAGGCGCTTCCCGCCGCCTTCCCTCAAATAACTCGAAATTTCACACACCGGCTCGATGGCCGCACTATTTTGCGCGGCAATTTCTTGCTCGACGAGCGCCAGATCCTCGCGAACCAGCTCAAAAATCCCTTTTGCTAATTGGACAGCGAAAGCCATCCTCGAGGTTCACCTTGGCTGCTGCGCAACGCCTCTATGCGCCCAGTCTGAAAAATCGTCGGAAATTCGCCGCCGTCGTGGCGGCAATCTCTTCGCCGCCTAAGTTTCTCACACTCGCAAGCGTCTGCGCTACCTCCACCACGAAGGCCGGCTCGTTTCGTTTTCCACGGCGCCCCTGCGGCGGCAGAAAAGGCGAATCCGTTTCCGTCAGCAAACTGTCCAACGGCAATTCGCGCGCCACGTCGCGCAGATGCTGCATCTTCGGATAGGTCACGTTGCCCGCGAACGAAACCACAAATCCCATCTCGATTCCCTGCTGCGCTTCCCGCAGCGTCCCCGTGAAGCAATGAAAAATCCCGGCAAGCCCGGATGGCGCCCATTCCTTCCCGAGGATCGCCAGGCAATCATCCCACGCGTCGCGGCAATGAATCACGACGGGCAATTTCGCCGCTCGCGCCAGCGCAAGTTGCCTCCGGAATACGGTCTGCTGCACTTCGGGCGGCGGGTCCTCGTAGTGATAATCCAGACCCATCTCGCCCCACGCAATCACCTTGCGATGCGCGGCGAGTTCACTGAGGCGCGCGTAGTGCTCTTCGTTGGCCAGTCTGGCGTGCTGCGGATGAATCGCAACGGTCGCATAAATCCAGTCATATTCCTCGGCCAAAGGAATGGCTGCATCCAAACGATCCGGCCCTGAGCCGCCACTCCCAATCGCCAGCACCGCCCGCACCCCTGACGCCCGCGCACGCTCCAGCATCACCGCGCGGTCCCCATCGAATTCTTCGGACTCCAGATGCGCGTGTGAATCAATAATTTCCAAGTTCAGTCCTGTTCTGGTCGTGCAGACTCAAGAAGGGTAACCGTCTGAAGTTCAAATCGTGTTGAGCTCCGAAAGAAGGCCGCCCAACCCTAAGGGATTTGAGGGCCTGCCTGATGTGCGAAGAATCTTTGGGTCGCGGCTTTAGCCGCGACATACATCCTGCAAATTCGAGGCGGCTTTAGCCGCTGAAGTTCCCTCTGACGGTTCGCACTCGCACTCCTAAGCCGTCCAAGGACCTGAATTTGACTCTCGGTTCGGACTCTTCGCGGGCCGCCCGATTATCGCTAAGTCCCAAGCCCCTGCCGCAACTAATAATCCGTCAGCCCGCGGACCGCGCGAACGATATCTTCCGTCTGCGGCAGAATTTCATCTTCCAATTTCGGCTGATACGCCACGAACGTGTCCGTCGCGGCCACGCGCCGCACCGGCGCGTCCAACTGATCGAACAATTCGTCGGCAATTCGCGCGGCAATCTCCGCGCCGTAGCCCCACGACCGCGTATCTTCATAAGCCACCAGTACGCGATTCGTTTTGCCCACCGTTGCAGCGACAGCATCCCAGTCGTAGGGACTCAGCGAGCGCAGATCCAGAATCTCTACAGAAATTCCATCGCGCGAGAGTTCCGCGGCCGCCACCTCCGCCCGATGCACCACCGCGCCATACGTGATGATGCTCACATCGGCGCCTTCTCGCACCATCCGCGCTTTACCAAAGGGAATCGTGAAATCGGCTCCCGGATATTCCGAGCGGTTGTATGGCTGCCGGTAAAGATGCTTGTGCTCGAGAAATAGAACAGGATCGTCCGAACGGATGGCCGTCCGCAGCATTCCGCATACGTCGAGCGCCGTCGAAGGCATTACCACGCGCAAGCCCGGAATGTGCGTGAATGTCACCTCGCCGCACTGGCTGTGATAAATCGCGCCGCCCGTAAGATACCCGCCAATCGCCACGCGAAGCACCACGGGAGATTTGAAATGCCCGCCCGAGCGCCAGCGCATCGTCGCCAGCTCGTTGCGCAGCTGCATCATGGCCGGCCAGATGTAATCGAAAAACTGGATCTCCGGCACAGGTTTCAGTCCGCGAATCGCCATGCCGATCGAGCGGCCCACAATATTCGCTTCCGCCAGCGGCGAATTGAATACGCGCTGCGGCCCGAATTTGCGTTGCAAGCCCGCAGTCGCCTTAAAGACCCCGCCCTTCCCTTTCACCGTGCTCAAACTCTCTTCGCGGCTGCAATCCGCGACGTCTTCGCCGAATACGACGATACGCTCGTCGCGCTTCATTTCGTCCAGCAGCGTGGCGGAAACCATCTCCACCATCGTTTTCGGATGGCCTTCTTTTTTCGGCGTGGCCTCGAAGTCCCGAGACGTCGGATCGATATCGGGCGAATAGACCCACTTGTAAATGGATTCGCGGGCAGGAAGCTCGGCCGCCAGGGCGCGATCGGTAGCTTCCACAATTTCCCGGTCCACCTCCGCTTCGAGCGCTTCGATTTCGCTTTCCTCCAGAATCCCCTCGCGCACCAAAAACACTGCAAACTTCGGCAAGGGATCGCGCTGCGCTTCCGCCGACCGCTCCGTCTCGCTTTTGTAGAGCTTTTCATCGTCCGAGAGCGAATGCGAATAGGGACGTGTCACGTGCGCGTGCACCAGTGCTGGGCCTTTGCGCGCGCGGCAATAGTCCGCGGCGCGCCTCAACGCGGCGTAACTTTCCAGCGGCTCGGTGCCGTCACATTCCTCGATGTGCAAGTGCGGATAGTTCGTCAGCAACTTGGAAATATTTCCGCCCGCCGTTTGCACTTCCACTGGAACGGAAATTGCGTAGCCATTGTCCTCAATCAGGTAGAGCAGCGGAAGGCGCTTGTTGCTGGCCGTATTCAGCGATTCGTAGAATTCGCCTTCGCTGGTCGTGCCGTCCCCGGCGGAAACGTAAACGATTTCATCGCGATGAAACGCAACCGTGCCGCCCATGGGCGCCCTGCGCGCTTGATCTAACGCCTTGGGGAATTTTTCGTAGTAGTACGAGCACTCGGCGGCGCCCGTCGCCTGCAGGAATTGTGTCCCGGTCGGCGACGAGCGGGTAACTACGTTCAGGTCTTGGTGTCCCCAGTGGGACGGCATCTGCCGCCCACCGGACGCGGGATCGTCCTTCGCTCCCACGCCTTGCAGCAGCATTTCGTACGGCGTAACTCCCAGCATCAACATTAAAGCGCGATCGCGGTAATGGGGAAAAAACCAGTCGTAGGCGGGCTTCAGAACCAATCCGGCGGCGGCCAGCACCGCTTCGTGTCCCGCGCCGCTGATCTGGAAGAACAGCCGGTTCTGGCGTTTGAGCTGAATCTCTCGGTCGTCCAAACGCCGCGAGAGAAACATCGTGCGATAAATGCGGATCAAAGTCTCGCGGTCCAGGCCCTGATATTTCGCCGCATCGAATTTTCCGATTTTTATTTTGGCTTGAGTGGCCATCGGCTCCCTTTCGCCTAGGGGCTCGCCGCAGGAATTAGGTTCGCACCATTATAGCGAATCAGCGGGCGCGCAGAGAAAAAAGCGCTTTGTAGCGGCGGCCTTCAGCCGGCGGCTTTGCTTTTGTGGCGCTACCGCTCAGCGAAAACTAGGGAAGGTCGCCCTCAGCGCGTCGTATCTGGCATCCGCCTACGAGAGTGAATCGAACAGCTCAGCCGTTTCGTCGAACTCCGGGTCGCCCTGGCGGATGATCTCCGTCTTTGCAGCCTTGAACGGCTCCTCGGTAGGAATGCGATCCAGCCAGCGTTGGTGCGAGAGTTTCTCGTGCTCCGAGAAATCCAGTCGGATCAGAACGCGTACGCGACCACCGTCCCCGGAATTATCCTTCGTGGCGGACTTTTTCTTGTGGCCGGCCGTCTTCGTTGAATTCTCAGCATCCTTCGATTCTTTCGCATCTTCGCGCTCGAATTTCAGCAGCATCTTCTTGCCGAGACGAAACCCCTGCGTCCAGCCTTCCACCCTGTGGCGGGCTTGCTGCGCTGCCTCTTCGTTCGTGTCGAAATCGAAAATCAGGAAGTCGTGAGCCATGCTTTATCTATAACAAAGTAGCGTGGCTAGTGGCTAGCAATTAGTGGTCTGAGAATGGGGCTCGTAATCAGGAAAAGAAATCGCAATAGTACCGCACTTGCACGCAAAAGGCCGCGAGTGCCTTCGCACTGGCGGCCTCACAATTCGCACTTACTCAAGCGCTGCGATCGCTCTTCGCCTTACCGGCCGTGACCTCCGCCGAAACCACCGCCTCCATGGAATCCGCCACCTCCGTGGAACCCGCCCCCAAAGCTTCCGCCGCGGAATCCCCCGCCGCCATGAAAGCCAGACGCGCCCGGACCGGCAGACAACCCACCTCCGCGAACGCCAGGATTGTAATGAGGCCCGGGGCCCCAACCGTGATAGTCAGGGCCGAAGTGGTGATGATAGTGGCCATAGTAGCCGAATCCGTATCCCCAGCCGAACGGCGCCCATCCCGCGTAGAAAGGCGAATAGAAGCCCCAACCAAACGGGCTATAGAAAATTCCATCGCCGGGAATGAATGTGTACGCGCCATACCACGGATCCCAATACCAGCCGGCGCCGTACCAATCAGCTCCATCAACGTACAGAGGCGCCGCGTCAGCATTGGCCTCCGCCAGATAGGAGGACCGCAAACTGGTCCAGCGATAGAGATCGCTCGATTCGTAGGTGGATTTGTCAAATGACGTTTCCTTGGAAACTGTATTGTTCGCGATGCTGACTTCGTGACCCGCCTTCACCTTCACACGCCGAGAACCCACCGTCACGTCCGCTTCACCTTCAAACACACGCACCACGCCGTTGTCAGCGTCAATATCGTACAGGCCGCGTTTCAGCAGCTGCGTGGTAGCACCGTTCACCGTCACTTGAATGTTGTTTTCTGGCTGAATTTGCGTTACTTCCACGGTAGCCTCGCCTTTGACCAGTGCGACCTGAGTATTTGTCAGATCCGGCGAGACCATCTGCACGGAACTGTTGTCACCCGCTCGCAGAAAAACCCCGGGCGTAAGCAGCACTTCTGCTTTGCCTTTCGCTGTAAAAAGAAATTGGTTTGGCTCCAACTTGGCCGAGCCAATGGAGTTTGAGTCCAGGACCTGTTGGCCGATGGAAACTTGGCCTTCGACATAATTGACTGTTCCGGGAGTCGCAACCGTATTCGGTTGATCCGCGCCAGCGCCCCACGCTGGCGCCGATAGTAACGCCGCAAGGAAAAGCCCGGCGACTTTGGTTATTGTTTTGGCCCTCATGGTTTTCTCCTACTTACACCTGTTAGATGCTCCGGCTTTTCCGAACGGTGCGCCTCGACGGCCACGACGAGCCCTTCAGAAAATTGCGGTTGCGCGGGTTGAAGCACCGTGGTAGCTTAAGCGAACAAAAGGCGAAACGAGCGGAGCGGGCGGAGGCCTGCGCTTTCAGCACCGCTGTTAAGCCCGCCGGCCGGAGGATTGATGGCTGCATCCCAACAACAAGCAGCGGGACACTTGGCCGTGCGAGGCGGCAAGGCTCTGGAGACGGTCCAGGAAGTGTTGGGAGCGCTGGTAGCTCGCTATCGCTCGGAAGAGGTCCTCACCGCCCTCAAACACATGCCGGCGCGCGAGGCGCAATTCCGCCCGATGCCCGCCTGGGTGCGCCCGGAACTCGCCGCAGCCTACCGCGCGAAAGGCATCGAAAAGCTCTATTCCCATCAAGCCGCCACCTCAGGCCTCGCTCGCGAAGGCAAAAATCTCGTGGTCGTCACTCCCACCGCTTCCGGCAAGACACTTTGCTACAATTTGCCCGTCCTCAACGCCGTCCTGGAAAACACCGACACGCGAGCGCTCTACCTGTTCCCCACCAAGGCACTCGCTCAAGATCAGCTAGCCGAACTGCACGACCTCGCCACGCGCCTGGACGACTGCTTCGGCGTCTTCACCTACGATGGCGATACGCCCAGCGACGCGCGCAAAGCTATCCGCGAGCGAGGCCACGTCATCCTCTGCAACCCGGACATGCTGCACACCGGCATCCTGCCGCACCACACCAAGTGGACGCGCGTTTTCGAAAACCTGCGCTACATCGTCCTTGACGAACTCCACACCTACCGCGGCGTCTTCGGCAGCCATCTCACCAACGTCCTTCGCCGCCTCCGCCGCATCGCCGAATTCTACGGCTCGAAGCCGCAATTCATCTGCTGCTCCGCTACCATCGCAAACCCTGGCGAACTCGCCGCGCAATTGATCGAGGACCGGGTGCAAGTCGTCGACGAAAATGGCGCCCCCGCCGCGGAAAAGCTTTTCGTTTTCTACAATCCGCCGATGGTGAATCGCAATCTCGGCATCCGCCGGAGCTATTTGACCGAAACCACCCGCGTTGCCAAGGAACTTCTCGCGCGCAAGCTGCAAACGATCGTCTTCGCCAATAGCCGCCTGCACACCGAGCTTCTGCTCACCTACCTGCAGCAAGCCAATCGCCCGCGGCCCGGCCAGCCCGAACCGATTCGCGGCTATCGCGGCGGCTACCTCCCGGGCGAGCGCCGCGAAATCGAACGCGGCTTGCGCGACGGTCGGATCCGCGGCGTGGTCGCCACCAACGCGCTCGAACTCGGTATAGATATCGGCTCGCTCGATGCCAGCGTCATGGCCGGATATGCCGGCTCGATCGCCTCCACCTGGCAACGTGCTGGGCGCGCCGGACGCCGCAGCGGCGCGTCCTGCGCGGTGATGGTCGCCTCTTCCGCTCCGCTCGATCAATTCATCGTCCAGCATCCCGATTATTTCTTTGGGCGCTCGCCCGAACATGCCTACGTCCAGCCCGACAATCTAGAAATTCTCGTCAATCATCTGAAGTGTGCCGCATTCGAATTGCCTCTCGCTCCCGACGAACGCTTCGGCGGCGTAGACGTCCCCGCTCTCTGCGAACGCCTCGCCGCAGCGGGCTTCCTCCATCGCAGCGGCGCGCACTGGCACTGGGTCCAGGAAGCTTATCCGGCCGATGCGGTCAGCCTGCGCTCCGTCACCTCCGACAATTTCGTCATTGTGGACATCACCGGCAACACGAATGGGGCGGAAGACGGCGAACCCGAAGTGATCGGCGAGGTGGATTTCTCTTCCGCGCTCACCACCGTGCATCCCAAAGCGATTTACCTCCACCAGGGTCAGCAGTATCACGTGGAGCTGCTCGATTTCGATCAGCGCAAGGCCTACGTAAAAAGCGTCAACGTGGATTACTACACCGACGCCATCCGTTATACGCAGGTCCGCGTGCTGGAAATTGCAGAAGAAGAACGCATCTCCGGACCCGCCGCCAAAGGCCAGGGCGAGGTGCTGGTCCGCTCGCAAGTCGTGGGATTCAAGAAGATCAAATTTTTCACCAACGAAAATGTCGGCGCCGGAAAACTCGAACTCCCGGAAAACGAAATGCACACCACCGCCTTCTGGCTCACTCTCGACCACAAGCTGCTAGCCGATCTCCCTTACGCGCTCTCCGACCGCCAAATAGGCATCTTCGGCCTGCTCTACGCGATGGCTTCCATGGCCACTCTGTTGCTCATGTGCGATGGACGAGACCTGGGCACTGTCGTTGGCGAGCGCCCCGCCAGCCCGGGCATCGAAACCGATTGGCAGGAATTTAGCGCGGTGGCCGCCGACCCATCCCAGATCAAGGAATTCTTTGAACCCAATTTGTATCTCTACGACGCCTATCCGGGCGGCATTGGGTTCAGCGAACCGCTTTTCCGCGTCCACGATATTTTGCTCCGGCAAACCCGCGAGCTGATTACCACTTGCAGCTGCGAAAGCGGATGCCCCTCCTGCGTGGGCCCCGCAGGCGATAAATGCGAAAAAACAAAAGAGGTCGCGCTAGCGATTTTAAGTAAGCTCTGCGCCTGAGCAGAGGTCCAACAGAAAATGACCCTCCCAGATAAATTCGCATCGCTAGCAGCACTTAGACCGGCGAAGAGAACCGCTACCGTATCTCGCGCCGTCGCGGACCAAGCGCCAGGCTACACGCTCGGTCTGCCGGAAGGCGCCGAACGCCTCGCACAATTGCTAGAAGCGGTAGCCTCAACGAATGCCTTCGGCGAGCATCTCACCGTGCGCAAATGGTTTCCGGAAGCCATCGGCTGCCAGCCCCCTGACGCGACAGTCAAAGAATCCGCGCTACGCCTGCTGGTCCCCAACGCCCCCGCAAACGCCGCCGACCCGTCGCAATGGCTTTTCCTCGACACCGAAACCACGGGCCTGATGGGCGGCACCGGCACCTACCCGTTTCTAGTCGGCATCGCCTGGTGGGATGCCGGCGGTCTGCAGGTAGAACAATTCTTCATGCGCGAACTTAGCGAAGAGCACGCCTTGCTCGTAACGTTAGCCGAACGCATGGCCGCGCGGCCGGTGCTCGTGACCTTCAACGGCAAGTCCTTCGATTGGCCGCTCCTGGAAACGCGTTACCGCATGACCCGCACCATCAAGGCCATAACCCCGAAAACGCATCTCGATTTCTTGCATCCGGCTCGCAATCTCTGGCGCATCCGTCTCGGCTCCGTGCGCCTCGCCGAACTGGAAAAACACGTCCTGGGATGGAACCGCGGCGCGGACCTGATTTCCGAAATGATTCCGCAATTCTATTTCGATTATCTGCGCGGCGGCGCGCCGGAGCCGCTGGTACAAGTATTCCTCCACAATCAGATGGACCTGCGCGGCCTCGCTGGCCTTGCCAGTCAAATCGTTGCACTCCTCGCCGATCCGGAAACTCATCACAGCACCGATGGCCTGGAACTCTTCGGCGTCTCGCGCATCTGCGAGCGCCGCGGCGAAACGGCCCGCGCCCGAAAGCATTACGCTCAGTCACTCGAAGCGGCCTTGCCGGCCGAAACGGATCGCTTGGCCCGGCGCTCGCTGGCGCGCTTGGCCAAGCGCGAAGGCGACCTCTGTTTCGCGTGCGAACTTTGGGAGAGCATCCTGGGAAATTCGCGCGAGGGCCTCGAAGCTTACGAGCAACTGGCCATTTATTACGAACACCAAGCCGGTGAACCGCAGCGAGCAGCCGCCCTGGTGCGTACAGCCCTTTGCGAGCTACAGCCTTCCCGTCGCCACGCCTCGCTTACGGCGGCCCTGCATCGCCGTTACCGGACCAAATTCGAGCATCGGCTAAGGCGCCTGGATCGGCTCAAGCGCTCGGACCAAAGCGCCGCGCGAACCCTGCTGGACCCTGGAGAAGTTGAGTCCCCGGCCGGGGCTTGAGAATCCAATCCGGAAGGGGCAAAGGGGAGTGCGCATGCCTGAATCGGATAGCACCGCAACAAGACTTGCTAGAACCTCGACGGCGGAGGAAAAACAAATGCCTGGAGTGAGCGACCCCTACATTCGTGAACAACTGAAAAAACGCCGCAATGAACTGCAAACGGCGATCTCCTCGGCCGCGCGCTCCGCTCCCGCGGGCCCGTTTCTGGAACTTCTCAGCGAAGTGGATTCCGCCCTCCAGCGCATGGATGAAGGGACGTACGGAATCTGTGAAGCCTGCAATGACCCGGTCGAAAAAGACCGCCTGCTGGCCGATCCCCTCGTCAAGCTCTGCCTCGATCACCTCACCAGCGACGAACAGCGCGCCCTCGAGCGCGATCTGGAGCTTGCCGCGCGGGTCCAGCGCGGACTGCTGCCGCGCAGCGACGTTCAGTTCAAGGATTGGCGCGTCCACTACCGCTACCATCCCGCCGGCATGGTCAGTGGCGATTATTGCGATCTGATTCTGCCGGCGAATGAAACTGGAGAGCTTGTTTTCCTGGTCGGCGATGTAGCCGGCAAAGGCGTGGCCGCTTCCCTGTTGATGACGCATCTTCATGCCATGTTCCGCAGCCTCGCAAGTGTGACGCTATCTCTCGAGAAGTTACTGGAAATGGCTAATAGCGTTTTCTGCCAGAGCACCATTGCCGGCCAGTATGCCACTCTGATTTGTGGCCGCGCCGGACGGCACGGAGAAATCGAGATTGGCAGTGCCGGACACCTCGCCGCTCTCCTCATTTCGAAGGAAGGCGTCAAGCAGGTCTGCTCCACGGGCGTTCCGCTGGGAATGTTTGGCACCAGCCGTTACACGATTGATCGGTTGCAGATGGCGCCCGGTGACAGCTTGCTTCTTTATACGGACGGAATTTCCGAAGCGGTCAATGCGACCGGCACTGAGTACGGCGTCTCGCGGCTCTCAAACGTCGCGGCAGAACGTCATGGATGGGTGCCGCAGGAGCTTGCGGCCGCGTGCATGAAGGATGTGCAAGGTTTTTCGGCTGGAAGAAAACAAGCTGACGATCAAACGCTAATGGTCGTCCACCGCGCGGATTCCGTCCAGCTCTCTCTCAACGATTGATGTGCAACCGAGGGGTTTTCTCTGCGGTCGAAGTGCGCCCTGCGAAAAAAAGAAATCGGCGCCGCGCTATCGCAAAGCCAACTGAACACCGTCGCGCCCCCGCGTCGGTTCGTGCGTCGCCGCTTGCTCCCCTGGAATAGGCGCCGGCGACCATCCGATTGCCTTGTCAATCTTGTCGAACGCCTCCCGCGAAGCGCTTTCCACAGTCAAGCACGCGCTCTCCACGCACCGCAGGAAAACTCCGCCAGACTCGGTCTGAAACTGCAGGTAATTAGCGCCCCGGAACAGTTCCGTTCGCTTCGTATATTTCGTCCCGAGCGCTTCGCTGTACTGGCTGAAAAATTGTCCGGCATCGTCGGAATTGTCAAATGCGAGACGAAACACGAGCGGGTGTGCCTTGGTCTTGGCGTCCTCGAACGTCGCGTAGCGATCGCCTCTCCAAGCAGGCGAAAGCAAATCCGCGCGCTTCTCATCCAGAAACTGCTTCAAAACTTCCTCCAGCCCGAATTCGCCCATCGTATTCTCTTCCAAGAGCTTCCAATCGCTTGGCACCATACCCTTCCACTCCGGCAGCGTCACCACCTCGGGTTTCACTCCTTGCAGATACAAATCCGGATGCATGATTTGCTGCGTGGACACCGGCGGGTTCTGGAAAATCAAATGGAGATCTTGCCAACCCGTATGGGCCTTCAGGAATTGCTGTGTGAAGCCGGTCCCCGCGAGGTAGGGAAACAAGAGTTCATCGCGAATATAAGGCGGCGCTTTCGCCAGGTTCGGGTCTTTGTCCATCTCGCTTACCGCCCCGGCGCGGATGAGTAGCGTGACGTCCGGCAAATCCCGCACGCCGACCTTTTGGTCCAGCATCTGGTAATCAACCATGGCCGCCATCGCTGAGCCTTCGCTGACGGCGTCGCGCGCCAGCTCGGCGTCGTCATTGGGCCGTGCGGCCTTGATCCACGGATCAATATGGAACGATTGATCCTCGAGCGCGTGCGTCAGTTCGTGGGACATCACCGTGCGTTGCTCGCCCACCGGAATCCAATCGGCAATGTAAAATTCCTTGGCTTTCGGATCATACAGCCCCGCCACCTGATCGGTCAGGACATTCAGCATAAAGCTATCCAGCGGAAAATCTTTGGGGATCAGCCCGAAAGCCTCCAGCGTTTTCTCGTCGGCATAACGCTCGGCCTCGTTCTTGTCTTCCTTATCCTCGCGAATCAAATAAGCGCGCACTTCCTCTTTCGAACGCAGGCTCTTCTTCAATGGCTCCTTAATCGGCAGATCCAGGATCTTGCTCATCTGAGCCAAGACCTCGTCGGCGGTCTTGATGAACTCAGGGCTGGACCCGGCCTGCGCGGTTTGCGACGGATTCCGCGGCTCAACCGGCGCCACCGATTTTGGCGCTGGGCTGGTCTGCCGAGCGGCGAAGACTACGCCACAAGCCAGCAGCACTGCCACGCCGGCGGACCACCGGTATCCCATCCGACGCTTTGTTCCCCAAGAAAACTTCATCCCCACCTCCGGGAGACTTATTACCACCATCAGAATAACAGCCCTGCAACCCTTCAGCCGAACCGAGCACCCGCAGCGCAACTCTCGACGCTCGTATCGGATATCCCGTTTCTTACGCGCAGCGGCACAGTTCCTCGGGAGAACCACACCATTCCGCCGAGCCGCGGCTCTAATGTGAGACTCTCCAGACCTGCCTCCGTGAGCAAACGCCGCAAATGGCCTTCTTCAAACCTGCGGTTGCATTGGGCTACAGTCGCCCAGGCCACCATCTTGCGTGTATCGCGCGCATTCATCTGATTCTCGCGAGCGTGCGCCAGCACACGCGAGACGGACATGGACGCATGCGGATCGAGCGACGCCACGGTTCCCGCTGCACGTGTCACGCGCACCATTTCCCGCAAAGTCGCCGCCAGATTCTCCACCCAATAAATGACTCCAGTCGCATAGCAGCAATCGAAAGAAGCGTCCGGAAATGGAAGTGCCTCCGCGCTGGAAAGTTGGAACCGGACGCTGCTGCTTTCACGGGTCGCGAGCTTTCTGGCAATTCGCAGCAGGCGGCGGCTGCGATCTACGCCGGTTACGTCATGGCCCGACTGCGCCAGTTCGCGCGCCACGTGACCGGGCCCGCAGCCCACGTCCAGGACGCGCAGTGTCCCGTGCCCGTTCCCCGAAGGAGGCAGTCGCAAGGATTGGACGAATTCGCGGCGAATATCGGCCTCCGGGCCGCACGCCAGCTTGCGCGCGTAATATCCGGCGCCGAGTTCAAAAAGCAATTTTTTGAAAGGATCGCGAAGAACGTTGCGCACGGTGCTAGTCATCGTGCTTTGATGCGGTGTCGCGCGTCAAGGGTTTCCGGTGTGCCGCCCTGTGTGGGTACGCATTTTCTGCTTACATCCTCAAACGTTGCGTCACGTCGTGTTGCCATCGCGCTCCTGACCGGTTATTCGATTCAGCAACACCCCCACTCCGTTCCCGGGCTTGCTCGTGCCCGTATCGTATAATGAACGCTTCTTTGGGGGCCAATCGTGGAAACCGAAAAAATCCTCGTAGTCGACGACGAAGAGGCGATTCGCGAAGTCGTTTCCACGCTTCTGGAAGCGCAGGGATACGCCTGCACCATCTGCTCGAACGGCCGCCTGGCCCTGGACGCGTTTCGCAAAGATACGTTCGACCTGGTGTTAAGCGACATTGTCATGCCCGAAATGGATGGCCTGAAGCTGCTCGCCGAACTGCGCAACGAAGATCCCGATGTGCCGGTCATCATGGTCACGGCCATGCACGATATCTCCATCGCGCTCGAGGCCATTCGCGCCGGCGCCTACGATTACATTCTAAAACCCTTCGAGAAGGATCAGTTGCATCTCAGCGTGCGCCGCGCCCTCGAGCACCGCCGCCTGGTCATGGAAAACCGCACTTACCAGAGCGACCTCGAGCATCTTGTCGCTGAGCGTACCCAGCAATTATCTATCGCCCTGCAGGACCTCGAGCAATCCTACGATTACACCTTGGAAGCTCTGGGCGGCGCGCTCGATGCCAAAGACGCCGAAACCGAGGGCCACTGTCAGCGCGTCACGGCGTTCACCATCACCATTGCGCGCTCCATGGGCGTGGACAAGGGCTTGCTTCGCCACATCGCACGCGGCGCTTTTCTGCACGACATCGGCAAAATGGGCGTTCCCGACAGCATCCTGCGCAAGCCCGGCCCGTTGACCGCTGAAGAGCGCGACGTCATGCGCAAGCACTGCGAAATCGGCTTCGCGGTCTTGGAACGCATTCCCTTCCTCAAGGAAGCTGCCGAAATCGTTCTCTCGCACCAGGAATGTTACGACGGCTCGGGGTACCCGCGCGGATTACGCGGCGAGCAGATTCCGATCGGAGCCAGGATTTTCGCGGTTGCCGACACCTTGGACGCCATGATTTCCGATCGTCCTTATCGCAAGGCGCTGCCGATTTCGGCCGCTCGCAAGGAAATCGAACGATATTCCGGCAGACAGTTCGATCCGCGAGTGGTGGAAGTGTTTCTCTCGCATCCCGATAGGGTCTGGTTGGACCTCCACGAGAAAATTGGCGATCCCTTCAGGCTCACGCAGCTCGAGCACGTCTAAGATCTACAGCGCGTCCGCAATGTCCGTGCGCCTAGGGGTTCTTGTTCGATTCCATTGCCACAAAAATCGATCCCGGCCACTAGGATGAGCTTTTGTAGCAGCCACTCCGTACCGCGCTTTTCGGGACGCAGCGCGCAGCGTGAGTTTCGACGGGTGCAACTACCCACCGCTGATGATCCTTGCGCCCGAATCGCCGCATCGGTATGATTCAGCGATAACGCTCACTCGAGGAACCGATGGCATTAGTGCCAATCAAAACGGCTTCTACCACAGGATACTGCGATTGCATCTGCGGATGCTACGAACTCGCCAGTCAGCGCGATGACGAAACGGGGAAGGGCTATTGCCCGCGGTGCGCGAAAGAACATCTGGAAAAAAATCGCGGAATTGGAATTCCTCAAGTGGCCCCCTGCAAAATGCCAGACAGCACCGGACCCGATCTGAAGCTGGAAGTTCCCGCGACCGCGGACCCGCCGGGGCGCCTGCGCTAATCTTCCCCGTCGTGGCCTAGATAGTCGGATGCCGCGAAAGCATCGCCGCAACTCCCGCCTGAAATTCCGTTTCCTCCGTAATCAAGCTCAACACCAAGTACCCATACGAGGGAAAATCATAAAAATGTCCCGGATGCACATAGACACCCTCTCGCTCCAGCAATTCGATCGCAAGATCCTCGTCCGGCCCCGTGGCCGGAACCCGCACCACCACATACCAGCCGCCCTCAACCATCAAGCGCGAACAAGCTTTCTGCACCATAAGCTGCCGATCCAGCTCTGCGAGATTGTTCCGCACTCGCGCCAAGAGCTGCTTCTGAAATGCATGCCGCTGCTCCAAAAACGCCGGCATCGCAAGCTGCACCGGAGCGTTCATCGAAAGGTAGGTGTCCGCGATCACTTCCAGCCGCGCGAGCGCAGCGGACTTGACCTGCTCCGGCCCGCTAGTAATCAGCCACGCAGCTTTCATCTGCGGCAGGCCGGAAATCTTCGATAGTCCGCTCGTCGTAAACGTCAAGGCGCCGGCATTTCCAGCAAAGCTAAATCGCGCCTCGCCGCTCAACCGAAAATCCAGGAACACCTCGTCCGCGATAATCGCGAGGCCGCGTGCCGCGCACAACCGATTGAGCACCTCGATCTCCTGCATCTTCACAAAGTGTCCCGTCGGATTGTTCGGATTCACAACGATTACGGCCCGAGTCCGCGCCGTAGTCGCGGCCTCGAGGGCATGAAAATCAATCTGCCAGCCGTGGTCGTACACCAGCGGGTAACGCACCAGCGCCACATCTTGAATATCCGCCAAAAATGCAAACAGCGGATAACTTGGCTCGGGAACCAGAACTTCGTCGCCGGGATTGCACAGCGTGCGAAAAGCAAACGTATACGCCTCGCTGGTGCTGGTGGTCAGAATGATGGTGTGGAGCGGCACTGCGACGTTGCGGGCCGCATAATACGCGGCGACGGATTCGCGCGCGCTCGGCAAACCCCTGGCATCCGGCGAATAGTCCAGGGCCAACGGACTCGCGAGAGCCTGCAGGATCGCGCTGCTATCGTATGCAAACCCACATTCCGTCGGATTCGAGGCCGTGAGGTCCAGCAATCGCTTCCCCGCCGCGCGATGCCGCGCCAGCGCTTCGCTCAAACGGTTCGCCTCAAGGTTCCAGGTGGTGCGCTTGGCAAACACGAATTGCACGCCTCCCTGCGACGCACTGGATTATAGGGAAAGTGCCACAGTGGAGCACCTAAATCCGCGCTCGCCGCGTCTTATGACTCGGGACAGACAGAACTCGGAAAACGTCTATAATCGTTCCACGACCTTGTAAATTCACACTGGAGACGACCCATGAAGAGGATCGTAACGGCCTTCACCGCGCTCCTTTTATTGCTGCTGGCGGCGGGCCAATTTCCCGCCGCAGCGCAGGAAGACACGATCGCCAAGACGAACTTGAAGGTGGGCGACGTTGCCCCGGATTTCACCCTGCTCGCGAACGATTGGAAACCTGTGAAGCTCAGTGATTTTCGCGGCAAGAAAAACGTCGTTCTGGCTTTCTACGTTCTCGCCTTTACCGGTGGTTGAACCAAGGAGTTGCAGGCCTATCAGGCTGATATGGCCAAGCTCGAAGCCAGCGACACCGTAGTCCTCGGCATCAGCATTGACAGTCCCGCCGCCAACGCCGCGTTCGCCAAGCAAATCGGAGTCACGTTTCCCCTGCTCAGCGATATGAATCGCAAAGTCCTAACCGCCTACGGCATTTTGAAGCCCTACGACGTGCACGGGGACAAATACGAATGGGCGCAACGCACAACCATGGTCGTGGATAAGGACGGAAAAATTCAGCACGTTGAGCAGGGCGACAGCGCAGTGAACCCAAACAGCGCCGTCTCGGTCTGCACTGGCCTGCACAAACCGCATGGGCAGTAGAACCTAGGCGCGAAATATATCGGGACGCGCATCGCGATGAAAAAGGCAGTTGCGGGGGGTCGTGCGCTGTTAGTAGGCCGGCGTCTCGCCGAAACGCTGCAACCGTCCCGACGCCGGCAGTCAGCGCGCAACATTCCGCCGGCGATACATCAATCCCAATATTCCGACGAAGATACTGATGGTGGGGAAAAGCAAAATCAAAATTCCACGCCGCAAAGCCGCGCCGCCCTGCGCCCCCGTCGCCGACGCGCTCTGGTAGCACATCGCGCATCCCTGCGCGACAACGCGCGGCAGCGGCAGCGCAATCAATCCCGCCAAGCCGGCCACCAGCAAACCAAATCGAGTTGCGATCTCTTGTTTCAATCCAATCTCCAACAGAACAAGACGGTTTTGTAGCGGCCACCTTTCAGGTGGGCGCCGTTGCCTTTCCGTCCCCGTGCCCGCCCTTAATGCGGCCGCAAATTCATCAATCGAATGCTATCGGGAAAAAACATAATCAGCATCATGCAAATGCAAAACACCATCGCCGGCACCAGCAAAAGAAAAAGCCCCAGCCGCTCGAACCGCAAATGCATAAAATACGACATGATGAGCGCGGCCTTAATCAGCGAAAGTCCGACGAGAATCGTAATCATCAGATGGACTTCCAGCCGCTCGTACGCCAAAAACACCTCCACGGCCGTGAGCAGCAGCAACCATACCCAAACTGTCGCAAACAGCTTCGTCGTCCCTACGGCATGTTCGTGCGTGAGTTCCGCTGCGTGTCCGTGCGCGCTCATCGTTTCATTCGCTCCCCGTTATCAGAGATTCTCATTTGGGATTCACGCTTAACAGATAAACCATCGGAAAAATAAACATCCAAACCAAATCCACGAAGTGCCAATACAAGCCGCTGACCTCCACATGCTCGGCCGTGTATTTCCCTTTTCCGAATCCCCACGCAATGACCGCCAGATAAATCACGCCGATCGTGACGTGCAGCATGTGCAGCCCCGTCAGCCCGAAGAACGTCCCGCCGAATAGAGGCACGAACGGATGCCACGGATTCGTCCACGGCGTCACGCCTTCACCAAAGAGCGTCACCCACTCGGTAGCGTGGATCACCACGAAAGCGATGCCGCAGAGAATCGTCGCAATCAGGTAGCGCACGGTTTTCTTGCGGTCGCCGTTGAACGCCGCATTCACTCCCAGCACCATCGTCAAGCTGCTCGAAAGCAGCACGAACGTCATGAGCGATGATTTCGCAATGGCCGGCCAGATCTCGAACGGGCGCGGCCAATCCGGCGTCTCCAGGCGCACGTAGGCATAGCTGATCAGCAAAGCCGAAAACGTCAGCGAGTCTGAAATGATGAACAACCACATCCCCAATTTTTTCGAATTAATAGCAAAAGGGGACGCGCCGCCGGACCACGGTGATTCGACTATGCCCTCGTATTCCGTTTCACTCACGCTTCACCTCACCCCCCACAGGAGTAGAAACAAAAATATCCATAGCCCGTCCATGAAATGCCAGTACATGGAGACGATATCCACCGCCGTGCTCATCGCTACTTTGCGAGGCCTGCGGAACTGGATGTACAGCAGCGCCAGCACTCCGCCCAGCAAATGCAATCCGTGCGCGCCGGTGAAAACGTAAAAAAAACTGCTGCTCGGATTCGTCGCCAGAAACGTTCCCGCCGCAACAAGCTGGCGCCAGGCAATGATCTGCCCGGCTACGAAGAGAATGCCCAAAATCGTAGTGGTGGCCCACCAATGCCGGAAGCCTTCCTGATCCTTCGCGATGAAAAGCTTGCGCGCGCGCGTAAGCGTGATGCTGCTCGCAATTAGAATCAGCGTGTTCAGCCAAAGGATCCGCGGAATCGCCAGCGGAATCCACGCGCTGTTGGGCATGTCTTTGCGAACCACATAGGCGCTGACGAACGCCATGAAAAACATCAAAATCCCCGCCAGCGCCACCACCATCCCCGTCACATAAGCCCGCTGCGGCGTCCGCCCGCCGGACGAACCCCGTCCATCGCCCCCGCCATCATGGCCGGAGACATCTCCGCCCCCCGGGCCTTTCCCCTCGTGTATTAGCTCGATGATTTCTTCGGTAACCGTTGCTTGTGGCATTTTTCTTTGCTCCCAGAGCCGTCGCGGCCCAGCGCCCGCGCCGGCTTCTAGAATACCTATAAAAGCCCCAGAATCCTTGGGGGTCGTGGATTCAGCCACGACATAAACTCCCCACGACCCAACCGGCTTCAGCCGCTGAAATACCGGTGTTGCGATTGTGACGCAGACTTCGGTAAATCGACGTCTCGCCGTGCCCTCTGCCTTTCTCTGTGTACTCGGTGTTAAGCCTTTGCCCCTCTCTGCGAACTCTCCGTCTCGGCGGTAAATCGACGCGATCTACTTTGCACGAGCCACCTGTGAAGGCTCAAGATTCTGCGGGATGAAGTCCTCTTGGGCTCCCGGAACGCTGAATTCGTACGGTCCGCGATACACGCTGGGGTAATGCCCGCCGAAATTGTCGATCGGAGGCGGCGAATCTGTCGTCCATTCCAGAGTCGTCGCGTTCCAGGGGTTCTTGGAAGCCTTCGGCCCGAACTTTAGACTGTAGAAAAAGTTAAAAAGAAAGATCAACTGTGCCGCGCCGGTGATAAACGCCGCAATCGTCATAAACTCATGCACCGGCTGCAGCCGGGCCAGGAAACCGACCGCAGACGCGTCCGCATACCGCCGAATTCCTCCCGCGAGTCCTACGAAATGCATCGGCATGAAGATGCAATACGCGCCCACAAACGTGAACCAGAAATGAATCTTCGCCAGCGGCTCGCTCATCATCCGGCCAAACATTTTCGGGAACCAAAAATAGGTCGCCGCGAAAATCCCGAAAATTGCCGCCACCCCCATCACCAAATGGAAATGCGCCACCACGTAATACGTCGCGTGCAGCAAATTATCCACAGCCGGCTGCGCCAGGAAAAGTCCCGAAAGCCCTCCGGAAACAAAGAGTGAAACGAATCCCAGTGCGAACAGCATTGGGCTCTTCAATTGGATTTTTCCGCCCCACAGCGTCCCCAGCCAGTTGAAAGTCTTGATCGCCGATGGAACGCCGATGGCCATCGTCAGCACTGAAAACGTGAAACCCGAATACGGACTCATTCCGCTCAAAAACATGTGATGGCCCCACACCATAAATCCTAGAAAGCCGATCGTGCAGATCGCAAAAGCCATCGCGCGATAACCAAACACCGGCTTGCGCGAGAACGTAGAAAGAACGTGCGAAGCCACTCCCATGCCGGGCAGAATCGCTATATACACTTCCGGGTGCCCGAAAAACCAGAAAAGATGCTGCCAGAGCAATGGCGAACCGCCGCTGTGCGCCTGCAGTTGATCATTCACCACCAAACCCGCGGGCAAAAAGAAACTCGTCCCTGCCGAACGATCCAGCAACAGCAAAATTCCTGCAGCCAGTAACACTCCGAAAGCCAGCAAGCCCAGAACGGCCGTGACCAGCCAGCCCCACACGGTCAACGGCATCCGCATCAACGTCATTCCCGGTGCGCGCAAATCAATCGTGGTAGCGATGAAATTCAACGCGCCCAGCAATGACGCGAGACAAAACAGCGAGATGCTCGCGATCCACATCGTCTGGCCCCAACCTTCGCCTGGCCCGGTAATCTCGCCCAACCCGCTCAAAGGCGTGTAACCCGTCCATCCGCTGATCGGCGCGCCGCCCGGCACAAAGAACGCCGCCACGATGCACACGAACGCCAGAAACGTCACCCAGAACGAAAGCATGTTCAGCCGCGGAAACGCCATGTCCGGCGCGCCAATTTGTATCGGGAGAAAATAATTGCCGAAGCCCCCCTGCGGCGCGGTCGTCAGCACGAAGAAAACCATGATCGTGCCGTGCATGGTCACCAGCGCCAGGTATTGTTCCTGCGACATCTGGCCGCCGCTGACCAATGGCAGCGTCGCGTTTGGCCATACCAGATGGAACCGCATCAGCATCGAAAGCACGATTCCGATCACTACTGCGGTCAATGCCAGCAGGAAGTACTGAATCCCGATCACCTTGTGGTCAACGCTGAAGATATATTTCCGGATGAAACCCGAGGGCTCCTCCATTGGCGCATGCACAGCTGATCCAGCGGGATGCGCGTGCGAACTCATGCCTGGCCTCCTGAAAATTGGGTCTCGCTCACTAATCCCACCACACGTCTACAAATCCACCACGTCACTGCCCCGCCTCCTGCTGCTTCAGGAAGGCGTCGTAATCGGCGTCGGACACCACGTTCAGGTAGCTGTGCATGCGGGAATGTCCCAGTCCGCACAATTGCGTGCAGACGATCTCGTACTGTCCGATCGCATTGGCTTCGAAATGCAGCGGCACCACCATCCCCGGCGTCGCGTCTTGCTGCAGGCGCAACTCTCGCACGAAGAAATTGTGAATCACGTCCTGCGAACGAATCAGCAACTGGACCTCATGGTTCACCGGAACCGTCAGTGTCGGCACCACAATGTCGTCTTTGCCCGCGGGATCGCTTGGGTCAATTCCCAAAGGATTTCCCGTGGAAGCGCTGATCAGTTTCGGGTTCAGCCTGCCGAATTTTCCGTCCGGGCCGGGATAGCGAAAATTGAAGACGAACTGATTTTCCGTCACTTCCACTTGAATCGCATCCGGCGCCGCAGTCGTGAAGCGCATTTCCGCCCATGCTTTTCGTCCCATCAGGCCGAGGCCCACAAAAAGTATGATGGTCGCCGAAGTCCAGAGCACTTCCATGGTGTTATTGCCGCGCGTGAAATGCGCTTTCTGGCCGTGATCGCGAAACCGGAAGATCGCGAAGGCCAGTCCGAGCTGCGACAAAATAAAGACCGTCGCCACCACCGCAAGCGTCAGGTCGTATTGGTGATCAATCGCTTTGCCCACCGAAGTAATAGCAGCGGGCGGCGCATAGGTCCCCGACGCAAAAACGTAGACGGTGACTACGACGAGAATTACTAACAGGAGGGACAGCAGGGCCGGAGTTGCCGCAGAACCGCTGGTGCGTTTCCTGATCCGCATCGCTCTTGCTCTCCTTACAGCCTTGGCAAAAAAGCGTTCGATAGGACCGCGCGTCCGATTTCAAAACAGCACATCATATACAACGGATGACGAATATCAAGGAAGATTGTGCGGAAAATTTCGCAGTACTCGAATCCGCAATCGCCGGCCCAGAAATAAAGCTGTCGTACGCAGGCGCAAAACACCATCTAAATCGGAGGAGCAAAATGCTTTTGGACTTCGAGTAAGTCTTGTAGCGACGGCTTATCGAGCAAGCACTAGCTCCAGCTGGCCGTCGCTGAGTCGGCGCGAAAATCTCCCATTTACGCGTACGACTGGATTGAAAGGGATCTGCGTTGAACGTCCTTCGTTATAGTCGCGTTCGGCTTCCGAAGGCTCCCATCCCACACCGAGCTTGGTAAGGGCTTGGCGCGGAGCGCCCAGAAATCCGTTCCGACTATAGAGGATTGGATCGCCAGAAAGACGCGAAACGACCGCGCGGGCATAGACACCATAGCCAAGACGCACAAGACGTTTTTCTCGCGCAAGAGTGCGTAGTGCGCGCAGAACCCGATCCTCGCCGCTGAGATCACGAAATTCCCGCGGCAAGAACACGTCTTCGCCGCGCCTCCCGCGCGATCCGACCTTCAATTCTCTGTCGCAATGTTTTTGGACGTCGCATATAGCCTCCTACAAAAACCCGACACTAGCTTAGCTAAGCCTTAAATCACCAGCTATCAGTTGCTTAACGGGATACCAATCGTCGCGCTTTCTCCATTATTTTCCATCATTTGTGACCGCGCTGAGATGACCAAGTTTACACATATTTTGACTTTCGCTTTTTATACGCCTTCGCTAGAATCCCCTCATGATCGGTTTCGCGAGATTCGATCCGGAACTTTTCCGGCGCCAGCTAACGCACTACAGTGACCTTGAGCTAATCAAAATGGGCCGAGCGTGTGCGCCGGCCGAATGGCTGATTGCCGATCCCATGACGAAATCGGAAAACGCTGCAAAGTATGAATTGTGTAAGCAGGAATGGCGGCGGAGGCATCCGAAGACACCGAACGAATCATCCGACGGAACCTAGTTCATTTACCGCAGGGGAACGCTTTGCGCATTGCTTCGATATATAGAAGTGCGGCAGGTTCGTGCAAATCTTCCGGATGGTCCTCCAAGTACTTCACGAACACCCGTAGCATCTGACCGTTAGTGACTGCATCCGGGAAACAATAGTTCATCACGTGATTCCGGTGGTTGGTCTTGTCCGACGCCGTCCACACCTGCTGAGCCGAGTTAGCACCGTCCAGGAACCCGAAACAGAAACCGACATCGAAGCTTTTTACTGGAGGTTTGTCCGCAGACGTGTCGCTATCCACGTCGCGGACCGCCTGCTTGCATTTGCTGATGATGTCAGCACCCGTGGTCGTTTGTGCGCAGGCGCCTGCGGAAAGTGCCAAGCTGAGTAGAACCGCTACTGCTATTGAGGTTGGTTTCATCGGGGCGGTATACCATGCCTTTTGAGAAGATCATAGCCCGAACAGGCGATGAGGGATGCCGCGAACCTTGCCCCGCAATCTCTCGCCTTGCGTGCGACGGCATCAGACACTTTGCTTGCGATACGGAATTACTTTTCCGTCCGCGACCACAGCCACGTACCGGCCGTCCTGAAGATGGCCAGCGCACTGGAAGTATTTCTGTTACAATGACTGAGACCGCGAGCAACAAAAAACAGGACGCCAAGCTGCGCCCGTTTGCGGAAGCACTGTCGCGAATGAACGAGAAGGACCAAAGACTTCTGTTGCACATGGCGTCGAAGATGGCGAATCGCGCCTGACCTCGCATTCGAATAGCTAGAACTTAGTTCGACTTTACGTTCGGATGCAAATACATAATCCTGTAGAGCTTCAAAGCTCCGCCCTGAAAAATGAATTGAATCGCCTTTGGCCGCGGTCAGATATACGTCTGTGGAATCATTAAACACCCTGACTCAAGAGTGAATTGATCCGCGTGTCGGAACACTTCGTTCGGGTCCAGCGAGAATGTGTCTGGATTTGGGACCAACTCAACCATCACCGGATGGCCGTTGAATTCCGCATCCGATGAATTAACGAAAGCCGTGTCAATTCTCGACGAAGCGTTGAAGAAACTCAACATCGGCCTTACAGGCTAGATTAATTCGGAGAATCACCCCGTAGAAACTGTGGAGGAATTCGACAACGATCAAATCGGATATTGCAAGATAAACGGCAAATAGGGGATCGCCTTACAGCGCGTTTGGGGCGACTGTCGATTCGACGAGTCCGGCAGCGAAGGACCGTGGTTGTTTAAGGATGCCCCCCGGGAAATGCGCCTCAAGGGAGTGGACAAAATCCCCGAGTTGATTGAAGCCTTGAGCGACAAGGCATCTGAGACAACGATGAAGGTCCAGCAGAAAACACAGGAAGTCCGAAAGATTGCCGGCGTGATTGAACAAATAGCGAGCGCGACACCATCGTCACCCCTCAAGCCAGCGCCCGACACAATCCCGCTTTGTAAAAACCTTGGCGGAATTGAACAAGCCGGGGAGCTTGGCGGATATGAACAAGCCAGGGAGAAAGTAACATGCTGGATCCCGAGGCTTTTGTCCTAAAGACCGGACTGATTCTGATAATAATTCTTGGTCTGGTGCGAATCGTTCTGCATGAGTGCAACAACATCAGGAGCGATTTCCGGAGATGGCGCAGGCGTCACTAGCCGGCGTAAGATTCCGAGGCTCATGCCGCAGGTGAAAAACGCTCCCAGGGGCTCCCTGGGGTTCCCAATCGTTCCTTATTGATTCCGCGTATCTCTTACAGAATCAATAAAACGCCCGTATTTGTTGGGATTTTAGAAAGGTATGCGGTCGAGTGGATTCGAACCACCACGGTATTGCTACCGCCAGCCCCTCAAGCTGGTGCGTCTGCCAGTTCCGCCACGACCGCAATTCATTCGAACTTGCCGAAGTATAGCAGAAGCCGCTATTGCTTGGGAGGAGGGTTCTGCGACGGCTGTTGCGCGGGAGCGGGCTGCTGCGACGGCTGAATCGGAATCTGGATCGGCGGCGCCTGAGTAGGCTTCGCTGGGACCGTGCCGGATTTTTGTGTTTGCTCCAGCACTGAACCCGTGCCGGGTCCCTCGTTCGGAGTGCGCTTCACCGAAAGCGCCAGCGACGTCATCATGAACACGATCGCGCACCAGGTAGTCGCGCGCGATAGAAACGTCGCCGCACCGCGTGGTCCGAACGCGGTTTGGCTCCCGGCCCCGCCAAACGCCCCCGCCAAATCAGCCGCCGAGCCGCTTTGCAGCATGATGACGACGATCAGGACGAAGCACACCAGAACGTGCAGCGTCACCAGCACGGGCAATACGCGCCAGCCGATGGATATCAATCCAATCGCAACCAGCAGCGACAAGCCCCATTTTGCCCAACTTGGCATTTCCAACTCCCCATGAATCTAAAATTAACGAATCTAGAAATTCACGATCGCCGCAAACGATTTCGGGTCCAGGCTCGCTCCACCCACCAGCGCCCCGTCAATTTCCGCCTGCGCCATCAATCCCTTGATGTTGTCCGGCTTCACGCTGCCGCCGTAGAGAATCCGCACAGCGGACGCCTGCTCGGGAGAAAAGTGTTTGGCAGCAAGTCCCCGGAGATAACGATGAACATCTTCGGCAATTTCAGGAGTGGCGGTCTTGCCCGTGCCGATCGCCCAAACCGGCTCGTACGCTAAGAGAATACGCGAGAAGTCCGCAGCGGTCAACGCAGCCAGCCCGCCTTCGAACTGCCGTTTCAGCACCGAACGGGTCAAATTCGCTTCCCGCTCCGCCAGGCTTTCCCCGACGCACATGATCGGCGTAAGCTTGGCCTCCAGAGCAGCCTTCACCTTGCGGTTCACCGATTCGTCAGTCTCCCCAAAATACTGCCGCCGCTCCGAATGCCCGACGATCACCGCTTCGGCCCCGCAATCAGAGATCATCTGCATCGAAATCTCGCCGGTGAAAGCCCCTTCGCGCTCCCAATGGCCATTTTGCGCGGCAACCGAAATCTTGATTCCGCGTGTCTTTTCCAGCGCCGCGAGGAGGGCGAGCGACGTGAATGGCGGCGCAAGGATGATGTCGCAGGGGGTCGGCTTGGGGATCAGCGGAGTAAATGCCTCGAAAAACGCGAGGGTCTCCTTGTGCGTCTTGTACATCTTCCAGTTACCCGCAATCACAGGCCGTCGCAAAAAGTCTCCTAGCCTTTTCTTAGAGAGCGGCGGCAAGCCGACCGCGGCAGGCTTGCCTCCCCGCTCGATGCAGCTTCAGCAAACTCTAATTCGAAGTCTTCTCCGTCAACGCCTCAACCCCAGGCAACTTCTCGCCAGCCAAAAACTCCAGCGAAGCCCCTCCGCCCGTAGAAATATGCGAGATCTGCGCAGCCAACCCCGACTGCTCCACCGCCGCCACCGAATCCCCGCCTCCGACAATCGAAGTCGCTCCCGCCGCCGAAGCCGCCGCCACCGCCCGGGCAATCGCCAGAGTCCCCTGCGCGAAAGCCGGCTTCTCAAACATACCCACAGGACCGTTCCAAACGATCGTGCGTGCTGTGGAGATCTCTTTGCGGAACAATTCAATCGTCTTCGGCCCGATATCCAGCCCCATCCAACCATCCGGCGTGTGCGCAATATCCGTCACGCGAGTCGCGGCGGAATCGAGCGATTCAGCCAGCACATGATCCACGGGTAAAACCAATCGAAAATTACGGCCCTTCGCTTCGTTCAATAAATCGCGCGCCAGGTCCAGCTTGTCATTCTCCACCAGTGACTTCCCGATCGGCAGCCCCTGCGCCTTCAAAAACGTGTAAGCCATCGCTCCGCCGATCAACATCGCGTCGGCCAGCTTCATCAGGTTCTGGACAACTTCGATCTTGTCGGAAACCTTCACGCCGCCCAGCACGGAAACAAACGGGCGATCAGGGTGCGAAATCGCCTTCCCCAGATACGCGAGTTCCTTTTCCATCAACAGTCCGGCTGCCGCCTGGCGCACAAACTTCGTAATTCCCACCACCGACGCGTGCGCGCGATGCGCAGACCCGAACGCGTCGCACACAAACAGGTCGTCGCACAGCGCCGCAAGCTTCCGCGCAAATTCCGCGTCGTTCGCCTCCTCCTCGGGATGGAACCGCACGTTTTCCAGCAGCAATACATCGCCGTCGCGCAGCGATTTGCTCTTGGCTTCGGCGTCCGCGCCCACGCAGTCCGCGGCAAACGCGACTGTCTTGTTGCCGAGCAGTTCTTCGAGTCGTCGCGCGATCGGCGCGAGCGAATATTTCGAATCCACCTTGCCCTTGGGACGCCCGAGATGCGAAGCCAACACGAGCCGCGCTCCACGCTCGATAGCCAGCCCCAAAGTCGGCAGCGTCTCGCGAACGCGGGTGTCGTCGTCCACTTTCTCCCCGGACATGGGCACATTAAAATCCACGCGAATCAATACGCGCTTCCCCTTCAACTCCAAATCGCGTATCGAAAGCTTGCTCATCGTTATGTCTGTCGAATCTTCGGGTTAAGATTTGTGGGGCGGAGCCTCGGCTCCGACAAAAAAAAGACGCCAAGCGTCCGTACCTTTGGCGGCGTATCTCCCGTGAGCCTTGCATTAAGCGCTACTCCCAAACGTGCCGGCACGCCACCGGTGCAAGCCCGCGGGAGTAACCTCACTTCTACTTTGACAAAAATTTGATCAAGTCGCGGCAACGCGAAGAATAACCCCACTCATTGTCGTACCAGGAAAGCACCTGCACGCAATTGTTCCCCACCACACGCGTGTAACCCGAATCCACAATCGAAGAGTGGGGATTCCCGCGAAAATCAATCGAAACCAGTTCCTCTTCCTCGAATTGCAAAATTCCCTTCATCGGGCCGTCGGCCGCAGCCTTGAGCGCGGCGTTCACGCTCTGCACGGTGGCTGGCTTCTCGGTGAACACAGTCAGGTCCACCACGCTCACGTTCGGCGTCGGCACGCGCATCGCGTAACCATCCAATTTGCCTTTCAGTTCGGGGATCACCAATTGCAACGCCTTCGCCGCCCCTGTCGAGGTCGGAATCATCGAGAGCGCCGCTGCGCGGGCCCGCCGCAAATCTTTGTGCGGCAAATCCAGCAACTTCTGGTCGTTCGTGTATGAGTGAATTGTCGTCATCGTCCCCACCTTGATTCCAAACGTATCCTGCAGCACCTTCGCCACCGGCGCTAGACAGTTCGTCGTACAAGAAGCGTTCGAAATCACGTGATGCTTCGCCGGGTCGTAGGTCTTTTCATTCACGCCCAGCACCAGCGTGTGATCCGGATCGGTAGCCGGCGCCGAAATAATCACTTTCTTGACCGTGCCGCGAATATGTCTCCGGGCATCCGCGCCGGTGGTGAACAAGCCGGTGGATTCCACCACGATCGTCGCGCCCACCGAAGACCAATCCAGTTCCCCGGGATCCTTCACGCGAAACACCTTGAAACTCTTGCCGTCCACGGAAATCGCATCGTCCGTGTGCGTCACTTTGTTGGGAAGGTTCCCCAGTATCGAATCGTACTTGAGCAGGTACGCCAGCGTCTTCGAATCGGTAATATCGTTCACCGCCACCACTTCGATGGACGGGTCGCCCAGCGCCGCGCGAAAAATATTGCGGCCGATACGCCCGAAACCGTTAATCCCAACTTTAATTGCCATGATTCCTCCGGCGGGGCTCAAGCGAGCCCCCAAAAGTGGCCCAGAATGCGGCTGAGTATGTATTCCAAAAACACTTCAGATTCGAAACTGCGCGCAACTCGCGCCCGTTCGTAGATGGCTCGACTGAGGCCACTCTCACTGCGGAAGCTACTGCAGCGAACTGCACAGACTCGAATGTTCCGTCTATGTCAAATGGGAAATGCTAGGATGCGACGCAAGAAAAGTCAATGCACGATCAATCGAATTCCTTCACGCGCACTACTTTGTCCCCGGTAAACGTCACGAACGTCGTGCGCGCGGGCGGCGTGCCGTAGATCCAGTCCTCGGTCTCCGTGCCATCGGGATCCCGCTCGCGCACTTTGTGTTCGGGCCGGCCCAGCGCCGCCAGCACCATTTCATGATTCATGCCCACCAGCGCTTCATGGTCCGTGATGGCCTGCTTAAACTGCGGCGGCAGCGTGTCAATCCAGTTCACCGCGCCGGAATGTTCCTTCGAAAAATCGAGGAACGACTGCAGGTCAGTCATCAGGTCGTCCGCGCTCATGTCCGGCACAGGCTTCCCGAAATCCAAAATGAGCGTCCCGCCGCTCGGCTTCTGCGCCGTCGCAGACACCGGCATCGGATCCATGGGGCCCCCTGCGCCTCCCATGCCAATCTGCAGATGGTCGCGGATATTGAAGCGGCTTTTCCCGCCGCCATTGATTTCAATCACGATTTCCCTGGCGCGAAACTCGATACCCGTCACCTGCACCGTATCCCCGGGGTTGGCAGCCTGTCCATGCGAGCGCAGCGCGTTCCGCAGATCGTTGTCGTCAATTTTCTTGCCCACTTCGATCTTGAAGCCCTTTTTCCCCGCGGGAATTGGCTTGCGCGCCTTGGCGAATTCTCCGGAAACGTAGCGCACGATTTCCAGGCGGGATTGCGGCTGCAGAGGCGCCTGTTTGCCGGAACCTTGTTGCACCACGGAAAGGTAGACTTCCGGCATCGAGTTCCCGTTCGGCAGCGAACTCAGGTCCGAAGCGCCCGGCAGCATCGGCGTGCGATAGCGATTCACATCCGTAAGGTCGGCGCACAGAACCAGCGCCGCGGCCAGCACGATGGTAGTCTGGTAGTACATGGCAGTCGGTCAGCGCCTATTCTATTGCGTTTTGGCCCGTTCGTGAATATGGATTCGCCAACCCACCGGATGGTTGCAGGAATCGCCTTCTCTGCCTCCCTGCCTCCTTGCCTCTACCGTGTCGCGGCCTGCACTCTCGGACCCGCGGCGGCCTTCGCTTCCGCGATCTTCTCGTGCGCCAGGTTCGGCTCGAAGCACCGCCGGCAACGCGCTTCATACATATTACCGGCCCCCACAACGATCAGTTCCTCGGACGCCACCAGTCGCTGCGTGTGCACCGCGGGATTTCCGCAACGCATGCAGATCGCCAGCAATTTGACGATTTCCTCCGCGACCGCCAGCAGCCGCGGCATCGGCTCAAACGGCCGACCCATGAAATCAGTGTCTAGCCCCGCAACAATCACGCGCTTGCCCATGTCCGCCAGCTTCACGCAGCCCTCCACCACCGACTCACCCAGAAATTGCGCCTCGTCTATCCCCACCACTTCCGTGCGCGGCGCCACCTTCGTCAAAATATCCGCGCCGTCGTTGACCAATTCCGAATCGAGCTCCAACCCGGAGTGCGACACGATCCCATTCTTCGCGTAGCGCTGGTCAATCACCGGCTTGAATATCTGTACGCGCTGTTTGGCGATTTCAGCGCGGCGCAGGCGGCGAATCAATTCTTCGCTCTTGCCCGAAAACATCGGCCCCACCACCACCTCGATCCACCCCATGTTGCCCTTGACGATATCCACGCGTGACCTCTCCGTGACCTCTGCAACTTCGTGCTATCAGGCTAGCATATCGCGTTGTGAATATTCACTCCGCCATCCGCAAATCGCCACAAATCTCAGCATTTGTGGCCACGAGCCACGGACTTCATCACAACCCGCCTCGGCCGTTTTTCGCGTAAATCGCGCGATTAAAAAACGGCGCAAACGCATTGATCACCGCAATCCGAAAAGATTCCTGCCGCGTGATGAGATTGCGCGTGAGGATTCCCCAAGCACCCTCCGCATCCCGAATGTTCTGCCCGTCCGCAAACGCGTCAATCGCCTCCGATAGCTCGACCCTTTCGTCCACTACCCTGTTAGCCAGCGCTTCGGGCACCAGCACGGACCCCGACCGGCCGAACCCGGCGCGCCCCGAATCATCCGCAACGTACGCCCAACTTTCCAAAAACACCCAGCGCTGCTCCGCTTCGCGCACCACGTCCAGTTCCGGAACGAGATCCAGATTCGGAATCGCGTCCAGCCCCGCAATCACGTCGAATCCGCCTTCCAAACCCACAAAATATTTCCATGAATGTCGTGCCTCGCGCGCCACACGCGCCAGAGCCTCCGCACGCTGGCGCGCCCCAGCCATTAAATCCTCACGCGTCAGTGGCGTATGCCGAACGCCGCTTGCAACCTCAAAGCCGACAACTTCAAATTCGGGGGAATTTTCGAACAGATTGCGAATCGAGGCGAGAGCTTCGGTAACCGCATTCACCTTTGGGCGGCGCGTGCTTCCCACGGCTACGACTATCTTTTCCATGCGCCGCGAATTCTATCAATCTTTCCAGAGCGGATTCTGCTTTTCTCGTGCGAAACGCGCCAGCAGAAATTCCTTCAAATCTTCCACAGAACCAAACAACTGGTCCGAGCAACCCAGCATCCACCCGCTGATTTCTTCTACGGGCAGCGTGCTCACCAGATACACCGGAATCCCCTTGCGATGCGCCACCGTCAGTTCGGCCGATGTCCCGCCGCTCTTCGCCAGGGAATCCCAAAAGCAGATCAGGTAATCGGCTTTGTTCTCGATCAGGTCCAAATCGAACGCAATGATTTTGCGTATCACGCGGCGAAAGCGTTCCAGATCCATCGTCTTCCACTCCCGGAAATGCGCGACCTCTTCCTCGCTCAGATTTTTCTGGTCGTCTTGCGCGGGATCGTACACACGATGCCCCAGTTGCTCCCGCAGGAACGGCGCCAGCTTCCGGCGCCACAGCCTTCCGCCGTCTTCGGCATATTCGATCGGACCGCACAGGTAGGCCAGCATCTGGGTTGGGTAAGTGGAACTCTAGCACGCACAAGAAAAACTGACCAGAAGGAGCCCGGCACACAAATACGCTGCGACTGGAACTGAAATCGTCACTCCGATCGCAAAGCCTGGATCACATCAACGCGCGCCGCGCGCGCCGCCGGCAGAAACGACGCAACAACGGCAGCGGTCAGCAAAACCACCGCGGACGCGACGACCGGCGCGACGCCGGGCATGCGCATATCCATCGCGTAGCTGCTGGCAATTCGCGCCAGCGCGTATCCGAAAAGCGCTCCAGCGACGATTCCTACACCCGCCATCATCGCGCCTTGCGCGATCACGCTCGTCAGCAGATGCCGCGGCTGCGCGCCAAGTGCCAGCCGGATTCCAAATTCGCGCGTCCGCCCGCTCACCGAAAAGACCAGCACGCCGCCCACGCCGATCACCGCAATCGCCAGCGCCACCGCCGCAAATCCGCCAAACACCAGCGCGTTCAGCCGATCGGGAGTGAGCACTGCCGCGCGCACGTCTTCCAAAGTTGCCGCGCGCTCCACCGGCTGGTCCGCCGAAAGATCGCGAATAATCTGTGTGATCGGCGTCACCAGCGAATAAGGATCCGCGTGTGTGTGCACAAACAGGCGCCCGCCGCCAATTTCCTGTTCGAACGGGTGGAACACTGTCGCCACCGGCCCCGGCACGATATTCTGATCGTCAACATCGGCCACCACGCCCACGATGCGCCGCGGCTCCGGACTCACGCCGATGAATTTCATCACCGGGTCGGTCCACATGATGTGGTGATTCACGGCGTCCCCGTTCGGAAACATCCGCTTCGCCAGGCTCTGGCTCACAATCACCACCAGCTCGGTCTCTTTGCGGTCGGCATCGTTGAAATCGCGCCCTGCAAGAATCGGAACTCCGAGCGCCGCAAAAAATCCAGGTGACACAGTACGGAACATCGCGCGCGAATCCTCTTCGCCGGGTGTGCGCACGTGTCCATCCGCTGAATATTCCAGACCCGGACCGAACACGCCGGCATCACGCCACGGCACGGCCGTGCCCACCGCAACTCGATCCACTCCCGGCAACGCCGCGATCTGCCGCAATGCCTCCCGGTAGATTCCCCTTACCTGCTCGGGTGTGCGCCCCTCGGAGACCACCGGCACGTTCAACGCCAGCACGTTGCGCATGTCAAAACCGGTTTGCACCGTTTGCAACGACAGCAGCGTCTTCAGCAGCATTCCCGCGCCCGCCAGCAGCATGAAAGACGCCGCGATTTGCGTGATGGCGAAGACTCGCAGCCGCCGCCCGGTGCTTCCCGTGATTCGCACGCTGCCGCTCGCAAGATTCGGTCCGTTCGATGCGTCCGCCGAAGGCAGGCGCGGCACAAACGCCAGCAGCACGGCGGCGACAACCGCCAGCAGCGCGCCAACCCACAACATGCTGGAATCCACTTGCAGGTCCAGCGCGCGCACCGAAAACCGTGAAGCATAACGCGCCAGGATTGCCACCATCGGCCGCGCGATCAGCACGCCCAGCCCCGCGCCCGCTCCGCACAGCAGCAAACTATCGACCAGCAGCAACCTGCGTAGCGAGCCGGTGTTCGCGCCGAGCGCCGAGCGAATCGCAAGCTCTCCCTCTCGTCGGACCGTGCGCGCCAGAATCAGGTTCGCCGCGTTCGAGCACGCGATAATGAAAACCAATCCGGATGCCGCCAGCAGCACCAGCAGCACGGTTTTCGCGCCCGATGTAACTTGCTCGCGCAGACGCACCGCGCTGATCGTGTAGTTCGCTCGCGGCGAATACACTTCGGGATGCTGGCTGATCATCGAGCCGTACACCGCGTGCAGCTCGGCGCGCGCCTGTTCCAGTGTCGCGCCCGGCGCGAGCCTCCCAAAAAGCTCCGTCATGCGGTGCACCCGGCCCTGCACCATCGTCGCCGACAAATGGTGCGGGCTGGTCACCACGTTCGACATGATCTCGGTTTCGGTAGGATACGGCACCGACGGTTCCAGCACTCCCACAATCTTCGCGTCGCGCACGCCGAATGCACCGGAATCGAGTTTCACTTGCGTGCCGATCACGGACGGGTCCTGCTTCATCACCGTGGACCAGAAGCGATACGTGAGCACCACCGCGCCCGCTGCGTTCGGACCATCGTCGTGCGCATCGAGCAGACGGCCCAGCACCGGGTGCAGTCCCATCACTTCGAAATAAGAGCCGTCCACAACCCCCGCGCGCACCTCGCGCGGTGTGCTCAGTCCCACCGCGCTGAAATCCATCTCGGAAAAATCGCCGAACTCGCCGACGGTCTTGACGCGCGACTGCAAATCCTGAATTTCGGGCACGGAAAACCTGGTGTTTTCAGCGCCGAGGCCCGGCGCACTCTGCCATATATAGATCAGCCGGTCCTCGTCGCGGTTGACGAGCGGCCGCAGTAGCACCCCTCGCACCACGCTGAAGATCGCAGCATTGGCGCCAATGCCCAGCGCCAGCGTCAGCACCACAGTAATGGCCAGACCCTTGGCGCGCGCCAGCGAGCGCACCGCGACCTTCAGATCCCGAACGGGCAAGTCCGGTTTCAGCATCGTCGTTCGACCTCCTCAGCACCTGGGTTTACATCGGATCGGCCCCGGACCGCGCGGCCATTTTGGCATTCCAGCGGTTGCGAGATCCTACAATATGGTCGCAGCGTCGCGAAAATCGAGGCACGCGAACCGCCGCATCTCAACGGCGTTAGCGTTTGGCTTATCAAGGAGTTGACAGCATACACGACCGGCTGGAGCCACAGGGATGCCCGGTTATGGGACGGGCGTGTCGCGGAGTCGGACAGGCGGCACAACAAAATCTAAACATCAAGAAAATGGAGCGGGATAAGGGAATCGAACCCTCGCCTCGACCTTGGCAAGGTCGCGTACTACCACTATACGAATCCCGCGTAACGGAAGGCTGCGCGCCAGCGTTTTATTTATAGCATGGCGGTTCCGGACGGACAAGGCCCCGCGAGGAGATGTTTGCGAACCGCGCAGCGTCGGCGGACCGCCACGCGCGCCGGCCGCGAGCTCGTTTAGTCAACTTCCATGATGCGCGCCGACTTCACGACCGGGGACTTCTTCTGCCGCTCGGCAAACTTTTGCGCGCGCTCGCGGTCTATGTACACGCGCGCGAATTTCTCGCCGTCCGCGTAATAAACAGTGACTTGCCAGTGATGATGCTTGCGCCGTTTATCGTGGCGCATTCGGCTGGTTTTCTTGGGCTTGGCTTTTTTCACGTTGAGTAGTCCCCTCGGATTCGCGACTATGGCAATTTTGCCGCAGTCGCGCAAGTAACAAGTTAGGGGTTAACGTTCGAATACTTTTTTGGCGCAGAGCGGCGCAACACGTAGAGGATACAAGAACATAGCCCCAATTAAATTAAAAAAATCTTGAGTCCTGGAACATTTGACGGCGTCCAACCGTAATAGTAAGGGAGGAACGAAGCAATGGGCTGGAGGGCATTATGGTAATGCGCTGGGAACCCGAATTGCAGATCGAAGATTTGCGAAATCATCCGGCGGAACTCGTTATGCGCCTGCGGTGCATCCTCACGCGCGGCGCGCAGACCAACCCTGACCCCAACCATCCGGGTTTCTATGAGATCGAAAGCGACGACCGCGTCTACTACGTCCACATTTCTCCAATTACCGGGAAGATTCTACTCCTGGCCACCTGGCCCAGCGAAAACGTCCTGGCCGAAGCCCATCACGCAGCGTAAATGGGCCGCACTGGGCCTGTAGCCGGCCTGCCTACTGGCAGGAGGCGTCTCGCCGGCTCTTAAGCTTTTGGCGCACTGCAGTGCGCCATTGCTGTGAAGGCAAGGATGTAGGGGTCGGCAATTCAGAAAAACAGCTGTCGCTCCGAGGGCGGGTTGTGCCCGAGAAATCTGCATTTCTGGCGTCACGATACTCGCGATTCGCCGGTTAAAACACCATATCCGCTGCCTTGAAATTCAAATCCGTCGAGGTTTGCGCCTTCAGCTTGTAAATCGCCGGCCCTTCGCTCGACCGCGCATAAACAAAGCCGTCATATTCCTTTGCGATTTGCACGGTGATTTTCTTGCCGCTCTTGTCCGTCAGAGTCGCCTCAAACGCCGGCTTGCTCAGCTTCGACGTCAAGTCTGCGCCGGGACGATCGAAAATCTGCTCGGCGCGCGCCAGTTGCAGCGGCGAAAAAAGCTTCTCAGCGTTAGCCGATTTTCCCTTCTGCTCAGGTGGCGCATCGAAAGTCCATTCGGAATCGTTCTTGCGCGTGCAGGCGATCGTGCCGTTCGCGTTGTGAATCTCGACGTGTGTGATATTGGCCGGATCGAAGCGCACAATCCTTTTGTCGCGCAGGTCGTTGTAATTTTCCGCAAGCTTTTTGTATAACTCTTGACCGATGCGAAAAATCATCGGCCGCGAAGCGTCCCGCGCGAAATACTCGTCGCCCTCATTCTTCCCTATCAGTAGCGTCACACTCTTTCCTTTTGCGTCTGTTGCCGTGAACGTAATCGCCGGGCTCCTGAGCCCATAGCCGCCCAGCTTCTCCGGAGTCTCGCTGACGATCGTTGCCATCTTTGAGCTCGCGACGGTCGAGAGCAGTGACGTGATCGCATCCTCATCGCCAGGAGCGCTGGCCGGCTTGCTGAACTGCCAGCCGTCCTTTCCTTTGGCGGTAGCGACTTCGCCCGAGGAATTCTTCAGCTCGAATGAATTGACGTCGTTCGCGGCGATATGCAGCACCGCACGGTCGCGCAATTCCTGCAAAGGCTTGTCCACGCTCATCAGCAAAGATTCAGGCAGCAGCGCGACGTCCTTCGCGTTGTCCGCAATCGCGTACACCGATACGCCCGTGAAATCCTTCTTGCCCAGCTTCAAATTATGTTTCGCGCCGTTGTGCACCTGAAAATCGAGCGAAACGGCGGGCGTGTCCAACCCATACGCCTTCAGGCGATCCGGCGCGCCCGGTTCGGTCTGGCTCACCCGCGACGTCGCCAACTGCTCCACGATTCCCTCCACCGAGGGCTCGTCGGCGCCGGTCTGAATCGGCTGCGTGATTTCCCACGCGCCGTTGTGCTTCTGCAGTTGAATCGTCTGCGATTTCAGATCCGTGGGATAAGAAATGGTCAGCGACGTGACCTCTTGCGCTTGCACCGCAAAGGCGGGCTTGCTCGTATCAACCGTGGCTTTCTCCGCCTCTTTTTCCCCGCGTTGCCAATCAAAATAATAAACCGCGCCGCCCCCAACAATAGCGACAAGCAAAACGATGAGCGTGGATTTTTTGATCATGGTCTGATTTGGCTTTCTGGAATTAACGGCGTTTCCACCAGATGAAAACTCCGGAGAAAATCACCAGCCCCGGCAGGAACGCGAGATCGAGCCACCGCAACGCCGTCGCCTGGCCCTCCGTCAGTGTGACGCGCCGGTTCGTGGGCGCCTTCGGCCGAATCGAAATCAGCGACTCGTCCTGCGCCAGCCAGTCAATCGTGTTGAAGAGCAAATCGCCGTTGCGTTGTTGGCCGATCCAGGGATTGGCCGCGAATTGCGAGTTCCCGATCACCACCAGCCGCGCAGCCTTATCGTCTAGTTTGCGGCTCGCGGCCACGCCCAGTGAAAGCGGCCCGAGCGTATCCGTCTTCGGATCGTAGGAAATCTTCGTCTCTCCCGGCTTCAGGCCTGGAATCGTAAAGCTCCGCTCGGACGTCTTCAGCAATTCCACCGCCTGCGGAATGGACTTGCTCTTGTCCGCAATTGAAACCGTCCGCGCCAGCGGAAAAAATGTCACCGAGCCTTGAAATCCCTTGGTGATGGGGCTCGTTCCAAAATCCGCCACCAAGGGAATAATCGGGCCGCCGCCGAAAAGCCGCCCCATGCCGCTCGCGTCCACCACCACGTTGCTGCCCACCGCGATGTTCCATGATTTATAAATATCGTCGAGCTTCGGGTCTGTGGCCGGATCTTCCATGATCAGCGCTGCACCGCCGCCGTCCAGATACTTCCCGATCAGCGCGGTTTCTTGCGGATAGTAAGACTGCTTCGGCCCGGCGATCAGCAGCACGCTGCAGTCCGCCGGCACGCTGTTTTCGGTGATGAGATTCACCGTCTTGGTGGCGTAGTTTTCTTTTTTCAGCCCGGCATCCACCTGGCTGTAGCCGTCCTGTCCATTGTCGCCCAGCGCCTTTTCTCCGTGTCCCGTGGCGAAGCAGACCGTTTTCACTTTATCGCTGGTCGCTTTCAGGAGCGCGCCGGTAATCTCTTGCTCGCCCGCATCGCCTTGCGTGCCGGTTTGCACGTGTTCCTTATGCGTGCCGGAAGCAACGATCACGTCACCCATATGCTGTGCTCCGAATTCCTGCGCAACTTCCGGCTTCTGCTGCGGGTCCACATTCTCGAATTTAAAATGCGGCGAGAGGTTCTTGTACTCCGCCATCAGATCGTCAAACGCGGCGTTCGGCGACTTGTCGAATCGCGCCACGGTTACGTCTTGTTGCAAGCCTCGGACGATATTCCGCGTCTGGTCCGAAAGCGTATAAAGCTTTTCCGTGGTCAGATCGAAGCGCTTGTGATGCCGGTATCCGACAAAATTGATCAAGCCCAGAATTACAAGCATCGCCAGCACTAAAATAGTAGTGTTCGTCCCCTGCTGGGCCGAACGTTTCGAGAAAAACCGCAGGAGTCCGCGAAATCCGATGGCAATCGCCGCCACAATAAACACGGCGCCTGCAATCAAGAGACCCTTGCTGAAAGTTAGAAACTCGCCTTGAATCGAATAGCGCAGGTAGCCGGCGATAAGCATCGCCACGCCCACCGTTCCGATAAATCTAGCTGTTTCCTCACGATCCCATTTCATCCTGCAATTTCCTCCATAAACTCAAAGGCCAACGCGAAGCCAGCCGCAACTTTCAATCAGCTTCAGCTTACGGAATGATTCGAGAATTTTTGCCAGCGTCGTGGCTTTCGCCACGACATGAGCCTCGCCAATTCCGAACGGCTGGTTCTCTGCTTCTCTACGCCCTGCGCCAGCGCATCGAATCAATCGACCGTATCGTCAAAAAAATAAACAATCCGATGAAGCTCGCGTAGTAAATCAGGCTGGAAGTATCCAGGATTCCCCGCGTGAAATCGTCGTAGTGCCGGATCACCGAAAGATATTGCAGCACCGCGCCAATCCCGGCATCCGCGTTGCGGCCCAGATCCAGAACCCACACAAACAAAAACGCCGCAAACGTCAGCACCGCCGCAATCAGCTGGTTTTCCGTCAACGAAGAAATAAACTCGCCCAGCGCCAACAGCGCCCCGCCCAGCAGCAGAATCCCCGCATACCCCGCCAGCAGCATCCGCCACGGCGGAGCTGGATCGCTGCGCAGAAACATGAAAACCAGGTAGCTGGCTGTTGGCAGCAGCATGATCGCGTACAGCGTCAGCGACGCGAAAAATTTCCCCAGCACAATCTGCAGCTCGGAAACAGGAGACGTCATCAGCAATTCCATCGTGCCGCGCTTGCGCTCTTCCGCAAACACTCCCATTGTCAATATCGGCGTGAAAAAAAGAATCAAGGTTGAAAGCAACCCGAAAAACGCCCGCATCACCTCGCTCGGCACGTCGAATTGCGGCGGCATGCCAAACTGCATGCTCTGCATTTCCATTTGCATGGATTGCTGCATCACCGCCGAAAGGAAAAAATTGAAGAAGAACGCGCTGAGGAACAGAAAAATTCCGATAAACACATAGGCAATGGGCGAAACAAAATAATGTCCCATTTCCTTGCGGTAAATAGCGTAGAAATTGTGCATCGTCTCCTCTAACTCCTCGAATGAGCCCGCCTAGCGTCGGCGCCGCGCGTGCCCAACATCTCACAATGGTTACGGGTTGGAGTTCGTGGCTTTAGCCATGAACTCAGACCCGCAGAAATTCAGACCGGTTTTAGCCGCAGAAGCTCGTTCTGGCTGCCAGACGAAAACCGAACTCGCCCGCCGCCCTCAGTTCCCCGTCGCCTGCGCGTGCGCCGCATCATCCGTGGTCAATTCCAAGAAAATATCCTCAAGGCTCAAACTCACGCCGCGCAGCTCAAATAGCAGCCAGCCGCTCTGCACCACTTTCGCCGCAATCTGGCTGCGAATGTCCGCGCCCTGCGCTGTTTCAATCGTCGCCGCCACGTGCCCGCCCCCCGGAACCTGCTCCACCTGCACACGCGTCGCCCCAGGAACCTGCGCGAGCGCATCGCGCAATTCTTTCTCCGGCGCTTGCACCTCCACCCGAATTTTCTGCCCGCCTTTCAGTTGCGACGTCAGATTTTGTGGCGTGTCCACCGCGGCGATTTTGCCCTTGTTGATGATCACCACGCGGTCGCAGGTCATGCTTACTTCCGGCAAGATGTGCGTGGACAAAATAATCGTATGGTTTCCCGCGAGGCTCTTGATCAAATGGCGAACTTCAATGATCTGTTTGGGGTCCAGTCCGACGGTAGGCTCGTCCAGAATAATTACGTCTGGGTCGTGCACCAGCGCTTGTGCAATCCCCACGCGCTGTTTGTACCCGCGCGAGAGCCTCTTGATCAAATCGTGCCGCCGGTCCTCTAAACTGGTCTTGCGCATTGCGTCGTTGATGCGCTCGGCCTGCTTTTCGGCCGGCACATTCTTGATCCGCGCGACAAATTCCAGGTAACCCTCCACCGTCATGTCGGGATAAAGCGGCGGATTTTCCGGCAAGTAACCGATATGCCGGCGCACCTCCAGCGAATCGCCGAACACGTCGAAGCCCGCAATCCGCGCAGTCCCGGAAGTCGCCGGCATATAGCCGGTCAGAATGCGCATGGTCGTGGTTTTCCCCGCCCCGTTGGGGCCCAGAAAACCTAAGATTTCGCCTTTATTTACCGTGAATGAAACGTGATCAACCGCCGTGACCGACCCGTACGTCTTCGTCAAGTCCTGTACTTCAATCAATGCTTGCCTCCGAATGAAAGGGACCCAGCAGGACCGCCAGACATTCCCAAACGAATGTTTATACTAAAAATGAGCAAAAATTGAAAATCACAAGTATCGGATGCCACGCCCCCGCTATCTCAGGCCTACTCAGCGTCCGGGTCTACTTAGACGATTCGAATCAGGAATGGGTTAGTTGGCATCTCTCGCCGCAAACCTTATTCCGCGAACGTGCAGCGCCGCTACGCGTCGCGTCCATGCAGTGTATCGAACCTTTCACCGCGGCTTTTCGCCTCTGACTCTCTCTGCGAACTCAAGCGTCTCTGCGCAAGATTGAATTCTGGTCTCGCAAAATCTCTCCATGCCCTCCCAGCATTTCTCTGTGCGTTCTGTCTTAAATCTTAGTGCTCCTCAGCGCCGCCCGCGTCAGAACGTAAATCGCCCCCCAATCTGCGCGGCAAACGGAACCCCCACCGTAGTCCCGGGCCCAAAAAAATCCCCCAAAGCCCCTGCCGGAAAACGCAACTGATTCACGTTACTGACCGCAACCTGCGAGCAGATGGGGGGATTCGAACATATCTCACCTAAATCCGGCAACGCCCCGACGTTCGTAACATAATTCGCGCCCGGATTGTTGCGATTGAATAAATTAAAAAACTCGATAAAAGGCGTCGCCGTAAAGCGCTCGTGAAAATTAAACGGCCGGCTCACCCGCAAATCCACCTGAATATAAGGTGTCCCGCGGAATTCATCCAAAGTCGTCTTCACGCCGTTCACGAAGATGCGATCGAGTCCGTCGGTAGTCGTAATCGTGAACGGCCGCGCGCTCTCCGCCTGCGACAAAGTCGTAATCTCGAACCCGCCCGGCAATCGCCATAATCCCGCCAACACAAACCGGTGCCGCACATCCTCGCCCGACGGTCCATAATCACCCGGCGCAAATGGATTCAGCGGATTGCACACGCCATTCACGTAATCGAATAACTCGCCGAGTACGCAGCCCCACGTCTGCGCTTTCGCCAGCGTGTAATTCGCAATCAAATTGAATCGCCGCGAAACATTCCCCTGCAAGTGGATCGATAGCCCGTTGTAGCTCGAGCGGTTGTCGCTCTTGAATAGAGCGATGTCCGGCGCGTCCGCCGGCAAATTGACTCCTGCGGTGTAGTCATATCGCCGGTAAGCATGGTTCCCCTCCTCGTGCGTGTAATCCGCGCTCACCAGCCACTGGGCATTGAACGCATGCTCCATTCCCGCCGTCGTATGGATGGCGTAAGGCGTCCTATATTTGCCATCAATCAATGCGCCCTGCGATCCAGGCGCCAGGCACCCCGGGTCAGTTGGTACCACGCAAGGGCCGGGAGGCTGGTTCACCGCTTGAAATGCCGTCACCCAGCCGTTCTGCGCCAGATCGTTGTAATACAGCCCAAACCCGGCGCGCAGCACCGTCTTGTTCGATTGCCCTGGTGCATACGCAATCCCCAAACGAGGCGCGAATGCCAGACGGTAATCGTGCGGCACTTCGCTCACCAGTGGAATACCCAAAGCTTTCAACGTCAAAAACGCAGGATTTTCCGCCGGGCTGCGGCCGGACGCCGTGAATAATCCAAATGATGTGTCGTACCGCAATCCGTAATTCACCGTGAAGCGCGGCGTGACCTGCCAGGAATCTTCGGCATAAAGTCCCAGCCGCTGCACATTCTGCGTAAAGCTTCCGTTGCTAGCGGGGGTCGCCGTGCAATTCACCCCTGGCAGAGTGGGCACCGTGCATGTGAGGTCGTTGTAAAACTGCGACGGATTCGCCGCATAAAAGGTCGGATTGTCCGGATATTGAATCAGCGTCTCGGCCGTACCCGCCAGCGCTCCGCTCAAGACCGGCTCGTGAATGAAATTAATTCCCACTCGCGGCGCATGATTGCCGCTGCTGTGGCTCAGGTCGTAACGGAACTGGTATTTTTCTTGGTTCCGCAAAACCGGAAATGCGGTAATTGGCGTCACGAATTGGTTGTCGCCAAAAGTTTCAAAGCCGGAAATCGTGCTGTCCGTGGAACTGAAGGGAAATGCCAGCGCAAAACCCAGATTCGAGTTGCGCGTTTCCGTGCGATGTAGTCCGCTTCCCTCCAGCGTGAGCACGCCGACCCACGTGGGGCTGAACGTGAAGTTTTGGCTCAGCAGCAAGTTCATGTAATTCGACCGCGAAGTCGCTCCGGTAGACGGTAGCGTGGCCTGCTGCACCAGATCGTTGTCCGTCGTGTAGCGATCCACCGCCGCTCGCAAAAACCATTGCGAGCTCGCCGATTGCCCCCAGTCAAACCTCGTCGTCGCCAGATAATCGTCAAAAGGCACCGGCGCGTTCGTCGGCACCGCGATCGAATTTACGCCCGGGATCAACCCCTCGGACGCCAGTTGCGCCAGCGCGTCAAATTGGCTGATGCTGCTCGGGCTATAAGCAATGCTGGCATCCTCATGCACGTACTCAAGTGACGAGAAGAACCAAACTTTCCCCTTCTTTACTGGGCCGCCCAGAGTTCCAATGTAATTCTGTCGCGAGAAAGGCTGCTTCGGCTCGGGCGGAGGATTATCAATCGGAAGCCGCGCGTTCAACGCCGCGGCACGCTCGTAAACAGCCGCGTCGCCGTGCCAGTCATCCGTACCGCGCTTGGTAGTAATCACCACCGAACCGCCTGTCGTCCGTCCGGTGTCCGCATCTTCCTGCGCCGTGCGCACCACGAATTCTTGAATCACATCCGGCGAATAGTTCTGCAGAAAGCCGCCGATGTAGTCATCGGAATTGTCTCCGCCGTCCACCGAGAGCTCGACATTCAGTCCCGAGCTCCCGCCGAAGGACACCGCAGTAATGCGCGCCTTGGTGGGGTCGGAAGGCTCTACCGGCTCCGTGCCCGGCACCAGAAAAGCCACGTTCGCAAAGCTCCGGTGCGACAGCGGAAAATTCTCCAGGTCTTCCGCGGAGACCGCCCCCTGGTGCACGGCGCTGGTCAGGTCTATGGTTTGGGTCGTAATGGAAGCAGCCGGCTGCGCGTTCACTTGCACCGATTGCTTCACGGCACTCGGTTGCAAAGAGATCGTCACATCGCGCACCTGGGCCACGACAACATTCACGTCCGAGCGCGCCTCGGCAAACCCCGGCGCGTTCACCACCAGCACATAGCTGCCGGGGAGCAGATCCTCCACGCGAAATTCGCCTCGCGCCCCGCTTACCGCCGTTCGCTCGATGGAGGACTCCTTCGCGCGCAACGAAATTGCAGCGTTCGGAATCACCCCTCCGCTCGCGTCCTGCACCACTCCTCGCAATGTCCCGCGCGGATCTTGCGCACGAGCGGCCTGGAGCAGGCATCCCGCGGCGACAAGGAGCAACGTCAGCGCGCATGCGCTGGGCAACGGCGACGGTCTTGTATGCATCCACATGGCTGAACGATGGGGCGAATTATCGCAAATCCATATCCGGCGGTACACCCCTTTGACGCGCACTTGTCGCCAAGGGTAGGTGGATTATGCGCATTGGCTAGAGTCCATCGCACCGAAGCCGGTTTTGCAGCGGCTGCTGCGTCCCGTTCTCTCGGGCGCAGCGGGCGTGTTTCATGGCATGCGAAACTGCCCGGCCCACGGAGATGTGCGTTGACACACCGCAGCGCTTTTGTTATTCAACTAGTTTCGCTAAACGAGCCAATGGTTCGACGTGGGAGCGATTCCCTCCGGCCGGGCGGATCCGAAATGAAATCCAAGGTGCTATGAAAATATCGAAGGCGTTTGCCCGCATGAACGACCGCTGGTCGTTGGGAGCCACAAGAAACGCAATTGCCGGCAGCCGAATGAACCGCGCGACGTCCTTGGCCCTGATTCTGTTGGCTATTTTCTGCATCACTTTCGTCTCTGGCTGCGGCGGTGGTGGTGCGGCAATCACTCTGGAAGTTACTCCCAAAACCATCACCCTGGACGAAGGGCAGCTGCAGCTATTCGTCGCCACTTTGGGCAATGACACCAAAAATCAAGGCGTCACTTGGACCCTGACGGGATCGGGCTGCGCCGGCGCCGGCTGCGGCGTGCTATCGCAAGTCACGACTACTTCCGTTCTTTACACCGCGCCGACCGGCCTCACCACCGGTATTACCACGAGTCTGGAAGCCGCGTCGAACGCGCACATGAGCACCAATCTCACGGCCACAATCACGATCGTTCTTCCAGCCACCTTCCCCACCAACTTTACCTGGCCGAACGGCGCCAACGGCGTCCAGTACAGCACGACAATCACCACCACGGGCGGCGTGCCACCCATCGAATACTCGCTGGGCTCCGGCAGTCTCCCACCGGGACTGACCTTGAATTCGGCCGGCACGATTCTCGGCACTCCCACCTCGCACGGCACGTCCACATTCACAATCAACGCGACGGATAACGGAGGCATGACTCCGAATTTGGTAGTCAAATCGCCGACGTACACCATCACCGTCAATCCGCCGCCTCCACTCGCCATCCCCACCACAACGCTGCCCGGCGGTCTGGTAAACACGAGCTACAACGCGGCCATCGTGCCCGCTGGTCCCGGCGGCGTTCCGCCATACACTTGGAGTATCACGTCTGGCACCCTGCCCCCGGGCCTGACTCTAAATGTTTCGAGCGGCGTCATCAGTGGTGTCCCGACCAAGGACGCGACGTGCGCTCAATATCCATGCGTCTATAAGTTTGTTCCCATGGTGACGGACTCGGCGATACCTTCGCAATCCGCCACATCCACCACCGGCGTCACCATCACGGTCACCACCGTTCCGCCGCTGCAATCTGTCACTCCGGCTCTTTCAAACGGCGACGTGGCCGTTGCCTATAGCAGCACTTTGAAAGCAACCGGCGGCGTGCAGCCTTATAGCTGGAGCCTCGCGTCCGGACAGCTCCCCTCGGGACTGCAGCTGGATGCAGCCACCGGCGTCATCTCTGGAACGCCTATACTCGCCACCACCGCGAATTTCGCCGTTCAAGTCAAGGACTCCAACTCCGACGTTTCAGCCCCACAACCCTTGACTCTCACGATCAACGTCGGCACTGCCAGCACCAATGAGCTGATCAACGGGCCTTACAGTTTCTTGTTCCACGGTTTTGATGCCAACGGCAACGTCCTGATGGCCGGCAACTTCAACGCGGACGGCTCCGGAAACATCTCCGGCGGACAGCTCGACAGCAATCGTTCCGGCGGCACTCTCGGTGTGTTCACCGGTTCCTCGTTTGTGGGAACGTACGCCGTTGGCAATGATGGCCGCGGCACCATGCAACTCGTCGTGACCAACAGCAAAGGCGCGATCGCCACTTTCAATTACTTACTCGCGATCTATTCCGACGGCAGCATCACCATGATCGAGAATGACACTCTCGGCACGCCTCAGACGCACGGCTCCGGCATCATTAAGCCCGTGATCGGAGGCACCCTCTCAGCCGCCAACTTCAGCGGCAACTATGTTTTCGAACTCGACGGCCAGGACGTCACCGACAAACCGGAGGTAATCGTTGGAGTTGTTCACGCGGATGGCAGCTCCACCCTCAGCCCGGGGACCATTGATATCAATGATGCCGGAACCTACACGCCCGCCCTCGCGCTTTCGGGGAACTTCCAGCTGACTGCTAACAATAATAAGGGCGTGATGTCCTTGACCTTCCAGCTTCCTAACACCGCGCAGGTCCTGCTCGAATACACGTTCTACCTGGTTTCATCCTCTGATGCTTTCTTTATTGCAGTTGATCCCACTGACACCACGCACCCCCGCCTCGCGGGCGAACTGCTCCTGCAGCAGCCTTCGGCATCCTTCAGCGCGGAAGCTCTGAATGGAACCAGCGTGGTGACCGGAACCGGCTTGGACGGCTCGAACTCGAGCGTCTTTGCCGGCCTCCTTACCGGCAATGGAATCAGCTCCGCGGGCCTTACTTATGACCAGAACGATGGTGGAACCGTCACTCTAAATAACACAGCGTCAGGCAGCTTCACCGCCGACCCCAGCTCTAACGGCAGATTTGCCTTCACGGGATTGGGAGCGCGAATCTCCGCGGCCTATCTGACCGCCCCGAATCAGGGATTCCTGATCGGCTCCGATCCCGCGGTCACTTACGGCCACTTGGACGCGCAAACCACTGTTCCGCCGTTCAATTCTGGATCCATCCTCGGCGGCTACACGCTCAGCGCCAGCGCGACTCTCGATCCTGCAACTCTAAACATCATCGGCCAGTTGAATTCACCCAACGGCACGGGCAGCATCCTGGGCACTGTGGATGAAGTGGACAACGACGGCACTGCGCACTCCGGTCAGTCCGTTGCCGGCACCACCTATTCCATCACTGGAACCACCACGGGCCGCGGCACCATGACGACCAATTCTCCGATCGGCTTGCCCACCAATCTGGTGATCTACGTCGTCTCGCCCTCCAGCGTCCGCGCCATTTCCGCCGACTCCGATCCCGGCAAAGCGCATCCTCTGGTCATCGACCTTGACCACTGAGCCACACACTTTGGAGTGCGGGGGCTTGCGCCCGCCTTCTCTTCGGCGAGGCTTGCCTCGCCGGCATTTGCCTTATTCGACCAACGAATTAGACGCCGCGTGAACAAAACTGAATGACTGCCTCACCAAGAATTCTCGTCACCTCGCTCGCCTTCGCGCTCTGCGCGATTCTCTCTCCCCACTCCTTCGCGCAACAATCACTGCAGCCGCCTCCCAACGCAAAATTAATCGCGCTGAACCCCGCCCCCGGCCGCTTCACCGAGCCAGGCATCGCCATCAACCCAAAAAATCCCAATCAAGTCGCCGCCGCCTTCCAGGTCCCCGCCAGCGTTGCCTACTCTGAAGATCGCGGCGCAACCTGGCAAATCACAAAACACACCGCCCCCGAAAATTACGCCATCTCCGGCGACGTCTCCATCACCTACGATTCGCGTGGCCACGCCATCCTCTGCTACATCGCCTTCGACAAATTGGGAACCGAGCAATACTGGGCGCACAACGCCACCCGCAATGGCATCTTCATTCGCCGCTCGCTTGACGGCGGAAAAACCTGGGAGTCCAATGCCATCTCGGTGGACGAACAGCCCACCCGCAAAATAATGCCGTTCGAAGATAAGCCTTACGTCGTCGCCGATAACAATCCCACTTCGCCATTCGTCGGAAATCTCTACATCGGATGGACGGAATTCACTCTGGAAAAAACCGTCATTCTCTTTTCGCGTTCCACCGACGCCGGCAAAACCTGGTCGCCCCCGCAAGAAATCAGCTCGCACGAAGGCCTGCCCCGCGACGACACTGGCGCCGTCGAAGGCTTTACCGCTGCCGCTGGCTCTGACGGTACACTCTACGCAGCCTGGGCGGACGGCAGCACCATCGCCATGGCCGCCTCGCAAGACGGTGGCGCCACCTTCACGCCGTCGCGCGCCGTCCTCGATACCGCGCCTTCCTATTACGGTGTCGAAGCCGTCGAGCGCGCTAACGGTTTCCCGCAACTCGGCGTGGATCCCAAAGGCAATCGCCTCTTCCTCACCTTCAGCGATTACCGCAACGGAGACGTGGACGTCTTCTGCTCGACGTCTATTGACCGCGGAACCACCTGGAACCCGGCCGCCCGCGTCAATAACGATCCGCTCCACAACGGCGCCGACCAATTCTTCCAGTGGCTCGCAGTGGATCCCACTGACGGCTCAGCCAACGTCGTTTTCTACGATCGCCGAGGCGATCCCAATGATCGTGCCGTCTCCGTCGTCCTCGCCCGTTCCACCGATGGCGGCCAATCCTTCGCGAACTACGCGTGGCCCGCGCCGTCCTACGACCCGGGTGGAAATTTTATAGGTGATTACAATGGAATCGCCGCATTGAATGGACGCATCTACGCCGTCTGGACCGGCTACGCCGCCCAGACGCCCAAGCCCCAATCAAACGCGGCGCCCGCCACTAAATCCTCCAACGGAAAAAACGCAGAAAACGCGGAGAACACAGGAAACGCAGAAAAAGCCGAGGAGTACTCCGACCTGAAGATGGCCCGTACAATCATCCAACTAGGCCTCGCCGACTTTTCAGCACACTAGCGCGTGCCGGTCGTGGCCAGAGTGCAAGGTTTATAGCGGCCCTAACGTCGCCGACCCGTTGGCTCACCCTCTTACTTCTCCCCCTTCTTCTCCACCAATTTCAATGCCGCCGAATTAATGCAAAATCGCAACCCCGTCGGCTCCGGCCCATCGTCAAACACGTGCCCCAAATGCGCATCGCAGCGGCTGCAAATCGCCTCCGTGCGTGTCATCCCGTGGCTCGTGTCCCGCTGCATTTCCACGTTCTCCGCCGCCACCGGCTGGTAATAACTTGGCCATCCCGACCCCGAATGATATTTCGCTTCCGACGCAAACAAAGGCTGCCCGCAGCAAACGCAAACATACGTCCCCGGGGTTTCCGTATCCTCGTACTCGCCCGTGAACGGCGGCTCGGTCCCCTTCTGCCGCGTCACGTAATATTGATTGTCGTCCAGCTTTGACCGCCACTCCGCATCGCTCTTTCGTGTTTTTTCGCTCATGCTCATATCTTACCCGAAATCCCCGCATCGGAATCCAACCCAACTCGCGCCCACGTGTGGTGGTGATGCCTTTTAGGTGGTCGGAGCTTCAGTTCCGACATAAAAAAACGGCGCGCCGCGCCGTGCTCGCTAATCGCACACGTTCTTTTCGGCTAACGCTCCCAACCGGCCAAAATCCCCACCCCTCAGCTATACTCATCAAATGCCCCTGCGTCGAGCGGCAAGCCGCTACTATCGTTGCAGCGTCATCACCAGAATCATGATCGAATCCACCGGAGCTAACCCGTGAACCAAGTCTTCATCTGCGACGCGATCCGCACCCCCTTCGGCCGCTATGGCGGCGCGCTCGCCAACATTCGCGCCGACGATCTCGCCGCGATCCCCATCCGCGCCCTGATCGCGCGTAATCCCGCAGTAGATTGGGGCGCGCTCGACGACGTCATCTACGGCTGCGCCAATCAAGCCGGCGAAGATAATCGCAACGTCGCCCGCATGGCCCTGCTCCTCGCAGGTCTTCCGCAAGAAGTCCCCGGCGCCACCATCAATCGCCTCTGCGGCTCCAGCATGGAAGCCGCTGGCATCGCCGCCCGCGCCATCCGCTCCGGCGAAACAGATCTGATGATTGCTGGTGGCGGTGAGAGCATGACCCGCGCTCCCTTCGTCACCGGCAAATCCGATTCCGCCTTCAGCCGCAGCGTCGAAACCTTCGATACCACCATCGGCTGGCGCTTCGTGAATCCTGCGCTGAAATGCCAATACGGCGTGGACTCCATGCCCGAAACCGCCGAAAACGTCGCCGCAGAATTTCACGTCGGCCGCGCCGATCAGGACGCCTTTGCCTACCGCACGCAGCAACGCTGGGCCCGCGCTCACCACGCCGGCTTTTTCAAAAGTGAAATCGTGCCGGTCCCGATCCCACAAAAAAAGGGTGACGCCAAAATTTTCGACACCGATGAGCACCCGCGCCCGGACACGACTCTCGACGGCCTCGCGAAACTCAAGCCCATCGTCAAACCCAATGGCACAGTAACCGCCGGCAACGCCTCGGGCATCAACGACGGCTCTTGCGCGCTGCTGCTAGCCTCCGAGGCAGCCGTAACAAAATACAATCTCACTCCGCGCGCCCGCCTCCTGGCCACCACTACGGTAGGAGTAGCTCCGCGCATCATGGGCTTCGCGCCCGCGCCTGCGACAAAAAAAATCCTGCAAAAAGCCGGCCTGCAAATTTCCCAAATGGACGTGATCGAACTGAACGAAGCCTTCGCAGCCCAAGCCCTGGCCGTGACTCGCGACCTCGGCCTCCCCGACGACGCCGAGCACGTCAACCCCAACGGCGGCGCCATAGCCATAGGACACCCCCTAGGCGCCAGCGGCGCGCGCCTAATCACGACAGCGATGTATCGGTTGCATTCCACCAAAGCGCGCTACGCCCTCTGCACCATGTGCATAGGCGTAGGCCAAGGCATCGCCACCATAATCGAACGCATTTGAACTGGATCGCCGCGAATCTCGTGCAGATGCGCTTCCGCTCAATCTCTCGTCCCGTGTAGGGGCCGGGAGCCTTCTAACGGCCGTTTTCTCTGCGGACTCTCCGCTCTCACCTCACGTCTGACCTCTCAGCATCGCCTCGACTCCCCCGCGAACTTCCGAAATTGTCACCTTTCCACCCCAATCAAACCCCAGTTTCCGAGCGTCTTCCGGCTAACCCGCTGATAAAGCGCGACAAGCACCGTGGCGTGGAAATTGCCCAATACAAATATCGCCTGCTTCATTTTTTTCGGAGGCCTATATTTTTTGAACGCCGCCGAACCCTTATTGCTACGTGTCCAAGGAGTTGCAAATGAGACTCGGCATCGCGCTAGGCACGTTGGTTCTTCTGGCCGCACCCGCTCTTTTGGCGAAGGACCCGTCCAGCTATGACAAGGGCGTCCTGCTCTCCATGCAGTCCGCAAAGTGCGGCACAGCGGAAAACGACGGCAAGAGCCTCGCGGGAGAAGTTCTCGGCACCGATTCCGGCCACCGCAACACACAGGAAGTTCTCTGCCAGGAGTATGTTCTCCAGGGCGATCACATTACCTACCACATCCGTCCCAGGGACGAAAAACATCCGCTGCTCCTCCCCATCGGCCAGGTCATTCAATTCAGAATTCGCAAGGACAAGCTCTATCTCCGCGATCCCGAAGGCGACCAAAAAGAGCACGAATATACGGTCGTATCCATGGAGATGCGCCAAGACGCCAAAGACAGCGAAACACCCAACAGGTCCCGCTCACTTTAGATCCCTGTCGCAAACGGCAATCCTCTCAAGAGCAGAGTTTCGGCGCTCTGCGCGTTCGCGCTTGCCGCGCGCCTCGCATCCGGTTTCGCTGCGTATTCCGCGTGCCGCTCAAACGGTCTTAGCGCAGATGGGGTTCATCGCGTGAAATGATTTGCTCCGCCCAGGACGCTTCCGTTTCCACCAACTCCCGCAACACTTCCGCGTCGCTTTTCCCCGAGCTTTTCAGAATGTGAAACGAATGATCGGCCGTCTCAATAATGTGCAACGTCGCCTGCGACCCTAATTCCGCGCATACCGGGCGCAGCAGCTTGAGATCCGCGAGCGTGTCCCGCGTGCCCTGCAGAAACAACACAGGCATTCGAACTTTGGCAAGGTGTTCGGCCCGCTTCGTTCCAGGACGCTTCGGCGCGTGTAGCGGAAACCCAAAGAACACCAATCCTTTCACATCCTCTAGCGAACCTTGTGCCGCAGCCTGGGAAGTCATGCGTCCTCCCATGGACTTGCCTCCGGCAAATAACGGCAAATTCGGAGCCGCATCCGCCGCCGCACGCACCGCAGCCACAACGGTCGCCGTCAAAACACTCGGCGCGTCCGGTACTCGCCGCCGTTCTTCCATGTACGGAAACTGATAACGCCACGTGGCGACGTTCACGGCAGCCAGCTCATGCGCTAGATTCTCCATAAATGGGTGATTGATTCCCGCGCCCGCCCCGTGCGCCAGCACCAGCAGGTGCGTTGCCGCAGCTGGCCTCAACAGCAACGCCGACACTTCCCGCCCAGCATTCTCCACGGGAAATCGCAGGTCTTCAGACCGCAGATCTTTGGCTGTCGCCATTTCGCCGCAATTCTAGCAGAACGCCTGCTGGCCGCGGCTCCGCATAGTTGCTCACCCCAGCAGCGATGGCAGAAGATTGCGCCAATCCCCAATCACTACTCTCTAATCACCTGTCTTTCCCGCGTTGACTTGCCCTTTAGCTCAACCTAATATGAGCGCCACTCATGCCGGACCCCCAGTCTGTCATCGGCCGCACCATCTCTCACTACCGAATCGTCGAAAAACTCGGTGGCGGCGGCATGGGCGTGGTTTACAAAGCCGAAGACGTGAAGCTCGGCCGCTTCGTCGCCCTCAAATTCCTGCCTGACGACGTCGCCAAAGATCCCCAAGCCCTCAGCCGATTTCAACGCGAAGCCAAAGCCGCCTCCGCGCTCAATCACCCGAACATTTGCACGATCTACGAAATTGACGATCAGGGCGGCGAAGCCTTCATTGCCATGGAGTTTCTCGAAGGCATGACTCTGAAGCATCGCATCTCGGGGCAACCGCTCGACACCGACGTCCTGCTCGGTCTCGCAATTGGGATTGCCGACGCACTTGACGCCGCGCACTCGAAAGGCATCGTTCATCGCGACATCAAACCGGCCAACATTTTCGTCACCGAGCGCGGCAACGCCAAGATTCTGGACTTCGGCCTGGCCAAGCAGATTCGCCGCGCGATCGTCCACACCGTTACGCAGGATGTCGTCCACTCCGCGTCCATGACCGCGGGAGTCAACCCGGAAGACCTCACCAGCCCGGGCGTCGCGGTTGGCACCGTCGCGTATATGTCTCCCGAGCAGGTTCGCGGCAAGGAGCTCGACGCGCGCACTGATCTCTTTTCCTTTGGGGTGGTGCTTTACGAGATGACTACCGGCGCTCTTCCGTTTCGCGGCGAAACCTCCGGCGTTATTACCGACGCAATTCTGAATCGCGCGCCCGCAAGTCCGGTCCGGCTGAACCCGGACGTTCCCGCGAAGCTCGAAGACATCATCAATAAGGCGCTCGAAAAGGACCGCGACCTGCGTTGCCACAACGCCGCGGACATGCGCGCCGATCTGAAGCGCGTCAAACGCGACAGCGACACAGGCCGCTCGGCGTCTCACTCGACGCTGCCCGAAGAGGAAGCGTCCGCGAGACTGTCGAGTTCCTCGGTCGCCACGCCGATGCCGGCGCACGCGTCCTCCGGACGCGGTACGGCAATCCCAGCCTTCGCTGGAGCAGAACCGACATCGGCCGCGACGTCTGTTCCGCCGCAGCCGGCGCAGCCTTCTTGGCGGCGGTCGCTGCCCTGGGCGCTTGCCACAATCCTTGGCCTCGGACTGCTAGCCTCCTTATTCGCGTTACGACAAGCCTGGCATCCTCCCCCGCGGAATCCCGTGGAGCTCTCGCTGTGGATTCCTCCGGGCCAGCAGCTGGATCTGGCAAGTGGACCGAGCGTGGTGATTTCGCCCGATGGGTCGCGGCTGGCCTATGTGGCGGCGGAGAGTGGAGCCGGGGCGGGACAACTCTACGTGCGCGACCTGAACAAAGTGGATGCGGTGCTGCTGGACGGTGCGGGTGCGGCTCAGTCTCCTTTCTTTTCCGCGGACAGCCAGTGGATCGCGTTTTACAGCGACGGAAAACTGAAGAAAATCTCGGTGCGCGGCGGCGCGCCGGTTGTGTTATGCGACGCGGCCAGCTCTCGCGGCGGGGCTTGGGGAGAAGACGGGACGATTCTTTTCCCGCCGCAATTCACCAGCCCGCTTTTCCGCGTGTCCGCGGACGGCGGCACGGCGGTGGAAGTGACGCATCTGGATCACGCGCGTGCGGAGATCACGCACCGCTGGCCGCAATTCCTGCCCGGCGAAAAGGCGGTGCTCTTCACGGCATCCCCGGACAATAATTTTTTCGGGCACGCCAGCGTGGACGCCGCGCCGCTGGATACAGGCGTGCCCAAGGTGCTGGTGGAGAACGCCTATTTCGGGCGTTACCTCACGGGCGGTTACCTGGCGTACGTATCGCAAGGTACCGTGTTCGTGGCTCCGTTTGATGTGCAGGCATTGAAATTGACGGGCACGGCGATTCCGGTGATGCAGGGCGTGAATTTCGACATGTCCAATGGCAGCTCGCAACTGAGCATTTCGCGGGACGGCACGGCCGTTCATCTGGATGGCGGCTCGGCGGGCGAAAATCTGAATGTGGTGATGATGGATCGCAAGGGCAACGCCTCGGTTTTGCTCACCGGTCAGCCGGAGGCCGCCTCCCCGCGCCTTTCTCCCGATGGCAAGCGGCTCGCTTTTCAGCAGGGCACAGGAAATATCTGGATCTATGACCTGGAGCGCAAGACCACGTCGCGCATAACCCTCGGGACGGCCGGTGCCACCGCGCCGCTCTGGACACCGGACGGCCAGCGTCTCACCTACGCGCATCCCCGCAGCACGTCCAAAGGCGCGGGACAAGCCATCTACTGGGAGCGGGCCGATGGAGGAGGCCCAGAACAGTCTTTGATTCCAGACACTATATTGAACGCCTACCCAATGTCCTGGTCGCCGGACGGAAAAGTGCTGGCGATGCAACGGCTTTCGGAAAAAGACGGGAGTTGCTGCGAAATCTGGACCGTCACACTCGATGCAAACGGGAAACCCGGGGAGCCGCGGCCGGTGCCCAGCGTGACGAAAGGCTTTGGGCCGGCGGTCTCTCCCGATGGGCGCTGGTTGGCGTACACCTCGCCGGAATCGGGAGTCGTGCAGATTTACGTGGTGCCATTTCCTGGTCCGGGAGGCAAATGGCAGGTCTCGACGGGCGGCGGAGTGGACGCGCGGTGGTCGAAGACCAGCCATGAACTGTTTTACTTGGACGGGAGAGCGCTGGTTGCGGTGCCTTACTCGGTTGACGGTAATCTGTTCCAACTCGGACAATCTGTATTGCTCTTCGCGGACCGCTTCGAGATGCGCGCTCCGTTGGGATCCTACGATGTGATGCCCGATGGCCAGCACTTTGCGATGTTTCAGCTCACCGCCGGGAGAAAGGCCACACCCTCCGGGCCCACCGTGGCTTTGAATTGGATTGACGAAGTGCGGCAGCTGGTGGCCGCCGGCCAAACTGGCGCCGCCCGCTGATCGGCACGGCAGGAATGCCGGTGGACGCCGCACCAATCATCGGTTGTCTTTCCCGCGTGTCGTTCCCGCGTGTCGTTCCCGCGTTGACTTGCCTTCCCGCGCAACCTATCATGTGCGCGCATGCCGGATTCCGCGTCTCTGCTCGGTCAGACAATTTCCCATTACCGCATCGTCGAAAAACTTGGCGGCGGAGGCATGGGTGTCGTTTACAAAGCCGAAGACACCGAACTCGGCCGCTTCGTCGCCCTGAAATTCCTGCCCGAAGACCTCGTGCGCGACCCACAGGCGCTCGAACGTTTCCGCCGCGAGGCTCGCGCTGCATCCGCGCTGAATCATCCCAATATTTGCACTATCTACGAAATTGGCCAGCAGGACGGACATCCGTACATCGCCATGGAATTTCTGGAAGGTATGACGCTGAAGCACCGCATTTCCGGCCGTCCGCTCGAAATGGAGCTATTACTCGATCTCGGCATTGAAATCGCCGACGCCCTCGACGCGGCGCACTCCAAGGGCATCGTCCATCGCGACATCAAGCCCGCGAATCTATTCATCACCGACCGCGGTCACGCCAAGATTCTGGATTTTGGCTTGGCCAAACAAATCTTTGCCGGGTCGGATGAGACGCGTGCCTCAAATCCTGCGGCACCCACGGTGGATCGCCCGGCGATCAGCGAAGCGGACCTGACCAGCGCCGGGACCGCAGTGGGCACCGTGGCATATATGTCGCCAGAACAGGCGCGCGGAGAACCGCTGGATGTCCGCAGCGATCTTTTCAGTTTTGGCGCGGTGCTCTATGAAATGGCCACTGGCACAGTCCCCTTCCGCGGCGCGACGACAGCCGTGGTCTTCAACGCGATTCTGGAAAAAGCGCCGGCCCCCGCGGTGCGCTTCAATCCGGATATTCCGCCGCGCCTCGAGGAAGCCATTTCCAAAGCTCTCGAAAAAGATCGCCGCATGCGCTATCAGCATGCCTCGGAGTTGCGCACGGACCTCGCCCGCCTCAAGCGCGACAGCGGCTCCAACCGCATTTCCGGCGTGGTCACGTCCGCACAGCAAGTGTCGCAACCCTCGGGGTCGTATGCAGAAGCCGTCGCGCAACCCACGCCTTCAAGCGGCCACGCCATCGCCGCGATGACGCCATCAGGCGGAACGAGTGCCGCGCCCATCACAACCGCTCAACCTCCGGCCGCAGGCGTAGGATCCTCGGCCGCATCAACCCCCACCGCGCCATCCGCCACAACGCAAACGCCGACGTCTCCGATGCGTACCGCGCCGCGATCCCGCTGGCCGCTCATCGCCGCAGCTGTACTCGTCGCCGTCATCGCCATCGGCGCATATTTTTTCACGCATCGCGGCCCGAAATTGACCGGACAAGGCTCCATCGTCCTCGCCGATTTCACCAATACCACGGGTGACGCAGTGTTCGACGGCGCACTCCGCCAGGGCCTCGCCGCCCAACTCGCGCAATCCCCATTCCTGCACATTCTCTCCGATCGCCAAATGCAGCAGACCATGCAATACATGGGACAGTCCGCCACCGCTCGCGTCACCAACGAACTCGCTCGCCAAATCTGCCAGCGCACGCAATCCGCCGCCGTCATGGAAGGCTCCATCGCGCAAATCGGCAACACCTACAATCTCGTCCTCAACGCCGTGAACTGCGCCACCGGCGAAGCGCTCGCCAGCTCCACCGCCGAAGCCTCCGACAAAGATCACGTCCTCGCCGCTCTCGGCCAAACCGCTGAAAACGTTCGCGGCAAACTCGGCGAATCCCTCGCCTCCATTCAGAAATTCAATACACCGATCGACGAAGCCACCACCTCTTCTCTCGAAGCGCTCAAAGCCTACAGCCTCGGAATACAGGCGCGCGCCGATAAAGGTGAGGAAACCGCCGCGCCTTTCTTCCAGCAAGCCGTCGCCCTCGATCCTAATTTCGCCATGGCCTTCGCCACCCTCGGCCAGGTCGAAACCAATCTCGGACAACCCGGCGTCGGCGCCGAATACACTAAAAAAGCCTACGCCCTGCGCGACCGCGCCAGCGAAGCCGAACGTTTCTATATTGACTCGCACTACTACGAAAACGTGCAAGGCGATCTGCAAAAGGGCAGCGAGGTCTATCAACTCTGGACGCAGACCTATCCGCGCGACGCAATTCCTTTTAACAACCTGGGGGTCTCGTACAGCTTAATGGGCCAGTGGGAGAAAGCCCTGCCTTTCGCGCATCAGGCCAATCAACTCGATCCAGGCGACAGCATCTCTTTCGTCGCCCTCGCCGGCACCTACTTTGGCCTGGGCCGCTTCGATGAGGCGAAGGCCACACTCAATGACGCCCTGGCCAGGAAGCTGGATGTCGGCAACATCCATCGTCTGGCCTATGTGCTCGCTTTTGTGCAAAACGATCCTTCCACCATGGACCGCGAACTTTCGCTTTTCGCCTCCACGGGCCCGGAAGCTGCCGCGCTTTCGCTTGCACTCGCCGCGCAAACCGAAGCCTACGCGGGGCGTATGGAGAAAGCTCGCGCTTCGATCGAACGCGCGCGAACTGCCTACGAAGCTCTGCACCAAATCGAACCGTCCGGGCACTGGCTCGCCACTTTCGCCGCGATGGAGGGCGAGGTGGGCGATGACTCCGGTGCCCGTCGTGACGCCGCAACTGCGCTCGCAATCAATTCCTCCTCGCTGCTTGCGCGCACCAACGCTGCTTACGCCTTTGCAACCGCCGGCGACGCCGCGCGCGCCGAGTCCATTGGCGCCCAGATTGCCAAGGATCGTCCTGCCAATACGCTCTTCAACGGCTTTGACCTCCCCACCATCCGCGCCACCATCGAAATTGGCCGCAATAATCCCGCCAAGGCCGTCGAACTTCTCCAGGCCGCCGAGCCCTACGATCTCGCCAATGGCCGCGGCATGCGCAGCACCTACCAGCGCGGTCATGCTTACCTGGCGCTCCACAAAGGCACCGAGGCCGCCGCCGAATTTCAAAAGATCGTGGATCATCCCGGCGTAGTGACGAACTTTACGACCGGCGCCCTGGCGAAACTCGGCCTGGCCCGTGCCTACGCCCTCCAAGGCGACAAGGCGAAAAGCCGCGTAGCCTACCAGGATTTCTTCGCCCTATGGAAAGACGCCGACTCCAAAATCCCAATCCTGCTCGAAGCCAACTCCGAGTACGCCAAACTGCAATAATCTCGCCTTTCTTCGCGGTTTGACGCAGGGACCGTCACTCGGCGCGCGGCGTACGTAATCCCTTAAACAGAAGCCAAAAGCTCGTGACGATATCAAAAATTCCCATCGGCGTGTCAAACCACCACAGGTTAACCACCTTGCTGAAGTTTGGAAAAATTATGAAAACGAACGTACAAACCGCGCAAAACACAGACGAGATTATGCCAAAGGCAGCCAATGCACTAGGAATATACTTCGACCGAAGCCACAAGTAGCTGCAAGCTGCTGATGCCAATCCACAGAACAGCAAGCCAACGTAATACTGGTCGAAACGCCCTCCCAGATACAGGCTCGCCCATGCCTGCAAGCGCCCTGCCTCGAATACCTGTAAGTAATCAGCTCCTTTCAAGAGCTGCAGAGCCTCAAAAAGGTTGCGTGTCATCAGCACCCAAATCAGGGCGTATACGAGTCTCCAAAACGCCGCAAGCAACGCAAGGCCCCGGCTTACTGGCTTGAGAAGCACGTAAAGCGCCGCGAGCAAAACCACAACGCCAGCAACAGTAAGTCAGATCGCACGCGATGCTCGCGCGAAATAGTCGTTCGTGCTGCAAGATATTTCGGGCAGTTTCTGCTGGATTGCCATCGATAATCAGACGGTCGTGAATACGAAACTGTGCAAAGACCACGCTCGCAAACGTGAAGAGGTAAGTGAATCCCGCAACTTTAGCAGCGGTATGTTGTGCCGGGTCTAACCCACGGGTCACTGCAGCGCTGCTCGTCACTCTTCACCTCACGAGCGAGCGATTGAATCAGGTCGGTATGACCTTAGAGTTCCGAGCACCACGCCTGAAATATCGTCGGCGGTCCGGGATCAGGATCGCGCCACCCTGGCCTTCGTTGGCGCGAGCGCGATCAGCGCTATGCCAATAATCGCAAGCGGAAGCACGGCGCGCAGCAAATCCGCGCGCGGGATCGCGTTACGGAATGCCTGCAGCGCCATAATCCCGCCATGAGCCAGACTCGACCATGCCGTAAAGGCAATCAGGCTGCGATTCGCCGAGGGATTGCGTAACGCCAGCAGCAGGAAAACTCCCAGCGTGGCATAAACGATGCCGAGCATCTGGTCTGCCGGCTCATCCGTTTGCGTGATCGCGTAAAGACCAGCCACAAAGAGCAGCCCCACTAACGCCAACATGACCTTGAGCGCCCGTTCTCGAATCATGGTGTTCTCCTTCTAAGAAACCTAAGACCAAGAAATTTGCGCGGGCACCGCTCAGGCGCACGCTGCGCAATCAAAACGCCCGCTGGACCAAATCATGGGGCGTTGCTCCAAAGGTCCATCACCGTTGTAAAGCGGCGCGAGATAAATCCCATGCCGTGTGGCAATTCTCTCAATCTCCTCGACCCGCTCCGGAGTGATGAACCCTCGTCCCTGCGAGAAAGGTTCGAACCACCCCTCCAAAGCAAGAGCCATGCCTTCGAGCAAACATCCATGAACCACGTCGGGGAACGGATGCCGGTTCAAAACTCCACGAAAGTCGGGCGCGAACCACAGTCGGCCCGTGATTTGTCCCAGACCTCCGAAGAAAACTTTGGCGCCGAACATCTCCGCACTCGGAGACAAATTCTTCGGGTAACCCGCATCGCAAACGATTGCGTCGGGCGCGATTCGCCCCAATAGCAACGAAGGCGCCGCCAGACTCGCAGCGCAAATCACCACGTCGGCCTCTGCGGAAAATTCCCGAAGATCCGTCGCGATCTCCACCTCAACTCCATCCGCTCGCAACTCCGCTGCGAGCTTGCGCAGCCGCTCCAGGTTGCGTGCGTTAAGCAGCACGCGCCCCACCATCGGCGCCAAACAGCGCGCGCACCCGGAGCCTACGTCCCCGGTTGCTCCCACGATGAGCAGTGTTGAACTTTCCAAGTCCCGACCTTCCAGCGCGCACATCTTCTTGATGCCTTGCACGATGAAACCAACCGTCAACGTATTGCCTGTCGTGAAAGCCGTATCGTGCCTTTCCGGAAGCTGAGCGAAATTGCCCTCGATCAGAATCGAACTGAATCCGCCAAGACTTACAATCTTCGCTCCTGCCTGGATCGCGTAGGCCGCCGCTGCGCGCACGCGAGCGACGTTTTCGCACACGTAGGCAGCTCCCAGACGGTCCGGAGGAATGAACGAGTCAATGTAGACGCCGCGCGCCTTTGCCCCGGTGATAGATCCGGCCTCTACGTGGCAAACTGCTCTGGGCGGAATCCACGGAAGGATGTCCTTGATCTCGTCATCCGGGAGAGGCGTACGCTCCGGTCCGCGCAGCACGGCGAGCACGTCCGCAGCCGCCCTCCAACTTTCCTGATGCCCGATCAGGGCGAAATCAACCCCGCTGTTCCGCCCACGCGTGGTTACACTGGCAACTGAGTCACCCATGTTAGCGTCACCTCTCCGGGTATCCCCAGCATGTCGAGCGTCTTCAGATACTGTCGCAGTGACGCTCCGCGCAGTTCGGCCGCACTCAAGCTCACATCAAACAGCGCCGGCTTCACACAACTGCTGTGGCAAACTTCGCAGTGTCCGTCCTTGCATTCCTTCGCGAGCATCCGCGCGAGCGTCGTCATCACATCGAGGTGCAACCCGTACACCTTGTCGTCGAAGCGCTGCGCATCTAAGGCTCGCTCCGCCCTGAGAATCGCCATCGCGTGATCAACGTGCTCTTCTTCCTCCGCCGCGATTGTAGAAAAAGTCTTGCCCAGACTCCCCGGCGCCACTTTTCCCACGCGCGCGTAGCTTGCCACCGCGAACGACTCCAGCATGATTTCCTGGACGATCAGGCAGCCGATAAAATCGCGCCCAGCGATGCAGCGGAGGAACGCCTCGCGGAGACGCTTCCAATGCTTCGCCTCGACGTTATTGGCAGCGTCCACTCCAATCTTGCGGCCCTCGGCAGCGAAACGGGCAGCATGCCCTCGTTCAATCTCCGCATGCTCCAGCGCGTCCGCCACTTCTGCGGGATCGTCGGATATCTCCGATAACGACGTGTAGTTCATCGCCGCCAGCAGTTCGCCGGTTATCGCCTGTGCCAGCACGTCCTGCCAAATCGGAGCATTGCGTGAGAAAGAAGTGCATTCCATTGACGAACATTTAAGATCAACAAGGGGTTCCATACTTCCTTCGGCTGCGTTCATACTCGTTTCTCCTTACGCGAAAGATTTAATCAAGACTGCAGGCAAATCAGATCGGCTCCCGGTAGCGCCGCAGCCGCACCGCAGCGGCCAGGAATATTGTTGCGAACACCAGCCCGAACCACAGCCCCGGGCTGCCCAACAATTTCAACGGCGTGAACTGCGTCACCGGAATAAAATGCCCATCCACGGGCGTGCCGTCCGGCAGCGTCAAATTGAAGGCCTCCGTCGCAAATCCATACACGCGGTCTCCCAGCAAAGAGCCCAAATGCGCAGTGTGGAACGCAATCCTCTCGAAGACGCTGACCGCCACCAGCGGCAAGACGGCCCATAAAAACGTCGCGCGCCGCGCCCAACCCGAAACCAGCAGCAGCCAACCGTAAAGTGGCGCGTGCCACAGCGTCATCACGGTCACGCCGTAGAGCAACCCCACTTCCAGCTGAAAAAAGGGCAGCTTCGCCCACATCGTCGCCGCATCCGCGCCGCTCAGCGAAACGACCGCCAGGCCCAGCAGCAGCATGCTCAAATGCAAAACCAAAACAACTGCAATAACGAGCAGCGGCAGAATCACCAGCGGAACGCTCGCCTTCGCGAGCACAGTCGTAAGATCGGAAACCGGCAGTGACTTCCAGAAAAGGATGCTGCGATCGCGGCGCTCGCCGTGCAGCGCCTCGAGCGAATAAAAGAACCCGACCAGAAAACTAATCAGGATGATGAGCCCCGCAACGTGGGTGTAGGGCATGGCCAGCGCGATGTGCTGATGCATCGGGTCCAGCGCCGTCAGTTCACGCACGTCGCGCGGCAGGCCCATCAGGCTGATCAAGAACCCCAACATCGCGACGGCAGCGATCGCCAAGGGCCCGATATAGATCGAGAGGTTCTCCCACAATTCCCGCCGCACCGACCAGTACATGGGCCGCGTCGCAGACGTCGCCGCGGGCGCAATCACTTGCGAGTCGAGCGCTGCCTCCGGCACGGCGTTCGATTCCGTATTCATCGAGCCGCTCCTTGTGTCTCGCCGGCCGAACCCAGCACAGCCACGAACACGTCGGCGATGCTGGGCGTACGCACGTCACCAAGCGCGGCGAGCCGTTGGCGATCAACGCGGTCGAAGAGCAGAATGCTGCGGCCGAACATCTGGCGCTCGTGAATCGGCTGGAGCGCCCGAGCCGCGGCCACCTGTTCCGGATTCACCGTCACCTCCGAATAGCGCGTCTCGAATTCTTCCATGCCGCAATCCAGCACGATGCGGCCGTGGCTGATGAACATCAGATCTGTAAGAACGTTTTGGACCTCTTCTACCTGATGTGTCGTCACCACGATGGTGCGGCTGCGATCGAAGTAATCATTCAGCAGCGAATCGTAGAACTGCTTGCGATACAGAATGTCCAGGCCCAGCGTCGGCTCGTCCAACACCAGCAACCTCGCATCTATGGCCATCACCAGAGCGAGATGCAGCTGGGCCACCATGCCTTTCGACAGTTCCCTGACCTTGCTCCCTCTCCGGATGGTTGTCTTCGCCAGAAATCCTTCCGCCTTCCCGCGATCGAATCGCGGATGCACACCGGCGACGTATTCGAGCGCCTGCGAAACTCTGATCCACCGCGGCATCACGGCGACATCGGCAATGAAGCAGACGTCGCGCATCAACCGCTCGCGCTCGCTCCAGGGGTCGCGTCCGAGCACCCTCAGTTCTCCCTCGTATTGCGTGAGGCCCAGAATCGCGTTGAGCGCGGTCGTCTTCCCCGCGCCGTTGGGACCGATGAGCCCTAGGATCCGTCCTTCTTCTACGCGCAGGTTCACGCCGTCCAGCGCAATGGTTGTGCCAAAGGCCTTTCGAAGACCGCGTGCTTCTATGCATGCCATGGCTTCAGCGCTCCTTCTCGCGGGATTTCGGCTCCTCGGTTTTCGACTGTGTCTCATCGGAAGACGGCCCGCGGCCTTCGCCGTTCAGAAGCTCTTCGACCTTCAGGCCGAGCCGCTGGATCGTCGCGTAGACCCTGGGCCATTCTTCGCCAAGAAACTTTTGCCGCTCGCCCTGCAGCAGCAGATTGCGCGCGCCCGCATTGATGAACATGCCGAGTCCTCGTCTGGTCTCAACCAGTCCCTCGTCCACCAGTTGTTGATAGCCCTTCAGAACCGTGAGCGGATTGACCCGATATTCCGCCGCCACATTGCGCACGGACGGCAGCGGATCGCCTTCTTCAAGCACCCCGTCGAGGATCATCGCGACCACTCGGTCGCGGATCTGGCGGTAAATCGGCTGGCTGTCGTTCCACTCACGGTTCATCCTGTTATCCAGTTAACCTTCATCGCCTTGTTAGTTCGTCCGTTGCAGGTCGAAGTGCGCGTGCATGGGCTTGTCCCCAGGCATCATGTACGTCCAGTCCTCGGTGTGGTGGTTGGCGTCAACGACCGTGAACACGGCATGGTACATGTGTCCATTCTCATTGCTGCCGGAAAGATCGAGGAACTCGAATTCCACCTTCTTTCCATCTGGCGAGACCTTGGCCGTCATGCGCGGACGGTTTCCAGCGTCACAATAATGAACCAGCGTGAGGCGACCGCTATCCAGATAAAGCATCGTGATCGGATGGTCGTAACGCGTCGCATCCAGCGGCGTTCCCGCTTCCTGCATTTCGTGCACGAGCGCGTTTCCCCTGGACGCCACACGCAGCGAGACGTGCACGGGCTTGTCGGTTCCCATGTCGGCTTGCGCAGGCTCGACGCTCACCGGGCCTTCCCAGTTCCCTGCCAAAGACTTCAATGTGTCGAAGGACTTTTGCGCGTCCGTTGACGCCACGGGTGTCGCGGCGGACTGTGCGAAAGCCACGGTTGAAAGCGGCATTAGAACAACGGTAGACAGCAGCATAAAACGAAGAGATTTCATGTTTCATCCTCCTAATAAGCTTCTTTCACGCCAGATCACGTTCGCCACTACTGCTCTGTGCAAGCGGCCCTCGCGAAACTAGTGTTATACTCAACTACAACACTATGACATGTCAAGCCTTTTTTGGACTTCCCCGCGCCATTTTCCTATCCATTTAAAAAACAATGACTTACAAGATGACGCAGGCTGTCCCTATGCGGACCGTAACGCCGGGAACGGTGTCGCCAGGACCCGACGCGGGCTTTTCGCTGCTCGTGCAGTTTGCGTTTGCGGCGGCCTAGGGACTCGGGACGTTCAGCCCTGCTCGGACTACTAATGTTGCAAGGTCTCGGATCGTCATCATTTCAATCGCCAACCCATGTGATGAGAAACCGCCGTAACTCCAAGAAAACAAACACTCGCGACCTGTCTCGATGGCCGACTTTTGCACACTTCACTTTTCCATTCACAGCGGCCGCCGGGCGACTGCAGTACACAAGTCGCCGATCACAAGTCACTGATCACGAGTTTCCGCCATCACGTAGAACTTGCGGTAAGTGCGAAAAAACAACAGATTTGCCAATCGCGCCTTTGTTCCGTAGGTCTTTACTTTTTAGCAAGTTACGTGCAACTTTCGATTGGCACACAACGTGCCCTCCTGCATAATGGCGGTGCTAAGGAGCCGCGATTTATTTACAACGATAAGGATCACACAGCCCTCGTAGGAACGGAGACCCAGTCGTGAGCGCCAGAGCATTGATCGGTAATCAGCCAGCCACGGAAGCAAAACCCGCCGAGGATATCCCAAGCCCTCGATGGGGCGAACGCCTTCGCGCGCTGAAAAATGTCCCTCAGGTTATGAAGTTCGTTTGGGAAGCGGCTCCCGGCGTTGTCATCGGGGAAGTGATCTCCCGCATTGCCGTCGCTTTAATCCCGCTTTCCGTACTCTTGGTAACCCGCAGTATCGTTGATTCGATCGAGTCCTATCGGGCGCATCAAGCGGCGCTGCCCCACTACTTCTGGTGGCTGATTGCCCTCGAGTTCGGCCTCGCGGGTCTCTCGGCGGTCCTGATGCGCTTGATCGATTTCTGCGACGTCACGCTTGCCGAGCGCTTCATGCGCCATATCAGCGTTACGCTGATGAAACACGCCGCGAATCTGGACCTGCTGTCCTACGAAGACCCGGTGTTCTACGACAAGCTGGAACGAGCTCGTGTCCAAAGCACCGATCGGGTGCAGACGATTAAGATCGCCGGGCGCCTGATCCAGGAAGTAATCACCACCATCAGCCTTGCTGCCGGAATCTTCTTCTTCTCGCCGGTCCTGCTCCTGGCATTGATCGTTTGCGTGGTCCCGGCGTTCTTGGGCGAGACCCATTTCGCTTTCCTCGGCTACTCGATGAGTTTCCAACAGACTCCGGCGCGCCGCGAGCTGGACTACCTGCGCACGGTCAGCGGCACCAAGGAAGGCGCGAAAGAGGTCAAACTCTTCGGCCTCGCGCCGTTCCTGGTGGGACGTTATTCCGACGTTGCAGACAAGTTGTGCAATCAGACGGTCGGCGTCGCGCGTCGAAAGCTAACTGTCGGATCGCTGCTCGGTCTGCTTGGAGTCGCGGGATACTACGGCACGTATGCCTTCGTCATCTACCAGACCCTTTTTGGAGGCCTGTCAATCGGCCAAATGATCATGCTGACCGGGGCCATCGGCGGCGCCAGCACGAACATCCAAGCGGTCTTCACCACTTTTTCGGAGATCGCCAATCAGGCCCTGTTCATGACGGACCTGCTCGAGTTCTTCTCCGTGAAGCCCAAGATTGCGTCCAACTCCAACGCGCTTCCTGCTCCCAAGCGCATTCAGCAGGGCTTCGAGTTCAAGAATGTTTCGTTCCGTTATCCCGGCAGCTCCCGGCTAGTTCTCAAGAACGTGAATTTCAAGCTGGCGCCGTCGGAACGCATCGCGATCGTCGGAGAAAATGGCCAGGGCAAAACAACGATCGTCAAACTGCTCACGCGCTTGTACGATCCCACGGAAGGCCAGATTCTTCTAGATGGGCGCGACTTGCGCGACTATGACCTCGACAGCCTGTGGCAGCAAATCGGGGTAATCTTCCAGGATTTCATGCGCTACGAAATGACGGCGTCCGCGAACATTGCGGTCGGCCGCATCGAGGAACGCCACAATCCGTTCCGCATTCGCGCCGCTGCAAATAAGAGCCTTGCGGAGCAAGCCATCCGCAAGCTTCCCAAGGGCTTTGATCAGGTCCTGGGCTCGCGGTTCGAAGGCGCTGTGGACCTCTCCGGCGGCGAATGGCAGAAAATCGCTATCGCTCGCGCCTACTTGCGAGACGCCCAACTGCTGATCCTCGACGAGCCCACGGCCGCTCTGGACGCGCGTTCCGAACACGAAGTCTTCCAGCGCTTCTCGGAATTGACCGAAGGAAAAATGTCGCTGCTCATATCGCACCGCTTCTCCACGGTGAAGATGTCCAACCGCATTCTGGTTTTGAAGGGCGGGGAGATCGCCGAACAAGGTCCTCACGACCAGCTGCTCAAGGAAGGCGGACACTACGCAGAGCTCTTCGAACTCCAAGCGGCTAATTACCGCTAATCGTTTGAAATGTCGTAGCGGAGTAGAGAGGTCGTTACGGCGAGTTACGTTTTGTAAAAAGTTACTTCGGGCCTTCGCTGGCCGAGCCGCCGGGCATATGTAAATGCATCTCGACGAGTTCCTGCGGTGCTAGTGGCTGGTACGTCTTGAAACCCGCGCGCTCCATACCGCGTTGCGCTTCCGGATTTTTCATGAAGGTGTCCCACACAAAAGCCGACCGCGCGTTTTCTGCCATCACGATCGTAATCCCCGAATCGATCCCCACCACGTCGCTGTCGTACCAATTGATCAGCGGATTAAACGCGTCCACAAACCCGTACCGGCTCCACGTTCCCGCTCCGTAACGGTTGTCAATCGTCCGCAGTACCCGCATCGCCGGTCCCGGCAGAAACGGCAACGAGCCCGCTGCTGCGCACGGCACGACCGTTCCGTCAATCGGACCCGTCTCCGGCGGTCCGCCCCACACTTCGTAGCCCTTGATTGAATCCGACGCCGTAATTCCCCACAGGTCATCGCTATAGTCGGGGAACTTATTCGCCAGGCTCAAGCAAAACCGCCGGTGCACATCCGTGGCCACGATCGAGTTCTGGAAGTAATCGGCATAGCGGTCGCGCTTGCCGCGGAAGTCGAACCAGGCTTGGGAATATTGATGCACAAATAGTGGAGCGTAAGAACCAATGAACTTGATGCCGTCGAACTCGAACGTGGTCCTTTTCCAGGCGTCCCACGTGGCGGGCGGCAGCGCGTGGGAAGAAGATCCCAGCCCCAACAGGTACATCATCATCATTTCGCTGTAACTATCCCAGCGATATTGGAGGAAGCCGGTCTCCGGAGTCCAGCCGTGCGGCAGAATGCGCGTGTCTTCCGAGAGCCAGTTCCAATCGACGCGGTTGAATATCTCCAGCGCTAATTGGCTGATTTCGGAGTGCTGGAAATGTTCTCGGCACATCAGAATCCCGCAAAGCAGTATGGAAGTATCAATAGAGGAAAACTCGGCTTGCCACAGTCGCTCGCCCGTATTGATGTTGGCCCAGTGATAAAAGAACCCGTGCTCGTTGGGCAGCTTCTTCCAGAGGAAACGAAGGCAATTAATAACCCGCTCACGCGCTTGTGTGAAGGATACGTATCCGCGCTTTTCACCGATGCATAGGGCCGTAAGCCCAAAGCCCGTGGCCGCTATGCTGCCCAGAATCCCATTGTCGGAGGACCGAACGTTGCAACGATCCCGCGTGAGTCCGGTGGTGGGATTGGTCTGGTCCCAAAAATACTGAAAGATGGCCTTCTCGAGCTCTTCCAGAAAGGCGTCGTCCCGGGGAGTCAAGTACGAGGGAGGTGGCAGCTCGGAGGCTACAGGTACGAACTGTTGCGCTGGAACTCCATCGCCGACCGAACTCAGCCGTCCGAGGATGGGAATGCCGCACGCCGAGGCAACCCCAAGCTGCCTGAGCACTTCGCGGCGCGAGAGCCGCCTTTGTATCAACCGATCTTCGCCCACAACACAATGTTAGACGATGATGGAGGCGAATAAAACCGCGGAACCCACCAATCTAAGGTGTGTTTCGAAGATGGAAAGACCTTGTGCTTGCGTATCTTGCAGTCGGACAAGTAAATGAAAGCCTGCGTTTGAGCAGACTTGGTGGCACGCCATCAGCCGAGTACGATGCGAATCTGATGCGCGCGGCCGTCATCCACCAGGTGAATATCCGCGGAGCCGGCCAGCAGCTTTCCGTCTAGTTCCGTCAGCGCGACTCCGCGCGTTACGCCCGAAGGATTTTCCACCCTGATTTTGTAGGTGGAAGAATGGTAGCGAAACTCAATGCTGTAGCCCGGCCAGTCTCGCGGAATGCAGGGATCCATCGAGAGCGTCATTCCCCGCAGGCGGAAACCCAGTATCCACTCGATGCCAGCTCGATAGAGCCAGCCTGCCGAACCCGTGTACCAGGTCCACCCACCCCGGCCCACATGCGGCGGTTCGGCATAGATGTCCCCGGCTACGGCATACGGTTCGACCTTGTAGCGCTGCACGCTCGCTCGTGAATTCGAGCGATTAATGGGATTCATCATGCGAAATAGTTCGCAAGCCTTGTCGCCGTCACCGAGTTCGGCAAATGCGATCAGGCTCCACGTAGAAGCGTGCGTGTACTGTCCACCGTTCTCACGAATGCCGGGAGGATACCCCTTGATATAACCCGGATCATGCGTTGGATGGTTGAAAGGCGGCCGCAACAATAAGATGAGTCCTTCCGGACGGCGGATCAATTGCTGATCAACCGCGGTCATGGCTCTTAGGCTGCGTCCGCGTTCTGCAGCGCCGGACATGATGCTCCAAGATTGAGCGATCGCGTCTATGCGGCATTCAGCGTTTTCTGCTGAACCCAGGGGCGTGCCGTCGTCAAAATAAGCGCGGCGATACCATTCGCCATCCCAGCCTTCGCGTTCCAAGGCAGCCTTAAGCGCGCTGACATGAATCCGCCATTTTTCAGCGCGCTGCGGTTCACCGCGCGCATCGGCAAACTTGGCAAATTCCCATAGCACGGTGTGGAGAAACCAGCCCAGCCACACGCTTTCGCCTTTGCCGTCCTGTCCCACACGGTTCATCCCGTCGTTCCAGTCGCCTGTACCCATCAGAGGCAAGCCATGAGCGCCCACGCTCAGGCTGCGATCGAGCGCTCGCGCACAATGTTCAAAAACAGAAGCGCGAGTCTCCGAAACGCGCGGCTGGAAGTAGGATTCCTTCTGGCCGTCGGCCAGTTCGTCGCCTTCCAGGAACGGGACGGACTCTTCCAGCACGCTTCTATCGCCGGTCGCTTCGATGAACTGGATAACGGCATAGACCAGCCACAGAGGATCGTCTGAAATGCGGCTGCGAATGCCGCGGCCCGAGGGAGGATGCCACCAGTGCTGAACATCACCTTGCAGGAATTGATGAGCCGCCGCGCGCAACAGGTGTTCGCGTGTGACGGCCCGTTTGGAGACCACTAATGCCATGCCGTCCTGGAGTTGATCGCGGAAGCCATAAGCGCCGCTCAGCTGGTAGAACGCGGCGCGCGCCCAGATTCTGCAAGAGAGGGTTTGGTAGAGCAACCAGCGATTCAGCAGGATGTCCGTGCTGGGATCAGGAGTTGTGATTTGCACCGTTCCGAGCACGTCATCCCACTGCCGCGTAACATCCGCAAAGACCTTATCGAGATCGGCGCGGCGGTAGCGGGCCAGCAACTCGCGAGCTTGTTCCCGGTCTTGCGTCTGGCCCAGGAGAAATACGACTTCAGCGCTGGCGTCCGGACGCAGCTCCACGATCGTTTGCAGCGCAGCGCAAGGATCGAGTCCCGCCCCCACTTTCCCCGAGAGTTGCGCGCCGCGTTCCAGCGCTGCGGGGTGTTCCGGCGTTCCATTGCGGCCGAAAAATTCCGTGCGGTCGCCCGTAAGGGAGGCTTGGCGTCCGGCCAAATCCGCAAATGCGATGCGGCCGCCGAACTCGCCGTTCCACGCGCTCCGTGCAAATAGCGCGCGCGTTTCGGGATCGAGCTCGGTCACGATGTAAGGCGCTGAAGCGCTACGCGAATTTCCTAATACCCACTCCGCGTAGCCCGTGACGGAGATCCGGCGCGTTCGCCCCGAGTCATTGTGCAGCGCAAGTCGCGAGATTTTTATGGGATCTTGCGGAGGCACAAATTGCACGAGATCCAACACAATGCCGCGCGAGCCATGTTGAAAGCGGGTATATCCCTGCCCATGACGCGCCACATAGGTTGCGTCTTCGTCACGAATGGGCAGCGCCGTGGGAGTCCAAACCTCGCCGGAATATTCATCACGCAGGTAGATTGCTTCGCCGGGAGTATCGAAAACGTGATCGTTGGACCACGGCGTAAGCTGATTTTCCCGACTGTTCAGCGACCAGGTGAAGCCTGACCCGGATTCAGACACCAGGAACCCGAAATTCGGGTTCGCTACCACGTTGGCCCAAGGTTCGGGGGTGCGCAGGCCCTCGCTGAGAACGATCGCATATTCGCGGCCATCTTCCGCGAACCCGCCAAGCCCGTTGAAGAATTGCAGCTCCCGTTCCGGCAGGGGCAAATCTTGACGCTTGCGCACGCGGGGCGGGCGCAACAGCGCAGGCATCTCGGTCTCCGTAGTCTGCGAACGCACGATCTGCTCGGCCAGTGTGCCGCGGCGGCTCAAGAGCACTGCGCGTGCCACGGACTGCAGCTGTGCGCGCGCTTGCTCAGAGAGAAGGTCCCCTCGGAGCAGGAAGATTTTCCCGCTTAGTCCGCCGGAGTCAGGAGAGAGCCTCAACTTGCTTCCGCGCACCAGGGCTTCGAGGGAATCGTGAAGGTCCTGCATATAGGAGGGAGCTTTTTCGTTGACGATGACGACATCGGCGGATAGCTGCTTCATGCGCCAGTATTCGTGAGCGCGCAACAACTGCCGGATGATGTCAACGTCGTCCGCGTCATCGATCCGGGCGAGAATAATGGGCAAATCCCCGGAAATGCCCTGAGCCCAAAGCGTCGAAATGTCCAGAGGCGTTCGGGCCAGAACGTCGGCCGCCGGGCGCAGCGAAGAATCAACGTAGAGGACGGCATTAGCCAACCGTTGAAACAAGAGCGCCTCTTCAGCGCTGATCCCGAGGTGATGAAGTTGAACCTGCGCCTGCGTCCAAGCGAGTGTGAGAGTGCGTTCGAAAGTTCGGAGGTCGCGATACTTGTCGGCAAGATCGAGAGCTTCTTCACGCGTAGCAGCCGCAATGGTGGACAAAATGACATGCACCGTGGTGCCCGCAGGAACGCGAACCGTACGGCGCAGGCTCATGATTGGATCCAGCACGGAGCCTACAGTGCCCGCCAGCGGACGGCCATCCATCACCGAAACGGGATTGCGAAGATCGCGCGCACGCCCGACGAAGCGCGCGCGGTCCGTTTCATATTGCAGGTCACCGACGGTTTCGCCGTCTACGACCAGGACATGCGCGGCCCAGACCGAACCTTCGTCGTCCGAGCGTTTCCGGCGAGTGGCCAGCAGCGCGCCCACGTCCGCCTCGTATTCTGTCTCGACGAATAACTTGGCAAATGCCGGGTGGGCCACGTCCGCTGCCTGTGTTGTGAGAGAAAGCTCCGCATAGGAAGTGACCTGGATGTCGCGCGCGCGAACTCCCAGGTTGGTCAGCGAAAGGCGGCGAACTTCCGCATCGTCTTCGGCCGAGACGACAACCTCGAGCGTGGTGGTAAGCGAGCGATCGCGCCGAACAATTTCGGCATGATCTTCGAAAAAGACCGCCTCGTACGCATCGGGTTCAGCGCCGGTCGGCTGAAAGCCCGCCGACCACACGTTGCCGGTTTGCTCGTCGCGCAGAAAGATGTACTGACCCCAACAGTCCCGCGTCACATCTTCGCGCCAGCGCGTGATAGCAATATCCCGCCACCGGCTGTATCCCGACCCGGCTGCTGTGAGCATCACGGAGTAGCGACCGTTGGAGAGCAACTGCGTTCGTGGAGTGCTGTCATGCGGGGTGCTGAACCGGCGAACCACAGGGGGAATCAGTTCGCGCACCTTCGCGCTCGCGGACACTTCCTCGGCGCGGGGCCGAGCGACCAGCACGTCGCGCGGAGTGCGCTCCTGGAGCAGCAATTCGGTGGCGCGCACAATCGGTTCCGCGTGAAAGCGGTTGCGCATAACGCCGGCGTTCAACACATCTGCGAAAGCCATCAGAGACATCGCTTGGTGGTGAGCCATGAAGGTGTAGACCACCGCTACGTCCTTGCCTTCCGGCAGGCGGCTGGGCGTGTAATCGAGCGCTTCGTAAAACCCATAGGCGCCTCCGCCGCCGGCTTCGGCAATTCGCGCGAAGTTCTGCAGGGCCGCCACGGGTTCGATCATCGAAGCAAGAGCGGTGGCGTACGGCGTGATCACCAGATCCTCGCTAAGGCCGCGCTTCAGCCCCAAGCCAGGAACCCCGAAGCCCGAGTATTGATACGTAAAATCAATGTCGCGCGCGTTGAAGGCCGACTCCGAAATTCCCCAGGGGATTCCCCTCTCATTGCCATATTCGATCTGGCGCAGAACGACTTGCTCGTAGGTCTGGCTCAACATGCTGTTCGCGGGAGAACGCATGATAATCGCGGGCATCAAGTATTCGAACATCGAGCCAGACCAGGAAATCAGCGCGGAGCCTCGTCCGACCGGGGTCAGAGCGCGTCCCAAATGAAACCAGTGCGAAGCCGGCACATCTCCTTTGGCGATGGCGATGAAGCTGGTGAGGCGCGCTTCCGATGCGAGCAAGTCATAGCAGCTTTCGTCCAAAGTCCCGTCGGCGGCGCGCATGCCAATCGAAAAAAGCTTGCGCGAGTTGTCGAACAAGAAGCTGAAGTCCATCGCGTCGAACATGCTTTGCGAAGTGGCCGCAATCTCGTCGAGGCGATGCGCGAGCGTGGAAGCTTCCTTGGCCGAGGATTCCAGCGCTTCCACTAACGCGTCAATGCGGGTCAGAACCTCACGGTGGGAAGCTGAATCGGTAACCAGGTTCGCTCGTACCGGGGCCAGGTCGCGTATCGCGGATTCGAAGCGCTCGGGAGCATCCGCCAACGTCGGCAGGGTGCGGAAATGAGACTCAATCGCGACCCATTCGGGAGATTCTTGCTGCGCGCGCCCCGCCATGGCGACGACTTCCTTAACGTCCAGACGCAGCCATGGGATGACGATGCGTACATCCCGCAAGTTGCTCTCGACCGAGTTCTTGACGGCTTCCGCCCATGCGCGGAATTCGGATTCGGCTGGCTCGCCGAGTTCTTGGGCGAGAGCTTCGGCAATATCCGCGACCGTCTGGGCGTATTCCCGCAGCTCTACAAAGCGCGCCGCCCATTCCCTGGCGTCCGCTGGAACCGGTTCGAGCAACGCGGCCAGTGAGTCGATCGCATTGCTGAGCTGCTTGCGCGTGACGGTCTGAGTGCGTCGCGCGTCCGTAATTCTGCCGAGCACCTCACGCAGAAGGTGTATCGCATCGGCGATACCGGTGAACATACGCGATTCGACAAACGGTTCGTGCATGAGCCCGCGACATCCGCTGGTGAGAACAAGCAGGTTTCCGGCGAGGTTGCCGCTGTCAACGCTGGAAATATATTTGGGCTCGAGCGGTTTGAGGCTTTGAGTGTCGTACCAGTTGAAAAAGTGGCCTCGGAACAGTTCGAACTGGCCGAATGTGTGCAGCGTCGCTTCGAGACGCTCGACCGCTTCTTGCGCGCCCATCCATCCGAAATCACGCGCGCCGAGAACGGTAAGCAGGTACAGACCCATATTCGTGGCAGAGGTGCGATGGGCTACGCGAGGTTTGGGATCCAGTTGAAAATTGTCCGGAGGCAAAAAATGGTCTTCGGCGGTAACAAACCGATCAAAGAAGCGCCAGGTGCGGCGAGCGATCAGTCGAAGTGCCTTGGTGTCGGCAGCCGAAAGGGGTTTGACATCCTCGATCGGAGGAGGAACGCTGATCGAACGGGCGATGGCGGGCGCTGCGGTCCAGAGCAGCGCGAACGGTATGACGGCAGCCAGAGCATGGTGGCGCGTGAAAATAACCGCAACCAGCGCGGCGATCGCCAGCACGACGCTTCCAATCATGCGTCCGTACATACCCCATAATTTCAGGTCCACTGCGTGCTTGGCTTGCGCCGCGGTGGTCCATTGCAAGAGATTTCTGCGCGTGATCAGCAGGCGTACAAGGGTACGGATGATCGCGTCCGCCATGAGCCACGCCTGATAGGCCATGAACGTGACAGTCAAACCGATCTGCGACAAACCAAGCGAAAGATCGGACAGAAGGTCGCGAATGTGGCTGCGCTTGGAGATCCCGCCCAAACGGGGATTCAGACCGACCAGAAAAGGAATCAACGCAGGAATCGCAAGCACTGCCAGGATGAATCGAGTCCACATCCAGGGAGACACTTGAGGCAGCAGCCAGCCGATGAGCATGGTGAGGAACATGCACGGGGCCGAAAGCGTACGGCGCAGATTATCGAACATCTTCCAGCGGCTGATGGCCGGAATCGAAATACGGCGGCGAGGATCTTTCGAAAAACTTCCGCGGCCAAAAATCCAGGGCAGTAGTTGCCAGTCTCCGCGCGCCCAGCGATGCTGGCGGGCCGCGGCCACTTCGTAATGCGAGGGAAACTCGTCGAACAGCACGATATCGGTCGCCAGCGCGGCGCGCGCGAAGATGCCTTCAAATAAATCGTGGCTGAGGAGAGTGTTTTCTTTCACCTTTCCGGCCAAGGCTGCTTCGAATGCGTCGAGATCGTAAATTCCTTTGCCCGTATATGACCCTTCGTGAAAAAGATCCTGATAGACGTCCGAAACCGCCGCAGCGTAGGGATCAATCCCGCTGGGACCGGAGAAAATCCGCTGGAAAAGCGAGCCTTCGCGATCGCTGGGAAGCGAAGGAGTGATACGCGGCTGCACCACTCCGTAGCCGTCCACGACGCGCCCGAGCTCTTGGCTGAACTTCGGCCGGTTGAGCGCGTGCGCCATCGTGCCTACCAAGCGCGCCGCAGTGCCGCGGGATAGGCGCGTATCCGCGTCGAGCGTAATGACGTAACGGATTCCGGTCACTACCTGCGGTTCGGGGGCGGCGATCGGCACGAATGTAGTGTTGGTAGCGCCGCGCAGCAACTGATTCAGCTCGTGCAGCTTGCCGCGTTTGCGTTCCCATCCCATCCATTTGCGTTCGCGTTCGTTCCAGACGCGCCTGCGATGAAACAAGAAAAAGCGGCTGCCGCCCCCCGGCGCGGGTCCATGAGTCACATTGAGATTGGCGATGCCATTGATCGCGGCGTCCAGGAGTTCTTCGTCTCCCGGGAGGGATTCGGCCGGGGCGTCCACCCAATCTGTGAGGAGCGCAAATCGCAGGTCTCCCTCGGGATTGGCGAGGTAATGGATTTCGAGGCGCTCGACCAGTTCCTTGATTGCATTGATTGAGGTGAGCAGAGTAGGAACCACGATGATGGTGCGCAGTTCCGGCGGCACGCCGTCGCGGAGCTCCAGGCGCGGTAAGGTACGCGGACCAAGCAAGTCGGTAACGGACCGATTGATGAGCGCGATAGCGAGGTCCGATGCCGGAACCGACGCGAGCACGCCCAGTAGGATCAAGTAGGGAGTACGTACACCTAACGCGTGCGCGTGGGTCAGAGGAAGCAGCAGGATAATCGCCGTCAAGGCGGCGATGGTTCCTAGATACCCCGGCACGGCCGCGCGCACATACAGGCGCAGCAGGCCGCGCCTCCAGGGAACGCGAAAGCCGAGTTCGCGTTCAAAATCGAGGCGACCTTGCGAAATGAGATAGTAGCCGGGATCCGCCCTGCGGTCTTCGGCCGGCTGCCCGTCGTTGTGGAACTCCGCGTGTGCGCGCTTGGCGCGGTCGAGCGCACGCCGAGCGACATCTATTTCAGTGTGGCTCGAACCGCGTGAAAGATCTTCGACGGCGTGACGGTAATAGTCACGGGTGGCGAAATCCATTTCGCCGAAATTGCTGCCGTTGCGCAGAATTTCATCCACCAGGCTGACGCTCTCAAAAAAATCCTCCCAACCAAACGCCGACATCAGACGCATGCTGGTGATGATGTTGCGTACCGTGACGGTCATGGCCGCTTGCTCTTGATGTTCGGCGCGGACGATTTCGTCGGCCGTCGTCCCTTGCGCGGCGAGACGCTCATCGAGCCACACGAGGATGGGGCCAACTTTAGGATCGAGGTCACGCAAGCGCTGAACCAATTGCACAGCAAAGGCGCGGTCAAGGGGCTTATTCTCGAAACGACGAAGAACGGATTCGGGAGGGACGGCCTGCTGGCCCCCGGTGCCCAGCACGCGGTCGGCGAGAATATCGGCGTCCAAGCGCGCGCTGCGGGAGATGACCATGCGCTCCGCAATCCGGCGGAGATTTTCCACCAGCACGATGCGCAGGGTAATGGCGACAGCCCACAGTTCTCCGATGGTGAGCGGCTGCACCCGCTGGTAGGCCGTCACAAAGCGTCGCAATACCTCCGGATCGAACCGGCTATCGGTGTGCGCTACAAAGGCCCATGCGACGCCGAACACGCGCGGAAAACCTTCCAGGTGCCCGGGTCCAAGCTTCGGCAATTTGCGGTAGAAGCCGGGCGGAAGATCGTCGCGAATTTCGCGGAGCTGTTCTTCGACGATATAAAAATTATCCACCAGCCATTCGGCGGCGGGAATGATCGCCTGCTCGTGCTGAATTGCACGCGCGATGGCGCGGTAATATTCCAGCAGAATGCGCCCGTTTTCGAGGACGCGCGGAATTAACGGGCGTCCACCTTCCGGATCGCTGACGACGGTTTGCGCGGCGGCGAGGGTCTCCGCATGCTGCTCCAAGCGCTCGACACTGAATAGCTCGGAACGAATCGGTTTTTCGGGTTCCGTGAAAATCGGCGCAGGCGTTTGGATCGAGCTGGTCATAATTCTGCTGTTCAGATTCTCCCGAAGCGCGGTGCTCGCCGCCCGATATCCATTATTCGTAAGTTCGAATCGTCAGTTCGAGCGAGAAGCGCATGCAGCGGCAGTGTCGGCCTTCAACCCCGGCGCTGAGGCCATCAAATGAAACTTTAAGGAACGAAATGCTCGTTCGATCAAGAACTCGGCGTTGGCTGAGGCGCCGAAGGCGCACGTCCACTCCGGTCTGGGGCAGGATGGATCAGCCCGGAACTGTCCCGCTCAATTTTCGTCGCAAAAGGCGGGCGATAGCAATACCATTCGATTCCAAGCCCTCTTACAGGGAATTCCCCGCGCTGCAAAACCCGGCGACGTGACGAAAAAAACGGCCTTTCGAGGAGTGGTGAGCCGGGGAGGACTCGAACCTCCAACCCGCTGCTTAAGAGGCAGCTGCTCTACCATTGAGCTACCGGCCCATCAATTTTCAAATCCCTTCTACTCTTAGCTTCTAACTTTACACTGCCTTAGCTGGCATCACAACTGAGTCCAACTTTTCAGATTGAGTCCAAGACGGCAATTCATTTGCCAATCGTTCAACCGTCTCCCGAGCGAAGTCCTCGGAAAAGTGGGTGTAGATACTCGTTGTCCTCAAGCTGGAATGACCGACTTGGGACTTCGTGAAGTCCGCTGGGACTCGGTTAGCCTGCAAGTGACTTACTCTCCCGTGCCGGAAAGCGTGCAGCCCGCCGCGCGGAATCGAAAGGCGATCACACAACGGGTACAGCACTTCGTTGAGCACGTTGCTGCTGTCGAGCGGCGTCCCGCGGTGGCTCTGGAAGATTCGGCCAGCAGTGCGGCTGCCAAGATGATCTCGAAGCATCCGTGTAGTAGCCGAATCAATCCACACATCCCGATAGCCCTTGCGGGTCTTGGGCGTCACTTCCTTACCCTGCCACACTGACCGGCGAACTCGAATAACGCCACGATTCAAGTCCAAGTCCTCAACGTGGAGGCCGAACAACTCACCCGCCCGCAGACCGCTTGACCCGGCAAGATGAAACAGCAATTTGTACTGACCATCTGCCGCTTCAACCAGACGCCAGAATTCGGCTTGGGTGAACCACCTTTGCTCGTCCTCGGGGATCACCGGAAGAATGGGATACCACTTCCGGGGTTGCTCGTCGTTCTGTTGGGCATGCCAGTTCGTAATCGCCCGAAACAACTTCCACAGATTGTGTATCGTCTTGGGCTCTAACTTTTTCCTCTGCATCTCCGCAATCCAATCGTTGACGTTGCCTGTCTTGATTTCTTCCAACGCCAGCTGACCAAAAAACGGGCGGAGATGCTTTGCAATAAGTTTCGGCACCGAATACTTGCTACTTTCCTTTCATTGTGGAAGACGCTTTGATTCCCACAAATCGGCTACGGCATTAAATTCGGTAGCCGGTCTGAGCGAGCGTTCCAAATGTTCGGGCGTGTTTACCCCTTCAGCCGAAACCATGGTTTTAAGTTTCAGCTTTGCTTGCGGTTTTGTTATTTCGTTTTTCATCCCGAGCACTACAGCTTTGCGGACACGGTTGGTTTGACCCGGCACGTCAACGCAAAAGCGTCCAACCCACCTGTTATTTCTCAGAAACACTTGACGGCACGTCATTACCAACCGCCGAGGAGTATCGCCACCTTCGAGAAGTTGCCGCGGTCGCTGACGAATTGACTGGAGGCCGTTTTCTCGAAATATGCTTGAACGATCGCCCGCAGGAGGTACGAATTCGTCGGCTGGCGGAAAAGCAGGTGGCGCGTGAAGAGGCCCGGAGATTGCTTCCTGCGCGTCGCGTTCAACGGGCACTCCCGCACAAGCAGCAAACAGCAGTGGTCGGTCAATTGAAGAGCAGAAATTAGGGTCACTCCAGAATCCCGCCTCCGAATTATTGGCCGGTGCCAAAACCTGAGTGTGGGATTTTCTGCATCCCGCTCGACGACGTTCACCACAGCAGCCGCCAACCGCGCCTGACGGTGCGCCATCAAACGGTCCGCATACGGAAATCGAGTTGTCCCTGCGAACGCGCCCCGCGGCAAGAGCCCCTCCCGAGGGGTTCGCTGCCGCACCAACTCACGAGCGGATGGACGAACTGAGCGATCACCGTAGCTCATATGCCCCCATCAATTGAAATTACTTAGGTTGGTCTAACATCTGTCGTACTCTTGCGTCTACTGTCTACCGCAGGGTGAATAAATTGGAGGTTCGAGCATGGGGGCATTGTGGCAGGATCTGCGCTACGGTCTCCGTATGCTTGCGAAGTCTCCGGGCTTCACAGCAATCGTCATACTCACGCTCGCCCTCGGCATTGGCGCGAACACGGCAATTTTCACCGTGGCCAATGCGCTACTGTTGCGGCCGCTTCCATACGCGAATCCGCAGAAGCTGATGATGGTTTACGAAACGAACATCGTAGACCACACCCAAGAGGAGGTTTTTTCGTATCCATACTTTTCGCGTTTGCGCGACCATCAACATTCGTTTTCGGGGATTTCCGCGTATGCCAGCGACGATTTCGACATGTCCGGACGCGGCGAGCCGCGGCAAATTTCAGCCGGTCGGGTGAGCTGGAATTTCTTCGACGTGCTCGGCGTGCGGCCAGCGCTGGGACGGGAGTTTTTCGCGAGCGAAGGACAACGCGGAGACGCGCGCGTACTGATGCTGAGCCATCGGTTTTGGATCGGCGAATTCGGTGGAGCGCCAAACGTGATTGGCCAGACGGTAATCCTTAATTCGCTCAGTTATACGATTGTTGGAGTGCTGCCGGCAGGATTCACGTTCCAGCCTCTCGGGAACGACACGCAGATTTGGATTCCGCGCGAATTCGAGCTGAATATCGCCACGCCGGAGCACATTCAAGCGGGCATGGGATACCTGGAGGGCATCGCGCGGCTCGCTCCGGGTGTGAGCATCGATCAGGCGCGGTCCGAACTGGAGGTGCTGCATCAGGAGTATTGCCGCGACAACTCGAACCGTCCCGACGCCGATCCGAAGTGGCCGACAACGGTCACGCTCTTGCAAAGGATGATGGTGGCAAATGTCCGCGTGGCCGTGCTGGTTCTGATGGGCGCGGTGGGAGTGGTGCTGCTGATTGCGTGCGCGAATGTGGCGAGCCTGCTTCTCTCACGGGCGCTGAAACGCAAGAAAGAAATCGCGGTGCGCACGGCGCTGGGGGCACGGCGCAGCACGATTGTGCGTCAATTGCTGGTGGAAAGTTTGCTGCTGGCGACGATTAGCGGTATAGCGGGGATATTTCTGGGATACGCGGGTACGCGAGCGCTGGTCGCGCTGAATCACGATACAGTCGAGCAACTGAGCGGCGTCTCCATGGACTGGCGAGTGCTTTGCTTCACAGTGGGCATTTCGCTCGTGAGCGGTCTGCTGTTCGGATTGGCGCCGGCGCTTCAACTCTCGAAGACGGATTTGAATTCCGTCCTGCGCAACGAAGGACGCGGAAGCGCGGGCAGCCGCCGCACGGCAAATTCGCAAAACGTGCTCGTGGTGGCGCAAGTGGCGCTGTCGATGATTTTGCTGATCAGTTCGGGGCTGTTGATTCGGAGTTTTCTGCAGCTGATGGACGTCAATCCGGGATTCGATCCCCGGAACGTTCTGACGATGCGAATGAACCTGCCGCCATCGAAATACGGGACAAATGCGCAGATGGTTTCGTTTTACAACGAGGTGCTGCGGCAGATGCAGTCGTTGCCGGGCGTGAGCGCCGCGGCGATTTCGTCGGCGCTGCCGCCGACTCCCACGCGGTTCGCACCCATTCTTGCGGAGGGCGAGCCCGTAGTGCCCGTCGCGCAGCGGTCCGGCGTGAACATCCAAACGATCAGTCCGGGTTACGCGAAGGTGCTGCGCGTGGCGCTCGAGCGCGGACGAGAGTTTACGGCCGAGGACGACCAGACCACGCCGACAGTGGCGATGGTGAATCAGGCGTTTGTGCGGCGCTACTGGCCGAACGACGATCCCATCGGGAAACACATTTGGCTCGGGCCGATCATCAAGCCGCTGGAAGTGGTGGGCGTATTCGGCGACGAGAAGAATAATGGACTCGGCGAAGATCCCGCTCCGGAGATGTTTCTTCCCTTCCCGAACCTTCCCTGGTCGCATTTGCGATTGAGTTTGCGCAGCGCGAGCGGAAACCCCATGGCGCTGGTTCCGGCGGTGCGGCAGCGGCTGGCGCGAATCGACAGCGATCAGCCGATCACCGAGGTGCAAACGCTCGAGCAGATACTTGCGCAGTCGCGCGCACAATCCAAGTTCACCGTGGCACTGTTTGGGATTTTTTCCGCCTTGGCGCTGGTGCTTGCGATTGTGGGAGTTTACGGAGTCATTTCCTATGCCGTGGCACAACGCACGCAGGAATTAGGCATTCGCATGGCGCTGGGCGCGACGCAAACTGACGTTTTGAAATTGGTCGTTGGCCGCGGACTGATGCTCGCGGGCCTGGGGATTGCGATTGGGCTGATCGCTCCGTTCACGCTGACGCCGCTGATGACGAGCCTGCTGTATAAAGTCAGTCCCGCGGATCCGCTGACCGTGGCCGGCAGCGCCATTTCATTTTTGGTGGCGGCGTTGCTGGCGAGTTACATTCCGGCGCGGCGCGCCATGCGCGTCGATCCCACGGTCGCGTTGCGGCACGAATAGAATTTGGCTCTGGTCGTTGATCGAGGTACGTACGTCAGCGGACCCGGAATACTGCTGTCACGCAGCTGAGCAACTCCTCACGATAGCCGTCAGACACGCCCGCAAAACCGTGGTCGGACACCAGGTCTTGCCAGATAGCCTTGCCATTGCGTCCACGGGCGAGGTCCTGCTCGATCAACTCCCGGTGCGCTTCACAGACACTTGCCGATGGAGGAGAAGGGTCACTCGGAGCGCCCTGTTCTTCTGAAAAAGAGCCTACAAAGTCGGGGGTCACCATGGCCGGTTTTGCCCCAGAGTCGGGGGTCACCCGTATGGCCGGTTTTGCCGGCGCTCGGCGTCCCCACCCAGGCAGGCACACCACCACCCCGGCTGACTTTAGGTAAGCACTTGCGGTTTCTCTTCGGACACCAGTGGCTTGCTCGATGCGCCGTAAGGGCCATCCGAGCTTCCCCAGTGCGATGACTTGTTGCTTCTTTTCTTCGCTCAAGACATTGCTCATGCCGAAGGAGCCTATAAGGGCTCCTCTCGGAGTCAATGTCCCGGACCTTCCTATGGCCGGTTTTCAGCTGACCCTACCGCCCGAGAACAACCACCACCAGGAATGCTGGACAACGAAGGGGCTTGCAATCGCAAAAGCCGGGGAACCCGAGGAAGTCGGTGATGTGAACGTCGCTCGGGTACGGCAAATGGTTAAGGAGTGCGATGCCCGCAGAGACGAAGCATCCCAAGATAGCGCTCAACGCAATTCTTATCGCCACCTGAATCGAATCACCTCACGACACACTTTGACACAAGTTTAGAGTGCCGGAAAATGCGATATTCGCGGCTAACTCCTTCCATGAGAAGGCCGGTATGTGTCAAGTTTGTTTTTCTTCTTTCTTCCTGTGGATCCTGATGTTCGAGCCGAGCCGCCTGATTAGTTCCATAAACGTAGTCAAGGAAAAAACACTTCTCCTGCGGCTGGAGTTTTTCTTGCCGTCCAGCCCGCCCCATTGAGCAGGATTGTTGGCGCATGGGAAACTTGAAAATTTCACATGGACGGCTTCACCGGACGCGGCCCTGTTCACTCCTCAGCGAGAACGCGCATCCGGTGAAGCGCTAGCGTTTACCAGGGACTACATGTCAGTACGGACTCTTCTGCACGAGGATGGAGTCACCACGTTCCGGGACTGAAGCCACGGGCTCATTCGACTGCGTGAAACCGACCAAGTGCGGAAGATAATAGCCTGGAGGCTCTTCGCCGACGTGCGCGTAAGGTACCTGAAGCTCGCCTTCTGGCGTCAGTCGGACGACAAAATTACGAACAGGCTGCAAGCCCGAAGAACTGTCTGAAGGCTCTTCCAGATGACCCACAAACCACAAATCCCCGGATGGCGAGAACTCATCCCCGTCCACATAAAAGTCCTTGTAGCCCTTCGTCTTTGCAAATTCGGAAAGCTTGCTCGCCACATTGACACGCTTTTGGATTTCTCCAGACTGGTTCAGGACGACCATCTCGCCTGCTGGGGCTAGATACACATGAATGGACGTTTCGCTAACGGCGACGCGCGTTCCTCCGCTGCGAGGGTGACCAATTCCATCACCAATAGGGTCGTCGATATTTGCGAATAGTGAGCGCGACAGCGTCTTCAACCTGATTTTGCCTCGAGAGTCGTATTTGACCAGCAAAGGATACGATTCGTCCGATGAGCGTTCGCTGTCATGCGTCCCAACGAGGTAAACGTTACCCTGCTTATCCATCGCCACTGCGCCTACGACATAGTCGGCTGTGGTCAGATTCATGGTCAGCGTGGAGTGGTTGTCATATACAAGAAGATGGTCCCCCTTGAAAGTGAAACCGTCGTCGTCTAAGTTCATTTCGCAGACAACAAGGACGGAACCCTTGGGACCGCTCGCCAGCCCGGTGACATGGGTATTCCGAGCGTTCGGATATCCTCTCAGAACGTCGATGGAGCGTTTCTCACCCGACACTACGTTGTAAATATTCACAAGCGGAGTTTGGTCCCCTTGACGCAGTTGATAAGTAGAAATGACCAGTTCGCTGCGCCAGTCATCCCAAAGAGTCAAGCTCCCCAGAGCTTGCACGCGAACACGAAAACCATTTTTCGCCTGAGGGTTCTGGTCCTGTGCATCGGCAGGAACAGAGGACAAAGTCAAACTGAGGGCAGCGGACAAGAAAAAAGCGAGAGGTTTCATACCGGCCTCCCCGGTCATGCGACGGGCCGCGCTGGACATTATATCCCTTGAAACTCGCGGATTCGACTTTCGTAAGAAGGCTGCTCACATGAGTCGCGAAATGTCGAAGCATCGCTTGATGACCTACCTCCGTCCACTTGGATGGTTAGTCAGCGTAACCCGAAACTTGAAAAACAACCAGACGGACGGTGAGCGTGTTTACCGGGCACTACTACCCAGCTCGCAAAATCTTGCCTCGTTTGCTGCGTTCCCGTGGTCTGAAGACTTCGAAGTAATACCAAAGGAAACCGGCCGGTACGAGAAAGAGCCACATTTTGGCCGTTAACTTGCGTTCGTGCCGCCCACTGTCATAGAGCATCCAGTCGGGCCAGCACAAATGAAGAGAAAATAGCCAAGAACAATTCGGCTCGCGACAGGATGTCCTGCAAATTCCACTTGTTGCCAACGACCATCCACATCGCGGTCGCGGTGGCGACCGCAAATATGAGCGCCCACAGAATCCGTTGCGCGGCTACGTCATTGTCCGCGTTGGTCGGCATGTTTCTTAGAAGGCAGCGCCAGAGTAGCATTTCCGTGATGCCCAGCGTGAGAGATTGCTCAAACGCGGACAATGTCATACTGGTTCGCAAGGGGTAATTCCTCGAGGCTCGCAAACCGCTGATTTCATTGAGGTGAAACTGGCCGGCTGAGCTAGTCCGCAGGGTACACCTTGCAAACCAGGCGGGCTAAGTCCCAGCACTACTTTCGTGCACATCCTCCGTAACCAAAATCGCCCAACTCGTTCAATCGATGGACGCGACACGAACGGCTCACGCTTTGTCCGGAGCCTTCAATGCAGTCCACGGCACATTTGGAACAACGTGCCCGCTTCCATCTAAGGTTCAGTGTTTCACCTTGAGCTGACGGGGTGGTTACGGTCATGGATTGTGAAATATCCCGATTTCGTAAGTGATCCTCTAACAGAGGTCGGTCGAGAAGGACGACGCTACTTTCCCTCGCGGTTCTGGCGGTAGCTTTCACAAACTTTCGACCGCCCAGGCGCAAACCTTCACCGCTCTGCACACTTTCCGAGGTATGATTCTGCAATCATAGCGGCCCATGTCTGCCCCTGCTTCCTGCGATCTCGATCTGCTGCTGGTAATTCGTTACTGTTTTCTTTTAGCCAGCTCCGCTTCATATGCCGCCTGAAGCTTCTTCTGCATTGCAAAAATACGCGGAGGTTTGCTCGGGCCCCGGATCTTTTTTTTGGCGCTTGACTTCGGAAGATGCGTTTCGCGAAGTTCAGCCATAAATTCTGCCCTCAGCTTCGGTCCCCCTTCTTCCAGGACCTGAGCTAGAAACCTCAGCCTGGAGGCCGGCAAATATTTGTGCCCCCATGCATTCATCTCCATCAGAAGAGGCATCAATTCGATGCCCCTTTCTGTAAGACTGTAAATGGCTTTCTGTTTATGGCTGGCGTCATGAGACTTGACGATGATCCCTTGCTTGACAAGCCTTTGAAGACGATCGGCCAAAATATTCGACGCAATCCCTTCCAAAGACTTGGTCAGGAGCTCGCGAAAATGCCTTCGGTTCATGAACATGATGTCGCGGATGACGAGCAGAGTCCACTGATCGCCAAACGTTTCAACCATTCGGTTCATAACGCACTCTGACCTGTGATCCCTGCGCACTCTTGCCTCTATTCCGGTTTGGCGCTGCTTGCCTGAATGATTGTACAACTGGTTGCATTATGAGAACTAGTTGTAGTAGTAGTCTTATTGAATCCCGCATAATATAGCGAATCATTTTCGGATATCCTGCGTCTAATCGGATATGGGAAACCCTGCTGGAGTACCTCGCGATTTTGAAGCCTTAGAGAAACGACGCTTTCAAGCCATTCAGATGTTGGAGCGTGGACTGCGTCAAGCCGAGATTGCTCGGCAGCTCCGCGTTGTCCCGCAGACGGTGGCTCGCTGGATGCACGACTATCGCACCCACGGCAAGTCCGCGCTGCGGAAAGCGGGACGCGCCGGCCGTAAGCCGCGCTTGAGTGAGCAGCAGCGGCAGCAGTTAGAGAAGCTACTGGTCGCAGGTCCCGAGCGGCTCGGCTATGAGACTCCGCTGTGGACCTGTCCCCGTGTGGCCCACTTGATCGAGCAGGAGTTTGACGTTCACTATCACGAGGGCCATGTCTGGAAGATTCTGGTTGGTCTGGGCTGGAGTCCGCAGCGACCGGAGGGGCGAGCCCGGGAGCGCAACGAAGAGCAGATCCTCAATTGGAAGAAGAAGGTGTGGCCGGCACTAAAAAAAAAGCGCGCCAGGAAGGGCGTATCCTGGTCTTCATCGACGAAAGCGGACTGAGCCAGCGACCGCATCGTTGCCGTACCTGGGCGCCTCGCGGACAGACACCCATACTGCAATACAACTTTAATTGGAAGAGTCTCTCGGTCGCTGCCGGGCTCACCCTGTGGAACTTCTACTTTCGCATCTATGCGGGGGCCATCAAGAAGGAACAGGTCGTGGACTTTCTTAAGGCCTTGGTGCGGCACCTGGACCAGCCGTTGCTGATCGTGTGGGATCGTCTGCCGGGACACCGCAGCCGACTGGTGCAGGACTACATTGCTGGTTTGCAGGGCTGGATTTCCACTGCCTATCTTCCACCCTACGCGCCGGAACTGAACCCCGTCGAGTACATCTGGGGTTACTGGAAACAGCACGAGTTGCCCAATGTCTGTCCGAAGGACTACTGGCAACTGAGCGAAGCCGCGCGACGAACGCTACGTCGCATGCGCCGCCGTCCGCGACTGATCACCGCCTTCTGGAAGCAATCTTCTTTGTGGCCAGAATGACCTCTATATTATGCGAGAGTCAGTAGTAAGGCAACTAGTTGCTATATACAACCAGTTGCATAACGCTAACGGAACTACGTCCTCCCGAGGGTTCCTTCTGTTTCCCATAGAATTGTCCTTGCTAAAGTCCCATTTCCTGTAGATGTGCGGCGGCTTTCCGCAATCAAATCTGCGAACGAACGTGATTTCAAATAATGCTTTCGTGTAAATCTCTGATTCCATTGATGCCGTAACTAAAGCTGAGGTCGGCCTGTAGCGGAAGTTGATGGCAGCTCAAATGCCTTCGTACATCACTAGCCACTGCTTCCAAGGAGTTCCAGCATGACCACTCATTTCAAATCAACTCAGGAGGAGTTATGAATCGACTGCAGCGATGGAAAGTAGTAAGTGTCGTAAGTGTCGTACTTCTTGCATGTGGTTTCGCAAGCGCTCAAACCATCACCACCTTCGAGGCTCCGGGCGCAGGCACAAGCTCCGGGCAGGGCTCCTCGGGCATAAGTATCAACCTGGAGGGGGCGGTTCTGGGATTCTACGCTGACTCAAACAACGTGGTTCACACCTTCGTGTGCGTTTCGGGCTGCACATCGCCCCGCACCTTCACCACCTTCGAGGCTCCGGGCGCAGGCACAGCCGACATCGGTGCCAACTGTTTTGTCCCCCAGACTTGCCAGGGCACTTACGCTTTCAGCAACAACGCGTTGGGGGTGATTGTGGGTTTCTACCGTGACTCCAGTAACGTGATTCACGGCTATGTGACCGCTCCGCCTTACAGGACCTTCACCACCTTGAACGAACCGGACGCGGGTACAAGCGCTAACCAGGGCACTTTCGCGACGAGCATCAACCTGGAAGGGGAGATCTTCGGAAACTACACTGACGCGAGCGGTGTGTCTCACGGCTTCGTGACCGCTCCGCCTTACAGGACCTTCACCTCATTCGATCCCATTGGCTCCGTATTCACCCTTACCGCAGAGGTGCTCGGCATCAACGTGGAGGGAGCGCTCACGGGAACTTACTTTGACGCGAGCGGCGTGCTTCACGGCTACGTGCGCGCTGCCAACGGCACCTTCACCGAATACTACGTTACGGACGCAGGCACGGCCTCCGGCCAGGGCACCGAGAGCTCAGGCATCAACGACATGGGGGTGATCATGGGACCTTACATTGATTCGAACGGCGTGCTTCACGGCTACGTGCGCCTTGCGAACGGCGACGTCACCACCTTCGACGTTCCGGGGGCGGGAACAGGCTCCGGCCAAGGCACCGAGCCCGAGGGCAACAACTTTTTCGGGGAGATTGTGGGAAATTACATCGACTCGAGCGGTGTGAATCACGGCTTCGTGCGGAGTCCTTCCGGCGTCATCACTACCTTCGACGCTCCGGGGGCGTCAAAAAGCTCCGCTCAGGAGGGCACCATTCCAACAACCCCCAACCTGTTTGGGGAAATCGCCGGATTCTACCAGGACGCGAACGGGGTGTTTCACGGCTTCGTGCGGACCCCGTAGGCCCGCTCTGGGGTAAACAGGCATCACCAGTTGACGGTTAATTCTGCGACACCGGGACGCAGGAAACCTGGATGTCCGGTTGGAGGAGGGAGGGGTGTCGTATCACTGCCTCTCCCGACCTCAACACGCTGTTTCCTGCCAGTGCCAGCCTCTTCGCAACCATGGCTAACAAGATCAACGAGCCGGACAAGTCTCGGGCATGGCAATCGTGCTCAGCGGGCGCTGCCATTCGCCAGATGTCACGGCAGGTCGGTCACAAAGGCTCTGAGAGCCTTCGGACCAGCGGGAAAGGTCCGTGGGCAGCGGGCGGACGAATTTGGCGACCACAAACAGATGCCAAGTCGGTAGCTGCACCCTCGACACGTTGGCTTCGGTGAGTCCAAGTGAGTCCAAGAGAAGAGATTTGAGAGGGGTGGTTTCGTAGCTAAGGGAAGCCGTTTCAACAAATTGTTGAAATGCTACCGGCTCACGAGCCGTTGATTGTAACACGAGCGGATGACGAGCCCAACCGGCCCGGGCTGGTTCGCAACGACGCGATGGGACGGAGTGCCGGCGATTTCCTGCCAATAAACCTAGGGATGGCGACGGAGGGTGGCTGCAATTTCCTGTGCCGCCTGGCGTGCGCGGACCAGGTCGCCGGGCCCAAACGAGATGGCCGCAACACGGGCGTGGCCGCCACCGCCGTATTTTTCGCACAACGAAGCCAGATTCACGTCGGCGGAAGCTTCTTTCCAGGGGTTGGTTCCGACCGAGAGTTTCGCGCGCGTGGGCGAGGCGCTCACACCCACCGAGTAGAGCGCATCGGGAAACAAAAAATACGGAACGAACTTGTTGTAGCCCTCGAGGTCCAGATCGCTAACATCGAAATAAATGACGCCGTCGCGAAAATCGGCGCGCTCGCGAAATACGTCAATTGATTTGCGATGCCGTTCCAATAAACCTGGCAGGTACTTCTGCACGGCTGGTAATTCGATCATCTCGGCCAGCGATAGGTACGCCAGGTGTGGGATTAATTTCGGCACCAGATCCGCTTCCGGAGCTGCTTCGATCACTAGGGCCAGCTTGGTGGCGGGCTCGGCAAGTCTGACAGCGGCTTCGGGCGAAGCGAATTGCGCTCCGTCAATAATGTCACCCCAATGAATTAGGTCGGCGAGTGGCTTGGCGTCAAATCCGAATTTCTCCGACGCGATGGTGGCCAGAAATTTGGTGCAGGATTTGTAGGAAGGATCATAAAACTTCTTGCCGGAATGATCGTGCCGGAAGTGTTCGGCGTCTTCGGGTTTCAAGAAAGCGCTCTGGTGATGGTCGAACCACCAAGTGAGCTGCGGGGAGCTGGAGTATTTGAAATCCACGATGGCATTTTCGTCGCCGTCAAAGGTGCCATCTTCGAAGGGCTGCGACGCTTTGTGCGTCATCCCGGTGTAAAAGAATTCAGCGCCGGGATTGACCCGCTCCTTGTAGAAGCGCGAAAAGATGGCGGCGGAAGAGGCACCGTCAAAGCATTTGTCGTGGAAGCAAACCCGGACTTTCAATTCCCTCTCCTGGCGAGTCCGCCGCGGAACCAAATCCCGCGTGCGGGAAAGCCAATAAAGATGGACGTTCAGTCCGCAGTTGTCAATAGCTAAGGGATTGCGGCGAGCGAGCCGCGTTGTCGTGGCTGAATGTATTTAGGACTTGCCGAAAAGTTGATCGGCCAAATCCCCGGCTATCGGAAGGCGATATCTTTCTCCCTGGTAGGCCTTAATCATAAGCACAATCCACAGAACGAACCCGAGAATGGAGACCAACGCCCTGAGACCGAATCCCAAGACAACGCCGCTTGCGAGGAACGCCATCGTCAGCACGATTTGCACGATCATCAGGCCCCCAAACACCACAATGGATTGCGCCGCGTGAAATCGCACAAACGGGCGCTTGTCAATGAAGTAGAAAATCAAGCCGGTGATCCAGCCAAGCACGTAGCACAACAGCCCGGCGACATTTTCGGCCATTCCCGAAGTGGCGGACGGTGAGGAAGTGACGACCACCCCCGGCGCGGCTGACCTTGCGGCCGGTTGCGGCGCTCCGCAATTCGGACAGAATCCGGCGTTGTCTGCAACAGCAGCACCGCATTTTGTGCAATGGGGCATCGAGTTCCTCCCAAAAGAAGGCGACAACCGGCAGGCCGTGTGTGGCGGAGACTAGCAAAACGCTGCCGCAGCGACAAGCACAAATAAGACGAGTAAGGTTGCCGCCTGGACCGTTCCCCCGGGGCCTTCCTGCGCCTGAGATTTTTCGCCCAATGTTATACTCTGACTTCGCTGCGGAAGTGGCGGAATTGGCAGACGCGCCAGCCTTAGGAGCTGGTGGCCGAAAGGCCGTAGGGGTTCGAGTCCCTTCTTCCGCAGACCTTTTCACAATCGCCAATGTTTATGCGGGTTTCGTTGATGTTTCACGAGATAGGAAATTAGACGATGGTCAAGTTGGGTCACTGAAAGTCGGCTAGGGTCGGGAAAACTGCATCACTGTGAACACTGTGAACACCCTCAACATTCCCCTCCACCTGCGAAGGAAAGTGTCGTCCGGCGTTTTGCTGTTTGTACAGCAACGGACCGTTCTGATTTGTTGCGGGCTGGCCCTGTCCGTCCTTGCGTTGTATGGTCCGCTGATCGGTTCATCCGATCACAACGGAATCCGTTATCTTGTTGGACCGTTTGTGTGTCCCACTGTCGCCGCTATTTACTTTACGATCTTTCCGTTCCGGCCTGATCGCGGCTCGCCCTTTACCAGAACGGAAACTCGGGATATCGGCGCAGAGGATCCCGCAGTAAATCGTCTGGTGGAAATTTACAAGTCACCCGCCGCCAGGCGGTTCATATGGCTTGCCGCGTTCAAAATGTCCTGCGTTCTATTTGTAATCATGTCGATCTGCACGATCCTTGTGCGGGAGTCGTTGAATTGGAAATTGGATTCTCGTTGGCTTTGGCCAGGTGTGATCGGTGGGTGCTTATTTTCTTGGGTCGCTATGGCCTTCGCGTACATTGGCTGGGGACTCGGGAATTGGGCGAGTCGTGAGCCCGGGTGAACAGCGGTGATGCCAGGAGATTCCTCAGTGACTCACCTGCTCTACATGCCATTCTTGCGTTTGTTCGCCTTGTCGATTAGAGCCGCCGCAGCGATTCTAGTGACGTACCTCGACGAGTCCCTTCTTCCGCACTTTTCTTTGAGGGGTTGGCCCACGAGCGGCATCCAAGGCTACAGTCCGATTTTGCCTAGCATGCCACTCAGGCGAGTGAGTTCGACTTCGGCTTCCAATATCTCCGGCTTCAATTTCTCTTCGACTTGATGGCCCAATTTGCTGGCTTGTTCGCGCAGCGCCGCGAGTTTCTTGGTCATGGCCTCGTGCTCGCGCAGCAATCGTTCTGTTGATTCGTCTTTTTCGTCCACCATCGTTTTCTCCTGGCGACGAGTATAGCGCGGGTTCGGCCCGGACCGCAGTCGAGGCGGCTGGTGCGTGATCCGTTCGAAGAGTGCACTTTCCGACAATCCGTCGGACCGTCCAAACCGCAGAACCAGCAAGGCTGCCCGTTCCGCGGTGCGGAACGGCCGCTATAAAACTGACTCGCGCTCTGCCGCGAAGCTTGATTGCGCTAGCGTGCATGCGAGGGAGGATCGAAGTTGACGCGCGCTTATACTTTCCTTATACTTAGATTTCAACTGCGGCGGTTTCTCGCCCTTCCCTGCCGTCCTCGCTCGCGAACTACGAACCGGTGAAAGGCAGATTGGAACCAGGGTGTACCGCAGTGCTCCCCTGAAAAGATCCCATGACCGAGACAACTTGCAAGCGTGAAATCGAGCTGGAAATTCCAGCCGAGAATGTATCGAAGGCCGCCGAGAAGGTGGCGCGCGATCTGGCGCGTGTAGCACGCATTCCCGGTTTCCGTCCCGGCAAAGCTCCCGTGACGTTAATTCGCCGGCGGTTTGCAGGCGACATCCAAGGCGAAGTGCTGCAATCGCTGGTGCCGGAGTTCCTGGAAAAAGCCCTGGACGAAAAGAAGCTGGTTCCAGTGACGCGGCCAGAAGTGGACAAGGTGGAATTCAAAGAAGGCGAGCCGCTGAAATTTCGCGCCGTGTTCGAGGTGCTGCCGGAGTTCGAGCTGGGCGAGTACAAGGGACTGGAAGTACAAGTAGACCCGGTGGAAGCCGGCGAAGTGCAAGTGGATAAAGTGGTGGAGGAGATGCGCGAACGTGCGGCCACGTTTGTGCCGGTAGAAGGGCGCGCGGCGAAAGACGGCGATTACGCCTTGATCAAGCTTTCCGGCATGCCCGAGGGCGGCGGCGATCCGGTGGAAGCCGACAATATCATGTGCCACATCGGCGCCGACGAAACCCTGGAGAGCTTCACCGAAAATCTGCGCGGAGCCAATCCCGGCGAGACCAAGAAGTTCCAATCGAAATATCCGGACGACTATCCCGATCAGAAACTCGCGGGCAAGACATACGACTATTCCGTGGAAGTTCTCGCGATCAAGGAAAAAAAGCTTCCGGAAGTGAATGACGAATTCGCAAAAGATGCCGCGGGAGAAGCGGCCGGCGTGGCCACTGTCGCGGAGCTGCGCAAGAAAATCCTGGAGAATCTGGAAGCGGCCAAGGAAGAGCAGCAATCGTCGCAAGCGCGCGAAAAGATCCTGGAAGCCCTCGTCAAGAAGCATGATTTTCCGGTTCCGGAAGCGCTGGTGGAGCATCAGATGGATGTGCGGCTGGAACGTACGGTGCGCTCGCTGACGGCTCAAGGCGTGGATCCCCGGGCGGTAAACGTGGATTGGGTGTCGCTGCGGCGCCGCCAGCAAGACCGCGCGGTGGATGACGTGAAGGCAGAGTTACTGCTGGACCGCATCGCGGATGCGGAGAAAATCGAAGCAACCGACGAAGACGTCGAGAAAGAGATTAGTGCGCTGGCGGAACGCAGTGGCGAATCGGCAACGGCCTTGCGGGCTCGCTTGACAAAGCAAGGAGCGCTCGATAGGATGAAATCGAAGTTACGTAGCGACAAAACAATCGAGTGGCTCTACCGCAATACCCGAATCGAGACGACGGCCAAACGTGAAGCGTAATACCTGGTTCGGGTTCCTCAGCGCACAAAGATACTTCCAATGAAATATACAGAAGACGCGACTCCGCGTGCCACAACGCTGGTCCCCATGGTGGTCGAACAGACGAATCGGGGCGAGCGAGCGTATGACATTTATTCGCGACTGCTGAAAGATCACATCATTTTCATCGGCACGCCGATTGACGACCACGTCGCTAACCTAGTGACGGCGCAGCTTTTGTTTTTGGCGTCCGAGGATCCCGAAAAGGACATCTCGGTGTACATCAATTCGCCAGGTGGTTCGATTTCGGCGGGAATGGCAATCTACGACACCATGCAGTTCGTCCGGCCCGACGTGGTAACGTACTGCATTGGCCAGTCGGCTTCGATTGCGGCGGTGTTGTTGGCGTCCGGTACGCCGAAAAAGCGCTATGCGCTGCCGAATTCTCGCGTTTTGATTCACCAGCCGTGGATGTCCGGCCTTTCGGGCCAGGCTACGGACATTGACATCCACGCGAAAGAGATCATCCGGACGCGGGAAGCGCTCAACAAGCTGCTGGCCGGCCATACGGGCCAGCCGCTCGAAAAAATTGAGCGAGACGTCGAGCGCGATTTCATCATGACTGCGGAGCAGGCCAAGGCCTACGGCATCGTGGACGAAATCATTACGAAGCACAGGTAATTGCGTTCCAAAGGGTTAGTATCGAAGCCGATGATTCCCTGCCCCTGGCCTACATTCCGTTCTACAATGGAAGATAGATTGGTCAGGGGTGTGGTGGAATCCGAAGCAAGGGAGCCTAATCAGTGAAACGGTTCACACCAGAAGAGCCGTTACGCTGTTCCTTCTGCCATAAAACGCAGGAGCAAGTGGAGAAGCTGATCAGTTCTCCATCGGAATATCCGCGCTCCTACATTTGCAACGAGTGTGTGGGCGTCTGCCAGCAAATTCTGGAAGACGAGAAGCGCGAGCAGTCTAGTCCGGCAAATCGCCGGCTTCCGCGCCCGCCGGAGATCAAGGCGTTCCTCGACGGCTACGTCATCGGGCAGGACAAGACCAAGAAAAAGCTCGCGGTCGCGGTTTACAACCACTACAAACGGATCTTCCTGAACAAGCAGCCGGGCGATGTAGAGTTGGCAAAGTCCAATATCCTGCTGGTTGGCCCCACCGGCACCGGCAAGACGCTGATGGCCCAGACGCTATCGCGTATGCTGGACGTGCCCTTCGCCATTGTGGACGCGACCACGCTTACCGAAGCGGGCTACGTCGGGGAAGACGTCGAGAACATCATTTTGAAGCTGCTGCAGGCCGCCGATGGAGACGTCCAAAAGGCCCAGCAAGGCATCATATATATCGACGAGATTGACAAGATATCGAAGAAAGACGAAAACCCTTCGATCACCCGCGATGTTTCTGGCGAAGGCGTGCAGCAGGCGCTGCTGAAGATTTTAGAAGGTACTATCGCCAACGTGCCTCCGCAGGGCGGCCGCAAGCATCCGCACCAGGAATTTACACCGGTGGACACGACCAACATCCTGTTCATCTGCGGCGGGGCTTTCGTGGGGCTGGAGAAAATCATCGAGCGGCGCGTGGGGCATAAGTCGCTGGGTTTCCAGGCGGATGCGCAGGTGACCACCACCTCGCGGCGCAATATCGAAATGCTAGAGCAGGCGCAGCCGACCGATTTGATTCGCTACGGCTTGATTCCGGAATTCGTGGGACGGCTGCCGGTGGTAGGCGTGCTGAGCGATCTGGATAAATCGGCGCTGGTGCGCATCCTGACCGAGCCGAAGAACGCGCTGGTGCGGCAGTATCAGCGACTTTTTGAATTCGAAAACGTGCGGCTGCGGTTTACAGACGATGCGCTGGACACCGTCGCGGAACTGGCGCTGCAGCGCAAAGTGGGCGCGCGCGGTTTGCGTATGATCCTGGAAGACCTGATGCTCGAGATGATGTATCACCTGCCGGCGCAGCGAAAGTTGCGCGACTTTGTGGTGACGGCGGATATGGTGAAGGGCCGCGAAATCAACTGGAGCTTGCTGGAAAAGGCTGGCTAACTTTCAGAGGTAAATGGCAGAGGTAACTTTCAGGGGGTCTAAGGGGACTTGATGTTCAACCGGGAAAAATCCGAAATCAGACGCGTGCCGATGATGCCGGTGCGGGAAATGGTCATTTTCCCGGAGATGATGCACCCATTCATCGTGGGACGCGAAGCTTCGGTGCGCGCGCTGGAAGACGCGCTGGCAGGCGACAAGAAGATCTTTCTGGTGACGCAGCATGATGCGTCGGTGGACGATCCCAAGCCGGAGGAAATCTACCAGGTCGGAACGCTCGCGAACATCGTGCAGAGCGTGAAACTGCCGGACGGCAACATCAAAGTGCTGGTGGAAGGCACCGAGCGCGCCAAGATCGTGCAGATCACGAGCGAAGAAGGCTTTTTCCGTGCGTCCATCCGCGTGGTAACTTCCAAGACCGAGCCTTCCCCGCAACTGCAGCAGGCTTCCGAGCGCGTTACCGGGCTTTTCGAGCAGTACGTGAAGCTCTCGCAAAGCTTGAATTACGACACGATGATCGCAGCCGTTCGCGTCGAGGATGCAGGAAAGCTTTCCGATGCTATCTCCGCGAACCTGCAGATTCCGGTGGAAGAAAAGCAGGAGTTGCTGGAGCTTTTTGAGCCGCTGGAGCGCCTGAACCGTATCGCGGACATTCTGGAAGTCGAGATCGAAAAGCTGAACGTGGACCGCTCGATCAATACGCGCGTGAAGCGCCAGATGGAACGCGCGCAGAAAGAGTATTACCTCAACGAGAAGCTGAAGGCCATTCAGAAGGAACTGGGCCGCGGCGAAGCCAACGAAATCGAGCAACTCAAGAAGAAGATCGAGACTTCCGGCATGCCCGAAGGGCCGCAGGAAAAGGCCCTGCAGGAATTGAAGCGGCTGGAGATGATGCCCCCGATGTCCGCCGAATCCACGGTCTCGCGGAATTACCTCGATTGGCTGCTGGCGGTGCCCTGGAAGAAGCGTTCCAAGGAAATCCGCGACATCAAGCGCGCCGAGCAGATTCTTTCGGAAGACCATTACGGCCTGGAAAAGATCAAAGACCGCATCCTGGAATACTTGGCGGTTCGCCAATTGGTCAAGAACCCGAAGGGCTCCATTCTCTGCTTCCTCGGACCTCCGGGAGTCGGTAAGACGTCTCTCGCGATGTCTATCGGCCGCGCCACCGGACGCAAGTTCGTGCGCGTTTCCCTGGGCGGCGTTCGCGACGAAGCTGAAATCCGCGGCCACCGGCGGACTTACATCGGCGCCCTGCCCGGCCAGATCATCCAAATGATGCGCAAGGCCGGAACCACCAATCCCGTGTTTGTGCTCGATGAAGTGGACAAGATGTCCATGGATTTCCGGGGCGACCCGTCGGCGGCGCTGATGGAAGTGCTGGACCCGGAACTGAACCACGCCTTCACCGACCACTATCTCGACGTCGAGTACGATCTCTCGAAGGTGATGTTCGTGTGTACCGCCAACGTGCTGCACACCATTCCACAGCCGCTGCAGGATCGCATGGAAGTGCTGCGCATCCCGGGCTACACCGAGCAGGAAAAGCATCAGATCGCGACGCGCTACCTGATTCCCAAGCAGCTCGAAGCCACCGGCCTGAGCAAGGAACAACTGAAGTTCACTGACGAAGCGATCAAGAACACGATCCGCCACTACACGCGCGAGGCCGGCGTACGCAACTTAAACCGCGAACTTGCGAACATTTCGCGCAAGGTGGCGCGCAAGGTAGTGACCGAAGGCAAGAACGTAGCCGTGGAAGTGACTCCCACGAACCTGAACGACTTTCTGGGGATCCTCAAGTTCCGCGATTTCTTTGCCGAGAAAAAGAACGAAATCGGCCTGACCACCGGCCTGGCTTGGACTGAAGTCGGCGGCGAAGTGCTTTCCACCGAAGCCACAATCATGCAAGGCAAGGGCCGGCTGACCCTAACCGGGAAACTGGGCGACGTGATGCAGGAATCGGCGCAGGCGGCGATGAGCTACGTTCGCTCGCGCAGCCATCTTTTCAGCTTGCCCAAGGATTTCTACCGGCACATTGACATTCATATGCACGTGCCGGAGGGAGCGATCCCCAAAGACGGCCCCTCGGCGGGAATCACGATCTGCACCTCGATCGTCAGCGCGCTGACGCTGATTCCCGTGCGCTGCGATATCGCCATGACCGGCGAAATCACCCTGCGCGGCAAAGTGCTGCCCATCGGCGGCGTGAAGGAAAAGCTGCTTGCGGCCCACCGCCTCGGCCTGCGCACCATTATCCTGCCGAAGGACAATGAAAAAGACCTTGCGGATATTCCGCAGGAAATCCAGGCGCAGATGTCCATTCACTTTGTGGAATCGATGGATGAGGTTTTGCAAATTGCGCTGGAGCATCCGCTGCCGATTCCCGGCCACCCACCGGTTGCGGGAGTCGAACCCAAGTTCGGCGCGGATGTCGCGCAAGACAACGAACTAACCAATTGAAACCCTCTGGTCCTTCCACATATTGATCAGCAGGCTCAGTCCGCCGCCAGAGGATTGCGATTGTCTGTGGTTTTCCCGTTTGTGATTTACAGAGTGCGGCTGGTTCGATTTTGCGCCTGCCCGTGGACCATTCAGAAATCAATCTGCCTGAAAACCAGGCTTGAGAAGGAACGAACTCGATGAGCATTAGCCTTGCAGAACTGAAAGACAAGAACATTACCGACCTGGCGAAGATCGCCAAGGAATTGAACATTCCCGGTGCCTCGGGCATGCGCAAGCAGGAGTTGATCTTCCAGATACTCCGCGCCCAGACGGAAAAGAACGGGCTGATCTTCTCGGAAGGAGTGCTGGAATGCCTGCCGGACGGATTCGGGTTCCTGCGGGCGCCGGAATACAACTATTTACCGGGGCCGGACGACATCTACGTTTCACCGTCGCAAATCCGCAAATTCGATCTGCGCACCGGCGACACCGTTTCCGGCCAGGTGCGCCCGCCGAAGGACGGCGAGCGCTACTTCGCGCTGATTAAGGTGGAAGCCGTCAACTTCGAGGACCCCGAAGTCGCGCGCAACAAGATTTTCTTCGACAACCTGACGCCACTCTACCCGCAACAGCGCATACGCTTGGAGACCACCAAAGAAAATCTGACGGGACGCGTGCTGGACATGCTCTGCCCCATCGGCAAAGGCCAGCGTGGATTGATCGTCGCGCCGCCGCGCACCGGCAAGACGATGATGCTGCAATCCATCGCGAATTCCATCACCACCAACCACCAGGAAGTCGCCCTGATCGTGCTCCTGATTGACGAGCGTCCCGAAGAAGTCACGGACATGCAGCGCACCGTGAAGGGCGAAGTGATCAGTTCCACATTCGATGAGCCGCCGCAGCGCCACATTCAAGTGGCGGAAATGGTACTGGAAAAAGCCAAGCGCCTGGTGGAACACAAGCGCGACGTGGTCATCTTGCTCGACTCGCTGACGCGCCTGGGCCGCGCTTACAACGCCGTCACACCGCCATCGGGCAAAGTGCTTTCCGGCGGTATTGACGCGAACGCCTTGCAGCGCCCGCGGCGCTTTTTTGCTGCCGCGCGAAACGTGGAAGAGGGCGGCTCACTCACCATCATCGCCACGGCGCTGATTGATACCGGCAGCCGCATGGACGACGTGATTTTCGAAGAGTTCAAAGGTACGGGCAACATGGAAATCAACCTCGACCGCCGGCTGGTTGATAAGCGCGTTTTCCCCACGATTGACATCAACCGCTCCGGAACGCGCAAGGACGAATTGCTGCTGCCGCCTGATGAGTTGAACCGCATCTGGGTGCTGCGCAAGGTGCTCAGTCCTCTTTCCACCGTCGAAGCCATGGAACTGCTTTTGGGCCGTCTCTCGAAGACCAAAACGAACGGCGAATTCCTGGCCTCGATGTCGAGTCCTGCATAGCTGAACTGTTTTGCGGGGCGCGCACCCCTATCCCCTTCCCGCGATGACTGACCCGTATACGGCGGGAAGGAGAGCTACACTTGAAGCGATTCCTCGCCCGCCAGTCCATCTTCAATGCCGAAGGCGTAGTTTACGGCTACAAATTCCTCTACCGTTCCGGAGCGGGAAACTACTACGACGCACCCAATATCGACATGGCCTCCGAATCGGCCGTGGATAGCCTTCCTTTTTTTTGGAATTGACCGGCTGACTCCCGGATGCCGCTCGTTCGTAAACTGCACGCGTGATTTCCTGGTCCGCGATTTCGCCCCATGCTCCCAAAGACCGCGTGGTGTTGGAAATGCTGGAGTCGATCGAAATTGATGACGAAGTTCTCGGGGCCTGCAGACGGCTGAAACAGATGGGCTATCTTCTTGCCCTGGGCGATTTCCTGGACCGCCCGGAGTGGAAGCCGCTTCGGGCTGAAGGAAATCGCGGTTCGCGAGGATATTCGCAATGCCTTGCTCGGACAGGCCAACGCGCTGCGGAGCATCCTCGAATTGGTCCTGAACTACGAGCGCCGGATGAGATCGGCAGCGCAACGGCGCGCATGGGAATCGGCGACGATAGTAATTACGGCGCTTTACGTGGAATCGGTGGACTGGGCGCAACAAATCATGTCGGGGCACAGCGACAAGGAATTGCACCCGGCCTGGGTTATGCGGCGGTTTTTGCTGGCGCGGTCTCGGGAGCGCTCGCGCACTAGGCAGTTCTTGCGCCAGCGCCGGCTTCAGCCTTGTCCTTGGCCAGCATCACCACCAGGCGGGCTACTTCCTCCGGGTCCATTGCCGTGCTGTCGATTACGACCGCGTCGGCCGCGCGGACCAGCGGGGAGGTGGTGCGGCCTTGATCACGCCGGTCGCGTTCGTGGATCTCCTCGAGCGTGCGCTGCAGATCGATCGAGTCGCCCTTTTGCTGGTGTTCGCGCCAGCGCCGCTCCGCGCGCGTCTCTGGGGAAGCCGTCAGGAAAACCTTCAGCTGCGCGTCGGGAAAGACGACGCTGCCGATGTCGCGACCTTCCATTACGACTCCGCCCTGCTCGCCTGCGCGGCGCTGTTCGGCTACCAGCACGTGGCGGACGCCGGGGTTGACGGCAAGCTTCGAAGCCGCCTGAGAGACTTCCGGTGTGCGAATCGCGGCGGTCACGTCCTGGTGGTCCAGGAAGACGCGCTGGGCACCGTCTTCCGCGCGCAAGTCAATGCGCGTTTCGCGGGCCAGCGCGACGAGTCTTTCATCGTTGTCGTCGAGCGTCAGGCCTCGCCGCAGCGCTTTGAGCGCCAGGGCACGATACATCGCACCGGTATCCACGTAGACGTAGCCGAGCATCTGGGCGACGCGACGCGCCAGCGTGCTTTTGCCCGAGCCGACCGGGCCGTCAATCGCGATAATTAACTTGTGCAAGAAGCCGCCTGCCGGCATTCCGGCGATTTCATATTCGCTTGAACGCTTTTTCGATTTCGCGCACGGAATAGCGCAGCACCACAGGGCGTCCGTGGGGACAGCTCATGGGGTATTCGGTCTTCGCTAGCTCACCCAGCAGCCATTCCATTTTTGTGGCGTCCAGCGGCGTGTTGACTTTGATGGCCGCATGACAAGAAGTGGAAGCGGCGATTTTGGCCTGCAGCGAATCAATGGAGATGGCTTGATTTTCGCGTGCGATGCCGTCCAGGATTTCGTAGAGCAGCTTTTCGGCATCACCGCTGGTAATGCCGGCAGGTGCGGCTTTAATCGCGACGCTGCGCGCCCCCATCGGTTCGGCTTCGAAACCGTTGGCGCGCAACTCCTCGGCGATCTGCTCGAAAATCGCCAATTGCCGAGGATTCAACTCGACGATCAGCGGAACGAGCAGGCGCTGTCCACCCAGTTCACCTTCGCGCCGCGCCCGCAGGTGCTGTTCGAAAAGAACGCGTTCGTGCGCGACGTGCTGGTCAATTATCCACAGGCCTTCGCTATTCACCGCCACGATGAAGCTGCTGCTCACTTGCCCAAGCGGCTTCAGGTCGGCGATGTCTTCGACGCTCGGAAGGGTTCCCGGAGCTGTGGCGGCGCTGACATCGCCGTTCGCGTCGGCGGTCACGTCCATGATGGGCGGCGTGTTTCCCGGCGTGCCGAACGAGAAGTCCGACGCGCGGGAAGGATCGAATTGCAGACGCTGCGAAATTGGGCGATCCGGTGCGCCAGTAAGCTCAAAGCGCTCGACGACGCCAGTGACGTCGCCGAACGACGTGGGAATCACCGCGCGCGGAGGGCCCGACGGAGCGCCGGGCTGCGCGCCCGCAGCCGCCGACGCGAGGAAGGCGGGATCAATTGCCGGCGCTCCCGCGGCAAATGCCGTCGTGCCACCATTTGGCGATGCGACCGATGAGGCGGTGGCTGCGCGCGCGGCGGGAAATCCGGGAATCGGCCGCGCAGCGGACAGCGCCTGGCGCAGCGCGTCTCGCGTGAAATCGTGAATGAATTGCGGATGGCGAAAACGCACTTCGATTTTCGCCGGATGCACGTTCACGTCCACTTCCTCGTAAGGCATATCGAGAAAGAGCAGCACCACCGGAAAAACCCCGGGCGGGACGATGTTGCGATAGGCTTCGCTGATGGCGTGGAGCAGCAGTCGGTCACGCACCAGCCGCCGGTTCACAAAAATATAGATGCCATTGCGATTGGTCCGCTGCACTTCGGGCCGCGAAGTGAACCCGCTGACACGCAGGGTGGCTTCGCGCTCGCCGGCTTCGAGCGGCGGCTCGGTGACGGCGCCGCGCACACGAGCTTCGGCGGTAGGAATTTCCGTGAGTTCATCGAGCGCCTGGCGGCCGAAGATTTGGTAGACGCGGTCCGCCAGCTTTTCCACCGGCGCACAATTCAGAATTTCCTGCGAGGGCGTTTTCAGCAGGAACTGGCGGTCGGGGTGCGCCAGCGCGTAGTGCGTCACCAGCGAAGCGACGTGTCCGAGCTCGGTGGTCTCCGATTTCAGGAATTTGCGCCGCGCCGGAACGGCGTAGAAAATGTCCGCTACGCTGATTGAGGTTCCCACCGGCACGCCGGCCGGCTTCACGCTGAGGAGTTTTCCGCCGGCGAATTCGATGCGCGTGCCTTCATTTTCTTCCGCGTCGCGCGTTTCGAGGAGCAATCGCGAAATCGCCGCAATCGAGGGCAATGCCTCGCCACGAAAACCCAGTGTGGCGATGGAGAGCAAGTCGTCAGCGGTGCGCAATTTCGAAGTGGCGTGGCGCTCGAAGGCGAGCAGCGCATCGTCGTGGTTCATCCCGCAGCCGTCGTCAATCACGCGGATCAGGCGCCTGCCGCCGGATTCCGTTTCGATGCGAATCGAGCGCGCGCCGGCGTCCAGCGCATTTTCGAGCAGCTCTTTCACCACGGAGGCGGGACGCTCGACCACTTCGCCCGCGGCGATTTTATTGGCTACATTCTCGGCCAGGATGCGGATGCGGCTCACCGCCTGTGTCCCGGGGAGTGCGGATTTGAAAGGCCGGGATCGGAAGAGTGATGCGGAAGTTCCGCTCGAGCTTGGTCTTCCGTCTTCTTATCTTCCTGGGCCATACTGCGTAAAAAGATGCGCGTGCCAAACAAACTGGCAATGAATACCACCACGATAAGCGACACTCCAAACCACTGCGGAACTTGCGGTAGCTGCACCATCACGAGGAACAGGAAGCCGATTGACACACCCAAGCCCAATAACACCATGAATTGCACGCGGAGGCTCAGCCGGCGCATGCTGCGCACCAAGAGGAACACGCACAAGAGCGCAGCAATTGTGATGCCAATCAGCAAGGGATAAGAAATCATACTCCCTTCTTTGACCCTGGGTCGGCCACCGGTTCTCTTATCGCAATTCCTAATTCATTGAGCTGGTCCGTGCCGACTTCCGAGGGCGACTCGGCCATCAGGTCCTGGGCAGCGGTCGTCTTGGGGAAGGCGATCACTTCGCGGATGGATTTTTCGCCGGCCAGGAGCATCACCACGCGATCCAGGCCTAGCGCGATGCCTCCATGCGGCGGCGTGCCGTAAGTGAGCGCGTCGAGAAAGAATCCGAAACGCTGGCGGGCTTGCTCGTCACTCAGACCAAGGGCTTTGAACATGCGCGCCTGCACGTCCTGGCGATGAATTCGGATGCTGCCGGAGCCGAGTTCGACGCCGTTGAGCACCAGGTCATAGCCCTTCGAGCGGCACTCCCACGGCGCGGTTTCGAGTTTATCGAGATCTTCCTCGAAGATGCCGGTGAACGGATGTTGCGCACTGACCCAGCGCTTTTCGTTCTCGCTCCATTCGAAAAGCGCAAAACCAGTGATCCAGACGAATTCCCATTTGCTGCGGTCAATCAGATTCAGCTTGTCGCCAAGATAGAGACGAATCTGCCCGGCGACGCCTAACGACGTGTCGTTGTGCGCGATTTGTGCTTTGGCCGCGACCGCGACAATCAAGTCTCCTACTTTTGCGCCAACTGCTTCGGCGAGTTTCGTCAGCCCTTCGGCACCGAGAGTTTTTTCGAGCGGCGAGCTGATGCCTTCGGCCGTCACCTTCACGGTATAGACGCCGCGCGCTCCGGCGGACTTTCCGATTTCGCCGAGTTCATCGAGCTGCTTTCGCGACCATGCCGCGGCGCCCGGCGCGACCACGGCTTGCACGTTGCCTTCGAAATGAATCGTGGCTCGGACAGGCTCGAAGTATTCCGTCACATTGTGCAACTCCATTCCGAAGCGTAGATCAGGCTTGTCTGAGCCATAACGGCGCAGCGCTTCCCGATAATCGAGATGGCGAAAGGGCCCCTGCGCGTGTGCTCCGACAACCTCGAGCGCTCGAATCATCACACGCTCGATCACCTCGAAAATATCCTGCTGACGCGGGAACGACATCTCCAGGTCGAGCTGCGTGAATTCGGGCTGGCGATCGGCCCGCAAATCCTCGTCGCGAAAACAGCGCACAATCTGGAAGTAGCGGTCCATGCCAGAAATCATCAGAATCTGCTTGAAGATTTGCGGCGACTGCGGCAACGCGTAGAACTGGCCGTGGTGCACGCGGCTGGGCACGAGATAATCGCGCGCGCCTTCCGGAGTCGAGCGCGTCAACATCGGCGTTTCAATTTCGAAAAAACCAAGCTCGTCGAGCGTTTTGCGCATCTCGAACAGAATGCGATGACGCAATTCGATATTGCGATGCGGACGCGGCCGGCGGAGGTCGAGGTAGCGATGGCGCAAGCGGGTTTCTTCGCTGGCGGTCACCTCGTCTTCGATCTGGAATGACGGCGTCTTCGAATTGTTCAGGATGTGAAGGCGCGTGGCCATCACTTCCACTTCGCCAGACGCAATCTCCGGATTCGATTTCTGGCGGCGGAGCAATTTTCCTTCGACTGCGACCACGAATTCCGAGCGGAGCTCTTCGGCCTTTTTGTGCGCGTCGGGATGCGGCTCTTTATTGAAAACGATTTGCGCGATTCCGGCCCGGTCGCGCAGGTCAATGAAGATCAATTGCCCCAGGTCGCGGCGGCGATGCACCCAGCCCATAAGCACTACCTCTTTGCCCGCATCCGATGCGCGCAGATCGCCGCAGTAATTGGTGCGTTTCAGGTTTCCGAGTGAATCGAGCAAGATTGAGTTCCCTTCCGCTTGCTTACACTGACTGCTGGAATCGTATGCTCGCGAAGTCGCGTTCAGCCTCGCGTGCCGCGCTTTTCGGATTCCAGGTATTCTAGCAGGTCGTATTCGGAAAGCTTCTTCTGTTCGCCATCCGCGAGGCGCTTCAGTGTAAACGTGCCGGAGGCGACTTCGTCACTGCCGATGATTAGCGCGTAGCGCGCGCCGAGTTTATCAGCGAGATTGAGCGACTTTTTGAATTTCATTTCTTCGGCAGGAAGCTCTACAGACAGGCCTGCTTCGCGCAGTTTTCTTGCAACCGCTACCGCGACAAGATAGGTTGGCTGTACCGCCTCGGCGATCAGGTTCGCGGCGGCGGGCTCGCCTACCCTGGCGGGCTGGCCCATCCACGCAACGAATACGTCCAGCCCAGGCAGCTCGGGCAACTTACCGGACTCTTGAATGGACAGAATGGCTCGGTCGCTGCCGATGGCAAAACCGATGCCTTTTGTTGACGGTCCGCCGAGCAATTCGACGAGGCCGTCGTAGCGCCCTCCGCCGCAGACGGCGTTCTGCGAGCCGAGACCTTCGGCTGTGACTTCGAACGTGGTGCGCGTGTAATAGTCCAGTCCGCGCACGAGGCGCCAGTTTTCTTCGTAGGCGATTCCGCGGCGCTTAAGCTCGTCTTTCAATTGGGCGAAGTGCTCCAGGCAGTCGGCGCAGAGATGCTCGGAAATGCGGGGCAGCTTGGCGATGATTTCCTGCTCGTGTGGCAATTTTGAGTCAAGGACACGCAGCGGATTCGTTTCGGTGCGGCGCTGGCTGTCTGGGCCGAGTTGGTCCTTCACTTTGCGTAGTTCCTCGCGCAGCAATTCGACATACTGCGGGCGGCAATTCTTGTCGCCGATGGAATTGATGTAAAGCGTCGTGCGCGTCAGTCCTACCCGCTTTAGAAATACAAGCAACATCTCAAGCAGTTCGACATCGATGGCAGGCGCATCCGATTGCCCTAAGATTTCTGCGTTCACCTGATAGAACTGCCGGTAGCGCCCCTTCTGCGGACGCTCGCGCCGGAACATCGGCCCGATACAATAGAGTTTCACATCACCAGGCAACGCCTGCATGTTGTGCTCGATGTACGCGCGCATCGTACTCGCAGTCGCTTCTGGACGCAAAGATACGCGCTCACCGACTGGCGCGACACCGTCCGCATCGTTTGCCGGACTCTGAAAGCCCTCTCCCAGATGAAGCGTGAACATTTCTTTAGAAACAATATCGGTATCTGCTCCTACAGAACGCGCGAACAAGTCCGTTTGCTCGAAAATCGGCAAACGGATTTCGCGGAAATTGTAGGATTCGAAGACTTCGCGGGCCGTATTTTCAAACCAATTCCACAGCGCGGAATCGGGCGGGAGAATATCGCGGGTGCCTTTGATGGCGCGGAACTGCTTTTTCTCGCTCACTGCGCGGCCTCGGACCGGTAGGTATCCTTGTACTCAACGTAGCGGCGGGCGTACGCGTCAATCGAATCGAGGTCTTCGGCCGCGAGCGTGCGACGCCGCTTGGCCGGCTGGCCCATCATCAGGCTGCCGGGCGCGACGATGGTGCGCTCGGGCACGAGCGTTCCCGCAGCGATAATCGAGCCGGTGCCAATCAGCGCGCCATTCAGAATGATGCAGCCCATGCCGATCAAGCAGCGCGATTCGATAGTGCAGCCGTGGAGCGTGACGCTGTGGCCGACGGTAACGTCGTCGCCGAGCACCAACGGATTGGTATCGCGCATGACGTGCAACACGGAGCCATCCTGAATATTCGTGCGCGCGCCGATGCGGATGTAGTGCACGTCGCCGCGCACCACAGCACAGGGCCAGACGCTGGAATCTTCGCCGATCACAACGTCGCCAATGATTACCGCTTGCGGGTCAATATAGGCGCTCGTCGCAACCTGGGGCATGCGCCCGCGATAACTGCGAATCAAAGAGAAGCTCCTGAATTGGGGCGTTGCCGTGCCGCCGTCACAGAATCTGCACCACCGGCGCGCCAGCAGAGGAATTCACGACGTCGAGCCGCGCGGCGACATTGCGCGCCACAGCATAGACGCTCTTGCCGCCGGGCGCATCCTCGCCGAGCGACGCGACGGGCTTGCCGGTATCGCCACCGATACGAATCTGCGGATCAATTTCGATTTCGCCCAGGAACGGCACGCCGAACGTCTTGGCCATGTCCTGGCCTTCGCCGTGGCCGAATACGTCAATGCGTCCATCGCAATGAGGGCAATTGAAGTAGCTCATGTTCTCGACCACGCCGAGAATTTCGACGTTGACCTGGCGAAACATCTCGATGGCCTTGCGCACGTCGGCCAGCGCGACGATCGAGGGCGTGGTGACAACCACCGCGCCCGTCACCGACACGCTTTGAATCAGGGAAAGTTGCACGTCGCCGGTGCCGGGCGGCAGGTCAATGACCAAATAATCGAGCGCGCCCCATTGCACGCTGCGCAGAAATTGTTGCATCACGCTGTGCAGCATGGGACCGCGCCAGACAAGGGGCTTGTCGCCAGGGTTCAGCAGGCCCATCGAAATCATTTTCACGCCGTAGGCTTCCACCGGAATGATAGTCTTCTCGTCAAGTGCGCGCGGCTGTTCATTGGTGCCCAGCATTACTGGCACGTTCGGCCCGTAAACGTCGGCGTCGAGCAGGCCGACCGTGGAACCGAGCTTTTTGAGTGCGATCGCCAGGTTTACGGCGACAGTGGTCTTGCCGACGCCGCCTTTGCCGCTGGCGACTGCCACTAGATTTTTCACGCCCGGAATGGGCGCTTTCTTTTCCATTGCAGGTCCGGGTCCAGTCCGTGTCCAGGAGGCATGCGAATCCTTTCGGCAAAAGCCATACCAGGTAAGGCTAGCCAATGCGTAAGATCGAGTTAAATCATAGACTGCCGGACGCCCTGCGGCAAGGCAACGGCAGCTTTTCGCAAGCGTACCCGCGCCCTAGCTTGTTGCGCTACCGCCCTGGAAACCTTAGGATGGCCCCCTGTCAACGCTTCGACGCTGCCCTTGCGAGCAGCTCCGCATGACTCGGGGCCGATGTGGGTCGTTAAACCACTTTCGTATGACTTTTGCATTCACTACACCTCGCCGGTTTAACCGGCGCACAAGGAGATAGAAAATGATCAACGGGGTCCATGCGCTTTTCTATGCCAAGGATCCGGACAAGGTTCGCGGTTTCTTCAAGGATGTGCTCAAACTAGGATCAGTGGACGCGGGGAACGGCTGGCTGATCTTCGCGCTGCCACCAGCGGAGCTGGCTATTCATCCCACCGAAGACAAACCACATCACGTGCTCTATCTGATGTGCGACGACATTCAGGCGACGATCAAGGAGCTGAAAGCCAAGAACGTCGAATTCACGGGTGCGGTGAAGCAGGAGCGCTGGGGTTTAGTGACCGCAATCAAGGTTCCAGGGGGCGGCGAGGTGGGGCTCTACGAGCCAAGGCATCCGACCGCGCTAAAAATGGGGAAGGCCTAATTACTAGCCAGCCCGAGTCGTAGAATCTCCATATCGTGGGTCCGAACGGCGGTACCCCAACTCCCCATGGGGTGCTTGGCCTCGCTATCGTACCCCCCGTGGCGATAACGCTCCCGTGTTATGGCTTGTTCTGGCTTATTGCGCTTTCCGCACGCTTCGTAGATTTGCATCTGTTCCAGGCCCATCCCTCCAGCGCCCCGAGCGAGCGCATCACTAAATTGGTGTGTGCAGCGCTCTCAGTGGTCGTGTGCTGGTCGGTATCTCGGTTGATTGTGCACTGGGGCAGAATCCGGCCCGACGACTTTGCAACTGTACGGGAACCGCGCTTTGCAGGAATGGGCGCAAGCGGCTACAATACCAAACAGGGAGACGATCCTCGCAGCCGCCGGACCTGCAGGCCGGGCTTCCCTATTCACGGGAGCTGAAATAGCATTCTCGCCCCTTTTGTGGGCTCGCATGCGTCTAATCCGAAAATATGGACGTTGAAAAAGCCATAAATAGCGTCGTAGCGCGCTTCATTGGAACCAAGCACGAGCGCGACGTGAAAGCCTTGCAACCCCTGGTCGCCGAGATCAACGCGCTCGAACCGGAGATGCGGAAGCTCACCGACGCGCAGCTTTCCGCGAAAACTCCGCAGCTAAAGGCCGAGGTGCAGGCGCGCCTGGAAGGCCTTGAGCGCGACGATCCGGACTACAAGCAGCGTTTGCAGGAAGCACTGGAGCCGGCGCTGGTGTCAGCATTTGCGATTGCGCGGGAAGCGGGACGCCGCACGCTGGGTATGCGCCATTTTGACGTACAGCTCATCGGCGGCGCCGTGCTCCATCAGGGCAAAATTGCCGAGATGAAGACGGGCGAAGGCAAGACGCTTGTCGCCACGCTGCCCGCCTACTTGAACGCGCTCACCGGCAAAGGTGTGCACATCGTCACCGTGAACGATTATCTGGCCCGCCGCGACGCGGAGTGGATGGGCCCGATATACAAAATGCTGGGGCTTTCGGTCGGCGTCATCGTCCACGATCTGGACGACGTGCAGCGCCGTGCCGCGTACGCCGCGGACATTACTTACGGCACGAACAACGAGTTTGGCTTCGATTATCTGCGCGACAACATGAAGTACGATCTGGCGCAGTGCGTGCAGCGCGGACATCACTTCGCAATCGTGGACGAGGTGGACTCGATCCTGATTGACGAAGCGCGCACACCGCTGATTATTTCCGGCCCAGCCGAAGAATCCACCGACAAGTATTACCGTATAGACAAAATCATCCCCAAGCTGATCCTCGATATTGATTACACGCTCGACGAGAAGCATCGCACCGCGACGCTGACGGAAGAAGGCGTCGCAAAGTGCGAGCAACTGCTCAACCTCGGCAATCTTTACGACCCCACGCACATGGACATCATTCACCATGTGTATCAGGGCCTGCGCGCGCACACCCTGTTCCAGAAGGACGTGGACTACGTCGTAAAGGACGGCGAAGTGGTGATCGTGGATGAATTCACGGGACGCCAGATGCCCGGCCGCCGCTGGTCCGATGGCTTGCACCAGGCGGTGGAAGCCAAGGAAGGCGTTAAGATCGAGCGCGAGAACCAGACCTTGGCGACCATTACGTTTCAGAATTACTTCCGCATGTACAAGAAGCTCGCAGGTATGACCGGAACCGCCGAAACCGAAGCGCCCGAGTTCGACAAGATCTACAAACTGGAAGTTGTCGCCATCCCAACCAACAAGACTCTCATCCGCAAAGAGTATTCCGATGTTGTCTATCGCACGGAAGCGGAAAAGTTCGAAGCGGCCGTGAACGGCATTCTGCAAGAAGACGGCACGCGCGCGGGCGGCGTTCGCCAGTATTACGAAAGCGGACAGCCGGTGCTGGTTGGCAGCATCTCCATCGAAAAATCCGAAAAAATTGCGGCGCACCTGAAAAAGGCAGGCATCCCGCATCAGGTCTTGAACGCCAAGCAACACGAGCGGGAAGCGATCATTATTTCGCAGGCAGGGCGCAAGGGCACGGTGACCGTATCCACGAACATGGCTGGCCGCGGCACGGACATTTTGCTCGGCGGCAATCCCGAGGCCATGACGCGCGATTATTGCCTGAAGAACAAACTGGCGCTGCCCTACGCGCCGGCTAGCAGTGTGATCGGCGCGTTGCCGGGTTCGGAGACTCCCGCGCAAGCAGATGCTGCCATTGCCGCTAGCGGCAATGGCGCCGAAGCTCCTTCGAACGGCGGGAGCAGCCCGGCCATGGTCCTTTTCCAGGTAGAGGGCAAAATCTTCCAAGTGCCTCTCGAGCAATGGAAGCCGATTTACGATCAATTCGCCGAGCAATGCAAAGCGGAACACGATGAAGTCGTGGCGCTAGGTGGTTTGCACATCCTCGGCACCGAGCGCCACGAGGCCCGCCGCATTGACAATCAATTGCGTGGCCGCGCCGGCCGCCAAGGCGATCCCGGCTCGTCACGATTCTTTCTTTCGCTCGAAGACGACTTGTTGCGAATTTTCGGCGGCGAGCGCGTGAAGAATCTGATGTTCCGCTTGGGCATGACCGAAGGCGTGCCCATCGAATCGCGGCTGATCAGCAAGCGCATCGAAAACGCGCAAAAGGCCGTCGAAGCGCAAAATTTCGAAGCCCGCAAACATTTGCTGGAATATGACGACGTGATGAACAAGCAGCGCGAGACGATTTACAACCTGCGCCGCTCGTTCCTGGAAGGCCGTGACCAAAAAGAATTCGTGTTGGAACGCGCCGAGGCTATCGCCAACGAATTGGTCGAAACGTATTGCCCGCGTGAACAGCATCCGGACCAATGGAACGTTACGCAGTTTTCGAACGAGGTGTTGAATCAGTTTGGATTTGATCCTAAAGCAGTGGGAATGGATTTTGCGACGCTGAATCACGAAACCGTGGGCGAGACGCTGCTGGAAAAAGTCCGCGCGCGGTACGAAGAAAAGGAGAAGCTGTTCGGCGCGCCGACGCTGCGCTGGCTCGAGCGTCACATTCTTCTCGATGTCGTGGATGGCCAGTGGAAAGATCATCTCCTCACGCTCGATCACTTGAAGGAAGGTATCGGCCTGCGCGGATACGGGCAGAAGGACCCGCTCGTTGAGTTCAAGAAGGAAGCCTTCATTCTCTTCGATGATCTGATGAATCGCATCGACACCGAAGCTGTGCGATTCCTGTTTCTGGTGCGTCCGGCCGAACCGACGGCGGCGGTTCCTGTACAGACCACGTCAACCGCGCCGAAGCCAGCCACGCCGCGCGGCCTCTCGCAATACTCGCCCGAAGAAATGGAGCGGCGGCAAAGGCGGCAGCAGCAACAATTGCAGTTTCAAGCGGGTTCTGCTCCCGTCGAGCCTCCCAAACCCGTGCGCTCCGCCGCGAAAGTCGGCCGCAACGATCCCTGCCCCTGCGGCTCCGGCAAGAAATACAAGAAGTGCCACGGTCAAGGGACCTAACATCCTCGCAATCGCCTGATGTAATGCTGAAACGGGAGGACCTCGGTCCGATCACCAGCGCATTTCAGTGCTGTTGAACTTTTCTGCTGGTCCCTGCGTACCTCTTGTTTGAACAGGTCCCCAACCTGGATAGGAGGATGGAAGATGAGAATTCGCCTACGCGCGTTCCCTGCACTGCTTGCTCTGGCTGTTTCAATGGCCACAATGATGGCGTGCGGGCCTGTAATGGCCAGCGACGAAGGCCATTTTGACCGTACCCTTAGCGTAACCGGTGCCGTGGACCTGGACGTACAAACGGGCTCCGGAGAAATTACCGTGCGCGTGGGAGATTCCGCGAAAGTGGAGATTCACGGCCGCATCCACGCAAACCACGGATTGTTCGGCGGCGACGTCGAACAGCACATCCACGAAATCGAATCCAATCCACCGATTGAACAGAACGGAAACACGATTCGCGTGGGCCATATCGAAAATCGCGACTGGAAGAACAATATTTCGATCAGCTACGAACTCGTCGTTCCGGCACAAACAAAATTGCACACTGAATCCGGTTCCGGTGATCAGATCGTGGACGGCATCAGCGGTCCGGCGGACGCCAGCAGCGGCTCAGGCAATGTGCGGCTTTCGAACATCGGAGCCGAAACACACGCGCGAACGGGGTCAGGCGATATCGAACTGAACGTAATTCATGGGCCCGCGCGCGCTTCGGCGGGCAGTGGCGGGATTCAGGCCATCGGCATTGGCGGCGGTCTGACGGCATCCAGCGGAAGTGGCAGCGTGAAGCTCAAACAGACGGCCGCGGGCGACGTGGAGATCGGCACTGGGTCGGGCGACGTGGAAATCAAGGGCGCCAAAGGCGCGGTGAAAGTGCAAACCGGGAGCGGCAGCATTACCGCACAGGGCGACCCCGCGGGAGATTGGCGGCTGCACACCGGATCGGGTGACGTCACGGTCGAGCTTCCGCAGCAAGCTGGGTTCAATCTCGTTGCGCGCACCAGTTCAGGGAGCATTGACAGCAGCCGCGAGATTGCGGTGCAGGGCAAGCTGAGTCCACGCGAATTACAAGGCAAAGTCGGTGGCGGCGGTCCCACAGTTGATCTAAGCACCAGTTCCGGCAGCATTCAAATCCGCTAAAAATGCTTTTGCAAAATGATGCACGGGGTGGCGATGTGCCGCCTCGTGCATTTTTCGATTCGCAGTAGCTGCCGCGACCAAGCGAAGCGGTGCAGGTGTATTGATCTTTACACCTCACGTTAACTTGCATAGGAAAAAAGTGTGCGCTACTCTCTCCACAACCTCGGGGTGGTGGTGACCCGGGAAACAGGGGTGCGAAATGCCAGCCGCCGGTTCCGCTTGTTGCCAGCGCCCCGGGTGTGCGAAGCCAGCTCCACCGGCACTCGCAAGCACCCAGCTTTGCCTCGATCATTTCCTCGACGAAGCATTTCTGCGCACGGATCACGCACTCACTCGCTGCCGCGAAGGCTCCGTGTTGACCAAGGATAGCCTCGAGTGGCTGCTGTCGGACGCTCTGGCCACCGTTAAGAATCTCGAGGAGAGCGCCGACGAGCCGCAGCCGGAGCAACGCGATCGCATGCTCGAACTCCTTCTAATCCTTGCCAATCTCCACGAGTACGTGGCGCACCACTCCGTGAGCGTCGAACGTCCTGCTTGAATTGGCCGCTGAGATAGCGGCACTTTACTTTCGAAAACAACTTCCCTGGCGCGGCAATCCACCCAAGAACAACCGTTAACCTCTAAGGCATAGCCTGCTTGCAAAATCCTCCAAAGCAACTCAAGCTGATGTTTCCCGATTTTCGCGGAAGCACACCGTGTCTGACGAACCCAAGGAACGCAATCCGTTCAAACCGCAGGACCCGACCATACCCGGCGTTACGGGTAATCGGGCCCGGGTCAAAGCGGCGCCGCAGCCGCCTCGCATCGTGCTGCCTCAATCCCGAAGGGCGCCCGAGCCGAGTATGTTTGGCGCTGTCCCGCCTCGCATGTGGCTGGCGGTCGGGGTCATCGCAGTCGTGCTAGTTGGACTGGGAATGTATGCGAGGAAACATGCGGCCTCCGCCAATGCAGCGCCAACCGCCCCTGTCCGGGACCCCACGGACCTTCGGCCATTCCAGGTAACGCAACCGGCGGCAAATCTGCCCCTCGGGCCTGGTCCGATTGCCACTACAGCCGAGTTGAGCAAGACCTGGTCGTCGAAGAAATTCTTATTTCGCGCTCCGCAAACGGCCGACGACGTTCCCGCGACGGTTGTGCGGCTCCCGGGAGGTACTCTTTGGGCTATCTCGATGCGCGAGCCTTTTGGTACGTGTGAGTTGGAATATGTAACCAATCTGCGGAAGTTAGCGACGGATTATCAACTGACCGCGAACTACCCGATGGTCGGCGATCCATGCAGTCACACTGTTTATGACCTCACGCGATATGGTTCAGGACCGAATGGTGTGGTTCGCGGCGCAATCGCGAAAGGTGAAGCCATACGCCCGCCCATTGCGATTGAGGTGAAAGTGCGCGGCAAGGAAATTGTGGCAACGCGCATAGAACCGTAGCGAGCGATGCTCAGAAATCCGCCAGTGCGTCCGCCAGCCGACGCTAATTTCCGGACCCAGCGCGGTCCAATGCCGCGCAGCGCTGCACTTCCGCATTCATTTTCCCGCCAAGGACCATCGCGACCATTTTCTGATCCGCCAGCCAGGACCATAGCGGATGTCCAAGGTCGCGGGGCGATTGTGCTCGACGAAAAAGTGCGAAAACCAGGCGAACGCGTATGGCACGATGAGCGCAGCCAGCACGTACCAGGGCCTGCGAAGCACGATGGCCATAACCAAGAGCAACCAGCCCGCCAGCGTGCCGACGGTATGCAGGTGCCGTGTCAGGGGTTGGCAGTGCGCCAAAACGTAGAATGTCCAGAACTGAGGAAAACTCCGCGGCTCGTCCATGCGGCGCATTGTAGCTCTCCTGCGAGTCTTCGCCAAACGAAGAAAAATGCCACGTCTATGCCGCTAGCACCGGGCTACAGCTTAGACCGGATGGCGAATCTGCTCCATTCCCGGTAACATACGCGGACTACACCATCGGGGGTGCCTCATGCCTTCAGCCTGGCGCGGGTTTGTCTCATTTGGACTAATTTCGTTTCCGGTCCGCCTATATCCGGCGGCTCGTACTTCGCGAGTGCCACTCCACCAGCTCCACAGTGTTTGCCACACCAGACTGCGCCAGCCGCTCTACTGCCCGAACTGCAAACGGATCGTGGACCGTTCCGAAGTTGTGAAGGGCTATGAGAATGCAGACGGCAAATACGTGCTGATCGACAAGGAAGAGATAAAGAAGATCACGCCCGATTCCGGCCGCGCGATGGAAGTCCTGGCTTTCGTGAAGATGTCTGAGATCGACCCGCTTTACTTCGACTCGTCGTATTTTCTAGTTCCTGAAGATGCCGGGAAAAAGCCTTATCAGCTTCTTGTAAATGCGCTAGAGGATACGCACAAGGTGGGCATCGCTAAAATCACCATGCATCAGCGCGAATACACCGTCTTTCTACGGCCTTACGATCACGGCATCGCGGTTCATACCATGCATTTCGCGAACGAAATCCGGGAGGCGCCCGGCTACGGGAAAACGGAAGGAATCAAACTCTCCGCGAAGGAAATCAAGCTCGCCGAGCAGCTAGTGGACAGTTTGTCGGAGGATTTCGACATCAAGAAATATCATGACGAATTTGAAACTCGTCTCCGCGCGCTGATTGCCGCGAAGGAGAAGGGCCGCGAGGTCGCAGCCGTTCCACACCCAAAGCGTGCTCCCGTGATAGACATGATGACCGCACTCAAGAAGAGTTTGGCAAAATCCGGCGCCGCATCTCATCGGCGCCCGATGCACGCCAAGCCAGTCACTCCCCGTCCCAGGCGAGCACCGCGGCGCGCCGCGAGCTGACGTAAAAATGCCACTGTCCCGCCCCTGTCGAAGCGGGACGGTGGCGCCGTCACCGAGAATTCTCCGCAACGGTTATGACGTGGTATGACGGTTATGAATGGTTATGATGCGAGTTCCTCCACCGAACGCGCCACCATCACCGGCTGGCCCGTCGCTTGATTGATCAGTATGAATCCAACCACGCGAATCGAAATGGGCTGCATCCCTTGCAAGGCGGACAAGCCGCTCAAGTTGATGAAGTTGGTGTCATTCGTCGTGAACACGGTCAGCGGGTTCGGCAATAGCACGCCTGCCGTCCAATCGTCGTTCAACTGAAAGGTGCCGGCATTGCCGTTCTGGATCACCGTGCTGCCCGGTACCCAACTCCCGGCCTGACCTTGACGCCGCAGCACCACGCGGTGAACCGTCAACGTGGACGTGCCGTTCGTGGTGGTGAGTTCGCCGCCGATGCCGACCCGCTGGCCCGCCGCCAACTCTGAGTTGTTGAATAGCAGCGTGGTCAACGGAAGGTTGATGTGCTCGATCATGTATTTCTCGGAGCCGTTCAACGTGAGCGTTTCAATCTGGCCGTCCGATACGCCGTTTACTGCAGGCAACAATTCACGCACGTAGAGATCCGCCGCTGTTGCGGGCCCACTCGGTGGACGTATGCTGGTAAACAGACCGCCCATGAAGAAATCGTCATTCGACACAACTTCCACCTCCGAAGCATCAATGCTGTGCGTCACGGGATCCAGTGTGCCGGATACTTCCACGATGGTGTCCGTAGTGAACGAGTTAACCGGGGTGTTGGGATCGTCAAGAACCGTGCTGTCGTCCGTTGTCACCATCCACTGACGCCCATGCGGCCCTTGAATCGTGAAAGTGTTGCCACCCGTCACGCCAACAACGCCGCCGTGAAAATCGTCAATCGAAACCTGTGAGTCCATGGAATTAAGAAGCGCTACCTCAAAGACTGGGTTCACCACGCCGGTCACTTGCCCGTTTCCGTCGGTTTGCAACGACTGGCGCAAATCGAACTCCATACGCAGGCCGAAAAGGTCCGCGTTGGAGACAACCACGGGCTGAGCAAAGTTCACCGTCACGCTCGATTGCGACAAGGTCCCGTTGATGGTGCTGACCGTCGGCGGATTGTTCGTAGTATTGATGTATCCGATGACGGGCGAAGCAATGGTGATCGTCGCCGCAGTGTAGGTCCCGGTCGGCACCGCCGAAAGATCCAGCAACTGATGCAAGCCGCTGAGCTGCGCAAAATCAACAATCTGCGGCTGCGACAGCACGCTTACGTTCGTGGTGCCGTTATTCAACGTAATTCCACTGACCGTTACTTCGCAGGAAATCACGCTCGGAAGCGGAGCATCGGTTCCGACCGTGTAAATCGAAGCTTGCTCTTGCGGAGTTGTTCCCCCGGAGTTAGACGCACCGCCGCAACTGGAAAGTAGCAGCGCAGCAAAGAGCGTTGTGAGCACACCCGTACTTCTAGAATTCCCCATTGAAATTTCTCCTTTTATTAGGAACTGATAGTTACCTGGGGCCAGGCCCCATCCTGCTGTTGCGAATGAAACCCAGGTGATGTGGAAAAGTTGCAGGAATTTTCCCTGCGACCAAACACAGGAGGCGAAGGCGGTGGCGAAAGGTTTCTACACGCGTTCCAGCATGTTGCCGATACAGCACTTAAGCAGGGCCTCGCATCGTAGTACACTAGCTGGCACCACTTTGAGACTGCCCTGTCGTGTGCGGGGTGTGCGCTGCGCGAGCGCTGATTCGAGTACGGAGAAAAAGCTCATGGGCATTAGAGTTGTGCTCGCGGTAGCGACGCTTTCCATTTTCTTCGCCACGGGCTGCGCCAAGAAAGCGGACGATGCAGCCATCGTTACTAACATTCAAGCGCAAATGTTTTCCGACCCCCAATTGCGGGGTGCCGACCTGAAAGTGACCTCGGCCCAGGGAGAAGTCACGCTCAGCGGCACGGTACCCAGTGACACGGCGCGCTTGGATGCTTACAAACTGGCGTCGCAGACGCCGGGCGTGGTGAAGGTCAACGACCAGATGAATGTGGGTTCCGCACAGTCGCCGAGCGTAGTGGGTGACCCGGGCCCTGCTGCCCAACCATCATCGCAAGACCAGGTGCCTACTGCGCCTGTGGCTCCGGCTCCCAAGCCTAAAGCGGCGTCATCGCGAAAGGCCAAATCTGTCCCGGACGAGGCTTTGCCGCAAGAGCCGGCGCAAAGTGCGGAAAATGTTCCGCCACCCCCAGCAGCGCTCGAAGCGAACGCGGCCCCGACTCCGCCACTAAGTGTGGTACCGAGCGCGCCGCCTCCGCCTCCGCCGCCTCCGCAACCCAAGGACGTGGTGATCCCGGCGTCCTCCACGGTTTCAATCCGCATGATTGACAGCGTGGACTCCTCCGTGAATCATGCCGGCGAAGTCTTTCACGCGTCGCTGGACGCGCCGTTAGTCGTCGGCGATAGCGTCGTGGTTCCCAGAGGAGCGGACGTTTACGTCCGGCTCGCGGCCGCCAGTACCGCGGGGCACCTGAAGGGAAAAAGCGAGCTGCACTTAGAACTGGTGAAGATGGATTTTCAAGGGCGCTCTTATGGGCTCGTGAGCGACACATACTCAGTAGCGGGAAGCTCCAGGGGCGAGAACACAGCGAAGAAAGTTGGAGGCGGTGCAATTGTGGGCGCGCTGCTCGGCGGCTTGCTCGGCGGCGGCAAAGGCGCGGCGATTGGAGCAGGGGTGGGCGCGGGCGGAGGCGCTGTATATCAAGGCGCAACCAAGGGCAAGCAAGTGAAAATTCCGTCCGAAACGAAGCTCGATTTTCAGCTTTCGCAGCCGGTAACAATCACCGTGATGCCGCGTCTAAGCACGCCAGCGGAATAAACGGGGGACTCGCGCAATCAGCATCGTGTGGGCGACTTCGCTAGCATCTGATCCGTTTCACCGCCCGTGCCGGAAAATTGCGACGCGCAGAAATCAAATTGCTTTTCCCGCCTTGCACCCTACCGTGCAGTTGTTTAGGATGGTTTGCGGAAATCACCGCGCGAATGTAACGAATGATCGGCGAAACAATTTCCCATTACCGCATCCTGGACCCGCTCGGTAGCGGCGGCATGGGCCAGGTATTTCGCGCTGAAGACACGCGGCTCGGACGCCAGGTCGCGCTGAAATTCCTGTCCGCCGACCTGGCCCGCGATCCCGCATCGCTTGAACGATTTCAACGCGAAGCGCGCGCCGCATCCTCGCTGAATCATCCGGGCATTTGCACCATCTACGATGTGGGCGAGCACAATGGCCGGCCGTATCTTGTGATGGAGGTGCTCGAAGGCCAGACGCTCCGTGAACGCATCGCGGGTCGCCCCCTGGCCACCGATTCCCTGCTGGAGATCGGCGCGCAGATAGCCGACGCGCTGGACGCGGCGCACTCCCGCGGCATCATTCACCGCGACATCAAGCCCGCGAATATCTTCATTTCATCGCGTGGCCAGGCAAAGATTCTCGATTTCGGCTTGGCCAAGCAGTCCGCAGCGCGTCGTGTAGGAGAAGCCGTCGGCGCCGGTAATTCCGTCACCCAGCCCACCACCGACAATTTATTTCTTACCAGCCCGGGCTCGGCCATCGGCACCGTGGCGTACATGTCTCCGGAACAAGCGCGAGGCGAAGACCTGGACGCGCGCACCGACCTTTTCAGCCTGGGCGCGGTGCTCTACGAAATGGCCACGGGACAAGCTGCGTTCAACGGAAACACCTCCGCCGTTGTCTTCGATGCCATTCTGAATCGGACGCCAGTCTCGCCCTCATCCATCAATCCCCATATGCCGCCGAAGCTCGAAGATCTAATCGGCAAGGCCCTGGAAAAAGAACGCGATTATCGCTATCAGACGGCCGCCGAACTGCGCGGAGATTTGAAACGTTTGCGGCGCGACACCGGTTCAGGGCGCGTTTCTGCCGGATCGTCGTCATCGTGGCCCGCAGCTGCGGCCGGGGCCGGCTCAGGGGGCGCTGGCCCGCGTTCCGATCAACCGATTGCGCTGCCAACGGCTTCCGTAACTCCCCTGGCACCTGTAACCGCGACTGCCCCGCCGCGAAGTGGCGCGCGCACAGGCATGTGGATCGGCCTTGGCGTTGTGCTCGTTGCCGTCGGAGCGATTGCTGCGATCCTCTTGCATGACCGGTTTTGGCATCACCATGAAGAAACAGCGCCCTTCTCGCAGATGACGATTTCTCTGATCACTTCCACCGGCAACATCCATTCCGCCACGATTTCTGCCGACGGTAAATGGGTGGCCTATGTTGCGGATGTAAAGGGCTCCCACGGTATTTGGATTCGCCAGCTTGCCACGGGAAGCACGGCACAAGTGGAATTGGGTTCTCCCGGCGAAATTGAAGGGCTGACGTTTTCGCGGGACGGCAACTATCTTTTCTTCGTCAAACGCGACGAAGCCGTGGGCTTGGGAACCGTGTTCCAAGTGCCCTCCTTGGGCGGCGCTCCGCGCCTAGTCCTCGCGGATGTTGACAGTCCGATTAGTTTTTCGCCCGACGGCAAGCGGTTCGTATTTGTTAGGCAGGTTAGCAAAGCCAAAACTTCTAACCTGATCATCGCGAATTCAGATGGCACAGGAGAGCAGACTCTGCAAGTTGTGACCAATCCGCCGCATTTTTCCACCGAAGGCCCCGCATGGTCTCCCGATGGTAAGCGCATTGCAGTCGCGGATAATCCAACGGGGGAATTCGACAAGTACGCAATCGAGACCTTGGACGTAGACTCCAAAACCAAGACGCGCGTTGGTTCCACCGATTGGATCGCTCCGGATCAGATGGTTTGGCTCCCCGATGGGTCCGCGATCCTGTTTAACGCCCGCGTGGCCAAGACATCTCTGAACGCCCAGCTGTTTGAGCTGAGTTACCCGGGAGCCGACGTTCGCCGAATCACGAATGATTTGAACTTCTATAGCGGCGACAGCATTACGTCCGACGGTTCTGCTCTCGCTACCGTTCAGGTGACTCTCACGGGCAATTTGTGGGTCGCAGGCTTCGGCAGCTCCGCTTCCTTTACGCCGCCGCGCCAGATCACCAGCGGCATCAGTCGCGCCGATGGAATTTCCGGAATCATTTGGACGCCCGACAACAAGATCATCTACGCGTACTACACGTCCGGGTCTATTCAACTGGCGAGTGCCGCGCCCGATGGCACGGATGTCCACGACATTGGCTCAGGTTTGGCAACCCCCACCTGGCTCTCAAGCTGCGGGGATGGAAAGCGCTTCGTATTCAGTATGGCTCGCGGCAAGGACAGCAGCGTGATCTGGCGCGTGGACATGGACGGATCCAATCTCAAACAACTCACCACTAGCCAGATTGCAGTTCATCCCAATTGCTCGCCGGACGGCGCGTTTGTGGTTTACGTGGATGTCGCGGGCGATACAACTCGCCTTATGAAGGTTGGCATTGATGGCGGCACGCCTGCCGAGATTTCCAAAGCCGAACAGTTCAGTCCCGTAATTTCTCCCGACAGCGCGTCTGTAGCGGTTCTTTACCAGCCAGACCCGGCCAAGCATCCCGGTCTGGCCGTCGTGGGGCTAAGCGGGGGAGAAATCCGCAACGTGTATGACCTGCCGGTGGAAGCGCAAGCCGCCATCAACGGCGACGGCGGCCAGAAACTCGCTTGGACCAAGGATGGACGTGCAATTCTGTATCCCATCAGAAAGGATGGGGTCGTATCCCTATGGGCGCAACCTGTGGGATCGCAGGGAAGCGCTCCCCTTCCGGCTAAACAAGTGATGAACCTTGGACCGGATTTCCAATGGGGCGCTTACGCCTTATCTCCGGACGGCAAACAGGTTGTTTACGCGCACGGTCGGGCCGTCACCGATGCCGTCCTGATTTCACACTTCCATTGATTAATCATCGGAGAACTTCGTGACCGTATCGCGGCGTGACATGTTCAAGAGCGCTTCGCTTGCGTTGGGAGGCCTCGCGGCGAAGGCAGCATTCCGCAGCACGGCCCTAGGGCGGCACCCGACGGAGCAAACTTCCGAACAGCCCCTGCCGCCTGCGTTTGCTTCACTGAAGCCTCTCGGCGATCGCGTAAAACCCATCAGCAACGAAGAGCTGCAGGCGCGAGTCGCGCACGCGCAACAATTGATGACCGACGCGAAGCCACCTTTCGAAGCACTCTTCGTCCCACCTAGCACTACGCTCGTTTATTACACCGGCATCCATTGGTGGCCCAGCGAGCGGATTCTGGCGTTGCTGATTCCCCGCCAAGGGAATCCGCTGCTGATTTCTCCCGCGTTCGAGCAAGGGCGTTTGCGCGAGCAGATGCGCTGGCCGATCGAAATTCGCGTCTGGCAGGAAGACGAAAGCCCGTACGCGATCGCCGAAAAATGGTTCGCCGAGCGCGGTATTCGCACTGGGCAAGTCGGCGTCGAAGAAACCACGCGCTACGTTTTCTTCGACGGCCTGCGCCGCGCGGCGACTTCGCTTGATTACACGAGCGGCGATCCGCTTACGGTGGGCTGCCGCGCGCAAAAAAGCGCGCACGAACTGGAACTGATGCGTCTGGCTTGCTCCGCAACGTTTGATGTGTACAAGGCCACTTTTGCTTCGCTCCGCGAAGGCATGACCCAGCGCGAGGTCGCCGATCTCGTGGTGCGAGGCTATGCCCAAATGGGCCTGCGCGGCGAAGCGTCCGTGTTTTTTGGACCTTCCTCCGCGCTTCCCCATGGCTCGCGCGAAGAACAAATCCTGCGCGAAGGCACGGGCGTGATGATCGATGATGGGACGACCGTCGAAGGCTACCAATCCGATGTGACGCGCATGGGCGTTCTCGGCAAGCCTCCGGAAAAGCTTCAGCACGCTTTCGAGATTGTCCGCAACGCGCAGGATGCTGCGCTGGCCGCCGCGGTCGCCGGACATGAGTGTGGCTCGGTAGACGATGCCGCGCGCAAAGTAATTACTGACGCCGGATTCGGTTCAGGCTACAAGTATTTTTCGCATCGTCTAGGCCACGGCATCGGCATGGATGGCCATGAATGGCCTTACCTTCTGCGCGGAAACCGCACCACCCTCAAACCGGGGATGACGTTTTCAAATGAGCCGGGAATCTACGTGGTGGGAGATTACGGCTTGCGCTGCGAAGACGACATGGTCATTTCGGAATCGGGCGAGGCGCAGCTGTTAACGCGCGGGTTCCAGCCCTCGCTAGAAGTTCCCATCGCCTAACGTCTGAGAGTGCAGCTAAAGCGTTGACTCTTCCTCTGCCACGGCGTCCTCTCGATTCGAATCTTTGACTCCGCGGGCCGGTTGCGAGTACTTCCCGCAATACTCCACGATTCTCGCCTCCGCCCAAAAACGTTCGTTCCCGCCTTCGCGCGAAATAAACGCGCAGTGTCCACCGTGCTCCGTCGCAATTAGCGTGATTCGCGGATTACTTCGAATTGCGGGATTTTGAAACGGGGCGAACGGCACAAACGGATCGTCCTTCGCCGTAATGATCAGAGTCGGCACACGAATTTCGGATATCACGCGCGAGGCGCTCGACCGCGCGTAGTAATCGCTCGCATCCTCGAAGCCGCAATAACGCGCGGTCACAACGTCATCGAACTGCCTAACGCTGCGAATCCGCCGAAAACCGGCTACGCCGCGAAGCGTATAAAGGTCTGGAAACAAACTCGCTTTGTAACGCATGCGCCGTTTGAGCCGCGTGACGAAATGACGTTCGTAAATAAAATTCCGCGGCACCGCCAAAGCGTCCGCGCAAGAGGCAAGATCGAGGGCCGGAGCGACAGCGACGACGCCCCGAAGCTCGCCCGGAGCCGAGGTGCCCATGTCACCCGCCATCTTCAGCACCAGATTCCCACCCATCGAGAAACCGGCGGCGAAAATTTCCGGCAAGCCATCTCTCTCGATAAGTTCAAGCGCCACCGCGCGAATGTCGCAGCTCAACCCGGAGTGATACAGTGTTGAAGTCAATTGTTCCGTGCCGCCGCAATTCCGCTGATTCAAGCGAACGACGTTGAAGCCTGCCACCCATGCCTTTTCCGCCGTTCCTAGCATGTAGTTCGAGTCGCACGAGCCTTCCAGCCCGTGTAACAGCACGAGCGTTGGATGTTGGCCTGGATTCTGCTGCCAATGGCATTCGCCGTGCACCTGCGTGCCCGGCTCGGTTTCAAACGCCCGCGTCGCACTTTTGCCCAGCATCGGGACAGCCCGCGGCCAAAAATTCGCCGCAATGGTCATTGCATGAGGATTGCGCAACCAACCCAGTGGTATGAATTCTTTCACCACTTACATGGTAGGCAGTCCGCTGCGTTCGCGCAACTCTTCTAGCGCGTCGGTGAAGTTTTATTTTGAATCGGGCAGAAGATCCTTGGCCATAAGAACTTCATCATAGTAGCGGCCGTCTTGTTTCAAGGCCTTCCGTTCGATCCCGTATTCCTCGAAGCCCAGGCTCGCGTAGAGCCGTCGCGCCGGTTCGTTGTCGCTAACTACAGCCAGTTGGATTATTTCGACGTGCTGCCGCGCAAAGTCAATCACGGCTTCGGCGAGACGCTTGCCCACGCCAGCGTTCCTCGAATGCTGTCGAACGTACATGCCCCAGAGCATTCCCTTATGCGCATCTTTCGCGCCTTCTCGGCGCATGAATCCTGCGATGCCCAAAAGTTCGGACTGGTGGAACGCGCCAAAGATCGGGCAATTCCCCACGCGCTCCGTAAATTGCTCAAGGGGCCGTCCACTTTCCGCCGCAAACGTGCTGCCAAAGGCTTCCGGGCTGCAGCGCAGCGCCTCCAAGCGAATCTCGCGATACCTAGCGGCCTCGGACGCGTCCAAGCGCCGTATCTGAATTTGGGCGGGGTCCATGTGAAAGTCGTAACCGAAACTTCGAATTAGCGCAACGGTGAAATGGTTGCGCCAGTGGCTGATGATTTAGGAAATCTCCGGGTGTCGTACCAGCGCAAAAAGTGAAAAGCGCATAGAGCAAGCAACACCGCTTTATGCGCTTCGCACGTGGCTTCATTTCCTAAAAGAAGTAGGCGCGTTTGGCACCGTCAAGCTTGCCCGTTTTCAAGCAGCAGCGCTTGAAAACGGCGCCCGGACTCGCATGGACATAGGTCGTTTCGGCCAAGCTTCTCCACAAGCTCTTTTTCACCGTGAACGACCCGGGAGCCCCTCTTCACTTGTTTTTCGGACGGATAGCCCTTGCGACGCTTACTGCTGCGCTCGAAAGGAGGATTGATCGAGGTTGTCTTGATCGGCGCTTCGCATGGCAGACCTCCTGAGTGGAATGAACCATTCTAGCACGAGCAGGACTGCCGCCGCGCCAGCTTGATTTCATCCGCTGATGCACATAAAATGAAAGTTGAATAATGAAGGTCTGCTGCTACCGATGAATTGTCCACAAGCCCAGCGCACGGTGCTGGGCTTCGGTGTATATGGGGACCTTTAGCACTCACAGGAGCGGAAATGATTGAAGGACCCATCCCCGAAGGACTCACCTTCGATGACGTGCTGCTCTTGCCGGGGAAATCGGCAATTTTGCCCACGCAGGCGGACACCCGCACGTGCCTCTCGCGCAAAATCTCGCTGGAAATTCCGATTGTCGCGGCGGCCATGGATACCGTCACCGATGCGCGCCTGGCCATCGCGATCGCGCGCCAGGGCGGCATCGGCTTCGTGCATCGCAATATGACCATTGACCGCCAAGCCGAAGAAGTAGATCGCGTGAAGCGCTCGGAAAGCGGCATGATCGTCGATCCCGTCACGATTTCACCTGAGCTCTCCGTGCGTCAGGCGCTGGACATCATGACCAAGTACCGCGTGTCGGGTTTGCCGGTAACGCGCGGCGCGCGTCTCGTCGGCATTTTGACCAACCGCGATTTGCGTTTCGAGCGCAATCTGGACCAGCCCGTCAGTGCCGTGATGACCAAAGACAATCTCGTCACCGTCCCGGTGGGTACTACGCTCGAGGAAGCCGAACGCATCCTGCAGCGCCATCGCATCGAAAAGCTCCTGGTCGTGGATGCCGATTTCAACCTCAAGGGCCTGATCACCGTAAAAGACATTCAGAAGAAAATCGAGTTTCCCAATGCAACGAAGGATGAGCAGGGCCGTCTGCGCGTGGGCGCCGCCATCGGCGCGACGGGAGATTTCCTGGAGCGCGCGCAGGAGATGGCGCGCGAAAAAGTGGACGTCCTCGCGATTGACACCGCGCACGGCCATAGCACGCGAGTAATGGAGGTGGTTCGCGCCGTGCGCCAGAAATTCCCGGAAATTCAAATTGTCGCCGGAAACGTAGCGACCGCCGAAGGCGCGAGAGATTTGATCTCTCTCGGCATTGACGGGCTGAAAGTCGGAATCGGGCCGGGCTCCATCTGCACTACGCGTGTCGTCACGGGCGCGGGAGTGCCACAGATTACGGCGATTATGGAAGCGTCGCGCGCCGCGAAAGGTACCGGGGTGCCAATCATCGCCGACGGTGGCATCAAGTTTTCAGGTGACATTACAAAGGCCATTGCTGCGGGTGCAAATTCCGTGATGATCGGCGGCCTCTTCGCCGGCACCGAAGAATCTCCCGGTGAAACGATTCTGTATCAGGGTCGCACGTTCAAATCTTATCGGGGCATGGGCTCGCTCGGCGCCATGGAAGCTGGCTCCGCCGACCGCTACGCGCAAGAAGGCGCGCCCCGCGGCAAGTCAGTGCCCGAAGGCATCGAAGGGCAAGTGCCCTACAAAGGCCCGCTTTCGGGTCTCGTTGACCAGCTTGTCGGCGGCCTGCGCAGCGGCATGGGTTACTGCGGCACGGCAAATCTCTCGGAGCTTCAGGAACGCAGCAAGTTCATCCGCATTTCCTCCGCGGGCCTGCGCGAGAGCCACGTTCACGACGTGATCATCACGCGCGAAGCGCCGAACTACCGGCTGGAATAGAGCGACCGCTTGAAAGATTCCCTCGAATCATCGCGATTCTCTGCCGGGCAGGCCTGCTAGGATGCTTTGGCTCAAACGTTGGGGCCCGGCCATCGTATGGGCCATCGCCATTTCGGCTTTCTCTACGGGCGTCTTCGCCTCTGAAAATACGAGCCGCGTCATCATCCCCGTCCTGCACTTTCTTTTCCCGCACGCCTCCCCGGACACCCTGGAGTTCATGCACCACATCATCCGCAAATGCGCCCACTTCACCGAATATTTCATTTTCAGCTTGCTGATCCTGCGCGGGATCCGTGCCGGTGAAAAAGGCATGCGTCTGCGCTGGGCTCTGATAACAATCTTGATCGTTGCGGGCTATGCTTCACTCGACGAGTATCACCAATCCTTTGTTCCCGGACGCACCGCCGCGGTCGGTGATGTGCTGATTGACACCTCCGGCGGCGCGATCGCGCAAATCGTCGCCGCGCTGTGGGTGCTTTCTGGCAAAGCGCGCGAAAAACGGCAGCGGAATGAATTAAGCACCGTCGAAACAACTTCCCCGGAGACGCATTAGGTTTTCGCAAATCTCGAAAGGACAAATCCGATGTCTTATCGTCTGCTTCGCGCCGCAATCGTGCTAGCCACCGTCTGTGTGTGGAGCTTCCCTCTTCCGGCGGCTTCCTCGACGAATCCGATCAGTTACGAATTGAAGTTTGAGCGTCCCAATACTCATTTGCTCGATGTCACTATCCACGCCGATTCTCTCTCTGGCGCGTCCGTGGATTTCGCTATGCCCGATTGGGCGCCCGGGTCCTACTACATTGAAAACTACGCGGTCAATGTGCAGCGTTTCCGCGCGCGTAGCGCGGCAGGCCAGGAACTTACCTGGCAGAAGACGGACAGCCAGACTTGGCGGATTGAACTGGCGGGCGCGAAAGCGGTGACCGTGGAATATCAGATTTTCGCGAACACGCTGCAAAACAATATCGCGCAGTTCAATGAGCACCACGCTTTCATCGGCGGGCCCTCCGTGTGGATGTACGTGGTCGGCGCGAAGGATCGCCCGGCGGCGCTTTCCATCGCGCCTCCCCATGGATGGCTCGTGGCGACAGGTATGGAGCATACGTCTGCCACTACTTTTCGAGCTGCCAACTACGACACGTTCGCCGATTGCCCGCTGGAGATCTCCGGCGAATTCACCGAAAAGGACTTTGAGGTTCTGGGAACAAAATATCACGTGGTCGTGCATGACGTGATGGGCCACAAGGACTTCACGAAGTTCGTGGACGATTTACAAAAGGCTGTTGCTACGATCGTCCCAATGTTCCAGCCTGTGGCCGCCAGTGGAACTCAGGCCGCGCCTTTTTCCGACTACTATTTCATTTTCCACGTCTGGCCGAAGACCGGCGGCGGCCTGGAACATTTGAACTCCACACAAATTGATTTTTCCAGCGACTGGGACTCCACCGAACCCAATCCCGCCTACGGCAACCAATACAATCTAAAGCTGTTCGTGGCCGCGCATGAATTCTTCCATGCCTGGAACGTGAAGCGCTTGCGCCCACGTCCGCTTGGACCGTTCGACTACACGCAGATGGTACACACGCCGTCGCTATGGATCTCCGAGGGTCTGACCAGCTACTACGGCGAATTGGCGGTCGAGCGCGCCGGGCTGATCACTCCGCAGCAATACCTCAACAACATCGGGCAGCTCATCACCAAATTCGAACAGCAGCCGGGCCGTTCGGAGCGCAGCATCGAGGACACCAGTTGGGATACCTGGTTTCCGCGCGGCGGCGCGGTCCAGCAAGCCAACAACCTCGCGAACACGTACTATTCGTATTACGACGGTGGGCAGATCATGGGCCACATCCTGGATTTCGCAATTCGCCAGGATACCAGCAACCAGAAGTCGCTCGACGACTGGATGCGGCTGCTCTATTCGCGTTATGCGCTGCCGAAGCCCGGCTTCGAACCCGGCGATCCGGTCAAGGCCGCATCCGAAGTCGCCGGCACCAACGTGAGCGATCTATTTGTCCGCTATATTTCCGGCAAGGACGCGATTCCGTACGAGAAATATTTTGCTTACGCGGGAATTACCGTCGAGAAGAAGCTCGAGACCGACAAATCCTGGTCAGGTATCGACACCACGAAGAACGACGACGGCCATGCCAAGATTCGCAACATCATTCCCGGCAGTCCGGCAGAAACGGCAGGACTCGATCGCGACGACATCATTTACGCGCTGGATGGCCGCGCCCTGGATTCCGACGGATTCACGAAGGAAATCGCAGCCCGCAAACCCGGTGAGACGGTGAAGATCGCCGTCCTTCGCCTCGGCGAATTCAAGGAATTTCCCGTCACGCTTGTCACGAATCCCAATCCCACTTATACCCTCAAGCCGATGGAGCACCCGACCGATCAGCAAAAGGCCATCTACAATTCCTGGCTGGGGATCAAGCAGTAGCGGAGCGCCAGCGTCGAGTTACAAAGTCTCGCGCGGCAAGCATCTGGTGGAGTGCGGCGGCAAGCCGCTTTCGCCCAACGCCTGAGTCGGCAAAAGACGCGCTGGGCGAGGCATGCCTCGCCTGGCTCACAGGTATAGAGTGGTTTCGACGCTGTAAAAGCGGCTTGCCGCCGCACTCCACATATGCCCGGGCAAAACAAAAAAGCCCGCTCCGATTGCTTGGAACGGGCCCTTTTTAATTTGAACCGGTCGGGATGCTACTTTGTCGCTGCCACGGCTTCCTTCTCCGGGGCTTCGACTTCCTCTTTCTTGCGCGGCTTTTTTTCTTTCTTCTTGAGCTCGGAACCGATGAACTCCAGAATCGCCAGGTCCGCTCCGTCGCCCAGCCGCCAGCCGGCGCGGATGATTCGTGTGTAACCGCCGGGACGATCGGCAAACCGCGGAGCGAGATCGCTGAAGAGTTTTTCGGTCGCGCCATGGGTCATCAGAAACGAGGCCGCCTGACGCCTGGCGTGCAGCGAATCGCGCTTTCCGAGCGTGATCATCTTTTCCGCGAGACGCCGCGTAGCCTTCGCGCGAAGGATGGTCGTGTGGATGCGTTCCTTTTCGATGAGGTTCGTCACAAGGTTGCGCAGCACGGCGCGGCGATGCGCGGGCTGCTTCCCCAGTTTTGACCCTGATTTGAGGTGTCTCATATTCGCTTACCTTGGCTTCCGCCCGCGGCCTCCAGCAGGGGTTAAAGAGCCGTGGCATCCCCCTCGGAAGGCGGAGGCGCGGTTTGGCTAGGCAGCGGTGGCCAGATGATGCGGCCGTGCTCGTCGAACTTCATGCCGAGGCTCAAGCCCATCTTGTGCAAGATGTCCTTGATCTCATTCAGCGACTTGCGCCCGAAATTTTTGGTCTTGAGCATCTCGGATTCGGTCTTCTGCACCAACTCGCGCAGGTTTTGAATGTTGGCGTTCTTCAAGCAGTTGTAGGAGCGCACCGAAAGCTCCAGCTCTTCCACCGACCGGTCGAGATATTCCAGCCGCGGATCGCTGTAGTTCTCGATGACTTCTTCCGGCAGGTCCGGCGTCTCTTCGAAGTTGATGAAGATGCTCATGTGGTCCTTCACCAGTTTCGACGCCAAGCCGATCGCATCTTGCGGAGTGATGGCAGCGTTGGTCCAGACTTCCAGCGTGAGCTTTTCGTAATCGGTCATTTGTCCCAAACGAGCCGCTTCCACCGCGTAGTTCACCTTGCGCACCGGCGAGTGGACCGAATCAATCGGAATGTACCCGATCGGCAGGTCTTCGTCGAAGTTGCGGTCGGCGGCCACGTAACCGCGGCCGTTCTTCACACGCAATTCCAGTTCGAGTTTGCCACCTTCGCTGACGGTAGCGATGTAAACGTTCTTGTCGAGCACCGCGATATCCGCATCTTCCTCGATCTTCGCGGATGTCACGGGACCCGGCGTATCGACCACCAGAGTGATGGTCTTCGGCTGGTCGGTATTCAACTTCAGCGGAACCTGCTTCAGGTTCAGGATGATGTCCGTGGCGTCTTCCACGACGCCCGGAATCGGCGAAAATTCGTGCAGCACGCCTTCGATTTTTACCGCGGTAATGGCCGCGCCTTCAATCGAGCTCAACAGCGCGCGCCGCAGCGAATTACCGACGGTGGTTCCCCAGCCGCGCTCGAAAGGCTGCGCTGAGAATTTCCCGTACTTGTCCGTCAGTGTTTCCGGTTCTGCTGCCAACCGCTTTGGTTTCTGGAAGCCCTTCCACATCTTCGACATTCCTCCTGGCCCGCCCGCGGCGGACCCACAGACCTATTAACGTTGATAATTTCCTGGCACTACTTCGAGTAAAGCTCGACGATGAGCTGTTCGTTCATCGGCGGCGTCTGCACGTCTTCGCGACGCGGCAGCGCCACGACCCGGGCCTTGAAATTGGCCGGGTCAATATCCAGCCACGGGGCCACCCCTTGGCTCTTGGCCAGATTGCGCGCTTCAAGGATCATCGCGTTCTCGTGCATGTTCTCTTTCAGCGCGATTTCATCACCCACGTTTACCAGGTAGCTCGGGATGTTGACCTTCTGGCCCTTCACGCGAATGTGCCCGTGCAGCACGAGCTGCCGTGCTTGCGAACGCGAGCCGGCGATTCCCATACGATAGATGACGTTGTCCAGACGGCGCTCCAGCATCACCATCAGGTTCGAGCCGGTGGGGCCCTTGGTGCGCACCGCCTTCTCGAAGTAATTGCGGAATTGCCGCTCGAGCAGGCCGTAGGTGCGCTTCACCTTCTGCTTTTCGCGCAACTGCACGCCGTAGCCCACCATCTTGGCCCGCCGGGCTTGGCCGTGCTGCCCGGGAACGAAATTGCGCTTCTCGATCGCGCACTTTTCTGTAAAACACCGCAGGCCTTTCAAGAAGAGCTTTTGCCCTTCTCTTCGGCACAGCCGGCAGACTGCTTCACGATGTCTCGCCAAGTCCTTCTCTCCTTTGTTTCAACTCCGAAACCTTCAAGCGACCGACGGTTACACGCGGCGGCGCTTGGGCGGACGGCAACCGTTGTGCGGAACCGGCGTCACGTCCTTAATCGCATTGATGTGCAGGCCGGAAGAAGCCAGTGCGCGCACCGCCGATTCGCGTCCCGCGCCTGGACCCTTCACGCGCACTTCCACTGATTTCATTCCGTATTGATCGCGCGCCACGCCCGCAGCCGTCGCAGCCGCTTGCTGTGCCGCATAGGGCGTGCCCTTGCGCGAGCCTTTGAAACCCACCGAGCCGGCCGAAGACCAGCTCACCGCGCGGCCATCGGGATCGGTGAGCGTCACGATGGTGTTGTTGAACGTCGCCTGGATGCACACTACGCCGTGCGGCACCACGCGCTTCTCACGCTTCTTGCGAAATTCTTTCTTGCGCTTGGAAGTAGCCTTCGCTCCTGCTGCCGGAGCTGCTCCCGGTGCTGCCGCTGCATCTTTCGGTTCTTTTGCCACGCTCGTCTCTCTCCTGTCGTCCTTAACCGTTCAATTTCCTGGCCGGCTTTACTTGCGCGGCGCGATTTTCTTCGCTGCCACGGCGCCCTTCCGCGGACCTTTGCGCGTGCGCGCGTTCGTGTGTGTACGCTGGCCGCGCACGGGCAGGTTGCGCCGGTGACGCAGTCCCCGGTAAGCCTGAATTTCAATCAGGCGCCGGATGTTCATCTGCATTTCCTTGCGCAGATCGCCTTCGATGCCGCCTTCCGATTCGATCGCGGCGCGTAGGCGCGTCACTTCATCTTCAGTCAGGTCCTTAATCTTCTTGGTGAAATCCACCTTGGCTTTTTCGGCGAGCACCTTCGCGCGCGCCTGCCCGATGCCGTAGATGGACGTAAGCCCAATCCAGAGCCGCTTATTCGGCGGCAGATCCACACCTGCGATGCGAGCCATAAAGGTCTCCTCTTATCCCTGGCGCTGGCGGTGCTTGGCGTTTGTGCAAATCACCCGCACCACGCCGCGCCGATGAACGATCTTGCACTTCATACAGATTTTCTTTACCGATGCACGTACCTTCATGTTCGACTCCCTGTCCGTGTTTCCTACTACTTGTATCTGTAAACGATCCTGCCGCGCGTGAGATCGTAGGGCGAAAGCTCGACCGCCACGCGATCTCCCGACAGGATGCGAATAAAATTCTTGCGCATCTTTCCCGAAATGTGCGCCAGCACTTGGTGCTTATTTTCCAGCTCCACGCGAAACATGGCGTTCGGGAGTGGCTCGATCACGGTCGCCATTACCTCGATGGCGTCTTCTTTGCCGCTACCTTCGCCCGGTTTCTTCTTTTCCTGCTCTGGCCTTGGTTTCATGCGCTCCTGTTTGCTACTGCTGCAATTCCCTTGACCCGCCTTCTACCAAACCGGCCCCGCCGCCTCTTTCGGGCGCGTCAGAATCCACGGGCCGTTCTTGGTCACCGCGACGGTGTGCTCGAAGTGCGCCGAATCGCTGCCGTCCGCCGTCACCGCGGTCCATTCGTCCTCGAGCACTCGAACACCAGGGCCGCCCGTATTCACCATCGGCTCGATCGCGAGCACCATGCCCTCTTGCAGTTTGGGACCCTGGCCCGGTGTGCCGTAGTTCGGAAGCTGCGGGTCCTCGTGCATCTTGGTGCCGATGCCGTGCCCCACGAACTCACGCACTACCGAGTAGCCGTTCTTTTCCACCCACTGCTGCACAGCCGCCGAAACATCGCCTAACCGGTTTCCCGGCCGGACTTTATCGATGGCCTGTTCCAGCGATTCGCGCGTCACCCGCAAAAGTTTCTCACGCTCCGGAGTGATCTTGCCCACCGGCACGGTCAGCGCCGCATCGCCAAAATAGCCGTCCAGTTCGACCCCGAAATCCATCGAGAGGATGTCGCCTTCGCGCAACTTGCGCGCCGGCGAAGGAATTCCGTGCACCACTTCCTGGTTGATCGAAGTGCACACCGAGCCCGGATACCCGCGATATCCCTTGAACGCCGGCCGGGCACCCTGCTTCGCCGTGTAGCTCTCGGCAAACTCGTCGAGCTCTTTCGTCGAGATGCCTGGCCGGATCATCGTCCGCATCTTGGCCAGCGCGGTCCAGACGATCTGTCCCGCGCGATACATCTTCTCGAGCTCAGCAGGCGACTTACAGATGACCATCGCGTCCTTCCGCGCGCTTGAGAATTTCGTTCAACGCGCGGGTCACTTCGTCCACGTCAGCATCCCCATTCACGACTTCCAGCACGCCGTGCGTTCGGTAGTAATCCGCCAGCGGCTTGGTTTGCCGCTCGTATGCCGCGAATCGCTCCTTCACGATTTCCGGGCGATCGTCGTCACGCTGGATCAGTTTCCCGCCATCGTTATCGCAAGTCCCCGGCACCTTCGGGGGACGCTCGAAAACGTTGTACGTTTCGCCGCCCACAATGCACGTCCAGCGGCCGGCCACGCGCCGCACCAGTGTTTCGGGGTTTACGCGAAACTCGATCACTAGCGGCAACCCAAATCCGCGCCGCTGCAAAATCGCGTCCAGCTCCTCCGCCTGCGGCAATGTTCGGGGAAAGCCGTCGAAAATAAATCCGTTGGCTGCGTCCCTGTGCGACAGACGCTCTTCGACCATCCCCAGCACGATGTCGTCCGGCACCAAGTCGCCGCGTTCCATGATGGGCTTGGCCAGTAAACCCGCCGGAGTGCCGCGGGCCACTGCATCCCGCAACATATCGCCGGTAGAAAGGTGCGGCATACCCAGCTGCTGGGCCATGCGCTTAGCCTGGGTGCCCTTCCCGGCTCCCGGCGGCCCCAAGAAAATCAACGCCCGTTTGAGCGCCATCCTCACCGCCGAGAAGCTTTCATTAATTGCGACGGCCACGAACTCGGCCCTTGCGCACAAAGCCGTCGTAATTCCTCATGACCAGTTGCGCTTCGAGCTGCTGCACCGTATCCATCGCCACACCGACTACGATCAGCAGCGAAGTGCCGCCGAAATAAAATTGCACGTTCAAGCCATCCAGCACGAAACGCCACATGTGCCGATCAAACCAATCTCCCACGAGCCACAAATGCTGCAGGTGAATGCCGGAAATCATCCATTCGGGCAGCAAGCAAACCACCGCGAGATATACACCGCCGACGAAAGTCAGCCGCGTCAAAATGCGGTTGATGTACTCGGAAGTGTTCCGCCCCGGACGAATTCCCGGAACGAACCCGCCGTACTTCCGCATGTTGTCCGCCAGCTCCGTGGGATTGAAAATAATGCCCACATAGAAGAACGCAAAAAATATGATCAATGTCACATAGATCAGCGTGTACAGCGGCTCGCCCCACTTGATCATGTTCGCGAACTTGCCAAAGGCCGGCGACTTGTTCTGAAAAAACAGCGCCAGCGTCTGCGGAAAGGTCAGCAAGGAACTGGCAAAAATCGGCGGAATCACGCCGCCGGAATTCACGCGCAGCGGGAGATAGGTCATCTGCCCGCCCATCACCTTGCGCCCCATCACACGCTTGGCGTATTGCACCGGAATACGCCGCTGGCCGCCCTCCACAAACACGATAAATGCCACTACGGCGAACATCAGCACGATCAGGCCCAGGATGGCGATGGGCGTGAACGAGCCCCATTGCTGCGTTGTCGCCTTCACGTACAGATCGCGCACTGCGTTCGGCAAGCCCACCACGATTCCGGCGAAAATGATCAAGGACATTCCGTTGCCGATGCCGCGCTCGCTGATTTGCTCGCCCAGCCACATAATGAACGCCGAACCCGTGGTCAGCGTCAGCATGGTCATCAGCACGAAGCGCCATCCGGGGTGATAAACCAGCGCTTGACCGTTCATGTTCTGCAAGGTCAGCGTCTTGGCAATCGTGAACGACTGAAACAAGCTCAGAATGATCGTCAAATACCGCGTGTACTGCGTGATCTTCCGGCGGCCCAGTTCGCCTTCCTTCTGCAAACGCTCCAGGTAAGGCCACACCACCACCATCAACTGCAAAATAATGGACGCCGTGATGTACGGCATGATGCCCAGCGCAAAAATCGTCAGCCGGCGCAGGTTACCGCCGCTGAAAAGGTCAATCAGGCCGAGAACCGAACCTTGCCCCTGCTGGAAAAGCTGTTGCAGCAATTCCGTGTTGATTCCAGGCGTCGGAATGTGCCCACCGAGCCGGTACACGGCCAGCAAGGCCAGCGTAAACAGCACGCGATTGCGCAGATCCGGCGTGCTGAATATGTTCCGGAATGCCTGGACCAGCTTGTTCATCGCAGGACTTCGACCTTGCCTCCGGCGGCCGTGATTTTCTCCTCCGCCGACTTGCTGAACGCGTGCGCCTGCACCGTCAGCGCAACTTTCAATTCACCATCGCCCAAAATCTTGACGCCTTCGCGCTTTACCCGCAGCACGCCAAGGCCATACAACAGGTCCGGCGAAATCGTGTCACCCGCCGAAAAGACGTTGAGGCTCTCGACGTTGATCACCGTGTAAGTCTTCGAATCCGGCGCCGAAAATCCGCGCTTCGGCAATCGTCGGTGCAGCGGCATCTGGCCACCCTCGAAGCCTGGGCGCCGCGAATAGCCGCGGCGGGACTGTTGGCCCTTGTTGCCCGCGCCGGAAGTCTTGCCCATCTTCGAGCCCATGCCGCGTCCTACGCGCACCTTGCGGTGACGCGAGCCGCGCGGGGGCCGCAAATTCGATAGTGTCGGTTTCTGTGCCATTCTCAGCCCTCAATCACTACTAAATGGTGCACGCGCGCGATCATGCCGCGGATAGACGGAGTATCTTGCACTTCCAGCACTTGCTGCATGCGTCGGAAGCCCAGCCCGCGAACCGTCTGGCGCATATCCCGCGGGCAGCCGATAAAGCTGCGAACCCACTTGATTTTCAGCGTTCCCGGTTTCTTCTTTGTCGTTGTCATGGTCGTTGCGCGGGGATCTAGGACGCCGCCGCTTCCTCCGCTACCTTGCCGCGGCCTTCTGCCACCTTCGCCGCATCCTTCAAATGCATCAGCGCGTCGAACGTCGCCTTGATCACATTGTGCGGGTTCGAAGTGCCCAGCGATTTCGTCAGTACGTTCTGAATCCCGGCAACCTCCATCACCGCGCGCACTGCGCCGCCCGCGATGATTCCCGTCCCTTCCGGAGCCGGCTTCAGCAGCACTTGCCCCGAGCCATAGCGGCCCAGCACCTGGTGCGGGATTGTCGAACCCTTCATGTTCAATTTCACCATGTTCTTCTTGGCGGCCTCGATCGCTTTGCGAATCGCCATAGGGACTTCGCGAGCCTTGCCCATGCCGAATCCTGCGTGGCCGCCCTGGTCGCCCACCACTACCAGCGCCGAGAAGCTGAGGTTCTTTCCGCCCTTCACAACTTTGGTACAGCGGTTGATCGAAACCACCTGGTCCTTCAAGTTCGCCTGATTGGTTTCCACCGGGCGGCGAACGGCTAGCGAGTCTTTGAGCTCTTGTTTCGACATAATTTTCAGAACTTCAGGCCCGCCTCCCGGGCCGCTTCCGCGAGCGCCTTTACGCGCCCGTGATATTGATATCCACCGCGGTCGTACACCACTTTCTCGACGCCCTTCGCGCGGGCGCGCTCCGCGATGATCTTGCCGACCACTTTCGCGGCGGCGATGTTTCCGCCGCCCTTGATCGTCTTGCGCACTTCGCCATCCAGCGAACTGGCTGCCACGATCGTGCGATTGGTTGAATCGTCCACCACTTGCGCACGGATGTGCTTCGACGAGCGATGCACGCATAGCCGCGGACGCTCCGCTGTTCCAGCCAATGTCTTGCGCATCCGCACATGAATACGGCGGCGATGCGCTTCACTCGATAATCTGCGAACCGGTGCTGCCACGTTCGTTCTCCTCCTGGCCTAGGCGGCCGCCGTCTTCGCGCCAGCCTTGCCGGCCTTCTTCTTCAGCCGCTCGCCGGTAATGCGCACACCCTTCTGCTTGTACGGGTCGGGTGGACGCAACCTCCGCAAATTCGCCGCGACCTGGCCTACTTGATTCTTGTCCGCTCCGGACACCACCATGTGCGTCTGCTTCTCCACGGCGATCGTGATTCCTTCGGGAATCGGGAACTCGATGGGGTGCGAATATCCCAATGCCAGCACCACGTTCTTGCCCTTTACTTCCGCGCGGTAGCCGACGCCCACAATGTCCAAATCCTTCTTGAAGCCGGTGGTCACCCCGGTGACAGCGTTAGCGACCAGCGCTCGCGCCAGGCCGTGCAGCGCGCGTTGTTCGTCGGACTCGCGCTTCGCCACCAGCGTGCTATCTTTCTGCTCGAAGTGGATGCCGCGTGGCACAACCACGTGCATCTTCCCTTTGGGCCCTTGCACTTCCACGGCGCTGTCCTTGATCTGAATCTTCACGCCGGACGGCACTGGAATAATCTTGTTTCCAATTCGCGACATGGCTCTGTTCGATCCTCTTGATTTCGCGTCCCTGCTAAGCCTCTTGCCAGACCCCTTACCGGGCCTCTACCAAACCTCGCACATGATTTCGCCGCCGATGCCCGCCTTGCGCGCCGACTGGCCTGTCATCAAGCCTTTGGGCGTGGACACGATGGAAATTCCCATCCCGCCGACCACCTGGCGAATCTCCGTCTTACCCACGTAACGTCGCGAGCCCGGACGCGAAACACGCTTCAGGTCCGTGATCACGCTGCGGCGATCCGGGGTATAGCGCAAGAACAGGCGCAGCGTCTTCTTGGTCTTCTGCTCTTCCACCACCTTGAAATTCGCAAGGTAGCCCTCCTCTTTCAGGATGCGCGCGAGTTCCACCTTCACCTTGGAAGAGGGCAGGTCCACGCGCGAGTGCTTGGCGCGCGACGCGTTGCGAACTCGCGTCAACAAATCGGCTATCGGATCAGTCGTCATTCTTCCTTGTCCTTGATCACTGTCTAAGTCTTACCAGCTAGCCTTGGTCACGCCGGGAATTTCACCCTTGAGCGCCAAGCCGCGAAAACAGATACGGCACATCTCAAACTTGCGCAGAAAAGCGCGCGGACGCCCGCAGATCCGGCAACGGTTGCGCCGGCGAATCTTGAACTTTAGCTTCTTCCTCTGCTTCGCGAATTGCGCGGTACGTCCCATACTCGCTTTCTCTCCTTACGCTTCGCGCCTACGCGCGAAACGGCACGCCGAGCAGCTTCAGCAGCTCGCGTCCTTCTTCGTCGTTGCGGGCAGAAGTCGTGATCGTGATGTTCATGCCCTTGATTTTGTCCACGCGGGTGTAGTCAATCTCCGGAAACACCAACTGGTCCTTCAGACCCAAGGTGTAATTGCCGCGCCCGTCGAAAGAATTCGGCGGCAAGCCCTTGAAATCGCGCACGCGGGGCAGCACGATCGCCGAAAGGCGATCGAGGAATTCATACATCCGCTCGCCGCGCAGCGTAACCATGCAGCCAATGGCCATGCCCTTACGAATCTTGAAATTGGCAATGGACTTCTTGGCCCGCGTGATCACCGGCTTCTGCCCCGTAATCTGCCCGAGCTCGGCGGCGGCCGTGTCCAGCAACTTCACATTCGCGCTGGCTTCGCCCATGCCGATATTCACGGTAATCTTCTTCACCCGCGGCACGGCCATGGTGTTCTTGAACCCGAAGCGCTTCGAGAGAGCCGGAACTGCTTCGTTGCGATACTTTTCATGCAAACGCGTAATCATTTCTCGCCCTTACCTCTGGAATCGTCAGTTCTCAAAAGTCGTGTTGCAGCGCCGGCAAGTTCTGACTTTGCTGCCGTCCGGCAGCGTGGCGTGCCCCGCGCGGGTGTGCTTGCCGCATCCCGGACAAACCAGCATTACGTTCGAAACATGCACGGGGCCTTCCTTCTCCAGGATCCCGCCCTTGATGTTCTTCGACGGGTTCGGCCGCGTGTGCTTCTTGATGATGTTGGCGTGCTCGACCGTCACCGTCAGTTTCCAAGGATTCACTGCCAGAACTTTCCCGGTCTTGCCCTTGGACCGCCCCGCCATGATTTTCACCGTGTCGCCGTGCCGTATACTGAATGCTGCGGGCTTTTCGATTATTTTTCTCATGGCTACCACACTTCCGGAGCTAGCGAGATGATCTTGGTGAACTTCTTATCGCGCAGTTCCCGGGCTACCGGCCCGAAGACGCGCGTCCCGATCGGCTCGTTCGCATCGTTGATCAGCACCGCGGCATTATCGTCAAAGCGTATGTAGGTGCCGTCCTTGCGCCGCTGCTCTTTTCTGGTGCGCACAATCACTGCTTTCACCACTTTCCCTTTTTTCACCTGACTGTCGGGCTGCGCTTCCTTCACCGCCGCCGTAATCACGTCGCCCAGCCCGGCCGTCAACCCCGCATCTCCCCCAATCGGAAGTATGCAGGTGAGCTGCCGTGCGCCGGAATTATCGGCCACCGTCAGCCACGTTCGCATCTGTACCATCGTCGTGCTCCCCCGTTGAACCGCTGCCGCGCTAGCGCTTTATGCGACGCGCGTCGAACGCTGCAAAACTTCCTTCAGCCGCCACCGCTTCAGCTTCGAGAGCGGCCGGGTGGAAACAATCTGTACCGTGTCGCCCGGGCGCGCTTCGCCCGTTTCGTCGTGCGCGTAGTATTTCTTCGTGTGGCGCACGACCCGCTGATAGAGCGGATGCTGCACCGCGCGCGTCACCTTAACCACGATAGTCTTCTGCATCTTGGTGGAAGTGACGATGCCGGTCAGTTCTTGCCGCACGCCGCGCTTGTGCGCCGTCTGCTGCGTGGCTGCTGCTGTCGTTTCGTTCGCCATTACGCTTTCCTCAATTCGCTTTCGCGCAGCAATGTCTTCACCCGCGCGAAGTCGCGCTTGGCTTCCCGCAATTTCCGCAGCCCTTCCGATTGCCCGGTGGAGAGCTGGAAACGCAGGCGGAAAATCTGCTCGGCGAGCTCGGTTTGCTGCGTCTCCAGCTCGGCCTTGCTCATTTCCCGGTATTTTTCAATTCTTCCCGCCGCACGCTCCGCCATTACAGTTCCTCCGCCCGTGTCACGAACTTCGTGTGAATGGGCAGTTTGTGCGCCGCCAGCGCCATGGCTTCGCTGGCCGACGCCAAATCCACTCCGGACATCTCGAACATCACTCGCCCGGGCTTCACCACTGCCACCCACTTTTCCGGTGGACCTTTGCCCTTGCCCATGCGCGTTTCGGCCGGCTTCTTGGTATAGGGCTTGTCCGGGAAAATGCGAATCCACAACTTTCCGCCGCGCTTGATGAAGCGGGTAATCGCGACGCGCGCCGCTTCAATCTGCCGGTCAGTGATCCAGGCCGGCTCGAGCGCCTTCAATCCGTACTCGCCAAACGCCAGCGCCCCGCCGCGCCAGGCTTTCCCATTGCGCCGGCCGCGCTGCTGCTTGCGGTACTTCACTTTTTTCGGCATCAACATAATCGTTCGTCCGTGTCCTTAAACTCGAAAGGTTTAACTCTGCGCCGCCGGTGTCGTTCCCGTCTTCGTGCCACGCTGCGGGATTTTTTCGCCTTGATAGATCCAGCACTTCACGCCAATGACTCCGTAGGTCGTATGCGCCTCGGCCGTGCCGAAATCAATGTCCGCACGCAGCGTTTGCAAAGGCAGGCGCCCCTGCAAATACCACTCTTTCCTGGCGATTTCCGCGCCGTTCAAGCGTCCCGCTACGCGGACCTTGATTCCCTTGCATCCAAAACGCAGCGCCGAATCCACCGCTTTGCGCATCGCCCGCCGGAACGCGACGCGCTTTTCCAGTTGCAGCGCGATGGACTCCGCCACAAGGTGCGCGTCCAGTTCGGGGCGGTGTACTTCTTGAATGTCAATGTGCACTTCACGCTTGGTCCGCTTCTGCACGTCGGCCTTCAGCTTGTCAATTTCCGAACCCTTGCGCCCGATGATGATTCCCGGGCGCGCAGTGTAAATTCGGATCACCAGCTTGTTCGCCGCGCGCTCCACGTCAATCCCGTTGATGCCCGCCGACTTGAGCTTTTCCTTCAACTGCTTGCGCAGCTGCACGTCTTCGTGCAACAGGTCGGCATAGTCGCGCTTCGCGAACCACCGCGACTTCCAAGGCTTGTTGTAGCCCAGACGAAAACCGTACGGATGTGTTTTCTGCCCCAAACTGTCCTCCTACCTGCTCTTCTTCTGCGCTTGCCTAACTCTTCTTTTTCTTCGGTTGCTTGCCGCGCTGCTGTTCCAAAGCCTTGCGAGCCTTGCGCACCGCGCCCTTCACGCCCTTGGACGCTTGCGCTTCCGCCGCTGCCGCCGCCGCACGGTCTGCCGCGGCGCGATGATGCTCGGCAACCTCCACCACGATGTGGCTGGTACGCTTCTGGTAACGGAAACCGCGGCCCATCGGCGCGGGACGCATGCGCTTCCAGCGTGGCCCTTCGTTGACGTAGCAGCGCGTCACGAAAAGCTCGTCCACGTCGAGCGACTCGCCGGAATCTTCGGCCTTGCGCTCCGCATTCGCTATCGCGCTGCGCAGCGTCTTTTCGATTTCCTTGGCCACGCGCTTCTTGGTGAACTGCAAAGTATGCAGCGCTTCTTCGGCGCGCTGGCCGCGAATCAGGTCAATCACCAGCCGCGCTTTTTGCGGCGACACGCGCGTATAGCGTGCCTTGGCGATGCCTTCAATCTGCGTTCCAGCCTGCGTCGAACCTTGTATTGCCGTTGCCATCGTCTTGTTCCTTTAAGAGCCGCTCAAGACTTTGCCGCCGGGGCCGCAGTGCCCCCCGCCGGAGCCGCTCCTGCCGCTGGTGCGCCTGCCGCCGCAGCCGCCCTTTCCAGCGCCGCTTTTACGGCGTGGCCTTTGAACGTGCGCGTGGGTGCGAACTCGCCCAGCTTGTGTCCCACCATCTGTTCGGTGATGTACACCGGAATAAACTTCTTGCCGTTGTGCACCGCGAGAGTGTGCCCGATCATGTCCGGCAAAATCGTCGAGCGCCGCGACCACGTCTTCAATACCTTTTTCTCGTTGCGCGCGTTCAGCGCCTCCACCTTCTTCTGCAGGTGGCCGTCAACGAACGGTCCCTTCTTGAGCGATCGCGCCATCGGCTTTCCTATTCCTCCACGCGGCGCAGTTTCACCCACTGCGCGCGGCGTACTCGTTTGAATCCGCGCACCGGCCCCGGTACCCGGTGCGAAAGCGGGCAGAACGGACAGACAAACCGCGTCCCCTGCGCGTTCGGAATCTTTTCCACAATCACGGCCCAGCCTGCGCGGCAAAGCCGGAACTGAATCTGGGGCGCAGGCGCGAGCTTCGAAGCGGTCTTCACCACGGGCTTCGCAGCGCGCCGTGGAGCTGCCTTCCGCGCACGCGTCGCGCGCCTGGGTGAGCGCCGAGACATTCGTGTGGCTGTCATCATAGAACTCCTGATTCCCCGCCGCGCCGGGTTCATGCTCTGCTTTACTCCTAGGGTTCCCGCCTTCGGGAACCGAAGGATGCTCCTCTTCTCTGCTACTTGCGCCGTTCTACAATCATGCGGTCGCTAGGACGCTTCTTCCGCGTCTTGGCGCCCAGAGTCGGAAATCCCCAAGGCGTTTGCGGGTGGTTGCCCTTCACGCGGCCCTCACCCCCACCGTGCGGGTGATCCACCGGGTTCATCGCCACGCCGCGTACCGTAGGACGCTTCCCGTGCCAACGCGTGCGTCCCGCCTTGCCATAGGTTACATTTTCATGATCCAAATTTCCCAGCTGGCCGACCGTAGCCATGCAGTCCACGCTGAACTTGCGCACTTCGCCCGAAGGCAGCTTCACCAGGGCAAAATCGCCTTCCTTGCTCAGCAACTGCGCTGCGCCTCCCGCCGAGCGGACCACCTGCCCGCCCTTTCCGGGGTACAGCTCGAGATTGTGCACCATCGTCCCGGGAGGAATGTGCCGAATCGTCAGCGCATTGCCCGGGAGAATGTCCGCGCCCTCGCCGTTCTGCACCGTCATCCCCACTTCCAGGCCCACCGGTTGCAGGATGTAACGCTTCTCGCCGTCCGCGTAGTGCAGCAGCGCAATCCGCGCCGAGCGGTTGGGGTCGTATTCGATGGCGGCGACCTTCGCCGGGATTCCGGTCTTCTCGCGCCGGAAATCAATCGCGCGGTATTTCCGCGCGTGCCCGCCGCCGCGATGCCAGGACGTGATTTCACCCTGCGCGTTGCGCCCGCCGCTGCGCTTCTTCGTTTCCACCAGCGACTTTTCCGGCGTTTGCTTGGTGATCTCGCTCTTATCGATCATGGTCAGAAAGCGTCTTGACGGTGTGTACGGTTTAAATGTTTTCAGTGCCATTGTTGTTGCCTCTAACTCGATTCCCTCGTACTTGCTTGCCCACCCTACTTGCTCGCGTTACTTACTCATGGTTGCCAACGGCCGGTTGCGCCGGGCAATTTCGCCGAACTAAATATTCTCGGCGTACTCGATCATCTTTTCGCCTTCCGCCAGGCGGACATACGCTTTTTTCCAGTCGCTGCGAAAACCTTCGGCGCGTCCCCGGCGGCGGAATTTGCCGTGAAAAATCGCGGTGCGCACGTGGTCTACTTTTACCTTGAAAACGCGCTGCACGGCTTCCTTGATTTCCGTCTTGCTGGCGTCCTTCGCGACTTCAAAGACCACCGTATGCTGCGTTTCCTTCACCCCAAGGCCTTTCTCAGTGATGATCGGACGCCGGATAATCTGATAAACCCTGTTTTCCATCGCTTAGTCCTTCTTCGCCTTGGGCTTGGCTTTGGACTTCTGTTCTTTTTTCGCCGCTGGCTTTTTTGCGGCTTTCTGTGCAGTCCCTGACTTCGCCGCGGACTTTGCCATCGCCTTCGGTTCAGCAGCTTTCTTCGCCGGCGCGGCAGGCTCGATCTGCACCGGCGTTTCCGGCTTGGTCGCCGAAAGTGCGCGGCTCAACTTCGCAACTGCCTCGCGCGAAAGCATCACGTGTTCGTGCCGCAGCAAATCGTACGGCTCAAGGCCCGTCGGCGGAACCAGCGTAACGCCTGCAATGTTACGGCTGGCACGTTCCAGATTCACGTTCGCACCGCTTTCCACCAGCAAAAACGAATCGGTGTCGCCATTTAGTTTGCCGAGCGCTTGGCGGAACGCTTTGGTCTTATGCGATTCCAGCTTCCAGCCATCCACTACGGTCAATTTCTGTTCCGCGAACTTCGCGGAAAGCGCCGAGCGCAGCGCGCCGAGAATCATTTTCTTCGGCAGCGCGTAATCGTAGCTGCGCGGTACCGGTCCATGGACCGTGCCGCCGTGGCGCCAGAGCGGCGACCGGATCGAACCGACGCGCGCGCGGCCCGTGCCCTTCTGCTTCCACAGCTTCTTGCCCGAGCCGGACACTTCGCTCTTGTCCTTGGTCTTGTGCGTCCCCGCGCGCTCGCCTGCCAGATGATGCCGCACCGCTTCGTGCAGCAGGTTCTGGTTTACTTTCGCGGCAAACACGTCATCGGCCAGCTCGATCTGGCCGACTTTCTTTCCTTCAAGATTCATCACGTCCACAACTGGCATTGTCGTCGTCTCTTTACCGGCCTTCTAGGCCTTTTGATTCCGTCCTTGCAGATAAACTCGAAACTAAACTTCGATTACAGGTCCGCCTTCGCCTTGCGAATAAAAATGTAACTGCCCGAAGGTCCCGGCACCGCGCCGCGCACCAGCAGCAAATTCTCCTCGGAATCCACTTTCACCACGCGCAAATTCTTGGAAGTCTTGCGCTCGTTGCCCATGTGTCCCGGAAAATGCTGCCCCTTCCACACGCGCGAAGGGAACGAACTCGCTCCGATTCCGCCCGGCGCGCGGTGAAACATCGAACCGTGGCTGGCGTCGCCGCCGCGATAGTGCCAGCGCTTTACGCCGCCCTGAAATCCCTTGCCCTTGCTGACGCCGGTAACATCTACGATTTCGCCGACCTTGAAATTCTCCACCAGCACGCGGTCGCCGGACTTGCTTTCGTCCTTCGAGTCTTCGACGCGTATCTCTTGCAGATAACGCAGCGGCGCAACATTGGCCTTCTTGAAGTGCCCGGTGCGAGCCTTGTTCACGCGTTGTGGCTTGATAAATTCCACTAGGCCCAGTTGCACTGCTTCGTAGCCGTCCTTGTCTTTCGTCCGGCGCTGCACTACGACGCAAGGCCCCGCCTGCAACACGGTGCACGGCACTGCAGTGCCGTCGTCCGCAAAAACCTGGGTCATCCCCAGCTTGATTCCGAGTATGCCGTTGACCGCCATTTCGTCCGCTCTTTCCTTGGCCTTCTTTGTCGGTCGCGGCTGAGCCGCGTCATTCCTCGCTCAAAGAAAACCGGGCTTTAGCCCCTGAAGTTCCTCTTGCTACTTCGTCGTATGTTCCCGCCCGAAAGCCTTGATCTCCACATCTACGCCGGGAGGCAAATCCAGCTTCATCAGCGCGTCCACCGTGTCCGGCGTCGGCTCGAGGATGTCAATCAACCTCTTATGCGTGCGCATCTCAAACTGCTCGCGCGATTTCTTGTCCACGTGTGGTGAACGCAGTACGGTCCAGCGGTTAATGACCGTGGGCAGTGGAATCGGCCCAGCCACATCCGCGCCGGTGCGTTTCGCGGTGTCCACGATTTCCTTGGTGGATTGATCGAGAATGCGGTGATCGTAAGCCTTCAAACGAATCCGAATTTTTTCTCCGTTAGCCATGTTTACTCGATGATCTCGGCGACTGCGCCGGCTCCGACCGTGTGTCCGCCTTCGCGAATCGCGAAGCGCAACCCCTTCTCCAGCGCTACCGGCGTGATCAGCGTGATCTCGCACGATATGTTATCGCCCGGCATCACCATCTCCACTCCCTGCGGCAACTTCACATCCCCGGTCACGTCCGTCGTGCGAAAATAAAACTGCGGCCGGTACCCCGTGAAAAACGGCGTGTGTCGCCCGCCCTCTTCCTTCGTCAATACGTACGCTTCCGCCTTGAACTTCGTGTGCGGCGTGATCGAGCCCGGCTTCGCCAGCACCTGCCCGCGCTCGACTTCATCTTTTTCCGTGCCGCGCAGCAGCAGCCCCACGTTGTCGCCCGCCATCCCTTCATCCAGCAGCTTGCGGAACATTTCCACGCCCGTCACCGTCTTGCGCATCGTCGGGCGGAAGCCCACAATCTCTACTTCCTCTCCCACCTTCACCTTGCCGCGCTCGATTCTCCCCGTCACCACCGTTCCTCTACCAGAAATCGAAAAAATATCTTCGATCGGCATCGCGAACGGCTTATCAATGTCTCTCACCGGCAACGGTATGTTCTTGTCCACCGCTTCCATCAATTCCAGAATGGACTTCTCCCACTTCGCATCACCCTCGAGCGCCTTCAACGCCGAGCCGCGAATTACCGGCAAAGTGTCCCCCGGAAATTGATAGCTCTTCAAAAGCTCGCGCACTTCCAGCTCGACCAGCTCGAGCAATTCCGGGTCGTCCACCATGTCGCACTTGTTCAAAAACACCACGATGTAGGGCACGCCCACTTGCCGCGCCAATAAAATATGTTCGCGCGTCTGCGGCATCGGTCCGTCCGTCGCCGCCACCACCAGAATCGCGCCATCCATCTGCGCCGCTCCGGTGATCATGTTCTTCACGTAGTCCGCGTGGCCCGGGCAATCAATGTGCGCGTAGTGCCGGTTCGCCGTCTCATACTCCACGTGCGATACCGCGATCGTGATCCCGCGCTCGCGCTCTTCCGGCGCGTTGTCAATCGAATCAAACGCGCGGAACGCCACCTTCGGATTGTTCTTCGACAGCACTTTCGTGATCGCCGCCGTCGAAGTCGTCTTGCCGTGGTCAATGTGACCGATCGTCCCGATATTCACATGCGGCTTATTCCGCTCGAATTTCTCTTTCGCCATTTCTCTATCCGCTCCTCAAATCGTTCTGTTCACACTGCTAAATTCCTGGTCGCGCCTACTTCTTCGGCTTGTCGCCGTTTGCGCCGCCAATGATGTCGTCCGCGATATTTCCCGGAACCTGCTCGTAATGCGAGAAGTGCATCGTAAAACTGCCGCGCCCCTGGGTGCGGCTGCGAATCTCGGTGGCGTACCCGAACATCGCCGCGAGCGGCACGCGCACGTTGATAATCTCCGTTCCGCCACGCGACTCGCGTCCCTGCATCTGTCCGCGCCGCGAGTTCAGGTCCGCAATGACCGTGCCCATGTAATCTTCCGGCACCACCACTTCGACGCGCATGATCGGTTCGAGCAGCTTGGGATTCGCGCGCTTGCAAGCGTCCTTAAACGCCATGGACCCGGCGATCTTGAACGCCATTTCCGAGCTGTCCACGTCGTGATAGCTGCCGTCTGTCAAAACCACCGCAGCGTCCACCATCTCATACCCGGCGAGAACGCCCGTTTCCATAGCTTCGCGCACACCCGCTTCGATCGGCGCGATGAATTCTTTGGGAATCGCTCCGCCCACAACCTTATCCACAAACAGCAGGCGATGTTCCTTGTCGAAATGCCACTTGCCGCCCTTGCCGCCGGACACCTGTTTGGCCAGCTCGTCAATTTCGTCAGTGGACATTTCGTGCATGTCTTCGTGATTCGAATTCGCGAGCGGGTGCACCGTCAACACCGCGTGCCCATACTGTCCGCGCCCACCGGTCTGCTTGATGTACTTTCCTTCGCCTTCCGCCGACTTCAAAATCGTTTCGCGATACGCCACCTGGGGCCGGCCGACGTTAGCCTGCACACCGAACTCGCGCATCATGCGGTCTACGATAATTTCCAGGTGCAACTCGCCCATGCCGGAAATCAACGTCTGGTTGGTGTCGTGGTCGGTATGCACGCGGAAGGTGGGATCCTCCTGCGCCAGCTTTCCCAGCGCCGAGCCCATTTTTTCCTGGTCCGCCTTGGTCTTTGGCTCGATGGCCACCGAAATCACCGGCGCCGGGAAATCAATGTTTTCCAGCAGTACGGGCTTGTCTTCATCGCACAACGTGTCGCCCGTGGTTACGTTCTTCAAGCCCACGCATGCGGCGATGTCGCCCGCTTCGATGGATTCGATCTCTTCGCGCTTGTTGGCATGCATGCGCAATAAGCGCCCAATGCGCTCGCGCGTTTTGCGCGTCGAGTTGTAAACGTTTTGTCCCGCCTTCAGCACGCCGGAATACACGCGAATGTACGTTACGTGCCCGACGAACGGGTCGGTCATGATCTTGAATGCCAGGGCGGCAAACGGCTGATCGTCCGAAGCGCGGCGCAGAATCGCTCCGTCGCCATTCGGGTCCGTGCCTTCGACTGGCGGCACATCGGCCGGCGACGGCAAATAATCCACCACCGCGTCCAGCAGCGGCTGGACGCCCTTATTTTTGAACGCCGAGCCTGCGAGCACCGGTACGAGCTTCAATCCAATCGTTGACTTGCGAATCGAGGCGCGCAGTTCTGCCGGTTCGAGCTTATGCTGCTCGAGATACTTGGTCAGAATGGCGTCGTCGTGTTCTGCGATGTACTCGACAACCTTTTCGCGGTGTTCTTTGTAAAATTCCGGAGTCAGCGCCGAGGCCTTCACCGCGATTTCCAGAGCCGGGTGCGCCTTCAAATATTTCGCATCCCACAGCTTTTCCAACGGCAAAGTTTCGTATTCCGCGCCGAGCGTTTCGTCCTTCCAAACGATCGCATTTTCTTCGATGAAATCAATCACACCGAGAAAATTGTCTTCACGTCCGATGGGATATTGCAGGGGAACCGGGTGGGCCGAAAGTCGCTGGCGCATGGAGCGAATCGAATGGTCGAAATCGGCGCCGATGCGGTCCATCTTATTAATGAAGGCAATGCGCGGCACGCGATACTTGTCCGCCTGGCGCCACACCGTCTCCGACTGCGGTTGCACGCCCGCGACCGCGTCAAAAATCGCCACAGCTCCGTCCAGCACGCGCAACGAACGCTCAACTTCCACCGTGAAATCCACGTGTCCCGGCGTATCAATAATGTTGATGCGGTATTTCTTGCCGAACCGCGTCCAGGAAGCCGTTGTCGCCGCGGAAGTAATCGTAATCCCGCGCTCGCGCTCCTGCTCCATCCAGTCCATTACGGTGGTGCCTTCGTGCACCTCGCCGATCTTATAAGTCACACCCGTATAGAAAAGGATCCGCTCAGTGGACGTGGTCTTGCCCGCGTCAATGTGCGCCATGATCCCGATGTTGCGGGTCTGATCGAGTTGTACCTGGCGTGCCATTTGAAACTGTTCCTCGCGCTACCAGCGATAGTGCGCGAAAGCCTTGTTGGCTTCCGCCATGCGGTGCACGTCCTCCTTCTTTTTCACTGCTCCGCCGCGGCCGTTGGCCGCGTCCATAATCTCTTCGGCAAGTTTGTCCGTCATCGTCTTGCCGCTGCGCGTCCGCGAATACAGCACCAGCCAGTGAATCGCCAGCGACTGCTTACGGAACGGATTGACCTCCACGGGAACCTGGTAGTTCGCGCCGCCCACGCGCCGCGTCTTCACTTCCAGCACCGGCTTGCAGTTCTCCACGGCCTTCTTGAACAGCTTGAACGCGTCGTCGTTGGACTTCTTCGCCACCTGATCCATCGCGTTATAAAAGATGGCCTGCGCCGTGGCGCGCTTGCCGTCGTACATCATGCTGGAAATAAACTTCTGCACCAGATCACTGCCGTACACGGGGTCGCCTGGAATCTTCCGGCGGAGAACCCATCCTTTGCGTGGCATCGTTCCGCTCCCCTACTTCTGCGCGGCTTTGGGCCGCTTGGCGCCATATTTCGAGCGCGCTTGTTTTCGATTTTCAACGCCGGCTGCATCTAGGGTGCCGCGAATAATGTGGTAACGCACACCGGGCAGGTCCTTCACACGGCCGCCGCGCACCAGCACGATCGAGTGCTCCTGCAGATTGTGGCCAATGCCGGGGATGTAGGTGGTCACTTCCGCGCTGTTGGTCAACCTCGCGCGCGCGACCTTACGCAGCGCGGAGTTCGGCTTTTTCGGAGTCTGCGTATAGACCCGTACGCACACGCCGCGCTTTTCCGGACAGCCCTCCAGCGCGGGTGACTTCGTCTTCATCCGGATCTTGTCCCGGCCATGACGCACGAGCTGTGAAAACGTCGGCACGCTTTCCCCCTGATTCAAAGACTCGTTTCGTAAATCGCTTACAGCAATCCCCGCGCAGATTTCCGCGCAAGGCAAATTTACCCGCGCAAAGTTCGGCGAGTGAATGAACAGAAAAGGTCGCCACACCCGAAGGAATTACCAGGTACTCCGCGAAAACGCTTCACCCCAAGGAGTGAACTGCATCTTCTACTGATCTGCGGAGAGGCTCACACGGCTTTGCGGGGCTGGCGCCCCATTTCGGCCGCTCTTTCTTGCCCCGTTCCGTCCTTCTTTGTTCCGGGACAGGAAAGACTTCCCTAATCACCACTGGGCCCATTGGCCCTAAGACAACCGCAGAAGTATAGGAGAATCAACAGCTCTTGTCAACTCGATTCCCTGCAAAAAATAAATCTGATGGATTGGCTCACACCGTGCTCTTGTTAAATGCTACTTCGTTTCCCGGAAACACATCGCAAAAATCTCGCCGCTGCCGGCGCACGCAGAAGTTCACCCCGACCCTGCGGCACTTTCGCCTCCTTGACACGCCACAGCAGCCCGTAACGTACTGTAAATATGATGGTTATAAAGCTCGCTGATCGCTTTCACCCGGTACAGCTGTGAAGCTCTCGCCGTCGACCTGCGCATCTCCTCTCGCGCCACGGGTTTTGTAATTGCTTACGCCCGGCATTCGTGCCGCTTTACCCAAGGTGCGAACGCACCTAAACTAGTTCGGGCTCGATTTCAGTCGGGAGAAGAAATGAAGAGTTTGTGGATCGCCGCGCTCTGCGCCTTGGCAATTTCATCCGGCCGCATCGCTCAGGACGCCGCGCCCACTGCGCCGCAATCCACAGTGAAATCCGCGGAAGGAAAATCGCAACCCGCGGATTTTTCGCAGGAACCGTTCGTCGTCGAAAAATATTGCACTGCCGCACGATTTGAAAATGACGGCACCGGTGAACGCGAGGTGTCCGCGCGCATCCGCGTGCAGAGCGATGCCGGCGTCCAACAACTGGGCGAACTCGTGTTCGGTTACAACTCGGCCAACGAGCAAATGGAGGTGCGCAGCATGCATGTGCGCAAGTCCGACGGGTCCGTGGTCAATGCGGCACCGGACTCGATCAAAGAAATGACTGCCACGGTCGCGCGTGACGCGCCCGAGTACACCGACTACAAGGAAAAACACATCACGGTCCCCTCGCTTCACGCGGGCGACACCATCGAATACCAGATCGTCACGCGTATCGTGAAACCACTGGCCCCCAACGAATTTTGGTACGAACAAAATTATCTCGCGAGCGACATTGTTCTGGACGAACGTCTCGAAGTGAACGTCCCACAGGGCCGCCCACTCATTATCGATTCTCAGGACTATTCAAACGCCAGCGGACAGGAAATCCGCAAAGTGAAGCTCACAGCGAGCGGCGACGGCATCGACGACAGCTCCCCGTTTGCGAAACACGACCAGAATGGCCGCACCATTTATCGATGGAAGCACGCCAACCTCACGCATCCCGCCGACGATGATGCCAACAAGACGAAAATCTCGGCGCCACGCACGAAGCCGCCGGACGTACAACTGACTACATTCAAAAGCTGGGATGATGTTGCAGCCTGGTACGCCGGGCTCGAAAAGGGACGCACTGATCCCACGCCGGAAATTCGCAACAAAACGCAACAGCTCATTCAGGGGCGCACCACAGAACTGGAAAAAATTCAAGCGCTCTACACGTACGTCGCGCAAAACATCCGTTACGTTAGTCTCTCTTTCGGGCTCGGCCGCTACCAGCCGCACTCCGCCGCCGATGTCTTCAAAAATCAATACGGCGACTGCAAGGACAAACACACTTTGCTCGGCGCTATGCTTGCAGCCGCGGACATTCCTTCAGACGCAGTGCTCATTCCCTTTGCGCGTGCCATGGACACGTCGGTTCCCTCACCATCGCAATTCGATCACATCATCACTGCCGTACCGACAGGCACGGATCTGATCTGGATGGACTCCACCGCCGAGGTTGCGCCGTTCCGCATGCTTTCTGCGCCGCTGCGCAATAAATCCGCACTGCTCGTGCAACCGGACGGAGTCGCCAAGGTAGTCGAAACACCGATTGATCCGCCGTTCCTTTCCACCCAGCGCGTCGAAATTGAAGCGCAAGTGAGCGATTTGGGAAAACTCACCGCCAAATTGCGCTACTTCCTTCGCGGCGATAATGAATACGCTCTGCGCGTCGCATTTCGCCGCACTCCTCAAACGCAGTGGAAAGAATTGGGCCAAACCATCGCCGCCCTCGATGGCATCAAGGGCGACGTCACCAACGTGAAGCCCAGCGACCCGACGGACACCGCCAAGCCCTTTGAGCTCGAACTGGAATTTTCCCAGGCGAACTACCTCGATTGGTCGAGCAGGAAATCGAAAGTCGGCGTGCCGCTGCTCGCCATCGGCATGCCGGATGTTTCGTCGGATTCCGCTGGCCCCATACGCCTCGGCAGCCCGCTCGATGTCACCATGAATTTGAAAATGACGCTGCCCTCGAATTTTATTGCCCGCGTGCCCATCGCCGTCTCAGTTGAGCGCGACTACGCCGAATTCAAATCCTCCTACCACTTCGCAGACCACGTGCTTACCGCCGAACGCACGCTGAATTTCAAAATGCGGGACCTTCCGGCTTCGCGTCTTAGTGATTACCTGGCGTTTACTCGCGCTGTGGATTCTGACGAAACCCAAGTCCTCGTCGTCGAGAACTCCGTCACAGGCGCGCCCGTCATTCCCGCGACGGCCGGCCCAGCTGAACTACTCGAAGCGGGCATCGCTGCGCTCGATTCCGGCAATCCTCGCGAAGCCATTCCGCTTCTCGAACGCGCCAATCAGGTAGATCCAAAAAGCAAGCAAGGTTGGAACGCTCTAGGCCTCGCTTATTTGCGCCTCGGAGAATTCAGCGACGCGGCGGCGGCCTTTCGCAAGGAAGTCGAAGTAAATCCATACGAAGAGCACGTTTACAATTATCTTGGCCTCACGCTGCAACAACAGCAAAAGTACGACGAAGCCGCCGCTGCGTTCCGCAAACAGCTTGAGATCAATCCGCTTGATCCTGTGGCCCACGCCGCGCTCGGCGCGCTGTTTCTAGAACAGCACAAATACGCGGAAGCCGCACCGGAACTGGATAAAGCCACGGTTCTCGCGCCGGACAATGCCGAGCTGGAAGTGAGCCTGGGCCAGGCCTTCCTGAATACGGGACAAAAGGACAAGGCGCTCGAAGCTTTCCAGAAAGGAGTGGAGTTGGCCGAAACCCCGGTCGTGTGGAACAACGTTGCCTACAATCTCGCGCAACACAACATCGAACTCGACAAAGCCACGCAGTACGCCGAATCAGCCGTATCGGCGACGGCCGCGAATCTGCGCAACATCGAGCTTTCGCGGTTGTCCCTCGACGATCTCAATCAAGTCTCCAGCATCGGCGTCTATTGGGACACCCTCGGCTGGATCTATTTTCAGAAAGGCGATCTCGATAAGGCCCAACGCTACGTTCGCGCCTCGTGGTTGCTCAATCAGCACGGCGAAGTTGGCGATCATCTCGCGCAAATTTATGAAAAGCGCGGCGAGAAAGAACAAGCTGAGCGCATGTACGCGGAAGCCATTGCTGCGGCGCATTCCGTGCCGGAGACGCGCACGCGCCTGGTTTCGCTCGTTGGGGACGATGCCAAAATCGACGGCCTTGCAGTCCACGCGAAACTCAGTCTGGCCAGGACCCGTATTTTCCCGATGGGCAAACTTCTCAGCGAAAACGCCCAGGCTGATTTCTTTGTTTTGCTATCGCCGGGCGCAAAGAATCCCAAGGTTGACGCCGTAAGATTCATCAGCGGCAGCCAGGACCTGCGCCCGTTTGCGGAACAGCTTCGCACGATAGACTTTGGACCGATGTTTCCAGATGCGTCGCCGGCAAAACTGGTCCGCCGCGGCACTCTTGCGTGTACCGCTGCTACAGGGAATTGCAGCCTCACGCTGACTGTTCCCGAAGATGTTCGCACGCTGAATTAGATTTTTCGCGCTGATTAGCGAAGCAATTCAAAGTTAGATGCTGGCACTCACCATCCGGCCGAGTCTCCCGCCTACTCGCAGCTGGTCCGCTCGATCTTTGAAATAGCGTTCATTCAGCTTGCCCTTGTCCCAATCTTCAATTTTCTTGAAGCCGAGTCGCCGCAGTTCGTTGACCAGTTCAGCGGGATCGCAAAATAGCTGAAAGGGCTCACCGGCTTTCGCCACTCGCCGCGCCATCGCATCAAACGCCAGACGCGCGAACCAGTTCAACGACGCGCGGGGAAGGGCATAATCGAACACCACGCCGCTTCCCGCTGGCATCGCGGAAATAAACTCAAGCGTGCCGTTCATCGCCGCCCGAGTGAGGTAGGGTGTCACTCCGAGCCACGAGAAAAAGGTAATTTCTCCCGTGTTAAACTCCGCAGTGGCCAGACCGTCCCAAAGCGACTGCTTTTCAAAATCAACCGGCGCATATGTCACCGACACCGGTATCGGAATCTGCGCGGTCGCCAGCCGCTCACGCTTCCACGCCTGCGTCGCCGGATGGTCTACCTCGAACACACGCAAGCGCCTCTCATCATATGGATTGCGGTACGCGAACGTGTCCAGCCCCGCGCCCAAAATCACGTATTGGCCCGCGCCGCGTGCCATGGCCGCCGCCAGCTCATCTTCCGCGAAACGGCTCCGTACCACCATGAACGCCCGCAGGTACCGCGAGGCGCGCGTGTGAATCTTCCGCCCTTCCAGGCGTACCCGCGCCAGCGCCTTCTCCCCGAGGATCGGCACAGCGATCGGATCGTCCAGAACTTTCGGATTATCGTAAAGCTGGTGGGCCGCGCGGCGCATCGCCACGCGCAGTGCGGTAGTGCTGGGGCCGGCGTCTCTCACGCTGCTTACTTGATTTCGAGAACTTCCTTTTCTTTCGCGGCGGATAAATCTTCGATTTTCTTGGTCTCGGAATGCGTCAACTTTTCCAATTCATCCAGGGAACGCTTCTTATCGTCCTCGCTGATTTTCTTTTCCTTCTCCAGCTTCTCGACGCCTTCCTTGATATCGCGGCGGATATTCCTGACGGCCGTGCGATGATTTTCCAGCACTTTGTGAATGTGCTTCACCAAATCTTTGCGCCGATCCTCGGTCAACGCTGGAATCGGCACGCGTACCACTTTGCCATCATTGGTCGGGTTTAATCCCAGGTCAGTTGTTCGTATGGCCTTGTCAATCAGTGGTACCGCGCCTGGGTCCCACGGCGAAATCACGATGGTCGAAGCATCCGGCACGTTCAACGTGCCCAGCTGATTGATGGGCATCGGCGTGCCGTGATAATCCACGCGAATGTGATCCAGCAGTGAAACGTTCGCGCGCCCGGTGCGCACGCTGCCCAGCTCCTTGCGAAAATCCTCCACAGCCTTTTCCATCCGCGTCTTCGCCTGCGCCAAAGCGTCCTTGCTCGTGCCAAACGCGCTCATCGAAAATATTGCCTCCGCCGATTGAATTTCACGCCGTGGTCACGATCGAGCCAACCGGCTCGCCCAGCACCACGCGCTTCAAATTTCCCGGAACGGTCATATTAAATACGACGATCGGCATTTTGTTGTCCATGCACAGCGAAATGGCCGTCGAATCCATCACCGAAAGGCCTTTCTTCAGCACGTCCAGATAGGTGATTTTCTCGAACCGTTTCGCACCCTTCACTTTCTCCGGATCCGCGTCGTACACGCCATCGACTCGCGTCGCTTTCAAAATCACCTGTGCTTTGATTTCCATCGCCCGCAACGCGGCCGCCGTGTCGGTCGAAAAATAAGGATTGCCGGTGCCCGCTGCGAAAATTACCACGCGGTCCTTTTCCATGTGCCGCGTCGCGCGCCGCCGGATAAAGGGCTCCGCCACCTGATGCATCTCGATCGCGCTCATCAGTCGCGTGTGGCATCCGGCTTTTTCGAGGGCGTCCACCATCGCCAGGCCGTTGATCACTGTGGCGAGCATTCCCATGTAATCGCCGGTAGCGCGGTCAATGTTCAGCTCTTTCTGCCGCGTTCCGCGAAAGAAATTCCCGCCGCCGACTACGATCGCCACCTGCACGCCCAGGCCGCGCACTTCCTGCACTTCGTGAGCGATGCCTTGGATCGTTTCGGCGTGAATGCCGGACTCCTGCGGCCCGGAAAGCGATTCTCCCGAAAGCTTCAGCACCAGTCTTTCGTAAACCGGCGCGCCCTTCGCCACTTTGCTGGTCGCGGCTTTTGTCATTGCGGATGGGCCAGCCCCCTGGCCGCGTGCATTTTAGCAAAGTTTCCGCCGATGCGCCCCGCAGAACGGCAGTTGTAGCGGCGGGTCGGCTGTTTTCGCCGACCCGGCAGCCTGGCCGCACGCTCCCGTGTCAGAGCAGCGGCTATCATCCAACCAAAAAAAATCCGCCGCAAACGCGGCGGACTCCAAAGCAAAACCAAATTGCACGTCTGGCACTTAGGCAATCGGCACGGGTACCGGACCCTCGGGTTCAGCGCCAGTCGCCGCCCGCTGCCCACCAGCCCCATCCATCTCGCCCACTTTGAACCGCGAAAAACGCCGCACTGAAATATTCTCGCCTATCTTCGCGATCGTATGGTCAATCAGCTCCTTCACCGTCATGCCTTCGTCCTTGATGAAGTGCTGCTCGTACAGGCAGTTCTCTTCGTAGAACTTCTCCATCTTGCCGCTAACGATCTTTTCGATCACCGCCTCCGGCTTGCCGGTGGCCTTGGCCTGTTCCTTGTAAATTTCCCGCTCGCGATCAAGCGTCTCCTGCGTCACTTCTTCGCGCCGCAGAAAACGGGGATCGAGCGCGGCAATATGCATCGCCACGTCGTGGCACAAACGCTGGAAATCCTCCGTGCGCGCGACGAAGTCGCTCTCGCAATTCACTTCCACCAGGACGCCGATTTTCCCGCCCGCGTGAATGTAGCAGCTCACCAGGCCTTCGGAGGTCGCGCGCTGCGCTTTCTTCGCCGCGGTCGCCTGTCCCTTCTTGCGCAGAATATCGATCGCGCGCTCGATGTCTCCGCCGGTTTCCTGCAGAGCGTCGCGGCACGCCGCGAAACCGACACCCGTGCGGTCCCGCAGCTCTTTCACCTGCTGCGCGGATATATTCGGTTTTCCATCTGCTGTTGCCATAGATGTACTCAATTCCTTTGAATGAATTCGGGACTCACTACCGGTTCGGCCGGCCCGTTGAACCAGATTGGCGCCGGGAGGCGGCTCACACAGAAGGTAACCCCGCCTTGTTTTAGCGATGCTGATGTGTCTCGTCTTCGGTCGGCACGGCGGCGGCCGCGGCCTCTTCGGTCGCGACCAGATCACCCGGCTCGCCTTCCACGAAATCGCCTTCCTGCTTCTCGTAAACTTCGTAGGCGCTGGTGTCCACGTAATCCACGCCTTCTTCGCCGGTGCCCTCGACCGCTTTCTGATCGGCAATCTGCGTCTGCTCGTAGGATTGATGCCCCACGATCACGGCGTCGGAAATCTTCGAGGTGAATAAGCGAATCGCGCGCAACGCGTCATCGTTGCCGGGGATAACCCAATCAACCAGGTCCGGGTCGCAATTGGTGTCTACGATCGCCACCACCGGAATACCCATGCGCCGCGCTTCGTGCACCGCGATCAATTCCGCGTTCGGGTCAATCACGAACATCGCGTCTGGCAGCGTAGTCATGTTTTCCACGCCGGCGAAATTCTGCTGCAGGTGCTTCAACTCGCGCTCCAGGCGCGCCGCTTCCTTCTTCGAAAATTGCGCCATCCGCCCGTCTTCGACCATACCCTTCAGCAGCTTCAATCGCTTGATGGATTTCTGTAGGGTCACCCAGTTGGTCATGGTGCCGCCAAGCCAGCGGTGGTTCACGTAGAACATTCCGCAGCGGTTCGCCTCTTCGGCGATGGCTTCCTGCGCCTGACGTTTGGTGCCCAGAAAAAGGATTCGTTTGCCTTGTCCGGCCAACTCGGAAACGTAACGAGCCGCGTCGCGGAACATCTTCAAGGTCTTCTGCAAGTCAATGATGTGGATTCCATTGCGTTCCCCGAATATGTACTCCTTCATCTTCGGGTTCCAACGCCGCGTCTGGTGACCGAAATGAACTCCAGCCTCCAGTAACTCTTTCATGGTTATTTCAACGCCCAAAGTGCCTCCTTGTTTGAAGGGATGCTTTGTACTCCATTCTTCGGAGCAGCATCCTTTTCTGCCGGTTTCTTGCCGGCCGTGAATTTAACTACACTGGCCTGGGCCTTTCACTGTCATCCCGAGCGAAGCGAGGGACCTCTCTTCGATCCCCACACCGTCCAGCCGTAAATTACCGCTTGCTGAACTGGAATCTGCGCCGTGCGCCCTTCTGTCCGTACTTCTTGCGTTCCTTCATGCGCGGATCGCGCGTCAGAAAACCATTCTTTCGCAGCGCCGGCCGCAATTCCGGATTCAGCCTGGAAAGCGCGCGCGAAAGACCCATACGCACCGCTCCGGACTGACCGCCCACGCCGCCGCCCTTCACGATCGCCTTCACTTCCACCTGGTCCAACATCTGGGTGAACTTCAACGGCTCTACCGCTGCCGTATTCCACGCCACGTTGCGAAAATATTCGTCCACCGGCCGCCCGTTCACCGTGAATCGCGCCGCGCCTGGCTTGATGTACACGCGCGCAATCGATTCCCGCCGGCGCCCCGTGCCGTAAAATTGCTTGGCCTTGCCTTCCAATGAACTCGCAGCTGAACTCAAAGTTCCTCCTGTTTACCCACCGCGTCCGCAGCGAGATTACCCCGCTTGCCAGGGCCGACCGAAAAAGGCCCTGACGGATGTACCCGCCAAACGCGAATTTTCCCAATCCCTGTGTGTCGCGAGGCTATAGCGAGAGTGGCTGAGGCTTTTGTCCGGTGTGGCGGGCGAGGCCTTCACTTCCGGCATAAACACGCAGCTTCTTTGCTCTTCGCGCGCGGAGCTTGTTCTTCGGCAGCATTCCCAGCACCGCTTCGCGCACAACCTCTGCGGGCCGCCGTTGCAACAGTGTGCGGATCGGCACTTCCTTCAATCCGCCCGGCCAGCCGCTGTGATGACGATACAGCTTCTGATCAATCTTGTTGCCCGTCAGCTTGATCTTTTCCGCGTTCACTACCACCACGTGATCTCCGCAATCCAGATGCGGGGTGTACGTCGGCTTGTCCTTGCCAATCAGAAGACGCGCCACACGGGTCGCCAGCCGGCCTAGTACCACGCCTTCGGCGTCAATCACAAACCAGTTCTTCCCCACCATTAAATCTTCGGCCTCGCGGCCTCTTGGAACATACGTCGGCATCTGCTCAGTCACACCTTTCCCAGTAAAGACAAACCCTGATTCTAAAGTAGCTTGCTGTCTGTGTCAACGAGTGAAAACCGCATCTGGAAACACCCGGGGCGAGTTCGCCGGCGGGCCACTCTGCAGCGGCCCGCCGTGACTTGGGAGGCAGAAACAAATCGCGGGAACGAGTTGAACTAGGAAGTTGCCACGGCTGTGCTGCGGCTGGTGCGCGCGAATGACTTCGCGCTGTCGTCGCTAGCATCGCCAGTCTTGTCAATTTCGATCGAGCCCTTGAAGTACGCCCCGTCCTCGATCGAAATCCGCGCTGTAGTCAAATCGCCGACCACCGAGCCGTCCTTCTTGATCTCGATCCGGTCGCGTGCCCGCAGATTGCCCTTCACGTTCCCGTATACGATTACTTCGCGGGCGATGACATCCGCTGTGACCTTGGCGCTCGCGCCGACCGTCAGCTTGCGGTCTTCCAGCTGCACCAGCCCTTCGACGCTGCCATCAATCAGCAAGTCTTCGTTGCCGGTGATCTCGCCCTTCACGTGCAGGCTCGAGCCCAACCGTGCTGTCCCACCCGAACTCGTGCTTGGATACGATGAGTCAATCGGTGCCATTGTTTTTGCCTCCCCAGGAATTGCCGGTGCGTTCGCACTCGGAAAGTTTGGACGTGCTTGCTGCGGTTGTTGCCCTTGCTGCGGGAGCGGATTTTTAGCCGGAGCGTCCGGCTTCTTGTCTCCCCACATTTACCCTCCTTGGGCCCAAGCTGCTCCAGATTCACAAATCAGTTTCAAGGGACCGGGGCTTTGAATGTAGTCCCGCGCTGGAACCATGCCAAATCCAAAATGGTACAGATGTGTCCGGTGAGGCAATGCTGCACTTAAAACTGGGGAGCCGCATCGTAAGTCTTCCCACCCATGAAGTGCAAGCACGAAATAGTCCAGGCTACCTGGGAAAAGGATCGCTATAGGTAACGCTCTTGCAGCAGTGCCATGTGATGGGAAACGTGCCCAGCGATAATGTACGCCAGCGCTTTGACTGTCACCGCATTTCCGCTGGCTACGCCCTTGATCGACCACGCTTCATCCGGAAGATTCCGAAAAAATGAGAGCGTTGCGCCGCGCACATCTCGAAAGTCGGCCACATGGCTGGCCCACGAATAATCGTCCGCCCGAGCGCCGTTCGCCGCAATCGTCTGATCGAAACTCGCCAGCGGCTCGCTGCAGCCGCGCCCAAACCACAGCGCGCGAAACGCGAAGGTCCTCTCGGTATCGTTCACGTGGTTCAATACTTGCCGAATGCTCCATTTATCCGGCGCGTAGCGGTGCAGAGATTTTTCCTCGGAGATCTTCGATAAAAACGCGGAAACTTCTTCCAGTTGGTTTGTCAGCACGTCGACAATGTCGTCGCTCGCGATACGGTCAATGTAGATGAAATAGTACGGCGCCGCTTCATCACGCCCGGGCCGGTTCATCTGGCTCTCCTCGCTCATTCACTCCGAAAAGCGTCGGCTTAATCTCTCGTGAAAATAACGTCAGCAACATCCCGAGGATCCAGACGAAATGGCCTTCGCGCGCATACAAGTCTTGGTAGCGGAACACGACCCAACAGAAGGGGATCATGAGAATGACAGCAATTCTTAACGCCGCGAGCATTCGCCCAGATCTTTCACGTACTGCGAGAATTGCGGCTACAAGAAAGACCAGGTTAATCCAGCCGCTAATCAGAACGGCAACGTACTCGAGGAGCTTATTTTCGAAAATCCCGAGCGGGCCGAACAGATTTCCACTCCACGGAAAACTCAACGCTGAATAGGCACAAATGTAGCCGCGGGCCGCACCTCTGCCTACTACGGCGATAAGAAAGAAGCTAGCCGCGTAGAGCAGCAGGCCGATCCAAAGAATATAGCGTTGTTTCACACTCGCTAATTTGTGATGTGCGTTGGAGAGCGTTGAATCCGTGACTAGAGTTGCAATTCGCTGTCGCCGCGCACAACAAGACTTTAGTACTTGCGAAGAACGCCGACAACTCTTCCCTGAATCTTCACGTCTGCACCCTGCACCACGATCGGCGACATGGCCGAATTCGCCGGCTGCAAACGCACTTTCCCGCCCGGCTCGCGATAGAATCTTTTCACTGTAGCGTCGTCCTCGCCCACCAGCGCCACCACAATCTCTCCAGGGTTCGCCACCTGTGTCTGCTCCACGACAATATAGTCCCCGTCTAAAATGTGGTCATCGCGCATGGATTCGCCCTTCACCTGCAGCACGAACGTTCCCTGCCCGCGCGCAAAATCCGCCAGCGAAATCGTCTCGTTTTGCTCTACGGCTTCGAGCGGCTGTCCCGCGGCAATTCGTCCGGCCAGCGGCAATTCCACCACGTGGCGGTCCAGCACCTGCTCGCGGATCGGCTTCGGCAACTGCACGACTTCGATGGACCGACTCTGGTTATATCCGCGGCGGATAAATCCCTTTTTCTCCAGCGTCGAGAGGTGCTTGTGCACCGTCGCCAGCGAAGTCAGCTTCAGCGCGTGCGCAATCTCCTCAAAACTCGGCGAATAGCCGTTCTTGTTGAGGAATCCCACCAGGTAATTTAGGACTTCTTTCTGCCTCTTGGTAAGCGCCATTTCACACCCCTCGAACCCGAGTTTGCAGCGCGAGTGTAGGCGAATTAAAAGCGAAAGTCAATGGTACTTGCGGACAGGCTGGCCTTTTTTCAGTGGCTTACAGCTGTTCGGGGCGGACTTGTCATGGCAGGGTTCACTTCGGGTCTAGCGTGGGTTCCCTCGTGCGGCGCTTGCCGGACAAGCCTTGGCCCCGCCGGCCGGGCTGCGCGTTCACTGCTTCGCGCAGCGCCGCTAACTCTTTCCGCGTCGCTTCCAGTTGCGCGGTCACCCGCTCGGCGTTCTGTTCGACCACATATCTTATCGCCGCATCGAGTTCCCGTCGCATCTCCGCGGTTTGCTCGCAGAGCGCTTCGGCGACCGCCAAACGGGCAACCTGTTGTATCGCCGCGAGCTGTGTGGCACGCGCGCCTTCGCCGGCTGCCTGCGTACGATTCTTACTTTTCTCCAGCGCGGTCATCATTTCCACCGTGCAGTCCAGGACGACCTCGTCCGCCACCGCCAACCGCTCGGCCCATCCGCGGCTCGAGTCCTTGAGAGGCGACGCAGCGGCGGTCGCGGCCATCAGCTCGGGCGTCGTCACCTCTTCCACTACCGCAATTCCTTCTTCTCCCGGGCAAGGAAACCAGTCGCTCGGCGGCCACGGAATCCCCCACACATTTCCGGGAACCTCGAGCGCCAAAGCCACATGATAGATCTCGCGGTAGGTCTTTGGGCGTTGAACCCACACGACCCGGGCTTGCGCGATTCTGGCGGGCAATCGCAATTCTGGCCGGCGGACTTCCACGCTCACGATGGAGTTCTTGGGGACGTAGTGCCGGGACTGGTACTTGCAGCCATAACAATCAATCATCACGGTCGCCGTGGTCTCTTGGAAAGCCTGGCCAAGCGCATCTGTACCGCTGATCTTGATAGGGACGGATTTAGCCAGCCGCGTACTGCGGCGCTTCTCCGCGCCAGGTTCGTTCGTTCGGGAGGACTCGCTCACAACGCACTCCGAGGGAAGAAATAAGGCTAGCATTCTAGACAGTCTCGAAGCGGTAAGCGTTGTCGAAAACGTGCGAAAAAGTAAAGACAGCAACCGGCGTCAGTATCGACGATGGCGGACCTCCTAGGAAAGAGCAAGCCTCGGTCACCGAGGCTGCATGGGCCCATTTCAGTGCACGTTCGCCAGCGTCCCGCGCTTCCGTCTGAAATACAGCACTAGCGCCAGCGCCGTCACCACCGTTAAGGCTATCGTCACGACCAGCGTGGTCTCCCCGTGCGCCAGGATCACCCCAAAAATCTTCCGCCCATAAGCGGCTCCCAGGTAAGCCAGGATGCAATAACGCAGGATGCGTCCAGCGGACATCGCCGCAAGGAACTTTTTCGGCGAATATTGCAGCGCGCCGGCCGCGATCACAAACGGAACCATCGGCATCGGTGGCGGCAACAGTGCGGGAATGACAATAGCTCCGAAGCCCCAGCGCTCGAATGCATTCGTGACCTTCTTCACGATGCGCGGCGACACCTTATCTTTCAAAGCCTTCTCGCCACCATTGCGTGCGATCCTATATGTGAGGTATGCCCCGATTACCGAGCCCGCCGTGGCCATGATCGCGTAGTACGGCCACAATTCCCGGTCGTGCGCCGCCAACACAATCGTCATTGCATCCATGCTGCCCGGAACTGGAATCACCGAGCTGTCAACCAGACCAAGCAGGATCAATCCAGGCCCGCCCAGCGTAAACAGCCAATGCCGTACGGCATGCACCTTCGTCGCGGGCGCTGCCAAGAGGATTTTCGCGAATTCAAGATTCATCAGCGCGGCCCTTGCGTTCGTAACCACAATCGTTCGACGTTCGATGCCAAGTTACGGTTCCCGCATAGCGACGGAAACGACACATTCTACTCGCACATCGGGCAAAACGGCTTACGTTGTGCTAGCCTACACTTGGAGTTATGCGGGATGCAGAAAAGCCGCGCGCAAGGCAGCGCCGCGCTCCACAGCCCGGTGAACCTCGTTATTTTCCGTTGGCTTCCACCCAGGACTATGACCCGCGACCCGCCTCATTCTCGGGTACCGTGGCCCGTTCGAGTCACTCGTCACTAGCCGCTGGCCAGTGCATTTGTCATCCCCATACTGCCTCGCACTGTGCTAGCGTTTTGCTGAATAGAAACCCGCTCAAACGCGTCAAAGAATCAAGGGTTGCGCATGTTCGGCCCTCGCAGTTCTCCGTCAATCTTGAAGTGAGGTGTTGAGCTCATAATGTCCAGCGCATTCGTTGAAATCTCAGGCCGCAAGAAAGAAACCATAGACAAGGCCGTCATCCGCTTCTGCGGCGACTCCGGGGACGGCATGCAGATCACGGGCAGCCAGTTCACCAACACCGTGGCCCTGTACGGCAATGACTTGGCCACACTGCCCGACTTCCCGGCCGAGATTCGCGCCCCTGCCGGCACCTTGCCCGGCGTCAGCGGATTCCAGGTTCACTTTTCATCCAGCGATGTATACACCCCCGGCGATTCCGTGGACGCGCTGATCGCCATGAATCCCGCCGCCCTGAAAATGAACCTGCCGGACCTGAAAACCAACGGCATTCTGATCGTTAATCTCGACAGTTTCAAGGAAACCGATCTGCGCAAGGCCCAGATTGTGCAGAATCCTCTCGAAGACCATTCGCTCGATGGCTACCGCCTTTTTGCGGTCGAGCTGACCAAGCTGACCCGCGCGTCCCTGAAGGAATTGGGCCTCGACGCGAAAAGCATGGACCGCTGTAAGAATTTCTTCGCTCTGGGCATGTGCTACTGGCTCTACAACCGTTCCATGGAGCCGACGCTGCGCTGGCTCGAGGATAAATTCAAGAACAAACCGCAGCTCGTCCAGGCCAATAAGCTCGCAATGCAAGCAGGCTACAGCTATTGCGAAGCCACCGAAGCGTTCCAGATCAGTTACGAAATTCCGCCCGCCAAGCTGCAGCCCGGGGTCTATCGCAATATCAGCGGCAATACCGCGCTGGCCCTGGGATTTGTCGCCGCGTCCCAGCAGGCTGGCATCACGCTTTTTCTCGGCTCTTATCCCATCACACCGGCCTCCGACATCCTGCACGAGCTTTCCATGTACAAGGATTTCGGCGTCACTACTTTTCAGGCCGAAGACGAGATCGCCGCAATCACTTCGGCGATCGGTGCGGCCTATGCCGGCGCCCTGGGCATCACCTCAACCTCCGGCCCCGGCATGGCCCTGAAAACCGAAGCCCTCGGCCTCGCCGTCATGGTCGAATTGCCCCTGGTAGTCTGCGACATTCAGCGCGGCGGCCCGTCAACCGGCCTGCCGACAAAAACCGAACAAGCCGATTTGTTGCAAGCGTTATTCGGACGCAATTCCGAAGCTCCCATTCCGGTGCTCGCGCCCTCGACTCCAGGCGATTGCTTCTGGATTGCCCTGGAAGCCAGCCGTATCGCCATCAAATACATGGTTCCCGTCATCATCCTTTCCGATGGCTACCTCGCCAACGGTTCCGAACCCTGGAAAGTTCCCGCGGTTGAGGACCTTCCGGCTATCCCGGTGCACTTCGAAACGAATCCGGAAGGCTTTCAGCCCTACAAACGAGATCCCGAGACGCTCGCGCGCCCATGGGCCATTCCCGGCACACCGGGCCTCGAGCACCGCGTCGGCGGCATCGAAAAGCAGGACGTCACCGGCAACGTAAACTACGAACCCCTGAACCACGAGCACATGGTTCGCACCCGTGCTGAAAAGGTGGAAGGCATTGCGCAGGATATTCCCGAGGCGGTTCCCGAAGGCGATGCTTCCGGCGACCTGCTGATTGTCGCCTGGGGTTCCACCCATGGCCCTATCACTGCGGCCATGAAAGCCCAGCGCGCGAAGGGACAGCGCATCGGCCACGTACATTTGCGCTATCTGAATCCGCTGCCGAGAAATCTTGGCGAAGTGCTGAAGCGCTACAAAAAAGTGCTTGTTCCGGAAATGAATATGGGCCAGCTGGTAATGCTCCTGCGCGCTAAATTCCTGGTGGACGCGCAAAGCTACGGTAAAATCCAGGGCAAGCCCTTCAAGCAATCCGAAATTGAAGCCAAGATCGAAGAACTGCTCGACTAAGCCAAGCCAATGTCTCCGGCCACTCACAACACGAAGTCATTCCGAGCGCAGCGAGGAATCTGCTTTTCTCTGCGAAACCTGCGCCTCTGCAGTGAACTACCGATTTTTGATTTTGTACCGAAACCCGAGGAGATCTAAATTGGCTACCGATACTCTTCCCGTCTACACCAAAAAAGACTTCCAAACCGACCAGGAAATTCGCTGGTGCCCCGGCTGCGGCGATTACGCCATTCTCTCCGCGGTACAGATGGTATTCGCCGAGCTCGGCGTCCCGCGCGAAAAATTCGTCTTCATCTCCGGCATCGGCTGCTCCAGCCGCTTCCCGTATTACATGAACACGTTCGGCTTCCACACGATTCACGGCCGCGCCCCGGCCATCGCCACCGGCATCAAACTCGTCCGTCCTGACCTCGACGTCTGGGTTGCCACCGGCGACGGCGATTCGCTTTCCATCGGCGGCAATCACACCATCCACATGCTCCGTCGCAACGTCGGCCTGAAAGTCCTGATGTTCAATAACAAGATTTACGGCCTCACCAAAGGGCAGTACTCCCCAACCTCCGAAATCGGAAAGAAAACCAAGTCCACGCCTTATGGCACGACGGACCGGCCGTTCAATCCCATTTCGCTCGCAATTGGTTCCGAAGCGACTTTCGTCGCCCGCTCCGTCGATGTTTTCCAACAACATCTAAAGGAAACTTTGCGGAAAGCCGCGGCTCATAAGGGTGCGGCTTACGTTGAGATCCTGCAGAATTGCAATATCTTCAACGACCTCGCGTGGGAGAACATCACTGAGAAAGATGCGCGCAGCGAGCACGTCGTCCAACTCGAACACGGCAAGCCCCTCATCTTCGGCAAGAAACGCGACAAAGGCATCCGCATGAACGGCTTCGATCTGGAAGTCGTCGAACTCGGCAACGGCATCACGGAAAAGGATTTGCTCGTGCATGACGAGCAGCACCCGCGCGCGGCCTACGCCTTCCTTCTCGCCCATATGGAGCATCGCGAAGGCTTCCCCACACCCATCGGCGTGCTGCGCGCCTGGAATCACGTGCCGCGCTACGAAGATTTAATCGCGCAGCAAATCCGTGACGTCCAAGCCAAGAAAGGCAAGGGCGACCTGGCCAAGCTCCTGCGCGCCGGCGACACCTGGGAATTGAAGGCGTAGCACCGGCGTCTCGCCGGCTCTGTCTGGTTGTTGCAGTCTACTAACGTAGATTGCTGCGCGCTTATGTCCGCCGTCGCTTCTTCCCCGTAGGATCTTCCGGTAGCGAAGCCGTCTTCCAATCCACGCCCTTCGGAATCTGTCCCACTCCCGCCACGTACAGCGCCCCTTCCGTGACGCCATCAATTCCCAGGTCGCGATCAATTTTGGAATCCGCCAGCGCCATGGTGCAAAACGGCGCGAGCCCCAGCCACGTCGCCGTCAGGCAGAATGTCTGGCACAGATGTCCTGCCTCGGCCAACACGACTCTATATGCCCGCGGAAAGTGATACTTCCACTGCGTCCGGGTAAACACTGCGGTCATCACCACGAACGCGCAAGCATCCACAAACCAGCGCTGCCCGATCACGTAGTCCGACATGCGGTCGCGCGTAATTCGTCGCCGCAGCAATTCCAACCGGTGTCTGCTTGCGTCATAGTGATAGATTCCCGGCGCAATTCCCTCCACGTCCCGCGCCACGATGTAAGCCTCAATCGGGTGCAGTGCCCCTCCCGAAGGAGAGGTCTTCAATGCAAATCGCCCCAGCGGCGGCACCGCTGCCCACGCGCGCACTCCAAAAGTCAGTCCCAGCAGCGTGCTCAGGTCCGCCAACGACAGCTTGCCGGGCCCGAACCTTCGCCATGTTCTCCGGGCCGTGAGGACGCGCGGAAATTCGCCGCTCTCGCGCGGCGGAAGCAACCGCGTCTGCGCCGCCCGAGGGTAATGCTTCACGGGAACCGGCATCGCCTTCTCGTGCGTCATTTCTTCCAAGTAACGCCCGATGCTCACCAAGTCCGCTTCAAACGGAAGATCGCGTCCGGTGAAGTGAAAGAAGCCCGCCGCGGGATTCCACTGCTTCCACGCTGCCATGGCGCGTTCCGCGGAATGTTCTTTACGATCGGAACGTTGCAACAGCCAATGCCGCACCAGCCCACGGATGGCCAAGCGTAAGGATGAAGGCGAATATTGAGGGAAACGCACGAATACTGATTCAGCCCTGCGCCACCGGCTGAGGAAATTCAGCAATTCAGTTGTAATGGGAGCGGCAGCGGACCTTGTGCCAACCGCGTAATTCTCGAAGACCAGGTTTCCAGCCTCCCAGTAACAGACCAGGAAAGGAGAACGCCGGAAAAGCGGGCGCTTCGTTCTACGCATGCCGAAAATCAACGCTCGAGAAATGCGAAATACCGGATCCCCTCACGGAATTCATTTGGGATTCGTCGTGAACCATTGTCCGAACAGTGGTCCGATACGCACCGCCCTTTTCGGGCAGGGTATTTCAATCAAGTGGTAGGATTTCTCCAGCATTCGCAAATTCAGATCGATCTTCTTCTGGTCGGCTTTGCTGACTTTAGGGCGAAGCTTGCGGAGTTTCGTTTCCGCCCTGCGAATTGCCGCAGCAACGGGGTGCAATGAAAAACCGATTTTGGCCATGTAACTCTCCTTCCGAGCCCTTCCAGCGGGGATAGACAAAAGCCGCTCGGGAAGGTTCGGCACGGCGGCCGATGTCACTTCGATTTAGATTTCGTAGTGAATGTTTGCCCAAATTGCGTCGGCGGCCGACAAAAGTTCTTGATCACGCCATGGCATTTCTCGAGGCCCCGCAGATTCAAATCAATCTTCTTTTGATCCCCCGGGCTGACTCTTGCGCGGACCGAGCGCAGTTTCTTCTGGGCCTTGGCGATTTCTTTCGAAACGCCCTTCAGCGTGAAACTAATTTTGGCCATGCCACTCTCCCCATTCGGCGCGCTGCGATTTTCTTTTCCGCGAATATGCCGGAAGATTACCCGCGATGCGCGCCAGTCCGGCGTGAGTGTAGTCGAGCCGGAACGCAGCCGTCAAGAAAGATTGCTTGCCATCGCCCAACCGACCAGCCGTCCAATGCTCATTTCGAATTTCCACCCGTTGACGGCATCGGCAGCCCGATGCGCCGGACTAGCACTGCAAATCGCGGATCACTCCGCAGTCCCGCAAATCGCGGATGCACCGCAATATTGATCAGGCGTACGGAGCGCTCGTCATACGCCTTCTCCAGCCACTGAAAGGCCTGGTCCTTATCGCCCAGTCCCGCGTACACCAGCGCAATACTGTACGGCGCAACGTACTGCTGCGAAGACATCTGCAACAATTCGTGCAGGATCGCGAGCGCCTCCGTCTTTTTTCCTGCTACTGCGTACGCGTTCCCCAGTTCGGCTTTAAACGAGGTCTCGTTCCCAGACAGTGCCAGCGCCTGCTGCAATTCCCCCAGGGCCTTGTCGTATTCCCCTTTCGCCAGATAAGCCTGCCCCAGGTATCCGTGCGCGACCGCGAAGCTCGGATCCATCGCGATCGTCTTCTGCGCCTGCGCGATGGCCTCGTCGTCCTTACCGGCCAGATACAAGACCCAGGATAAATTGGCGTTGATGATCAGCGAGCGCGGATCAAGTTCCTGCGCCAGCTTCATCTCCGAAATCGCTGCGTCATTTTTCCCCGCCTCCGCCAGTGCCAGCGCATACCAGTGGTGCCCATTGGCGTCACCCGGATTCAGCTGAATGGCGCGTTGAAATTCCTCCAGAACTCCCGCCCAATGCAGGCTGTAGGCGCGAATTTGGCCCAGCGCGGCGTGCGCGGACGCCAGGCTATCGTCCAATTGCAGCGCCTTCACCGCCGCCGCTTCGGCTTCGGGCAGCACTTGCGACGACCGAACATCCTTGTAATCCGCCGAAAGCGTCAAAGCCCCGGCGAGTCCAGCATAGGATGGCGCGTAGGTCGGATCCAGCTGGATGGCCTGCCGGTAATCTGCCACTGCCTGGGTCACCGCTTCGCCCGTCCGCTTGTTCGCATAGTAGTTCCCTTGCAGGTACGCGTCGTACGCCGCCGGAACCACCGTGCGCGTTTTCGCCAAGCGTTCCTGCTCCGGCTGCGTCAGTTGAATCTGAATCTGCGTCACAATGTCGCGGGCCACATCACTCTGCAGCGCCAGAATATCCGTCACCGTGCGTTCGTAGCTGTGGGCCCAAAGATTCTGGCCCGTTTGCGGCTGTACCAGCTCCGCTGAAATTCGCACGCGGTCGTCCGAGCGCAGCACCGAACCTTCCACCAACGCGTCCACACCCAATTCCTGCGCAATCTGCGCGGGGCTTTCGTGCTTGTCCTTGTACTGCATCACCGACGTGCGCGAGATCACTCGCAATTTCTTGATCTGCGAAAGTTCGGTGATCAGCGCGTCGCACATTCCGTCCGCGAAATAATCCTGCTTGGGATCACCGGTAAGATTCTCCAGCGGCAGCACCGCCAACGATTGAATGGACGCCGCGCCCACGGCCGGCGAGCCGCGCCACTTCACTTCCACCAGCTTCCAGACCAGCGCCGCAAATCCTAGGAGCGCGAATGCCGCCACGGGAATCAAAATCGCGTTGCGAAGACGCGGACGCCGCGTTTCCGCTGGTGGTTGAATTGCGGACGCCTGAATTGCGCTCGCTGGAATCACCGCCGAATTCGTGCGCAAGGCTTCCAGCGCGGCGCGCACTTCGCTCGCGTGCTGATAACGCTGCGCCGGCTCCTTCGCCAGACAATGTTCGATCACCGCGCGTAATCCTGCCGGAACATTGTCCCGCAGCGGCGGCGCGGTATCGTGCAGGATCATCGAGCTCAGCTCGTATGATGTTCTTCCGCGAAACGGCCGCTTGCCGTTGGCCATTTCGTATAGAACCACTCCCAACGCCCATATGTCGCTGCGCGCGTCCGCGGGCTCGCCACGAAATAATTCCGGCGCCATGTAGTGCATGGTCCCGACAATCGCGCCTTCCGAAGTGAGCGTACTGATGGATTGCGTCTTCAGAGTGATTTCGCCCGGAGTCATATGCTTCGCCAAGCCAAAATCGAGGACTTTGACGCGCCCTCCCGGCATGATGATCACGTTCGGGCTTTTCAGGTCGCGATGAATCACTCCGTGCTCGTGCGCGTGCGCCATAGCGTCGGCGATTTGCTCGCTATAACGAATCACGGTTTCCGTCGGCAGGCCGCTCTCGGGAATCTGCTCCGCGAGCGAGCGTCCGTTGACGAATTCCATGACGATGTAGCTTTTCCCATCGGCTTCGCCCACGTCGTAAATCGTACAAATGTTGGGATGATTCAGGGCGGACGCGGTGCGCGCTTCGCGAATCAAGAGCAAACGCGCGTTTTCGTCCTTATCCAGTTCAGCGGGAAGGAACTTCAGCGCCACATCGCGGTTCAAGCGGTCGTCGTGCGCGCGATAAACCACGCCCATCCCGCCTTCACCGACCTTCTCGACAATTCGGTAATGGGAGACGGTCTGCTCGCTCACGAGTAAGAATCCATCGAAGCGAGCATCTTAGGCTGGCGCAGAAAGGCAAGTCAACGCAGAACCAAACACCCGTATCGCTCTCGCGACTTGCTCAGTTCGTGCTCGCACCTTGATCGAGCGGTGAATTGGCAGAACACGCGCAACAGTCTCAACGCGCAGCACACCTACTTATTTATTGAGTGGCAGGAAGCGATGATGCCGGCGCAGGCGGCAGGGACGGTGGCGGGGCGTTCTTGGCTAGCGCGGTTGTGCTCGGTTGCGGCGGCAGCAGCGCCATGGCCTGGTCGCGTGCCGCAGCGAACTCGCTCCAGTCGCGCTTCGAGACTGGATCGGAGGGCGGCAGCGGCAGGCGCTCGAAATTCAGGAACTGCTTGCCGCGCTCGATGCGGAAATCAAGGTGCGGGCCTGTGGCGAGGCCGGTCATCCCTACCAAACCGATGCGCTGCCCTTGTTCGACGCGCTGGCCGGAATGCACCAGCACACGCGAGAGGTGCATGTAATAAGTGGTGTAGCCGTTCGAGTGCTGCACTTCGATCAGGTTCCCTGCGCCGCCTTTCATCCCTGCGAAAATCACGCGTCCATCGCCAATCGTCTGCACCGGAGTGCCCGTAGGCGCGGCGTAATCAATCCCCAGGTGCGGCCGGTATTCTTTCAAGATGGGATGAAAGCGATGCTCGCTGAAATGCGAGGTAATCACCGCGGCGAATTTCAAAGGTGAATGCAGAAACGCCTTCTTCATGGACTTGCCGTCGGGCGTGTAATACGCCGGAACGCCGCCGGGGCCGTGGAACAGGACGGCGCGGTAAGGATGATTTCCGTTGTTGTATTCCGCCATGAGAATTCGGCCATAAGCGGATACCTCGCCGTTCGCGAGCATTCTCTTTTCCACCACCACGCGGAAGGTATCGCCGGGGCGCGGATCGGTGTAGAAGTCCAGGTCCCAACCGAAAATTTCCGCCAGACGCATGGCCAGTTCTGGTTTTTCTCCGGCATCTGTAACAGCGGCGAACAGCGAGCCGTGGACTTCGCCCGTGACCCCGACGGTTTTGGTCTCCGACGGGATGATTTGAATCTCGGAATGAAAATCGTTGCCCTGCGGCGCGATATTCAGGACGCGGTCCGCGTCAATGCGGTAGCGCACTGCGCGAAGTTCGCCAAGAATCGAGCGGCCTACGGTAATGCGATTGCCTGCCCGCATTTGACGGAAATCAAACACCGATTGCGCCGAGGCGATCAGGCGCGCGGCGTCGTCCGGAGCAATGCCCAACCCCTCGAGGAATCGATGAAACGGCAGCCGCGCCGGAACAATGCTGTCCGTGAAAAGAACCACCTCTTCTTGAATTTGACGCGCTTCTTCGCGCGCGAATGATGCCTGCATGGCGACATCGTTTTCTGCGGAGACGCGCGCGTTATAGGCCACGGCGATGCACGCCGCACCCGCGACGACCAGCGTAAGTCCGATAATTGCTTTCCACTTTTTATTCATGTTCCCGCACCGCTATTCGGATTCAGGAAAAACAGCATAGCGCAGCGCGTGGAACCCCGAAAAGAAAAATGCGCGATATTTTTCTTGGGAGTAACGACCCGGTCAACCACGGAGACGCAGAGAAAACTAGGGAAAGGCCGCCCACCTGAAAGCCGCTAATAAATCACGGGCAAAAGCCGACGAGACGCCGGCGCTACAAACACTAATGGGAGGCGCCGGCGGCCGTGCTGTATTGCGCGCGGCGCACGGCTTCGGCGAAGTAATTTCGTTCGCGCAGGCCGTGATAAATACGCCCGGCGATTTCGGAGGCGTGCGGGCCGCTGACGGAACGGCTGCCGCCGCGAATCAGAACGACCAGCACGATTTTCGGATGCGCTTGATCGGCGTAAGAAACAAACCAGCCCAGGCGTCCGCCGAGAGCCTCGTCGTTGCAGGTGCCGGTCTTGCCGAGCGCCTGCTCGCCATCCGGATCGTAACTTTGCTTCGCAGTTCCGTACATCACCGCGGCCAGCATGCCTTCGCGCAGGTCCGGCAGCAGCGGCGCGATATCGAGTTGCTGGCGCACGCGCGGCTGGAAGCTGGTGCGCTCCTGCTCGGTGCGTGGATATTGCAGGTAATACTGGGTGCCGCCATTCGCGAGAGTGGAAACCAGCGACGCAAGCTGCAGCGGCGTGAGGCGAATTCCTTCGCCGAAGCTGGACATGCGCGCGACGCCGCCATACGCCGGTGGATAGGAAGGCACCAGGCCCGGCTGCTCCTCAGGAATGTTGTAACCCGCGCGTTCGCCGAGGCCGACCAGGCGGGCATATTGATGCACTCGCGCGAAACCCAGCCGCGTGCCTACTTCTTCGAAATAGACGTTGTTGGAATGAGCCATCGCTTCGGTGAGGTCCATGTAACGGCGATGGCCGATCTTGATCATGGTGTCGCGCGTGATGACGCCCTCTTGCAATCCGGCAAGCGCGATGACCGGTTTTATTGTGGAGCAGGGTTCAAAGCCCGAAGAGAACGCCATCTTCTGATTGACGATGGTGAGTATGCGCCCGGTTGACGGATCCATAGCCAGCACGGAGCCGTTCGCGTGGCCGAGAGCGTCCACGGCGATTTGGCGGATAACCGGGTCGTCGTAGTCAGCGTTGTCGTCTTTCGTGGGATCACCGTACGCGGAGATACCGCTCTTACGGTGATGCGTGCGAGTTGTTGATGGGGTGTTGGACTTGACTGTGGTCGCTCCGGAAGCGGCCGCGAAAGCGCCTGCGAGAAGCAGGCCAAGCACCGGGACAAGCTCTTTGGCGGCTGGGTGGAGTCGCATTGCTTTCCATATCGGCTCGAAGATTGTGTCTTTAGCCGAAGAGGCTTTAGTTTACGGAAATATTGCACGTGGGTGCAACTGGAAAGGCGGATGGTTTTCCTGAATGGCATGACTGGACCAAGGTACAGATGCGCGCGTGCGGGAAGTACGTCGGAATCGCGGCGCCGGCAGCGGGGCAAATTGCAAGCGCCCCGCTCCTGGCACGGAGCTATTTTAGGTTGGCGATCCTTGCCGGATCGTTGTCAGGTGACGATGCTCAGCGCATCGTTAACGGCTGGCACGGCCTTGGGCAGCGGCTACGGCCTTCGGCGGTTGCTTCGCCGCTTCCGCCGCTAGCTTTTGCGCTTCGGGCGAAGGCTTGCCGTTTCCTTCCGCGGTGACCGCGGGATGCGCCAGCAAACCGAGCTGCTTGCGCAGTTCGTGCTCGATTTTGCCGCGAATGTCGGCGTTTTCCTTCAGAAAAACGCGTGCGTTTTCGCGGCCCTGGCCCAGGCGTTCGTTCTTGTAAGAAATCCAGGTGCCGGATTTTTCGAGCAGGCCCTTGGTGACGCCGAGGTCAATCAAATCACCTTCACGCGAAACGCCTTCGCCGTAAATAATGTCAAACTCGGCTTCGCGGAACGGCGCGGCCACCTTGTTCTTCACGACCTTCGCGCGCGTGCGCGAACCGACCACGCGGTCGCCTTCCTTGATGGCCTGAATGCGGCGGATATCCACGCGAATCGAAGAATAAAACTTGAGCGCGCGGCCGCCAGTCGTGGTTTCGGGGTTGCCGAACATCACGCCAATCTTTTCGCGGATCTGGTTGATGAAAATCAGGCAGGTTTTCGACTTTGAAACGATCGCGGTCAGCTTGCGCAGCGCTTGCGACATCAGCCGCGCCTGCAAGCCCATTTGCGCGTCGCCCATATCGCCTTCGAGTTCGGCGCGCGGAACGAGAGCCGCCACCGAGTCCACCACGATAATGTCCACGGCGTTCGAGCGGATCAGCGCTTCCGCGATTTCGAGGGCCTGTTCGCCGTTATCGGGCTGCGATACCAGCAAGTTGTCCACATCCACGCCCAGCTTCCGCGCGTAGGAAGGGTCCAGCGCGTGTTCGGCGTCAATGAAGGCGGCTTGGCCGCCCAGCTTTTGGGCCTCGGCGATGACATGCAACGTCAAGGTCGTCTTGCCCCCCGATTCCGGGCCGTACACTTCGATGACCCGGCCGCGCGGGAAACCGCCCACGCCGAGCGCTGCGTCAATTGAGATCGAACCGGTGGGGATCACGTTTACCGGCACGAGCACGTCCTTGTTCCCCAGGCGCATGATGGAGCCCTTGCCGTACTGCTTTTCAATCTGGGAGATAGCCAAATCCAAGTTTTTCGTCTTTTCGTCGTTCACAATGCCACCTCTATAGGGCTTTCATTTTGGTCTTAGCTGGAGACCGAGGCGGGCCCAGTGTATCAGAGTGCCGAGGTCCCGACCTGGCCTTTCTGGAAGGCAGATTAGCACAAGGCGAAGAAAAAGCAAAAGGTATTTTGAGCGGGTTTGATCTTCTGTCGCACCCTTACTGGTCTGGATTGCTGGTGTGCGTGAGACTTGCATAGATGCGCTGGATGAAATCGTGCTCGACGGGGACCGGCTTTGGCGCGAACCAGCGTTGCCAGATTGCGGGCAAGCCTTCCGCCGCAATTTCTTTTTCACCTTTTCCTGCGACAATTTCTTGCCGGACGTGTTCGATCGTTTGACTCAACAGCCGGACATACAGCGCGAGGTCGCTGCGATTCTCCAGTTCACCATGTCCGCTGACAATGATCGTATCGTCGTTGGTGCGCGCTAGGACAGCAGTGAGAGAATGCGCGATGCCTTCCATGTCTATACCGCCAGCGAGGTCTCCTTTGCTCGTGAAGATATCGCCGACATCCACGACGTTCGCCGCCGCGAAGTACACGACGGAGTCACTGTCGGTGTGGCCGTTCGCATAATGATCAAGTTCGAGGTCCTCGCCATCAAAATGAACGGTCAAGGAGTCGCGGAAGGTAATGCGCGGCCATGCTCGTTCCGGATACGGACCGATGGGAGTTGGCGACCAGGGCGGCGTCTGCTTGGTCATCAAGCGTTTGCGGACATTTTCCTGCGCGACGATGATCGCGTCCGGTCCGTAGATTTCGTTGCCTCCGACATGGTCGTAGTGCCAATGCGTGTTCAGAAGAAATCGCACGGGGCGTTTGCCAAGATCGTCCAGAGCTTTTTGGATGACGGGATTGGCGGCGACTTCGGGATGATCGACCAGCAGGTATCCATCAGGCCCGGCGAGCACAACAATATTGTTGAGGTCTTGCGGGGTCTCGATTCGAATTAGGGTGATGTTGGCGCGCAGCGGGATGATTTTTGATTGCGCCTTGGTGAAATCCTCTTGGCCCATCTGTAGAGCCAGGGCGGGATAGCAGGCGAAAAGCAGCAAGAGCGCGACCAGGGAGCGAGACGCGGTTCTCATGGCGATCCTTGGACTAGGAACGAGATTCTCGTCGCTTAGACGCCGAGACGACGTTGGCGTAAGCGGCTGCCTGCGCGAAGTTGGCCGAACAAGTGCGCGGGAGCTCCGTTATCAGTACTTATAGAATCCGCGGCCTGACTTACGCCCCAGCCAGCCGGCCGCTACGTATTTGCGGAGCAGCGGACAAGTCCGATATTTCGGATCGCCGAAGCCGGTTTGCAGCACTTCTAGAATATTGACGCAGACGTCCAGGCCGATGAAGTCGGCAAGCTCGAGCGGGCCCATCGGATGGTTCATACCCATCTTCATCACGGCGTCCACGGCCTCGGGCGTGGCTACGCCTTCCATCACCGCGAAAGCGGCTTCATTGATCAATGGCATCAGAACGCGATTGGAGACGAAGCCGGGCGCGTCGTTCACGGCGACAGGCTTCTTCTCCAGTCTTTCGCACAGTGACATGGTGATCTGAAACGTATCGTCGCTGGTGGCGAGGCCGCGAATCACTTCCACCAGCACCATCACCGGCACAGGATTCATGAAGTGCATGCCGATGAAGTGTTCGGGGCGGCTCGTTTGCGCGGCGAGCTGCGTGATGGAAATCGAGGACGTATTGCTGGCGAGGATGACGCCGGGCCTCAGCACGGCGTCCACATCTTTCAACAGGCGGACTTTCAAGTCGAGCTGCTCGGGGACGGCTTCGACGGCGAAATCGCCAGCCGCGAGCGCTGAAAGATCCGTTGTGGGCTGGATACGAGCTAGAACGACAGGCTTATCGGCTTCGGCGAGTTTTCCCTTCTTCACTTCGCGATCGAGATTTTTCGTGATGGTTTCAAGGCCGCGATCGAGGAAGCGCGCTTCGACATCACGCAAGATTACCTTGTAGCCCGAGCGGGCGAAGACATGCGCGATGCCGTTGCCCATCGTACCCGCGCCGAGCACGGCGACGGTCTTGATCGCATGAACCGACATGAAGCCTCCGCAAAAGAAAAAGATGTAGAGGAGGTAAAGGAAGCATAAGCGAGCGAGGAACGTCAAGCTCGGGCGAGCCCGGCACAAACTATTTTATTTTGAGCCTGCGGCTACTTTTTCGGCTGCGACGTGCTGAATCCGAATTTGCTCATCAGCAGTTGCGCTTCATCGCCGTCAACGGGACCCAATTTCACGCTGGCAGTGCCGCTTTCCCGCCAATAAAAGTCTTGGGCACGGAAGTAATACGTTTGCCCCGCTGTGATGATCACAGATGTTTGCCATTCCGAACAGAGGTGATGTTCACCGGGATCAACCGCAATGGAAAAATACGTCTTGGCCTGGGTGGCGCCAATCCAAGTGCCGCCCCATTTCACAGTGGGACGAGGGCGTGATTGGAAAACCTTGTCATCCTGCGGGAAATAAACGAGAGCCTTCCCGTCTTCGGGCTGCGTAACAGGATGGCTTGAACCATTCGATTTCACTTCAAAATTGACGTTTGCGGGTCCGCAGCCAGATGAGACGTTGCATTGCGCTCTACGGTTACGTATCTGTTGCGTGAACAAAATGCGAAGATCGCGCGAGATCAGGGCAAACTCAGACGAATTGCACTGTCAACGACGGGACGACCGACGCTTGCTTGATGACGCGAGCCGCCAGGCCATGCGCAGGAGATCCCGCAGCGCGTCGCGGTGAACACGCGAGAGGCGTACGAGCACCCACGAATAATTCCGGTAGTGATCGGTGATGAAGTACGTCTCGGGATCGGCGGCGAGCAGCTCGTCGCGCTGCTCAAAATCCGTCCCCAGGACGATGGTCGAATCGAAATCCTGATGCAGGCGGACGAACAACGCGCCGCGTACCTTGAATGCCGGCGTACCGTAGGACGTGCTTTCTTCAACGTCGTCAAGCGACAGCGAGATCTGCCGCACGGTGTCCCAGGTTACCGGCGCGTTCGTTGCCCGGCGAGCTTGCTTCGTCGCTTTGGCTGTCAGATTTTTTGACGGAATGCGCCGTGTGGGCATCGAGCCTCCAGCATAACAACAGGCAGTAACGGATGCATAGGAGTGAGGGGAGCTCAAGTTGCGGCTGCAACTTGGCGGATCAGGTCCGCTGCGCGCTTTTGCTCCGACGGCGTCACGCGAATTCGCAGTCGGCCTCCCGAATCTTCGGTCGCGGACCCAATGCCGATGCCGCTGAGGAACGTAACTAGATTTTTTCTCATGGTTGGATCTTCCCCCGACCAGACCTCCACAGTCGCCTCGGCCGGATCGAAATCATCGGGAACGTAATCTTGTGGGACATCGGACGAATCATCCTCATCGTCGGTTTCTGGCGGGATTAGCGCCGACGACGCGGAATTCTCGAGTTCCTCGTCCGCTTCTTCTGGCGTGGTTTCTGGGTTGCGAATGACGTCTTCCAGGGCTGCGTGAGCCGCTTGATGATCGCCCGCGCGAATAAAAATCGCGTAAACCGGCTCCGACAATCCGGGCAACGCGCCGCTATCCCGGCGCGCGAGTGATAGGAAATTTTCGCGGATGCAAGCGCACTTTCGATGTGGGAAGCGATCCCCTCGTTGATTCCGGTCCAAAGGAGCTCTGGCTTATCCGGGACCGATGCATCGTTAGAAGGTACCTCCGCCTCAGCGAGCTGCGAAACCAGGTCGGCGCCGCAATCCGAGCAACGCGTGAAGCCGTCCCGGTACTCCGTCTGGCAGTCTGGACAGAACATTTTAGATAGCGCTCGCGTCGCGGCCTTCGGTGACGGCATCGATGATAACGGAAGCGACGGAGACCAGCAAAGCGTCCGCGAGCGATCGTTCACGAAGGAGTTAAAGCAGAAGACGGGGAGGCGAGGGCGAGCCAAGCGACTAGGGAGGCGAGTTTTTCCTCTTGCGACCACGGAGGGCCGAGCGGACGGCCGAGGTCGGCGATGCATCGCGAGAGATCGCTCGGTTTGAGACGCAGTACGCGCGAGGCCTGGTTCGGAAGATCGCGTTCTTTTGTGGTTGCAGCCGCGAGGCCGCTGCGGGCGCTCGCGTCGAGAATCGCTCGGCGGAAGAGTTCGCCGTCAGCGGTGTGAATGAGGGCGTGGGAGGCCAAAATCTGAGGCAGAGCAGGCAGTGTCCTTCCAGAGGCGAGAACCAAACCGCAACGCCTTAGCTTGTAACCTTGCGCTTCGAGATTCTGCTGAAGTTCGTGAATCGCGCAATGAGTGAGACGCCGGGCTTCAGTCTCGACGCGCGCGATGAAGGCACGAGCTTCTTCGAGCGGCATTTTTTCCGCAGTGTGATAGGGCTGGCGGAACTCGTACGTGAAAGTTTCCACGAGGTGAATGCGTTCGCGCGCGAGGACGCGTGGTACGCCCTTCGTGCTGCAAATTGCCACGAGGGCAGTCCAGCCGGAGTGGGCACGGAAACCGAGGGCTGCAGATTTCATGGACCCTCCATGAGTGAAGCAGAGGAGGTAAAGGAAGCATAGGAAGTTGAGGAACGTCAAGCGCGCGCAACGAATAGCAGCAGACGCGTTTGGTCATTCGCGCGCAAAGAGCCGGCGCTACTGGCGTTCGATGGCTACTGCTACTGCGTTGCCGCCACCCAGGCAGAGGGCGGCTATACCGCGCTTCAGGTTGCGGCGCTGCATTTCGAAGAGAAGCGTTACCAGGACGCGCGCGCCGGAGGCGCCGATCGGATGACCTAGCGCGACCGCGCCGCCGTTTACGTTTACTTTTTCCGGGTTGAGTTTCAGCACGCGGGTTACGGCGATGGCCGCGACGGCAAAGGCTTCGTTGAGCTCATAGAGGTCGACGTCCTTGTCGCGATCCCAGCCGGTTTTCTTCAGCAGCTTTTCGACGGCGTCCACCGGCGCCATCATCACCCATTTCGGTTCGACGCCGCTGACGGCTTGCGCGACGATGCGGGCCATCGGCTGTCTGCCCAGCCGCGCGGCATTTTTTTCGCTGGTGACGATCAGCGCGGCCGCGCCATCATTCGTTCCTGGCGCGTTCCCTGCCGTCACCGTGCCGTCTTTTTGGAACGCGGGCTTCAGTTTCGCCAGCGCTTCGAGCGAAGTATCTTCGCGCGGCGATTCATCGGTCTTGATGATGACGGGGTCGCCCTTCTTCTGCGGAATTTCCACCGGAACGATCTGCGGGCTGAAGAAACAGGATTTAATGGCGCGGATCGCTTTCTGATGGCTCTCCAGTGCGAATTGATCCTGCTGCTGGCGCGAGATTCCATATTTTTCGGCGACCAGTTCGCCGGTCACGCCCATGTGATAGTTCTCGTAGACGTCCCATAGGCCGTCGTTGATCATCGAGTCGATGATTTCCTGGTTGCCGAGGCGGTAGCCGGTGCGCACGCCTTTCAGCAGGTACGGGCAATTGGACATGGACTCCATGCCGCCGGCGGCAACGATCTCGGATTCACCGAGCTGCACGGCTTGCGCCGCGAGCGCGACGGCTTTCAGACCCGAGCCGCAGACTTTGTTGATGGTCATCGCGGCGACGCGCGCGTCGAGCCCGCCGCGCAGCGCAGCCTGGCGCGCGGGATTCTGGCCGAGCCCGGCTTGCACTACGTTACCCATGATGGCTTCGTCCACCAAGCTCGGCTCGATGCCCGCGCGCCGCACCGCTTCGGCGACGGCTTTCGCGCCGAGTTCGGTTGCCGACAGCGGCGAAAGGCCGCCCATGAATTTGCCAATGGGCGTGCGGACAGCGCTCAAGATAACTGGTTGCTCGGTGCCGGGAATTCCCATCACGGCTACTCCTTCACGATGACGCGCAGATTCGATGATCTGTGCGGCAAACTCGGAAACTACAGTATAGGCGTGGCGCGCGAGGCGGTCAATTTGGCAATCTGCGGAGGATGTATTGCGGCCAAAACCTACGCGAGGTTCAGTTGCCAGGAAACGCCAAACCTGTCATTCACCCAGCCGAACTTTCGGCTGAAACCGTAGTCGCCGATTGGCATCGGCGCGGTTCCGCCTGCGGCAAGCACGGCGTAGAGCCGATTAATTTCGTCCTCGGAGTCACATTCGACAAAAAATGAGAACGCCGGTGTAAACGAAAAGGCGTGCTGCACGGCGCTGTCGGTACACAGGATGGTTTCGGCGCCAATCCTAAACGTCGCTTTCATCACCGAGCCAACGGCACCTGGCCCATTTGAGCCGTAGCGGACGACGTCTAGCACTTCGGCGCCGGGGAACAGGGACACGTAGAAATTCATCGCCTCCTCCGCTTTACCCTGGAACATCAGAAACGGCCGAATTTTTGCGCGCGACATCTTTGGCCCTCCGATAACAAGCACATGAGGCAACGCTCAACGCCAACTTACCGATGCCCGCGTCTCGCATCAGCGATTCTTGAGGCCGTCGCGCCATTCTTCGGCGAGAATCGCGTAAAGATAAGTATCCCGCCACTCGCCTTTCTCCATGGCGATCTTGACGAACGCACCCTCGCGGCGCATACCCAGCCGCTCCATCACCCGATATGACGCACGGTTCCGCATGTCGCAGGTGGCCCACACGCGATGCAGTTTCAACTGCTTGAACGCGACGTCCAAAACCGCGCGGGTGCTTTCAGTCATATAGCCGTGTCCCCAATAATTGCGATTCAACACGTAGCCGATGTCTGCGGCGCGACTGGTTTCGTCCTTCATGCGAAGGCCGATCGAGCCGATCAACTTGCGCTCGCTCTTAAGTTCGATTGCCAGGCCGACTTCGGGGCGCGGCCATGCCGTTTGCGACTGCAGAGCGCGCTCAAGGAACTCCCGCGTCGTCTCGCGCGTGTTTGGCCCCCATATCATCAGCCGCACGACTTCGGGGTCGGAAGCATATTCGTGAATGTCATTTTCGTCGTCCGCGCGCAATTCGCGTAGAAGCAGGCGTTTGGTTTCGATGGGAAACCAGGGGTCCATTCCCTAGATGGTAGCGAATCGCGGAGTTGAACAACAGTCTTGTGAGGTTTTTGCGCTTTCGCCTTCTGTTCGCCTACCAGAAACTCTGTTAGGATGGAGTGCGAGATTGGGAACACAATGACCACGAACCGAAATCTTGCCCGGAATTCCGGATTGAACGCCGAACAGCGCGCGGCTGTCGAGCATGGCGACGGTCCCCTGCTGGTAGTGGCGGGAGCGGGTACCGGCAAGACACGCGTGATCATCGAGCGCATTCGCTGCTTGCTGGAAAACGATCCTGAGCTGGCCGGTGAAAATATTCTGGGACTTACCTTCACGGACAAAGCCGCCGGGGAAATGAAATGGCGGGTGATGCGCGCGGTCGGCGAGCGAGCCGAGGGTGTGTGGCTCAGCACGTTTCATAAGTTTTGCATCGAGCGAGCGCTGCAATCGGTGAATCCCGAAATTCAGCCGTTGGACGATATTGACCACAGGATTCTGTTGCGGCGGCACATCGGCGAACTGGAGCTGAAGCATTTCCGCCGTCTGCAGGACCCGGGCGAATTCATCAGCGACTTTGTGACCTTCTTTTCGCGCTGCCAGGACGAACTGGTGACGCCGGACGATTACCAGCGTTACGTGGACTCACTGCGACGGAAACACGATGTGGGAAAGAAATCGCTCGAACCTGACGCGCTGAAAATAGCAGAGGACGAAATCGCGCGGCAGGAGGAACTCGCGCGAGTGTATCGCGTCAGCGAACGGCTCTTGCGCGAACGAAACCTGCTGACGTTCGGTGCGCAGTTGATGCATACGGTGGAACTGCTGCGCCAGGACGAAGCGCTGCGCCGGAGAATGCACGAGCAGTACCGCTACATCCTCGTGGACGAGTTTCAAGACACGAATATCGCGCAGCTCGAGCTGCTGTGGCTGCTGGCGGGCGAGCGGCGCAATATTGTGGCGGTGGGCGACGACGATCAGGCGATTTACCGCTTCCGCGGCGCGTCATTCGGCAGCTTCACGATTTTTCTGAAGCGCTTTTGCGGCGTCAGTGACGCGAGACTGGGGCCAGGAGCGAACAAATTCCTGGTTCGGCTTTCGCAAAACTACCGCTCGACGCAACGGATTCTGCGCGTGGCCGGCGAAGTGATTGCCCACAATGAAAAATCTCCACTGCTGCCACCGAAGCGGCTGACCACCGAAAATCGCGAAGGCGAGAAGATCCGCGTCGCCGAATTTGGCATGCCGGAAGAGGAAGCGACCTGGGTCGCTTCCGAGATCGAACGGCTGCATGATGCTGGGGCGCGCTGGCGCGATTTTGCGGTGCTCTACCGCAAGCACAACCATCGCGAGAAGCTTGTGAACGAGTTGCGCCGGCGCGAAATTCCGTTCGTGATCCGCAAGCTTTCGATTTTGGAGAGCACGCTGGTGCGCGATCTTTTCGCGTGGCTGCGGCTGATTGTCGCGCCAGCGGACAACGTGGCCTGTGCGCGTGTGCTGGCCGCGCCTTATTGGAGACTGGAGGCGCGCGATCTAGTACGGCTGGCAGAGCGCGCGGACAAAAATCATCGGCGGCCGCTCAGCGACGAACTGGAAACCGCCCAGAACGAGGCGCCGTTCAACCGTCCGGGCGTGAAACTCAAGGAACTCGTCGAGCTGCTGGCGGGCTTGCGGCAGAGCGCGCGACGAAGTTCCGCAACGGAAGTGCTGGATGAACTGATCGCCGGGCTGGGCGTGGCACCCCTGCCTTCCGACCAGGATCGCTACTACCTCGATCGCTTTGTGACTTTCGTGAGAGAGTGGGAGCGCAAGAGCGCGAAGACGCAGCTCCGGGATTTCATCGAATACCTCGCCTATTTCCACGAAGCCGGCGGCGACATCTGCCTGGAAGAACAGATCGCGGACGACGCCGTGCAATTGATGACCGTGCACGCAGCCAAGGGCCTGGAGTTTCCGCAGGTTTTCATTTTGCGGCTTTCGCGAAACGATTTCCCTTCCGGGGCGCGCAAGGTAGTTTTCGAATTTCCTCCGGAAATGATGAAGGAAGAAAAGCCCCAGGGTGATTTCCAGATTCAAGAAGAACGCCGGCTTTTTTACGTGGCGCTCACGCGCGCGCGCCAGCAACTGACCCTTTCGACCCTGGTGAACAAACGCAAGAAGCCTTCGCTATTTCTCGAGGATTTCCTGGCGAATCCGAAGATTAATACGTTCGATACCCATCAACTCGAACCTAAGGTACAGGTTCCCGCTGCAATCGAAATCACTGGGCCGGAACCTGACTCCGTGGACCCCACGCAATTATTCCCTCCCGGCAGCGAGCCGACCCGCGCGTACTCGCGCGTGGCACTGTGGGCCAAGGCGTTCCATCCGCCGCGTCCCGAACCGTTGCAACTGAGCGCGTCGGCGATTGACGCGTACGATCGCTGCCCAATGCGTTACATGTTTCGGCACGTGTGGAGCATCCGCGGCGGGCCGCACGCGATGGCTACGTTTGGCAACGTGATGCATACGACGATCAAAGAATTTGTCAGCGAAATCAGCCGGCGTCGCAGGATTCCATTCGCCGAGGTTTCGGGAATTTATGATCGCGAATGGTCGGCAGCTGGATTCATTGATGACTATCACGAACAGGAATACCGCAAAGCGGGGCGCGAACAGCTGGAAGCGTTCCATCGGACCTACGCAGCCGCGCCTGCTGACGTGCTGTATCAGGAAAAAACATTCGAGCTGCCGCTGGAGCACGACGTGATCGTCACCGGGCGCATGGACCAGGTGAATCGTATCGCAGGTGATACGGTCGAGATCATCGACTACAAGACTGGAAAACCCAAGGACGAAAAAGCCGCGGCGCAAGATTTGCAGCTCGGCGTGTATGCGCTGGCGGCACGGGAAGTCCTGGATCTCGATCCGGCGCGGCTGGTCTTCTATAACCTGATGACCAATGAGGCCGTCGCCGCGACGCGGAATGCGAAAGCGTTGCAAGAAACGAAAGAGAAAATCGCGGAGGTGGCGGACCAGATTCGCGCGCGGGAATTTTCCCCGAAGCCAGGATATGGCTGCGGCTTTTGCGATTACAAGCCGCTGTGTCCCGCGCACGAGCAATTGATTTCGATACGGTCGCGGCAGGGCACGAACAATCCGCGGGAAGATTTAGAGTAGAGAGCCAAACGAGCGCGCGATCTCTTGATTGGGAAAAGCGCCGGCGAGACGCCGGCGCTACGAAAAAAGGGGCGTCCGACGAACTGGACGCCCCGTTTTATTTCCGGATCGGGCTTCGCTGTAAAACGAAACCCGGGATGGTTCCGCGCATGAACTGCTCTGGAACTTTCTCCCGGCGCTTCAGCCGCGCTGCAAAATCAAAGCGCGCTCAAACCGCTTCGTCAATCTATAAAGGCGCGCGCCATCGAAGTCAAGAAGAAAAACTCTTCAGTGGGCGCGATTCACGAAAAATTTTTGCGCCGCTTGCAACATGCGTTCGCGAAAAAATTAGTGCAGACCACTCTGGTAATAGCCCTGCCGCGCGCTCACGTCGAGATCCGGACGGCGGACGCGGACTTCGATGCTGTGATAATCCTTGGTGCGATCGGTATCTTGCGGCTGAAACGTGAGCGTGTACTGATTGCGCGCCTGTTCGGTGACGGAAGCATAGAGGTTCTCCAGGCCGCGGTCCTTGCTCGCGTAGAAAGTGTCGCCGCCCGTGGACTGCGCGTATTTTTCGAGCCGCGTGCTTTCTTTCTGCAGCAGTGCATGGCCGACGGAAATAGAATAGACGGAGATATCGTATTTGAGCAGGATCTGCAGAGTCTGGTCCAGGCTGTGCTCGTTCTCGTGGGAATTATTCCCGTCGGAAATCAGGAAAATGATCTTGCGGCGATCGCGCCCGCGTCCTTTGAGCATTTCGCCTGCGGCGTAGACGGCATCGTCCAAGTCCGTGGTTTCCTTCGGCTGCTGCACGCCACCGGTCGTGGGCGCGCCCGTTTCGAGCGAACGTCCGTTGGCGGTGGCACCGGCGGTCAAAGGTCCGCCCAGAGGAGAGCCGGGATAGTTGTAGGCGAGTTCCATGCGCTTGAGCTTGGTGTAAAGCTGATCGTTATTGAACGAAAAATCCGCAACGGTGTTGGGAAACTGATCGTAAGTCACTAACGCCACTTCATCGTTGGGTCCAAAACCGCCAGAAATCGCGGTAAGACTTTTTTGCACCTGCTCGGCAGACTTGATGGAAAGATGGTTATCAATCAGAACCACGGCGGAAAGCGGATACGGATCGGAAGTGAAGTAAATAATCTGCTGCTCCACGTTGTCGCAAAAAACGCGGAATTCAGTCTGCTGCAGGTCTCCGATCAACGCGCCGTCGCGATTTTTTACGGTTACCGGAACGATCACGAGGTTCGTACGGCTAACGATCTTGGAGCGCGTGTCGGAGCGTTGATTCGGACTCTGCGACTGCCCGGTCTGGGGCTGCGGCGTTTGGCTGCTGGGCACCTGCGCATTGGGCGTCGGTGCCGGCGTGCCGGGCTGCACCGGCGGCGGCAATTGCCCGGGCTGAACGGGAGGCTTATTTTGCTGCTGTCCGTTCGGGGAGGCCGGAATTTGAGGCCACGCGGAATTGACGGCAAAAAGTAATACAATACCCAGCGCCAGGATTGATCGCGTCATCGAGATTTCTCGTTTCGTGCCCAGCGGCACGGATGCGTTTTCACGCTCATATTGCGGACCCGGCCGCCACCGTCGAACATCCGCTGGCGCGCCCGATGCATCGTATCAAACGCGTTCGACCTCCAGGGAGATTATACAATGCGGCTGACCAGCCTCGCGGCGAGCATTTTTGCAGTGGTGATAACTGGCTATGTGACCGTAGCTACGGTGGCGCCTGCGAAGGGAGCGGGAGCGCAGGATACCGCGTCCACGCAAGCGCCGCTGCTTTCCCCGACGCACTCTAACGATCCAGGCACTCGCGGAGCGAACGGCGGCACGCAACCGGCTGTATTGTCACAATCGAGTCAACAACAGGTGCCGCAAGCTCAAGGACCTCTGCAGGTCCAGACGACCATCGTCAACGTCTTCGCCACCGCCCGCGATAAACGCCACGCCATCGTTACCGACCTTACGAAAGATGACTTCCGGATTACCGAAGACGGCGTCGAGCAGAAGGTCGCCTTTTTTTCCAAGGAAGTGAACATGCCCATCACGCTGGGGCTGCTGATAGACACCAGCGCCAGCATGGACCGCATGATTGATGCCGAGCAGGATGCGGCGTCGCGATTCCTGAGGGAAGTGATGCGCCCGAAGGACGAGGCGATGGTCATCACCTTTGACTTCGACGTGGACCTGCTGGCTGATTTTACGCAGGACACTTCGGTACTGGCCAGCGCCATTCGACGCGCGCGCGTGAATTCAGTGGGTGGAGGCGGTGTGGTCACACCCGGAACGATTCCGCAGGGCAATGCCGGTGGCACCGATCTCTACGACGCGATATATCTGGCATGCCACGACGAACTCGCAAGCGAGGCCGGCCGTAAAGGCGTGATTATTTTGACCGACGCCGAAGATACCGGCAGCAAGCTGAGAATGCAGGATGCGATTGAGGCCGCGCAGCGATCCGACGCCGTTATCCACGTGCTTCTGATTTCCGACCGCATGGCGACCTTCGGCACCGGTCCGGGCGTCGCGAGAAAGATGGCGGAAGATACCGGCGGGCGCGTGATTGATGTGCACAACGAGAAGTCGCTGGAAAAAGCGTTCGACGAAATTTCAGAGGAACTCCGTTCGCAGTACGTGCTGGGCTACTATCCCACTAACATCAAGCGCGATGGGACCTTTCGCAAGATTCAAGTATCCGTGGCGCGGCCCGATGTGAAACTTTTGGCGCGGAGAGGCTATTACGCGCCGTACAAATAGGGCCGAGACTATCGGAGATCGCTCTGCACGATCACGTCCGCGCTGCAGAAACGCAACCTCTTTTTCTTTCGCGTCGAGAGTCGTTACTTGCTGGGCGCGAGAGGTGACGTCGCCGCCGTGGCGTAATAGCCTTTGCGTGTCCGGACGTTCAAACCTTTGCGGTCGGTCTGCACTTCGATCTTGTGGTACTGGCCCGTGGATTGCGCGTTCGTCGGCGAATAGGCAATGAAGTACTGGCTGCGCAGCTCGGTTCCGATGTCCACGAACGATTGCGCAAGATCGTCCACCTTGTAGGGATAGAAAACGCGCCCGCCGCTTTGGTCCGCAAATTCTTCCAGAACTTTGTCGCCGCCCTCGATGTGCATCTTGCGCGGCTTGTCGCCATCAATCGCCAGCCAGTCCGTATTGGTGCTGACGCAATAGATGGCAGCCTCGGCGCGAATGGCTGCTTCGATGGATTCGCTCAAGGCATGATCGCTGAGGTTGTCGTCGCCGTCGCTGATCACCACCAGCACGCGGCGAACCTCGGGGTTCACTTTGGGCAGGGGAGGGTTGGTTAGTTTCTCAGCGGCCAAGTAGATCGCATCATTGAGCGCGGTACCACCGCCGGCGCGCTGCTTGCGAATGGCATCGGTGAGGCGCGCCAGGTCTCCCGTGTAATCCTGGATCACCTCCGGCTCGTTGTCGAAGGTCATCAGGAAGGCTTGATCCTGGTTTCTGCGGATCACGTGCTGCAGAAAATCCATGGCCGCGTCCTTTTCAAATTCCAGGCGAGGACGAATGCTATTGGAAGTATCCAGCAGGATGCCGATGCGCAACGGCAGGTCCGTATCGCGGCCGAAGTAGCGGATTTCCTGCGGTGTGCCGTCTTCCAAAATTTTAAAATCGCTCTGATCCAGGTCCGTTACGAAATTGCGATGACGATCCATCACGGTGGCGACCAAATGCACGAGTCCGGTGGTCGAAACGATCGGAGGCGTCTTGCCCTGTTGCGGCTGCTGCGGGGAGGTGTCGGGAGGCTGGGTCTTCGTCTGCGCTCCGCTGGGCTGCGTTGGAGTAGCCGCCGGAGGCGGGGGTGACGGCGGAGTTTGTTGAGCGTACGAGCGGCCGCCGAAAATTACGACTAGCGCCACAAGCGAGATGATGAAGCACGACGCTTTCACGTGAACCATCATAGGTAATCCTTCACGGCAGCGTCAATTGAAGTGTCGCGGGCGGCCCCGGCGCCAGCGGTGGCCGATTTCACCATTCGACCGAGCGCGTGTATGTAGGTGAGCAGCTCTTCAGGCAAAGGCGCGCGAAATTCCATGTGCTGACCCGTTCGGGGATGGGTAAATGCAATGCGCGCGGCGTGCAGAAAGTTGCGCCCGAGCGCCGGCAACAGCTCGCGGCCAATCCGTTCCTGATGCGGCGCGCCATAGAGCGTATCGCCCACCACCGGGAATCCCAGCGCGGAAAAATGCACGCGGATCTGGTGCGTGCGGCCGGTGTGCAGGTCCGCCTCGATCAGCGAGAAGTTGCCGAGGCGCAGTCGCAAGCCCCAATCGGTACGGGCTGCGCGTCCTTCGCTGCGGCGGCTGGTCATGCGTGAACGGCGCTTGAGATCCCGTGCGACGGGAAGCTCGATCGTTCCCTTGTGACCCTTTACGATGCCGTGGAGCAGCGCTACGTAGGTTTTTTGCACGCGGCGTTCGCGAAACTCCTCGATCAGTTTCAGATGCGCCGCATCGTTGCGCGCGATCACAATCGCGCCGGAGGTCCCTTTGTCCAGGCGATGCACAATACCAGGGCGCAATGGGCCGCCTATGGCGGACAGACCTGCCACACCCAAATGATGCAAGAGCGCGGCGACTAGAGTGCCAGTGTCCGCGCCCGCGCCCGCGCCGGGATGAACGATCATTCCCGCGGGCTTATTAACCACAGCGATGTCCGCGTCTTCGTAAAGAAGCGTCAGCGGAATATTTTCGGGTTCGACGCCGGGTAGTTCCGGCGGAGGAATTTCCACGGTCACGGTTTCGCCGGATTCCACGTGGTGGGAAGGTTTTTTCGCGAAACCGCTGACCCGGACGCGGCCCTCATCAATCAGCGCCTGCAAGTGCGTGCGGCTCATGTCCGGGAATTGCGCGGCGAGAAAACGATCGAGGCGCTGGCCAGATTGATCTCGAGCGACCGTGAATTCGCCGCGCCTGGCGGCGCCCGTGTCGTTTAGATCGAAATTGTCGTCAGTGTCCGAGTGATCGCGCATGAAGGAATCGTGGGTTCAGCGGTCCTCGCGGACGGACAAGGCACGCCGGGCCAGGCCCTCGCGTTACGGTGGCAGACTTGCCCTAGTCGCCGGCGGCGACGCTTGATACGGCCGGCGGGCGAATGGGCGCTTTGCCTTGCAGGCCGCGCCACCACAGAAAGGCGCCAGTGATGATGAGGGCCACGCTCACCAGCTGCATCAGCGAGACGCTGTCGTGAAACATCATCGAGCGGCCCGGATCGCCGCGGAAAAATTCGATGATGCCGCGCTCGATACCGTATAGCATCAAATAGGCGCCGAAAATCTGCCCCACAAAACGCTGGCGTTTTCCGAGCCACATCAAAAATAAAAAATTCAGAAATTCGAGCGACGCCTCATACAGCTGCGTGGGATGCAGATGAACTCCCAGCGGGGTTCCGGCGAGTGATGCGGCGGTGGGATTCGTAAACGTGACACCCCAAGGCTCGGTAGTCGGTTTGCCGTAACAGCATCCGGCGAAAAAGCAGCCCATGCGCCCGATGGCGTGGCCGATGGGCAAGGCCGCAGCGCAGGTATCGAGCGTGGGCAAGAGCGGCATTTTCTGGAAATGAGTGTAGAGGAGAATCGTCAGCACGCCGCCCACCAGGCCGCCATAAAACGTGCCGCCGGATTGAAAAGTCGCGACGCTGAAAATCTCTCGCGGATTGGCGAGGTAGTAGTCCCACGCGCTAAGAACCAGCCAGATTTTCGCGACGATCAGTGCGACCAGGACAAAGTAGATGCCCATGTTCCAAAGCTTGTCCGGATCCACGCCGGCGCGCGGCGCCTGGCGGCGCCCGTACCACAAACTGAGCAGCACGCCCGCAGCGACGAGCACACCGTAGGTGTAAATCGGAATGCCGCCGAATTTGAAAAGAATGGGGTGCATGTCTAAGCGCGCTCTTGACTAGGATGCCGCGCGTCGCGAAAGAGTTCCAGCACTACCAGCGCCGCGCCAATCACGATAGCGGAATCGGCGACGTTGAACGTGTACCAGTGATGGCTGCCGAGGTGAAAATCAATGAAGTCCGTCACGCTATGATGCAAAAAACGGTCCAGCACGTTTCCCACCGCGCCGCCGAGTATCAGCGCGATGCCGCACTCGCCGGCGCGTCCTCCCGCGCGGCCGGTGGCTAGCAGCCACATCAGCAGGACGATTACCGCAACGGAGAAAATAATCAGCAGCGGTGCCCTCCACGCATTTTCCGAATCGGCGAACAAGCCGAAAGCGACGCCGGAATTCGTGGTGTGCACCAGATTCAGGAGCCCTGGCACCAGAACACGCAGCGAGCCCGGTGCCGTGTATTTTTCCACCGCGTGCTTGCTAAATTGGTCCGCGGCCAGCGCGCCGAGCGCCAGCAGGCTCAGTGCGATTAAATTCGAACGCGAAGCATCGACCATCAGGACTTCGCGCTCCCGTTCGCGAGACCGCCGGCGCGGTCAATTTCAGTGATTGCGGCGACGCAGCGCTCACAGATCGCGGGATGGTAATCGTTGTCTTCTCCGACGTGCGTGGAGTAGTTCCAGCAGCGTTCGCATTTCGCCCCCTTGGCGCGCTCAACGGGAACTTCCAAACCCTCTGGGATACTCAACGCGGGGTTTTGGCCGTTCCGATTGGCGATTTCCACCTGCGAGACGATGAACAACCCGGGTAGATTGCTCGCGTATTTCTCGAGCAGATGCGCCAATTCACTGCCCGTCTCGAGCGTCACGCGTGCTTCGAGCCCGGATGAAATTGTCTTCGCGGCACGGGCAGGCTCGAGCGCTTTCAGCACTTCTTCGCGGACGACGAGCAAGCGATCCCAATTCTTTGCGCGGGCATCATCGAGCACGCGTTCGAGCTCCTCGGCGGATGGGAACGTGGTCATGTGCACGCTTACTGGATCGCCCGAACCGCGCGGCATGTGTTTCCAGACCTCCTCGGACGTGAACGCGAGTATCGGCGCGATCAAGCGCACCAGCGCACTTGCGATGCGATAGACGGCGGTCTGCGCCGAGCGGCGGCCGCGGTTATTCGGCGCCAACGTGTACAGCCTATCCTTCAGCACATCAAAATAGAACGCGCTCAAGTCCACCGTGCAGAAATCGTGCAGCGCATGATATACGCGATGAAATTCGAAGCTGTCGTACCACGAGCGGCACTGCCGCACCAGCGCGCCGGTGCGCCGCAGCATCCACGCGTCCATCTCCCACAAATCGGCATCCGCGACGGCATCGCGCGCGGGATCGAAGTCGTTCAAGTTGCTGAGCGCGAAGCGGAACGTGTTGCGGATCTTGCGATAGGCTTCGGCGAGCTGCGTCATCATCGCTTCGGAGATGCGCACGTCTGCGGTGTAATCCTGTGAGACGACCCAGACGCGCAGCAGATCAGCGCCCCATTTCGCGCAGAGTTCGGCAGGATAGATGGCATTGCCGAGGGACTTGGACATCGGCGCGCCTTTTTCATCGAGCGTCCAGCCGTGCGTCACGACCTGCTGGTATGGAGACGCCCCGCGTGTGCCGATGCCGACCAGCAGCGAACTCTGGAACCAGCCGCGATACTGATCGGGGCCTTCGAGATACACGTCGGCGGGCCAGCGCTGGTTGTCGCGCGTCAGCACGGCGAGATGCGTGGACCCGGAATCGAACCACACGTCGAGAATGTCAGATTCCTTCCGCCATTTTGCCTCGCCGCAGGAACACTTCGTTGCCGGCGGCAACAGTTCTTCGGCGGAGTGCGTGAACCAGGCGTCGGCGCCTTCACGCCCGAAGAATGGCAGCACGTGGCGCAGCGCGGCGGCGTCCTTCAATTGAGTTCCGCAAGCGTCGCAATAAAAAACGATCAGCGGCACGCCCCAGAAGCGCTGTCGCGAGATGCACCAATCGGGACGTCCAGCGACCATTTCTCTCATGCGGTCGTGACCCCAGGCAGGGAGCCACTTCACTTTGTCGATTTCTTCGAGCGCGCGCTCGCGCAGCGGCGGAGCTTTCGGCGCGGGAATCGCGGACGTGCCGGAATCCATGTGAATGAACCATTGTTCGGTGGCACGGAAGATCACCGGATTGTGGCAGCGCCAGCAATGCGGATAGCTGTGCGTGATTTTCCGTTCGCCAACCAGCATGCCGCGCTTTTTCAGTAGCTCGACGACGATCGGATTGGCCTCGAAAACGTTTTTGCCTTTGTATTCGGGCAAGCCTTCGACGAAACGCCCTTCGTCATCCTGAGGCGCGTAGGCTTCGAGGCCATATTTCTGGCCGGTGCGGAAGTCGTCCGCCCCGTGGCCGGGAGCGGTATGCACGATTCCGCTACCTTGATCGAGCGTAACGTAATCGGCGAGAACGCCGGGCGATTGCTGCTCCAGAAAGGGATGCTGGAATTTCACGCCTGCGAAATCCGTTCCTTTCCAATTGCCGTGCACTCCATGAATTTCAAGATTCAGCTCGGACGGCAGGGCGCTCACACGCTGTTTCGCGAGCAGCAGTTTTCCCGCGGAAGTATCCGCCACCGCATAGCTGAAATCAGGATGAAACGCGAGGGCGCGGTTGGCGGGCAGCGTCCAGGGCGTGGTCGTCCATATGAGCGCGGAGACATCGTCGCCCAAGCCGAGCTGTTTTGATTTTTCGCCCGTGAGCAGCGGAAACTTCACCCAGATCGAGGGGCTCGCGTGGTCTTCGTATTCCACTTCGGCTTCGGCCAGCGCTGTGCGGTCGAAGATGCACCAGTAAACGGGCTTTAGTCCGCGATAGACGTAGCCCTTCTCAAAGAAATCAATGAAGGCTCTGGCGATGGAAGTTTCGTCGCGCGGGTCCATGGTAAGGTAAGGCTTGTCCCACTGGCCAAACACGCCCAGGCGCTTGAATTCCACCTTATGCTTCTCGACGAACCCAGCGGCAAATTCGCGGCACATGCGGCGGAACTGCGCGGCGGGAACTTTGCTAGTCTTGCCGCCCAGTTCTTTTTCAACCTTTGTTTCGATGGGCAGGCCGTGGCAATCCCAGCCCGGAATATAAGGCGAACGGAAGCCGGACATGGTTTTCGACTTTACGATCAGGTCTTTCAGAACCTTGTTCATGCCGGTGCCGAGGTGAATTTCGCCAGTGGGATAGGGCGGCCCGTCATGCAACACATAAAGCGGTGCATTGGCGCGCGATTCGAGTATCCGGTAGTACAGCCCCATGGCTTCCCAGGCGGCGAGTTGCTCCGGTTCGCGTTCGGGCAGCTTGGCCTTCATCGGGAAATCCGTTTTCGGCAGGTTCAGGGTGCTCTTCAGGTCGATCGGTTTGGTCATTTCTAGGGCTCGGATGCCTTTCTCTATTGTGCTGCAGCGTCATGTGTGACAGCCTAGGGACACGCTTGACCGGCGTGTTCAGAAACACTGCTGCCTATTGCTTCGTCACGAAAGTTGCAACTCGTATGTTACAATGGTTTTTGAACGGTGTCAGCCGTGCCCGGCCGGACATCCTTTTCCGCGACTGTGCGTCTAAGCTTAAATAAGATTGCACGGGGGATTCCAGGCAGCTCAAATGGCAGACTTCACGACGCGAATCAACGACCCCGACCGCACGACGGCCCAACCCGGTATGCCGATTGGACGCTTCCAATCACCGACCGAGCAGTCCGAGCTGAGGAATTTCTTTTCCAACCTGAAGGATTTCCTTACCGAGCGCCGTATCAAGTTGAAAGGCGGCAAGCCCGAGGTTTTCGTGCCGGAGGGATTCGGCGATAGCACCAGGTCCAACCTCAAAGAGCTGTTTCGTTCCGCGCCGCGCGGAGCGGTGAATTCCGACCTGCTGGTGAACTGGAACGCGGGGTTCGGGAGCCTTTGGCAGAATCTGCGCGACATGATTTCGCCGCCGAAACTGCCACCGCTGCAAACCACCAGCAAGCCCGTCGCCGTTAAGGAAATATGGTCGAAGAACACCCAATTCACGCGCGTGCAGGCACTCTCCATGGCTTTTCACGTGGTCATTCTCGTGCTGATTATTCTTCCGCTGATTCCCGGCTTGCTGAACCCGGCGACCACGAAGGCGAACTCGAAAGTTGACGTGATCGCGATTTCGCCATTTTTGCCGAAGCTTCCTCCCGGCACAAAGAAAGCCGGCGGTGGTGGCGGTGGTGGATCTCACGATCCCCGGCCAGCCAGCGTGGGTAAACTGCCCAAATTTTCGATGACGCAGTTCACGCCTCCCAAGGTAGTCACGAATCCGAATGCCAGACTGGCCATGACTCCCACGGTTCTGGGTCCGCCTGAACTCAAATTGCCCAGCCCGAACATGAATAATTGGGGCGACCCGCTGTCGAAAGTTCTTAATGACTCAAACGGTCCCGGCAGCGGCAATGGTATCGGCTCCGGGAACGGTACGGGCGTCGGGAGCGGCAGTGGCGGAGGCGTTGGACCCGGAGAGGGCGGCGGCACCGGCGGCGGCGTCTTCAACGCTGGCACTGGTGGTTACGGTTATCCCGCATGTATCTACTGTCCGCAAGCGCAGTATTCCGATGAAGCAGTAAAGGCGAAGTATCAAGGAACGGTGTTGCTGGTCGCCATCATCACGCCGGACGGCAAAGCCACGGACATTAAAGTCGTAAAGGGCCTCGGGCTCGGCCTCGACGAGAAAGCCATCGAAGCCGTACGCACATGGAGATTCAGGCCCGCAGCGGGTCCAAACGGCAGGCCGGCGCCGGTGCGCCAGACGATCGAAGTTACGTTCCACCTGTACTGATCCTCCTTGTGTTCGGCCAGCGCTTCCGGCCATTTTCGCGACCTGCTTGTTTGCCCGGCGTTTACCTTAAGGACCACGCCGTAGCTGCAGCGGTTCCCATCTGCTACGATGTGCCCTATGAAAATCCTCTCGCGAGTCTTGGTTTGTTTGCTTTTCGGTGTGATTGTGTTTGCGCCGCGCGCCGCGGCCCAGAGCGGCTCGCTGCAATTTGTGGCGCGCATCACTCCTGCGGGCGGTATTGACGAGCCGGTGCGCTCATTTCCCTTCTATCTGCTGAGCAAAAGCTACGCGGATATCCAAAAGGAAGCGGCGGTGGTGTCCCCCGGCGCCAACATGAACGACTTCATAGACACTCTGGAAGTGTCCAAAGAAATGAAGGCCTGGATGAAGTCGAATCACTGCGTGAACCTTTCGGGCGAAGCCTTCGTCAAAAAATTGAAACCGGACGACATCATGAACGTGCCGGAATTTTTCCATGCGTACGTGGAAAGAATGATTGGCGACTCGACCGTGGTATTCCCCACGCCCAAGTACAAGCCCGAGGACAAAACAAAGGATCCGGACAAATACGCCCGGCTGAAGAAACAATATATGGACGCCGTGCGAGCCTTTCTGATCCAGAATCCCACTTCCACCGACGGCATTGACCTGAGTCTGGAGGAGGTAAATCCGGGACACAAATGGGATATGTTGCAAGCTCAGGGACAAACAGATACCAGCCGCGAAACCAGACAATTGGCGCAAGCGAAATACCTGGTGGCTCGCGCGGAAACGGATTTGCAGGGCCAGGGCTACATCCGCGGAGTTCGTCCGGGCAACTACTGGCTCAGTACGCTGGATATTGACGCCACCGCCGGCGACGCGCGCGAACGCTGGGATGTGCCGGTCACCGTGCGTGCGGACGGACCGACGTACGTTACGCTTTCGAACGTGAACGCCGCGCCAGCTGTGCACGCCAGTATCCGATAGCGCCATTCGCTGCACATGACGGAAGCCGCAGACATCGCGCGATGGATTCACGATCTCGCCGGTTCCGACGCCAAGCAAAAAGCCGAGTCCGCGATGAAGTTGTACATCGCGGGAGTCAACTTGTGCACGCCCCTCCTCAGGCAGTGGGCCAGCGATCCTGAATTCCGCGAGCTAACCCTGCCGAATGCAAATGCCGCGGACCACGGGCGACTCCCGCCCTCAACCGTTGTCGTCGGCGTGGCCGTACATCCCGAGACATTCGAGAAAATCCGTGCCGCCAACAATTCACCGCGCCTCGCGAATGTTCCGCCCGACCAAGATGCACAGGAGTACGAACTCCACCTGGAAGATTCGATTGAATTTGACATTTTGACCACGCGCGCACCGGGCGGTGCCGGCGCAATTGCCCGCTTTCTGGAAAAATTCGGCGAAGGCATTCAGCAGGTGGAGATTTATGTGCGCGATGTGGACCGCGCGACGGCCATCCTGCGCTCGCGATTCGGCCTTGCTCCCATCTATCCCGTTACGCGCGCCGGCGCCGATGGGACGCGCGTCAACTTCTTTCTCGCCGCCACGCCCGAAGCGAAGAAGGTCCTGATCGAATTGGTGGAAGCTGACGCATAGCCCGCCCGGCCGCGTGCAGCGGGCTGCGAGAACCGGTTTTAACCGCGCCTTAATTTGATCGTGTTACACTTCTCTCCTGGGGCGATTACAGTTCTATTCTTCGCATTCCCATCATCCGAGGAGCCCACTCAATGCCGTTCGTAAACGAAATTGAAGAATCACAGGCGGACGCGCACCTGCGCGCAATTTACGGAAAAATTGAACGAGACCTGGGCTTTCTCCCACACTATTTCAAGACGCTCGGCGCGAAGCCCGCCGCCATCGAAGCGCAATTGCAGTTGAGCCCGGCCATCATGGCTGACGGCGCGCTGCCTATGCTGATCAAAGAACAGGTAGGGCTGGTCGTCAGCGGCATCAATTCCTCGACGTACTGCATCATGTTCCACATGGAGTTGCTGCGGCGTTTCGGCGTGGAGAAAAATCTGGCGCGGAAGCTGACTACGGACTACGAAAGCGCTGCCGTGGAACCCAAGGTGAAGGAGCTGTTCCGGTTCGCCGAAAAATTGACGCGGCATCCCGATGACATTGGGGAATCCGATACAGACACTCTGAAAAAAGCCGGATGGGACGATGCCGCCGTGCGCGAAACCGTGCTGGCCGTGGCGTATTTCAACTACATCAACCGCGTTTCGCTAGGCCTTGGTCTGGTCAGCGATTTTTAGATGCCCGAGCCCTTGGGCGGCTTCGCGAGCAACACTTATTCCCCGCTCTGTTCGATCAGCTTGGCGACCAGTGCGGTCCAACCCGTCTGATGACTGGCGCCCAGCCCCATGCCGTTATCACCATTGAAATATTCGTAGAATAGAATCAGGTCCCGCCAGAACGGATCGCTCTGAAAGAGTTCGACATTGCCATACACCGCGCGCCGGCCGTCGCGCTGGAGAAAAAGATGCGAGAGCCGCCGGGAAACTCCGCGAGCCGCGTTCCACAGCGTCAATTGCTTTCCTGAGCCAGTCGGATATTCCACCTTGAATTCGTCGCCGTAATAGTGATGAACCCGCTGCAACGATTCGATCATCAGGAAATTCATCGGAAACCACACTGGCCCGCGCCAATTGGAGTTTCCGCCGAACAAGTCGCCGGTTGATTCGGCCGGTTCGTAGTCAACGGATTGAGGATGTCCGTTCACATCGAGAACGAAGGGATGTTCCTGATGAAATTTCGAGAGCGCGCGAATTCCGTGGGGCGACAGGAATTCGTTCTCGTCGAACAGATATTTGTAGATGCGCTCGAGCTTTGTGCGATTGGCGATGGATAGCAGCAGCCGCGCGCCCTTATCCGTCTTCTGGCTCATATCCACGTGTTCGGACACGTCCGGGTTGTGCTTAAGGAACCATTCCATCCGCTTGCAAAATCCAGGCACGCGTGCCAGATCCTCCGGCTCAAAAACTTCGACTGCGAAAAGCGGAGTCAATCCGACGATCGAGCGAACTTTCATCGGCAAGTGCGTCGTCTTCCCCAAATGCAGCACGTCGTAATAGAAACCGTCCTGTTCGTCCCACAAGCCGATCCCTTCGCCTCCGATATCGTTCATGGCCTGCGCGATGTATACGAAGTGCTCGAAGAATTTGCTGGCCACGTCTTCGTACGCCGGGTCGTCATGCGATAGCTCCATGGACATGGCCAGCATATCCAGGCAGAACATGGCCATCCAACTGGTGCCGTCCGACTGCTCGATGAAATTCCCCGGTCCCAGCGGTGAAGAGCGGTCGAAAACGCCGATGTTATCGAGACCCAGGAAGCCGCCTTCGAATACGTTCTTTCCTTCCGGATCCTTGCGGTTCACCCACCAGGTAAAATTCAGCAGAAGCTTGTGAAACAACCGCACCAGAAAGTTGCGGTCCTCCTTCCCTTCGACGCGTCCCGCGATCTTATAAACGCGCCAAGTCGCCCAGGCCAATACCGGCGGATTCACATCGGAAAAATTCCATTCGTATGCGGGAACCTGCCCGCTGGGGTTCATGTACCACTCGCGGTGGAAGAGAATCAGCTGTTGCTTCGCGTATTCGGGATCAATCAGCGCCATCGAGACGCAGTGGAACGCCAAGTCCCAGGATGCGTACCACGGGTATTCCCAGGTGTCCGGCATGGAAATCACGTCGGAATTGTAGAGATGGGTCCATTCGTGGTTGCGTCCCTGTTTGCGGGCGGCATCAGGCGTTGGCTGCGTCGAATCGCCTTCGAGCCAGCGGCGCACATCGTAGTGATACGTCTGCTTGCACCAAAGCAGTCCTGCGAAGGCCTGCCGCTGCACGCGGTGCGCGTCGTCACTTATGTTCGGATCACTGCGCTTCTCGTAAAATTCGTCCGCTTCCTTCTTGCGTAGCTCGAAAAGCGCGTTGAACGACGGTCCAAACGAATCCTTCGCTGGCGCTGGCGCCTGGGAGAGATCCTGGTCGGTCAGGCGCAGGCGGATCGTCCAGCTCTGGCCCGGGGCGATCTCTGCGGCGAAGTGAGCGGCTGATTTCGTTCCAGTCATGGCCGGATTCACCGCGCCACGCTCGCCGTTCAGCAGGTAGCGATGGAAAGCATCCTTCACGTAGGGGGTCTTGCACTTCTGGTTGAACAGGCGCTCCATGTTTGTTTCGTTGTCCGTAAAGAGCGTCTCTGGTGCGCCCTCGATGAGCAGCCAGCGCTTCCCGTAATGAAATTCGTTCAATTCGAATAGCTCGGCACCTTCCACCGGCTTCAGTCGCCTGACTACTGGCGGGTCGTACGGATCACCCCAGCCCCAGCGGTTGCGAAACCACAAAGTGGGTAGCAGATGCAGCGGCGCCGTCTGCGGCCCGCGGTTCCATGCCGTGATGCGCACTATAATGTCTTCGTACGTGGCTTTCGCGTACTCGACGAAAACGTCGAAGTAGCGATTCTCAGAGAAAACTCCGGTATCGATCAGTTCGAACTCCGGCTGGAGCCGCGTGCGTTTGCTGTTTTCTTCCCGCAGAAGGTCGTAAGGGAACGCCGCCTGCGGATATTTGTAGAGAAATTTCAGGTAAGAACTGGTCGGGGTGGCGTCCAGATAGTAGTAGTACTCCTTGACGTCCTCGCCATGATTCCCCTCCCGGTTGGTCAGGCCGAAAAGACGTTCCTTCAAGATACGATCCCGCTCGTTCCAGAGCGTAAGAGCAAAACATATGTGCTGGTGACGATCGCAGAATCCGGCGATGCCGTCTTCTCCCCAGCGATAGGCGCGGGAGCGCGCATGGTCATGCGGGAAATAATCCCAGGCGTCGCCGTTGGGACTGTAATCTTCCCGGACGGTGCCCCATTGCCGCTCGGCTAGATAAGGGCCCCAACGCCTCCAGTGGGCTTCGCGCTCACGATTGGCCCGCAACCTCTGTTCTTCTTCTGTTAACAAGGGTTCCATGTTGATCTCTTATCAGCAGCGCTGCATGCGTTCGCGATTTGCGGCGTCTTCGCGCGCGGATCGCGGCGCGTTTGGATGCTGCAGAATAGTGGTCGTTCGGCCCCGAAGCACTCTACCCGCAGCAGCGGCGCATTGGCAAGGCGCTACGACCGTCGGTATTCGATGCCCAGATCACGCACGTGGCCGCATTCGCGAGTGGCGCAATGTTCGCTCGATTCTGTATTCTCTTTAGGGTGAGTTTCAGTTTTGTTGCACACTTGAAGGATTGAGCGCAATTCAATCAACCGCGATAATCGAATCGGTATCGCACGCGAAGCCGGAGGCGGTCCCGAGTTCGCGGCGAACTGCCTTGTTGCTCGTGGCCATTGCGGCGACGGCTGTTGTAGCGCCGATGCTCTTTCTCGGAAACGCCTCCGGCCACGATTTTCAGTTCCATCTCGCGTCCTGGCTGGACGTCGCCGGCCAATGGCGCGAGGGAATTGCGTTTCCGCGCTGGGCGGAATGGGCCAACTGGGGTTTCGGAGAGCCGCGCTTTATTTTTTACCCTCCCGCATCCTGGATGTTGGGCGCGGCCCTCGGTTCGACACTGCCCTGGAAATTAGCGCCGGGAACCTTCATCTGGCTGGCGCTGGTCTTAGCGGGAATGTCGATGTGGCACTTCGCGCGTGAATGGCTTGCGCCGCGCGAAGCCGTCATAGCTGCCGTGCTGTACGCAGTGAATCCGTATCACCTCGTAGTTGTTTACCTGCGCAGCGACTTCGCCGAACTGCTGGCCAGCGCGCTATTTCCGCTAGTGTTGTGGGGCGTGCTGCGGGTGTTGCGGGACGGCTGGCGCGCCTGGCCATTTTTAGCGATTCCGTTTGCAGCGGTTTGGCTATCGAACGCTCCTGCGGCGGTGCTGGCGACTTATTCCTTGGCGCTGCTGCTCGTGGTGGCGTCCATCTCTCGGCGCAGCGCCCAACCCTTGCTCATTGGCGGACTTGGAATGGCCGGCGGGTTCGGGCTCGCTGCGTTCTACATCTTGCCGGCCGCTTGGGAACAGCGCTGGGTGCAAATTCACCAGGCTCTCGCGGACATGCTGCGCCCCGAGCAGAATTTTCTTTTCACACGCAGCGGCGATCCGGAATTTCTCTTTTTTAACTGGAAAGTTTCCGGCGTGGCGTTGGGAGTGATCCTCACGGCGGCAATAGCGGCAGTTTTCGCCGCTCGCCGCCGCCGAGAATTTGGGCCTCTCTGGTCGATGCTTTCCGCGCTCGGCGCTTCCGCGATATTTTTCATGTTTCCGGCAAGCCTGTTTCTGTGGCGCTTGCTGCCGAAACTGGAATTTGTGCAATTCCCCTGGCGCTGGCTTGGACCACTCGATTGTGTACTCGCATTTTTCGTGGCCGCAACCGTCGGCAGAAGGAAGCAGCAATGGATTTGCTGGGTGTTGATCGTTGCCGCTTTGGGATCGCTCGGTACGGTGATCGTTAGGGACGCCTGGTGGGACAGCGAAGACATTCCCGTGCTGGCTAAGGCCATTCAATCGGGCGTTGGCTACGAAGGGACCGACGAATATCAGCCGCTGGGCTCCGACCGCTATCAATTACCGGGCAGCGATGCTGACGGTGAATTGATCGCCAAATCACCCACGCCGCCGATCCGACAGTTTGGCGAATCCACGGCCGAAGCAGCGCCGGCAGCTCAGGTGACTTTTCACATTCAACGTTGGAGCACGAACCAGCGGTGGTTTTCGGCGCAAGCGAACGCGCCTGTGACGCTCGCGCTACGGCTGCTTAGCTATCCCGGATGGCAAGTTCAAGTGGACGGAAACAGCGATGTACCCGCGGCGGCTCCGGAGACCGCGCAAATGCTGGTAGCGCTCCCTGGCGGCGCGCACCAAGTAACCGTGGAGTTGCGCAACACGTGGGACCGCACCGCAGGAGCCTATATCTCACTGATATTTTTGATCGCGCTCCTCGTGTTCGTACTGGTCAATCGAATGTCGCGCTGACAGGTCCAGCCCTCCACTTCGACCACAATGTCAAAACAATCTCGACCGAGCTTATTCGGGGGCGAGTTCAAGTATCACAACCAAGCGACGTGGCCCGTGCGCGCCCATCACCAGAATTTTCTCGATGTCCGCGGTGCGGCTGGAGCCGGTGACGAGGCAAAGATAGGAATTTTTTGCGACCGTACCGCGTTCACGGATTCGCGCGAATGCGTCATCGAGTGTGGGTACCAGCTGGCCGATGCTCGCGACAACAATGTGCACCGGCGCCACAATAGACGCTCCGCGGCCGCCGCATGCCGCCGAAACCATCACCGAACCGGTCTGCGCGACGAGAACTTCCGCCAAAGTAATGGTCGCCTGAGAATTTTCACGCGGCCCGCCTTCACTCGACCAGCGAACGTCGTTTTGACCCTGCAAACCGGAAGATGGTTGGCGCAGCTTTGGCGCGTCCTGCACAAATATTTCGCCACCAGGCAAGGATGCCAGCAAGCTTTCCAGGGCTTGCTTGCTTGCGCCCGAATCGGGCGTGACAATCAGCTCGGTGTGGTTGCCGGCACACTCGCGCCGGAAGCGCTCGAGCGCATCGGAAATAGGCGCGAAGATCGGCTGCAAGCTCCGCGTGGCTTCGCTTGTCCAATGAAAAAGCGCAGGCGCTTTTAGCGCTGTCCTAATGCGCGCAAGAATTCGTTCGCGCCCCGGATTTTCAATCTGCGCCATGGCGCTCCTTCCAAAGACTGCGGAATGATGCGGTTGGAATGGGCGGCGCGGCGCGATCCTTCGTCCACGAGCGCAATGGATCGAGCGACGTTCCTTCGAGTCCGAGCGCGTAGAAAAATCGCAACGCGCCACGGCCAAGCGACCCAAGAAATCCGAAACGTGGCGCACTCATCATGCTCCAGCGCCACAGCTTGAAGGCGATGCGCTCCCGCCAGAGCCGGTGCGCTCGATCCACCGCGTTTCGGCGATTGTGTAACAAATGATGGTGCAGGTCAATTTTCACCGGGCACGCTTCCGTGCACGCGCCGCAAAGCGATGAAGCCTGGGACAAGTGCTGAAATTCATTCAGCCCGCGCAGATGTGGCGTAATCACGCTGCCGATCGGGCCCTGATACGTCGTGGCATACGTGTGGCCGCCGACATTGCGATAGATCGGGCAGGCGTTCAGGCAAGCTCCGCAGCGAATGCAGTGCAGCACATCGCGCTGTTCTGGATCGGCTAGTAGTTCCGTGCGGCCGTTATCGAGCAAAACAACGTGAAATTCATCGGGCCCGCTCAATTCGTCCGCGCGACGCGGCCCGCCCACCAGCGTGTTGTAGCAGGTGATGGGCTGGCCGGTGCCGGAACTCGCCAGCACGGGCCAGAGAATCGCCAGGTCCTCCATGCGCGGCACGATTTTCTCGATGCCGGAGAGCACTACATGAATTTTGGGAAGGGTGATACCCAGATCAGCGTTTCCCTCATTGGTAGTAATCGCAACCATTCCAGAATCCGCCACCAGAAAATTCGCGCCGGTGATTCCCATTTCAGCAGCAAAAAATGCGCGGCGCAAAGCGTGGCGGGCCGCTGCTACCAATTGTTGTGGATCGTCCGTGTCAATCCCGCCGAGTTTTTCCTTGAATAGCGCCGCAATATCGCTGCGCGTGAGGTGCATCGCGGGCGTGACGATGTGGTAGGGCGGCTCATTGCGCAACTGCACGATGAATTCGCCAAGGTCCGTCTCGAAAACCTGGATTCCCTGTTTTTCAAGTGCCCTCGTGAGATGGATCTCCTCGGCAACCATGGATTTTGATTTCACGATCGTGCGCACCCCGCGATTGACGGCTAGCTCCAGAATATAGCGCCGCGCATCTTCCGCGTTTTCTGCCCAGAATACGTGGCCGCCGCGTTCCTTCACCTGCCGCTCGAATTCTTCCAGGTAACGATCGAGATGGTTCACCGCTTCGCGCTTGATGCTCTGGGATTTTTCGCGCGCCGCTTGCCAATCGAGAAACCGCGAGCGGCCCCCGCTGACCGCGGCATCGTAGTGATCGATTCCGCGGCGCAGTATCTGGCGATGAACCAGATCGGCGGACTTCGTCGTCGCGTTCCTAAGAAAATCCTGGGCTTCGGTCATGAATTGACCGCCGCGCCAGGCGCAACTTCCTGCGCGCCGCCGGTCTGCGCCAGGATGCTGGCCAAATGAATCGTGTGCACTGGTGAATTTCGCCGTCGCAGAATTCCTTCCACCTGCATCAAACAACTGGGATCAGTGGACGTCACATACTCCGCGCCCGATTTTTCCGCATTTCCCGCTTTGGTATCGCCCATCGCCGCTGAAATCATATGAAATTTCGTGGCAAAGGTTCCTCCGAAACCGCAACATTCCTCGCTGTACGGCATTTCCACCATTTCGATTCCGCGCACGTGGCGCAGCAGTTCGCGCGGCTCTTGTTTCAAGCGCAGCTCGCGCAAAGCGTGACAGGCATCGTGATAGGTAACGCGGTGGGGGAAGGTGGCGCCGACGTCGCCAACGCGCGCAATTTTTACCAGGTACTCGGAAAATTCATACACCCGCCGGCCAAGGTGCACGGCTTCGTCGTGCAGAGGGCTGCCGGCAAGCAGTTCGGGGTAAAAATTGCGAACCATCGTGGTGCAAGAACCCGAGGGACAAACAATCGCCTCCGCTTCCCGAAACACTCGCACGAACCGCTCCGCGAGCGGCCGAGCGTCTTTCCAGTAGCCAGTGTTGAACGCGGGTTGTCCGCAGCAAGTCTGTTCGGCGGGAAAATCCAGGTCGCAGCCAATCCGGCGCAAAACGTGCGCCATATCCATGCCGACCTGCGGGCTCAACTGGTCCACGAAGCAGGGAATGAATAAAGCCACTTTTGGCATCGTCCGAGTATAAAGCTTGATTCCCTTTCGTGCTCACGCGCCCCGATAAAATTGAAAGGGCGCCCAGTAAAACGGACGGCGGTACACGGTGCCGGAATGGAGCAGAACGAGTTTCGCATCGTGCAAAGCAGTGGCTGGCGGGACGCCTTTGCTGATTTCCGCATAGAGATGATCCATGAGCTGCGGCGTGGAATTGTCATTCACCTCCCAAAGTGCGGCAATCACGCCATGGGCGCCGGCGCGCAAAAACGCCCACGAAAGTCCGACGAGTCCTTCGCCCGAATAGGTACGCACTCCCTCGCCGTGACAGGCCGAAATAGTCACCAGATCCGCGTGCAACGGATGCTGAATGATATCGCGAGCGTAGAGCTTGTAATTGTCGCCTTGCTTGCTGAGGATTACTGCCGAATCCAGAGGGCTCGTGCGGCTCGCCGTGCCGTGCGCGACGAAATGAATGTAGGAAAACCCTCGACGGTCGCCGAAACAAGGGTTGTGTAGTTTCCATTCTTCGGGATTCTGGCTTCCGGAAACCTCGGTGTAGGCGGCCTTGAACGACACGATATCCTTGACGTTAAAATTTTCGACGCGCGCGATCCCATGACCGCCGCTTTGCGGCAGCGAACCCATGGCTTGGACGTCAATGAAATGCTGGAACGGCCGCTCAATTTGCCCTCCCAAGCCGTACCCGTGCGCGTTGTAGAGATAAATCTTCTTGATGCGTTCGTCCGCCATGGGAATTCGCCTCCTGCGTCAGGATTGCAATTGTTTATTTTGAAAATGCGAGTGTGAATGGATAGCGAGCTACTTCGGTGGCGCTACTGGCCGCGCTGTCCGCCGTTGCCAACCCGCGTACAACCAGCGTGTAATTCCCAGGCTTCAACGTCGCGGGCGGTATCAGCAACTGCAGGGAATTCTGCGCCTCTTGGCCGGAAATGTTCAAGGAATATTCTGTCGCGCCCGAGGCGTTCACCACCTCACAAACATAGCGAGGAAACTGCCTCTCGGGAGGAATGTCAATGTACAAGCTGAACGGCTTGTTTGCCGGCACGGTAATCGTCAGCGGCTCTCCGCCGCGCGAACCCGCAGTGAGCAAAGAATACGACGGAAGAGTTTGCGGCGAACCAGACGGCGCCGTCGACTTCAAATGAGGGATGACAATCAAATTCTGATAACCGGCGAAGAGCAATAGCAGCGCGAAGACCGGCACAGCAATGCTCGGACGCAGCAATCCCGCAAGCCAGCCGCTCGAGGAAGGCCTGTTTGCCACAACCGCAGGCTCGCGAGAAGCTGCAGTCACCGGCTCCACCTCCAGCACGGCTCGCGTGTTCTCGACAAACGCCGCCGCCAGCTTTAGTTCCTCGGCACACTCCATACAACCGAAGTAATGCTCCTCATACTGTGCGCGGAGATCAGCCGACAGTTCCCCGAGGACGTAGCGTTCAGCCGCTTTTAGCTGGACTGCCTCTGCATGTTCCATGGTTTTCGTCACATTAGTAGTGACTGGGAACCTCCTAGCGTTTCATCTTCCCAGATCATTGTTTCAGGTGCGGCAAACCGGCTGCGTCAGCTCTTTCGTAGAAAGACCGGAAACTCTGCTTGGCCCTGTGCAACAGAACGCGCAGATAGTCCCGGTCCACGCCGAATTCGCGGCAAACCTCGTCTTTCTCCTTTTCTTCCAAGAAGATAGAGCGAAGCAGTCGCCGATCCTTCTCGCCCAGCTGCGCTAGAATATGTCGCACCTGTTCGCCGGTCTGCTTGGTCACCAGGAACCCCTCGAGGTCGATTACCTTGTCTGCCGGCTCCGGCGCGTCATCCTCTAAAGGAGCGCCACGATCCGCGGACCGGTAGAACTCCTGTAACACATTGTTGCAGACGGAGTTAACGAACGAGCCGAGGCGCTCTGGCTGGCGGATTCCACCCTCCGCTTGCATGGCCTTAAAGACTCGCAAGAACGTTTCCTGCGCGATGTCGTCCACCGCCTGCGAGGATCGTAACCGCGACCTGAGTTTGATCAGCAAAAGCTTTCGGAAGTACGCAACGAAATGCTGCTCCGTGAAAAAATCCCTGTCACGGAGGCGTTTCAGGTAGGCCTCATCGAAGGAAAAAAATTCCACGCGCGCGCCTCGAAAGGAAGGCGCGAGTATATCCCGGCCCCGATAACTAACGCAATCCAAGCCCGTTAAGCCTCTTGGCTCATCTTTCTGTTCGCTTCGCCGGTTCTTTGCACCAAAGCTGCACATGCAGCCTTCACAGAATATTTTTCCCACGATGAAACGCTTCGAGCGCTCGTGGCACTACTTCTGCGTAGTTGTACTGACATCGGATTGGGAGAGCAGGTGGCCCAATCCGGGTGATGGTGCAGCGCTAGTCTCCCATCCCCAAGGCGCACTCCGGCCCTGCCGGTCAGGGAACCCCACCGGAGTGCGCCTCCCCCATCTGCGCCCCAGTACTACTCGGGCGAAACTGAGGAACTATAAGATGAGTCCATATGTCGCTCTAGACTTGCAAACGCCAGTAAAGGCCGTGAGCGAAATTGATTCCTGCATGGCGAAAATGCTCTTCGACTACCACGATGGCGCCGAGTGCGGCACGTTGAACGCGCGGGCAGTGGAGTTCGTCGCGAAGCCGGGCCGCGAGCAGCATCTGCGGAACTGCGTGCGCCGGGAAGTAGCTGAGATTTTGAAGCAGCAAAACGGGTTCGCCGGAATATTCGTGCTTACTTCGCACAAGGAGCCGCGTCTGGTTCAGGCGCTCACCTTCTGGGATAGCGCAAAACAAGCGGCAGAGAATTGCTGGGAGGAATCGCGGGCTGTGCGCAAACTTCTTTCGTCGCTGATTGACGTCCGTGGGAAAGTTCATTCCTACGAAGCCGAACTTCCCGAATCACCCGAGACAATTGTGCAGACACCCTGCGTGCGAACGTGCTGAGACGAGATCCACTGGCCGAGCAAGCATGGCCACTGAGAGGAGCAACGCAGAATCAAATTGCCACGATCATCGCAGCCAGATATCTGGCAAAAGCATATCAGGGTGCCGAGGGCCACGGACCTATGTCAGAAGATTTCTATGAATCATCCAATGAGAAACACAACCGCTTATCCGCGCCGCAAAAACCGGCTCGTTGCGACGTGGCGAATTGTGGACGTCCGGCAATGTGCTCGCTCGAGCTCAGGCGTTTTTGCGTGGACCATTTTATCGCGCAGTGCTACGAACGTTTGAACCACTGCAACGCCAGCCCGTTTGCCGATGCAGACGAAGCGGCGTCCGTTTCCATTGATCGCTTCCTGCATTCTTGCGCGCAACAAGCCGCGAGCCTGGTTCATCCCATCCGCGGGCTGGACAATCTGGAGCGCGCCCGCCTGTTCGATATTCTTCTGTGGTCGTCAGAACTAGCCGCAAAACGCGGCGTCTTCCGCTCGGAAAAAGCCGCCGGAGCAAGCTCTTAGCTCGTTCACGAAAAAATTCCGCATCGCATCTGCGGCGAGCGAGCGTTTCAATATATCTCCGCTCACAGAATGATTCGCCGCTTGCGCGATTGCGACTGCGTCTGTATGGTACGTCATGGTCGCACCCGGCAAATTGGTTGGAACAACGGACCGGCCATCCCTGGCGCAGACATCTCCGGACAATTCTCCAATCGCGGAATACGGTTTACGCCGCGAAGCGCTTTCCCCGCTCGAAACTCTGGCGCAGTCGGTTTCCACCATCGCTCCCACCACAACTCCGGCGGCTACAATTCCGCTGGTTTGCGCGCTCGCCGGCAACGGCACATGGCTCGCTTATGCGCTGGCGACCGTAGCGATATTCCTCGTGGCCTTATGCATCGCGCGCTTCGCGCGCTATTCGGCGTCGCCCGGATCGCTTTACACCTACGCTGGAATGATCCTGCCGCCGTGGCTGGGAGCCACCGCCGCCTGGAGCCTCTTGCTCGCCTACGTTGCGACGGGCTCGAGCGTAATCGGTGGCTTTTATCACTTCGCGAATCTGCTGCTGCGCGACGCAACCGGCCACGGCGCATCGGCCGCCCTGCTCGCCGTGCTCGTTACCGGAATTTCCGTGTGGATCGCCTGGCGCGACGTGAAGATTTCCGCGCGGCTGATGCTGTGGATGGAAGCCGCGTCCGTTTCCGTCATCATTATCGTAGTGTTGCTCGTGCTGGCGCGCCACGGCCTGGCCCTTGACTGGGATCAACTGAAATTGCGCGGTATGACCGGCAGCGGCCTCCGTCTCGGACTCGTGCTCGCCCTGTTTAGTTTTGTCGGCTTTGAGAGCGCTACCACACTGGGCGCGGAGGCGCGCAATCCGCTGAAGACGATTCCGCGCGCCGTGATTCAAAGCGCTGTACTGGGAGGCGCGTTCTTCACCGTCTGCGCCTACGCGGAAGTTCTCGGCTTCCGCGCCTCCGGACAAGACTTGGGAAGCAGCCTGGCGCCGATGCACGTGGTGGCGGGAGTGGCCGGCGTGCCGCTGCTTGGATTGCTGATTGATATCGGCGCGCTGGTAAGTATGTTCGCCGGTACGCTCGCGTGCATCACCGCGGCCGCGCGCGTGCTGCTGCTGATGGCTCACAACGGTCTCGCGCATGGCTCGCTACGCACCACGCACGCGCGCAACGAAACGCCGAGTTTCGCCGTGGTCGTCACGGGAATCGCCGCGGTGCTTCCGGTCCTGGTGCTGGCGGTGCGTGGTGCAAGCGGCCTTGACGTTTACGGCTGGCTCGGTTCGCTCGCAACCTACGGCTTCATCGTTGCGTATGGCTTGGTTTGCGTCGCGCTGCCCCGATACTTGCGCAATCATGGCGCACTGCGTCCTGGCGCGCGAATTACTTCCGCGCTCGCCGGCCTAGCTATGCTGCTGGCGTTGGTTGGCAATCTCTATCCCGTGCCCGAAGGACCCTACGGCAAATTGCCGTACATCTATCTCGTGTACTTGATTGCAGGTCTGCTATGGTTTCTGTTCCAGCGCCGCAGGAAAAACGCCGCGTTCGCCAAAAACTAATGTTGTTCGCGGAATAAAAATACCTGATACAGCTCATTCAAAAAATACTCTCACTTTTCCACAGGCAACTGGCGTAACTTCCCTCATCTTCTTTTGGGGTGATGGGTACGGAGCCCGGCGACACTGCCATTTTCGCGCGACAACCTGAACCAGACTTGAGCTGTGTCGAACGGCGTTTGCGCGTGGGTGTATCTCCATGTCCTTGGGAGGTGTGCATGATTCAGAGAATTCGTCTCTCGTTCTACGTCGTGATCTCATGCGCTTTGATGATTTTATTCTTCGCGCTCTCCGCACAAGCGCAGCAAACGCTGGGCGGCATCACCGGCACGATCACGGATACATCGGGCGGAGTGTTGGCGGACACCCTGGTGACGCTGGTTGGCGATCAGACCACACTCACGCGAACGCAGAAGACCAATTCGAGCGGCAACTACGAGTTCGTTGACTTGCCTATCGGCACCTACACGCTCACGTTCACGCACGACGGGTTCGAGACCAAAAAAGTGCCCTCAATTCTGGTGCAGGCCGATCGCACCGTGAGTCTGAACCTTTCGCTGAAAGTTGGCCAGGTGGGCACAACCATCACTGTCGAAGAAACTCCCCTATTGAACGCGGAGGACACTACAAACGGTTACGTCCTCGATAAAGCGCAACTGGAAGCAATCCCGCTGCCCACAGGAAGTTTCACAGGCCTCGCGATTCTCTCTCCCGGCGTGAACGCCGAACTACCCGCTGGCACGGGCGCCAATGCCGGCCTCGGTAACCAGCCGATTTGGGCGAACGGACAACGCGATACCAGCAACACATTTCTGCTGAACGGCGTGGACGCCAAGAATCTTTTTAACGGCAAGAGCACCAGCCAGGTGGCTTCCGCGCGCATCGTGAACAACACTGGAGTCAGCGGCGCTGCGAGCGGTAACGGCGGAATCGTGCAGAGCACGGCGTCACCCTATCTTGCGGTCGGCCAGTCCTTGCCCACGCCCGCTCCGGAAACCATCGAGGAGGTTCGCGTCAATACCTCCATGTACGACGCGCAACAGGGTTCCACCAGCGGAGCGCATATTGACATGAGCACCGCCTCCGGCACCAACGCGATCCACGGCACCACTTACCTGCACCGCGGAACGGATTGGCTCAACGCCGCGCCCTTCTTTTTCAATCAGGATCCCAATCTTCCGAACGATCTGAAAGTGCCCGAACTTCATCGTTATACGCTGGGCGGCGCCGCAGGCGCACCGATCATCAAGAACAAACTTTTCGGCTATCTCGCATACCAGCACGTGCACAGTTCCGATCAGGAGATCGGCATCGGGCGAGTGACTGTTCCGTTCGACTTCACACCTGCTAACTGCGGTGCGACTCGCGCAACTGCCACTCTGGCTAATTGCCTCGCCAACATTTCAAACGTCAATTTCGGTTCTGCCTTGAACGGAACCGTTGGCACCGGTCCTAACCAGATTAGTCCAATAGCCTTGGGCATATTTCAGTACCAACTGCCCAATGGCCAGTACCTGGTCCCGTGGAATGACGGCAACACGCCATCGCTCAACTTCCCGGAAAACGCGCTCTCGCCTGGCACCGCGTATTTCCTCGCCGATCAAGCAGTCAGCAATCTGGACTGGATTGTCAACTCCAAGGACACCGTGGCCCTCAAGTATTACTACCAGCACGACCCGAGCATCGCACCCTACGCTTACTCGAGCGTCCCCGGATTTACTCAGCACCTCGATGCCGGCAGCCAAGTCGCGTCGATCACCAATACCCAGACGCTGACGTCAAATCTCAGCGTCGCCGAGGTCTTCGGTTTCATTCGCGAGAAAGTTTACAGCACGATCGGACAGCCGTTCACTCCCGCGCAATTTGCCAGCTTCGTCGAATCGTCCACGGGCGCGACTCCAGCAGAGGCCACCATCAATACATTCGGCTCCAATTTCTTCCCGGGCATGACCATCGTGAACATACTGGGCAGCGGACCGGAGAATACAGGCAATGTCAACGCTGCGGCGTTGACCATCGGCCAAGGTGCACAGGCCCAAGGCGCTAACACCGGGATTTTCCAGAACCGCTTTATGCCTTCGGTGAACGCCACGTGGAGCCGAGGCAAGCACACCCTTTCTTTTGGCGGCGCATATTCCTACACCCAGCTCAATACGCGCGACCAACGGCCACTCACGGGAATGATCGGCACCGTGGATCTCTCGCAGTTCTTGCAAGGCTTCGTCACTCCCTATACTTCGGATCAGTACGCGACTACAAACGTGCTGCAGGGCGACGCAAACCGGTACTTCCGCGCCAATGAAGGCGGGCTGTACGTCCAGGATAAATTCCAGTTTCGTCCCAACCTGAGTTTCACGGTGGGATTGCGCTTTGACGACGATGGCGGTCTCGCTGAAAAATACGGGCGGCTCTACAATTTCGATCCCAAGGATTACGATTACGATGCGGCAACCGACACCCTCATTTCGAACGGCATCATCGTGGCCGGCAACAACAAGGAATTTCCCACCAAAGGAGTCAGCAATTCCACTCTGACCGGCCGTCAATGGGGTCTTGCGCCTCGCTTGGGAGTGGCTTGGAGTCCCGCCAGATTCAACAACAAGCTCGTCGTTCGCGCCGGCTGGGGCCTCTACTACGACCGTGGCGAGCTGTTCACATATCTTTCACCTGGCTTCGCGGCGGGCGTCGTCACCGGCGGACCGTTCGGAGTCAATCAGGCGCCGCCGTTTGTGAGCGCCCAGGAATGCACCCCGTCGTCACTCTATTTGTTCTACATCCCAACCTGTGACCCGACCACATACGGCTTTACCAATCCGTGGGGCACATCACTTGGGCCTCCTCCCGACGGCAACCCGGCGTCCATTGACAACTACCTGCCGCACACGGGCGCACCGGGAGTTGGCATAGGCGCGGGCATTCTCCAGGGGCAAGCGCTATTCCCCTTCGGTGTTTACAATCGCGCAAACAAGCTGCCGTACACCATGAATCAGACTCTCGACGTTCAATGGCAGCCGCGCAATGACCTGGCCATAGACGTCGGTTACGTCGGCAACCTGGGTCGGCACGAGGTGATTCCCGTGCCCTTCAACCAGTCGCAGATCGCCACTCCGACTAACCCAATCCGCAAAGGCACGCAGCTTCAGCAGAATTACACCTACGGGTACACCGTGCAGGGACCTCCGGGCTGTACCACCACTTGCGCTCCGCTCACCCTTCCCGACGGCACCCAGATGCTAGACAACTACGAAGGGGGCAACGTTGATTTTCGTGTTCCCTACCTGGGTTATTCAGCCGAAGCGCTTTCCTACACAGCGGCGGGCGTTTCTGCTTACAACGCATTGCAGGTCCACGTGGAAAAACGCATGAGCCACGGGTTACAGCTTGGCTTCTCCTACACCTACTCTCACGCGCTGGACGAACAAAGCGCCATGGGCTTGTTCTACAACGGAAATAACCCCCTCGATTTGCGCTCCGGTTACGGCAACTCGGATTTTGACCGCACGCACGTCATCAATTTCACGTACTTCTACCAATTTCCCAGCCTCGCCACGGAGTCCTCGTGGAAAGGAAAGGTTGCGAATGGCTGGGGCCTCGAAGGCGTCGCCGTATTCCAAAGTGGTCAGCCCTACAGCATTATTGATTACACGGGCGCGGTCGGCAGCATCTTCTACGGCGTCAACGACGGCATTACCAATCCGATCGTCCCGCTGGCAGCGGGCTGCACCCCCAAGAGCGCACTCACTGGTGCGTCGGGGGCTTACGGTCCCGTTGCGTTTAAGCCGCAGTGCTTCACGCTGCCGCTGCTGAGTCCTGGCGACTTGAATGGTGCGATTCCACCGGGCGATACCTTCGAGACCAACTTCACGACGGGCCAGCGCAACATCTTCCGCCAGGCCTGGCAAAGGCGCTCGGACATATCCATCGTGAAGAACACCAAGATCAACGAAAGATTCTCGGTGAAATACACCTTCGATGTTTTCAATCTGACCAATACTCCGAGCTTTGACATCCCGCTCGATGACGTCTCGCAAAACCAGTATTACAACAACGTTCCTGTGGAAGGGACAACTCCGCTGCCCGTGGGTTGTCCGGCCCAAACAAACACCTCGTTCTACAACTGCGCGTTTGGCCTGGGCGTCGTGAACAAAACCATCGGCAGCCCGCGGCAGATCCAAATGTCGCTGAGCGTCCTCTTCTAGCGCAGCCCTCGCGAGCGAGGGTGGTGGCCTACCCCCGCCATTCTCGCTTGTCCCGCCCAGCTTCAACCCGCAGGAGCTTCGCCGATATCTTCGTTCCACACTTCTGGATGCTCGGCAATGTACTGCGCAAGCAGCTCCGCGCATTCTCGTGAATCCAGGTCGATCACATCCACGCCCAGCGAACGCAACCATTCGATTCCGCCCTGGAAGTTGCGGCTTTCGCCCACCACCACGGTTCGGAATCCGAACTGCCGTACCAGCCCGCTACAGTACCAACAAGGCGCAAGAGTCGTGACCATGACGAGGTCGCGATAACTCCGCTGCCTGCCCGCATTGCGAAACGCGTCCGTCTCGCCGTGCACCGAAGGGTCGCCTTGTTGCACCCGGCGATTATGGCCAGCGCCGACAAGTTTCCCGTTCGCATCAAAAATTGCCGCGCCAATCGGAATGCCGCCCTCCGCCAAGCCAACCCGCGCCTGTGCCAGCGCGACTTCTAGCATTGCAGCATAGTTTTTCATTCCGTAACCTCGGTCTCTCTCGACCTACCCGTGTGCAGCCGGCCGACTCGCCACTTTTGGTTTCTTGACAAACCCTACAGTACGTTCCGTTTAGGAACAGCATCAAGAAAAATCGCGTTCCGCAGCGCCGTCGCCGCGCGGAGCGTTTGTGACTATTATTTACATCGAAAATCGCGATTGGACTGCGCCGCTCAATGCCGATAACTTTTAATATGGACAATACGCACGCGCTATACAGCAGCCCGGAAGTAGATTTTCTCCACGAAATTGGCAGCCGCATGGCTGCTGCCGACCCTTTCCACGAAGTTCTCGAACAGGTGGTCTCCTGCGCAGTGTCGCTGGTCAAATGTGATTCGTGCTTCGTCTACGTGCTGGAGGGACAAGATCTCATTCTGCGCGCTTCCAAAAATCCCCATGCCAAGGAAGTGGACCGGCTCAAATTGCGCGTCGGCCAAGGCATCACCGGATGGGTCGCCGCTCACCGCACGGCCGTGGCGATCGCGCAAAATGCTTCGCGAGACCCCCGCTTTCAATTTTTCAACGAATTGCCCGAAGACCGCTACCAGGCGTTCCTGTCCGTTCCGCTGATGTGCCGCGGCAGATTGGTCGGCGTCATCAATCTTCAGCACATTCAGTCGCACGTTTACCGGCAACGCGACATTCGGCTGATTTCGACCGTTGGATTTCTCGTTGGCGCCGAAATCGAAATGGCGCGCCTGGAAACGGAAAATTCCGAGCTTTCCGAAAGGTTGGAAACGCGCAAGCTCGTCGAGCGCGCCAAGGGAATCTTGCAGCGCGATTTGGGGTTCGACGAAGAGAAGGCTTACCTCGTCTTGCAGCAACAGAGTCGGCAAACGCGCAAATCCATGAAGCTGATCGCGGAGGCCGTGGTTTTGTCCGATGAATTGAAGCGGGGCTCACGCTCGGAAACCACTGAAAAGTCCGCTACACAGTAGCCGTTCCGGAAGTGACTCTACAGGCGGTCTCGGGCAGTTCAGCTTACTCCGCGCGGGCCCGGCGTTTTGCGGCCTTCGCGCGCATTTAAGCCGGGTACCTCACTACAACTGAAATTCTGAAGATGGAACCTCGCACGGGTTTCGGCGCAAACGAGTCCTGTTTTCACAACCCGCACCCTCTCAATAGGTTACAGGAAGTATCTTCGAAAACCCTTTTGATTGGGCGAACACGCTGTCGTGGGGTAGCTTCTTGTCCGAACCCCTCAGGCCTACCCGAACGCGTGCGGAAATCGGTTAACCGGTAACAATTTGCGAACCCGCACGTAGTGACTTCAGGGGCAAACCTCTTTGAGGAAATTTTTCGTTGGTCCGCACGGGATCCGCGTGGGGTGGCGACTGCTACTCTTCTTCATTTTCTTCGCAGTGCTAGTCACAGCGCTGCAGTACCTCGTCACGAAACTGCCAACAATCGGGAATGCCATGAGAGCGGCGCACATGGGCACGGTGTCACCGCTAGGACTTTTCGGGTATGAATCAGCCAACATCGTCTCCGTATTCGTGGCGATGGCGGCGATGGCGAAGATCGAAAAACGGCGCGTGGGGGAATACGGCTCAAGGCCATTTCCGGCAGCCGCGAAGAGACTGGCGCTTGGCTACGCGTTGGGCCTAGTCATGGTGACCGCCATCTGCGTGCTGCAAAGGGCCGAGCATGTCTACAGCTTTGGATCACTTGTTATGACGCCTGCGTCAGCGCTTGCAGCCGGGGTGGGCTGGGCCGCGGCATTCTTGTTAGTTGGCATCGTCGAGGAAACCGTGTTTCGGGGCTATGCACAGTTCACGCTGACGCAAGCCACAGGCTTCTGGCCGGCGGCGATCCTGATCTCACTGTTGTTCGGACTCACTCACCTCTCCAATGCCAACTACAAGGCTGCGGGCGTCTTGTCCGCGGGGCTATTCGGATTATTCTCTGCTTTCTGTCTGCGTCGTACAGGTGACCTGTGGCTACCAATCGGAATCCACGCGGCGTTTGATTACGCCGAGTTTTTCATCTTCTTCGCGCCGACCCAAGGCCACCAGAATTCGGCGCATCTGCTGGGCGCTGCTCGCCATGGCCCCGGCTGGCTGACGGGATCGACGATTGGGCCCGAGGCAAGCGTCAACGGTTATGTCGTGCTAGCACTTGCATTCATTGCGGTAGCGGCGTTCATCAAACGACCTAAGGGCTCGTATCCCTAGCTATCCTGGCGGCGTTTCTAACACCGGGGGACGGCGCGTTGGTCGGAGGTTCGTTTGCAAAATCAAGACTGTAGGGCTGCAGGTCCGACCGACACAGCGTAAGGCTGCATATAGTTCGATGAGCACTTCCGCTTAGTCCTTCAAATCGAGAAGAACGCGCGGGCAAGTCGTCACTTGCCCGCGATTGGCCTGCAATCACTTCGCTTGCAAAGATGCTGCATGCTTCGGCTCCGGGGCCTTGGCTGCGGTTTCCAGCATCGTTTTCGCTATGCGGTAATGGAGAATCACTCCTTTATCTTTCACCATTCCGCCGTCGGTCTTTTCGTGTACCAGCTTGTCCGCTTCCCCTTTGCGATCATCCGTCATGCTCGTTGGAAAATACGCTCCGACGTTCCCCGCACCGCACGGACGATCACGATCGGCATCACGGCGTTGCCGAGATGCCATAGGTGTAATCGCGGGGCGACAGAACCATGCGGCCCCAGTGCACTTCGGACGTCAGTGTGAATCTGCCGACAATATCGTCGGCGTGCGCGGCGATGGGAACGACGGTCGAGCTGAACAAACCCAACATCAGAAACAGAACCCGCGCGTACTGCGGCAATCTTTTCATACGATCCTCCTGGTTTGGAATCGCGACATGTCTTGCCAACGCGAATTGCTCGCGTTCTGTTGTTGCGTTGCAGACGGCGGAGTCCGCGGTTCGAAAACAAGGAGCAACAAGGCTAAGGAAGGAACCCCAGGGTTCGTGCCAATCACCGCTGCGAAGCTGTGAATCGGCAACACAACTGTGGCAGGGCTGCCGCGTCACGTCCAATCGAAACTATCTATCGCGAACATCGGTTTGACGGAGCTCGCTCTAGAAACGTCTCCAGCGAACGTGCGTCAGCTCTTCTTCGCCTTCCCTGGAGGACCAATCGCGACCGCAGCTTCGCTGGTGAGGAACAGGAACGTGAACGTCTCCTGCAGATACAGTCGCACCGCCGTGTCGGTGTGGCTGAGGTAGCCGATGGAAACGTCCTGGCCGATGTGCAAGTCGAAATCGCCCCCACGGGTCGTGAGTACAAAAGCGCCAGCGATAGCGGGTGCCCAAATAATCTTATCGTCCAAAAGCCGCTTGACGTGCTCCAGCACTGGGTACCCATGGTCGCTGGTTTCGGCAAGTGCCGTGTAGGCGTCCGCGCCAAGCAGAACCGAATAGGGACCGTTGACGCCGACGAGCCTTAACTGACTCAGGCCTTCCGCAATGGCTTGCGGGTATTCGCGAACGTCGGCAGGAAGCGTGGTCTTCGGATTGCTGGTTCCCTGACGCACGCCCACGATCCCGGCGGCCGCATAGCCATCGAACACGGCGCCGTCCTCGGCAAAAGCGATCCGGCGCGCGGCGTCCTTTGCCGGTTGCCAATCCGAGTCGTTCGCGCCACGGTCTACGTCGTCAATCATCTGGCGGCTCAACTCGAAGGGAACACGCAGTTCCACCAGCGCCTTCACCTCGCGCTGCCTGGCGATAATGCCGTCCTTTGGAGCTGCGATCGTCCGCAAGTGGCCCGTGCCGACGGCGGAAAGCGCCGTGCCCTCCGGCGCGTGCACGTCAATCACGCGGCGTCCAGCTAAATAGCGCTTGAACGTGCGCGAAGTTTCCTCTTCGATCTGAGCCCATGCTCCATCGGAAATTGGCGCTAGTTCGCGATGAAGATTATTCATCGGGGTTATCTCCTTTCAGGGAACCGATGCCGAGTGAGCCCTGGTTTCGTGACGGCACGGGTTGAGAATTTTCGACCGCCGACGGCGTCGTGGGGGAGACCGACGCATCGGCAGGCTGCTCTTCAGTCACGTCGTCCAGAAATGTCGCGGACGGGACGAAAAACAGGTTCCCGGTGACGGCGCGACTGAAGTCGAGCAGCCGGTCGTAATTGCCGGGCGGCCGCCCGACGAACATATTCTCGAGCATGAGCTCAATCGTGCCCGGGGAACGGCTGTAGCCGATGAAATACGTTCCAAATTCGCCTTGCGTGGGCCGGCCGAAAGGCATGTTGTCGCGCAGGATTTTCTTTTCTTGCCCGTCATCGACGATCGTAGTGAGTGAGCTGTGCGATGAGCTTGGCTTCACCGACGCCTCCAATTCGATGTCCGAAAGCTTCTTGCGGCCGATAATTCGCTCCTGCGCTTCCGTGGACAGCGCGTCCCATCCCGCCATGTCGTGTAGATATTTCTGCACCAGGACGTAGCTGCCCCCGGCGAACGCGGCGTCTTCCTCTCCCACGAATACGGCGTCCATCGCTTCCTGGCCCCGCGGATTCTCCGTTCCGTCAACGAAGCCGATGAGATCGCGGTCATCAAAATAACGAAAGCCGTGCACTTCGTCTGCCGGCGAGACGGCCTCGCCGATACGCGCCATGACTTGCGTCGCCACTTCGAAGCACAAATCCATGCGCTTCGCGCGAATGTGAAACAGTAGATCGCCCGGCGTGGCCAGCGCTTCCCGGCCTCCGGCGCGAATCTCCCGGAAAGGATGCAACATCGCCGGCCGTGGCGGCCCAAATAGCCGGTCCCACGTCTCCGATCCTACGCCCATGATGCAAGAAAGGCCGGCTTCGAGGTCGCGCATTTCCACCGCCCGAATTATCGCGCTCAGGTCCGCGCAGAACGACCGCACGATCGCGCGATTCTCGGACCCCGGCTTCACAATCACCACCAGGAATATTGCCGCGCGGCTGAGCGGTGCGGCCACCGGCTGCGCCAGGGCGCGCAAACCATCTGCCCCGCTGCGTGGGTTCTTGGAATCTGGCTCCATTCGATAGGTCCTAGCGAGCAGTAAGAAATTTTGCTCTTGAAATAGCGCGTCGCCCTCGCGTGCGATGCTTGAGCGCGGAAGCTTATCATCGTCTCCCAATGAACGTCCATGCGCCGCCCGCGCGCAAAAGTGCCGGTTGCCTGTTGTTCGGTCTTAGCGATTTGTCGAAGGGCTTTTGGTGGACGCGATTGAAGGCAGTGTCTGGGCAGCCGCTTACGTCTTCTTGGGGCATCAGCGGGACAACCGGGACAACAAGGCCATCGCGCTCTCGCAATCATCTGTCAGTGAACCGCAGCTGGTGCGGTTCGCGCGTGGCCCCTTCTCTCAGCCCGATCTTGCGAGCTGCAGATCCTCGTGCTCAAAAGCGGACGCGATGCGGTCGATTTCCGACTTGGCGAGTACGTGCCGCGCGGCCGAGAATGCGCGGCTTCATGTCGGTCGGCACCGGGTTGAGGCCATAAGCCGGCGACAGGCGCCAGCCCTCCTGCCCTGCGTATAGAAAGCCGTGATTGCGCAGGTGATCGTCGGTGTTGGAGATCAGAATATTGAACACCAGGCGACGCCACAACGCCTCCATGCCCGCTTTCGGCGCAGCCCCGTACTGGCGCAGCGCGTCCACGATTTCCAGATAACTTCTGGTTTCGTTGTTCTTCGATCCGAGCATGCTCATGGCGGAGAGGAACGGAATCCGCCGTGCGCCGTCCCGGTCAAAACGTCGCAGCTGCTCCGCAAGTTGCCGAATTATGCTATTAAAGCGAATGCTCCTATGGCTTAATAAATAGCGGCCTTATTAAAGCGGGCTTGTATAGCGCGGAAATGACTGAAGAAAGAAACACCAGGCTCGGTACGTACGTCTTCACCACAACAGCGGGTGAAGCAGTCCGAGCCTTTGTGCCGCCACCCTTGCCCCCAGAGCCGCCCGTCGATCTTGCCGGGCTATACCAGCAGCTGGACCGTGCAAACCAGGCGCTCGGACGGCTCGACGCTTTGACGACCCTCCTACCGGATACACGGCTCTTCTTGTATTTGTATGTCCGCAAGGAGGCTCTGCTGTCCTCACAGATCGAAGGGACTAAGTCTTCCTTTTCAGACTTGCTCCTGTTCGAGAACGAGGCTGTGCCTGGTGTTCCCATCGATGATGTCGAAGAAGTCTCTAATTACGTTGCCGCAATGCAGCATGGTCTTCGTCGCACGAAAGCCGACTTTCCGCTTTCCCTGCGGCTCATCCGGGAGATTCACGGAATTCTGCTGCGAGGCGGCCGCGGTGCGAACAAGACGCCTGGCGAATTTCGGCACTCCCAGAACTGGCTTGGTGGCAGCCACCCCGGAAACGCCGCCTTCGTTCCTCCTCCGCCGGATCGCATGATGGAGTGCCTGGACCGCTTCGAACACTTTCTCCACGATGAAAAACACAAACTGCCTGTTCTCATCGAAGGCTGGGCTCATCCACGTCCAATTTGAAACGATCCACCCTTTTCTCGATGGCAACGGGCGGCTTGGCCGCCTACTGATTACTCTGCTTCTCTGCGCCAAAGGCACCTTGCGCGAGCCTCTCCTCTATCTCAGTCTCTACTTCAAAACTCACCGCGATCGTTACTATGATCTGCTCCAGCGCGTTCGCACGGCGGGTGTTTGGGAGGAATGGCTCAGCTTTTTTCTTGAAGGCACGGCAATCACAGCGCACCAGGCGGCCAATGCGGCGGTTCAGATTCTTCATCTATTCGAAGCTGATCGAACGAAGATCCACTCGCTAGGTCGCAATGCCGCATCGGCCCTACGCGTTCACGAGTACATGCAAGAGCACCCTCTCATCAAAATTGGCCCGACGGCCAAGGTGCTTGAGCTTTCGATTCCCACGGTTACCGCCGCCCTCGAACACCTCACAAAACTCAAAGTCGCCAAGGAAGTGACGGGCAAACGGCGGGATCGCTTGTTTGCGTATCCTCGCTACTTGAATATCCTGAGCGAGGGGACTGAACCTCTGGCGGGTCGGTAGCCTCACTCCGGTATGCTTTAGGGACCTCAAACCGCGGTTTTCCGTCCGCGAGCCTTCGGATCGAACACAAAGTGGGATATCCTTCCTAGCGCCTGGTGCTCGAAAAGCGACGGAGGCCGAAGCGCGCTTCCTGTACATCGTAGCGACCCATTCCGGTTATTTTCGGGCGCGACAATTCCTCGCGTTTCATGGCGCCCATTGGGGTAAGCGCACCACGGTCTTCTGGAGCAAGCTCGAGGGGCAGAAACATGCCCGCATCGAGCGCTTTCCGAAGAGCGGAACAATTTACCATCTCTTCTCGCGCCGGCTGTACCGCCTGATCGACAAAGAGAATCTTCGCAATCGCCGCGCCCGCGAACTTGATTTCATCAAACGCCGTATCGCCATCCTCGACTTCGTTCTGGCAAACCAGGGGTACGAGTACCTCGAAACCGAGTCGCAAAAGGTTTCGCATTTCTGTGAGAAGTTGGCTGTCGATAAGCGCTACCTTCCCGCCCGTCTCTACCTCAGCCGGAACACTCCAAGATCGAGCGTTCGATATTTCGTCGACAAGTTCCCGATGTTTCTTGCCTCTCCTCCACCTGTGGGCAACTTCGGACCTTCCAAGAATCGAAGCAGTGAGCGCACCCTACAGCTTAGCCCCGGTCTGGTGTCCGCACTGAGATGTCACAAACTTTGGGGGACCGCAAAGTGCACTGGATTTGGTCTTTCCCAACGCTGTCGGTCAGCCTTACGAGGCGGGTAATTTGCTGAAGAGAATTCTCTACCCAGCATTCGCCGCTTTAGGGCTGCTCAAAAAAGGATGGCGTGTCTTTCGCCGATCTGTTGCAACGGCGCTGAGCGAGATGCGAGAGCCCGTCCGAACGACTCAGCAGGTGCTCGGACATTCATCGCCGCAAACTACGCTGGCCTTCTACGTGCAGTCGGTCGAGGAATCCCAGCGTGAGGCAATCGGGTCGGTTGGAAGAGCAAATGTTCCCAAGTGTTCCCAAATTTGGGCCGGGCTCAGAGCTGATTCATTGAAGAGATTGGCTGGGAGGCCTGGACTCGAACCAGGATAATCAAATCCAGAATCCCAATCGCCTACCCTAAATCCCTTTATAAAAGCCAGTTTTGACGGTCGCTGGCCCCATTCTGGCCCCATATCAATCTAGAATGCTCCCAAGGTCGCGGTTCTCTACCTTGGCCTTCTGCGGCGCAATGAACGTCCTCACCATGTGTTTGTATTCAGTCTCGTCCGTTACGCCGTGGAACTGTCCGCGAGCCCACGAAATATCAAGCAAGAGCCGCGACGAGGCAACAACTGCATTACGGGTTCCAGCAGGATTCTCTTGCGGGTCTATGCTGGCTGAATCCGGAGTATCGTTGAAGAGCAATCCTCCAATAAATCCTCCGTGAGTTGATCCAGAGAATTGACGATACATATAGGAATAGCGAGGCATTACTTTCTTGATTATCGAGCCTGGGCTAGAAAATTCCGGCTGGTACCAGTAAGACGGTGGTTTGTAATTTGTGATCAGATCATCGACACGCTTGATGTCCGGTCCACGCAGTTCTGCGCGCATCTTAGTTAGCTGCTGATTCTCAAACGCCCGACGGTCTTCGGATATGTCGGGATCTTTTACGGCTAGAATTAGATAAGAGCACATGTACTTGAAACCCATGTATTCTGCGTCTTCGTCTTTTGAAACAACTGCATAAGCGTTCACAAGTATGTCTAGCAACGTGCGAGTCAGTATCGGCGAGATTGGCGTCCAACCTGCCTCGCAAATGCTACATATCGAACGATAGGTAGTGATGGCACTGCGATGAAGGGTGAACAACGCGGTGTGGCTCAAAGGTCCTTGACCAGTTCTTTCGTGTTTCGCAGTTACCTCTGCATGGACTCGCACGGCATAGTTCATAATTCCGTCGTGTAGAGTTTCGAGGTCTTGAGGAAGCGGCCAACCCATACGTGAATTATACATATAGCTCAAACATTGATATCCAATGTCCTAGTCAATTCGGGCGCGAGGCACGCTGCTCGAGTTTCTGGTCCTCGGCGCGATGGAACTGTTCGAGCTTTTCCATCGCCTGCGTCGTGTCGGCGTTGTCCACGATGTTGTACCTTTCGAAAACCTCACGGGTTTTGTGGCCTGAGATTTTCATCGCGACCGATTCGGGAACACCCGATCGCCGCAGGTTGCGTATCGCTGTCCGCCGCAGGTCGTGGAAGATCAGGCCGCGATACTTCCAGCGGCACGTCACGCCGCATGCACACAGCGGCGGCTCCGTTTTGGGTCTCTCGGGCGGCCACTCCTGCTTCGCGACCTCTGTTTTTCGATGGCAGGTCGGACATTCCCAAAGCATCCGTCCCAAGAGCGATTTGATGCAGGCGCGAATCCACGCCTTGCGGAAGCTGCCCAGCGGACGACCTTTGGCGCGGGTAAACACGAGGCCCGATTTATCCGTTGCCTGCCGCCAGAGCTGGTCCACGATGCCCGCCAGTTCCGGAACCTGCCGGTAAGGAATCGCGCGCGCCTCGTCGTTCTTGGTGTCCTCGGATTCGAGTCGAATCATGCCGTCCTTCAGGTCGATGTGCCGCCATGTGAGTTTTTGCAACTCGCCCAGGCGCATTCCGGTGCAATATCCAAACGTGAAAATCGGGCGCACGTAATCGGGCAGCATCGCCAGCAGGCGCAGATACTCCTCACGTGTCAGGAATCCCTTTCGGGCGGGCGGCTCTTTGAGCATAATTCGGTCGAAGTCGGGCGGCGCTTTGATCTGCTTGGCGGACAGGCGGAACATCTGCCGCAGCGCGGCCAGAGCGCGATTGATCGTGGCGCTCGAGGCCCCAGTCGCCTGCCGCGCGACGATGAACTCCTGAATTTTGTCTTCAGTGATGACGCTGGACTTCAGTTTGGCAAAAAACGCATCCAGATTCTTCAAGCCCGCCTCGGATAGCGCCTTGCTGAGGCGCGGATGGTCAATCAGGCGCTGTGTCACGAGGCGCTGGCGCATCTCCTCGTAGGAGATGGGGCGCTGCTTAACGGGCGCTGTGCCGTCCTCGGACTGAACGAGTCGCCGCATCAGCAGCTTTTCGGCCACGGCTTTCTTGTCAGAACGCGAGGATTCGCGCACCATCTGGCCGTGAGCGTAATACTGCACCCACCAGACGCGGCCCCGTTGAAAGAGCCGCCCCTTTCCGTGCCTGCCGTCCGCGTAGCCGCTGCCCTTGGTCATTGCTAAATTCGTTACCATATACCGTTCAGTATGATTTGTACAGGAATGTGCTGGGAGGGATGGAGGCCCAAATCCAGAGATTCAGGCCTCCGCAGTCGGCAGAGTCTAAACTGCGAGTTTCCCAACTTCGATCAGATCGTCCAGTTCGGACTTTCGCACCCAGAACGAATCGTCGGCACGTTCCGGATGCGCGATGCGGACGAGATTGGGGCTCTCGTCCAAAACCTCAACGATGCCCAGCCGCGGATGCGCCGCTCGGGTCACGATTGCACCTGAGCGGCCAGAATTGAGCCCTCGACGCCACCGTCGCCGATTCGAAACACGATGCTCTTGACATCCAACCCCGCCGGAATCTCAAGCGTGGCCTTGAGCGCCGTGATTCGCAGCTTTCCTTCCGAAACGCTCAGCTCGGTCTTCGGGATGAAGACCTCGCCTTCGCGAAACGCGCGAGACCTAATGCCCTTCGCGATCGCCGCAAAAACGCCCATGGACCGGGCCACTCGATAACGCTCGACAGCCTTCAAACTCATATCCACGTTTCGCATCCGGTCATATTGGTCCTCGATTTTGCGCTTGAGATTGTCCGAAACCGGAAAGGACAATTCATTCACCACATCCTCCTCCGACTGCATTGTTCCTAATTTTACTGCCGCTTCTTCTGTTGCTTTTGACATCGCACTTCTCCTTTGAATTGCCGTCGCTGATCGAACTAGCGAGTCGGCTACTTAATCCATTTAGTGATCTCGGATTTTTCCGCCAGAAATTCATTGCCCTCAATGTCAAGCAAACGAATTTGTACGAAGCGATCAGAGACCACATAAAACAAACAATCGCATTTGCCAGCAAGCTTAACGAAAGCCATCGAACAACCTCCTCTGCGACTAGCCATTGAATGCGTCGGCCAGCGGCCTGAGCATTTTAGCATTTTAGGTGCCCCTCCTGTCAAGAACTTTATTTCGGCGATGGGAAGAAAAGACTTCGGGCGAGTCAGGCCAGGAAGTAACAAAATAGTTGCAAGAATCTCGGTCAGAACCGTTCAAACCACATGAGGCCACCCAGCCCTAGAGGGGGGAACGACTACAAGGAGGAAAGGTGATAAAGGTTTGCGTTATTTGCATCGCGTTGCTGATGCTTCAGGCTCCGGGGGCGCTGGCGCAGTCGGCCATGCCCACAGGTCAGCTCTTGTCGCGCGTTTTCATGATTGAAACGCAATTCGGAAGAGGGACCATCTTCACGATTGATGTGGACAACCGAGAATATTGGATTACCGCCAAACATATGGTTACGGGAGCAACCCACCCTCCCTATGGTTCCGTTACCGTAACGTCTGTGAATGTCTAGATTCTCGATGCCAACGCTCCGGGAGAGAAATGGCTACCAGAGACGTTCAAAGTGATTGACACCGAAAAGGACGTGGACATCGTGGTCCTTGCCGCACCTCAGCTGCTGGTTAAACATCCACTTCCAAATCTGCCTACAGATTCAGACGGAGCATTCCTAGGCGGAGACTGCGAGTTCCTGGGTTTTCCCTACGGTGGCGGGTGGCATACAACTGTCAACGGAAAACCGATTTGGTTGCCTCTCGTAAAGCATTGCACCGTCTCGGCCATAGTCAGCAATAGCGAAGGCCTGGGTATCACGCGTGTGATGGGTGAGGAGAACAGAAGAATCTGGGTTCTCGACGGGCTTAACAATGAAGGCTTTTCCGGTGGCCCCGTGATCTTCCGAACCGGGCCAGAGCAGAAGATTATGGCAGTAGTTTCGGGTTCGTTACCGAGGACGCTGCCGTGATTACTTCACGATCAAAAAAACCAGCTCCCGCGAGCGAGGAAACACAGACAAACAACACCTCCGAAGGGAAAAGTAAGCGTGAACTCGGGCTTCATAATGGCCTACGACATTGTTTATGCGGTTGAGGCAGCCCGTAGGAACCCGATTGGACCACTGCGCAGCGCGCAATGAAAGAGGTCCACGTTGTTACTACACGATATAGTATCCTGGTTCGGTGCTCCAAGGTTGCTTGCGCTTCTCTTTTTATTCGCCTACACTATGATTAAGGAGTTCACCCGGTTAAACGGGAGCAAAGGATCGAGACGATGGAAAGCTACGAGTATACCTGGAAGATAGATTTTGAGATTGCAGTCCAAGAAGTCTGCGTATGCCCAGACCCGTTGTTGAAGACGCGTGCTTGGCTGACCTTTACACGGGACGGCGGTTTTTGGTTCAAACGGTTTTCAAGGCCAAGCCGATCGACAAGGCATTTTCCGAAATGCCAGATACCGCGATTCAAACTTGTTCCATTCAGGACTTAACGGCGGAGCAACTTAAGGAATTACGAGAGCGGCATAAGTACGTACCGAAAGAGACTGATCGCCCATTCGACGACATTGTCATTCTGTGACGGCGAAACTAAGACTTCTTGCCCTCCTGGGATGGTTTTTGCCCTGTAGAATCACCCAGAACCATCGGTAAGTGCACCCGAATGGCTCTGGATGAGGAAAACCATTAGGCGTGGACTAGCTCTCTTGAACCGTGCCCAGAAACACATCGGGAACGTTTGAAGGCTTGCTGTCGATCACGACGACGTTGCCCAATGACGGATTGGGAACACCGGACGGTGCGCTGCCCACGACAACTTTTCCGAGGTACGGATTGAACGTACTGCTGGGCGCGCTGTCAATCACGGTGCAGACGGTGCCAGGAACGGTTGCTCTCGCCAGCCGGTGCAGACTCGACCACAACGACGCTGCCGAATAAGATGCTGCCACCAGCGGGTGGGGGCGGTGCGATTGACGCAGCACCAGCCACGAAGTTGGTCATTAAGGCGTCCGGTCACCACGTCGGGGTCCAAACCGATGAACACTTAGCCGCCGGTGTATTGCGTATCTACAACCGAACCGATCACGGTTGTGTTTTGCAAGACGTAGATCGTTGACCCAACGCAAGCCAGCGTGATGGTGTCACCGTTGTTAAACAGCGTCGAGCCACTCAGAAGCGTATCGGCGTTGTGGTCTAAGAGGGACCAGCTGTTCTCACTTTCGGCATTGCCCGCGACCACAAGCAGCCGATACCCGACGTTCCACGCGCTCGCGCGAGCCACCAGATAGATTGCAGGCGAGTTGGCGGGGTTGAAACTTTGGATGGTCCAACTGAGGTATTGGTCATCGGGTAATGAAGCTCCGATGTATTCCTCGTAGTTCGGCGCGACCGATGCTGCTTGGCAATAACCATCTTCGGCCTGAAGTCCTTGATTGATCGCATTTCCCCACGCGGGACCAGGCAGTGGGGCTCCGGTGTAGTCGAAGCTATCAGATACTTGTGGTGTGAGCGTTGGGTTGCCTACGGAGTCAATCTCGATTGACAGGTTTGCTCCAGTAGCTTCCTCTTCGGAATCACTCAGCGCTACGTGGAATGAGAATGTCCCGGTAGAGATGGGCGTGCCTGAGATGACGCCCGTGGTGGCGTTAAGCGACAGACCCGAGGGTAACGAACCCGACGTTATCGTCCAGTTGTAGGGAGGCACACCGCCCGTTCCTTCCAGCGTCGCGGAGTAAGCGTTGCTGATGGTGCCGTTCGGTAAACTCGTTGTGGTGATTGATGGGTATGACATGATGAGTTCTCCTTTACTGTTCGGTTTTGAGCAGACGCCGCAGCGTCGCCACGTTGTCGTACATCTCCGTTATTTCCTTCTCCTGATCCCACACGAACAGCGTTATGAAACCGGGGATGCAAAGAATGGGTAGCGCCTTCAGCCACATATAGCCGTAGAGCAAGGTCGCTCTCATCCAGTCCCACAGCGTCGGGCGCCTCACTTTGTAAACTCGTCGATGAACGCCTTCACGCGAAGTCCCATCGCATCCAGAGACTTTCGCCACATCAGGGAAAACGCCGGGCGCATAAACGGGTGAGCGGCCATCTTTGAGGTTCCAAATTCCAACCACGCTCCCACGAGGGGAGCCCAAGGACCGCGCGAGTACTTTCCGGACTTGAGCACACGCTTACGGAGGCGCCCCGTCTTTGTATACTTTCGGCTCTTACGTGGCGGGTAATTTATATGAGGATTCGGCCCGATGGCGGCGACCGCGCGTTGTCCGATCCAGTCCACGACGAAGTTGATGTTGCGCTTCAAGAAACCCTCAGGTACGTCTGGATAAAAGCGCGAAGCCTCCGGAGCGAGCGCCACCATCCGGTCGTTCATGATCTGCGCGGCTTCGGTCACGGCTTCCTCTGACATCTTTTGGATGTCGCTCTTCTCGCCCATCTTGTTGAGCTTGTTGATCAGCTCTTTAGCGCCAACAATTTCGAAATTGAGTACCTTGGGCATGTTCAGCTCCTGTACTCAAGCTGTCGCACGCGTTTCTCTAAGGCTGCGATAACTCGGCAAAGCTTCGCCACGATGCGCGCATTGGCGGCCATAAACTCTCCCCAAAACTTCGAATTATTTGTCGGGCTTTAGACGGTAACCTGACGGACGTTCGCGATCAGTTGTGTTTACTAAAGACTAATTGTACTATTTTAGGTACACGTTTGTCAATCAAGTTTCACGCTAGATGAGCCTCTCACCCTGCGCTTCGATGTCGTCCCACGTGTCGCCTTCACTCCACGATGGGTCGTCCCGCTTGCGGTTCGTGATGTACTGCCGCATTTTTGTGACGAGCACTGGGGGCAGCTGCTCGTTCTTGCGGCAGTGCCGGCCGCGAATGTTGATCGGGTTAAAAAGGCTATGTACCGGCAGTCGCCACGAGAAGTTCTGCCTACAGCGCGAACAGTCGAGCACGACCTGGAACGTTCGGCTGTTTTCCATGAACGTGGCGCTCCACGCGTCAACAGTTATCGAGTCATCAGGCCGCAGTCGAAATAAGCGAGAAAAGAAGTTCATGGTGTCTCCTAGACGATGGTGATCTCGTACTTCGTTTTCACAAAATCCACCTCCTCGACCCATTCCGGGGTGTCGGTATTAATCGGATGGTGTGGTGTGCAAACTGCTACGTTGTTGCTAGCGACGAGGAACAGATCGGGCCGCGTTCGCGGCGAGATCAGGTGGTGCACGGTTGTCGAGAGGTTGTGGCACTGCTTCCCGTCCACGAGGCGCTGGCATGGCGCGTTCTGCTGAATGATGCTTTTCCGTACTCGTACTTCCCCCGCCACACAGTCAGGCGGTACAGGGCGTCGGTTTCATCATCCTTCGCGTCGTTATCGGACTTGTGTTTTTCACAGTACAATTCACGAGTCAGTGCGAGGCAACCTGATTGGCGACAGGGTTTTAGCGGACGTTCGGGCATTGGGGTTTCACCGAGCGATCACCTTGGCGGTGTTCGTCTAAAAATCCTGCCACGCGTTGCCTGCCGGGCAACCGCGCCGCCGACGCCTCGTCTATGCGCCTTCGGCTCTCTTCATCCTCCGTCATGCGCGCAGCTATATCGCGGTCACAGCGTATCGTTATGGCCGCGTAGGCACGAGCGACAGCCAGCATCGGGTCGAGCCCATCGGCGGGATTGTCCCAAGTTTTTTTGCCATCCACGTCCGAAGAGAGCGATTCCCAGAAGTAGCGGGTGATTTGGCCGCGGTCTTGATAGTCCTTCTCAGTGTGCCCCTCCATCACTGAGAGAAAATCGGGGGTGTTGAGATCGTGCGCTAAAGCAGTCGCCAAGTTGTCGCTTGTGATGGGATAGAAGTTGCCATGTTTTGACGACAACTTAATCTCGGACGGGTCAAAACCCACGATCTCCACATCGCGTATGGCATCATCGAGCAAGCGAGACACAGGAAAATCCTTGTCATAGATGTTCATGGCGTCACGAAAATCGGGCGCGTACGGGCATGCCCCAAAGCCACACCTGATGTATGAATAAAATATTCGACGTTCGTAAGATACCTATCCCCCACAACGGCCAAAACGAGCATGTCGCGTTTCATGGAAATGCCCAGCGCTTTTCCCTTACCCACGACGGCCCACGGTGATACATAAACAACTGACATGTCTGACATGCTAGTTACCTCCTAAGTGTTGTGTCTTTTAATCTGCCCTGCGCGTCCATCTCCAACGACTTCGGAAGATACGGGTAGTCCTCTTCCGGATTCGCCGCGATGCGAATGAGCGACATAACCAACGCTACAGCTGCGTCGATCTTTTTTGTCCGTTCTTTGGGTCTCACCGGCTGAATCATGGAGCCGCTGATGCGGCGCGCGCGGAGATTTTTCAAACACCAGATGAGCAGCGACGAGTTCGTGTGCAACCGTCCGTCCGCCACAAGCTCTTGCAACAGCACCATCCCCGGTGTCATGTGCTTGGCACTCTGAGCGACCGATGCAACAAAATCACTGTTGGCCGTCGCTTGTTGCAGCCGGGTGACAAGATAGTTTGACTGCAGGGGGTCGAAAGAAGGGACTTCACGTCGAACTTAAAATAGTTGTCCAAAACAAAATCTTCGACGTCCTTGTAATTTGTCGTGTTCCCCTCGGTGATTTGGAGCTCGCCGCTCTCCACCCAAGTTTGATACGCGGCGTTGTTGGTTTCCTTGAAGGTGCTCGCGGGCAGAAACGCCCGGAGGAAGGCGTCCACGTGCAGCTTGCCCTCCACCATCCGGGGGTGAGCGTGAAGAACCACAGTGAGGTCTTCGCTGCTGGCGAGGTCAGCGCCCATGTCGCACGAGCTTCCTTCCTCCGGTTGCAGGTTCGCGTCGAGGCACTTGCCGATCTTTCTTTCGTCCAGGAATGGACGCTCGATGTCGTTTTGAATCCAGTGGTTCAGGTGGCGAGAGCGAAAAGCGGCCTTCTCTCCAGGCATCTGCATCGCGGTGTTCGCTTCCGCTTCCAACGCATGCAGGTCAACGCTGATCGAGATTCCCGGGTTTGCCTGCCGCCACGCGAGCGGGTCGGCCCAGTGGATCTCGGGGTCGCTGGTGTAGATCAGACCGAAGTAACTTTCGTCGAGCACTTCGCCCTTGAGTATTTGCTCGATGTAACGGTGCTGCTCGAACGCCACCGAGGCGTCGTCGTCGCCCGCCGTCGTGATACAGACGAAAAGCGAATTTTTCTTCTTGGCGCAGCCTGTCACGAGGGCGGAAAACAGTTTCCTCCCACGAATCGCGTGCAGCTCGTCAAGGACGGCAAAATTGGGGGACGTGCCTTCGACGCTGGTGGCGGTCGCGGGAAGAGACTTAAGGATGTTTCCTGTGTGGCGCTGCTTGATGTTGTTGGCGGTTACTTCCAGGTTGTAGATGTCCCGCAGCTCCTTGTCTTGTAGTGTCATGTTCCGGGCAGAGTCAAGCACGATGCGGGCTTGTTCTTTAATAGAGGCCGCGCATAATATCTGAGCGCCACCCTCTTCGGTCGCGACAACGTACAACGCGATGGAGCCCTGTTCGACTGATTTTCCGTTCCCGCGCGGGCACTCAATGAAAGCGCGTTTGAAGCGTCTATCACCGCTGTCCTTCCTAAGCCATCCAAAAATTTCCGAGAGGTGCCAAACCTGGTCGGGGCGCAGCACAAACGGCTCGCCCGCTTTGGTGGAGATGGCATCCGTTGCGAACTTCAGACTGCTGATGAAGTTGCACGGGGCGGCGGCCTTCGCGGGGTCGAAGTAGTATGGCCAGTCATCGGTGCGAGCGTGGTCGGCTTGTGAACGCTTCACCGCCAGTTTCAAAAGCTGGCTCGCGGGAATGACATCATTTAAGACGTCATCCACGTATCGGTTTGCGATTTGGAGGAAGTCTGTCATTTATTCAAAGCGTCCGTTTCCCTTTTACTTTCGCCCAGGGTGACTCTTCGAGCGCCTTTGTTGCAGCGAGGGCTTTCTCTTCCACGCGCAGCTTCTTCAGGTGCTTCTCAAGCGTGTGAATCGCCGCACTGATCTCCCGCACGCGTTTCAACGCGGGATTCGGCCTGCGAACTTCATACGTGCGGTTCGCGTGCGACACCACCACGTCAATCTCAAGCGGCTCGCTGCGGATGACGGCCATCGCTTCATTGAGCCCCGCGTGCAGCACCGCGAGTGTGTCCTGGATCTCTTTGGTCTGTTGCGCGATCTCTTCTGCGGTCATTTTGTCCCCTTCGGCTTTAACCACTTTGCTGCTTTGCTTTTAACCACTTTACTTTTTTGTCTCCACACACTCATCGCACAACCGGTGGTTCCAGCGACACCACGTGAAAGTGAAAAGTCACCCGGATACCCCTGCGGTGCTGCCAGAAGCCCATCTTAGTCATCGAAAACCACACTAAGCCCTTCACTCACTTACTCTTGCGTGATAAACCACGTAATGGGCGTCATTGGTGCACTCACTGCACTCATCAAGTGCCCCAAACTGGAGAACGGTGAAATATTCCCTTTTTCCAAATTTACTCACTCTTACGCGTTGGGTTGGTTTATGAGTGCAGTGAGTGCACGTCGCCAACGCTAAGCCCTTTAGAATGGTTTTTCAGGGTCAACGTGACTAGTTACTGAGTCCCCAGGCCCCGATCCCGAGGCAGTAATCTCGGTTCCCTTGGCCCGAGCCTGTTGCTCCGCGGCCATGTCCTTGATCTCCGCGATGACCTCTTCAAAGCTCGTCTTCTTGTCATCCAGCTTGTCCACACGAAACTTCGACCTGCCCTCACAGCGCTTGAGTCGATAGCCGCCGATCACCTTGTTCTCCAGCTTCCGCAGCACCCACTGAGCATGGTGCCCGTCCCACATATTGTTCTTGAGCAGAGCCCGGTAAACTTCATCCTCGCTGTTCCAACCGTTGTACCTGTCTCCCGCCCCCAGGGAGCGGATCGTGCCGAGAGATACCTCACTGTTTCCGTATTTCTCATGCCACGCCTGAAGCAGCTCGAGGTTCGACGTGCGAATGGGATCGTCACCGATGGCGCGGTCGCGAGTTCGATACGGGTCAGCGTAACCAAGCCAAGTCAAGCAGCCTGACACGAGCTTGTCCCACTCGACGAATCCGCCCCAGGGGGAGCGGTCCAAAGTCCAGGGACTTCCCGCGAGTAAGAAGGCCCGAATCGCGGTACACGCGGCGATACACAGCTGTGGGTGATTTTGAGCTGCGCGCCCGACAGGGTCGAAGTCAAAGCTTCGTGTTTCGGGCCTTTCAATTTCCTGATCGAGATTAACGCACAGTGTTCGCGTCGCCAGGTCGCCACCGACCGTGAGGTTGTTGCCCGTGGCGAAAAACACACCGTTGTTGTCGATCCTGACGCTGGTGGACTCGCCGAGGATGCGGTCATACATAACGCCCTCGGTGACCAGGATGCAGAGCTTCGAGCTAATCAGTGTGTGCTCCACGTTGTCGATCAGCGTGGCGCGGTCGCCAGCGCGCATGAGCGGCAGGAGAAGCTTGCCGAACTCATCCTCGTCGGTGAAGTGAACGGTCGTGGGCTCGTAGCTGAGAGCGGACACAACAGCGGCCTTGGCGACCTTGGTCTTGCCGTAACGTGGCGTCGGCGCATTGACGGCGATGAGCGGCACGGGGCAAAAGCGCAGGTAAGGGCGCGCGACGATGGACAGGATTGACGAGAGAACGACGGAATAAGACGCGGTCTGCTTCCAATCCTTATTATCCTTTCCGTTTGAATCAACGAACGGGAACCTGCTGAAGATCGCTTCAAACTGATTAAGAGCTTCAACTGCCTGTTGCTTGGTCGGATTCTCGGGCACATCGGGATAGGAGCGCTTATTGGCGATAAAGCGGACACCCTCCTCAAAGGGTTTAGCTGACACTTTTCCGCTGGGCAGTATGACGGGCGAGCAGGTGACCATGTCCAGTGTGGGATACGGGACAGAGCGAACCTCGCTGCGCACCCGATCGTGCAGCTGATCGGGGAGCCAGCCGGGGCAATGAACCAAACCCTTGCTGCTCGTGAAAGTCGCGTTCAGGTCTAGGTCACGGTAAATTGTCGCGTTGGACGCACGTTGGATAATAACGCTCTCGTTGTCGCGCTTAAGCCCTCGAACATCGGGGGTTTCGCGCGCGAAGGAGGTGTTGACCAGCTCGTTGTTACGCACGAAATATTTCAGGCCGACGTTTATGATCTTCTCTGCCCCAGCGACGGACTCATTCACGTTGCCCGGTTCGGTGTTGATGACCGCGAAGCCGTGTACTTTTTTATTGTCTTTGTTGTGCTTGCGCTTACGGGTTATCTCACTTTTCAACGTTTGCCAGGGAATACCCAACCGGGCTGCCAGCAAGGTCTTGAGCTTGACCACTTCTAAGGGCTCGCACAACGCGAGGCTGGCGATGGCATCTTTGTCCGACGGACGCTCCACAGTCTCATCAGTGAGCCAAACGAGAACCTTCTCGAGCTCTGCCGCAGCTTCAACGGACTGTTTTTCGTCGGTCATTAGAAGACCTCCAAGTTTTCTGTAAAATGCGAGCACAGCATGATGCGATTAACCTCGCCCTCATCTGCTCCAAGCTCAATCAACGTCATGTAGCAGTACCGGAGAGCTTCATAACGAGCCATGCCGTTTAACGTACCGTCCCAAAGTTGGCCGAACTTTTCGTTGCCGAGTGCTTGGCTCAAGAGCTGTTGCTCATCTGCGGTGAGCCTATCGAACGCAGTGCTGTTGAACTTCAGCTTTTCACCGATGGATTTTTCAAGATGCGTGCGCATCCATTGCCAATTCATGTGACCACAGTGGCCGTGGTAGCACTTGAACGCCAGCACTCCGTCTTTCTGCATCAAGATGTCGGAGTAAGGGTTCACATGATCGGTGTGCTCACTCACGTTGGGGCAGACAAACTGCCAACGGCACGCGAAGTTCTTGTTGCTCGCGTAATTGTGGAAGGTGAAATCGATGCCCGCACGCTGGAGCGCGTTCTCAATCACGAGGCGCGTGTTTTTCATCTTTTCAGGCGAGGCTATAGTCCCGAGGCAATAGTCTCCCGCTCCGGCACGCTGTGAACCCAAGCGGCAGGCCTCGGGCCACAGTGCGAGCGGCGCGTCCACCACAATTTCATACGCGCAACCCGTGTCGGGGTGGATCGAGCCCGCGAACATCCCATACTGGTTCCCCTTAAGGCAGCGAACTTCACCGTGGCACCCGTTGAGATCAAACCCTCCCTGCGGCCCGTCGCCCAGAAAGTGGAACTGAACACCGTACGATGAGCGGCGGCCCGTTCGTATGGTGAGCGTAGGCGGCAGGCCCCAGATCTTCGCCACGTTGAGAGCTTCTTCTAGGGAGTTGACGCCGGAGTCGATGTCCACCACGACGCCCGCGTTCGTTCCGATGTTGTAATTCGCGTTCTGAGCCCACCAACGACGGACTTGGGCCACGTTGTCCGTGAGTTCCTTTGCACCGTTGGTTCCTGGCAGCGGGATTTTGGTGCGCGGCTGGCAAGGAAACACCTTCAGCCCGCGTCGCACAGCATCCAAAGCTTGTTCGAGCAGTGTCATACCTTCGCCTCCGTTCCGTCGGGGTAGCAGAACGGGCAGCACGGGTTGGCTTTCTTCTCATGGCAGAGGCGCGTGAAGTGAGCTAACGAGAAACCGGCACGAACGTTTCTCCGGTGCGCCGCCTCGGGGTTTTCGGCCGCCCATTTCTTGTTGTTAGCAATCGTCCACTCAACGTGTCCGGGACGGTGAGAGGTTTTAAAGCCCGCCCGTCGAAAAACTTCGCGCGCTTCGTCCGGATTTTGCTCCCTCCAACGGGCTTGCGCGCGTTGAAGCTTTTCAACATTTTCAGGACGGTCCGATGCCTCACTGATCTTTCGGCGCGATTCTGCTGAGTGTTTGTGTCCTCTGAATCCGCCGCTCATCGCGCCTCCCGCTGTTCCTGGGAACGGATGTACTGTTCCAATGATTCGCGGCGAACGAGGTAACGACCGCGCTCCCCGGTACGGATGAAGGCCAGATCGCCGGACCAGATGGCACTTCGGAGCGCGCAGACCTTGAGGCCCGTCAGCGCGGAACACTCCGGCAGCGTCAACGCGAGGCGTTGTGTCAGAGGAACCAGCTCAGGTTGAGGAACCGAATCGGTTTTAGAAGGAGAGTCGGAAGGCACGATCCACCACTCCATAAAAAGGAAAGCGCGTCTCCCGTACAGAAGACGCGCTCCCTTTCCTGTTGGTGACCGGTGCAACCATGCGCTGAACAGATGCGCGTAAGATCTTTACGCACGCAGCCATGAGTTGACCATTCGCGCATGGGACCAGCACGCACGAATCTCGATAAATTTTGGGGGAATTGAATTGCGAGAAAAAGCTCACAAGTCACCCACAGGTTACGAAATTAAACTCCACCTGTTGTGACCCGTTGGATGAGGCAGTAAGGTCTGAGCGGCAGGTTCGAGGAAGCTGCGGTTCCGCGCGCGCTGAAGCTAAAATCGCCTCGAAAGCTCTACGACTCCAACGCGAACCCAATAGTACACATTATTTTTCCAGCTGTCAATAGGAATGACCGTCAAATCCACTTACCAGATTGGTAATCAGTTTTTCATGTGCCCCGGGCACAAAATTGTCCTCAATTTGGCCCACGTGTCAGCCCAGACTTATGTGCTGCTGGACTGGCCCTTTTTTGGCCCTAAACGAGCTAAAACTGGTGGAAGCTGGTGGAAGCGGGTGAAAGGCACGCCTGATGGAAACACAACAGCTTAACCCTAAGCTGTTGATTAGAAGTGGCTGGGAGGCCTGGACTCGAACCAGGATAATCAGATCCAGAATCTGATGTACTGCCAATTGTACGACCTCCCAGCGGAGGGCGGGCAACAAAAAAGGGCCGTTCGCACGACCCTGAACTACTTTACCGACGGAACAGAATTTCGTCAACAGCCGCAGCGCATCGCAGATTTTTCGCGCGACGCGGCACCGCGTTGATATTCTGCCTCGACTCCGCGCATCCTGACAGATCGCGAACCTGCTGAAAAATTGACATTCTCAGCGTAGCCTTTCAAAATCCTTACCGCAGCGATGCCTGAAATCCCTAATGGTGTTTAGACCCGCATCATCCGCATCCGGCACGCGCTTGCTGATCGTTCACGCGGGATTCGCTCTCACCGGCGTCATGACCACTTTTTTGGGCCCCCTGCTTCCCTTTTTGGCGGCCCACTGGTCCCTGAACGATGCACGCTCAGGAGATCTTTTTCTCGCTCAGTTTATCGGCTCGTTCCTATCCGCGATCCTCTGCGCACGCTTGATTTCGCTGCGTGGCTTCCGGTTCTGCTTCGTCGCCGCATTCGCGATGATCGCCCTGGGAACCTTTCTCTTGGGCCGCGGGCCATGGACCCTTGGTCTCATGGCCGTTTATCTCTATGGTTGCGGCCTCGGTTTGAGCATCACCGCAATCAATTTGTGGATTGGCGAAGCTCATCCGTCGGGCCGCGCGGGCGCGCTCAGCCTGGCGAATTTCACATGGACCATCGGCGCTCTCGCGTCTCCTTCACTGGTGGCGCTGGGCGATCAGTTCCATCAAATGAGCCTAGTTTTGGCTTCACTGGCAGTCGTAGCAATCCTGCTGGCCGCGGCTTTTGCGGCGTCGAATTTCGAGGTTGCGGCGTCGGGCGGGACCGAAGCAGCAACCACCACGGTGAACAGATCGTTCATTGAGTCAGTTCGCGACCGCTTCGCGCCGGCATTTGGTTTGATTTTTTTCCTGTATGTGGGAACTGAAAACTGCTTGTCCGGGTGGGTCGCGACGTACGCTCATCGCTTGCAATCGCTTCACAACGACGCGTGGGCGCTCATGCCTTCCTGTTTTTGGGGCGGAATCCTTCTGGGACGCCTTTCTCTGCCGGCAATCCTTCGCGGGACCTCGGAGTTGCGGCTTCTGCGCGCATGTCTCGCATTGGGCGCGATCGGGTGCGGCGTTTTGCTCGCGTCCCGCAACATTCCCGGAGTTGCAGCGGGCTGCGCCATCGCTGGCGTCGGCCTCGCGGGAGTCTTTCCCATCGCAATGTCGTGGCTCTCTGAATATTGCGGCGCCGCCAACCGGCAACTTGCCGCGATCGTACTTGCAATCGGCGGACTGGCAGGTGGCGTGCTCCCCTGGCTGGTGGGCCTGATTTCTAATCTTCTGGGCAGCCTGCGAATGGGTTTGGTAACTCCTCTCGCCGCAACGATCGTGATTCTTATCGTTTGTGCCTTCCCGAAAACGGCTCTGCCCACGTGCGTTAATACCAACCGGCCCAGTTGAAGTTTCCGATCGCGGAGAGTTGCTTAGGCGACTAAGCGATTTTCATCTGAGGCTCGTGCTCGACGGAAAAATTCACGGAATTTGCGATAAAGCACTTGGCGTGCGCCTCCGCATGCAGTTCGCGCGCCTTCGCGACATTGGTGCCGGGCGCGACGGTAACTTCCGGCCGCAGGATTACACTCTTGAACCGCCCCGATCCATCAGGGGTCTCCTCCATGAATCCCTCCGCGTGGTCGGTGTATGCGACAACGACGATTCCGACTGCGGCGCACAAATGGAGATACCAAAGCTTGTGGCAAGCCGACAAAGAAGCTACCAGCATTTCCTCGGGATTCCAGCGCGCTTGATCTCCGCGAAACGCCGGATCGGAGGAGCCCGGTATGGGCGGCTTCTCGCCTTCGCCAAAAATCTCGTGCCTCCGTTCGTAATTGCGATAGCCGGATGTCCCCGTCCCGGTGTTGCCTGTCCATTTCACGACGACAGCATAGCGATGTGTTTTCGCCAAGTCGCACCTCCAATCGGATCTCTCCGCTACCGTAGCACAAGCTGCATGGCGCCAGCGCGAGTCTCGAGGCGATGCCCGTCCAGCCGCAGACGCCAGGCTCGGTGCGCACCACGAAACCCGCCAGGCCCTACGAAGTTGTCCTAGGCTTGGCGGGCGACGCCGCCGTCCGTCGCTTGCGCCAGCCTCGCCTGTCCGCCCTTGCGCGTTACCGCCGAGAGCCGTCACGTTTTGGGCATCGCCTTCCTTTTTTCGTCTCCCGCCCGGAGTGCAGGCGTAATATTCACCGTAGAAGATGCGGCCTTCGGCGCGGCATGTCTCCGCGCGCCGGAAGGGGGCGCCCAGCCCACCGCCCAATTTCGCAACGAGCAGAGAGAAGTGCCGGTCCCCCAAAACCGGCGCCGCACATCCGCCCCAGTAAAAGGAGGCGTCGCCATGCGATCCCTTGTTCCTTTGGCTTTCCTCGGTCTCCTCTTCGCTTCTGCTGCTAGTCAATCAACGGAAGCGCCCACCGGATTCGACAATAAAAGCAACGGCGTCGTGGATGATGCCACTCACCAGACCGATCAGACCACATTCGAGGAAATCGAGAAACTAAGCGACGGCCTCGGTCCACTTTACAATGCTCAGTCGTGTCGCGAATGCCACCAAAATCCAGTCTCCGGCGCGGCGTCACAGGTGACGGAGCTGCGCGTCGGCCATCAGGCACCGGATGGTCGATTCCGCAATCCGGAAATTCCGATCGCGCACGGGTCCGAGCTGATTACCGGACGGTCTCTTGTGAACGATCGCGCGATCTGTCCCAATGCGGCTTTTCCCACCACCGAAATCCAAGAGCGAGTTCCAGACACGGAGACCATCCGAACGTTTCGCCTTTCGCTCAACCTGCTGGGCGATGGATTCGTTGAGGCCGTTGCCGATCAAACGTTCGTCAGCCTTGCCGAGCAACAATGCAACTACTCGCACAGGAGGATTTGCGGCCAGGTTCTCCGCGTACCTATCGTGGAAGCGCCCGGGCAGATGGGCGTGGGCCGGTTCGGCTGGAAAGATCAGCACGCCAGCCTGCTGTCGTTCGCTAGTGACGCTTACCTGAATGAGATGGGTATAACCAACCGCCTGCAACCGGATGAAGTGACCAAGCTTTGCAACACTGTTTCAGAGCCGAACGACACACCCGGACCGGATGGCCTTTCCGATATTGATCACTTCGCCCGATTTATTCGAGCCACGAAAGCGCCCGCACGCGATACGCAGCAAGCGAGCACTGCGGTGTCGAAAAGGGGCTGGACGCTGTTCGAAAAGATCGGTTGCGGGACTTGCCACACTGAAACTATGACCACCGCTCCCGCTGGAACGAAAATCAACGGCGGAACGTTCACGATTCCAGCCGCACTCGGCTCGGTCACGTTCCATCCGTACGGGGATTTCCTCATGCACGATGTGGGCACGGGCGACGGAATTCTGCAGGCGATTCCAGAACACTACGGGAAGAAAGTTTTTCAAATGATGTCGGACTATCTGTTGAAACAGGACTTTGAGAGCAGCCGCAACAAAATCCGCACCGCGCCTTTGTGGGGAGTACGTTTGCGTCCGCGATTGATGCACGACGGCGCCTCGGTGACGTTTCGCGATGCCATTTTGCGCCACGTGGGCGAAGCGAAACACGTAACCGCACAATTTGAAAAGCTGAAAAGTGAGGATCAGGAAGCCATCATCGAGTTCCTGAAGTCGCTGTAATCAGTGAAGCGTGACCCGCTTCGACAGCCCAAGGGCCAACGTTAATGAAGGGCGCGAGCTTGACGGGCCACGCGCGGGTGGCGCGACGACGCGAAATCAATTCTTCGCCGCGCGCTCGTGTCTGACCTCCTCCGCAATGCGCCGGCCTACGGCTGGCGCAATCATGCGCATCTCGGACATCAGCTGTGCGAATTGATCGGGGTAGAGTGACTGGGCGCCATCGGATAACGCGCGCTCGGGGTCCTGATGCACCTCGATCAGCAATCCATCCGCGCCCGCGGCGACCGACGCGCGTGCCAGCGCCCCAACCTTGTCGCGGCGCCCCGTGCCGTGCGACGGATCGGCCACCACCGGCAAATGCGAGAGTTGCTTGATCACCGGAATCGCGGCGATATCCATCGTATTGCGCATGTAGGTGTCGAACGTGCGTATGCCGCGCTCGCACAGAATCACGTTGTAATTTCCGCCGGCCATGATGTATTCGGCGCTCAGCAGCAATTCTTCGATCGTCGCGGACATCCCCCGCTTCAGCAGCACCGGCTTCTGAATCTCCCCGAGAGCGCGCAGTAAATAATAATTTTGCATGTTGCGCGCACCCACCTGCAGCACGTCCACATACGGCAGCATCACGTCAATCTGCGACGGATCCATCACTTCGCTCACCACCAGCAAGCCGTTCTTATCCGCCGCGCTGCGCATGAGCTTTAAACCATCCTCGCCCAGACCCTGGAACGAATATGGCGAAGACCGCGGCTTGAACGCTCCGCCCCGCAACAGTTTCGCCCCCGCACGCGCGACGCGCTCCGCGATTTCGCCGATCTGCGCAGCCGACTCCACGGCGCACGGTCCCGCCGCCGCCACAATTTCCGTTCCGCCGATCGTTACGCCTTCGCCCAGTAAGATGACCGAGCCTTCGGGCCGAAAATTCCGCGACGCCAACTTGAACGGATGCGAGATGCGGATAATTTCTTCCACACCGGGCGCGGCTTGCAACGCCTCGAGTTCGCCGCGGTGCTTTTCGCTCTTGCCCACAACGCCGATCACGGCTCGTTCCTCTCCGCGGCTCAGATGGGCGTTGCAGCCGCACTCCCGGATGCGCTTCACCACGTGATCGATTTGCTCTTCCGTCGCGTCTACGGCCATGTTGATGATCATGAGTTTCCCTCGATAGAATGAACTGCCTCGGCACGCGCGAGTTCAGCGGATTTGTACGAGCCCAGCACCTTCAGCTCCACCACCATTTTTTCCAATTCGCCCAGCGCTGCAACGACTTCCGAGTCGTTCGCTGCCGCTTGCAGATCCAGATAAAAGCGGTACTGCCACGGACGGCCATGCATCGGCCGGCTTTCGATCTTCATCATGTTAATGTTGCGCCGCGCAAAAGGTTCGAGCGCCCGCAGCAAGGCTCCCGGAACGTGCGCCAGTTGAAATACCAGCGACATCTTATCCGGGGCAGACCCGGGCACACCGGCAACTTCACCTAGCCCCTCTACCGCAGGCGCCAGCAGGAAAAAACGCGTGTAGTTTTCGCGATCGTCTTCCAGATGTTCGCGGAGTATCGCGGCGCCGTAAAGCTCGGCAGCCCGCTTGCTCGCGATGGCCGCGCGCTTTTTATCTCCCGCGCGCATGATCTTACGCACGCTTCCCGCGGTGTCTTCGGCAGCAATTCGCTTCAACCCCGGATGCGCGGCAAAAAATCTTTCACATTGCGCCAGCGCCACGGGATGCGACTCCACCGACGCCAACCCTTCGAACGCCGCGCCAGGCGGCGCGATCAGATTGTGTGCGATCGGAATAATCACTTCGCCCGTGATGTGCAGGCCGCTATCCACCAGCAAGTCGAACGAACGATGCACCGAGCCCGCCAGGCTATTTTCCATCGGAGCCAGCGCGTAATCCGCAAGGCCGTTCGCGATCGCCGCAAACGTTGCGTCAAACGTTCCGCGCGGCACCAGCACGATATCCGCGCCCAGGAGCTTCAGCGCGGCTTCTTCGCTGAACGCTCCCCGCTCGCCCTGAAATGCGATTCGCTTGTGGCCCGCGGGCTTCATGCCGCCGCCACCTTCGCCGCTTTCGCTGATCTGCCCGTCTTCCGCCGCTTTTCGTGCGCTTCCCCACCCATGCGCGCTTTCCCGCGCTTCGACAGAACCATTTTCCCAAAGCCGTGGGCTTCCTGGATTCGTATGGACTCGTGCAGAATCAAACAGTAAATTTTCTCCACCGCCTCGCCATCGAGCGGCCCGGGATTCAGACTTTTCATGCGCGAAAGGATCTCCTGCTCGCGCGCGGGAGCCCTCAGGGCCATGCCGCTTACCCCTTTCAGACGCCCCACCTCCAGTGCAAAACCGGCGCGCACGTTCAACAAATGCAAAAGCGTGGTGTCAATTGCGTCAATTTTCGTTCGCCAGTCGCCGATCTTGATTTGGCTCATGCTGCCCTCCGACTTGCTCCCCAAAACAAAAAAGGCCGCGTTCCCTTTCGAGGCTCGCGGCCGGCGTTTAAAGACTTTGTGCGGTTTCTAGCTGCTAGTTCTTGTGTGATCCGCGCGCGTCTCGCCGGCCCGCTCCCCCGTAAAGGAGAAGCGGTAAGTAAAAGCGAAACGGTAATAGAACTTGTTCATCACGCGAATTCAATTCTCTCTTGCCGCTGCCAGTTCCTCGCAGCGAATCTCTACTATACGGAACGGGCGCAGATGCGTCAAGGCCTTCCTGCCCCCGCAATGCACATAAGCAGGATTTATGCGCCAGGCAAGAATTACAAATTGGACTTATCCCCAACCTGAGCGTCTACTAGCCCTTACAGCGGCTCTGCTTACGCTGTCGAGGGTCGGCCCTGATCGAGATCGGCGCAGGAAACGTAACGGAGTGCGGCGAAACGCGATCCCATGAAAAAAGTACTCAATCTCCTGGTCGTCGTAATTATCGGGTGCGGGCCACCCGCCTAGACTACTTCTAGGCGCTGCGCCCCGCACCAGACCAACGGTGACGGGGCTTTTTTGATTTATACGCACGAAGGGAGACCCAAGGCCATCATGCAGAGTGACGTCATAACGAAAGGCATCGCGCGCGCCCCCGCCCGGGCCATGCTCAAAGCCACCGGCCTCACCGACGACGATCTTGCGCGTCCGCTCGTCGCCGTCGCCAACACCTGGACCGAAGTCACTCCCTGCAATTTCCATTTGCGCCAGCTCGCCGACCGCGTCAAGGCCGGCATTCGCGCCGCTGGCGGCACGCCGATCGAGTTTGACACCATCACCATCTCCGACGGCATCACCATGGGCACCGAAGGCATGAAAGCCTCGCTGGTTTCGCGCGAAGTGATCGCCGATTCCATCGAACTCTTCGTGCGCGCCCACGCCTTCGACGCCGTCGTTGCGATCTGCGGCTGCGACAAGACCATCCCCGGCACCGTAATGGCTCTCGCGCGCCTGAACATCCCTTCCCTTTCGCTCTACGGCGGCTCGATTCTCGCCGGACATTTCAACGGCCGCGAGGTCACCATTCAAGACGTGTTCGAAGCCGTCGGCGCGTGCGCGGCCGGCAAAATGACCGTCAAACAGCTCGGCGAACTCGAAGACAAAGCCTGTCCCGGCGCTGGCGCTTGCGGCGGCCAATTCACCGCCAACACGATGGCCACCGCTATCACCTTCCTCGGGATTTCGCCGATGGGCGCAAACGAAGTCCCGGCCACCGATCCGCGCAAGGGCAAAGTCGCATTCGATTGCGGCAAGCTGGTGATGCGACTCTTGAAGGAAGACATCCGCCCCAGACAAATCATCACGCGCGAATCGCTGCACAACGCAATCGCCTCGGTCGCCGCTTCCGGCGGTTCCACCAACGCCGTTCTGCATCTTCTCGCCATCGCGTCCGATGCCGGTGTTCCGCTCACCCTGAAAGAATTCGACGAGATCTCCGCAAAAACTCCGCTGCTCGCTGACCTCAAACCCGGCGGGCGCTTCAACGCCCCGGATATGTTCCGCGCCGGCGGCATGCGTGTGCTGGGCCAGCGCCTCATGGAAGATGGGCGCCTACAAGACGGCATCACCGCCTCGGGGCGAAATCTATTCGACGAAATTCGCGAAGCCAGCGAAACTCCCGGCCAGGAAGTCGTCCGCCCGCTGTTGAATCCGCTCAAGCCCAATGGTGGCCTCGCGATTTTGTACGGCTCGCTTGCTCCCGAAGGCTGCGTCGTGAAACTGGCTGGCCACGAACGCGTCCTGCACAGCGGCCCCGCGCGCGTTTTCGATTCCGAAGAAGCCGCCTTCGAAGCAGTCCAGAGCCGCAAGATTCAATCAGGCGACGTCATCGTCATCCGCTACGAAGGCCCCAAAGGCGGCCCGGGCATGCGTGAAATGCTCGCCGTCACCGGCGCTCTCGTCGGCCAAGGGATTGATGAATCCATCGCACTCATCACCGACGGGCGATTCAGCGGCGCGACGCACGGCTTGATGGTCGGCCACGTGGCTCCCGAAGCGGCCACCGGCGGCCCCATCGCGCTCTTGCGCGATGGCGACACCATCACGCTCGACGTGTGCGCCCGCCGCCTCGATGTGAAAGCGAATCTGGAAGAGCGCCGCGCGCAATGGAAGCCGCCCGCTCCCCATTACACCAGCGGCGTGATGGCCAAATACGCCAAGCTGGTTTCATCGGCATCGCAAGGCGCGGTTACCAGCGTGGCGTAGACGATTGCAGTTTACAAGGAGAATGACCATGGCGAGAATGTTTTGGGACAACGATGCGAACTCCCGCGCTCTCGAAGGCAAGCGTATCGCAGTACTCGGTTACGGCAGCCAGGGCCGGGCGCACGCCCTAAATCTTCTAGATAGCAAACTCAACGTCGTCGTCGGCCTTCGCCGCGGCGGCCCTTCCTGGAAGCAAGCCGAACTGGACGGCTGGGCGCTCACCGGTCCGTCGGAAGCCGTCGAAGGCGCGGACGTAATCGTGATGCTCGCACCGGACATGGCCCAGCCGGCTCTCTATCAAAACGAAGTCGCCCCCAACTTGCAGGACGGCGCCATGATTCTTTTCTCGCACGGCTTCAATATCCACTACGGCCAAATTACTCCGCCGAAAAATGTGGACGTCACGATGATCGCGCCTAAAGGTCCGGGCAACCTCGTGCGCCGCACCTATGAAGAAGGCCGCGGCGTCCCGTGCTTGCTTGCGATTCATCAGGACGCGTCCGGCCACGCCTTCGATCGCACGCTGGCCTACGCACGCGCCATCGGCGGCACGCGCGCAGGAGTAATCCAAACAACCTTCGCGGAAGAAACAGAAACCGACCTTTTCGGCGAGCAAGCCGTGCTCTGCGGCGGCCTGCGCGAGTTAATTCAAGCCGGCTGGGAAACTCTGGTGCAAGCGGGATACCAGCCCGAGGCTGCTTACTTCGAGTGTCTGCATGAGGTGAAGCTCATCGTGGACCTGATCTACGAAGGCGGCATCGCCAAAATGCATCAGTTCGTCAGCGAAACGGCCAAGTATGGCGACATCACTCGCGGCTCTCGCGTCATTGACTCGCACGTGCGTGAAAGCATGAAAAAAATTCTCGAAGAAATTCAGTCCGGCGCTTTCGCCAAGGAATGGATCCTTGAAAATCAAACCGGGCGCCCGCAATACACCAAACTCCTGGAGAAAGACAAGAACCACCCCATCGAGGAAGTCGGCAAGGAACTTCGCGCGCAAATGTCCTGGCTGAAGCCGGAAACGGCGACGGCGGCAAGGGGTGTCAAATGAAAGGCGCACAATTTTTGGTGAAAGCCCTCGAACGCGAGGGCGTCGAAATCATCTTCGGCTATCCCGGCGGCGCGATCATGCCGGTGTACGACGCGCTGCTCGATTCCAAGATTCGCCACATTCTAGTGCGCCACGAACAGGCCGCCGCGCTCGCTGCGGATGGTTACGCGCGCGCCACGGGACGAGTCGGCGTGTGCATGGCGACGTCCGGGCCTGGCGCCACGAATCTAGTCACCGGGATCGCCAATGCATACATGGACTCCGTTCCCATGGTCGCAATCACCGGACAAGTTGCGACTTCGCTGATGGGCACCGACGCGTTTCAGGAAGTGGACATCTTCGGCATCACTCTGCCCGTCGTGAAGCACAGCTTCTTGGTCAATTCCGCTTCGGAACTTCCCCGCATCGTGCATGAAGCATTCCGCATCGCGCGCTCGGGCCGTCCCGGTCCGGTGCTAATCGACTTGCCCAAGGATATCGCCAACTCAGTCGCCGATTTCGAATTTCACGAAGAAAACAGGGCTGTTACAGCGCCCGAAGTGCACGATCCATCCATCACGCACGCCATCGAACTGATGCGCGAAAGCCGTTCCCCAGTTGTCTACGCCGGAGGCGGCATCGGCATGGCCAGTGCCCTCGCCGAATTCAGGAAATTCATTGACGCCACACGCATTCCCGTCGTGGCGACGCTAAAAGGTCTCGGCTCCATCCCCACCACGCACGAGCTCGCACTCGGCATGATGGGCATGCACGGCACCCAGGCCGCGAATCACGCCGTACAAGCCTGCGATCTTCTGATTTGCGTCGGCGCGCGCTTCGACGATCGCGCCACCGGCCGCCTCAATGCTTTCGCGCCGCACGCGAAAGTCATTCACCTGGACGTGGACCCCGCGGAAGTCAGCAAACTCCGACGCGCCGACGTTCCGCTCGTCGGCAATCTGCGCCAGACTCTCGCCGCGCTCTCTGGGCCGCTCGACATCGAGCCCTGGCGCCGCGAATGTCTCGCCGCGAAAGAAACTCACGCCTGGGATTACGATGCGCCCGGCTCCGAAGTCTATGCGCCCGGTTTCCTGAAGACTCTTTCCGATCGCGCCGGCAAGCACTGCATCGTCGCCTGCGACGTTGGCCAGCACCAGATGTGGGTCGCTCAGCACTTTCATTTCAATAATCCCGCGCAGCATCTCAGCAGCGGCGGCTTGGGCACCATGGGCTTCGGCCTGCCCGCGGCCATCGGCGCGCAATTCGCGTTTCCCGATGCTTGCGTCATTAACGTCTCCGGCGACGGCTCCATCATGATGAACCTGCAGGAACTCGCCACTTTGCGCCGTTACGATCTGCCGATCAAGATCGTGCTCTTCGATAATCGCGCGCTCGGCATGGTCCGCCAATGGCAGGAACTTTTCCACGACAAGCGTTACAGCGAAGTGGATCTCTCCGACAATCCTGATTTCGTGCGTGTCGCGGAATCCATGGGCATTCCCTCGTTCCGCGTCGAAGATCGCCGCGACGTCAGTTCCGCGATTGACCGCTTGCTCGCCGAACCTGGTCCGGTGCTAGCCCATGTGCTCATTCACCAGGAAGCGAATGTCTGGCCCATTGTCGGCCCCGGCAAATCGAATTCCGAAATGCTCGATGAGGTCGCGCGGTGACGACTTTCACCCTGCAATTGCGCGTGAAGCAAAGCGAGGGCGCGCTAGTCCGCGTTCTCGGTGTCACGCGCAGGCGCCGTTTCGATTTGTTGCATCTCACCGCCAATGCCACCGAGGACGGTAACTTTCTCGACGTTACGATGACCGTGAAAGCCGATCGCGCCGAGCACACCCTGGTCCGCCAAATCGAAAAGCTAGAGGACGTCTCGCAGGTAGAAATTCTAGGCCCCACAAAAACCGAACACGCGCGATCCGTATAAAGTAACCGCGCCGCGCGCTTTTTCTAGCTACTGGCCACTGCTGTTATCGCCAAAACGCGCCACCAAAAATTCGCCATCGCCGCGCCGCTCACAGAATCCGAGCTTTTGAACTAAACTAGCGCCGTGCCTGCTACCACCGATGAAGTTCCCTTCCAGCGCGTAGCCATTCTCGGGACCGGCCTGATTGGCGGTTCCTTCGGTCTGGCGTTGCGCAGAGAGTTTCCGCACATCTCCACGGTCGGATTTGATCGCCCGGAAGTGCTGGCTGCCGCGTGCGCGGGCGAAGCCGTGGAAGAAACGGCCAAAGACATTCCCAGCGCGATCCGCGGCGCCGATCTGGTGTACGTGGCCTTGCCCATCGGCGCGACGATTGACGCATTGCCTGCGATCGCCTCCGCGACGAAGCCCGACGCTCTGGTAACGGATGCGGGCGGCACGAAAGCCGCGGTTTGTCGCGCGGCCCAACGCGCCTTTCAAGGTGCCTCGCGATTCCTCGGCGGCCACCCTATGACCGGCAAGGAAACGTCCGGGATCGACCACGCCAACGCCGATTTATTTTGTGGCGCGCGCTATGCGCTCATTGGCGAGCCGGACGATCGCGATCCGCGCGTTCGAGGCTTCACGGCAATCCTTCGCGCGTTCGTCGCCGAACCGGTGTGGTGCGATGCCAACACGCACGATTGGGCGGTCGGCATCGTCTCGCACCTGCCGCAGATGCTCTCCGTCGCCCTAGCCCGCGTCGTGCAGGACGAAACGGATGAGACCGGCATGCCCCTCACGCTTTCCGGGCCAGGCCTCCAAGACGCGCTGCGGCTCGCGGGCAGCCCCTACGGCCTGTGGCGGGACGTTGCTCTTACCAACACCGAAAATATCTGGCGCGCCCTCAGCCGCCTCGAACAAGCCATCGAGCACCTTCGCGCAAGCCTCACATCCAAGGATCTAGAACAGGAATTCGCGGCTGCGAACGAGGTCTACAAACTCCTAAGAAAAACCGAATAGGCACAAGCAAAAATTCGACGCCAAAGCATCTGGGAGTGCGGCGGGTTGCCGCCGCCTTTCCCAATAAATGCGCCACTCCCAAACGCCCCAGATGAGGCTCGCCTCACCTAAGAAAAACTCGACGCACGCCTCGCGCTTGAAATCAGCCACCCGAGCGTCACAAAACCTACCGCTCGCGCGGCTCCGTCGAAACCAGTCGCTTCTCCCGCACGTAAAATTCCCGCCCCCTCCAATGAATTCGCTGCGGGAAAAAGCTTGCGACCCACACCACAAACGCAAACGCGTCGCGCAAAGGCAACAATTCCATTTTCTGCCGCAGTAATGCGTCGCCCATCCCCCCAACGCCGATGATCCAAGCCGAAACCCCGCGCAGCGCCAGGTAACCCAGCACGAACCCCACAGCCCAAACCGCAGACGGCGCGAACACCGCCGCCAGCAAAGCCAGCGGCAACCCCTGCGTAAAAATCAGCCCCAGATGCCCCGCCGGACGCGAATACCGAATACTCAAATTCCAGCGCAATTGGTGGCGGAACGCGTCACCCAAAGTCTGCTGCGGGTAAACAATCGAAACAGGAAAAGTGCTCAGCTCGACGCGATGGCCACGCGCTGCAATCCGATTCCCCAGCTCGTAATCGTCGGAGAAATGATCCACCAGCGATTCGAAGCCGCCAATTTCGGCGAGCCTCGTCTTAGTGGTGGCCATCGTCGCACCCAGAGTGAAATCCACGTCGCCCAGCAGCCACGCCACCAGCACACCCGCCGTAAAATCTGTGCTGTTGCCGACGGCTTCCAGATTGGCCGCAAGTGAGCCGTCGGTGAGCCCGCGATAAAGGCACGTCACCGCGCCAATTTTCGGATCGCGAAACGGAGCGGCAATGGCCCGCAAATATTGCGGTGAAACGCGCACGTCGCTGTCGCTGACCACCAGGATCTCGTGCGTCACCGCGCCCACCATGCGGCAGAGCTTGTTCACTTTGTCGCTTACGCCCAACGGCTCCGAGCCCACGATCAACTTGATGGCTCGGTCGGGAAAATTGCGCGCCAGCTTCGTGATCACCGGAATCGCCGGATCCTGATCGTCGCTCACGCAAAACAAAATTTCGTAATCCGGGTAATCCTGCAAGCAGAAACTCGCATAGTTTTCGTACGTTTCGCGATCGAGTCCGTAGATAGGCTTCAGGATGCTAAGGGGAGGAGTGAAATCCGGAAGGGCCGCTCCACGCGCGCGAAAAAACCGCAGCGCGGCGATGACGGCCACCACGTAATACGCGAATGACGCGAGCGCCAAAACCAGCAGCGCGTCGCGAAGCACCGTCCACCACATCGCGCGCTAACCTTTTCCCTGCCACACCAAGGCCACGCCGATGCACACCAGCAAAACACCCAGCCACCGCAGCTGCGTAATCCGCTCGCCCAGAAATACGCGGCTGCCGTACGCCCCCGCCGCATAACTGAGCGCGGTCGCCGGAACCACGAAGCTCACGTTCGCCATCGAAAGCACGGTCAGCATGGCGAAGAAACTGACCATCATCAGCATCAGCCCCGTCCACATCCAGCCGGCGCGCAGGGCGCGCCCGAAAACGCGCAACAACTCACTCTGCACCTCGCCAACGGATTTCATCGCGCGCGTGATGCACAATTCGCCCGCGGTGCTGCAACACACCACAAAAAGCAGCAACACGGCCACGCGCAGCATCACACACGCTCCGTGGTTCGCGGCGGAGTATTCCCCACCAGCAGCACTCCCGCGCAAATGATTAAAATCCCAGCCCACCGCGTGGCGCTCACCATCTCGCCCAGCAAAAAATGCCCCAGCAGCGCCACAAACACATACGAAATCGAAGAAGCCGGCTGCACGAAACTGAAATCCGCCCAGGAGAGCACCAGCATGTAGGCGATGAAGAAGGCGATAAGCAGCGCGATGCCCAGCCACACGGTTCCGGAAGCAAACGCGCGCGCAAAGAAATGCACGATATCCGCAAGCGCCCAGGCGCTACCCGCACCCACGCCTTTCATGCCCTTGCCCAGAAACACATCGCCCAGCGGACCGAACGTGGCCATGATTAAAAGAAGAATGTAGGTTTTGAGGTGCAGGCCTTCCGAAGACTTCATGCGCCTTGCGATTCGCCGGCCACTCCGACCGATGGCGGTACTTGCACCATCGCTTTTTTCTGGACGCCCTTCTTGGCCACTTTGCGGCGATCGTGACGGAGCTTCATGAAGTCCACCGCTTCGTGGAACAGGCGTTTGCGCTCGTGGGAATCCCACAACGCGTCGCGCACGATGCGCCAAGCCACGCGCGGGCGGAAATAATATTCGTCGTAGAAGCGGTTCACCGACTCCACCATGTATTCGCGCGAAAGCTCGGGGTATTCAAGGTGCGGGAGCTGATGGCCCAGGTCGTCGGTGATCGCTTCGCCAGCGAGGAATCCTTCCTTCATCCCCTGATCGTAAAGCGCCGTGCCGGGATAAGCGTGCGCCATGGAAACCTGAATCGTTTCGCAGTCCAGCTCCTTCGCATACTCGATGGTCTTTTCGATCGTCTGCTTGGTCTCGCCCGGCAACCCAATGATGAAGTCGCCGTGCACATGGATTCCCACTTTCTTGCAGTTCTGCACGAAGGTGCGGCCCATCTCGATCGTCGCGCCCTTCTTGATGTTTTTCAGAATTTGCGGGTCGCCGGATTCGAAGCCCACGATCAGCAAACGCGCCCCGGCATCCGCCATGGCCTTCAGCGTTTCGTAATCGCTGTGTACCCGCGCCGTGCAAGACCACTGGAAACCGACTGGCTTGAATTCCTTGCACAAAGCCAGCACGCGATCCTTGCGAATATTGAACGTATCGTCGTCGAAGAAAAATTCCTTCGCCTGCGGGAACATCCTGTGCGCCTGCTTGAATTCCCGCGCCACGTTTTCCACCGAGCGCACCCGCCAGGCATGCCCGGAAAGCGTTTGCGGCCACAGACAGAACGTACAAAGCGCCGGACACCCGCGCGCCGTATAAAACGACACGTAAGGATTCAGCAGGAACGGCACATTATATCTTTCGATGGTAAGATTGTTCCGATAGACTTCGGTCGCGAAAGGCAACACGTCCAGCTCGGCGGTCTGCAGCATCGGTCGCGGCTGATTGTGAACGACCTTGCCATCCTGGATGTAGCTCACGCTCAGGATCTCGGAGAGCGGCTTCCCCTGCGCGTATTCCACGACGGAATGATCGAACTCGCCGCGCACCACAAAATCAATGTCCGGACTCGCCAGCAGGCTTTCCGCCGGCTTGATCTGCACTTGCGGTCCCACGAAGGCGATCTTGATCCCGGGCTTTTTCTCTTTCATCGCCCGCGCCATGCGCAAATCGCTGTAGAAACCCACGGTGGACGTAAACAGAACGACGAATTCGTAATCCTGCGAAATCTGAATTACTTCCTGGGGAGTTACGCCGTGCGGAGGCGCGTCGAGCAAACGGCTGCCCGGCAGCATTCCGGCGGGGTACGCCAGCCAAACCGGGTACCAGTAGGACTCAATCTCGCGTGTCGCGGGCCAACGGGACCCCGCGCCGCCATCGAACTTCTCAAAGCTCGGCGGATTCAAAAACAAAGTCTTCATTACAGACGGCATGTACTATTACCCCCTCAGGACTGCCAGTACGACATAAAATGCCTGCAAATCTACACCATTGAGTTTACCCGATTTCGCCACTCATCCCAAGTCATGCTTTCGCGCCCTCGTGCTTACTGGAACACCTTGGCGAGTTGCCCGGTAGCCTGCAATAGAGTTAGCTGGCCCTGCTGTCGCGCGAAATCGGCATCCAGGAAAGCCACCCATTTGTCGCTTTCGTCCAGCCGAGCCTGCTCGATGTCCCGCAGCGTCGCCCGGCCTTCGTCGAATTTCGCCTGCGTCATCTCCACGGTTTCCTGCGCCAACTTCAAGTCCAGCCGCGCCACCTCGCGCGTGGCGTCCAGCTCGCGGACGTTCCGAGCCTTCTGTTGTACGTCCAGCCGCACTTCCTGCCGCTTGTTCCCCAGGGAAAGCTCGGAAGCTTGCAATTGGCCCTTGGCCAGCGCCACGGTAGCCCTGGTCTTGGAGGCGAATATGGGTATGTTAATCTGGACGCCAAGGCTCACGTTGTTGCGCTCGAAGGTTTTATAGAACTCACTATAGTTATTGAACTTGCTCAAAATAGCGTATTGCCCCACAACGCTAAACGTCGGCCAGTAACTCAGCTTCGCGCCGCGAAAAATATCTTGGCGCGCTTGGCGCTCGTTTTCAGCTTCTTGAATGCCGCGATCGCTCTGTATCGCCAGATTGGCTAGTTCGCTCTCCGGCAGGTCGGTGGAAAATGACGGCTCGCCGGTTTCCACTTCCACCGCCTGGGTGTCCGGTATCCCGGTTAAATTGCGTATCTGCTGCGCCAGGATATCTTCCCGTCCTTCCAGCTTGATGATGCGTTCCTGCACCCGCGCCGCGGTCAATTCGCTCCGCGTCACTTCAATCGGAAGCTCCTGGTTCGCCTGTACGCGCTCGCGAGTCACTTCCAGAACCTTCTCCGCGCTGGCCTGTTCGCTCCTCAGCAGGTCCAGCGAATGTCGCACCTTGGCCAGCTCCAGATAGAATGAAGCCGTCCGCACGATCACATCGTCGCGCGTGCGGTCAATTTCCAGTTTCATGGTCTTGGCGTGCTCTTCGGCGGAGCGCTGCTGCGCCTTCAACATCGGATCGAAAATCGCCTGGCTGTAGTTCAACTGGAAGACAGCAGGAGCCGAGCCATTGAGCGACGGAAAACCGGAGGTGTACGCCACACCCGAGCCGGTATAGAGGTTAGGCAAGAAGGCGGCGCGGTCCAGGCCCGCGGCATCCAGCGCCACTTTGTATTGCACTCGCGCCAAAGCCAGATCGCGGCTGTTCTGGAGCGCGAGCGCGACTGCCTCGCGCATGGACAGTTTGCGCTCTTCCTGCGCGCGCGCAGTCGAAGCAAACAGCGCCATCGCCAGCATCGCCACACCCCATCCCAGCCCCCGCTTCCCGATTGCCGTCTTATTCATAACGCAGAGACTCCGTCGGATGCAGCCGGGCTGCCCGGTTCGCGGGCAGATAACCGAACAACAATCCCGTGGAACACGATACCAGGAACGCCAGCGCCACCGAGATCCACGATACCGGAACGTGCACACCCGCCACCTCCGGAAACAGGCTAATCACGAAATTCAGAACGGCGGGAATCGCCACCGCAATCGCAATTCCCAGCAGCGCTCCTGTTCCGCTGATCAGCAGCGCCTCCATCAGGAACTGGTACAAAATCGCGCTGCGCGGCGCGCCGATCGCTTTCCGAATTCCAATCTCGTGCGTTCGTTCCGTCACCGTCACTAGCATGATATTCATGATTCCGATCCCGCTGATGGTCAGCGCGATCATCGCGATCACGATCAAGATCACCGTTAGCGCCATGGCGATTTTTCGCGCGGAATCCAGCAGCGAACCCAGATTCTCCACGCGGTACTGCGCCCCGGGCCGGTGCCTGCTCTTCAAAAATTGCGCTACCTCCGTCGTCAGTTGTGGTACTTCCTCTGGACGATCCGCCTGCACGTAGAAAGTCCGCAAATAATCTTCCCCGGTGTAATACTTGATCAGCCCGATCGGCACGATCACCGAGTCGCGCGTGATCTCCGTCTGGCCGAACGTTGCAGTCCGCTCCCGAAACACTCCAATCACGGTGAAGTAAAGCTCGCCCAGTCGTATCTCCTTGCCCACCGGATTCGTGTCTGGAAAAGCCAGTCTCGCCAGGTCTTGCGTCAGCAAACATACTTTGCTGTGCGAAATCATGTCGTCTTGATCGAAGTAACGCCCGCGCGTAACCACCAACCGCCGGATTTCCTCAAACCCATCCGTTACACCCACCATGCTCACCGGCCGGCTGACGCCGTTCACCACGACGGTCATGGGCATATCATGCGTTCCAGCCGCCTCCGCCACATGAGGCAGGGCAGCCTGCAGCGCTTGCATGTCCTCCACGGTGATTTCGTCGGCGAGTGTGATGCGTTGCGTATCGCCCGTATGAATCAGCTCGCCATAAATCAGATTCGAGCCCACCCCTTCGATCTGCTCGATGATGTAGCGCTTTCCGGCCAGCGCCACGGTCACCACCAGAACAATGCACGCGCTGCCGATGATCACGCCCAGCATCGTCAGCATCGCGCGCACCTTATTCGCGCGCAGAGCCTGCAGAGCGAGGCTCCACGTCTCGGTCCAGAGGATGGGGCTGCTTTTCGGAGTTGCGATGGGCAGAGGCACCACAGAATCGGATGCTCTGCGCCGGTCGTGAGTTTCTAGCGTTTCTTTCACGGATTTCAGTGCGAAGCCTTCTCGAGATGTTCCAAGCGCGTCTTGGCGTCCTTATCGTCGGGATCCAGTTGCAATGCCGCCCGGTATTGCTCCGCGGCCTCGCCCCGCTTCCCTTGCGATTCATAGAGCCGTCCGAGCCATCCTCGCGCCGCGGCGTGGGAAGGCCAGTCGCTGCGGTCCGGCGTACTCGCCAGGTAAGCTTTCAAGTCCTTCTCTGCCTCAGCAAGATTCGTATTCGAAAGCACCAGCGCCACGCCGCGTGCATATTCCAGACGCGGATCGTTCGGGTTCACCTGCACGGCGGCCTGAATCGCTGCTTGCATGTCCGCAGGCTTGTTTTGATGTTGGAAAAAAGAAATCACTTCGAAATAGGGGTCAATCTTCGCGGGCTTCGCGGCTAGAACCGCGCGATACTCCTGTTCCGCCAGCTCTGGCTTCTTTTGGCCGTCCAGATCGTAAACGGCGCGCGCCAGATGCCCTTCGATGGGATCCAGCGCCGCGATGGCTTCCACTTGCGCCTTCGCTTCGTCCTTGTTTCCACCCACCACCCACGGCGCCTGCACGCAATATTCTTGCAGGTCGCGCCGCGCGGCAATGTTCGACGGATTCAACTGTACCGCCTCTTCGAATTCCTTCTTCACTTTTCGCGCGTACGAAAAGCTGCGGTCGCGGTCTGCTTTCCCGCCGTAAATCCGGCCCAGCCATTGATGGTAGACGGAATTTTTCGGGTCGATCGCCACGGCCTTTTCCGCCGCGGTGATTGCATTATCGTAATCATGAATCTCATAGTAGCTGCGGCCCAGCCAGTAAGACGCCTCTCCGCTGTTCGCGTTTTGCGCCACGGCCGACTGCAGCGTGGCAATCGCGCCGGAATAATTTCCGGCGTTGAATTGCCTCTGCGCCGTTTGAATCAACGCCGCGGCATCCGCCGCCGCGGCAATCAGGCCGTTCGCGCCGGCCCGCACAACCGCGCGTGCTGTCGGCGAAGCAATTGAAATCAAGCCCATTGTCAAAAATCCTGCGAGGAAGATCCCTGCCGTTCTCGCGCCCGGCACGCTCATTTCGCCTCCAGAACCCGCACTTTCATTCCGTCCCTCAAATCCACATCGGTCGGCACCGCCACTTTGTCGCCCAACGACAACCCGGAGATCAGCTCATAATTGCTGTCGCTGGCAATCCCCACCTGAATGTTGCGGCGGTGTACTTCGTCGCCGTCATAAACGAACACATAGTGCAGGCCCTTGTCGTCACCCACCGCGGCGCGCGGCACCACGAGTGCTTCGCGCTCTTCGTGAACCATGATTCGCACTTCCACATTCACGTTCGGCAGCAGCTCGATCTTGTCGTTTTCAATCGAGCACAGCACCTCGCCCACACTGCGCGCTCCCCGCGGCACCACTTGTTTGGGCAGTTGCTCGATTTTTCCCGTCCACGTGCGATTGGGCATCGCGTCCCACTTCACTTGCACGTCCTGACTTGGTTTCAGCGCGCCCAGGTCGGGCTCGTCCACGAACGCGCGCACACGCACGTGCCGCAGGTCCGCCATTTCCGCCAGCACATCTCCCAATTTCACAAAATCGCCCTGGCGCACGGGCAACGAATAGAGTGTCCCGACCACCGGCGCGATCACCGTCGCCGATCGTACTTTCTCCTCGAGCGCAGCCACCTGGTCACGCGCCTGCTGTGCGCGCAAGCTCGCGCTCTGCGCAGTTACGGCGCCGCGTTGCGCGAGCGCCGCTTTCTTTTCCTGCCAGGTCTGGAGATTCGTGCGAGCCGTCGCTAAAGCCGCCTTATTCTGCGCCACCTCATCCTGCGTAGCGGCTTGCTTCGCCGCCAACTGCTCGAGCGCTTGCTGCGTGCGCTCCAGATTTGCAACTTGCGTTTCGGCGTTCTGCAAACTTCCCTGCACTTGCGCGACTTCATCCGGCGGACCGCCGGTCTTCGCATTCCGCAAATCCGTTTCCGCCGCCAGCAAGTCCGCGCGCGCCTGCGAAAGCTGCGCGCGAATGTCCGAATCGTCCAGGCGCAAAATTATCTGTCCGCGGCGCACCGCCTGCCCTTCAGTCGCTTTCACTGCAGCCACAAATGCGGGGAACTCCGCGCGAGCAACGGTCGGGGAAATCGGCTCGACCTTTCCATTGCTGGTAATCGTCGAGCTTAGATCCTCGCGTGTGACGCTAACGAGCTGCACCACCGGCGCCGGTTCGCGCAGTGCCAGCGCCGTCACCACCACCACAACCAAAACTGCGGCGAGGATCGCGATGACCCATTTTCGTCTGCTGTTTTCCGCCATGTATGCCGCGCACACCTTCGCCGCAGCGTTCCCCCGAAGCCACAAAATTGTAGCAGACCCCTTCCCAGCTTGCCTACGCAAACGCCCCTACAGTGCCACATCTGTGCGTATCATAACCGCGAAACCAGCCAAGATGAGCGGCGCCCGCGTCCCGCCGGCTCTGCGCTCTGCGAATTTGCTGCACAGCGGCCGGCATCGGGCTGCATAGGCCGTGGCCTTTATGGCGGCGCACTTCGGTGCGTCATCGATAACGCGGCACTGCGTCGCAACCAAGCAGCACCTCATGGTAAGACTCCGGAATCTTTGTGGGGCCGAGCTTTAGCTCCGACATAAGAACGTCGGCGCGAAGCGCCACACCTCTCGTGGCGAATTTCCCGCGAGCCGTGAACGCGAGAGTCACGCCCAAACCCCAAAGGTTGCCTCCCCCAGCGCTCTCGGAAAGCATTTTGCTCGATGCTATAATTTCGCGGCGAGATGCCACTGGTCTTCATTATCGCTCGCGATTGGACTCTGCGCGCCGGCTTGCGCGCCGAACTCCGCGAACGCGGCATTGACGCGCTCGGAATGGACTCCGCCGAAGATGCCGGCCGCGTCTTCGCCGAAGGCCAAATGCCTGCCGTAATCGTCCTGGAAGCCGCCGCTGAATTGGCTGGCCATCCCGCGATCCAGACGCTCGTCAAACGCGTGCCCACAATGCTGATTGCCTCTCGCACCGAAAGCGTCCCGCTCCCGCCCACGGCAGCCGTCTTCTACCGCCCAGTAAGCATCGGCGAAATCGTCACCCGCGTCCTCGAACTCCTGAAAACAGGTCATGCCGCATGAACGTCGTCGTGGATTTGTAGCAGCTGGTGCGTCCCGCGCCTTTTCGGGACGCACCGGGCTTGTCTCGGCCTGCTGGCCTCGTGCGACTGCCTGACTTACCGGTCGTGCTATGCAATCTTCATGCTAAAATCCGCTCATGAGCGAACCTCCACACACCGACCACTCCGTGCACGCTACCGAAACCAAGCCCGGTACCAAGTCCACCGCGAAGATCCATCGCGTCTGCATCGGCTGCAACAACATGTTCGAAGTCACCATGGAGAATTTCGAAGCCAAGCACTGCCCCGTCTGCCACAAGGGCTAGCCTCGTGGCAGACGGCGTCGTTTCCTCCCCAGCACAAAAGTCCGCGCGCCAAAACTCATTTCCTAGCGTCTAAGCAGCGAGACAGGTAACGGTGCAGCCGTGCGGCCGCACCTGCGCGGTCACTCCGTAGATGTTAGAATCAATGCAGATGAGCGCTGAGTCCCTCATTCACGTTCACGAACTTTGCAAGCACTTCCGCACTTTCAAACGCCGCGAAGGCGTCTGGGGCTCGATCCAGAATCTTTTCGTCCGCGATTACTGCACCGTCGCCGCCGTAGACCGCGTCGGCTTCTCGATCGAACGCGGCGAAATGGTCGGTTACATCGGCCCGAACGGCGCCGGAAAATCCACCACCATCAAGATGCTCACCGGCATCCTGGTCCCTACCAGCGGCGAACTTCGCATCAACGGTTACGTTCCCTATCGCCAGCGCCGCCAGTACGTAAAAACCATCGGCGTTGTCTTCGGCCAGCGCACCCAGCTTTGGTGGGATATTGCCGTCATCGAATCCTTCAAACTCCTCCGCCGCATCTACGATGTCTCGCAGCGCGACTTCGACGCGCGCATGGAACACTTCGACGCCATCCTCGGCATCCGCGACTACCTGCACACTCCGGTACGCAAACTTTCTCTCGGCGAACGCATGCGCTGCGACCTCGCCGCCGCGCTCCTGCACAATCCTCCGCTTCTTTTCCTCGATGAGCCCACCATCGGCCTCGACGTCGTCGCCAAAGACCACATCCGCCATTTTCTGCGCGCCATCAATCGCGAATTTCGCACCACCGTCCTCCTCACAACCCACGATCTCGACGACATCGAAGAACTCTGCCGCCGCATCATGATTATTGACCACGGCAAAGTCCTCTACGACGGCCATCTCGCCCAACTGAAACAGCAGCTGCTCCGCACCAAGCAAATCAAATTCGCGCTGAAAGACCGCGCGCAAGCCATCGGCCTTGAAGCTTTCTCCCGTGACGGCCTCGAAGTCGACCAAGTAGACGAACTCACCTACCGCATCCGCTTCGACAGAGTTAAAGTCTCTACCTCCGATCTGATCCGCCAAATCCTCGCCGCCGTCGAAGTCCGCGACCTCCTGATCGAAGACGAACCCATCGAAGAAATCATCAAACGCATCTACGCCGGCGAAGCCCACCTCGAGGTCGCGGTATGAAAGACCTGCATTGGGGGGGGAACACGAGCATCTTTGTAGGCCGCAGCTTCAGCTGCGGCCTAAACTTAGCGAAAGCAAAGCGGCTTGAGCCGCTGAAGTACAGGTTTTGCAGCTCTCCCCCAGGCCCTTCAGCCGCCGCGCAATTTAGCGCCACGCCGCAACGTCCCAAGGTCCAATCGGAATGAGCTCCTGGGTCCAATCCCTCGTCCCCTACGCCGAATTCTCCCGCGTCGGCTTCGTCAATATCCTCGCCTTCCGCCTGCGCTACTTCACCGGCATCATCACCTACTTCCTCAACGTCACGGTCTACTACTTCATCTGGAGCGCCGTCTACAGCGCCGGCCACGCCATCGCGGGTTACAACCTCACGCAGATGATCACCTACGTCAGCGTCGGCTGGATGATCCGCTCTTTTTACTGGAACACCATTGACCAGGAAATGGCCTATGAAGTGATCGAAGGTAAAATCGCCATGGACCTGATCAAGCCCGTCTCCGTGCAGTGGATGTGGATTTCTCGCGCGATCGGCGAATCGGCGTTCCGCTTGGGACTGCTCACACTGCCCACCGCCGTCGTCGTTGCGTTGGTCTTCCCCGTGCAAGGCCCGTCGTCGCGCGAAAATTTCGCGCTTTTCCTCGTAGCCGTGCTCGGCAGTTTTTTCTTAATGGCCGCCATCAATTTCATGATCGGCACCTGCGCGATTCCGCTGAAATCCATCCTCGCGCTCATCCGCGCGAAATACTGGCTTATCGAGCTGCTCTCTGGCCTGCTGATCCCGATGACGTTCTTCCCGGATAAGGTTCAAAGAGTGCTGGCCTGGCTGCCTTTCGAGCATATCGCCTACACGCCGCTGCAAATCTACCTGGGCAAACTTGACCGCCACACCGCCCTCCGCGCCCTAGGCATTCAATGGCTCTGGGTAATAGCGCTGCTGTTTCTCGCGCATCTATGGTGGGAGCGTGCATCCAAAAAAATCACGATCCACGGAGGGTGACGGCAAATCCATCTGCATGTCCACCAAACTCAAATTGAAAGTCATCCCGAGCGGAGCGAGGGATCTACTTTTGTCACTGAGCGCTATCCTCGACTGCACCAAAGTAGCAACACCAGTAATGAAACCATGACCTCATTTCCAGCCGGCACACTGATTGAAGAAAAACGCGGCCTCGCGGCCCTGCACGCCGCGATCCATCGCCACTTCCTGCTCTTCTTCGACTACTTCTCGCAATACGCCAAAGTTCGCGTCAGCTATCGCGGCGATTTTTTCATCAGCCTCGCCACCAGCTTCGCCGCCACGGTCTTTGCGCTCTGCTTCGTCGTCGTCCTGTTCCAAAAAGTTCCGCAACTCGCCGGATGGCGCTTCGAAGAAGTTCTGTTCCTCTACGGCTTCTCGCTCATCCCTTACGGCATCTTCAACGTTGTCAGCCTGAACCTCTACGATTTCGGCAACAACTACATCATCGAAGGAAAATTCGACCGAGTCCTGCTCCGCCCCATCTCGTCTCTTTTCCAGGTGCTCTTCGAAACTTTCCGTATCGAATCGTTCCAGGAAATCGCCACCGGAATTTTCTGCATGGTCTACGCTACCCGCCACCTCGGCCTGCACTGGACGCCCGCAAAATTCGCGATGCTCTTTTTCTTCGGCGCCTGCGCCGGCATCATCTATATATCCGTCTTCCTCATCCTCAGCACCGTCTCGTTCTGGTTCGAAGACCGCATCGGCGTCCATCCGCCCATCTGGAACGTAATCGCCTTCGGCCGGTACCCGCTCTCGATTTACAGCGGCGTAGTGCAATTCTTCCTCTGCTGGATCGTTCCCTTCGGCCTCGCCTCGTTCTACCCCAGTGTGCGCATGCTAGGCCGCACAGTCCACCCCGAATACGCCCCGCTAGTCCCGGTAGTAGCCGTAGTCTTCCTAACCGTCGCGATCTCTCTCTGGAATTTCGGCACCCGTCACTACTCCTCCACCGGCTCCTAAGCGTTTGAATTTGTATTTGAATTTGTAGCGGCGCACTTCAGTGCGCCATCGCTGTCGCGGCGAAATCGACGGCTCCCGCAAGAACGATCCCAGTGTCATCCCGTTTACGCTGAGGACCCAACGACGTTGGATCCGTCACCCGATGATCTTTGTGGGTCGTGGCTAGCCGCGACATACCCGCTGCATGATGACTGCCGCTTTCGCCGCTGAAGTTCCCCCACCCTGTTTTTGCATTACCTCGCACCAGCGAAACGCCCTAAGGTTTCCCAATCGCATCGAACGTCCATTGGTTCTTGAAACACTTCCCCATTCAATCTCGTAACACCTCTAGACGCCCACATGCGACGCTTCGTCTACATCGCCATCGTGGTCTTCGCGCTACTGCCAATCGCGGCCGGATTCATCGGCAATGCCATCGGCCCCAGCGTGCTCCATCCCGCCAAGCTCAATCCACGACGCCTCGCGCAAACGGACGAGATGATCGAGCGAACTGCCGCGCGCAGAACAGACTTCACTGTGCACGCAAATGATGGCGTTGAACTTCGCGGCTGGAAAATCGTGCCCGCATCGGCCAACGGCGATTGGGTTCTGCTCTTCCACGGCGTCTCTGACAATCGCACCGGCGATCTGGGCCACGCCGAGTTCCTCCTCCGCAACGGCTATAGCGTGGTCATGATGGACTCCCGCGCCCACGGAGAAAGTGGCGGCGAAATGGCTACCTACGGCTGGAAGGAGCGTTACGACACGGTCGCGATCTCGAACGCGCTGTGCGAAACCGAAAATGTCCGCCACACGTATGCACTAGGCGTCTCAATGGGCGCGGCGATTGCTTTGCAGTCAGCCGCTGTCGAGCCGCGCATCGCAGCAGTAGCGGCCGAAGATCCGTTCGCAAGCTTGCGCGAGGTCAGTTACGACTATGCGGGCTTCGACCTAAGCCCTCTTCCCGGCGAGACGATTTTTCGGCCTGCGACGATTTTCGCGCTAGACGCGATGAAAAAGGCTGGCGGCTTCGACCCTGATGAGGTCTCGCCCGAAAAAGCCGTGGCGCAACGCGCATTCCCCGTCCTTTTGATCTGCGGAACCGAGGACCATAGAATTCCCTGTCGCCACGCCCAAGAAATTTACGAATCCGCGACCGGGCCAAAAGAATTGTGGATCGTCCAAGGCGCCGGCCACGCCTCCGCCCTAGGGCAAGCCCCGGTGGAATACGAAAATCGCGTAGTCAGTTTCTTTGAAAAATATCCAACCAAGTAGGTCGCAAGTCGGGATCGGCAATCGGTCAATGGAGAAGTGCAACTCAGCGCTGGCGCAAGGCAGAAGTGAGCGAAGCACATAAGCGCGGGGTATCGCCTTCGCCTGCGGTTAGCTGGTCCGGCTCACTGGATTATTGTGGTCGCGATGCCGCTGACTGCGATCCTAGGAACGATTATTCACGGCTGCCTTCTAAGACAGACCTCAACCCACTCGGTCTCATTCTTTGCAACTATCGAACATAAATCGACTGCGAAATCGCGGCGGGCTCGATCTATGGGACTGCAAACTCACACAACCTTCAACACCAAAATCACGCGGTCATCCTCATGCGTCCCACCGCGCGAAAATAAATCCACCTGCGTCAGCACCGATTGCACAATCTCCTGCGCCGGCAACTCGCGCTCCTTCGCCACCAGCTCCACCAGCCGCTGCGTGCCGAATTCTTCTTCCGACGAATTATTCGCCTCGGTGATTCCGTCGGTGCAAAAAACCACGACGTCGCCGCGATGCAGCTTCACGTGCCCGCGCTCGTAGCGCACCCCCGCGAAAAGCCCGACCACCATGCCGCCTTCGGTCAGGTATTCCACTTCGCCATTCACGCGTACCACCGCCGGCTGCACGTGTCCGGCATTCACGTAATGCAAAGTGCGATGCGGCTGATCCAGCAATCCCAAAAACATGGTCATGAATTTCTGGCCGCGCGTATCGGCCAGCATCATGTCGTTCAGCGATTCCACCAAACGTTCGAGCGAATGCAGATGCGCCAATAGCGCGTGCAACGTGGCTTGCAGGTTTGCCATCACCATCGCCGAGCCCACGCCCTTGCCTTCCACGTCCGCGACCACGGTCAAAATTGTATCCGGCGCCAGCGAAATGAAATCGTAATAATCGCCGCCGACCTCGAGAGAGGGGCGGTGTGAAACACCGATATCGAATCCCACTAGCGTTGGCGGACGCTCCGGCAGCAATCCCAGTTGAATGCTGCGCGCCAGCGCCAGATCACGTTCCATACGCTGTTTGTGCAGTAAATCCCGGTGCAGTTGCGCGTTTTCCAGCGCCAGCGCCACGTGATCGGAAATCGCGCGCAATAAATTCTCGTCCGCGCTGTTAAACGCGCCGGTCTTCTTGTTCAGCAATTGCAGCACGCCGATCGTCTCGCCGCTCTTGCTGCGGATCGGCAGGCACAGCAGCGACTTGGTGCGAAACCCCAGCCGCAAATCCACTTCGGATTCAAATCGCGGATCGGCGTAGGCATCCGGCAGATTCACGGTTTCACCGTGCGCCGCCACCCACCCAGCAATTCCGCGGCTGATGGGCAACCGGATTTCATGCTGGTCCAGGCCCAATCCCACCAGTGACCAGATTTCATCCCGCTCGCCGTCCACCAGAAAAACGGTCCCGCGCTCGGCGCCGGTATGGCGCGTCGTCAGTTGCAAAATAATGTTCAGCAACTCGGCTAGGTCCAGGGTCGAATTCAGCCGCTTGGTGGCTTCGACGATCGTCGAAAGCTCAATCACCGCGTGCCGGCGCTCGCTGCTTTCGAGCGCCACTTCCGCGTAGCGCCGGAAAAGCTCCAGCCATCCGCGCGTCTTCGGATCCAGTTCACCCTTCGGGCGCGCTTCCAGCACACCCACGGGATTTGGACCGCGCCCCAATACCCAGGTTGATTTCTCGCCGTTCTGGTGCGGATTTTTTCCGTGCAAGATTCTTTCGATATGCACCGGGTCCGGTGCCGGAAGCTCGCCACTTTCCTGCCACACCGTCGGCGCTCCATTCACCACGCGCCAAAGCCGCGCGCCTTCCAAGCGCCCCGGCGCCGCCAGCACACACACCATTTGTGCGGCAAGCTCTCCCGGTTCGGTTTCAGGATTGAGCGTCGCCACCACTTGCTCGAGCGTTTCGAGCGGCATGCCGGCGCGCGCGCGCGATGCTGGCTTCCGTTTCATCCCACATTGCCTTTATATTCGATCACCAGAATCGTAATGTCGTCGGACTGCGCCGCGCCCTCGGTAAACGCCCGCATTCCTTCGCGAATGGCGTCGCCCAGTTGCGTACCCGTTTCTCCGCTGAAATCCTCGATGATCTTGCGCAACCGCGCCTCTTCGAACAATTCATTCTGCGTATTACACGCTTCTGAAACGCCATCCGTATAGATGACCAGAAAATCGCCGGGCTCCAATTGCACCCGGGCGGTCTGGTACTCCGCTTCTTGAAACATGCCCACCGGAAAATTTGCCGAGCCTAGGCCCTCCAGGCCCCCGGCCTTACGCTTGAGCAGCGGCGGAACGTGCCCGGCGTTCACATACTCAAAGCGCCCCATCTTGTCCAGAATGCCGTAAAAAACCGTTGCGTAACGGTCTTCGCCGCTGCGCTCGCACAAATATTGATTCACGCGCGAAAAAACTCCAGGCAGCGAAATATCCATCGCCGCCGTGGTGAAAAAAACGCCCTGCAACAAGGTAGCCAGCAGCGCCGCTGAAATTCCCTTTCCGGAAACGTCGCCCACGAAAAATCCGTGCCGCCCGCCGCCTAGCCCGATTACGTCGAAGCAGTCGCCCCCTACCGAATGGCACGACAACGTCGAGCCCGCCACAGCTACGTCCGGCAAATTAGGCAGCGCCTTCGGCAAAAGCTGCTTCTGAATCTGGCTGGCAATTTCGATTTCATGATCCAGTCGCTGTTTCGCGCGCGACGAAGCAAAAAGCCGCGCATTTTCCACCACCGTCGCCGCTTCGCGCGCCAGCGTGCGCAAGACTTCGCGATCCAAATCCGAAAACGCGCTCGACGGCACGTGGCTATCGAGATACAAAACTCCGAGCAATTCGCCTTGCCGCGTCGAAATCGTCGCATCCAGCGTTTCGATCACCGGCAGCTTGTCGACCGGAATCGCAATCACGGTGTGCAATTCTAGTCGCGCCACGCTTTCCTGCTGGCTCATCCCGCCGTCTTCGCCCGTGTCGCTAACAATTAATTCCCGGCGCGTCTGCGCCACGCGCTTCACCACCGATTGCGAAACCTGCAGTTGGTCCGGACGCAACGTCCCGCGCTGCGCGTCCCGCGCCACGACCATCTGCAATTCCTGCAACTCATTCGCCAGCAGCAGCACTCCACGCTCGGTGCGCGTCACTTGGATTGCCGCATCCACGACGGCTGTTAGTACGTCTTCCAACGACAGCCCCGTGCCCAGCGTCCGCGCCACCTCGAGCAGCACGCCCAGGTGGTACAGCTCGCGCGAACCCGCATGCTGCGGCGCGGGAGCCTCGACGCGCTCCACCAATTCTTCGATCGTCGCGCCTTCGCCCAGAAACAGCAGCTTGTAGGAATCCGCCATGCCGAAATCAATGCGATCTTTCGGCTGCAGTTCGTGCTTTAGGGTCTTTTCGCCGTTGACGAACGTTCCGTGCCGGCTGCCCATGTCCTCCAGCACATAGGTCCCGTTGACGGAAAGAATCTGCGCCTGCTGCCGGCTGATGCGGCTGTCGCGCAACGTGAGCTCGTTGCCGGCCTGCCGTCCGATGCGGAACGGTGTGCTGCTGACAGAGACCTCTCGGCGTACGCCGTTCGGTTCAATCACAACTAGTCTTGGTGCTCGTGGCATTGGTTATGGTTTTTGTCTTGAGACAGCAGAGCGCAATCTCACCCAGGAGCGGCTTCGCTGGCACCGCACATGGTAGGTAAACTCGCGCCCGAAGTAAATAGCGGCCCTCCTTTACGTTCGCAGCTCCGTGGGCCGGGTTGCCCTCACCATTCCTCCCGTGTAGAATTCGCGAGGGCTGCTCCACATCACTTTGTCGTTAATCTCGCGGCCATCCATTCGCCGCTCAGTCGATTCCAACATTCCATAGCGCCCAATTCGAACTCAGGAGACTGAATGAACAGCTCGATCAATAGAGCGCTTATCGCCTTGGCACTGATCGCTTCGCTCGCAGTACCGTTGCGCGCCGGCACTAAGGAGTGCGACCGCGTGGACAATGCCGGCTACGTGATGAAGGAAATCATGAATATCCCCGACGATATCCCGCAGACCGTGATTGATAAAGCCTATTGCGTCGTCGTTCTTCCGTCCGTACTAAAACTCGCATTTGTTTTCGGCGCCAGCTATGGGCGCGGTGTAATGACTTGCCGCAGCGGCCCAGACTTCCGCGGCCCCTGGGGCGCTCCCACGATGATGGCGCTCGAAGGTGGCAGCTTCGGCTTGCAGCTCGGCGGACAGGCCACCGATTTTGTGTTGCTGCTCATGAACGAACGCGCCGCCGACAGCATTCTCACCAGCAAAGTGAAATTGGGCGGCGACGCTTCTGCCGCCGCAGGCCCCGTCGGCCGCAATACCTCCGCCGAGACTGATATCACCTTGCGCGCCCAGGTACTTTCCTATTCGCGCGCCCGCGGCCTTTTCGCCGGAATCTCGCTCGCCGGCTCCACTCTTCGCCCGGACAATAGCGCCAACACCGGCCTCTACGGGAAACCGATTGACGCGAAAGACGTAGTCCTCAACGGCAAGGTTCCGCCGCCCGATTGCGCCAAACTCCTGATCGCCACGCTCAACGAACGCTCGCCGAAAAATCTCTCCGGTGATTAGCGCAAATCTCATGAACGTCTTCCGCAACGCCGAGACCGCGGCCTCGCACGAAAAAACGCTCCGGGCTGGGCTGGTGGCGCCGGCGTCTCGCCGGCCCTTAGCGGTTGCCTGTGTAGCGGCGCACTTCAGTGCGCCATCGATGTGGGCGACGCGAAAAGAAGCCAGTCTAAATTCCGCCGGTACCAGAATTAGTGTTGTTGCCGGCAAATTCGTTGCAATGATTAGCTAAGCGGTCGAGAAAACCCGACCTTAGAGTCGCTCGGAAGCTCTGGCACTAAGTCGCGACGCCGCCCGGTACGCGAGACGCGCACGACAGAGCAGATCCAGCGCCGGAGGCGCGGCATAAACTAGCCCGGCCCGGAAGGGCCGGGTACTCCGCAAAAAAGATCAACCAGCGCCCTAGATGCGGCACATGCTTCTAGCCCTCCAGGCTTTTAGAGATGGAACATATGAAACGTACGATGACGAAACTCCTGCTGCTAGCCGCCCTAGCCCTGACGATCGCTCCGCGCAATTTCGCGCAAACTTCCCACGCACAATCGAGCTCCGCCAGCGTCACTTCCTATCAGATTGATGTGGACGCCACCAAACAATGGCTCGACACAAAAATCAATCTGCGCTCCGGAGAAAAACTCCACATCACCGCCACTGGCACCATCACCTATCCCGCCGATAAAAAACATCCTGATGGACGCACCTTCGGTCCCGATGGCCTCACACGCGGCTTCGGAGATCTGATCCACGAATATGCCGTCCCCGACGCCGGCCACGGCTCGCTCGTCGGCCGCCTCGGTGACAACGACGGCGCGCAACCGTTCTCCATCGGTGCAAGCTCCGATTACGAAGCGCCTGTCGCCGGCCGCCTCTTTCTCGGCGTCAATCAGAGTTTGAAAGACGCCGAAGGCGCCAAAGGAAACTTCCAGGTAAAAATCGCGGTAATAAATCCAGGATTGAGCAGCGCAGCGGCGATCGCCATCGGCGGCCCGCCCGAAACTCCGATTCCGTCCATCACGCCCGCGCTCCTCCGGGAAATTCCGCGGCGCGTTTCCGATCCACAAGGCAAGCCCGGCGACATGGTCAACATCCTTATCGTCGGCACTAAAGATCAAGTCGTGAAAGTTTTCGCTGCGGCAGGCTGGGTGCACGTGGATAGTTCCGTGCAGGACGCGGTGCTTAGCGCGATCACCGACTCGCTCGAAAAGAAAGATTACCTCACCATGCCGATGAGCACGCTGTTTCTATTCGATCGCCCGCAGGATTACGGCTTCGCGCACGCGGAACCGGTGCGCGTCGCCATGTCGCGCAATCACTTGCGCGTCTGGAAATCGCCTTACGAAGTGGACGGCCGCCCGCTGTGGTGCGTGGCCGCCACGCACGACATCGGGTTCGAGCGCGATCAGCGCAACAATAGCGTCACGCACAAAATAGATCCCGCCATTGACGGCGAGCGCGAATACGTCAACGACACGCTCTCGAGCACTGGCCGGGTCATCCAGCGCACCCACGTCACCCCGCCCGATCCGCTAACCGAAGCCAAAACCGCTACAGGTGGCAGCTTCCACTCCGACGGCCGCATCCTACTCCTGGTTCTGAAAGAAACTTTGACCACCACAACCGCGAAGTAACTCTAGCGCCTGCCTGTCTCCGTGCCCTCCGGTTTTCCTCTATGCCCTCCGTTGAAGTTGCCGTCGCCGGTGCCGCGCATTCTCTGCGCACTCTGCGCTGAATCTTTTGACTTTGACTTGCCCCTCACCCCACGCGCCCCTTGGGCGCCACCTTCCCGTTGGCCGCCTCGCGAATCAAAGCCTCACACGATTCAATACACACTCGCCGCAGTTGCCGCGCCACATCCTCATGCACGCCCTCAGCCAGTAACAACAGCGACGTCCCATGCACCAGCGCCACGAGCGCCAAGGTCAACTCCGTATAATCGTCCTCCGCGCCGCCCAACTGCTCCGCCAGCCGCTGCTTCATCAAGGCCACCGACGGCATCGGCTCCTTGCGGCTCAGCCGTACCGCCCAACCGTCGGTCAACAGCCGGTACTCATTCCCGTGCCGCGCAGTGAACTCCAGCGCGCGCCGACAGGCGTCCACGGCCGATTCCGCCAAGCGGATCGCGGCATACAAATTCTGCCGCGCGCGCACGCGCAGCAATTCCAGCAAGTCGTGCTTGTCGCGAAACCGCTCGTACAAAGTTGGGGTTGTGGTGCCCGCGGCCTTGGCCAACGCGCGCATCGTCAACGCGTGCTCTCCGCGTTCGCTCCACAATTTGTAAGCGGCGTCCAGAATCCGGCCTTCCAATCCAGCTTCGGCTTTGCGCGGCATCGCTTCCTTTCCCTCCGGGATCCTTCTGCACTTTGCATTATACTCTTGACAGTGTTAAAGTAACAGCGTATAAGTAACCTAGGCCCCTATTCTACCTGCTTGTCCTGCTGGATCAATCATTCAGTTCGGCAAAGCGTGTGAGGAGTTGCGTAGAACTATGATTCATTTCCAGTATTCGGTCACCACCCGCGCCTGCAAGAATGCGGCCTGGGACATTTTCACCAACTGGCGCCGCTGGAATCAGTTCGCCAATATTTACGGCCAGCTCCGCTGGCGCGAAGGCGCTCCCTGGGAAGCCGGCAGCTGCATGGAAATCGAAGTCCTGCGCCCGGTCAACACGGTAATCAATCACGTCATCACCCACTGTGTTCCCGCGCAAAAAGTCGGCTGGATTGACCACGCCATGGGCATCGTCATCGGCCAGTGGGTCACCTTCGAGCGCCAGGACGACAGCGGCACGCGCATCCACACCTGGGGCGAAATCGTGCGTCCCAGCATCAAAATCGCCGGCCGCACCGTCGAGCAGCTGGTAACCAGCTTCACAGAAACCTGGTACGAAAATTTCCGCCTGGCCTGCGAGGAAGCCGCCCCCGGTTCCAACCCCTGCCTCGCAGCCAGTCCGGAACAACTGTCCTGAATTTGTAGCGATTCTGCTTCCTGGCGAGCTTTTCCATGTTTCGTCCTTGGGGGGCTTTAATCGTGCCCCGACTCACGCTGTTTACTAGAACCAGAGCGATAGCTAAAAAGATAACGGATTGAAGAGAAGAGGCATAGGTTTGCGTGGGCCGATGTGTGTTAGAGGAGACTCATCGCGCGCTGGGCCCTCCATCTGCGCGCATTTCTAAGGACACGGGAAGGCCAATGCGTTTAGCCTTGCAATGGCGCTCGTTGGAAGGTGCCCATGCACAAGACAGTTTCTGCGACCTACGCAAAGCGGAGGTTATCGGCACTTCTTCGCGCGGTGCAGGGAGGCCGGAGCTAGCAAGCGACCTTGCGATGTGAGCCCATCGCCAAAATTGTGCCGGTCGAGAAGTACAGCTGAGAACGCATTGACTGCGTCTCCACCCGCGGCCTATCATGGCGCGTTTCTTTCTCTGGGGAGACGCTCGTGAGACTTCGCCGCTTGGCATTCGTTCTGGTGTGCGCGGTTACTGTGTTTGCCTCGGACTCGCCGGACACGCGCGAGATTACCGACCCGAAAACCATCGCGTCGCTCCCGACGACGGGTGCCGTCCCGATTCCGGTAGACGATCTATTCTACACACGCTCCGTTGGCGGCGCCGCTTGGTCCCCCGACGGGAAAGAAATCGTCTTCGCCACCAACCTGACCGGCCGCAACAACCTCTGGAAAGTGAGCGCTTCGGGCGGCTGGCCCATCCAGCTTAGCCAATCCGACGACCGCCAGTCCGGCGCGGCCTGGTCGCCGGACGGCAAGTGGATCGTGTTCCAATCGGACCTGGGCGGCGGCGAAATCTACGACCTCTTCGCGATTCCCAGCAATGGCGGCGAAGTAGTGAGCCTGACCAACACGCCGGAAATCTCCGAAACCGGCGCGGCGTGGTCACCCGACGGAAAACTGCTGGCCATCGAATACAAGCCCAAGACGGCGTCCGCGACGGACGTCGCCATTCTTGACTGGGCCACACGCGCGATGCACAACCTCACGAACGAGAAGACCCCGGACCATCTGTGGAGCGGCGCGCTCTGGAGCCGCGACGGAAAATATATCTACTCGACGCGCTTCAATGCCGCGTTCAGCGACGCCGACGTCTACCGCATAGACGTGGCCACCGGCGAGGAGGAAAATTTGACGCCGCACGCGGGCGAGCACCGCACGATGGCATCTTCCATGTCTCCCGACGGCGGTGCTCTGCTCGTCTCTGCGGATCGCCCGGGCGGCTATTTGAACGTGGCGGAGATTGACCTCGCCACCAACAAGCTCAGCTGGGTGACCGACCTGAAATGGGAAGCGAACTCCGGAGACTTTTCGCCGGACGGCAAGCAATTCACATACACGGTGAATGAGGACGGCCGCGTGGACGCGTACCTGGCGGACAGCGCCACGCGCCGCGGCAGCAAAATCAACCTCCCGCCGGGATTAAACAGCTACTCCGGCAATCCTTCGCCTTTTGCGCGCTCGGGCGGACGATTGCTCGTCGAGCATCAGAGTTCCACGCAACCCGCCGACTTGTGGGTCTACGACATCGCACAGCGCGAACCGCGGCAATTGACGTTTGCCGCGATTGCCAGCCTGACGGCGGCGAAAATTCCTGCTTCGCAGTTGGTGCACTACCGCAGCTTCGACGGGAAAATCATCAGCGCGTTCCTGTGGGTGCCGTTCAATTTGAAGCGCGACGGATCGAATCCGGCGATCGTCCTGCCGCACGGGGGTCCCACCGGCCAGACTGTTGATTATTTCAATCGCACGGTGATTGCGCTGGTCACGCGCGGGTACATCTGCATCGCGCCGAACGTCCGCGGGTCCACCGGCTACGGCATGGATTTTCAGAAAGCTAACGTGAAAGACCTGGGCGGTGGCGATTTGCAGGATGAAGTCTACGGAGCGAAATTCCTGGAAGCCACCGGCTACGTGGACTCGAAGAAAATCGGCATTACCGGCGGCTCCTACGGGGGTTACATGACGCTGATGGCCATCGGCAAGACGCCGGACGTGTGGGTCGCGGCCGTCGAGGAATACGGCATCATTAACTGGCTCACGATGCTGCAGCACGAAGATCCCTTCCTGCAGCAATACGAAAAATCGTTGCTGGGCGATCCGGAAAAAGACCGCGCGGTTTACGACGCCGATTCCCCTCTCGCGTACATCAAGAACGCCCAGGCGCCGCTGCTGGTGCTGCAGGGCGATAACGACATACGCGTCCCAAAAGAGGAGGCCGAGCAGGTGGTGAAAATTTTGCAGGACGCGGGCAAGACCGTGGACGCGCATTACTACTCGAACGAAGGCCACGGTTTCGCGAAACGCGAAAATCAGATTGACGCGATTCGCCGCACGATTGATTGGTTCAACCGCTATTTGAAGGGCGAAAAATGATGGAGCGGCCGCGATTGCGTAACTGGACGGCGCGCACGGATTGGGCGCGGCTTTCCCAGGCGTCGCTGAGGCGGCGGATGGTTTCGCGTAGGCGCACGGCAAGCTCGACGACGGTTTGCAGGCGCTGCATGTCCGGCGCGGGCAAGCGTGCGCCGTGAGCGAGCAGCAGTTCGGCATTGCCTAGAATTCCGGTGAGCGGATTTTGGCGCGCTGCACAATTCCCTCTGCGTTCGCCAATAACAGCGCTTCCGCGCCGGTATCGAACACCACATGAAACGCTGCGTCATCATCCGGCTCGGCCATTTCAGTGGAAGCGCTCCGCGAGTCCGTTTGTGACTCTGCGGAAGGTGCGCGCGTTGCTGGATTCAGGCTGGACCGCGCGGCACGGTCGGCGAGCTGTTACACTGCCGCGCTCGCTGGCCGCGACGGGCGGGCACGGGCGTTTGATAGAAGGAATAGGCTTTGTATGGCGGAGTGTAGAATCAGAACGGGAAAGTTAACAAGTTCTCAAAAGTAGGCAGTCGTATAAGTCTAATTGCTAGTGGGTACTGCAAGTTTGGGAAGCAGAAGATGCCCAATACGGAATCCAGCCCGCTAGGGGCTCGGATCACCGACGGCGATTCCCAGCGAAAGGTTATCGGCTGGGCTGCACAGTCACCGTTACGGAGCAGCTAGAGGTCTTGCCCACGCCGTCGTCCACACGCATGGTGAGGGTATAGGTTCCAGCGGCGACGCCTGTGGAATCCCAACGAACGTAAGGCCCGACGCCGCTGATCTGGCCGCCCGTGGCAGTCCAGATGTAGTTCAAAGGATGACCATTCGCGTCGGTGGCAGTTGCGCTGGCGGTGACGTAGTCGCCAGAGCCCTCAATGACGGTAGGCTTATCACCGGAACAGGTGGAGGTCAGATTGTCCGGGGGCAGCGGCCTCCCGGGCCAATGCGCCGCCGCCACTTTAATGACGAAGCCGTTGCGGTCGCGATGATTGGTCAGATCAAGCGAGTAGCGGTAGCCGAGGTCCATCGCGGCGCCCTTCCAAGCATATATCCGAAAGCCGGTGACGTTATCTACCGGATCGCGCGCGCCAAATGTGGTGTTCTGAATTCCCTTGCCGATGTAAATCGTGCCGCTGTATTCCGTCATGATTTGGAAACGGCCTTCAGGAAAAACCAGGAATCCGCCGCCCACCTGCATCTGATCGGCGAGTTTCAGCACTACGGTCTCGGGCGTGCCGCTGACTGTTTCGGTGTAGCTGGAATTTCGCGTGAAACGGTACGACCAGTTCCCCACGGCGGTCAGGCTGTGATGAAAAATGGTCTTGCTAGCCTCGACGCCGAGCCCGTAATTGAACTTGCCATACTGGACTTGGTTCGCGAGCAGGTCGGACAATCCCGTCTTCGTGGGGAGATAGAAATCGTTGCGAATGGAAAGGCTGATCGGCTTGCCGCGCCTTTCCGAGAGCAAGCCGAACTTGAAACCGAGGTCAATTTCGCCGATACCGTGGCCATTGTGCGAGACGAAGGGCGCGTCCTCCACGTAGGCGGGCGGAAAACCCGTGGAAGGAATAACCGAATTGTATATGGTGTTCTGATATTGCGGATTGGAGGCGTTGAATGGCGCAAGACTAAGGAGGCTCGGCGTGCCCACGTGAATGTAATCCTGCGCGTTGATTTGAAAGAACAGCGAAAACCGGTTCGTGACGCCGTAGGCTGCGGAAGGAAGGAGCTGGATCGAAGTGATGTCTCCCGGCATGCGCGAAAATTTATTCAGCGCGATGGCACCCGAAAAACCGTGTCTGGGCACGGTCTCACCCGTTTCCAGTGTGAACAAGCCGGGATTGCCGTCAATCGCCGGCATAGGCGTCCGCTTGGGCTCATTGGTCTGGTCCGGCGAATCGAATGATTGAGGGGGCGGCGCGGGAACGGCGGCTGGCGAACTTGGCGCAGCGGCCACCGGCGCATTGGCTGACGCCGGACTGTCCGCCGACGTTACAGTCTTGGCGGTGGGCTGAGAAGCAGATTCGGCTGCGGGTTTCGCGCTGGCGTCCTTGTGCGGGGCGCTCGCAGAAGGATTGGCGGTGTCATTCTTGAGCTGCGGATTCTGATCATCGGCAAAGCCAGTCAGCGCCACGAAAGTCACCGCTACGGAAAGAAGTGCTGCCCGCCCAAGCAATCGCATGTCCGCCTCCTAACCAACGCTTCCGCCGAAAACGGTCCCGCAACGCACCCATTTGCGCCGTCACTATATCCCGCAGCAAGCCGGTAAATTGCCGAGCACAGTACTCGAAGGAGACCCAAAAGGGAGTAGGGAGCGTGTCCCAAAAGAAATCTGCCGGATTATAGTTCAGGCTTTGGTATTCCAGAACAGTTTTTTATAAATGTTCGCCCCGCCGAGGATCTTGCACCGGGAGGACTATGTTTAGAATTGACAAACGGAGGAAGTATCTAAATCACCGCCGGCTTTAACGCCAGATGCCGGATGGGCAGGGCGGAGCTGAACTGGTCGCCGATTTCTTCCGCTGTTTCTCTAGCGACGCGGCCGACGACGATCACTGCCGGCGCTGTCAGCGTGGCCTTTGCGGGCAAGTCGGCGAGATGGGTCGAGCGAATCGCCTGATTCTGTCTGCTGGCGTGCGAGATGATCGCGCAAGGCATATCGAGCGGCCAGCCGGCATCGCGCAACTGTTCCGCGACATGGCCGTAATCCGGTCCGGGCATATAGATGACCAAAGTGGTGGTGCTGGAAATTCCAGCCCACTGAATGGCTCGGTGGGGAGTATCGCGCTGCATAGTGGTGAATAAAACCTGCGAAGCATAGCGCCGGTCGGTGAGCGAGATTCCCGCAGCCGCCGCCGCGGCGATCCCTGCCGTGATGCCCGGAACGATTTCAAATTCGAAGCCGGCTTCGCGCAACGCCGAGATTTCCTCGCCGGCGCGGCCAAAAATGAGCGGGTCACCGCCCTTCAACCGCACGACGATTTCATGCGATTTTGCGTAGGAGAGCAAAAGCGAGTTGATTTCATCTTGTGTGAGCAACTTCCGACCGGCTCGTTTCCCGACGTCGATCCGCTCGGCCCCTGGTGCAATGAGCGCGAGGACTTCCCGACTCACCAGCGCGTCATGCAACACGACATTCGCGCGGCCCAATATCTTCACGGCTTTCACGGTAAGTAGGTCGGGATCGCCCGGGCCACCGCCCACGAGGTAGACTTTGCCTTTCACCGATTGCTCCCGTTGCTGTTCGCGCGGCCAGTTTCTTGCAGGAATTTGTCGAACATTTCCTGGCTGGCGAGCTGGTGCAAGAGTTGGCGCGTTTCTTCCGGATCGTCGTTTTGGGCGCGCAAGTATTTTCGAGCAGCGCCGAGCCAATTCAGCCACGGTTCGTATTCGGGGCCGAACTGGACTTCGAGTTCGCGGCGCAGACGCTGGGCGAGCGCAGGGCTGAATCCTTCGGTGGAAATGGCGATCTGCAGCGCGCCGCGGCGCACGACCGAGGGATAGTAAAAATGGCAGTAGCCGGGATCGTCGACGGCATTGCAGAGAATCCCGCGAGCTTCGGCTTCGCGGAAGACTTCGTGATTCACTTCGATCGCTGAGGTGGCTGCCACTACCAGATAGGCGCCAATGAGATCGGCAGGCTCGAAAATCTTGCGCAGCCATTCGATTTGACCGTCGCGCGCTTGCGCCGCGAGCGACTCATTTGCGTCGGGCGCGATCACGCGGACCTTGGCTTCCGCCGCGAGCAGTCCTGGAATCTTCGATTCCGCGATTGGGCCGCCGCCCACGACGACGCAGAGCCGATCGCGGAGTTTCACGAATATGGGAAACAAAGACATCGCTAGCCCTCAACTCCGTGGGGCACGGGGGCCGCAACCGCGTCGCGCTCGACAGGCTCGGCCCACTCGCCGGCGAGCAGCGCGCGAATTTCGTCATTCGTGTGGCGCGCGAAGAATTGCCGCAGGTTCTCTCGTGGTGCGCGATCCTGCTCAAAAGCCTTCAGCAGGCGTTCGATGGCGTCGGGGACTTCGGAGGCCGCGCAACGATAGCCGATCGGACGCGCGATTGCAGCGAACTGGCCGACCGCGCCACCGACGCAAAAGTAGTAAGCGTCCACCGTGCGGCCGTCCACTTTGATTTTCTTGCCCTCGAGGCCGATGTCCGCGATCCAGTGCTGGCCGCAACTATTGGGGCAACCGGCGATATGCAGCTTCAATTGCTGATCAAAACCGGGGAGGCGGTCTTCGAGCGCGTCAACGAGCCACCGTGCGAATCCTTTGGTCTCGGTGAGAGCGAGCTTGCAGAATTCCGAGCCGGTGCAAGCGATCGTGCCGCGCGCAAATACAGAAGCGTCGACGGGCAGGCCGGAAGCTTCCAATCCTCGCGCGACAGTAGCGGCATCTTCGTTGCGCACGTTGACCAGGACCAGGTTTTGCATGATGGTGGTGCGAATTTCCCCGGCGGCGAAATGTTCGGCGAGGTCCGCGGCGGATTTCAATTGAGCGGCAGTGATTCGGCCGCGCATCACGGAGGCTCCGACATAGGAGTATCCCGGTTGCTTCTGCGGATGTATTCCGACGTGGTCGCGATAGGCATCCTCGGGAACTTGTTCGGGCTCCGCCGGATCGAGGGTGAATCCGATGCGCTGGTGCAGTTCCGCGAGGAAGGAGTCCGCGGTCCAGCCATGTTTCAGGAACAGAAACTTCAAGCGCGCACGCTCGCGGCTTTGGCGCAGAACTTCGCTATCACGGAAAATCTCGGCGACGCCGCGGACGACTTGTACGGCTTGCTGCGGCGCCACGAATGCGTTCAAGCGCACGGCGAGATGAGGATCGGTGGAAAGGCCGCCGGCAACACGCAGCGAGAAGCCCGTCTCGATTGCGCTGTTTGGGCGGCGCGTCGTAGCGGTTAATGCAACGTCGTTAATTTCAGGGTATGAGCACCAGAGGTGGCATCCTGTTACGGACACTTTAAATTTTCGCGGCAGATTGTAGAACTGAGAATTGCCGGCAAGTTGGCGCGTCAACTCGAGCGCGATGGGCGAAGCGTCACAGATTTCACCGGCATCGAGGCCTGCCAGCGGGCACCCCGTGACGTTGCGGACTACATCGCCGCACGCTCCCGTAGTGGTGAGCCCGACGGAGTGGAGGCGATCGAGAATTTCCGGGAGGGCTTCAATAGTTACCCAATGCAGCTGAATATTCTGCCGCACGGTTATATCTGCTACGCCGCGAGCGTGCTGTTCGGCAATATTCGCGACAGCGCGCAATTGCTGGCTGCGCAAAATGCCGTTGGGAATCCGGATGCGCACCATGAAATAGGGCGTCGCTTTTCCCTCGCCGCCGACGCCGCCAATCACGCCATTGCCGTCGCCCTGCGTGTAAATACCCCAGGAACGAAAGTAGGTTCCGAGCCACTCGGGGGGTATGGAATCATAGCCCTGGCGCGCGAAAGTTCGAATTTCGTCCAGGCCTTCCCAGGCGTTCTTGGCCCGCTTGAGCCGTTCGACGCGCTGTGCCTTGGTTTCTTTGATCTCGGCCACGATAATTTGCCCCTAAAAACAAAAAACCCACCAACCAGGTCGTCTGGCGGTGGGCTTGGGAAACTGAAGCTGGATTGCGACTTAGGTCCCGAGACTCCTCTCGCCAGAGATGTGCGCCATACAACACGCGCAACATGCGCATGGACAGCAGTTCATCTGGCAAGCATTCAACATCACATCTCCACCGTACTCGACTTGTTCTGATGCGTCAATCCGAAAAAAGAATCGGATTCATTCACAAACTGAATCGCGGCTCAGTGGAATAATGGGAGGGTCCGAGGGCTCCAACGGTGCGATTGCGGTGGCGATTGGCAGGCCCCCAAAACCAGCCGGTTGCAGAATATGCACGCGACTGCACCGTCCTTGGCGATGCAAAGTGGTTCTAATCACAGCACTTGCCTGCCCGGGGGTGCACAGAACAAATAGTTGTCACGGCAACTTCATGGAGTTATGCTTCTGGCGCGATGACCCGGGTTACTTGCCGGGCTTGGAACCAACCCAGTCCCAGACTAACAATCCAACCCGCTTCCAATCCAATAGCAGTGGGGCAGGCGTAGTAGAAGAAGGTGCGGTTGAAGTCCAAATCCTATAGGAGGTAATTCGGGAAATGACCAAGTCAAAGAAGGCTCTCGTCGCTGGTGCAGCGCTGGCAGGATTACTGGCCGGAACCAGTAGCACGATCCAGGCTTCCAATCTTCTCTCCGGCACGCACTTTGCGGCACAGTCGGATCAGGATCAGAAGCCGGCTGACTCCAAGGTGAAGGAAAAGCATGCTTGCAAGGGTCAGAACTCCTGCAAGGGCAAAGGTGGATGTAAATCGAGCGACAACGGCTGTAAAGGCAAGAACTCTTGCAAGGGCAAGGGCGGCTGCGCGACCGACGGCTCGAAGATGCCGAAGTAAAACGCTACCAAGCGTCAGTTCAGTTACACACGATGTATCTGGTGGGGAGGGCCGGATGCGACAACCCCGGCCCTCAACGCTTTTAGAGTGTCTACACAGCGAGCGGAGTCAGGAATGCCAGCCAACCGGTTTAACGGCCACACCGACTACGGAATTGGGATCGGTTTACGGGCCCCTCATTACCACCACATCCTCACGCGCAAGCCCGTAGTGGATTGGTTCGAAATCATATCCGAAAATTTTATGATTGACGGCGGACGCCCGCTGCGCATCCTGGATCAAATTCTGGAACAGTACAAAGTCGTGCAGCACGGCGTGTCCATGTATTTCGGCTCCACGGAGAAACCGAATCGCGAACATCTGCGGCGGCTGAAAGAATTGGTTCGACGCACCAAGACTCCGTGGCTTTCCGACCATTTGTGCTGGGGCAGCGTAGACGGCCGCTACACGCACGACCTGCTTCCGATGCCTTACACTTTCGAAGCGGCGCGGATCACGGCGCAGAAGATTCGCGACGTGCGTGACTTCCTGGAAGTGCCGGTAGTCGTGGAAAATGTGAGCAGCTATGCCGAGTTCCACGTGTCCGAAATGACGGAATGGGAATTTTTGAACGAAGTGGTGGAGCGCGCGGACTGCGGAATACTCTTGGACGTGAACAATATTTACGTTTCGTCGCAGAATCACAGCTTCGATCCGCTCACCTACGTGAATAGCGTTCCGGCCGAGCGCGTGGCGCAGATCCACATCGCCGGACATTCGAAATATCGCAAATACATTCTGGATACGCACGACCATCCGGTGATTGACCCGGTGTGGAAATTGTATGCGCGCGCCATCGAGCGCGTGGGCCACACCGCAACGCTGCTGGAATGGGACGACAGCATTCCTTCGTTTGACGAAGTGCACGACGAAGCCCTGAAAGCCAACCGCTTCCTTGCGAGCGCATCTCTGGCGGCTGCGGTATGAAACTGCTGAACCTGCAACGCCGGATGGCGCGCGCGGTAATGACTCCGCTTACGAGCTCCGAGCGCATGCGTGCCGTTGCGCCGAATGGCCGCTCGATGCGCGCCGTCGCTTCCCAAATCATCAAGCCGAACGACCGGCTTACTTCCTTCGAGCGCCTGGAAATCTATAATCGGCAGTATTGGTTCCGGATACTTTCCGGGTTCGCTGAGGACTTTCCGGGATTGCGGGCGGTGCTGGGCGGGCGCCGGTTCGACGCCCTGGCCAAGCGGTATTTGACGGATTGCCCTTCGCAGTCTTTCACGCTGCGCAATCTGGGTTCGCGGCTGGAAGGCTGGCTGCGCAAACATGCGAGCTGGGCTGGATCGCGCCAGAATCTGGCGGTGGACATGGCACGGCTGGAGTGGGCGGACATCGAGGCTTTTGACGGCAAGATGGAAACGCCGCTGAAGCCGGAGGATCTGGCCGGCGCAAATCCCGCCAGGCTGCGTTTGCGACTGCAGCCTTACGTGAGTCTGCTCGATTTGCGATATCCGGTGGATGATCTGCTGCTGGAAGTGCGCAAGCATACGGACGATCTGGATGTGGCGAGTAACGCGTTCAGCGAGAAGCATAGGAGGAAGCGCGTCAGTGCTGTGGCCAAGCTCAAGCCCAGTCCGATTTATTTGGCGGTCTATCGCCTAGATGAAGACGTTTATTTCCGGCGCCTGGAGCGCGAAGAGTTCGTGATTTTGTCGGCGCTTCAGGCGGGGAGATCCCTCAACGCAGCGATTGATGCTGCTCTGCACAAGAGTCCGCTGGTTGCCGAGGAACGAGCGGCGCAGGTGGAGAAGTGGTTTCGTACGTGGTCGGCGCTCGGTTGGTTCTGCCGGCTGGAAAAAATCCCGGGAAATAAAGAAGCCGCTTCGCGTTAGACACCGAGGGGAAATGAGCGCTGCACCATATGAGCACGATCCAAAATCAGATTCTGCGTCTTTACGACGGATTCGTTCGAGCGGTTTCCAGTGTGCAGTCGCCATTCCTGCTGGCCGTGCGGGTGTATTGGGGCTGGCAGCTCTCGCAAAACGGATGGGGCAAGCTGCACAACCTTCCGCACGTGACTGAATTCTTCGCAAGCCTCGGATTGCCGGCGCCGGGTTTCACCGCTGCGTTCGTATCGTCCTTCGAATTCGTCGGCGGAATTTTGCTGGCCTTCGGACTTCTGTCACGAATCGCGGCCTTGGGGATTTTTATCGATATGACGATGGCGTACTGGACCGCCGACCGGGACTCGTTTGTAGCGTTCTTCTCGAATCCGGGGAAGTTTGCCAATGCCGATCCGTTCATATTCTGGTTTGTGGCCCTACTAATTTTGATCATCGGCCCCGGTAAGTGGTCACTGGATACTCTGCTGCGCCGCTGGCTTCGTAAGAACACTCCGGCAGCAGGTTCTGTGACGGCTTGAATGAAGAGAAATCTACCGCAGAGACCCTGAGAGCGCAGAGAAAGGCAACGCAATACCGGAATGGGCATCATACTATCTGCGCATGACAGCTACTCTGAGCAGGCTCTCATTTACGCGGCAAATCGGCTGGGTTGTTCTCGCAATACACTTCGCAGTTCTTGTGGGCGTACGAACCCACGCGGCTGACGAAATGACTTCCACCATACTGATCGGAAACTCGCGAATTGATGTCGTCGTTGAAAAGGGCAACCTGCAGGTATCCAAAGAAGATTTGATGAAATGGGTGCGCTGGGCGGCCGAATCCGTCACAACGTATTACGGGCGTTTCCCGGTTCCGCATCTAGCGCTTCGGATTGTCCCGACGGATGGAAGAGGCGTGCGCGGCGGCCGGACGTTTGGCCGAGAAGATGGCGGGTTCATCACCATCCACGTGGGCAGCGAGACGGATTTCGCGGGTCTGGCCAATGATTGGATGCTGACGCACGAGATGATCCATTTGTCGTTCCCTTCGATGGCGGACCATCATCACTGGATCGAAGAAGGAATCGCGACATACGTGGAACCCATCGCGCGAGTGCGGGCGAAGCACTTCGATGCGAATGAAATGTGGTTTGAAGTGGTGCGCGACATGCATCAGGGTCTGCCCGTTGCGGGAGACGAGGGCCTGGACCACACGCACACGTGGGGACGCACGTATTGGGGTGGTGCGCTTTTCTGTCTGCTCGCCGACGTGGAGATTCATCGCGAAACGGGCACCCAGAAAGGATTGGAAGACGCTCTGCGGGGAATCCTGGACGCGGGCGGAAATATACGGCGCGACTGGGATATCGAGAAGGCGCTCAAGATTGGCGATCAGGCTACGGGCGCTCCGGTGTTGCAAAACCTGTACGATAAAATGAAGGACCAGCCTTACAACGTGGACCTCCCGGCCCTGTGGCAACAATTGGGGATCGAGCGGGACGGCGATAAAGTTGTTTTCATTGATACCGCGCCGCTGGCGAAAGTTCGCGAGGCGATTACGTACGGAACTGCGGGCGCGTCGCTGAAACCGGCGGCAACGGATTCGAGAAATGCCGCGATTTTTGCGGGACGAAGCGCGGCGTTTTTCCCACCTGAAAAATCCCACGATTGAATTAGCCAGCGACCTGCGGCGCGCTCGATTTGGATACCTCGCCAAGCTGGGGCGCGGCAAGCAGCGCCCCTACTGCCTGTCCACGAGAGCCGATCAATCTTGACTCGCGCGGGCGCCGTTGCGAAATTGCGCCAGGGCTTCGAGAATTTGCAGTCCGTATCGCTCGGTTTTGCGCTCGCCGAAGCCGGATACTTTGCGCAGCTCGGCCAAGGAACGCGGCTGGATGCGGCACAGAGAGTCTAGCGACGTGTCATGCATGATTATGAATGCGGCGATGTTCATTTCTTTCGAAATTCGCCGACGCCATTCGCGGACATAGGCACGCAGTTCCGGGTCCACCTCGCTCGTGGCCAGCTCGTTACTGCCGATCAATCGCTGTGGGCGAGCGCCAGCGCTCTGAACCGCGGCCACAGGCGGCTCGGTGTTGCGCTTCGCGCCCCACCTGTCTGACGCGGACATGCTTCCATTTTGGGATGACGCGAGATGAGCTGTGTTTTCCGCGGAAGATCGCGGACCGCGGGTGAACGTAACGGACGCCGCAGCCGCGGCGGCTGCTCTGGCTGTTCCGGTAAGCTTGGCGCGACGTTTCGATCGCGGGGCGGCCACCGGTTCGGACAGCCAGTTGATTTGGCATCCACACACGTCGCAAGCGCCGCAGGATTGCCATTTCGGTCTCTCGCCGAAATGCACGCAGATTTGGCGGTGACGGCAGCCTCGCGATTCAACGAAGCTGCGAATGATGCGATAGCGCTGCCAGCCGCGTTCGCGCTCGGCGGGGTCGCTGACTTGCTCGATGAAATGCGCGAGCAAGCCGGCGTCTTTTTTGCGCCACAGCAGCACGCAATCGGCGGGTAGGCCGTCGCGCCCTGCGCGGCCTGCTTCCTGGTAATATTGCTCGATGGATTTCGGCAGCGAGAGGTGTATTACAGCGCGGACGGCAGCTTTGTTGATGCCCAATCCGAATGCGATCGTGCCCACCAATACCGGAACTTCGTCGGACATCCATTTTTCCTGATTGCGGCGGCGCGTGGCGTTGTCCATTTTGCCGTGATACGCGATCGCGGCGATTCCGGCTTCCGCGAGAATCGCGACTGTCTCCTCGACGCGTGCAATGGTTGGCGCATAGACAATTAGGTTCTCCCCGGCATAACTGCGCAGCGCCCTCACGAGCAGCTCGGCTTGGGTGCGGGCGTCACATTCCTTTACCACGTAACGCAGATTGGGGCGATGGAAGCTAGCGATATATTTGTGCGGCTCACGCAACGCGAGCTGTTCAACGATGTCGTGCCGCACTTGCTGGGTGGCGCTGGCAGTAAAGGCTGCAATGGTGCGCTCCGGAAAATGACGGCGCAAAGAGCTGAGCTGGCGATATTCGGGCCGAAACTCGTGGCCCCATTCCGAGATGCAATGCGCTTCGTCAATCGCGAAGAATGAAACCGGCACGCGCCGCAGCCATGCGATGGTGTCTGTACGGGCGAGGCGTTCCGGCGAAAGATACAGCAAGCGGTAATGGCCCTTGACTGCCTCGCTCAAAATCGCCGACTGCTCATCCACCTTGAGCGCGCTATTTAGAAGAGCTGCCGGTATGTCCATTTGGGTTAATTGCGCCACTTGGTCCTGCATCAGCGCGATCAGCGGCGAGACGACGATTACAGTTCGATCGGCAAGCAGCGCGGCCGGCAACTGATAGCAGAGCGACTTGCCGCCACCGGTGGGCATCACCACACACGTATCCTGGCCGGCGAGCAGGCTGCGCACGATGCGCTCTTGCATGGGGCGAAAGGAGTCGTAGCCCCAATAACGTCGCAACGCGCCGAGAAGGTCACTGGCCGATTGCATTGGTGCAGTATAGGTTCGCGAGCACGCCGAGGTCCATCGTCGAGCTTGGTCGCGCAACCGCGGCTGATGCAGCGTGGACGGAATTGTCTTACAATCGGCCCATTATGAATGCCCAACCGGAAATGAAACTAAATGATTCCAGCCGTCAATTGTTAAGGCATTGCGTCGCTACCCTCGCCTATCGCGGCGGCAAGACTTTGCGCGATGCGCCGCCGGGTTTCGCGGAATATCGCGCCTACGAGACGACGCGTACGCCCGGGAAAATCCTTGCGCATTTGGGCGATTTGCTGGATTGGGCGTTGACGCAGGCGCAAGGCAAGCAGGCGTGGCAGAATTCCGCGGCACTTACGTGGGAAGAAGGGAGTAAGCGATTCTTCGCAGCGCTGCAGGCGCTCGATGATTATCTGGCGTCGGACGCGCCGCTCGGTTGTGCACCGGAGAAACTGTTTCAGGGCGCGATTGCTGACTCTTTGACGCACGTGGGACAACTCGCGATGCTGCGACGGATGGCCGGGGCCCCCGTGCGGGGCGAGAACTATTCGCAGGCCGAGATTGTTGCGGGGCGAGTTACGGAGGAGCAAGCAGCGCCGCGGCGAGAATTCGATTGAAGCGGCGCCGGGGAAAAACACAAAGTCAGAAGATTTAACACAGAGGGCACGGAGTAAAGGCGGAGGGCACAGAGTAAAGACTTACGGCGCTCGCGCCGTATCAGCGGCCGTCTAATTTCCCGCTTTTGACTTGCCGTACAGCGTGAGCTTGCCGTCCACGACGACTCCGACGTAGCGGCCGCCGTCCAAGAATTGCATTACGCGCTTGCCGGAGCGGGCTAGTTCTGCCCAGCGCGATTTCGTTTTGGGATTTTGCTCGAGCCCTCGCAGCGGGCGGCCCTCAAAGGTGAAGTCCACTTGCCACAAGCGGGTCGCGGTAGTGCGTGTTGCGGGGTACTTCTTGGCGTCGATTTCGGCGGCTGCGACGCGCTCCACGAGAATCTGGCGCCAGATTGAGATGAGCGTCTCTTCGAGCGTCATTCTGCGGTGATTGTAAACCAAGCGGGCGAGAGCGGACAGCCAGAGCAACTGTTTTGGTGTGCGAAAAAAATCGCTACACCAGAGGCTAAAGAGCCTGTGTGAGAACGGCAAAAGGGGTACTTCAGCGACTGAAGCCGCACTCATTTTGCTGCGGTTACGCCGTAGCTAAAGCTACGGGCTACAAGGCGCCGCGGTGGCGAATAGAAAAACAGCCGGGAAGCTAGGCTGAGGGACCCGAGCCTCCCGGCTTTCTCACCCATCTCCGCAGGGTCTGGGTAAGAAACTTTTAGGCGGCTGATTCACCGCTGCGCATGAACTCGTAGCGCTCGATGGCTGCTGCTACTCCCACTTCCCCCGAATTCTCAGGACTGGTCCGCAGCACGCGGCCGAGACAACGGACGCGGACAGGGCCTGCTTGAGTAAGCTCGTGCGGCAAGGTCATGACGATTTCGACCGGTGCACCGCTCCTCAACCCTTTGGGCAAGTGAAAATAAAGGCCGCGGGAACTGACTTCCCGCGATTCTGTCGCAGCTTCACCAACAACGCTTTCGTCCGTCCAGCGAACGGTAAGCGGGAGCCGCATGAGGAAACGGCGGGTTGCACGTCGCTCTTTTAGAGCCACAGGACACTACCTCCTACATACGCGCCTAGAGTAGGGTTAGTGGAGCGCAGAACCAATAGAGCTAAAGCCTCAATTACGTAGGCCTATTTTGGTACACGAGTACTATACGTAGGTTCACGGAGATTGCAGAAAACACGGGGCTTGCTGAGTAAACACAAATCTCACTCTTCGCTGTGAGGCTTGCGGAACGCGCGAAGTGTATCCGCCAAGGTGAGTATGCCTTCGAGCTTTCCCAGGTTGGCACGATTGACGACTGGGAGCAACGGCCAATCGCCGATCACCTGGAGCGCTTCCGCAAGGGTTTGATCGCGGAAAAGATAGGGCAGAGGGCCTTTGGATTTTAGGAGGATGGCGGTGGTCTTGGGGGACGCGTCCGGTGCGCGGCGCATCAGGTCTTCGCGATCCAGCAACCAAAATTCTCCAGGACGGACGCGCAGGAGGAGCGCCGCGTCTGGACGCGTTTCAGCGCGCCTCGCAAGATCAGCCAACTGTTCAGCGGGCTCGCATATGAGAAAGCCATCCGCGCGCATTGCATCCTCGACTGCGAGCGACATCATTTCGCGGCGCTCTTCAATTGAAGGCAGGTACTGACCGTCTTGCCGCGCCAGCAGATCGAACAGCGGAACTTTCTGGTAAGAGCGCGAGATCACATAGGCCACCATCGTGGAAATAATGACCGGAAGGATCGCCGTGTAATTTCCGGAAAGCTCGATGACCATGAAAACGGAAGTGATCGGCGTGCGCAGAAAACCGGCAAAAAACGTCCCGATTCCGACAAGTGCGAAAGTGCCAACCGTGCCCGTGAGGCTGGGGACAAAATGATGCTCAATGGCCCCGATCGCACCGCCCAGCATTGCGCCGATGAATAGAGTTGGAGCGAAGGTGCCTCCAGGCGTACCGCTCAAGAAGGAAAAGCCGGTCGCCAGCATTTTGAGTCCGGCCAAAAGGAGCAGCAGCTTCCACGTGAATTGGCCGTGCATGGCCTGGTCCACGATGGTGTAGCCGGCTCCCATTACTTGCGGTAAACGGATGCCGATGAGCCCGATTAGTAGCCCCGCCGCAGCCGGCTGGAAGTACTGCGTCCAACTAGGGAGCGCCTGAAGCTTTGGGCGAGCGTAGACAATCCATTTCAGCAGCAGGAGCGACGCACCGCCACCTGCTACGCCAAGGACGACGTAGGCGAGCATCTCGGCCGGGGTGGCCACGCGAAATGGAGGCACGCGAAACAGGGACTCGGGACCCAGAAACGCGCGCATGGTTACCACGCTGGACACTGCTGCCAGCACGATGGCACCGAGTGCGCCTGCGCTCCAAGTTCCGATGACTTCTTCGATAACGAACAGCACGGCCGAGATTGGGGCGTTGAAGGCCGCAGCCAGTCCCGCTGCCGCACCCACCGGCGCAATGAGGCGCAGCTTTTCCGTGGACAACCTGAGACTACGGCCGATCAAAGAGGCGATGCCAGCACCCATTTGCAGCGAAGGATCTTCGGGCCCCAAGGATTGCCCACTGCCGATGGCGATCGCGCAGGTCACAAACTTTCCAATGACCGTCAGGAACGGAACGTAGCCATTGGAAATGTATACGGCGGATTTGGTGCGGTTGACTCCGCTGCCGCCCACGCCCGGAAACACATGGATCGCCAGCACCGCGACCACGATACCGGCGAGCGTCGGCGCAAGAACCACCCTCGGAAACGGCGGGTACAAAGAGGGTCCCAACAACGCGATTTGCGTCCAATCGATTGCCAGGCGGAAACAAACCACCGCGAGACCGGAAAAGATGCCAATGAGCACGGCAAGCAGGAGGAACAGCCGGTCCTCGCGCATGATGAACACCGTGCTGGTCCAGGCTTCCCAGCGGGTACGGAAATCCCTTTCAGCGGAGGAGATCCTCGAGCCTGGCGCGCTTTCTGGAGTCGTCACGGGAGGGGCAACGGCGGGTGGCGTGGGAATTTGACTCACCGGTTCACCACCGAGGTGCTGCGCCCGAGCAACCAAAGCGCACGATCATTGCCTTGCGGCTCGCCGCAGGAGGTAGCGACCGCGTTTTCCACGTTAAACACGAACTCCATCGAAGCATCCAAGCGTTCCGGGTAGCGCTGGAGATCGCGCTGGTCCCAGCCCGTTTGCATGCGCTCGTATTGGACCCAGAGCAACTGGAGGTCGGTGCGTGGCGGAGTTTCCTGCAGGGATTCTCCGTTTTGGCGCGCGCAATTCTGGAGGCGAGTCTGCGCCAGCGCCAAGGCGTCTGTCGCGCGCTTGGCCTTGGCCTCCGCAGGCAGGCCAGACACGAAAGGATCCACTGCCAGCAGTCGCCGCGACATGTCGTACGCTCCGGAGATGTCCGGGTCCTCGCGGCGCTCGCGAGATAGACGGTTGAAGTACTCCATGGCTTCGGAATAGCGGCCGATCTCGAATGCAGCTTTCGCAGCGCCCGCCAGCGCATCTTCGTCATAACGATCGGCCGCGAGCAAGTTGCGGTACAGTTCCTGGGCGCGCGTCCACTGTTGCGTGCGAAGCAGCAGCTCGCCGACGATTTTCAGGCGTTGCAGATCGCCCGGCGGCGTGTTTTCCTCCAGCGCAATCACCTCGGGAGTGGCGTGCTTCACTAATCCGTGATCCAGCAAGAATTCGCAAAGCTCCCGGCGCACTTGCCAGCGCGTGGCGATGGGATCGTCGTCCCATTCGCCGTAAATCGCCCCCTGATAGTAGCGCAGCGCATCCCCCATCGAAGTGTTGTGAGCCGCGATTCGGGCGAGCTCAAGATTTACTTCACCCCGGCCCGGCGATTCTGATAAGAGATTCAGTAGGTAAGCGCGCGCTTCGTCGCCATGGCCGGCGGCAGCCAGGGCTTTGGCCAAGGAGAATTGAAAGCGAGTGTTGTAGGGATTGTAGGCGAGAGCGTTGCGGTAGTCAGTGAGAGCCGCGCTGATGTTCCTAGCCTGCATGTCCCTTTGGCCCTGGGTAAACCATCCGTCGGCGAGGGTGTGGACCTGCTTGTGATACAGGCGCGAGCAAAACGCGGTCACCACAATCATGGCGACGAGCGCGAACAAGCAAACAAGAAAGACTAATTCGCGCGAATAAATTCGCGGGGAATTGTCGGTGAAACTGGCGTTGACGGTCGCGCTCATACCGAATTTCGCAAATTAAAGAATACTCTAGAAGCTTTCGGCGCGGGAAGAAGCGGATGAAAAATATTTTGCTGTCAGGAGCGAAGAACTACGTCTGGTCAATGAGGCGGTGATGAATGGCGTAGAGCGCGAGTTCGAGGCGGTCGGAAACTCCAAGCTTATCGAAGATATTGTGCAGGTGGTTTTTGACGGTTTGTTCGCTGATGAAGAGTTTTTCGCCGATTTCGCGATTGCGGAAGCCTTGCGCGACGAGCTGAACGATTTCTTTTTCGCGGTCGCTCAGCAGCGGCTTTTCGCGGCGCTGGCCGGACTCCGCGGATTTTTTGAAGGCGTCAATCACTTCCGCGGTCATGCGATTATCCAGCCAGATTTCCCCGTCGGAAACCTTGCGGATGCTTTTCACAAGCAAGTCGCTGGCCGATTGTTTTAGCACTACGCCGCGAGCCCCCAGGCGCATCGCGCGGACCACGTCGCGATCGTCTTCTGCGGCGGTCAGAACGATCACGCGGGTGGGCAACGAATCGAAATTGACCTCTTCGAGCACACCCAGGCCATCCTTTTCCGGCATGCGAAGATCCAGCAAAAGGATGTCCGGCTTCAGCTTCGAAAGCATTTTCACGCATTCCGTGCCATTGGAAGCCTCGCCGACAATCTGAATTTCGTCGGCAGCCTCCAACAGCTTGCGGAGACCATCCCGGAAAATGGCGTGGTCGTCCGCGACCAGGATGCGAATCACCTGTTTAGCTTTCGTCATTTCAATTCAGTGGGATTTCTACCGTCAGACGCGCCCCGTGCCCGGGATTCGATTCCACCATTAGCGTCCCGCCCACGCCCCGTGTTCTTTCCTTAATCGAAATTGGCCCGAGCCGCAGCCGATCCAATTCTTCGCTGCTGTATCGTCCCGAAAAGCTGAATCCACGCCCGTTGTCATCAACGACAAGCGACACTTTCGCTTCATCTTGCCCTAGTTTTACCACGACGTGACTGGCCTTCGCATGCTTTTTTATGTTGTTGAGTGACTCACGATATATCTGGAACAGTTCCCTGCACAAACGATCGGGCAACCGCAAATTGCGGTCTTCGATGAACAAATCCACCGCCAAGCCGGAATCATTGCGGAAGCGCTCGGCGAAACCCAGCATCAGTTCGCGCATATCCGCGCTTTCCACCCGCAACGGCCGAAGGTCTGTAACCATCCTACGCAATTCTTCGCTTTCCTGCTGAACCGTTTTTTGCAAAGTTTCCAGTTCTTGACCGGCCTGCTCGGGCGCCCAGGGAAACTTGCGGCGCAGCACGTCCAGCTGGATATTCAAGCTCAGCAGGGTCTGCAGGATGCCGTCATGCAGGTCGCGGGAGATGCGGCTGCGTTCGGACTCGACGGCGCGCGCGCGTAGATGGCGCATCAGAAATACGTTTTCCAACGGCGGCCCTACGTGCCGGACAATCTGCTCCAGCCAGCGCAAATCGCCGCCGGTAAATTTGCGGTGCGATTCCTGCGGGTTAATCAGCAGCACGCGGCCAGCGGGCCGTCCGCCAGCCTCGATCGTCACGGCTAGCATGGTGCGCACGCCAAACTCCTCGCGCGTCGAACTTGGCGGCGCCTGAAGTTCGCGAAAGGGCTGGCCGCTGCGGCGGTCCCAACCAAATCCATTGCCGGTGCCGTTACCGTTCCGGTATTCCCAGCAGAGCGAGGTTTCGAAGGTGTCGGTGAGAAACGTGTCGGAACGGGAAAGCGGCAGAGTTTCCGGGCCGGCCGGTTCGTGCTGATTCGGATGAATCTTCCAAACGAAAAGCCGTTCGAGTTCCTCATCGCGAATCGCCAGACATGCCTGTTCGCACTGAAATGACAAGGCAATTTCGCCGAGTGCCTGGCGAACCGATTCAGTCAATCCCCTGTCAAATTGCAAAAGGCGCGTGATTTTTTCGAGGAACTGGCGGCGTTCGAGGTGCTCGCGTTCCCTGGCCCCCAGAAAACCCATGCCCAAACCGGAAATTACCGTGCCAAGACCGATCGAGAGCCAGTGCCACAGGCCGTGCCAGCCAAAAGAATCGGAGGCAGCCAGCCGCACGATGATGCCGAGCGAAGCAGCGCTCACCAGTGCGATGAGCGCACGCGAACTGCCTTGCGTAGCGAGCGCGAATACAACAAACAAGAAGAGGAACCACCACGCCGAAATTGACGGTGTGAGGAATAGAAACACCGCCAGCGCCACGAAGTCCGCCACGAGGGGAATACTGAAATTCATCTCGCTGGAAAGACGTTCATAGAGCCAGATCGCTAGAGCCACCAGCAGATAAACCGCCAGAAAGATCGCCGCGGCCGTGCGCGAACCTGCCTGGGACATTTCGAGCAGGTCCACCAGTGCAAGAGCCACGAGAATGGCTCGAGCCAGGGTGACCTGGCGGTCCAGATACAAGCGTTCGGCGCTATCGAGAGGCATTTGGCGGGGACGACTGCCAATAAAAGTTTAGCAAGCAGGGTGCGCCGTGCAACCGCGTGTCCTCTTCTGGTTATCGGCGCACTGGAACGGGCCGAAACGCGAAATCACCACGGATGAACTCAGATAAACACAGATAAAAACAATGGATTGGCAAGGCGGTTCGCCGGCTCCTTGGCGTGTCTTCATGTGTTGCTTTTTGCGCGGAGTTATCCACAGGGTGGCGTTATCCACAGGCGAGTACCATAGCGAGGAGTTGACACGAGGTGCATAATCACTTGTACTTCGCTACAAAACTTGGGGGCTTTTCGGCTTGGCGCAGCGCTATACGCGAGGTGAAGTTGGCCGCATCCTGGGGCTGGAGCCGAGCCGTCTTCGTTATTGGGAAAGGCTGCGGCTGGTCCGTCCGCAAGCGCGATGGGGTGAGCGGTTCTATAGCTTCGCCGACCTGGTTGCGGTGCGGTCCATTCAAAATCTGACACGATATCACGTGCCGGCGCGGCGGCTGCGGCGCGCCATCGCATTGATCGAGAAACAATTTGGCGACGAGTCCCTGCCGGTGCAAGAACTGCGAATCGTAAAACTGGGGGGCGACCTCCACGTCGTACCTCCGGGATCAGAAATGCCTTTCAACCCTTTTTTGCGGCAGTGGGGGTTCCCATTTGATGCGCCGCCGCAACCCGCGAAATTGCATGCGATGATCGGGCCCACGCCTGAGGATTTTTTCCAGTCCGCGCTGGATTGCGAAGCTCGCAGCGAGACGTTGCCACAAGCAATCGAAAATTACCAGCGCGTGGTGGAACTGGCACCCAATTGGATCGAAGCGCATATAAATCTGGGAGTCGCTTACTATCAGCTGGGGCAACTTTCCGATGCGCGAGACGCGTTCCTAACCGCGGTGCGGATCGATCCATTGAACGGCATCTCGCGCTATAACCTGGGCTGCACGCTTGAGGAGCTTGGCGAGCTCGACGAGGCCATCAATCACTTGCGGCGCGCGGCGCAAGCCATGCCCGCTCACCCCGACGTGCATTTCAATCTGGCGCTGGCGTACGAAAAACGCGGAGAACACCGCGCCGCTCACGAACACTGGGTGCTCTATTTGCGCCATGCGCCGAGCGGCCCGTGGGCCGAACAGGCTCGCGCGCGCCTGCGACAATCCTCCAGCAAGCGCAAACGCTCCGCGCCGATTCCCTTTCGCCGGCCCAGTTGAATCCCGCCTTATTCTTGAAAGGACTTCCGATGTCTTGGCGATGGGCAACTTGTGCGTGCGTTATTCTGTTGGTGCTTATGACGTCCCTACCTTTGAAGTCTCAGAAAACGAACCGAGCGGCGGACGCTTCGCCCAGCGAGGTTGCGCAGAAATTCGCCGAGCTGAGCGAGCAATTCATGAAGGAATCGTTGGCGCTTTCTCCGTCGAGCGCCTCCGCGGCCGGATATCACGTGCATCACGATCCCGAGAGCGGCAAGACCATCGAACTTGACGCGCTGCTGGACGATTTAAGCCTGGAATCTATTGCAAAACACCGCGATTTCTACGCAGCCTGGCGCGAGCATTTTCGCACGGAGACGCCGCTGGCAGCTTTGGACGCGGAGGACGCCGCGGATTGGCAACTCATTGATGATCAGATTGGGCTTAGCCTGCTGGAATTCGACCACATTCAAAATTACCAGCACAACCCGACGGCGGTGGTGGAACTGATCGGGAACGCGTTGTTTCTTCCTTTGACGCAGACGTACGCGCCGCACCATGTGCGCGTCGCCCAGGTGCTTGCGCGCGTGCGGCAGATTCCTCGTCTGCTTGATCAAGTGAAGGCGTACCTGACCGATGCCGACCCCGTGTGGGTGGCAACCGCTGTGCAAGAAAACGCCGGTAACATTGATCTGATCCAAACCGCGATTGGCTGCGAAATACCGGCCGGCTCACCATTAAAAGCGCAATACGATGAAGTTGCGCCTGCCGCGATTGGCGCGTTGAATGATTTTTCGCAGTGGCTGCAAAGCGATTTGGGGAAACGCCCGTCCCAGCTGACTTGGCGCTTGGGCAAGAAGCTGTACGATCAAAAATTCAGGCTGGTGATGGAAACTCCGGTGACGCCGGAAGAGGTGCTGGCTGATGCGGAGCGGGACATGAAATCGGTGCGCGCCGAGATGCTGCAAATCGCGCTGCCGCTGCACGCGCAGATGTACCCGGGACACGGCGATCATGCCGAACTGAGCGTTCACGACCGCGAGAACGTGATCATCGGCGAAGTGCTGCTGAAAATATCGGATGAGCATCCGCGCCGCGATCAATTGCAGCAGACGATCGAGGCCGATCTGGCGGGGATTACGCAGTTCGTTCGCGAGAAGAAGATTGTATCGCTGAGCTCGCGCGACAATCTGAAAGTGATACCGACGCCGCCCTTCGAGCGCGGGATCTATTCCGTGGCCGGATTCCATAGCGCGCCGCCACTGGAGCCGCAGGCCGAAGCGGAATACTGGGTCACGCCGATTGACCCCCAAATGCCGGAAGAAAAGGCCGAGTCGAAGCTGCGCGAATACAACAATTTCACGTTGCAGTGGCTCAGCATCCACGAAGCGCTCCCCGGACATTACGTCCAATTCGAACATCTCAATAACATTCAGCCGGAGCGTCGGCGGTTGCTGCGTTCGCTTTACGCGAATGGCGCTTATGTCGAGGGCTGGCCCGAGTACATCGCGCAGGTAATGATGGACGAAGGTTTCCTAAACAACGATCCGCGCTTCCGCTTGGTGATGCGCAAGATTCGCTTGCGCGTGATTTCTAACGCGATTCTGGATATCAAGATGCATACGATGGAAATGACGGACCGGCAGGCCCTGGATCTGATGGTAGGAGAGTCGTTTCAAACGCAGGCGGAGGCGGAAGGAAAATTGCGGCGCGTGAAGCTGAGTTCGACGCAGCTACCGACGTACTACGTCGGTATTCGCGAGTGGTTCGCGCTGCGCGAAAAATATCAAGCGACGGCGGGGAAGAATTTCGACCTGCTCAAATTTCACGATCGCCTGCTCGACGAAGGCCCGCTGCCGGTGCCGGTGCTCGAGAAACTCGTGATGCCGACGGCACGATAGCGCGGAAATGCGGGCGGAACTTTCCACCCAGGCGTGTGCGTTGCCGCGGAGACCGTTGGCGGTCCCGCAACGTCATCTGGGACGCAAACAGCGCGTCTGAAGACCGCCGCTACAAAATCAAGAGCGAAGAGCCGGTGAGAGGCCTGCCGGCAGGCGGGCCGGCACTACGAGCTGCCGCAACGCGCCTCAGAACGAAAACCCTGCTTGGAGATAAATCTGGCGATTGGCTGAGCCGGTCGAAAAAGGCCCGAGGGCCAGAGCGTTCGAGACGCCGAAAAATCTGCTGTTGAACGATGCATCCCCGGCCAGAGTCGGCGGCGGGTTCAGGACTGCGCTGGGATTCGCGAGATTTACGTCATTGAATACGTTGCGAGCGTTAACGCTCAAGGTGATGCTATAGCGCCGCGACTGAGCGCCGCCAGTAGAAAATCCGCCACCGCCAAACGGGTTCGCCCCACCTCCACCGCCTCGCCCACCTCCGCCGCCTCCTCCGCGACGTCCGCCGCTGTCGGAAGGACCGCCGCCACTCGGGCCCTTGTTTTCCGGGCCAAAATTGAATGTCTTCGCCAGACGCAGGTTAAGCGTGAAGTGGTTCGGCCCCGTGTAATCGTTGATTGGAATCGGCGTGGCATTTACTCCGGGCAGCGTGTTGTAGGTGGTGAACCCTGGTACCGTGATGATCGGACCGGTCCCTGGCGCCGTTGAAAACGAGGGACGCTGGTTCAGTTGTGAGCTGCCAATCAAGTCCTCGCTTAAAGTGACGTTGTACGGCGAGCCGGAACTGGCAATCATGAACGGGCTGAGACGCAAGCCCCACGGCAGCGCGATCGAGCCGCCCAGGAAGAAACGATTTCGCGTGTCGAACGACGCGCGGCCATAGTCCTGCATGATGTTGAATGGATTCGAGGGGAAACTGTTCGCGCCGGACGTATCGCTTTTCGCGTAGTTCAGCACGTAGTAAGCAAATAGCGTGACCTTGGAGCCCGCCATGACGCGGCTTTGCACGAACAACTGATTCTGGCGGAAGATCGCGTTCGATTGATATTCGTAGATATTTTCGTTCGCGACCGGACGCACTGCTGCTGCGGGATCCAAATAATAGGGATAAAAGTCGTTCGCGTTCGTCGGCGCGTTAGTGTTATTGGTGAGGAATTGATCGTTGCCCACGGAATTGAGGTACGAAACGCTCAAATTGGTGACTTTGTTGATTTGGCGTTCGAGGCTGACGGCTGTTTGAACGATGTACGGCGCATGAAGGTTTTGATTGGGCTTATACATCGTGAGCAGCGATGTCGGGGTCGGCGTAAGCAGCGGAGGAGCTGAAGGATTGGGATTAAAAAAGTCCGGGCTGGGGACGACGTACTCCGCGAGGTTCACGCCGCTTAAGCGATCTTGTTCCAGCACATACGAGGTTTGGAAGCGGTCGTAGAAAATCCCGAAGCCGGCTCGCAAGACGGTCTTGGGAGCGGTCTTTCCTCCGCCGCCAATTCCCCAGGCGAATCCCAGGCGCGGAGCCCAATCCGCGTGGTCGCTAATGTTGTCTTGCGACTCAAAACGCAGACCGTAGCTCAGTGTAATGTTGGGGCGGACGCGCCAATCGTCTTGGATGTACAGCCCGACGTCTACCTGCGAAACGCGCACGAAGGGGTTGGCTGCCAGAGTTGTGTTTGCGGGATTCGCGGTGACGGTGAATTGGTTCGCCGAAGGCACGCCTTGCAACGTGTTTATGTAGGCCTGAATGGAAGGAAACACATACGTTCCGTTGAAGCCGCCGGTTGAACTGTTGCCGTCCGTGTAGCCGCGCAGGCGCGCGCCAAATTTCAGGAAATGCTTGGTGTACTGAATCGAAGTGTAATTTTGAAATTCGTACTGATTGGTGTTGTCGTTGACCAACCCGCCGCTATAGCCGCCACCAGTGAAAGCCAAAGGAACCATGATGCTCGGCGCGGTACTCACCGGCGTTTGGGTGCTTTCGTCGCGGAGGTACTGAAAGCGCGTTTCGTTGACGACTTTCGTTCCAAAAATCTGCGTGTCACCGATCTGCACGGTCTGTTCAGTACTCAGCGCGTTGTAGCCCTGCGAAGGCAGGCTGAATCCGTTGATGCCGTCATTTGTTTCATCGTTCCGATAATACTGATAGCGAATAGTGAGCGTGTTATTTTTCGTGAGAGCGTAATCGAGGCGCGGCCCGATGTTGTAGCGCGTTTTGGGGTTGGGCACCGCGGCGCTGAACGGTTCGACCGCGAACGTGGTGGGGTCCACGATTTGCGCGTTCACGATGCCCAAGTCGTGAATGTCGCGAATATCCTCGGTGAAAAAGAACGACGCTTTCTTGCTGAGCGGTCCGCCGATGTTTCCGCTGTACTGCACCGAATAATAGCCGGGATAGGGAGTGCCGGCCGCGTCGTGCGAGTCAAAAAACGGATTCTTGGAGTTGAACGCCGAATCATTGCCGTTCACCGAAAATCCGCCGTGCCATTTGTCCGTGCCGGGCTTGGTGAAGATTTCGATGCGTCCGTAGCCGACCTTGTCATACTCCGCCGAGAACGGATTCTGGTTGATGCGGATTTCGCGGATGGCGGATTTTGGTGGAAGCTGGCCGGCAGTAAATCCATCAATGTAAAACTGGCCGCCGTTCGGCCCCGCGGATGGCCCGGCCAATGCCGTCAAATCCGTCTGCAATTCGTCTGGATCGTCGGGCAACGCATCGAGCGCCGCACCGTTGAGCACAATGGCTCCAGCGTTGTTCGTGGGACTGACGTCCACCGCGCCCGCTTGTTCCGTCACCGTCACCTGTTGCTGTTCTTCTTCGATGGTCAAGGATACGTTGAGTTGCAGGACCTGGTCGGCCGTGACTTCTACGGCTTCGTTCTTGTAAAGCGCGAAGCCTTTGGCGATGACTTCTATGGTGTACTTTCCCGGCGCGAGACCCTTCAAATCGAAAACGCCGTCGCGATTGGTGGTGGCGGCGAGGGATTTTCCATCCGGCGTCGTGACGATGACAGAGGCGCCGACCACTGCAGCGGCGGACGGATCGGTGACCTGGCCGTGAATCGCGCCCGTCGTGGTTTGGGCCGACGAAACGCGGGAAAGACCGCACACGAGAAAAATGGTTATGGTTGCGCCTAGCGCGAATAATAGGACCCGGGTTCTCATCCAGTCTCCTGAGAGATATGAAAGTCGGCTTATCGTGCGCGAGTTATTGCGTGCCGCCTGCGGCATCGCCCGCTGGCGCGCCTAGACTCCACGGCGAGAGGATCATTGCTTGACTGGCGTTCCCCGCAGGCGCGGCTGCGAGAATCGCTTCGACGCCTCCCAGCAAGGTGATCGCAGTGACGCCGCCCGAATCGCTGCCCTCCGTGGAAACGACCATGATGGCATCGCCCTTCTGAAAATCGGCGAGCGTGGCGGCCGGAAGTCGGTTCACTATCTGTTGGAAGTCGCCGCGCCCGCCGCCTCCCATGCTGCCCGCGCGCTGGCCGCCGCCATTCGGAGACGCGCCGCCTGCAGCGGCCGCGCTTCCCTGTGATTGTCCTGCGGATGAACCTTGCGAACCACCCTGCGCACCGGCTCCGGGACCCTTGAGCCGGAATGCAATCGTCTGCGCCATCTGGGCGGGGATTTTTCGCAGCTGCGATTGATCCGTGACTTGCACGACCACTGGTTGCTTCGAGATCAGATCCGTGACGGCGATGGTTTTGGCGCTGGCGTCCACCGAAGTAATAATTCCGGCAATATTTCGAAAAGTTCCCCAAACAATTTCATTCGCTTGCAATTCGCTGGCGTCTTCGCTTTTGGTGCCGCGCGCGCGAAGCTGGTCTCCCGGCTTGATTTGATCGAGAGGCGCGGGCTTGGCGTCGTCGAATTTAACGGAGTTTGGGGCGTAGCGGCGCAAGATCGTGTTTGTCGTGGTGTGGATGATTACCGTTTTCGCGGTCGGGCCGGATCCAGTGGAAATTGTGATCGTGCCGGCGGCCCGATCAACCGCGCTCACCAAGCCACCGATGCCGCGTTTCTGCCAATCCTCGGTATCTTGCGCTTTTTGGGCTTCCAGGTCCGTGGACTTCATCGCAATGATTCCGACGGCCACCGCGGATTTCGCATCGGGCGACGGGCGGCTGCGCACCAGGATGCGATCGCCTGGTTGCAAGTCCGTTAGATGAATTGCGACGGCTGATTTCAAATCCTTCTGCCCGGGCGCGACCTGCACAATTTTGGTGGTGTCTTGCACGGTTACGTTCACGTCGGCTCCCGAATCCGGCGTGAGAGTGAGCGTGTTGCCGTTGATGGCTTTCACGGTGCCCACTTGCTGCGTGAGCGGACTCTGAGTTTGCGCTTGGTTCGCTGCCGATTGCTGCGGCCGAGCGGCCGCGGCCAGCGCGGGGACTGTGGCCAGTCCGACGGTTAGGATTGAAAGCCCGACAACGGCTCGCCTTATGAAACGCATGGAACGCTCCCCAAGATCCGCCCATTGCCCGTAAGATTTCTTAACAATAGGACGCTACGATTGTACGCACATTCTCCGGTCGGCTGGCAACGCGGATTCCTCCATCGCAAGTTAGACGTGGCGAGAGGGGGGAAGCGTTTCCGAATCTTTGCGCGGAATAGCTCGCGCCACGCAGCCACGCGTACCTGGCTGCGCGGCGTTCGATGCAGTTGCGAGGCGCATCAGATGGTGTAAACTACTGAAACCCAACTGTGGTGAGCGTAGCTCAGCTGGTAGAGCATCGGTCTGTGGCACCGAGGGTCGTGGGTTCAAATCCCATCGCTCACCCCAATTCCCCTCAATGTTTATAAGGGTATTTGCGACGTAGGCGTTTAAGTGCGGCCAGGCTGTACGGGAACTGTACGGGAAAACCTTACTTTATCTTGTGTGTTGGGTCAACGGTGCAATGGTATGTCCGCGCCATACCGCATTTGGATTCGTAGTGCGGACCGATAGATGGTCCCCGGTCCGCATACTGCGCACGTTTTCCACGGAATCGGTTTGCCGGTGCTCCTCCCCACGTCTTCTTAATTTTGGTCATTAGGCAGCCTTGCCGCGGCCTACCTTAACCGTTTTGCGGACGCCGACAACCTTGACCGCAAGTCCTCTGGCCCGCAATTGCTTTACGTGCTCCAACTTCTTCGGTGACAATTCCTCATCCTTCCATATCCTGCCTGGTTTCTGTTTCGATTTGCTGGCCGTCCGGTAGCCTCTGCGTTTGAGTTCCGCTCGAAGAACTTCCATATCGTTGTCTATGGCTTCTTCCGAGTAGGCGCCAAACTCGGCGCTGTTGTACTTTTCCTCATTGACATCTCTGTAGTCCACGGCGTGGCGGAATCCTTGCATCATTCCTAGCTCGAACGCACCTATCGTGTCCTTGTTCCTTATTAGAGTGATGCAGCGAACAAATACGTCCCCATTTTTACTTCCCATCGAATCCTCCTAGGATTTCCTCCGTTTGAGTAGGTCCTCTAAGACGTCCGGGAACGCGACGTTGTTTTCGACGCCAGCGTTGAACGCCGCAAGCATCTCGTCATAGCTATACCGGCGTTTGGTTTCGTCCGGCTCGGCGTTCGGCGTCTCTTGCTTGTGCCAGGCCGCGGCATCTTGCTCGGTAAGAGCTTCACCAGTGAAGTAATCCACCTGGCCGGCACCGACCTTGCGGAACTGCTTCTTCTTTGGCACGCATCCCACCTTACGCGGTTGCCGCAAATCCTAAACCTGTTATGCAGTACAGGCATGTCCTAACCGCTAACTCGTCGCACAAACCTACTGGAGAGTCACTTTATGAGCCGCTCACTATCTTTTGCCCGAGCCTTACCGTGCGCGGTTTGTGACCCTGGTTACGCCAGGGGTTCAACCCCAAAGGAGAGACACCAGTGAGCAAAACCAAAGCAGCAAAGAAGGCCAAGGTTTCGCACTACGACCAGGAGGCGATGAAAGCGGCGTACCTGAAAAATCACGACCTCGGCGACGTGGTCAAAGCGGTCGGCTGTTCCAGGGTGTACGCCCACCGCCGCGCGACGCTCGACGGCTACTACGTCAAGCCGGGCAAGAAAGCGAAGGCCGCCGATGCCAAGCGATAACCAGACGGTCTAGCGCAACGCCGCGTTACCGAGGCCCGTCGAAGCTTGGCGGGCCTTTCGTTTTGAGTTCCCGGTTCAACTCCTCCGTGGTGGCGCTTCCCTCTGGTTTCAGCCATTTTCTCTCAACAGCGAACCTGCATCAGGTACACTGACGTTAATGGACGATAACGATAAGCCCGAAAGCGAATTGAATGAGGCGCTCTCGCGTGGATATGGTCCCCCTGTCGCGCGATTTCTCCTTGCCTGCCTCGGCGGCATACCGATAGCGGGAGGAGTTTTTGCTGGCGCTAGTGGCGCGTGGGCAGAGGCGGAGCAAGCACGGTTCAATAAAATATTCGCCAGCTGGCTCAAACTTCAAGAGGACGAACTTCGAGAGATTGGCATAACTATCAGCGAAATTCTTAGCCGAATAAACCTCAACGACGAGAAGGTGCTTGAGCGCATCGAAAGCCCTGAGTATTTGAAGCTATTGAAGAAATGCTTCCGAGATTGGTCAGCTGCGGAAAGTGAACAAAAACGCGTATTCATTCGCAATCTTTTAACCAACGCAGCGACTCACAGAATTTGTTCTGATGACGTCGTACGTATGTTCATCCAATGGATTGACATGTATTCCGAGGCGCACTTCGCTGTAATCAGATATGTTTACAGCAACGAGGGCTCCACGCGGCAGGATATTTGGGCCGGAATTTACGGTGGAGCGGCGAGGGAAGACTCCGCCGAAGCGGATATGTTCAAACTGCTTATACACGACCTCAGCACAGGCCATGTCATTCGGCAGCACAGGCAGCGCGATTACTTAGGCCGTGCCATCCGTGCTACGCCAAAGCCCCGTGGGCAGATGTCGCAGACAATGACTTCAGCATTCGATGACGAAAAGAGATACGAGCTAACGGAGTTGGGCAAACAGTTCGTCCGATACACGATGGAAGATGTTATGCCATTGGTCGGAACTTCAACCCCGCATCCAGAACCCGATGCCGACGAGATTCCTCCTGCCACACCGCCGCAGCCGGGCTAACGACGTGTTAGCCTTTTCAAATGGCTGTGTCATTGACGAAAATCGTGAACGGAGAGCCTCATCAGGTCAGCGACGCGCTAACGAACTCCCAGACCGTGAAATGCCCGATATGCGAACAGGAGTTTCGGCTTGGCTATTCAGATGACGAGTGGAACCGTCGCAAAGACTGGCTCGGCATTGCAGCAACTGCGTATTCGGAAGGACCACAAGTACCGACACGAGGTCGTGTCGCTCGGCTTGCAGTGGAAAGGGACTGCGAAAGCGGTAGTTCTGTCTCGCGCGCGTTACGGCTTCTCCGCGTTCTTTCCAATGGATTTGGCTAGCGGCTCGTGGTCCCGAAGATTGGTCGTCAATACGACCGCATTGGCGGGACAAAAGAACGCAAAAATTGCGTCGCCGAGCGCGCGACAAATTTCCCGCGTGACAGTCTCTTTTGGGTGCTTGATGAGGGTCTTTAACGCTTGTCGCCTTTTGATGTCTTCTTTCCTGGAAGACTTCTCCGGGATGGCATTGCGCAGCGCTTCGAGCAACTCCGGTTTGGACTTCAGCCTAGCCGCCAAACAGCATTCCTCATCCTCGCATCGCTGTGGCGCCAAATCGAGCGAGCCATCTTTTGCCACCTTTGGCTCCGCCTCGATATAACACGCCAAATTATCGACTACCGATGTTGTAATGTTGCGCCGCTTACGCCAGCTCCGAATGATTATGGATTCTAAGGCCAGTCTGTAGCTATCGGCCATCTCTTCGTCGCGTACTCCCAGTCCTATGTACTTTTTTGGCTGAGCCGCGACAATTGTTGCGGCGGCGGCCAGCGCCTCCATCGAAGTTGATTTACGATATCCCATCGTTAACGCGGCAAGAGCCTGAAGCGTATCCCGATAGGATTGCGTCAATACAAGCTTGTCATGGAGATAGGCGAAGTAATCGAGGGGTCCAGCCTTCCATTCTTTGATTGAGTAAACAGGAAGAAGCGTATTCTGGTACCGCTTGAGAGCGTCTTTAGCTCTCGTTTGTTTCGGCGTCTGCGGCTTGAGGAGTATGTCAGTGAGAACGGTCGTCTCAACGTAGGCGTCAGTCATTTTCCTCGGATTCGAGAGGTTCCAGCAGGTCACCTATATCGGGTGGGTCGACTTCCAGGCCGTGCTGTTCTAGCTCCTCGACCTGCTGAATGCCTCGTTCAAGTGGCATAACAGGACGCAATCGTAGCTCCCTCAATACACGCCAGACAACGTTGATTTGGTCTCCGGTTAGCGGCTTTCCGTGTAGATTGACAAACGCAAAATGGAGCGAATTCACTATCACACCAAATCCGTCACCTACGGAGCGACAGGCAAACAGTTTCGGCAATGTTAGCTGTAGGCGCTGCACATAACGGTCGGCTCTTAACGTGTCGTCCTGTCTCTGAGCTTCTGACAAGTAATCCGACGCCTCCTTCAGCAGCTCAAGAGCTCTGGCGATATGAGCGCGTCCACTAGGAGGAGCCTCCCAAAGGCGGTCGATGTCAATGACCGGCGCTAGAGCATTCGCACCACTTGTCAGCGAGGCCGTACCAAGAATGCGCGACACCATCGTAGACTCAATGCGGTTGACATCATTAGTCCGAGTCTCGTCCGTCGACTGCACTGCGGCGTTCTCTCGTGGGATTCTTGGAGTGCTCGTTCCAGTCTCACTCATCTCACACCGCCTCGCAAAATCCCGTCAACCTCTTTCCTGATTAATCGCAACTTCCCTGGTATCCACTCCCGCGCATCCCACTGTTCGCGCTCTACTGGAGCAACGGTATAGTAATCGATGTCTAACGTTAGTCCAACAATCTTTCTATCGACATTTGGAATCTGGTCCTTTAGCTCAGGAGGAATGGCAATCGTAATATCGGCCGTTTCCGCCCTCAGTCGGACAGTCGCTCCCAACGATTCGTCCTCCCAGCGGAACAGCACTTCCGTGGCGCTGTCGGAGCTGTTGAAGCGCTTGGTTGGTCTTAGATTTACCAACGCGAGTGAAGCCAAAGCCGCTTTCGACTCCTCGAGAGTCTTAAATTCCTTCCTCAGGATATACCGTAGTCCGACCCGCGTAAACACGCGGACGTTAAGGCGCTCAATGACGGCGTCAAAGAAAGCCTTACAGTGAGTTGTGAATGCTTCTGCGTTCTTGTCAGGCGGGCTTGTAAACCTACACGCACCGATTTCAAGTACAAGCGTGCCTTCGCCGGCTGTGAATGTCGTTTGTATAGGCCCGGCATTTGAAATCTTGATGTCCGTGAAAGAATCGCGTAAATCCTCGAGCACATGACCTGTGCGGTCAAAAATTAAATAGGCGTTCTTGTAGCGTAGTTCGCACGTAATGCTGAAAGCCTTAAAATCGTCGATGCTTAAGCTGTTTGGCATTTGGCGAGCCGGATAATATAGCGCTTCTACTCTACCGCACAAGTGTCAGCTGTCGACTTGGTTCAGCTCAATGCTGTGACGTGGATTAAACGGTCCGGTCTGCTCCGGGTTGAAAACAACGTCGGTGGCCGGTCCCCTCTTCTTGGTTTCCTCGAGTGCCACGGTCCCTTCCTGAAGCACCAAGCTCTCACCAAACGCACGGTACGGCGTAGCGGGCTGTCTAAGCGTTGCCATCTGCTAGTCCCTCCGAAAGTTGGAACGCCTGAAGGACGCGGTCCCTGACCAAGATATGTTCAACGATTTTCCCGGTCCGTTGGTCTGGACGGATGGCGTACAGCTCGCCCTTGTGCTCGGTGACTATTGCGTTCTGTGCGGTCGTGGCGCTAACCCTTAGCACGACAACGTCACCGGGTTTTATGCAGTGCTCACTCGTAAATTTCCGGCGTAAATCGCTAGCGCTACGGTGCGGCACGTTGAGCCGCTCCGCGACAGCGATTAGGAACCCAAAACTGGGTCCGTTGAACGGGAGGCCGACGTACGAGCGAGCGGCCTCTACGATTTGAGTTCTTGTTACCACGCTGCCTCCACTCTTTCAAAAGCGTTGTCGGTTGTGAAATCGTCTAGCGGTTGAACGGGTGGTTCCTCACCGTCCGGGAACAGGTACCGGCGCTGGTTTGCGATCTGTTCGATGTCGTCGGCCCACTTGCAATTCTCAGGTGTGTAATGGCCCTGGACATCTTTGCGGTCCAACGTCATCCCGGCCGGCCGAGGTCCCATGTCAGCTAGGAAATTTGCAAAGCCCTTGCCTTTTGGGAGCGTCCAGCGTTCGCAAACGCGTATGCCGCGGCCCTTGTAGTGCTCCGGGTCCTTGCCGGTGCCCCAGTGAGCGCGTTGCATCATATTCTTCCAGGTATTGTACTCACGGCTAGTTCGAGACGCCGCCGCACCGTTGCGCTTCCGGTAACTGCGGCAGTGGCCGTTGAAGTTTCTCTCTTTGTGTGAAGAGCAACGCCCGCAGCTCTTGGCAACGCCGTCGATAATGGAGCTGCGAAAAACTTCTATGTGCTCGCCACACTCACAGCGGGCGATGAACCTGTCTGGTAACCATTCTTGGAGCACTCGCAACTTGCCGAACTTTTCCCCTATGATGCGCATACGGGAGTTCTCCCGTACATGCCGGCAATGTTACGCACCAAAATAACAGCGGCCAGGATCACCGACGCCTTGTCGGCTAACCTGGCCTCTGTTGGTTCCTACGGTGAATTCACTCGGTTTAGGAGTGAGCGCAACGTAATACGTTAACCGGGCTTGGATCGCTCTGGCTGGTAAAGGCAAGACAACCGTCCGCCCTGAGGTAGGCACGGAAGGCTACCTTTCCTTGTTCTGCTAATCCTGGCGCCTCGAAAATCGTCTTGATGTACGAGTCGTCGGACTTGACCAGACGGGTCACCCAGTAAGACAAGTCGCCGAACAGCACCGGGTAATTTCCATTGCTGACGGGTTGCATCGAGGGCGAAACCTTCACAGGTTTGCCGTGAATCATTGGTACGCCTTCCACGATGTTGACCAGAGGTCGGCCTTCTTTGGTGATAACCGCGGCCAACTGCTGCAACGTCGTGTCATTGAGCAACCATGCGGCCTTTGGTGAAGAGCGGTACGCTTCGTCAACGCTGTAGTACAGCGCCGACAAGTCTTCCGCACCGATGCCAACTGAAGTGAGGCCGGTTTCAGCGCCAGATCCAATCGCAGTAATGATAGGCGTTGCCGTGCTCGCTAAAGCCACGACACTTGGAACCAAACCGAGGGTTTTCCCCGACCCGTTCCCATTAACAAGGTCCGCTCCAATCCCACGAGCAAGCTGAGATGAGGCGAAACTTTCGAACAGTTGCGCCATGCCGTAACTTGCTTCCAAATCATCGAACGCTTCCAGCGAGCAGGTAAACCGGGGTGTACGGTAAGAATAAGCCGCAACCAAGGCTTGTCCTACGTTGGCGATATCGACAGAGGAATCTTGTGAACCCTCTCCGATGACCTGAGCAACATTGGAAACATCGCCGAGGGTCGGGACCGTCATAACGCGGCCCGTCGAACTCTGTATGAGCGTGCAGTTTTGCCCGTCGAAAAGTGGGTCAACGACGCGCATCGCACTAAACAGGTTCGGGTAAAATTCCGTCGGCGAAAATGCTCCGAGGCTGGTCGCCGTGCCGACTCGCGGAATAATCGAGCCGCCTGACATGTCGCGTGCCTCGAGGACGGCGGTCTGCCATTCGCGGGCCGTCTTCCTTTGTTCCGCATTAAGTAGGCCGCGGGTACGCTTGAAATCTGTAATCGGGAGATTTGCCCTTTTCTCCTCCTCGTTATGTGCGTTTTCTTCAACTTCTTCGAGGCTAACGTTCGCTCCCGCCTTAATCGCGGCCATAGTCGCGGTCAGGGTGGACAGCGGCGTTTCTCTCGTGGTGTGAGCACAGCCTTTTCGCTCAGTTCCAGAGCTTGCTGAGTCACAATGCTTAGTTGCTTTACGTCTATTGTGGACATGGTGGTTCCTCTCTTTGTGGTTTGCCGGAATCGTCGCCGGCTTCGGTAAACTTATTGGTCCAGCAAAAACCTGCGGCGTGCCAAACGTGCAGGCGGCGTGCTTTTTCCATGGCGTCTTCAAATTTCGGCAGCTGTAAGCGGAGGCGCTCGAAGGCGACGCGGTCCAGGGACGGTACGGGAATCACAATGCCGCGGCGTTCAAACTGTGAGCGGCATTCCGCACTGACTTGCTGGTAGCGGGCGGAAATTTCAGTGTTGCCATACTGCGGAAACGTGACGGGACTTACGTCCAGCAAACGGCTAACCTTCCGGATGCTCCGCAGCACGTAGCGGCTGCGTTCTTCGGAGTCCCACTCATCGGTGTAATCGCAGTCACCGTCATCTAGCGCAAATTGGAAAGAGCAACCTGCGATATCACGCCTCTCGATGGACTGGTGAAGCTCGCGGGCGAATTGCGTATCCGGAAGCGTGCAGTCAAAGTAGAGCCCGTCCTTCTTAGCAGCGACCGTGAGGGTGCCGGACGCGGTACGGCCAAGAACGCAGTTCGGATCATGGTTGAACAGGCAAACAACGTCCTGGTTCTCGACGCCGTTAAACGCTCCGGGCAACAAAACTTCCCTGGCCTGCGGCTTAATTTTGGTGACGACGCCATAGCTGGCGGCCCGTCCGGAGATTTTCTTAGGTCAGGAGCTGCGGACCTCTGCTGCCGTCAAAAATCGTGTCTCTGTCATAGGTCACCTCTTTTGTCGCGGTCAACTGGCCGCGTCCGTTAGTCGGCAAGCCGTTTCTTCTTCTCTTGCCGTTGCTTGAACTGTTTGCAGAGCTGTACGTAACTCGGCCACGTGCGCCGGCACCGTCTCGAACGCGCCGCAGTGAAACACCTTCCCTGTAATGTGGACGGTGGGACCTTTCATGTATCCGCCTTCTTTTCGGCACGCTGAACAGGCGGAAAAGAAAATCGCTGGCGGCATTTCAGTGTCCGCCACAGCCGGCCCGCGCACGGCGGTCCAATCTAGGGAGCCAGTTTGTTTCGGTGCAACGGTGGGAAGTACTTCGACGGCTACGCCGGCGCTAATCAACGCGCGGGCTACACCGGAGGGAGCATGGTAGGTTTCTTGTGAGCCAACGTTACGAATTTGCATGGTTTGAATCTCCTGTTTTCGCGTGGTCGCGATGACTACAAAATCCCGGTTGCCGAACTGCTGCCCCGAGCAGCACGCTGTAGTTTTGCTACTGACGTCTATTTACAGCAGCCCGGCTCCGGGAGGTTTCGTTCCGCGCCTTAGCCTGAGACAACGGATGCCAGGACGTAAGGCGGTCAGGTTTCGGGCAAGGCGCGCTGGACCCAAACGCGAGCAACGCTGAAGGGTCATACGAAAGCCCGTCCTGTATCGTTGGTACGCTGTTAGGGGTTTTAAATTCGCGGCGTAACAGCGGGGAGGGCTTTATGACAACTGGACGCAAAGCAAAGGATTTGACCGGCCAACGTTTCGGGCTACTGTACGTCACCGGCCGCAGCGTGCGCCGGGAGCGGCACGCGGTATGGTTGTGTTGGTGCCGGTGCGGGCGAATCAAGCACGTTCAATCCGACAACTTGCTCCTCGGTCGCAGCATCTCCTGTGGTTGCGTTAAGCGGCTGCATCCTAACTGGCCAAAAGCACCCGCTGCGAATCCCGCCTGAACGTCCTCCCAACACCCAGGCAATAGCCGGCGAATCCCAACTGAACTCCAATTCGCGTCGCCAAAAACGCATGGGCAATTCGCGTATGCGTGTGAAATCCTAGGCGAGCGGTCCGTCGCAGAACCGAAATCCTAAAATGTCATCCCCTATGGTCAGATTGCAACCAAACGAGATTCCTCACCTCGCTCTGTTTCGCGCAGCAATCTCCTCGCCCCTAGCAACTGCCAGGCACACGTGTACGGTCCTTACGTTGTTTGCATGGTTTCGTGCGTTAAATACGCGGATGGTGCGCAGTAATCGCGGGAATAACGCGTTGTTTTGGCCGGTGGTCAGTTTCCGGTTACGCGACGCAACCATGTTTGCCAGAGAGGGCACAACCCATCTCCCCGGCGGGTCTTGGCCCGCCAGGGAAACTGAGTGTTTGTACTGGTCTTTACCGCGGGCACTAGTCGACGGCGAAGGCTGCCGCTGCCGTCTTCTCCAAGTCGAGGTACTGCGTCTTCTCGGTGGTGATGCCGACGCCGAGGATCGTCCCACCCTTAAACGTGCCTGGGGATCGGTAGGCATCACTCACGGCGTCGCCGCTGTCGTAGCCAACACAAAGGCCGTCGCCCGACAGCGTGAACTTGCCAACCTGCGCGCGCATTGGTCCTTCGGCCACGACCTTGTCGTTTACGTAGAGTTTGGTCTTGCCCTGGGATTCCTTGAACTTACCGGCACCCTCCCGGATAAATTCCATGCCGAGGGTGTATTTGCCGGGCTTAAGGTCCGGCGAGACGAATGTCTGTTCGGGCTTGAAGCCGAGGAAATTGTAAACGTAATACAGCTTCTTATCCTTGATGAAGAGCGCATGACCGCCGAAGCGCAAGCCGTGGGCAAAAATTACGCCCGAGCAGCCCGGATCGGTGATCTCGACGTCGGCGAGGATCTTATAGAACGTCCCCGCACGTTGACGGCCGCGCTTTCCGGAACCGCAGACGCCCCCGGATAATAGATGTATCGCTCCCGGGGCGGTTCCTCGGTGGGTCGTGGACTGGTGAGGATTTCCACCGCCGTGCGGTCGTCCAGCGGCAGCACCAGGTTCTTTTCCGCCTCCTCGAACCAGGCCTTGATGAGCAACTGAAGCTTCTCGGGGTGCTCCTTGGCCAGGTTCTTGGATTCGGAGCGGTCCGCGTCAACGTGGTAGAGCTCCCACTCGTCCTTTTCGTAGTGTCCAATGTCGAAGGAGCAGGGCGGGTGGATGGCGGAGGCCTTCCAGCCGTTTTCCCAGAGTCCACGAGTGCCGAGCATGGCATAGTACTGGCGCTTCTTGGTTGTCGGAGTGTCCGGTTTCGCGTCGAAGGTGTAACGCATCGAGACACCGGAGAGCGGGTACTGCTCAACGCCTTTGTAGACCTTGGGCATCTCCAGCCCGCAGATGTTCAGGATTGTCGGGACAATGTCAGTGCAATGGTGATACTGGTTTCGGACCTCGCCTTTGCCTTGATACCTTCGGCCACGAGATGACCAGCGGGTCGCAGGTGCCGCCCGCATATTCGGAATAGCGTTTGAACATCTTTGAACGGCGTCGAGGTGGCCACAGCCCATCCCGTGGGGAAGTGCTCGTAGGTGTCGGCTCCGCCCAACTTGTCAATGAGCTTCATGTTCTCGGACAGCTCGTCCGGGTAGCTGTTGAATAGTTTGTTCTCGTTCACTGAGCCGTTAAGGCTCCTTCCCCGGAAGCGCCATTGTCGGCGGCATAGAGGACGACAGTGTTCTCAAGCTGGCCGCTCTTTTCCAGGTAGTCGATAATGCGGCCCACCTGTACATCGGTATACTCCGAGAAACCAGCGTAGACCTCCATCAAGCGTGAGAACAATTTCTTCTCGTCGGCATTGAGCGAGTTCCAGGGGCGCACTTGGTCAGCCGGGGTCGCAATCTCACTCGGCATCGGGTTGAGCGGTGTGAGTTGGGTTCCCTTGGGTAGGATGCCTTTAGCGATCATGCGTGGCAGCACCCACTCGCGGTAGGCTTCGTATCCGTCGTCGAACTTGCCTTTGTACTTGTCGATATATTCCTGCGGGCAATGATGCGGGGCATGGTTCGCCCCCGGGCAGAACCACATGTACCACGGCTTCGACGGGTTACTAGCCTTCTGATCCTTGATCATTTGAAGGGCATGGTCGGCCAGGTCCTTGGAGAAGTGATAGCCCTCCTCGGGCGAGTATGGCTGGTCAACGGCGTGGTTGTCCTCGACCAAGTCGGGATACCACTGATTGGTTTCGCCACCAATGAAGCCGTAGAAGCGGTCGAAGCCCTGCTGCAACGGCCATGTCTTCCTGCTGCCGCCTGCGGAAACATCCCCTTCGCAAACGTTGTGGTTCTTGCCCAGCCAGAACGTGCTCCAGCCACCGTCCTGCAGAATCTGCCCGATCGTGGCACACTCGGCAGGGATGCGTCCGTTCGCGCCGGGAAATCCTTGGGATGCCTCGGTGATGCTGGACATGCCATTAAGGTGGTGGTTGCGTCCAGTCAGGCAGCCGGAGCGGGTCGGCGAGCAAAGCGCCGTCGTGTGCCACTGCGAGTACATTAGGCCACGGTCCGCCAGTTTTTGCAGCGTCGGCATGTTGATCCGGCCGCCGAATGGCGACCAGGCGGCCAATCCAGTATCGTCGTACAAAACGAACAGAATGTTGGGCGCCCCCTCAGGAGCTCTTTTTGGTGTGTACAGTTTCCAGTCGGGAACGGAATCACGGATATCGAGTTTAATGACACCGTTAAAACCGCTCTTACCTGTAACTTGATCCCCTGGTGCTATCACTCTAGTTGGCTTTGATCCCATCGCCTCTTCTCCATTTCTCAACTTTCAAGCGTTTACTCAGTTACCGACCAAGCATGGCGACACGACTGGCTTCACCGCCAAAAGTTCTGCATCGCACAAGGTTGACCGAAACTGACCCGATCAGTTTCCTACTTCACGTGATATTCCTATGTTTTCAGGGATGTCTCAGGGATGTAACTGTCAAAAGTGACAGGTCGCAACTGAGAAGACCAAGTGCCTGCTTAACGCTGCGGTTACCGGAAAGCGTACGGGGTTAGAGTTCTGGTGGTCCACGCGCCTCTAACTCGGATGCTGGTCCAACTTCTCGCACCTGCGCGAGCAAAAGGCCTTCGGTTCATCGAGGATTTTTCCGCAGAATACGCAACGGGGGACTTTGCGCACCTCTGGTTTGGGTTGTTGCGGTGCTTCCATACTCAGCCCGGCAGGTGTTAGGCCTATTGCCGAAATCCTTTGCCGCCACGCAGCTTCTTCAAAAGGTTGCGCTCAATTCTTAGGTTGTCCCGCTCCATGTCCCGCTTGGCATCGTCCAGCCGCTTTTGCTTTTGCGGCCAGCGTTCGCCGGTCCAGTTCTGTTTGCATCAATCGCACAGCGGCCTTCGTAGCTTCGATATCGTTCCGGAGGTCTTCGTCGGCCAGCCGCGCGATTCGCTTCTTCTGGCGCTGAAACGCAGTGCGCATACTTTCCGGGTAGGCCGATACAAAAATCACAACTGCGCGGGTAAGCAACTCCATATCCAGGTCGGCCGGGTCCACGTTCAGCAAGTCAAAGTACTCAGTCTCCGCTTCCCAGAGCGGCCATTCGCTGGCCGAGTTCAAATCGTTGCTTATTGCTTTACGCATCGCACTACTCCTGTCGTTAAACGAGCGTCTCCCGCCCAAGGCGACGCGCGCGGTGAATTCACTACGGGTTACGAATTACCCGTTCGCTGTGCCGGGGTTCCAAAGGCCAAAAGCCGGAACAGCACTGGGGGTTATAGAGGTGGTACCCAAGTGAAGAAACTAACCAGTAGGCAACGACTTACTCTCGCCCTTATTGACCTGTTCCTTAGCTCGCGGGGTATTAAAAAGTAAGCTCCTCCGTTTCGGGGCGAGTCGGGTCCAAGTCTTCCAGTAGGTTCGAGCACTTCGTTGCGGTCGCCTGTGTGGAGGAGAGTTTTTCATTTGCGGAAAAGCTATATTGCCCATTCAAGACGTGCTGGGCGAAGGAGTTTATATCACGGTCTCGGCCTAGGTCGCGATTAGCCAAGCGATCCTCTACGAAGGTGGCTCCAGTTTCAAAGCCTCACGTCTGTAACTGAAGCGCGAGAAAATCGTGTTCCTTGCTCTCTACCTCGTTTTGACAAAATCTTCATTCCTCCCGTTATCAAAGCAAAACGGTGCGGCGAACTCTGAACTGTTGTGCTTTTCATTCCATGCGCAAGGCGCGAATCGGATCGACCGTTGATGCTCGTCGAGCCGGAACCACTGCCGCCAGGAACGCCGTGAAGGTGAGCCCGGCCGAAGCCACAATCAGAATGCGCGGATCGTACGGTTTTATGCCAAACAGTTGTGTAGCCATAGTGCGGCCGACCGCAATCGTCACAGGAATGCCGATCGCCAGTGCGATTCCCATCTGCACCAGCGCACCACGCATAACCAGCTTCAAAATGTTGAACCGGTCTGCGCCTAGAGCCATGCGAACTCCAATTTCGTTCGTGCGGCGCTCCACGGAATAGGCCGTCACTCCGTAGATTCCCACAGACGCGAGGACCAGGGCCAGCAATCCGAACATTGAAGTAAGTTTTGCGATCAACTCCTGCTGGGAAAAATTGTGGTCCACTTGCTCCCCAAAACTCATGAAATCGATAACCGCGAGATCTGGGTTCACTTCGGCAAGCGCGTGGCGCACCTGCGTTTCCAGGCCCGTCACCTTGCCGAGCGTTCTCAGTTCCACGGCGTTCAGTTCATGCGAGCGATCTTCGAAGGCGATGAAACGCGGATTGTCAAACGTGACGCTCTGTGTGGATGGCAGAAAAAACATGGGCGGGATTTTACGGGTTGGCTCGCGATATTGAGTGTCTTCCGTTACGCCAACGACTTCGAAGTCTCCAGCATTCTTCTGATCGATATAGCCGAAATGTTTTCCAATCGGATTATCTTCCTTGAAAAAATGTTTGGCGAATGTCTGATTCACCACCGCCACGCGCTGTGACGTCGGTGAATCCTGCTCGCTGATGGATCGCCCTTGTACGATTTTTGTGCCGAGGGTTTCGAAGTAACCGGCACTGACGCGGAGCCAGGAAGCGTTGTTCTGATTGGAATCAGGAGGCGGCGGAGCCTGCCCCTCGATGTAAACGGTCTCGCCCCAATTGTCGCCCTCCATCGGAGTGTAGAGCGAAAAGCTCACCTGGCCGATGCCGGGAATTGCTGCCAGCGAATCGTGAAGCTGGCGAAATAGAGACTGCATCTGTGCAGGCTTGTATCCTGCCATTTCCGGATCGATGTGCAGGATGTACCGGTTGGGTGTCTCGAATCCAAACTTTTGGGACTGCATATTATGAAGGGTCTGCGTCAACAACCCTGCTGCGGAAAGCAGCACGAGCGAAAGCGCCGCCTGCGCGATGACCAGCGATTTTTGGGTCCAGCCGCTGCTACGCCCTGTGGAGCGGCCTGCACCGCGCAGCGCTTCGGCAGGAGAGGCATTGGCCGTGATCCAAGCAGGAGCGACGCCGAATAGAATTCCCGTGATAAGCGAGACGGCAAATGTGAAAGCGAGTACGGGCAGGGATGGCGAAGCGTGAATCGCGACGTACGTGTTTTGAAACGCGAGGTACAAAATTAGGCGGGTCGCACCGAATGCGATAGCCACGCCGACCACGCCTCCGAGTAGTGCCAGCACGACGCTCTCGTTAAGCACTTGTCGAACCTGCCTCCCGGCAGACGCACCGAGCGCCGCTCGGATGGAGGTCTGAAGTTTCCGCGTACTAGTGCGGACGAGCATCAGGTTTGCCACATTCGCGCAGGCGATTGCTAACACAAGCGCGGAAATCCACATCAGCAGATGCAGGCTGGAAAGGTATTCGTCGCGCAGTTCTTGAACACCGGCGCCGCCGGGCGAGAGACGCAATGTCTGTTTGGGGACTGCGTCGCGTTCTCCAGGCTGCAATTGCGCGATGGGGCTTAACAACCACTGCTGCAACTCCACTTGCATGTGCGCACCGATTTGTTTTGGGTCACTATGCGGTGCAATGCGGCCGATTACGTCTAGCCAATCCTGCTGCGGAAAATTGACCAAAGCCATGGTGCCGTCGATGAGCGGCTCATCCGCAATTGGAATCCAAAACGCGGGGGGATCCGTCAGGCGATCGCCGAAGAAGGCGGGCGGCGCGATTCCAACCACGGTGAACGGTTGGCCGTTCATCGTGAACATCCCCCCCACGACGGATTGGTCGCCACCGAATTTCTGCTGCCAGGCATGGTAGCTGATCACCGCGACCGGCGATGCGCCTTTGTGATCGTCGTATGGCATCAGCACGCGCCCCGCATAGGGCCCGATGCCAAACATGGCAAAGTAATTTCCTGAGACGAACTCACTCCTCATGGATTGAGCAGGCTGGCTGCTGCCGCCTCGGCGCGCACCGATCAGGTCGTTTCCCGCCTGAAACGCCGCGAGTTCGACGAAGCCGGGCGTGTTATCGCGGAAAGTCTTATATTTGTCGTACGAGAAGAGCGACCAATTGTCCTGCAGACCGCCATTGACGCAGCAATTCTCCACGTCGCCCACACGGTAGAGTTCGCTAGGTTTGGTCACCGGCAGGGAATTTAACAAGACGGCATGGACCAGCGTAAAAATGGCTGTGGTCGCGCCAATTCCGAGAGCTAGAGTCAAAACGGCCGTTGCGGTGAAAACTGGGGCGTTGGCGAACTGTCGCAGGGCGTAGCGAATATCTCTCATGGGGCGTCGCTCCTCCTGTTCTTTCATACGAATGCGGCGCACGATTTGTTCAGCGGCTTGTTGCGATGAGTAGTTGCCCTTGGACTCGATTTGCCTGCGGTAACTTGAAACTGCCCGGCTGAGCTAGTCCGCAGGGTACACCTTGCAGACCAGGAGGGGCTATCTGCACCGTCCCACCTATGATTAGGTGGCTCTTGCAGTCTCGACCATGGCTTCACAAATCTGTCAGGAACCAATCGCAGATATAGCTCGGTCGATTTCAGCAGAGCGTTGGCCCATGTAACCCGAGAGCACAGGCAGCTTCTGTCGCAGGTCTTTGCTCTCACGAACCCAAGTCTTTAAGACATGCACCGCAAAGCTGTGCCTTAGACTGTGCATTCCGGGCTTCGGGCTGTAGCCGTGTTCCTGATGAATACGTGCCCGGGCACAGATGCGCACAAAGTTGCACCGCAATGTGTTCGGCCTCAGTCGTGCGCCGTTGCGTGTCACAAAAACGAGGTCCGATCTTCCCCTCTGTTGGGCGCTTGACTGGAGGTACAGGTCGAGTGTGCTATGAAGAGCCCGACTGATGGGAAGTATCCTTCGCTGTTCTCCCTCTGTTCGCCACAAACTCATGATCTTATTTTGGAAGTTGATGTCCGAGACGCGGAGATTGATGGCTTCATAAACGCGCGCCCCGTCCCGTAGAGAAAGAGCAGAAACGTTCGCATGGTCAGGGGGTCAAAGAGATGGGTGCGTTCGATGGCAAGCAGAAGCCGAGCGAGCTCGGTTCTCGAAAAGATGTAAGGCCTGAACGGGGGGGTAGCGCCGCTTGCGGGCGTGGCATAGGCAGCCTGGCAAGCTTGTGGCGCGAGAGCCAAAACTGGAAAAAAGATCGAATGATTTGGTATTCGCGCCACCAGGTATAGGCCGACATGCCTGATCCGTCGACGTAGGTGGATATCTGCTTGGGCGTGATTTGGTCGAGCGGACAATCTCCGGCGGAGCGAAGCAGAGTCCTCAAGGCACCCTCAGCTCTCGCGAAGCGAACACCCCGCATCCTTTTCCAAGCCGCGTACTTTGCGATCGCTGTAGAAAATCTCATAGAGCACCGATCAGATCCATGGCTGCGACCTCTCGCAGCATGTGGGTGCTTAGTCTCGCATACACGTTGACGCTCTGTGTGTCGCGGTGTCCGAGAAAGTCGGCGATATCGATAAACGACAAGCCCTTATGCAAAAGGTGAGTCGCGCACGCATGGCGTAAGCAATGCGGCCCGCAGTGCTTGGAAGAAATTCCCAGTCTTCGCATCCGGCTGCGGACGACTTCCGAGATCGAGTGCGTCAGAAGTGGCCTAAAGGGCGCTTTAAGGGAGATGAAAACATTCGGGAATGAACAGCGCGGTCGGGCGTCTTCGATGTAAAGTCTGATAGCCGTGCCGAGATCTTCACTCAATGGGAATTGCTGAAAATCTTCGCGCTTCGCTCGGCGGACGTCTGGAAAGGCGAAAGATGAGAACTGTTCAGTAGGTGATTCCACCGCGCACAAACACATTCTCTGCTCTCGCGACCACGTAGCGGCACTATGGTAGGAATTTGTAGCCGGCGCCACGTACGGTTCGGAAGTGCACGGGACGTGAAGCATTGCGTTCGAGTTTTTGCCGCAATCTCAAAATATGGTTGTCGACCGTTCGTGTGCAGGGATAGTTCTCGTATCCCCACACTTCATTGAGCAGCTCATCGCGCGAAATCACGCGGCGTGCGTTCTGGATCAGGTATTGCAGCGTCTTAAATTCCTTGGTGGTAAGCGCAACGCGCTTGTCCTTGCAGAGCACTTCCATGGCGGGGAAATTAATAGTCACATCATCGAAGGTGAACGTACTTTCCGCGCTGATAGTCGTGATGCGTTTCACCGCTTTTCCCATAACTCCGACCGGCTTTGCGGGGCGTTCGTTCGAAGGCTCTGGCACAGAAATTGTGTGCGGAGTAACTTGAACCGCATCCGTGGACTTAGGGATTAGCACTATAACGGGAAGGAAACGCGACAATCGTTGGAGGTTCTGCAAGTCCACGTTTGCGGCCGAATACAGCGACTCATCGAAGAGGAATTCCTCATTTGGCTCCGCAAAGGCCCGCGCGAATTGAGCAACCATGGTCTTCGTGGCTGTGGCCATTGGATCTCCTTCTGGGCGTGCTGAACGAATTTGGGTCATCGGGATACAGACGGGACATCTCCTTGTGACTCAGTGTTCGTCACTGCACCACGATCGTGCCGGTCATCTTCGGGTGAACCGAACAGAAATAGGAGTACCTTCCGGGTTTGGCGAAGGTGTAGGAGAACTTTTCATCCGTATCCATCGCCCTGGACTTGAACATCTTCGGATCATCCGCGCTGACAACTGTATGCGGAATATCGTCTCTATTCGTCCATGTAACCGTAGTTCCCACAGGCACCGTGAGCAGCGCTGGTGTAAAACTGAAGTTATCAATCTTCACTTCCGTAGTTGCTGGCTGCTGAGTATTTGCGCCGACTTTCGGCGATCCTGCCAACAGCAGCCCCAACGCGACGATAACCGCCGTCGCCAAACCTGCAATCCACACACTTCTTCTCTTCATGTTGGTTTCCTCTCTTATTTTGACAGAATTGATTTCCTGGCCTACGCGCGATCTTTCTGCTTTATCCCAGCGTTGAGTCAACCACCGCCAGCGCGTGCTGACCCTGCACGTAATTTACGTCTGTAATTCCCAACAGGCTCCTCAACTGCTCTGCCGGCACCTTCATGGGGCCCGGCGAATCGGCCTTCCCAGGCTGAGGCTGTGGAAACGACGTTGAGGCCGCCGTGTGAAACGTCACGTTTCCTTCGACCTTTTGCATCGTCTGGTGAATGTGCCCGTTTAGCACGGTCACTGATCCGAACTTCTTCAGGTAAGTCAATGCCTGCGCGCTGTCTTCGGTGCCCCAACCCCATTCCGGATACACCGACCACAAGGGAATGTGAGCGAACACTACGATGGGCGTGCTCGATTTCAGATGCTCGACGTCGTCCTCCATCCACTCGAGTTGTTCGGGGCCCAGCGTGCCCAGTCCCCCGGCCTTCAAGTTCAGCACGTTCACCAGGCCGATGAAGTGCACGCCTCTCTTGTCAAAGCTGTACCACCCTGCTCCCTTAGTGCCTTTTCCGTAGCGTTCCAGGTACTGCTCCCCGTTATCGTTCAGCACGTCGTGCTCGCCCGGCACGTAGAACACATCCTTGGCGCTCGCGCCCTTCAAAATCTGATCGACGGTGTCGAACTCTTCGGGTTTCGAGAGGTGGCTGATGTCGCCCGTATGCAGCATGAACTCCGGTGGCGTCGCCAAACCATTAATTTTGTCGATTGCCGCTTTTAACGTTCCGGCAACATCCGGATTGGCCGGTTTGTTGAATCCCATGTGGCTGTCGCTAATCTGCACAAAGCTCAGCTCTCCCGCGATTTTCTTCGCGTCCAATTCTCTGATTCGGCTCAGGCTATAGGATTTCAGCACGCCGCCCTGCATCACGCAGAGTGCGCCAGTTCCGGCCCAAGCCATACACTTCAAAAAGCCACGCCGGTCCACTCCATCATTATTGTGATCGTGTAAGATTTGATCCTTTGTCTTTTCGCCCATAAGTCCTCCGTGATTTCATCCTGTTTCCCAGCCGTCGCCCACTGTTCGGCTGCATCTCATTGCTACGAGCGGCGCGGTACAGAATTCGGAGGGTAACCGCGCCGCTCTCAGACTTGCTCCGTCTTGCTATACCGCAATCCCGCCCTTTTTATTCCAGCACCATCGGCGCTAGCTCTTTTTTTTCCCATCAAACAAAGAGCCAGAACGGGAATAAAACCACGCCTCGATCGGTTACTACGGATGAATAGTCCTGTCCAAGGGAAGGTTTGAACGTGCTGGACTCGCAGGAGCAAATGCGGTTCGAGACACTCGTCCTGCCGCATCTCGATGCCGCCTTTAATCTGGCGCGTTGGCTCTTGCGTAGCGGTACGGATGCCGAAGACGCCGCGCAAGAGGCGATGCTACGTGCATATCGCTTCTTCCATGGTTTTCGTGGCGGGGACGTACGCGCCTGGTTGCTGCAGATCGTGCGCAACACCTGTTTCACTTGGATGGAGAGGAATCGTCACGGGAAAGACATGACCGAGTTCGATGAAGAGTTGCACGGCCCCACAGGCCCAACACCCGAGTCGCTTGCTATCGCAGCGGATAGCCGCAGACGCCTTACCCAAGCTCTTGAGTCTTTACCGTCACGCTTCCGGGAGGTAATCGTGCTCCGCGAGCTCGAAGGGTGTTCTTACAAGGAGATCGCCACCATTACTTCGATTCCGATTGGCACAGTCATGTCCACGCTTTCCCGCGCCCGCCGACAGCTTCAGCTTGCGCTTACTGACCCTGCCAAAAAGGAGACCATCCGTGAGTTGTAACCGCGCTGGCACCGTTCTTCATGGCTATTTCGACAACGAGTTGGATGCCCTCGATGCCTCCGAATTCGAACGCCATCTCGAGCAATGCTCCGATTGTGTTAACGCGCTTGAGGCTCTGGAGTCCTTAAGCTCGTCCATGAACCTTACGCAACTATACGAGAGGGCTCCGGCGCCGTTTCGTAAGAAAGTACTCGCTCGTCTCGGTTCTCGGCGGTCTGTCACCGCTTTTCCATCTCGTACTGTTCGGAGTTGGCTCGCAGCGGCGGCGGCAATTCTTGTGACTGTGTATCTGGGCGTGCAACTTGTCACCTCTCAACGCGCGGGCAACTACGGAACGGAGCTTGCCGCGGAGATCGTCGATGCGCATTTGAGGTCGCTGCAACCCGGGCATCTCGTCGATGTCGTCTCTACCGATCAACACACGGTAAAACCGTGGTTCGACGGCAAACTGGATTTCTCTCCTCCGGTCCAGGATTTTGCCGATCAGGGATTTTCACTGCAGGGCGGCCGCATTGACGTCGTTCACGGCCGCACTGTCGCGGCTCTAGTCTATGCCCGGCGCAAACATTTCGTAAACGTCTTCATCTGGCCCACGAACGAAAAAGACAGTGCTCCGAGTTCCGGTTCACGACAAGGCTATCAGTGGACCGAATGGCGTAAGGGAGGGATGGAATTCTGCGCCGTTTCCGACGCCGCGCCTTCCACCCTTGAGCAGCTTCGGAGTTTGCTCACAAGTAACTGAGCTAGAGGCCGCTCCTACTCTGGGAATCCGGCAAATGGTTCTGTGCGCTGCTCATTTGTTCAAGGAATCGGCGAGCTTCAGCGCGCACAGCACAAAATTGACGGTTTGCCTTTCAAGTAGATTGTTCCATTTCGAAAACCCTGCCAAACAGTGTTCCTGCGTCGGCCCCCTATTGGCCAGCGCTGTTCTGCGCAAACAGCTCGTCACTGGTGCTCAATCGTCGCGCGCAGGCGTGCGTGAAACACGATCGAGACCTATCGGTGACAAAAGCTTTACACCCTTTTTCCAATCCGACAGCCGACGAGTGCGTCTTATCAATGCGCGTGCACGTTTTGAAGATGATTCTGCTAAGTCCCGTTCGGTCGGAATTAAAGTTTCGAAGCGGTAGTTATCTGAAACGAATGGATGTGAATTGCGAGCTCAGCAGGCCGCAATACAAAAAAAGGAGTTGTCATGAAGAAAGTCACAATCGCCAAGAGTTTCATCACTATAGTGTTTTTATTAGCATTCCTGATCGTCCTGCCTTCTGCACGAGCAGATCAGTCGGATCAGGCTACCAAAGTCACCTTTAGCCAACCGGTTCAGCTTCCCGGACGCGTCCTCCCGGCGGGCACCTACTGGTTTGTGCTCCCTGAGAATGCAACCGAGCATAACCAAGTCCGTATCTTCAACGCAGATCGGACAATGCTGTATGCAATTTTCTTTACGATTAATGCCGAGCGCCGGGAGCCAACTGAGCACACGGTGTTCACGTTGGCGGAGCGTGCATCCGAACAACCTGAGGCGATCGTGAAATGGTTCTATCCGGGTGAAACGACGGGGCATGAATTTCTATACCCGAAGCAAGTGGAGAAGGAACTGGCCAAGGACAAGCAGGACACCGTCGACGCCGGAGACTAACCTCTCGGCTCGATACGGCGTCAACTGGTCGGCGGTGAGATTCAAGCGCCGCCGGCCGAGTTGGCTGCAGAAAACACTGGGTAGCAGCACGCAGCAGGACCGTAAATCAACACCCGGCTCGTTTGACGGACTTGTTCAACGAGGGAAACCGATACGGAATACAAGGTCTTTAAAGCGCGGGTCCGAGCGGAGAGGATCAAATCCCGGCCGCAGCAGGACGCCCGGGTTGAATCGCTCTTCATATCCTTTTTCCAGCCAATTCATTGCTTGATCCTTATCCCCGAGCGCTGCATAGACCACCGCAATCTCTGAAGCGTCTGAATAACTGCGGTTTGAGCGGTTCTTCAGATCGCTCAGTAGCTTTACCGCTTCGTTAGTTCTGCCTGATGCGGCGTAGGCGCGAGCTAAATTCGCTATGCACGTCGGGCTGCCTCCAGAAAGCTTGACCGCTTTTTGCAGTTCTGCGATCGCTTCATCGTACATATGTTCTTGGAGATATGCCTGGGCAAGCTGATTATGTGCGAGAGCAAAATTAGGATCCATTTCGATGGTCTTGCGGCTCTGACTCATCGATTCGTCATAGAAATGCGCAATGACAAGAAGCTCTGCCAAATCAGAATTAATGATGAGGGATAGCGGATCCAGATTTTTTGCTTTCCTCATTTCCTCAATAGCTTCGTCATACCGACCCAATAAACTCAAATGCCAGGCGTACCAATGGTGAGCGGTTGCATATCCGGGGTTCAGCTCAATGGCTCGCTGGAATTCCTTGCCGGCAGATTCCAGATCCCAGTCGAAGGCATCGAAGCAGAATGCTAGCGAGTTGTGGGCTTCGCTGAGCGTGCTATCCAATTCGAGAGCTTTGATCGCCGCGGCCTTCGCTTTTGGGAACGCTTCCTTCGGGGACATTACTCCATACTGCCAATCTCCCAACAAGGCGTACGTGTCGGCTAACCCTGTATAGGCTTGGGCGTAGTTTGGATCCTGTGTGATTGCCTGGTTGAAATAATCGACAGCCGTTTTCAAGCCATCCGCGGTTCGTTTGTTCCAAAAATACCGTCCTTTCAGATAGGCCTCATAGGCTCCCGGATTTACGACCTTCGCGCTTTTGAGCACAGCCTGTTCCTGTGGACTTAAGCTGATCCGAATCTGCTCAGCGATGGAACGGGCGACCTGGTTCTGTAGCGTCAAAGTATCGCGCAAGTCGCCTTCATAGCTGCCAGCCCACAAGTGCTTGTCTGCAGTGGCCTCGATCAACTGCGCCGTGATTCGAACTCGGTTGCCGGAACGCAGGACGGTGCCTTCAACGACCGCGTCAACGTTTAGCTCCCGCGCGATCTGCGGCAGGGACTTGCGCGCGTTTTTGTACGGCATCACTGACGTACGGGAAATCACACGCAATGCGCTGATCTGCCCCAGATCGGTGATCAACTCGTCGGTCATACCATCGGCGAAGTAATCCTGCGAGGCGTCCGCGGAGAGGCTTTCCAGTGGGAGCACCGCCAAGGACCGAATCTTAGATGATGGGAGGTTCCTGGAATATAACTTCCAGGTGGCGAAAGAGGCCAACAGAATGAACAGCACCAGCAAAGATATTTTCCATGCAAGTGACGGCAGGCGATGTTCGGGCATTGCCGGCTTGACAGTGGAGCCCGCGCGGCCCTGAGTTTCCGTTGTGGGATGGGGCGAAAGTGCGACATCGGGGCTGTGAACCGGGGCTGCATCGGCCGGTTTGACCTCCGCTAGAAAGCGGTAGCCGCGCCGAGCAACGGTTTCCACGAAGCGGGGGCTTTCCGCAGAGTCGCCGAGGGCATCGCGGATTTTGCTGATCGCCTTATTGAGCCCGTGGTCGAAATCGACGAAAGTGTTTGCCGGCCAGAGTTTTTTCTGAAGTTCTTCACGTGTTACGACGTCGCCAGGCTGCTCAAGCAGCATCGTCAGGACTTGGAAGGGCTGTTCCTGAAGCCGAACTAACAGGCCATGCTTGCGCAATTCGCCAGCGCGCAGATCCAGTTCAAAAACTCCGAAACGAAGCTGCCCGCGAAGCTGTAGGTTTTCTCCCACGGCGAGGTAAGAGCCAGTCGAAAAAGAGTGTACCACCGGGCAGAGGCCACTGGAACGATGAGGACAATTCCGTGTAAAGGCTGCATTGAGTGATGGTTAACAGGGGACCTCTATTCCAGCGGGAAAGAACTGCCCGTCCATTGTGCCGATCGCCAGTGCGCACCATAGTGAGGCCTCGGACGCAACGGTCGGACGATATATCGCTCGCAGGGAGGCTCCGTGCTTGAGCGCAGTGATCTTCCGAATTTTGAGCAGGCTGTCTTACCGCATCTTGATGCCGCCTACAACCTCGCGCGCTGGCTGACGCGAAATGAACAGGATGCACAGGATTCTGTCCAGGAAGCTTTCCTGCGCGCTTTCCGATTCTTTCCCGGTTTCCGCGGTGGCGACGCGCGGGCATGGCTCCTGAAAATTGTCCGCAATACTTGCTACACGTGGTTGCGCGCAAACCGGCCACTGCAGGATGCGACGGAATTCGACGAAAACCTTTGCCCTCCTGATTATCACGCTCCCAATCCGGAAGAACTCGCGCTCCAGAACGACAGCAGCACCTTGATGCGCAAGGCATTGGAGAATCTCCCGACGAGTTTTCGTGAAGTCCTCATTCTGCGCGAAATCGAGGGGATGTCCTACCGAGAGATCGCAGATATCTCCGGTATGCCTGTGGGAACCGTGATGTCGAGCTTATCGCGTGCGCGAGAGCGCCTTCGGCGGTCCCTCATAAGTGTCATGAATAGAGACAAAATGCCCGATTCACGGCGAACAGCAGTTGTGAGCGCATGAGTGCATGGCCCGATTGCCGAAAACGCGGCCGTCTCATGGCGGAGACCGCGTAATGCGCTCGAGCCTGATGAACGGGATGCGGAGAGGTGTTTCGTCGGCGGGCGGGCGATTACTTTGTTTTTTGGACCGAGAAATTTTGGGGAATAAAAGCGGTGGGCGTGGGGTCTGAATGGTACAGCGACAGCAAGCACGGTCACTATCGATTCGGGTTCGCATCAGGCCAGAGCGCCTGAACGCGATCAGGACGATTTCAAAACAAGGAGAGACCAATGAAACAATCGGAAGCTCAAATTCATAGCAATCGGCGCTCCTTCTTGAAGAAGAGCGCTTTGGCAGGAGCGGCTACGGTAGGGGCTGGGCTGTTCGGCGCGGGCAAGGTTGCATTCGGCCAGAGCGCGGGAGCCAACAGCCTCACGAAGGGAGACATAGCCATTCTTCGATTCCTCGCCGCAGCCGAGTTGATTGAATCGGACCTTTGGACACAGTATGCGGAACTGGGTGGGATCGGCGATAATCCACCCATTGAGATCGACCCGAACCAAACGTTAAACAACTATCAGGTAGCCTTGTCGAACCTCGATGGCGACGGCCCGCAATACATCACCAGCAACACCATCGACGAAATCAGCCACGCAGCCTTCCTCAATGGATACTTGGAGTCCAAAGGCGCAGACCCGGTCAATTTCGACGAGTTCCGCACACTCCAAGGCAGCCAGGCGACGGGAGCGCAGGACATCGGCCGCCTCACCAACCTCATGCACCTTAACGTGGACACCAGCTGGTTCGTTCGCTACCGCAGTACCACCAATCCAGACTTCGGCGCCACTTTCCCTCAAGCGCTCAAACTCAACAACGTTACCGCCATTCCCCGAAACAACAAGGATTTCGACGGCGCGTCTAATCCCAACTTTCCTGGTAACGACCACATCCAGGCCATCGCGAACGTAGCGGCCTTTCACTTCGGATACATCGAACAAGGTGGATCGAGTCTCTATGCGGCGCTTGGCCAGAAGATCAGCAGTCTGGAAGTGTTGAAGATCGCCTTCGGCATTGGCGGAGACGAAGTCGCTCACTTTCTGGAATGGGTCGATTTTGCAGGCAATGGAGTGCAGCAGCCTGTGGCGCCGTTTAAAGACCCCATATCCGGCCTATCGTTTCCCGATTTTTTCAACAACCCACCGTTGCAACCGCCCAACATTGTTCAGCCCAGCCTGATCTTTCCCGTTCCCTGCGAATTCATCAGCCCGGACCTGCCTCACTGCGCGGTGATTCGGCCGAGCGATGACAAATTTGGAGGCGCTGTAGCGACGATTGCATCGTTCACAGCGGATGGGCTATTTGTTGGGCAACAACCGAAATTCTTCCAGGTAGTGCAGCAACTGGCGGAAGAAGCGGATGCTGCCACACGCGAGACATAAACCAGACGTAGCTTCGACCGGCCCGGAAGTCTGATCAACTGTTCGCTTCGTCGCCTTGTGGCAGGAATGAATGGTCCCGATTTGGACTATGCGGATCATTCAATCCGCCGCAGGGTGATTCCGAGCCCAGCCACATGGCAGGAAGGATTAAGAAACCCACTGGAGTTATCCACGTCGATATCTCGTTGAGCACTTAAATTCGCTTTTCAAAATCAGAAACGGTGATCAGAAAGCTGCGTCGCGGATATTCCTCTAACAATCGGCGGTGGTCTTCGGAATAAAAGCTCGTCGGCTCGGGTCACCACTCGTAGGAGCCTTTGTCCTCGACCAACCGATTGCGCTTGATTGGACCTTGTGAGTCCTACTCTGAACAAGGAGGGATAGACAACGTATGCCGCCCTATAAAGTAAAGTTGAAGGATCAAAAGACTCTCTGTGCCGGTACGACTGCTTTCTATTTTGAGAAACCCGAGGAGTTCGAATTCGAGGCGGGACAGTTTTTCAACTTTACTTTGCTGGGCCCCGCCGAGACGGATCTGGAAGGCAACACTCGCGCGCTCTCCATCGCCAGCGCGCCGCATGAACGAAATCTGATGGTGGCCATGCGCCTGCGGACCACGGCGTTCAAGCGTACCCTCAATTCATTGCCGCTCGGAACCGAGCTTCTTCTCCAGGGTCCCTTCGGTTGGATGACGCTCCCGCGCAACTCCACGCGCCCCGCGGTTCTCTTGGCGGGCGGGATCGGCATCACACCTTTTCGCAGCCTGGTCTGGAGCGAGGCGGAATCCCTCTCTGCCCGCAGAATTCTGCTCTTCTATTCCGTTCGAGTCCCTGAGGAAGCAGCGTTCCTCGAAGAGCTGCAAGAAATGGAGCAGTACAACAGGCGCTACAAACTCATCTGCACGGTGACACACCCAGAAAAATCGAGAATGCCTTGGCGAGGAGAGACCGAGCGAATCTCAGCCCAGTTACTGTCCAAATGGATTCCGGACCTGAGCGTTCCGATCTACTACATTGCTGGCCCTCCCGGGATGGTTACTGGCGTGCGTCAGATGCTCATCGGCTTAGGGGTCGCTGAGGAAGACATCCGCGCTGAGGAATTTTCCGGCTACGAGTAGATTTGGCGTTCGGTGTGCGGCGCCGCAAACCAAGTTCTATCGTACGGAAAATGATCGCGGTCTTCCTGGCCGAGGGTGCGGTCTGATTGCGAGCGAACGCGATGGGTCGTCTCTAACAACGCAGCATGCGGGCGGCTGACCGAGCGAACGGTGGGAATAACAAAAGTGAGTCAGCGGTCTATGGAGATGAACAGCAAGCCATTCGATACGGGGGACTCAAGCTGCGAAGTTCAAGGAGAAAAGTACAATGAGGATAAATATAAACAGCAAGCGTTCGCAAGGCATTCGGCGTGCGGCAATTGCAATTGTGGTAGCGGGAATCGCTACGGCGCCAGCCGTTCAGGCCAAAGCGAGCTCAAAGACAACCACTGGCACTCCCGCCAACGTGGTTGCCCATGTCGAGCTCTCCGGTGGTCCCACAACTCGAATGCTATTGGTCAGGAAAAACGGTAAAGAATATCTTTTGCTCGGGCTCGACCATTCTTCACACGTTGCCGTACTGGACGTCAGTGAGCCAAGCCAACCGCGTACCGTCGAAACGGTTGCCGGAGCCGCTGGAGCGCCTGCCACCGAACTAAAAGTCATTGCCGACACCCTTACGCTCTTCGGGACGTCTGACGCAGAATCGGCAGCATCGGCCGGCCCTAAGGAAATACACAGCCTCTCCGGTGTGACGGCTTTCGTAAAAGATAAAGCGCACGGTCTTATTTATGTCACAAATGGCGACGGCTTGTGGATCTTGAAGACAAAGGAAAGAGCTGACGACGAAGCCCAGTTTTACGGAAGCGCAGGCTAAGTATCGTCTCGCACGTTGTGACCAAAGGGTCTCGGCCTCAACGAAATTGAAGCCGAGACCCATTGCGTTTTGGATCTAACCCGCGCGCAACGCGCAAAGGTAAGAGAACCTCCGTGAAAGGGTTCCTCGGCACCTGGGCCAGTTTTAGTGCAGACCTGAACCTCCTCGTCCAAATTGCGATGGGCATCGCGCTGCTCGCCGGCGCCTTCCTAGCCCGAACGAAGCGTTATGCGGCGCATGGCGTTTGCCAAGCTGTGGTGCTGATCCTCAATCTACCGATGATTGCTTTCGTGATGTGGCCGTCCTTTGACGCGCGAGTGTTGCCGCGATTCTCCAGGCATTTCGGGAAACGATACTACGCCATTGTCATGACCCACGGTGCGCTCGGGGCTTTGGCCGAGGTTCTCGGGCTGTATATCCTGCTGGTCGCGGGGACTAACATTCTCCCCCGTTCTTGGCGGTTTCAGCGCTGGAAGCCATGGATGCGGATCGAGCTGGCGCTTTGGTGGGTGGTCTTGCTCTCAGGGATCGGAACCTACTACACCTGGTACGCAGCGCCACGATCTCACTAAAGATATCCGTTCACAATCTGGAGCCTCACTGTGGTGGTTTTAAGCATTCCTACACATCGCACTTCAGAGAAGGAAATCGACACGGTTGGATTATTGGGAATAAATCGAGGCGGGAGGCGGTCCAGGGTTGGAGGAGATAGAAAACGCTGCCAAGAGGTCCCGTGCGAAGAACCCGGCGCAGTTTTCCTTAGGACAGCGCACCAGCAATCTTCCGTTTTGAGATTGGATGGAGTACAGACTCTGACTCTTCGTGACATCAACAGAAGGCCCATGACGAGCGATGTCTTAGTTTTGGGCGGCGGAGTAACCGGCCAACTTGCGGCCGCCTACCTGAAAATGCGCTTGCCGAACCTGAAGGTGACCGTGGTTGAGGGCCCACGCAAGAAACGTCCAATCGTCGGCGAATCCTTCGTCGAAATCACTGTTGATTTCCTTTTGGAACTAGGATTTGGCTCTCATCTCATTGAAAAACACTATCCGAAGTACGGGCTCACCTATTATTTCAAGACCGACATTGACCATCCCGCTGACCGCACTTACATCGTTGACGAAGCTCCGACGGTGCCACCGCTGCTCTCTTTCCAAATAAACCGTTTTACATTTGATCGCGAGGTGCGGGAGCGCAATGTGGAACACGGGACAGAGATGATCGACGGCACGGTGGTCGGGGTCAACCTTAGCAAGTGCGACGGGTTGCACACGGTGACCGTGCAAGATCCCGCGCAGCAGAGATACGAAATACGCGCCCGATGGCTGGTTCATTATCGGCGATGCGGGCGACACGGTTGATCCACTCTACAGTGTCGGAATGGCCCTATCATCAGTCCAGATCCGGCAGATTGCAGCGATCATCGAAAGGGAGTTAAACGGTTACGACACGGCCGAGTTCTCGAAAGATCTTGATACGGCTATTACAACGTTTCAACGCGGGGTGACGCGAGATACGGCACGATTGTATGAATGCATGGGTGATGCCTACCAGTGTCATCTCCGCGTCTATCTGGCGGTGACGGAACTTTTCCATCTCGCACTCCCATTGCTTATGAACGGATATCTCTGGGATCCGCTGGGCGTGAAACTGGTCAATCGGTTCTTCACACTTGAAACACTTGAGGATGATGCTAGAAAGTTCAAAGACCTCATCCTGGAGGCCAGTGCCAATCCGAGGAACCGGGCGATCCACAACTTCGTCAAGGTACAATCCGCCGCTTCGATGAACAATCAATTCTACGAATACCACCGCGAGGAGGATATTCCGGGATCTTTGTCGCGTATGGTATTCAGCTTTGCACGTTTGCGGCTTGCTCTTCTCAGAAAACTCGGCTGGCGAGGTTTGATCCGCTTCGACCAGCAGCGTGCGCTATTCAAGGATGTGGTCCGTGGTTTGGTTCTGGTGCCTTTCCACGGCAGCAAATTGCGGGAAAATTGGCTGGTACGCATGGCCTTCCGCAAGCAACCAGGCGAGAGATTCAATCGCTGACCACAACCCTCCACTGTGGAATCTAACAGCGTGCGCTATGTGTAGAGTAATTACGACGCCAGGGTTCCTTCAGGGTCATTCTTCATAAGTGGGTCGCAGGGATGTCCTTTGACGCAAGAACCTACCTCCCTAAGGCAACCAGCCCTTTTTGATGTCCATCGCCAAGGCACATCTAAAGCGCCCCTAGTGGTGCGCGGGATACCGAGCGAGCGTGCGCGGCGAATGTTGTGGCGGCCGGAATTCAATCGTGACGTCCTGTTGAGCTTGGACAGGCCTTTGGTTCACAAGAGTGGGCTTGTAACGCCACAGGCGAATGGCGCTGATTGCAGCAGGAAGAAGAGAGAACGAGCCGCTCACCCGCTTTACGTCCAGCACTTGGCCCAGCTCGCCAATGGTGGTGCGGACCTTCACGGTTTCCGGCCTTGCATGTCGATCCCCTTGCCTTGAATAGCGAGGCCAAACGAAGGAGACCAGCTCGCCGGCTTGTAATCGCGCGGGTTCACCAGCCGGTGCACGTCCGCGCTCAGGAGAGACGAGAACTGAAAGTTGGGAGGTAATCGCGAACGTAGAGGAGGCGGCAATCGGTCTTTCCGGGAGAATCAGCCTGAATGGTCTGCTGCCCTCACCTGGGCCAGTGAAAAGGATTGTCGAAGGCGATGACAGGCGCGGCGCGGTGCGCGTTGCAGGCATCACCCCGCCTGGCGCGGGACTTGCCGGTGCGCCTGTCATCGGGACGACAGCCCTGGCCGGACGTGCGGGCTGGGAATTCGCGGGTGGCGGCGCATTTCTCGCGATTAGCCCGGTCGAATCCTTTCGCTCCGGACTGGATTCGGGATTATCGGAATCAGGAAACGATGGGGTCGTTATCGCTGAAGATGGTCCGATCGGCGCCACGCTGGCGGCTGGATCTTCCGGTGGTGCATTGAAGGATTTGGTGGCTGGAGTTTCTGAGTGCGATTCTGCCGTCGCCGGCGCGGGCGGATTCACGGCAGGTGTAACGGAGGTATCTGCTGCCGGCGGAGTGGAAGTTCGCGAAGTCTTTTCGCGTGGTTGATTAAGCAGTGCCTGTGAAGTGTGATCAGTAGCCGGTAATGATTTCTGCGTGTCCTGGAGGCGCAATCCGAGCGGGCTGCGTCCCGCTGTGAGCCCCACGGCTAGACTGATCACCGCGAACAAAAATACGACTGCAGCGACGTGGAGTGCGGATAATTCAAGAACATATGAGCGTGACCGAGAGTTCTCGATACGATTCGCTGACGACTCGGCCTTGCCGGTTCGAACTTGCGGTCCAAAACCGGCGGTGGAAGCGTCGCGGTGTACTTTTATCGGGAGATCTTCGACGAAGGGTGGCGGGCTTACATCGCGAATCTCGGGCGTCACGAGCTCAGATGGTCGAGGCGCTGCGCGCGCAATCAGTTCAGGCGCGGAGGGTTGGTCCTGCTCGGGGACAACACTCCCCATCGGTTCTTCTGGGATGCTTTCGAGGATTGCGGGGAGGAGGCTCTGGACAGGCGCCGGCGTTAAACCTTCAAATTCCGGGGAGGGCTTTTCGGACGCGATCCAATTTGCTATTTGATTGCGGGCCTCGGTGGTGAGATCAACAAATCGGATCCCTACTTGTTTTTTCGATTCCGCTAGCCACACAACCTGTGCGGAGGCTTTGATCCTCTGCCCTACGTTGGGTAATCGAAAGCGAATGTGCGGCAGGTAGTCAGCTACTACCAGGGGGTCGGCTGCGCCAACGGCCATGCCCGTCTCGCTTACATTGAGGACCATGCCGCCATTGATGTCATCGAGTGCGGTGTACGCGCAGGAGGTAGGCGTGGCGCGCTTCTGAAGGCGGCGGTCGCTCGCGGGATGAAACGCGTCAACCCACACATTGCGTTCGGCGCTGGGTGCGGTGGCTTCCGCTTTTGCCGGTACGTCCGCTCCCTGTTCCGTCTTATTCCGCTGCGCGGCTTCTACGAGTGTCGCTAGCTTGCCGCCCGCCTTCGAAAGTGCGTCAAAGACATCCGCAACGTTCTTCGGGTTGAACTGAAGCTGCCGAGCAGTAAGAGTCAATCGGATGCTGGCGTCGATTTCGTCTTGCTGGCGTTTGGAAAGATAGCCCTCAAGGCCAGCATAGAGTGCGCCGTTTTCGTAATTCTCTCGCCACTCAAGAATAGCTTGGAGACGACGACTGACGTCCTTCTCCGATTCTTGTTCTTGCTGTTCTGGTGCGCCACATTCGGCGAAGACTTGCCCATGACCGTGGGGTAAGGCCATCGTTAGTTCTGTCAATCCACCGCGCAGTTCCTTAACCTTGTTGGACGGTAACGATGTTTTGCGACAGACCCACTCACCGCGCGTTTTGTCGAATTCGATCGAGGCGCGATACTCGTCTGTTTCATATTTGAATACCGGCAACGGCTTGAGCGGTGGCCAGCGACCGGCCAGAAGTAAGCTCATCTCGGCTTGTTGCACTGGAGACGTGAGACCAGCAATGTTGGGCCTACGGGAGGGCAGGTCCATCTCGTCACCTCTGGCAGCCCCACTTCAGTGTGGGAATGATCAACTTCCCTTGTCCGGTTTTCGTTATGGGCCTGAGTGTAGCCAATTGTGAACCCCGTCCGGTAGGATTAGTTGCTCACATCCGTTCGACGATATCTCATTCCGGCGATTTTCTGAGCCCGGAACGGGCGATGGCGTCCGCAACCGAGTTTCGCTCAGTAGCTGCAGCACAGGCAGGCTATTGTACGGATTACAAAAGACATAAAGTGAGTTGTGTCACGCATGTGTCGCGTTACCGGCCAGCTCCGTACTAGAACCCACGCATTATAAAAGGGCGCCCCTTGGAGTAGGTTTTGGAGCGTCGGCTCGAACCTCTCCAGAAAGGAGCACCCTTTTTATGGATAAGACGAAGCATATCGGGATGGATGTTCACAAGGAAGCGATCTCGATCGCGGTCCTAAATTCCTCCGGTAAGCTGGTGATGGAATCGACGATCGAAACCAAGGCCAGCACCATTCTCCAGTTTTTCCAAGGGCTAAGCGGAAGCTTGCAGGTGACCTTTGAAGAAGGCACCTGGGCCGCCTGGTTGTATGACCTGCTGAAGCCACATGTGACCGAGCTAGTGGTGTGTAATCCCCGAAAGAATGCCTTGCTGAAACAAGGCAGCAAGAGCGACCGCATCGATGCCAGGAAATTAGCCACGAACTTTCCTGCGCTCTGGCGTGACCCAAGCACGCCGGACCGCGAGCGCAAACGGATGCTCCGTCTGTTGTTGGAAGACGTCACCGCGCTTCGTGGCGAACAAATTACGCTGCACGTTCGTTTCAAGGGCGGAGCTGCAAAAACTCTCACTTTGCTTCTACCTCTCAACTCCTGGCAGCAGCGACAGACGGGCCCCGACGTGGTCAAGGAGATCGATCAGCTACTCGATCACCACACCTATCCACAGATTGCCGCCATACTGAATGAACGCGGCATGCGTTCTGGCGAGGGGAAAGCGTTCACCTCTAAATTCATCGCTCGCATCCAGCGGAGTTATGCCCTCATTCCGCGCTACGATCGACTGCGAAAAGCAGGCAAGGTAATCCTCAAGGAAATGGCCGCGTTGCTTGGAATGCCCAAAACAATTCAGGTATGACAGACACGGATTGATTCGCGGTCGCCTAAACGACAGAACGACTCCCTGTACGAGCATCCGCGAGAACACCGCTGAAACCACAAATCGCTTTCAGCGATCCGGAACGGTCGTATCGCAACGTATCGAGATGCATTGTGAAGCGTAGTCCTTGTCGTCGGGGTTCGCTGGCCGACTATGCTCGGGATCATCTCTTCTTTCGCAGACCCTCACGTACTCTCCAGAGCGTACTGCATGCCACGATCGGAATGATGCACCAACCTGGCGCGGGCTGTCGCTGCACGATGGCCTGGTCCAGAGCCGTGATCGGCAACCGGCTCGCCAGTGTTCGGTCCAACGCCCAGCCCACCACTTTCCGCGAAAACGCGTCAAGAATTACGGCCAGGTAGACGAACTCCTTCTGCAAACGGATATAGGTGATATCTGCTACCCAGAGCTGATTCATCCCCGTCAGTTTCATGCGACTGGCGAGGTTCAGATAGACCTCCAACTCGTGATCGGAATCCGTGGTCATCACGAACGCCCGCCGCTGCACCGCTGGCAGGTTATCTTCCCGCAGGATGCGCAACACACGCTTGTGATTCACCAGCATCCCGCGCCGCCGCAACTCGGCGCTGATCCGCCGATACCCGTAGCGGCGGCGATGCTCGACAGCGATCTGCTGAATCACGCTGCGCACCTCCATGTCTTCCGCGATCGGTACTCGTTCCTGCAGAGAACGATAAAAACGGCTCGGCTGACAAAGGAGAGCTGACACATTCGCTCGATGCCTACTGCCTCGCAGGGGCATCACTTCTTGGATTTCGTCGTAGATGCCTTCTCGCCACTGATAGCGCTCTTCTGGCGTCGAGCCTCGACTTTTTGCAAGGCACCTTTGAAAAAATCCACTTCCAGAGTCTTTTCTACCAGCACGCGCTTTAGCTGGCTGACCTCTTTGCGGAGCGTGGCTTCGCGCGGGTTCTCCGACGGCGCTCGTCACCGGCATAACGGGTCCGCTTGATGCGCCACTTGTACAACAGCCGCCGACGCACGCCCAGCTCCTCCGACAGCGCTACGATGTTCTCGCAACGCTTCAGTCGCTCGACCGCCATTCGACGAAACTCGTTCGGATACCGTCCCTTTCGTTTCCTCGCCACTTGCAGTTCCTTTCCCTGCAAAGTGTGCCATTTTCGTCTGTCTCAAAATAGGGGTTCAGTCCATCGCCTGTGCGGAAGAGTTTATTGGAGGGGGCGGTTTGCTAATTCACCCTGACCTGTTCGGACGGACCGATTTTCGTTTGTTTTGTTTGCGTTACGAACTCCTCAGTTGCGCCACAACGCCTCATTTGCAGTCTATTGTTCAGCAAGTATTCAGCAAGAATTCCGGTGGATCCTCGCGACAGCGTCAAGGAAGGCGCGCCGTTGCGCCCATGGCCCTACCGCGTGGCTACGAACGCCTGTCTCGAAAGTATGTCTGTGGTGTGGTTCCCAGCATCGTCCGAAACATTTCAATGAAGGCACTTACACTGTCGTAACCGACTGCGATAGCAACCTCCGTGACAGATTTCCTTTGTGCCAGCATCTCAAGGGCAGCAAACAATCGCGCCTGCTGTCGCCAACGGCCAAATGACATGCCGGCCTGAGCCGAAAACGCACGCATGAAAGTACGGCGGGCCATTCCGGCAACATGCGCCCAAGCGTCCAGCGTGCGGTCATCCCCAACATCATCCATCAGAGCATCTGCAACTCTGGCCAGTCTTTCTTCTCTTGGTATGGTCAAACGCAGGGGCTGCTGGTCAGGCTGTCGAATCTCATCACGAAGCGCTGTGATTAAGCGCTTCTGCGCCGTGTTGAGCGGTTGGCGGAGGTCCCAACCGACCATACGATGAACTATGGCGAACAATAGCTCCGATGCGTTGAACAGGCAGGGCGTCTTGGGTAGTCCGCGGCACATCTCCGGAGACAAGTCGACCATCGTGCCAGCAGCGCCTCCGACAGAACGCGCCGCGTGCTTACAATTTGGTGGAGTCCATGCGCAACGCTGGGAGGGAAACATCCATCGTTCGTTTCCTGTTTCCACGATGAGCAACCCCTGGGTCAGTGCGACGAGTTGCCCGCGGTGGTGACTGTGCTCTGGCGTCCAGCCCTCGACCATCCGCCTCTTGAAGTCATAGGCCAGCACTGGCGTATCGCTGTCGTAGAGACGGCGCAGTTCTTCCATATTCTTCAGGGCTAAGAACATGGATTTACGAGATTGACCCTTTTCCGACATATATCGCCACTTTCCCGTTAGCGGAACGACCGAAACCTAGCTAGAGTACGCGGCAGAACAACGAAAGACAACACGGGGAAATAATCACAAAGTGCGAGGTGCGGTCGTTCTCCGCTACGCTGGCTGTGGCTAATCGACGTGAGGGGGATCCTGTGAATCGGTGGTCGCCATACTTTCAACTCACAAGCACTGGAATCTAAAGGAGGTCAGGACAATCAATGAGAAAGCTAATCTACGCAATCAACCTTACCCTGGATGGCGGCTGCGACCACACCAATGGGTTTCCCGATGACGACATGTTTGAATATTCTACGCACCTGGTTCGAGGTGCTGACCTGCTCGTCTTTGGGCGTAAAACCTATCAATTGATGGTTCCTTATTGGCCGGATGTCGCAAAAAATCCTTCCGAGACAAAAGCAGATCGCGAATTTGCGGACACATTTGTCTCCAAAGACAAAATTGTTTTTTCACAATCATTAGAGAGCGCTGAAGATAAAAATACGACAATTGTTCGCACGAACCTTCGAGACGAAATAGTCAGACTGAAACACGAGCAAGGCAAATATATTTTAGTCGGCGGTGTGAGCATTCCTTCACAACTGATAGAGCTCGGTCTGGTTGATGAATATCGTTTTGTCATTATGCCAATAATTGCAGGAGCAGGGAGACGGCTGCTGGAAGGTATTAGCCTGCAAGAGAAATTACGATTAAAACTTGTTGAGTCCAGGATTTTTAGTTCAGGATTTGTTGCGCTTCATTACTTGAAACAGTGACAGAAATATCGGCGACGCTCTGCTGCTTACCTTCTAGAATGTCAGGCACGTATTCACATTGGAAAGGCGAAAAAAGATGAGCCCGAACTTTTTGGAGAAGCAAAGCACACGGCGCGAAATGTTGCGGAATTACGCCGGGTTTCCGGGAAGCGCGTTGCTGGCGCAACTTTTTCCGGCAAGTCTTTTGAGCGCCGGCGTTCCTGGCCTCCGGCAGCAGGCCTCAACGCCTCCAACTGACTCTCTGGCGGCCATGCGGGCGCAGATGGGTAGTGCACCTATCCAATCGCAACCGCTGGCGGAAAATCTCACGTTACTTTCCGGGCCTGGGGGAAATGTTGTGGTGTTGAACGGGCCTGACGGCAAAATCGTGGTCGACACGTTTCTTATGCCGGCCTGGCCGAAGTTGAAAGAAACGCTCGATGGGCTGGGCAATGCGCCGCTGAAGACGGTGATCGACACGCACTGGCATGTCGACCACACCGACAATAACGCCAATCTGCACGCCGCGGGCGCCACAGTGCTGGCCCACGAAAACACCAAGACGCGCATGGCAGAGCCACACGACAGTGCACTTTTCGGTTTGCACTTTCCGGCATCGCCTGCGGATGCTTTGCCGCAGCAGACATTCAGCACCAGCCAGAAACTGCAGGCCAACGGTGAAATCGTGATGCTGCAATATTTCCAGCCGGCGCATACCGACACGGACATCTACATTCACTTCCAGAAGGCCAACGTGATTCACATGGGTGATACTTTTTTTAACGGCTTTTACCCGGTCATCGACGCCAGCACAGGCGGAAAAATCGACGGGATGATTGTCGCCGCCGGCAAAGTTCTGCCCTTGGCCGACAACAAAACCAAGATCGTTCCGGGGCATGGCCCGCTGGGCAACAAAGCCGATCTGACCAAGTTTCGGGACATGCTGGTTGTGGCGCGCGATCGCGTGCAAAAACTGAAGACCGCCGGCAAATCGACCGACGAAATAGCGGCGAGCAAACCTCTGGCCGATTTGGACCCTGTTTGGGGTCACGGCATGCTCAGCAGCGACCTCTTCGTGCAGATGGTTTATTCGGCACTTTAATTCGCACCCAGCGGGTGGTTTAGATCACTGCTCTGGAGTTGGTGTTGAGGAGATTTTTGGCTGCGAAGGTGATTTGGTGGTGCGGCTTAAACCATAAAGCGGCGCCAAGCCGCCGCGCTCCACAGGGCGGCGGTTTCCCAGACCGTTACATTCGAGCCCTCCAAGTTGCGCCAACACGCTAAACGTCACCCGGTTGGCGGCGGTTTTCAAGACCGCTCTCGAACACACCGTCGCCTTGCTTTAGGCGGTCTTTGACATGAGACAACGAAACAAAAAATGCGAAGCGTGCTCCTACGATTTGCGCGGCGCGAAAAGGCGGCACGTCCGTGGGCCGGATTCCCGCGAAGGTAGGTTCACTTTGGTCGCTCCGGGTGTGTGGGCTTCGACTCGAAATCAGTGGACAGGCTGAGTTCTTTCCAGGACCTTGCTTCTTCTAGGCGTGCGAGGTCGTTTTTCTCCGCCCCGTTGTACGCATCGCTGCCGAGCAACAGTCGCAATGGAGGTTTCTGTTCCTGCGTCAGTCGCACGATCGCTTGAGCCGCCTTTTTCGGATCACCGGGCTGCTTACCGTTGTAGTCGCGTTGAAACCTGGCGGTTGCTCCAACAGTCGAGTCGTAGTCGGGATTTCCTTCGCTCAGTTTGGTGGAACTGCCGGCGAAGTCCGTGCGGAAGCCACCCGGCTCAACGATGGTGACCTTGATGCCTAGCGGCGCCACTTCGCGCGACAACACTTCTGAGAAACCCTCGACACCCCATTTCGCAGCCGAATAGGGCCCACGCCCTGGAGGCCCGATCCTTCCGCCCATCGACGAAAACTGAACAAAATGACCGGCTTTCCTTTGGCGAAAGTACGGAAGAGCGGCCTTCGTCACGATGATCGTCCCGAAGAGATTCGTTTCGATTTGTGCGCGAAAATCCGACATCGGCGTGTCTTCGACGGACGAGAGATTGCCGTATCCTGCGTTGTTGATAACAACCTCAAGCGAGCCAAAGGCACCGATCGCCGCCTTCACTGCGCTCGCTGCCGCGGACTCGTCGGTCACGTCCAGCGCGAAGAGCTTGATGTGGTCACCGTGGCGCTCCGATAGGTCATGTAGACTCGATGTCCCTAGCTGTCGCCAACACTTTATTACCCGCCGCAAGGCCCGCTTCGACAATCGCGCGACCCAGACCGCGAGAACTGCCCGTCACTAACCAAACTTGCGCCATTCATCCTCCTATTATTCGCCATCGGTTCCTCAGGATATAAGAACTCATTGCGAAGTCGTAGCTATGTCGAAATCGCACGTGCCGCGCCCCGCGCAACCAGCATGCAACTTGTGATCGGATATCCGGCGTTGGCTTCATCTATGCGTTTCGGTCTGGCTTTGCGACCGCTTAAAGCGGCTTGCATATTCGCCGGCAGTAATGCCGAGAACACGTAGAAACGTTCGACGCTGGCAAGAGGCGCCTGAAATCCACAAGCATCCGCGATCTCCTTAAGACCCATCGCGGAGCTATCGATCATTTGCTGTGCCGCCTCCACGCGCATGCGATCGACGAATTGCCCTGGATTCATTCGCGCTTCGCTTTCTTCGTCACAGGCACTCAAAATTCGTGTTCCGAGTTTTCCACAGAAAACGGCTTTCCAAACCGCCGCCGAGCAGAACACTTGTCACACCTTAATCCTTCATCTGAATGTGATCGGCCAGTACACTCGAAGGAATTGTTCCAAGAGGCTGCAAATAATCCACTGCTCACGAGGCAGTTACTCTCCTCCACTGTTACCATCCGCTTGGGAGGCGGCCGCGCTGCCCTGCGGCGACAGATCAAGCTCACGCTGACGGCCGCTTTCGAGTCTCCTGTCCCACAGAGTATTAATGAAGGCGGTGGGGATTCTGGTGCCCGTTGGCAGCTTTGAGACTTCTTTACAAATGCTGCTAATCATTGAAATCGCAGACCTTCTTCTACTCCAGAGCGGAACGTCAGTCAGTAACGGTGTTCCAATTGGCGAGACGGCAGCGACCTAAGAGATTGAAAACAAAAACCTTTGGTAGGGCGGTGGGGATCGAATTTATCAAGGCGCAGAATCCAAAGGAACGCTGCGGAATGTGTTGTAGTCGTAAGTCATTTGTTGTCTGAACTCGGAACTGCTATTGCCCCCGTATTGCCCCCGCGTTTTTGTGAGCAATTTCACGCAGTTTTTCTTTCGGGCAAAATCATTCGAACGACTTTGCTATTCGCCTCTCGCAGTGCCGGTGACACTGTGTGCGTATAGATGTTCATCGTAGTTCGAATGTCGGAATGCCTCAGCAATTCTTGTTGAACCTTCATGTCAGTCCCGTAGGCATGCAACAGAGTCGAATACGTGTGACGGAACGTGTGCCAACCGATTCGACCGATGCCGGCCTTCTCGGCAGCCGGACGAAGGTGATATCGCACAATCTTGTGCGCCCACCATGGCTTGCCGGTGAAGGGACTCACGAAAACCCAACCCGTTCTCAACAACTCATCGGGCATTTTCTCCCGATGCTGACGAAGAATGTCCGCGAGATTCGAATCCAAAGGCAACCACTTTTCTGAACCTTCGGTTTTTACTGCCTCTATTCTGCCGTAGACCCAGGACCTCTGAATCTTGACTCGTAAACCTTTCCAGTCGAAGTCTTCCCAGCGCAACCCGAGCAACTCGCTTGCTCGAAGTCCGAGTGATGCATCTACCATGGACATTGTCCGAGTGTCTTCATCGAGATGAGCCCAGAGACTCTGAAGTTCCTCAACCGACAAAGCGCGTGGTTCCTTCACTCGTTTGGTAAGTCCTTTGAGCTTGAGCAAGCTCATCGGGTTCCGGTTGTAGTCCATGAGTTCCCAGCGCATCGCCCACTCAAACAAAATATGCATCACGCTTCTAACATGGCCCTTGCTCTTCGGTGCTAGGTTCAATCCCTTAATCCACATCTCTACGGCTAAAGGTTTGACCTTTGAAAGAGGCACCGCCTCCCATCGTGGATTGATGTGATTCAGAATCCACGAACGATACCGGTCGGCAGTTCCCTTCCGCTCAGGCAATGCTTCACGTAAGAAGCGATTGATGAGCCCCCCAAAAGTTACAAGGTCCGACTGCACGGGGTTGCCGACTGCCAATCGAATGCCCTCAGCAGCTTTCCATGCCGCTGATTTCGTCGGATACTGCCTGACATCGCCGACGACAACCGCAGGCTTCGTTCCCTTTCTGCCGCCGACATCCTCGTGGTATCGCCAAACCCAAACCTCGGGGCCTCGCTGTCCTCTTTCGTTTCTCCAACCAACCGAACTGATGCCGTGCTCGCTTGAACATGACGATTTCTCCTTAGTCTGTTCTAGCGGCACGAGTGACGCGATGAATGTAACTCTGTTCGCATCCAGCAGTCCAGCTCCGATGCATAGAAGAACCAACGACCAAAGCGAAAATGCCCTGGCACCTTGCCACCACGCGCCATGCGCTTGACGGTCTTGGGGTGAACACGCACGAGTTCGGCTGCTTCTTCACAAGTCAGCGGACGTTCAATGCCGGATCGGTCACCGCGCACGTTCAGCTCAGTTGCAAGACCGGTGGCGTCGTCTCTCACTTCTCCTGTGGCCCCGTTTTCTGGTTCCCCCAGGGAGAGACGGATCGTCTCTGCTGGTGAGGACACCTGCGCTAACGATTGCTTGTCTTCAGGCGCGTTTCCTGACGGCTTTGCGGACTTCAAGAGCGACGAACTCAATACAAGGCGCGAGGCATGCTGTCTGGAAGACGCTGTATTCTCGCGCGCGCCGGGTTGGTTTAAACGGGGCTTCATGTGCGTTATGCGGTCTTGGTGTGGACTCCTCCTTCGGTTTGTTGGTGGTTGCCACTGTTGGCTCGTTGGTCCAGCCAGTGTTTGAACTCGTCATCCTTCTTGAACAGGAGCTTGAGCGCTTCGCTCATCACGTAGGACGGGTTTGCGTCGATGAACTCGGCGTAGCTGTCCAAGTTGTGTCTGACTTCTTCCTCCAGGCGAACCTGAAGGGTGGTAGTTTTTGGTTGTTTCGACGGCGGTTTCAGTAGTGCCATGTTCTTTCCTCCTTCTCCTTTTCGAGATGTAGTGCAGCCTGCATTACAAATTGTTTGCCGCATCCCTGCGCGGCAAACCTAGCGCACGCGATCAGCGTGTCGGGCGGGAGCGACCCCACGAACTTTTTGGGCGGCTGAAAGCCGAAAAAGTGGGGTCGCTCCCGCCCGATTTGATGTTTTGTCCATAGCGTCTTTCCTCTTCGCAGCGTTTCCGTTCCTCTGTCGGACAAGGACTTCGCTGCTCCACAGGGTGAAGAACTGGCAAGGGAAAAAGTGCAGCGCGTCATTTCTACCTTCTTCACCCTGTCTCGCGGATTCGTCGTCGGCTGCGGTGACTCGCCGAAGGACCTGCACAGCAAAATACACGGCATAACTGCGGTCGTTGTCTCGCTATTCGGGAGATGTATACCTACGCTAATCGCACAGCCTCCTACCCGCAGGTGTTCGAATTGCTCCCGCAAGACCTGCCCGTGGGTCTCCCTAAGTGCTTCGCAGGTTATAGTGTCGGTCCCACGCTCGTGGTTGAGCATTGAGCAAAAACTCCCCTCATCTATACAGAGGGGGAAAAACGGGGAAACCTCACCAACAAAATTCGGTTTTCGGTGATCTTTACGGTTTGGGTCATCGCTGGGGAGCGGGCTGCCACGCATGACTGGGCGTCCACGCGCTGTCTAGGGCTCGCTCCTGTTGTACTGACTTGATGACAGGGACCAGGAACGATGCAAGGTGAGCAACAACGTCTCTGAATTTCGTTTGCGGAACGTACGATTTGTTCTTGTTGCAAAAAGCGCTCCACTGTTTGACCTTGTTTTCATCCTCATAGAATTCTGGTGTGAACGCGAGGGGGACGCCTCCCGCTGGCAACTCCGTGCCGCGTTGTTTGAAGGTCGCTCGCACAGCTTCAGTCAGCGTTTTCCCATCAAATTCAAAAGTGATGGAAAGGCTGTGCAGATCGTGGAAGTCCTTCATGCGGCTGTTGGCGATGCCCAGCTTTACCATGGCTTCGAGCTTTTCCGAGACTACGGTTTCGCGAGGGTAGGCCAGCAGACGAGGGAGGTCAGACGACATGACGGCCGCTCTGCGTATCGAGCCAGTCAGGCGGACGGCGAAGCCTGGCAGTCGGCCTTGCGGCCCAGGCGCTGCCTCTTGCCATCCACCTGAAGTTGCGGAACATGGTTGCGAGTAAACTGATTCGGGACTGGTCGCCGAAGCAGATTTCCGGCTGGCTGAAAACCCAGTATCCCGATGATGAGAGCCTGCGTGTGTCCCACGAAACCATTTACCGAAACCTGTTCATTCAAGCCCGTGGAGCGCTGAAAAAGGAGCTGCTGGAGCACTTGCGATCCATGCGCCGCATACGCCGGTCTCAGCACTCTCGTATCTTCAAAAACCGGCGCGGTCAAATCCCGGAGGCCATCTCCATCCGCGAAAGGCCCGCTGAAGCGGAGGACCGTGCCATTCCGGGTCACTGGGAGGGCGATCTCCTGCGCGGCTCAGGGAACAGTCACATCGCGACCCTGGTGGAACGCCATTCGCGCTTTGTCCTGCTGATCAAGGTACCCAGCAGAGATACGGCGGAGGTTGTGGGGGCCTTGAGTAGACACGTTCGTAAACTTCCCGCAACCCTGCGGCGCTCGCTGACCTGGGACCGCGGACTGGAGATGGCCAAACACAAGGACTTTACGGTGGCCACGGATGTGAAAGTCTACTTCTGTGATCCGCAGAGTCCCTGGCAACGCGGCTCGAACGAAAACACAAACGGGCTCTTACGACAATACTTCCCGAAGAACACAAACCTAACCGACTATTCCCAGTCGGATCTGAACAAAGTAGCCCTGCGCTTAAATCAACGCCCACGACAAACTTTAGGTTTTCAGACTCCTGCGAGTAAACTTCAAGAAAGTGTTGCGTCGACCCATTGAGACCACCCGGATTACCGGACAAGTCCCGTCCTAGTGCTCCGCATGATTTCGAGTGAACCGAAACCATTTCCTTTTGGTTCTAAGGCAATAGTTGCATCGAAGTAGAATTGGCTCTGCCGCTTAGACTCTGTGAAAAGGGCTTTCGGAACAGAGTGGAAACACCATGGGCGGCAGAAAACAGTTACGAGACATCACTTTGAGCGGGATACTCGGTTCCCGTAGCTAATAGGGAATTCAAATCGATAGGTTCGCAAATCGTACAGCTCGGGGAGCCAACTTTCCAACTGTCTTACCTTATGACTTGCGGATGATTACTCCAAGGCCGCATTGCCTCAGAAAGGTGCAATTGTCCGAGTTCTGTCCGAGTTAAAACTTTTCTCAGCGTCTGCCGTTTATTGGGCAAGTAAGTTCTGGTACGTGACTTTTCCGGTTATCGGGAGTCAGCCGTTGGCAAGCGCGTTATTTTGTTTGATCGGTCATTACGGCTTTGCCGCTGGAGTGGGTGGTACTGGTTTTGGAATCCGCAACGTCCACGAAAAACCGAAAACGAAAGTGCGGCCTTCGGGACGTGCGAGTGCACGGTACTCATCGTAGTATTTGAAGAAGGCCGAAAGATTCTTCGCGGGAAGAATCAAATTGGCCTGAACACCAATCGCATGGACGGAGTAGAACGGAATCGCGCCCTCAGGAATAACGATGGGAGGCGGACCAGGAGAGACTGTTAACGTCCCGCTGCTGTGCGAGACTTGCCACTGGTCGTATCCAACCACGCCGAGCTGAGCGAGCATGCTCATGTCTTTTTTTATGGGAAGAACTTGCCCGATCCCCCACTCATCTGTGAACGCCTGCCCCGGCGTAATATTGGTGCCGCTCTTCTGTCCGTGGATTTCCCAGGCGGTGGCTAGGTTTGCAGTGGTCCCGTGGTTCTTGGTGAGGTAGAAAGTGGTGCCAGTCGTAATATCGTTACCCCAATATCCGGAGCCCACGTTATCGCTGGCTCCCTGAGTGAAGCGGCCCGTGGGAGCAACGAAAGCGTACCCCGCGTTGAAGTCCACTCTCTTCCCAAAGTGCCAGCCAATATTCAACGGCTCAACGAACATGTCAGCAAAGCCGGATCCGCCTCCGGCGGCGTTCAAGTTAGTTCCCGTAAAGCTGGCCACCAACTCTCCGCTCGCATAGTTCAGCGCGATATAGGGCATGAAATATCCGCCGAGGATTTTGTGCTCCGGGACATAGTAAAAAACGTTTTCATCCACCCAGAAGGAATAGGTCCCTGTAATACCTGAAATGGCGTTTCCATTGGGGCCATTCAACTGGCTGGCGGAGTAATTCAGCGCCAGGTTGGCGTAGGTAATTCCGGGATCCGGAATCACTCCGGCATTAAGACCAAACTGCCCAGGCACCCATTGCCCCTTCTGCTGAGCGAACAGGGGCGAAGCGCACGCTAGAATAATCGTAGCGAGAACCATGAGAACGAACCTGATTCGGAAAGTCATGCCTTTCTCCTTTTTCCCGGACGAAACTGATTGTTGACGGCTCGGAGTTAACCCAACCTGATCATAAATACTGATGATGTTGCAGCAACTGAACCGAAACACGCGCTTCAGGGAACATCAAAAAGAGAACTCTGCTCCCACAATCGCGCCCTGCTGGGTCAGACGTAGTCCGATCCGGTTGGCGCTCGCGCTGTTGTTAACTAGCAGTCGGGAGCCAAGCTGATAGCCAGCATTGAGGCTGATGTGCTTAGTCAACGTCAACCCTATGGCGTCCGTCGTCGACAAAAAATTACCATAGCCGAAGAAGTACATCCCGTAAAATGCACCCTCGACGAAAAGCCGCGGTGAATTCGTCAAATAAACCCGAAATTCGGGACCGGCGGCCGGGATGGGCGCCAAAAGCGATCCGCTCGCCGAAAGCCCTCCACTGCCGCCGCCCGACACCGCCGCCGCACGTATTTTCGCGGAGGTATTAAAAAGATCCACTTGTATGCCAAGTCCAAGGTGACCACGTTTCCGCCGGATAATGTCGTATTGGTAGCCAGGAGCAACCAGGAAAGCGTGCAGATAGCTATTGACGGTAGACCCCGCATCAAATGTCCGGCCTTGGAACGTAATGTCTCGAGCAAGTACGGTTTGTCGGGAGGTATTAAAACGGCTTAGCGCAACGTAGAAATGATTTTTGCGGGTGAATTTCCAGTCCACCTTTACCGTGAAAGTGGAGTAAGTGTTAAAGCCCAAGTCCTTCTGAAAATCGACGGGCACTGTGTCACTGTTGCCCTGGATTGATCCCGACGGATCTGAGTAAAACCAGAACGTATCGACACGCAGTTTGTACTGATCGAAGTCTTCCCGCTGGGCATGCACGATCCCAGGGTGAGCTAAAAACAGAAAACAGCCGATAAGAATCGTTTTGCGAAAATGTTTGAACACCAGTCGATTTCCTACGCAAGACATAGCCCCCCTTTTTTCACAGAATTACGAAGAACTCGATCTCGCGCTTATCGATTCGTAATTGCTGAATCGATTCAACGGCGCGACCTAGTTTGATCACACCCGACTAATCCAACCTATCCGGACTGACCAGTTCAGTTATCAATGTGCGGCCACGCTCTCTGCATGACAGAGAAAAGAAAAGCAGTCGTCAGACCAAATAAAATCCAACCGTTCAGCGATTCGAGGGCGCCCATTAGCTGCCATCGCGGCTCGAGAATAAGACCGCCGTGGCCGTAACTCGTCATGGCATTCAAGGAGTACAGCATCGCGGATTTGCTATCTCCCCTGGCGCCAAGAAAACGGTACGCGCTGGCCCAGATGAATCCCTCAAATCCGTGCAAAATTGCTGCCGAAAGGGCGGTTGCTCCCATGACGAAGATTGAAGCCCACGAGAAATTCCGGAGACGTCCTCCATGACCGAGCATCGATGAGACTTCATAATTGATGCGTCGAAGCCCATACGAATGGATGACCACGGTCAATACGATGAGCGGCAAGCCCCACGCCCAATCCAAGCCCCAATTATTCGTGAGAATTTCCGGGTCCATATTAGGCTCCAACTAAATTGCTGGAACCCAGCCATCGCCTGGGTTGTATTCCGGCATGGCAGCGGCTAGGTCAACGGTCTTTTCCCCCAAATCTTTTTGGTACACGGTGCCATCCTTGCCGATGACGAAGGTCATGATTCCGGAATTCCTGTAGTCTGCTGGATAAGCAAGAATCGCGAACCCGCCGGTCATTTTTCCGTTTTGGACGAACTCCTTCGCACCTCCTGGAGCTTTGTCTCCTTGTTTGGTGAGAATTCGGAAATAGTAACCGTTGAACGGCTGAGGTTTGTCGCCGGAATTGGTGTACCCTGCGGCCTTGGCAAAATCACCAAGCTGGCCGAGTGGGCTCGGGGTCTGACCTTCCGGCACATGCCAATACAATCCGTTTTGCTTTCCTTCGTCAGCGACAAACTTCTGCGCGAACTGGTGTGCCGTGTCACCGTCGTGAGTCTGGCTGAAATATTGTTGCTGTGCGTCGGCGATAGCATCGCAGGCAGCGATCGCGGTCAACTCGCCGTTGCCGACGCGGCGCGCAATGATCTCGTCCTCTCCGGCAGCAGTGTCGAAATACCATTGGCCGCTGGAGTTCTGCTTCAGCGGAATAGGAAACGGATAATTGTCTGCCCCAACATAGAGCATCTGTCCGCCTATTTTAAGTTTGACCCAGCGATTCATTTGGTTGTAGGCAGCAACAAAGTCTTGCGCGGTATCCTTGTCCTTTACGGCGTCGCCAGAGAACAGGACATCCTTAGACTCTGGGCCAAAGGTGGCGAGCCACGCGGCCTGATCGCCGGACTTGGCGGCGTCCAGAACTGCGGCTCCTGCCTCGGCTGGCGAAGCAAATGTCTTTTGAACGACTTTGGTGTCTGATGCTTTGTTGCAGGACGCCAGCGAAGTGATCAGCGCGAAAAAAAACAAAAATCCCCAAACACGTTTAGACGGAATCTTTTGGTTCGAAATTAAGCGCTGCATGTGCCCTCTCCCTATCTTTAAAATCTGCGGTCCTTGTGTCGTCACCAGGCGGCTCAGCGCCGACCGCCGCCGCGAAATCCGCCGCCACGAAATCCACCGCCGCCGGCACTACCCCAGCCGCGACTGCTATCGGCTCGCGACGACCAGCCACCACCGCCGGAATCACCAAATCCACCGGAGTGCCCGCTCATGCCGCTGAACGCATTCGATCTCCCACTGCTGTCGCCGGAATGCTGCGACCATGAATTCGAGCCCGAAGAATGATTGGAATTAAAGCTCTGGGCATTTTGCTTGTTCACGTTAACCGTGTTTCCGCTTACGTTTTTGTTATATGTGTTGCTGCTATTTTTGTAATTGCTGTTGTAGTTTGAGTGGTTGTAATTGTTGTAGTTATTGTGGTTGTAGGAGTTGTTGTAGCCATAGCCGTTGTGATAGCCGCCGTTGTAATAGCCGCCGTGCCAAGCAGAGTTTCCGTAGTAAGCGCCGCCGTGATACACCACTGCAGTACCATGCCAGCCACAATTCCAACTGCTATATCCCCAGCCGCAGCATCCGCCGCTCATCATGGCGCCCACCGCGATTCCGGCTCCGAATCCGATGATTCCTGCGGCAACCACCGCGCCCGGGGTATAGGTGTAGGCCGGAACTACATACGGGTAACCGTAGACAATTGCAGGGTTGTACTCCGGAACGTAGACGACTTGAGGGTTGGCTGGTTGGATGACGATTACCTGAGGCGACTGTTGAACCACCGTAACTTGCGGCGTTGTTTTTAGATTGCCCTTCGCCTTGGCTTGCGCGCGCAACGTCTGGACCGCTGCCATCACTTCAGCTTGCTGGTTGTGAAAGGCCTGCCCCAGAGATGAAGTCCAACTGAGATTTTTCGCCATGTTATCGAGCACGGAAGGAAATTGTGTGAGCGCTTTCACACTTGCATCCCAAGATTGTTTGTCAACCGCTTGCATTAAAGCACTTCCCGTCAAACTCTTGTTCTGCTGTACCCAGTAATCGGCAATCGCAACCTGATCCGGAAAAGTAGCGGCGCTGAGAATCTGGGCCACCAATGAATCCGGGTACAGCGCAATTGGCGCCACTAACGATTGAAGCTCGGTCGCGGCTAAAGGAGCAGCTTCACTCGGGCTTCCATTGTCGTCAGCCGGAGGTGGCGTTAGGCTCTGGTAACCGTAAGCCATCTGTGATGATGACGTAACAAAAGCCAAACCGAGAACTACTGAAAATATCTTCTTCAAATTTTTCGAGATCATTAGAACCGCTCCCTTGATGTGACTGCCCCTCTAACGACACCGGCGTTCGAGTCGTTCGCTCAAACGGCCGCTCCGTTCACGGATGCGATTGCTTTAGCACGGCGAGGGCGGCCTTGCGAGCCGCCCTCCGGTGTTAGTTAGCCGCCGCCAGGGACCGCCTTCGGCATTTTATTGGGATCCAGCGCGGGCACCGGGTTTTCCGGATGCTGAAGATTCGGTATCAAGTCGTTCGAGGCACCGCCTGGGGAGCGCTTGATGCTCGGATACTTCATGATGGACTTGTCGAAGTCGACCAGCACCGGCGCATACAGCGCTCCGGCCCAGGAGTTTTCTTCGCCGGAATACCTTCCCGGGGAAGTGGTAATTCCACGGGTTGGCACGGCCCCATTCATGACCATGTCGTATCTCTCATAGGGATCCATGGTGAGGTTATAGAACGCAGGTAAACTCAGGTTTTGATCGGGTCCCAGCCAGGACTCCTTCGCCGTCCACATGAATTTCCAGGCGACGTTCACCCACGGCTCTTTGGGATCTCCGGCGAGGTCAACGCGGAGAGCATTGAGATTTTCGCCATCGATAAAGACCCACGACCGACGTGCGGAGTGTTGTGCCTTGCCTAGAATGTAGGCGCTGTTGTCAATACTGTCGAAGTAGATGGGTTTGCCGGTGTTGTCCTGCCATTCGCCATGGGGCGGCGGCGTGAGGCCAACCATCCTGGCCAGCGTTGACCAGCAGTCAATGTGCGACATCATTTCGTGGTATTGCACCCCGGCGGGGATGTTGTTCGGCCACCACATAATGGCCGGGACACGCCAACCGCCTTCAAACGCGGTGCCTTTTTCGCCACGGAAGGGCTGGGTTCCGGCGTCGGGATAGGCGTCCAGCCACGCGCCGTTGTCGGCTGTCAGGATGACGATCGTGTTGGGCGCATCCTTGCGGATTTCATCCATGACTTTGCCGATGTCAGCATCCATCTCCATGAGCGAATCGGAGTAGTCACCGAGATGCGACTTGCCGGCAAAATCCGGCGCCGCATGGGTCGGGTTATGCATTTTGATCCAGTTAATGTCCATGAAGAACGGCTTGCCGCCATTCGCGTGCTGCTTGATATAATCCACGGCGTAGTCGGCCTGCCGTTCGTCCATTGTCGCCATGTAGGCGTAGTCAATCGTGGCGACCCGTTTTGCGGGCTGGCCGGCCACACCTTCCCACTCGCTCAAGTTCACAATGTCATCAAACATCGCGTTGAATTCCGGGTTATAGGACGGGAACCACGGATGAAACCACTTCGAGGTGTCTTCCCAGGTGTAAGCGCCCGCATAGTAGGCGGCGAACTCTTTCATCTCGTCGAAGCCGTGCTCGATCGGGTAGGAGCTCGCTTTGTCACCCAGATGCCATTTGCCCGAGAAGTAGGTCAAGTAGCCGTTCTTCTGGAAGAACTCGGCGATGGTCGGCGTTTCCTTTCGGAGGTAGTTCTCGTCACCCGGAACCACCACGACGGAGAGCGCCGTGCGGATGGGAATGCGCCCGGTCATGAACGAAGCCCGGCCCGCCGTGCAGCTGGCCTGGCCGTACCAGCTCGTGAACACGGCGCCCTCCTTGGCGATGCGGTCGACGTTTGGAGTCGGATGGCCCAAGGCCGCGCCTCCCCCGTAGGCTCCGAAGTCGCCCCAGCCGGTGTCGTCGGTCATAAGCACAACGATGTTGGGTTTTTGTTGTGCCGCTACGCGGGGCAACGCGGCAAAGCCCCCGATCAGAAATACTCCGAGGACGAAAGCTGCCCTTTTGATGTTTTTCATCGACTGTCTCCTTTTCATTTACGGCATAAATTAGTTCATACCAACTTGGCAGTGAATGGCGACGTTCGGCGTAGCGCTCTCCGGTTATCCACAGAGCCGGAGAGGGCGAGCGACCATTTACAGCTGTTCGTTCAAGCCGGTGTTAACAAGAACCTTCACATCGACCCTACGGTTCAGCGCGCGTCCTTGTGCATCGGTGTTTTCAGCCGCGGGGTGCGAAGCTCCGTACCCAGCCGGGACAACAATCCGCCACATCGGTACGTTCTTCACGTTACGCAGATAATCCGTAACCGCAGTCGCCCGAGCGTCATTTAGTCTCTGGTTCTGTTCTTTGGTGCCGGTACTGGACGCATACCCTGCAATCTCAATCATGTAACCACTGGTGGTCTTGGCGACATCGGCCAGATTGCTAAGGTCCGCTTTGGCCGCATCGTCGAGGGTAGACTTGTCCGGATCATAGTAAATTCCAGCCTCCGCCACAACGGTATAGTCGGCGAGATCCGATACCCGCTGATTTACCTTCGAGATGGCGGCCGCATCCATTACTCCAATGGCGCCAGCCGTTCCAGCAGCCGCTTGGTTGGCCGATACCTGAGCCTGATTTGCCGAGGACTGGGCCTGATTGGCGGACGACTGTGCGGCCTGAGCTCCCGACACTCCTTGATTAGCAGTAGACTGAGCCTTCTGCGCGGCGGCCTGATTGGCAAGGATCTGCTGCTCTTCCGCTACTTCAATGGCGAAATCATCGGGGCTAAACGTAATCTTGCTGGCAACGAGTCGTCCCTTCGCATCTCCAACTCCTTCTGCCTCAATTCCCAAGCCCGGCACCATGGCCGTGACGTCCATGTCGGATTTCCGAAACTTAAACGAGGCATACCGCGTAGCACAAAACTTGCACGGCATTTCGTAAGTTGAATTTCATGGGAGCCTCCTTGGCGTTCTTTCTATGTTTTCTCGCTGCGGGTGGCTATTGTTAAAAGTGACAGCCCATGTTACTTTCTCGTGCCACGTGCCTTGCAGGAACTAAAAGAGAGAGCGCCAAGCATCGCCTTGTCGAAAACTATTCCTGCAACACGTGCCAGATTTTGCGTGACGTCATATTTTGGAATCTGGCCGGGTCAGAATTATTTGGGGATCGACGGCCTGGAATTGAGTCGGGCCGCGCTCCGTTAATTCGAATGATTCTTTAGCGTCGTGGAGATCGACAACCGCAGTCGGTTCCGGTTACAGCGTGGAGGTCGCTATGTTGTTACGTGCTGTTATTTAGTTACGACGATTTCCGCTTCCTTGGAGTCGCACATCCCGTAGATGGCTCCCGCGACGCAAGCCCCTACTGAATACTTAAAACACCCTGGCCGCCTTGCCACCACCGAAATAGAACGATCGGAGCCGCCGATGATCACTCCGTCCGGTGTGTCAAACGGTGAAGAATCTCCGAAATCCAGGACGAAGCCGGTTTTCTTTGACGTGCTTTGCCACGTAACAGTTGTGCCAACCTTTATGCAGAACGGCGCATTCGCTTTTGCGTCTGAAATGCTGGGAGTGACCGAAGCGGAATCACTGGTGCGTTTGACGTCCGCAAGACACGGAGTAGAACTGGATCCGCAGCGGGTGCTGGCGTTGCACATGCTTCCAGGGTTGGTTTCTGAGCAGAGATACTTATTATCGTCACTGCGAAGTTCTTTGGCCGTCACGTAACCGGCCATCAATGTGAGCGAAAACAGAATCAGACCGCTCCACATCGCAACACTATGCTTTCTCTTCATAAAGACACCTCATTTCCAAAGCGATTTTGATGCTGACTGCGCTAGTTGACCCCGGGTGTTCCTTTCCAGTCGAGTACGTCCACAAGCTTCCAGGAGTTTTGAGTCAGATCAATTTGCAACTGGCCTTGCTTATCGATCACGAGTTGCGCGGCCGGGAACAAAACGCCAGTGCTCTTGCTTCTGTCCTGTTCGTTTATGTCGATCTCTCCGCCAGTCAAGTTGAAAGCCTGTGATTGCGAGTCGGTCCAAGCTTCCACGAAGCTAATCTGCCTATTAGTGACAAACCGGATTTTCCTTCCGGTGGGCGTTGGGATCATGCGGATGAACGCGACGTCAGCGGAGTGCCGATAACATCCGCGGGATTGATTACCACGACTTCGACTTCATCCCGTCAGGTTCAATTCGCGTTAAAAATCATTTGGTGAACGAATGTAGCCATCCGTTGCGCGCCCTGAATTCTTCAACCCGTTTGACCGCGTGCACGCTGCCCCTCCATACCCTACATCGCCGCGACGCCCATTGCGTGCTGACCCTCTTTTATCCGCATTTGCCGGGCGCTGGAACAAATTCAAGACGGCGGGCTGTCCGACGCCAGTTGACGTCTTCGCAGATGACGACAGGTTGACAGTCTGCTTGAACGAACAAATACCGCCGGCATCGCAAGACCAGGAGCACACGGACGACCGTCTTTTGTCCTGCGGTCGCCCTTGCCCTGGCATCGATCTGCAGGTCACAGACGATTCAGGGAAGCAAGTCGAAGTTGGAAAGCCTGGCGAATTAGTGGCTCGCGGCGCCAACATCATGCGAGGCTACGGGAATAATCCGGGCGAGACTGCGCTCGCATTTCGAGATGGCTCGTTTCGCACCGGCGATATCGGCTATCAGGATTCCGAGGGATACTTCTACATTCTGGACCGCGCAAAAGACATGATCGTCACCGGAGGCGAGAATGTCTACTCCGGAGAAGTCGAAGCTGTAATTTACGCGCATCCGGCAGTTCGCGAAGCCGCGGTCTTCGGAATACCCAATCCCAAATGGGGCGAACTAGTGATGGCTTGCGTGGTGCTGAAGCCTGGAAGCACTCTTACAGTTGATGACCTGATCGCCTTCTGCCGGCGAAGCCTCGCGAGCTACAAGATTCCGCGGCGCGTAGAGTTTTCGGAAACGGAGCTACCGAAAAGCGGGTCCGGCAAGATATTGAAAAGAGTTTTGCGCGAACGCTTCTGGGCTCATGAAACGCGTGCGGTCAGTTGAGGCACGCACACCAGAATCCTGCCCCAATCCTCGGATTTCTATCTCGCAATGTCGCGTCGAGTTACCCGGAACAGATGCGGTGCACAGCGCGGCGTCCTCTTGCCCCGGGCGGCTCAAAGCATGCTAAAACATCTGCTCAAGAGGCAGGCGTGCCCCTCACCTATGAGCGTCTGCGTCACCACGGTGACTCGCTGTTCACTTTGTGGCTTTCTGTTCGATTGAAAAATGCTTTAGAATGAGGATAATCTGCGGTGCGCCCGTAGCTCAGGCGGAGGGTCGCGTGATTCTAGTGCCACACAACTTTCTTCTGTGTGACGCGCGATACACCTGAGAGTCTCACGCATCCGGTTGTCACCCGTGCCGCCTAAAACTAACGCACAAGAACCGGATCATTGGCCTTATCTGCCCCCTTTTGCCCCCGCGAGAATTTGCTAAGTATCCATCCATCAGGAAGTTGGTTGGTAGGGGCGGTGGGGATCGAACCCACGACCTTCGGCTTAAAAGGCCGCTGCTCTACCACTGAGCTACGCCCCTAAAGTGGTTAGTTTACTGATACTTGAACGACAGTCGGTGAAACCGCCGTTTGCTCGGTGTCACTTCTGGTGTCAGTTGCTTTCAGAAGTGACACCACCTCATGCAGCCGATTCGGTCCCAAATGCGCGTAACGCCTCGTCATCGTCAAGCTCTTGTGCCCGAGAAGATCCGCAATGTCTTCCAGCGGCGCCCCTTTCATCCGCAGCCTACTGGCAAACGTATGCCGCAGGTCATGCCAATGAAAGTTCTTGAGGTTAGCCTCAACGACCGCGTCGTCAAACCAATGCCTCGCATTTTCGAGCGCTTCGCCCGTCTTGCTAGACCGAAAAACGCGCCCTCGTCCACTGCCACGCTTGAAGACTGTTTTCAAAGCCGCCACCGCCGCATCGTTCAGCGGCACATGCACGGCTTCGTCATTCTTCGTCCGTGAGATGTTCAGCATCCGAGATTTCCAGTCTACCATGTCCCAAGTCAGACCGTATTGGCTTCCCTTCCGTAACCCGGTATTGATTGCGAGATCGAATTCGGGAATGTGCGAGGGCCATTTGGCCTGGACAATCTTTCGCAGCTTCTTTTCCTCATCTTCGGTGAGGAATCGCACACGGTTATTGTCTTCGCGGCGATGGGTCACCGAGCGCGCGGGATTTGTAGTAACTTTCCGATTCAGAATCCCAAGACGATAGCTGAGGGACATCAGTGAACGATAATGATTGAATGTTGAAGGCGCCCACTTTTCCTTCTCCGCCGCCTTCGCAAGTTTGTATTCAATCTCCCTAGGGGTCAGTTCCTCCGCCGGTTCCGACCCGAACCATTCTTTCAAGCTGGCAAAGCGCGGGACATCGGTTCGGTACGACCGCTTGTTCCTCTTTGAATAGGCCAGGGCGTCGTCGGCCAGTTGACCAAAATTCACCGAGGGCTTGCGGAACAATTCCGGAAGCTTCTTACCCTCCAGCACCTGCTGTTTGCGCTTCCGGTAGAGTTTGAGTGCAACGCTCTTTGTGCCGGCCTTCTCACGCCGCTTCTTGCCGAACTGGTCGTAGTAGCATATCCACCAGACCTTCGAGCCTGGATCCTTTTCAAAAATTCCGCGTTGCTTCATTTCCCCTCCTCGGAAGACGCGGGGGCGAGATCGACTCCCGACGACTTAACTCACTGAACAATCCCGTGTCGCCCCCAAGCGTGCGTCGTCCCACCGTTGACTCCGACCGTGGAGCAAAAACCCCGAGAGCTGGGCCGGGTCAGTCACCGTTCGGCAGACCCTGCATCGATTCGTTTAGCCACGATATTGTCAAGCCGCGTGTGTCGGACGATCAGCGCTTAAGAGATTGCGAAGACCATCCCGCGGAATTAAGACGCGCCGTCCTAATCTCCTCACCGGGAGCTGCTTCATCGCAATAAGTCTGTCGATCGTCCGAAGGCTGATCCCGAGCATTTGGGCGGCTTCGACCTTACTTAAGGTCAGCGCCTCCGGCACTCGTTCCGGCCCCGGCCTTTTTGTCTCCATCATAACTCCCCCTGTTCGAAGCGGACGCCGTGTCGTACGGCGTTCCTCATGCGCCACGAAGCAAGATATTCGCAGAACAAATGAACTGGTCGCACCGTGCCGTCGGTGTAACACTTCTCCCCCGTGGCCGCGACTTGCGCGGCATGTGGGGGTCTGGGGGAAGCCTCCACCAATGGGTCATTCAGGGACGATAGTGTGTTCTCTCCCTCAGTCCAATTTACGCCTGACTCGATATCTACTACTACGCGCGGGGCATGCTGTCGCGACGACGCTGTGTTCTCGCGCATGTCGAGTTGTGTTCGTGCATCCTTCATTCGTGTTACGCGGTCTCTTTGAGTCCGCCTCCTGTAAGTTCGTGAATCTTTCCGTTGCCGGATCGTTGGCCCAGCCAAGCCTTGAATTCGTCATCGCGTTTGAAAAGATCCTTCAGAGCCTCGGTAATCACGTATGACGGAGTTGAGTCGATGAATTTTGCGTATTGGTCGAATTGATCTTTCATCGACTCCTCAACCCGCGCTTGGATCGTTACCGACTTTGGTTGTTTGGGTGGTGCCTTAATGATTGCCATGTTTCGCCCTCGTTCCTCCTCGTTGGTTTTGTCATACAATTCGTCTTACAAAGTGTGGCTAATTCCCTTCTCCTCCGCGGCCAAAACACGAGCTGCGGTTTCCAGCAGAAAGAGGCGGGAGTGACCCCCGAAGCCCGAAGGGATCGGGCCGCGATTCTGCGGCGCGATGGGGTCGCTCCCGCCTCTGGTCGTGTTTTGGCCGCGTTTCATTTCTTTGCCTTGTCCGCTGCATTTGCCTGCTCTTTCTTCGGCTTATCTCCAAGCCTGGGCAGAAGTCGGAGGTGAAATCTCCCTGGAAAACTCTCTCCTCTGGAACTTTTCACCGGCATGTTTACGGGCCGATGCGGATGCCGTTCAAACATCGCAGCCTGTCCGTTCACTGTGACGCAGATAATAGCCGCCTGCCCCGGCCTTCGATACTTCCGGGATTCCGAATCGGACGAAGTTTTCCGTAATCTCTCCTGCACGCCATCTTCGAATACAGATCTTCGACTCCAGGATCACCGAATCGTTCTTTGCCTTGTTCAGGAACTCGATGTCGCCGTTGCTCAGCTTGCCGTATTGTTTGTCATCCCAAAGCCGCCGCGTGTGGAAATATTGGAGTAGACCAGACGGAGAATCCGGGTTCCAGAGCCGTCTGAAACGTCTCACGGAAAACTCTTTTGGCTCGCTCGAAGTTGGTATCGCGGGTAGCGATGTAATAGAAGCGGAGTTGCGGCAGCTTGGTGAAAAGTGTCAGATAAGCGTCCAAGTGGGTTCTGAAACTGTCCATGCTTTCAAATCCCGGATCGATGAAACTGAATATGACCACAGGCGAGGCAGACACGGCTCGGGTTGTAAAATATCGGAAACTTATCCACGAAATAGCGCTCAGTGAAGTCGCCCTTGATAGCCCCGGAATACCGCTTGCGGGGAAGGACTTTCTTATTGATCCCCATCTGCTCACAGAAAAAGGTGAGCTTCTGCTCCTCGGTTTCGAGATACGTGAAGTCCTGGTTTCTGAGAATGAAGTCGAGCGCAATAAGCCGCGTTCGGATGTATTCAGTCGAATGGATGCGCCGGAAGCGGATGTTCTCTCTGCCGATGGCTTCGTACAGATTGCGCGAGAAAAGGTGAAAGACACGACCATGCCGGAGGTATTCCTTGGCGCTGGCGTGCTTCTTCTCGAGAACCTTCTGGGCGAAGGCCACGCTGCGCTTGCCGGGTTTTGTCTCGATGAACTGCAAGAACTGCTGGCAGGTGAAGTACCCGGAATGCGTCGCCACAAGGTAGAGGAAACGTGCTTCTTCCTCGGTATAGCCAAAGCTGCGGAGAGCATCCGTATGTATGGGAAGGAATTTCATAGTGCAAAAATCCTCGCGGTGATTTCCTGCGAATCGAGTATGCGGCGCAGTCTGTCATGGTCTTGCTGCCGAGCAAAAACATGGAATCCGGCTTTGGCTTTTTCGCCAAGACCCTGAGGTCGATAGTCGCGAGTGGCTACCTCGAAATCGAGCCGGTGCATGTCCCGGCACTCATCTTCATACTCGATCGTAGGTCGGGAATCGGAATTTTGTCATTCACAACCTTCAGATCAAACTGGCTGGCGATGGAGATTCGCTCATAGCTGGGTCCTTCTCGGGCCGCATCCTTGAGATGGCTTGGTAGAGCTCTTTCTTCAGTTCCAAGTCGAGAATCACGCGCCGGACCTTCCCTCCCGAGTCGTTCGATCTCTTTGCGACCTTCTGATAGAGCCGGTAGAGTTCGGCGTCGTGACGCGCTTCCTTGGGCTTCGCGAGGCCGTGGTACGTCGCCTGCTGATTGGAGACAAGCTGGGCTCGTTTGAGCAGCCATTGGCCCTCTTTCGTTAGAGTGAGTACCTTCGTCGAATAGGAGGAATGACCTTCGATCGTCCGCTGTTCGACTAGGCCGTGCTTCGCGCAGGTTTCTAATGTCGGCTTCCATCTGCGAGCCGATCGCCTCGATATCCGAACCGCGCCAGATCGTCTGTTGGCACGACGCGAAACTTGCCCACTTCGGTGAGTGTTCGTACCTCTGAATCGCACAAGAGTATTCGCAGTTCGGCCCCGATAGATTGTTCTGGATCGGTCGAGCCTCGTTGGGCGCGACCGAATCGGGCTGTTTTTCGCGATCTGGTCTTGACCGTGCGACCGCCTCGGCGTTGGGACTTGCCGCTCCTCTCGATTAGACTCGGGCGTGATCCCCTCGCGTCTTCCCAACGAGAAAGCGAAATCGGAGATGCTATAGGGTTGGTCCACGGACAATCTCCTCTCTTTTCACCCTGGTGGAGCGTGGGGAAAGGCTTCGAGCGGCGCACAAAGTGAAGAAACCGAGATTGCGAGCTATCACTCATCGTGTTGCTCTTACTGGAGGCGAACTCAGGCTTGCGGGGACGCGCCTGGTCTTGGTCCTCGGCATACAGAAACACCTCTTCAATCGTCTTTTCCGAAAACTGCGAGCGATCTTGAACGCCAGCGGCAAGCTCGGATCGTACTTGCCGGTTTCAATGGCGTTGATCGTGCCGCGAGCTACCCCGACACGCGCGGCGAGCTCGGCCTGCGACCATTCCACTTCTGCACGTAACACACGCAGCCGCGTCTTCATCGGTACCGCCATGAATACAAAATGAAGCCGATGCTCCACAGCACGACCATCAATGCCGGGATTCCCAGCCATGAGACGGAATGAAAGCCGACAGCCTGCGAAAAGCCTATAGCGAGCGAAAAAACGAGTGTGCCGGCGAAGGCAAACGTCAAGGCGCGGTAGTTGACTTGTTGCTCGCGCTCGTCGTTGGAGCGTAGGAAGCGAAGCAGGAACAGGATGGCCGCCCCGCCCCCTACGATTGCCAGAGCGAGTAGGAAGGTGCGCAGGGACGGAACCTTTCCGACAAGAGTAAAGGCGGCGGCCGAAACCAGCGCTGAAACGTAGAAGAGAAAGAGCGCAGATCGGCGGCGCTCGGCAAGGCCATCGCTAAAGGATTCAAGGGGCACCGGTGCCTCCCAGGACTGTCCCTAACAGTACGCCAAGCAATTCTATATGTCAAGTATAACTTACATATAGAACGCAATAGCGTTCTTCATTGGAGTCCGTATCGGGGCCGCGGGCGACCAACACAAGAGGGCCCCGGCCACAACCGGAGGGCAGGCGTGCGCAATCTTGACTGCCTCCATTGCTCGGGGACAGGGTTCGGGATGAGGCAGAGCGTTACATCCATTTTGCCCCTAAACAAATTGACACTCCGTACCGACGTAGGATAGAAACCGTACTCCATTGGACTGTTTCACCGCTTGACGCGAATGATCCACATCAATGATTCGGTAGTGGCTCGGTTCCTTCGCTCAGAATATGCAAATAACGAGGATAGGCAAACAGGCGATCTCTGCGTTTGCCAGTCACCTCTTTTGCTATCTTGAGTTTTGCCAGACTTTCTAGGGCACCTGTAATCGTGGGAACGGACAATTTGAGGGCCAGCGCTGTCGGGCCAATCTTGATTAGCGGGTGTCCTTGCATATACGCGTGAACGAGCAGGGCAGACGCTGTCTTTCGACCCAATGTTTGGATCTTCTTCCGATCGGCTTCGAAGAGGCGAAGAATCTGAACGGCTGCGCTGGCTGCCTGGTGCGCCGTGATCTCCGTGCCCTCAAGAAAAAATCCGAGCCATTCTTCCCAAACACCCTCCGTACGAACGCGTTGAAGCAGATCATAGTAGCGTTGACGGTGAGTCTTGAAGTAAAGGCTCAAATAGAGGAGTGGCTCACGCAAAGTGCCTTTGGCGCAGAGAAGCAGTGTAATTAGTAGACGGCCCAGCCGCCCATTGCCATCGAGAAAAGGGTGAATCGTCTCGAACTGGACATGGACGATTCCGGCCTCGACGAGAATGGGCAGCTTGTCTTTTTCGTCGTGAAGAAAATGCTCGAAGCGGTCCAAACACTCCATCATGCGTTCCGGTGGAGGAGGAACGAACGCAGCATTTCCAGGTCGGGTGCCGCCAATCCAGTTCTGGGAGTTGCGAAATTCGCCGGGTGTTTTGTTCGCGCCGCGTCCCCCACGCAGCAGAATTTCGTGAATCTCCCGGATGAGCCGCAGCGAAAGCGGAAAACCGTCCTTGATGCGACGAAGACCATGTTGCATCGCCGCGACGTAATTCGAGACCTCCTCAACATCATCGATAGGAACCCCAGGCGCTGCTTCGTTTTCAAATAGGAGCAAATCGGAAAAGGAAGATTTAGCGCCTTCGATTTGTGAAGAAAGAAGGGCTTCCTTGCGAGCATAGAGATAGAGGAAGAGCTGAGTGTTTGGCAAAAGCGTCGGCAAGCCATCTAAGCGTCCAAGGGCCTGATTTGCGCGGTCGAGTTGCTGGTATAGTCCGCTAAGATCGACGGGCGGATTCGGAGGTAGCGGCGCAGGCACGAAAGCCCGCACCGTCTCGCCCGCCGTGGCTGTAGAGAGATACGTGCCGAGCCTTGAGTTTTTTTCGTCCGCCATTGGTTGCTATGCAAGCTTGCTTTAATAAGCCCTGTTGGTATTAAAGCATAAGCTTGTTGGCTTTAATAGCAAAATTGCGGTAGTTGCTTCTGGCATCGGGAGCTGCGAGTTCGATGACCACTTACATATGGGGAGCAGGTGCTTCGCTGCATCTCGCACACGTGGCTTCCTACATCGAAGCATTAAAATCAAATGTCGGCGTGGGATATTCCAACTAGCTCCGCGAGTCTCTGTCAATGCCTTGGATGCGGTACGCGAACACCGCATTGAATGTGGGTTGCATAAGGCCAAACAACACACAAAAGAAACGATTTGTCGAAATGAGTCCCGCTCGCTTGTGCGGTGATTTGCTGGGCCTTGAGTTTCGTCTGCGGTTGTCGCCACTCGCAACTCCATACATCTCCGATGGCGGGGGCCACAGTTTGCGAAGCAACACTCCATCGGAGAAAAACCGGTCGCGTTCATCTCCCACGACACGCGGGATAAGGCAGATATCGCGAGGCCGCTTGCGATAAGCTTGCAAAAGAAACTGTACCCAGTATGGTTTGACGAGTTCTCGCTAAAAGTTGGTGAGTCGCTTCGAGGGAAAATTGAGGAAGGGATTCGGCAATGCACTCGTTGTATTTTGATTTTGTCGCCAAACTTCTTATCGAATCAAGGCTGGACGAAGAAAGAATTCACCGGAATTTTCACGCGAGAGATTCTTGAGAAGCGGAGCGTCGTATTGCCGGTGTGGTGCGGAGTCACCGCGAAGGATGTATTTGAGTACAGCCCCAGCCTCGCAGACGTGAAAGGGATCGACTGGTCTTTAGGAGTCGATGCCTTCAGTCACACTCTCAACAGCGTGCTTTTGGATGCAACGGTTATCGCGCAGACTCCCGTGAGCGGAACGCGTGACAAGGGATGAGCGGGAGAAGGTTCGACCCAGGATCATAGTTGGTTTCCCAAATCGGTCTGGCGGGAGGAACGCAAGTAGTCGTCCAGCCAGCAAGATAAACGGGCTTGAAACTCTGCTTCGTCCCAACCTTTTGGTCGCCAATCAGTTTTTATGTGAATGCGCCACCAGCCAAAATCCAATTCGCTCAGTTCTGGAGCGCGCGTTGTATCGCCTATTTGGCACATCTGCTTACCTCATTTGGCATGTGGCTAGGCTTTGTTCCTATTCCAGTATCTCTTGAGCCGGGTCTTCGCCCACCCGCCAAGCGCCAGGTAATCACGCTGACCTAATACTTGCGCCTCTTCAGGCGTTTCGCCAATTTTCAGCAGGAGTTCACGTCTCTGCTTACTGTCCAGGCTGTCATACTGCTGTTGCGCCGTCATACGTTCCTCCTTTGCGTATCACAGTCCAAAAAGTTTCGATTAGTAACTGCGAATTTCTGTGCTCATTGATGAGTCCTCCGATTCCGAGGCAAGCCGTGTGAGCTGCACAGCCACTGGCGGGTCAATGACGTTTCTCTACTCAGCAGCGCATGCTCAAGACAACGATTCCGGGCCCGGGCTAGGGCCTGCTCGTTTCTTCAGGGGTCTCCGCGCGAATAGTTCGGCCAATTCCTGCAACGAGTACACGCCGTCAGCCAATTCCAGCATCTCCTGCCGGGTAGCCAACATGTTACCGTTGATCTCAAACCATAACGTACCGTAGCGGATGTATGGACGGACTGTATGGCCTTGTCCCTGGAGCATCTTAACCGCTGCATGCAGGTCTGCTTCCATGCCAAGAGGTTATCACGCTCGCAGTTGTCCCCCGCAAAAATCGGGTCCGCCGAGAATGCCAGTTTCCCTCGCCGGGGCTTGCTTCCGCAGGAAACTAGGATTTGCTCTGTGCGCGAATTCTATTACGTCATCTTTAGCGAGACAGGTAATTAATGAAGTTGCGCCGAGCGCGTTATAGAATCAGGCATGGAAAAGTCAAAAATCCCTGTTTACTGCCCGCATTGCAAACAGAAACAGATTGTTCACGTCTTTGTACGACTAGGACGAAGTCCGATGAACAACCAAACTGTCAACTGCATAACGTGCAAGAAAGAATTTGACGTGCTGGTTTCGGACCCGATTATCGGCGGGCCATTTCCAGAATAAATGGAGCATTTCCGCCTCGCCATTTGTCCCTGACTTCTCCTTTCCGTTTTGCTTTCTTCTCAAGGCATTTTTCGCATTGCTTCTGAGTGGCGGGAACCCATGAATTCAGCTCCGCAGCTACATTCGTTTCGGATCAGCACCTCACCTTTCTGCGTGATGACTTTTTTTTGACGGGTCGTAGATCGGGGGAAAACGGTCTGTTCGTAGGCGGCATGGGAAGCTGAGCCTAATCCAGCCAAGAAGTAGATTGCCAGGTGTGAGCGTTCCAGGCGGGAGCATGTGCAGAAAGGCGTTTGTGCAGGCGAATAGCCACGGTTGAAGGAATACGAGTGTGATATCGGCGGCGACGTGTGGGGGCTGAAGCTGTTGGCATCTCTAGTACGCCGGGCTCATTGGCAAAAAGTCTGCGAATCGTTTCGACGCTAAGCCCCCACGTAGCCGCCAGTTCAGAAGGAGTAAAATGCCTTTCGCTTTCGGGACCAGTGTTGCTGATATAGTCCTTCGTAAAAATGTGGACGCTGCTGGCGGAATGCCACGTGCGGAACTTTGGAGAATGCCGAGCAAGCGCGATGGCTTGACGCTGAGTCAACGGGGCTTTGCGGTTTCGGTGCATACTTCTAGTTTAGGTCGAGAAAAGAAAAGTGCAGTCGATCAACCCTTGGATTTGCAAATTCTAGCGATGACTTCCCAACTTCGATCACGCCATCGTTGCATCTCACGAGCCCCTATGAAAACCTTAACTGGATTGGCACACACTTTTAGCATCGAGTTGCAAACCAAATAAGCCTCACCTGCTTTTGCGATTTCTTCCTCAAGAAGCCCGTCGCAATTCGAACATCGAACTTCGCCTGGCGTGAACTTCCCATCTGTGCAGTCTCCCACGAACAACGCGCCCTCGTGTAGGGTCCGAGTGACCATTACACCCTCCTCCTAAGCTGAGTCTGAAGGGTTGTGAGATTCGTCGCGTTCCTGCTTCAGAATTTGCAGCGTCTCTCGCGATTCCTGAAGCGCCAAGCGTTCTTCGGTGGGCACCCGTGTGTTTGGCGATGAACGTGCCGCAATCGCCTTTTGTGCCGCTTGAATACGTTCGTGCAGCTTGTGGTCGTCCGTCTCTGAAACTGCTTCCCTATAAAGCTTCCACCAAAACTCCTGCCGGTACAAAGGACGCCTCCAACCAGGCTTTGAGTCTGGTTCCGAGATTGTCTGATGTCGCAGGAGGCCGGACAAAAAGGCGGGGCACGGCACATGCTAGTGAGACCTAGTGACAATACCCCCTTTGCTTGCCATTTGACACCAAATTGGAATCACGTCACAGATAACCTACACTCTGTCCGGGCCGCAGAAGAATGTGGCCCGCCTGGCCGGTGTCTGCTGGCCGTGTTGGTCTTGCGAACGTGCTAGGTTGGAGACAGGATTCCGCCGAATGAAGAAGAAAACAATATGGCTGGGTGTCGGTTTCGTCGTCCTCGCTTGCTGGACCATCGCAAAGCTGCACAACGGATTCGACCTCGTGCTGTTCGCTTGCGGAATGGGACTAGTCGTTTATCTGATTGAGAAGTTTTCGAAGACGTGACGATACGTGCAGCTAATGAACTTTCGTGAACTAGACGCTCACCTAATGGCGAACGGGCCTTCCAAGAATGGTCCGAGCAGCGATGCTACAAAAACGTGTTTGTACTGCGGGTTTAAGCAGGTAACGAACTTTTCAAACGTTCCGCCGCTTTCGCCTGGAGACGCGCACCGAATCCGCATCCTCGTATAACAGCGGGGACAAGGAACGATGTGGTCGTGGTGCGAAGGTTCTTTCATTTATGGAGTGTAAGCCACTGACGACTTTCGGTAAACGATTAGGTATGCTGCCGCGACGGCATCAAAATGACGAACGAACAATTCCAAACGCCCGTGTTTTGTCCGACCGCTCACGCACTCTTTGACGATTTCGCCTTAACTGTCGAGGGCCCAATTCGGCGCAACCGACTATCTGGTTTTCCTTGTGGGACCGCAGGGGGCTTCTGCGGGATCAAAAAGTTCGCCTACAAGGCACGCACGAAAAGCCGAACTGCCCAGCGTAGACCGATAGTATTGCATGTTAGAATTATCGTCATGACTTCGATACTGGAACTTGAAAGAGCAGGCTCGGCCGAGCTGGCGGTGATTTGCCAGCGGGTCGCAGATAATCCTGGTGCCTATTTAGCAGACGCAGCCGAGGAGGCATCCAAACTGAAGTTGGAGTGGGAAAAGCTGCAATCGCCGCCAAGCCTAAACGTCACCATTCAACGGAAAATCGAGTTGCAGAAAGATCATCTGGGAAGGCGCATGGTCAAATTTCTGGCGGGAGTTCTTTAGACCGTCTAGAGAAAATAGGTATCTTGTTATCAGCAGTCTATTCATGCCCCGTTTTGCTAACGCCTCGGCACCCATGTTTTTTCCAGTGCTGTTCTAAGGCTTGCCGCGCGGCGCGTAATTTCGAATGCTTCTCGTCCACGACTTTCTTGGCTTCCGCAAAACTCTCATGCTGTCCCGTAAGCACAGACAAGTTGCCAGTAGCCTCAAAGTGCTCGTGCGTGGCTTTAGAAAACTCTTCAAAAAGATCGTTAGCGGTCTGACATGGCACGCCAAGATGATACCCCGAGACTCTAGGGAGGGCTTCACAACAACAAGCGTTCCGTTGGTTGCGGTGGCGGTTATTAGCGGAATTTCGAGTCCGTTCTTGATGCAGGTATCGCGGAAAAGTTGGACAAAGACCCGGCGGGAATTTTCCACAAATGCCTTCGTTCACTCAAAGGGGTCCGTCTGCCCGGTGAGTCGCGCGACGGATCAATTTCGTCGTTTCTCAACACCAAAGAATGGTCTTTGACGAACTCACCGGGAATCTCAGGAAAGCCGAGTTGGAATACTTGAATTTCTCGTAAATGCAGGTGGGCATCGTCAAGAGCTTCCTGCTCAGCAGCCGATATTACTCGGCTTTTGGCTTGACGGACACGCTCGGAGAGAACGCCTGCGGCTTTGGAAGCTCGGTCGGCAAGTTCAGCATGAGGCAGCAACAAGCACTGGTAAAAACGACTTTCCCAATCGAACTTTTGGCTGGGACTACAGGGTGCATTGAAGTGTGGCATTGCAGGGACCCCGTTGGCAGTGTACCACTTCCGCTAGCATGCAATCTCGGTGGTCTAGTTAAAAGGAATGTTGTGTTCGCCGAAGAGCCAGCCTCGCCAGTTTTTCGATAACTTGCGCCTGCGACCCGGTCCCGCCCCCGCAGTCGTTTGTCCGGCAGCGAAAAGCAGTCGCCAGAGGACGAAGCCTAGCACCACAGCCGCCGTGGAAAGCGCACCAATCCGGATTGATAAATTCATCGAAGGCCACGTAGCTTCCAGTCGAACCGAGTCATTCATGCATCCAATGTACCTGAGGTTTTGACCATATGACGTCGGTAAACCAGTGCCAGGTGAAAGACGGCCTTGTGAATCAGCTCATAGCGTTGAACGACAAGCTGAATACTCTCAGTCCCGCTTTGTTACACAGCGAGCAAGCACGAGAGGAAGTCCAGCAACAACGAGAGAACTTATACGTCGAAATTAAGCGGCACCGCGCGAAAGGACATCAAGGCAAGCCTGTCCAGCCGTCCAGCATTTCCCGTTTCGTAGAGAACCATTGGTGTGAACCGTTTAGAGCCCAGTTGTCCAGTTTATGCACTTGAACGCAGCTGAGGGGCGTTTGGCCGTTGCGATGGTCCCCGTATCCTGTCAAACTGCCCTTTGCGAGTCTGTACGGATAACGGGAGGAGAATATGTCAACTGGAACAAAACTCACCACTCCGAAGAAAGGCGAGCATGTAAGGAGCACTCAGCAGGAAGGCGTTTTTGAAGTTGTTTTTGTCAACGCACTCATGCAGACCGCAAATGTTAGATTGATAGATGGAAGCGGGCATGTTGTGCCAAATGTGTCGTGGACTGCGCTGAAGGCTCTGAACAGTTAGTGAGCCGTGTATGTCGCGATTAGTCTGACGCTCTTTACCGTCGCTAATCTGCTCTTCCAAGGTCGATCTCGGTGCCGCCTGAAAGCGTGAGCCCCTCGCCAATGCGAGAGGCCCGCGTTCAATGACTATAGAGCTGAAACGTTCGACGCCTGTAAGCCCTTGGGGCCTTTTGTTACCTCAAATTCAACCGCCTGTCCTTCGTTCAGAGACTTGTATCCGTCTCCTTGAATGGCCGAGAAATGAACGAAAACGTCCTCGCCGGACTGGCGCTGGATGAATCCAAATCCTTTGGCGGCATTGAACCACTTTACTGTTCCTTGTTCTCTCATCGATTTTCTTCCTTCTTTGTTTTTAAGCTGTTTGTGCTACTCGACCGCCTCCAGGAGATTAAAAGCTGCAAGTTTGAACCTGCCCCTCTGATCGAATCTAAGGGTTCACAAGAGCGACAAACGCGGGCCGATTGTAACATGCCTACTCCAATGTGATTCACCATCACTACGATCGATCAGATGGGAGTTGGCTGAAGTGAGAATCTAGCGCGCGCCTACTGACGAACTTTGAGACGCGTGTTTGCTACAAGCGCTATCACAGGCACTCCTATCGTCTACCGCCGGAGGGTGCGGATCTTTCTGGCTTAAATGATTGCCACTCGCGGATTTGTTCGGACACCTCACTCTTCTCGCGTTCGTCTGTCGCATTTTCCCACCGACGCCGCAGCTCTTCGAGTCGGGCATCCACAAATCCAGCTCGTCCTGATTTGCGTTCTGGTTTATCGCGGTTACCATAACCCATTTTCAGATCGCTCCTCTTCGCCCGCTCGATTGTACTCTGCTGCGTTGTTTAGATCACTCCTTGGCCGCTTGGGAGAGCGTCATGCAAGACTCCTAAACGCGTGGTCTGGATTGACGCGACATTTCCGCGTAGCGGTCGGAATTGCTACCAACGAATGCAGAATCGGTTCGTGCGCATTACAGAGTCCCCAGTCGGCATTATACCCATCCCTGTAACCATGGTTTGCGTGGCATGTCCGACCGCTCGCGTTCTGTTTGAGGATTACGCTAGGGCCACGATGGAGTACTTCGAGGCCACCGACAACCTAACTGCGCTTGTAGGACGGCATGAAGATTTCGCGGAAGCTAAGAAGCGCGCGGACCTGACGCACGTGAAATGCCGTAACGCCCGTCGAGCGTTGGAGCAACACGGGGAAGGACATGGATGTCGCCGCTCTAGCAACGTTGGGCATGAAGCTTAGATTGCTGGGCTTGCAACATCCCCGCGTTTAAGTGAGGAAGCCACTGCGGCCAATCTGGGCGCATGACGCTTTCAGTTCCTGACTTCCGGGCGCGAGCAGTTCTCCTTGCGCGTTAGGGAATACCCGCAGCCGCTCCAAGACGGAGCTCCGTCGTCGTTGTTCGGGTGCTCGCCTCCGGGCTGCATGTTTTAGCTTTCATCGAGTACAATGCCGCGTCTGCCGCGCCCAAGAGGGAATCTAGCTTTTGGCCATCTTTAGGATAAATAGCGACGCCGACGCTGACCGACAGCTTTGGCTCCCTGCCATCATTCGCAAGACTGTGGCAAATGCGTTGGGCTACTAAATTAGCCTGGATCTGCCCTGTCTCGGGAAGCACAAGTGCAAACTCATCCCCACCGAAACGGGCCGGAGTATCCACCTTCCGGCTACAGATACACAGAACGTCGGCCAGACGGCAAAGCGCCTGACTACCGACTAAGTGGCCGAAACGATCATTGATCCGTTTCAACCCATCCAGGTCAAGGAACAAGAGCGCGAACTCACGCGCAGTCCGCTCAGAACGCTTAATCTCAGTGTCAACGGTTTCCACGAGATGGCGGTAGTTGGCCAGTCCGGTCAGAGAATCCTTGGCTGCCTGTTGACGCAAATGATCCTCGAGCTTGCGCTGTTGAGTGACATTCTCGACGATGATCTCGTAACTGTCCATATCGCCCTGATTGCTGACCTTGCGTCCGCTGAGCCGAACTTTGAGGGGTGTGCCATTTTTCTGCTTCCATTCAATTTCCAGGGGGTCCGCGCCATCCCGTTCGACGGAGTGCTCCAGTAATTGTGCTCGTTTGGAGGGGTCACAAAGGATGTCAGCAGCAAGGTTCACTGCCAAGAGTTCCTCGCGGGACGGATAACCAAGCATGGTCACCAACGCGGGATTGACATCCAGGAACTTGCCTTTGACGCTGCAGCGGCACATTCCATAGATCAGGTTTCCTACAAGAGCCCGGTAGCGTGCTTCTGAATGGCGCAGTCTTTTTTCCGTTTGATCGCGCTCTTCGCGCAGCTTGTTGTCATTGAGCGCTCGACGAACGGCTACAGGAAGGTGCCCAATGTGATCTATTCCCACGCAATCGGCAGCGCCTGCTGTAATAAGTTCCGCCTCGGTTTCCAGTACTATTGTTTCGGTCAGGAAGATGCAGGGAATCTGCCTATCGCCCACATGCAGGATTTCCAGCACCGACGGTCCTTGCCAGTTCGGGGCTGGGTATTCAGCCAGCACCATGTCGTAATATTTTGATTTCAGGCGTCCAGCAAACTGCTCCGGAGTCAGAACTACGTCTGCGCTGACCTTGAAATGCGCCCGACTGAGCGCCTGGACGCAAAGCTCTACACCCGCGGCATCACTATGAACAATCAGTATACGCAAGGGGAGCTCTCTGCCCGCGGGTCCGTTCGAGGCCAAGCGCAGAGCTTGGTTGACGCGATCTCGTGATGCTGAAGTCATTAAAAATCCTACGACTTTGCCTTTTGTTTTTTGCCCCGACTGCCCTTGTTCCCCGCAAAGCGCTGCGTTGCCCTGTTCGTGTTGTCAAACTGCAGTTTTCTATTAATGTCACTAGTCTGGTACTTCTGCATCGGGAGAACTGACGCTTCCGGCTGGGACCGGCCCTGTATTTTCGCTCGCGGAGTTTGGGTCAGGAGTGCTTGAAAATTGAGCGGGTCTCTGAGGTTTTGCAATTCCCGGTAATAATAGAGCGCAGTGGGCCGTTTTCCTTTGATCCTCAGCTTCTTTAGAAACTCAATTTCTTCCTCCGTCGCACCATGGCTCAGGGAAGTGTCACGAAAGAATTCTCTCAGCCCACGCTCTTCCTCAGATTGGACAGGCTCCCTTTCGACAAACTCAAATTTTTTGGGGTCCCCTGGGGCTAGCCTCCCGTTTAACACAATTTCCATACCAAAGGTCGCAAGGTCGATGTCCCAGGATTCGACCAGCGGATCCAGGAAGGTAACGCAGTTCTCAACCGATAAGTTTGCGGCATCCGTGTCTAGGAACTCGAGGATGCTGACTCGCATTTCTTCATAGCTTCGGCCGGTGAGCCGAGCCACTTGGTGGACCCAGTTTTCACTTTCCAATTCTTCTTTGGCGACTCTCTTGCCAACGTCTAAAAGCTTTTGTGTGACTAGGCGTTCGACTTCACCGAAGGGATGCTTCTCAAAAATGACGCGAAATTGTTTTTCTTTGTCGGGAGCGCACTTACGGAGAACCAACTCTCGAACTTCCCTAAATAAGGGCGGCGGTGCGTCCCCCAAGGATCTCTTCAATTCCTCCTTGCGCTGGTGGTCAGCTAGTTTCGAAAGCTCAGCGAGCGGGAGCTTCAAGAACTTTCCCATTTTGTCGTAAATATCTGTTCGGCCAGGCGCGGGAGGTAGTTTCTTCCGAGTGAGCAGCTGGGAGATGTAAGACTCCGTAACTTCGGCGGCAGCCGCCAGATCTCTCTGTTCAAACCCCAATTCTTCCAGTCGCTGTTTGATCACTAAACAAACATCCACAGGGCGCCTCCGCACGATTAACCGGATTGGATTAATCCTTAAAAAGGATCGCAGATTATGCTTGACACGTCAAGTTAATTGACCTACGTTGGTTAAGTGACTGAGGAAGTGATGAGGTAATCTAAACTAGATTAGGTTATCTGGAATCGGCCCTTGGCCAACACACCAAGGAGGTTGGCATGTTTGCACGCAGAGTCTCCATGCATCTGAAACCCAATAGCGTCGCGGAATTCACCCAGAGAATCGAAAAGGACATTCTTCCCCTGCTTCGAAAACAGACCGGGTTCAAGGACGAAATCACGTTTATCGGCCCAGGCGAAGCGACAGCGTTTGGAATCAGTTTGTGGGATAGCAAAGAGAACGCCGAAGCCTACAACCGCGGAACGTATCCAGAAGTGGCGAAGATCCTGGCGAGAGTCGTTGAGGGAACTCCTCAGGTTGAAACCTATGAGGTTTCCAACTCGACCTTCCACAAGATTGCCGCTGCCGTAGCAGCCTAGGTTCGACAATTCTCTTCGTTCGGTGGTCGGCGGGTAAGTGCGCCCGCCCCTCACTTCTCCGGCGAAGGGGCACCTACAAAACGAACGCGACTACCGGCAAGACAACCAAGGAGGTTGCCATGAACACCATTACACGTTGGGACCAGTCCCGCGGTTTGGCATCGTTACAGGACCAAGTCAATCGTTTGTTCGAAGACACCTTTACCCGCGACCGCTCGGGTTCTGCCGACTTGGCAACCTGGGCGCCAGTAGTGGACATATACGAAACCGAGAACGAATTGGTCGTAAAGGCCGACCTGCCGGATCTCGAAGACAAGGACATTGACGTACGCGTCGAAAACAATACGCTGACCATCCGTGGAGAGCGGAAGTTTGAGAAGGACGTCAACGAGGAGAATTACCTCCGAGTTGAACGCGCCTATGGTCCGTTCATGCGGAGCTTCTCCCTGCCGAACACGGTCAGCTCCGAGAACATTCGGGCCGAGTATCGCAATGGGGTCCTGAGCCTGCACATGGCGAAGCGTGAAGAGTCTAAGCCGAAGCAGGTGAAGATCAGCGTCGCAGCAAACGTTAAGTAATTTGAATCTCAACTGCGGAGGTCGAGAGTCCGGCCCTCGCACTGACAGCCAAGGAGGTTGCCATGTTTGGACGCAGAGAACCATCGGGAGAAGAGATCGCTCGCCTCGCTCATGATCTGTATCTTCAACGCGGCGGCGAACACGGAAAAGATGTCGAGGACTGGGTAAGAGCCGAAAAGGAGTTGAGCGACGAACCTGTCGCGGGATCACCGAAAACGAGGGCACCCAACAGCCATAACATAGTGAATTGACGCCTCGCGCGCGGGTAAACATCCTCTGTCGCGAGTGGCCTGAGCGACACAACAGCCCCTACGGCTTGACGGCCGGCTTTCCCTAGCAGCCGAGAACGGACCGAACTCTCGTTCAGAGGGACCGGGTCGGTCCGTCCCCCACTCGTGCGGAGAAGAAGAGGGAGTTCGACAGAAAAACGGGGGTTAGCAATGATTGGGAAAATCAGGCAGTGGGCTCTCATTACGGCCTTGCTAATGGCGGTGACATGGCGGCCCTCCGCAAATTATCAAATACTGCTGCATTTTGTGGTTTGTGCGGGTGCCATCATGGTGATTCTGGCTTCAGTCTTTATGAATCCCAGAATCGAGACTCAATACGCCGTCAACAAGCGAGTCACTTTAGGCTGTGAGCGTGGAGGTCCTGAGGGTCACTAAAACTCTAGGGAGACGATAATGGCAGACACAATCAACACTGGAACTGAGCCGACCGAGGAAAACGCCCTTATGCCAGAATCCTTGCGGTTCGAAAGCGAGCCCTGGACCTCTTTCTACATGGCTGGTGAAATCATTCGAGAATCGCGGAATGCGTCTGGAAAACAAAGCCCGTACGCGCGCGAAGGCAACACGGCTCAGTCGGACAAGGTAATTGATCATTACAATCACCCGCACAACGCCGGTGGTCTGCCGAAGCATAAGCTGAATGTGAGCACCGGGCTGTTGGGCCCGTCCGAATGCGGCCACGTGATGGAGCTGCACATGAATATCAAATCCGAGACGGAAGTCGTCGAGGAAGCGGAGTTCGGATGTGGCTCGGCGAATGCCACCTCTTCGCTCCCCGCCGAGTGGGTCACGGGCAAGACCTCGAGGAGGCACTGGCCATCAAGAACACGGATATCGCCCGCGAGCTCAGCCTTCCTCCGTGCAACCCTGCGCGATGCAACAAGGTACTTCGGTACGGTCGGGAGGCCACACTTGGTGGGTAGCCGGGTTTTTTAATGGAACATCCGGCGTAAGTCCTGCTGGAAGAACTGTTCGTGGGGCCATTCTTGCGGCTGTTGTAAAAGCCGCTTAGACAGGCCAATACCACTGCAACGAAAACCGCTGTGCGGACAATTGCATGAAGGGCGGCAGATACGAAAGATCAAATCTAACGCAAACGTCTAACTGCCGGCACCAGTTACTTCGAAACAATGGATCAGTCTAGGCGCGAGGAAAACACTGATGCCAGAGACAATCAAAACGGGGACCGTCCTGATCAAGGATGGGACGCTCTTGCCGGTCGCGCTGCGGTTCGAATTTGAACCCTGTACGACCGGTTGGAGATTAGTTAAGGATCTCGATGGGTACGAATTGGATCGCAAAATCCACGATGCGGGATGGACCTTCTTCTACCTGGCCGGTGAAATCAAGACAACCAGCTTCGGTTTTGACGTGCAAAAAACGGTGCGCAGAGCAGTCAAGCGTATCTTGGCGAACCTGCACCGGGAGAAATTTAACTCCCTGCAAATTACGCAAATAGTCTCAAAGAATTTCCTGGGAGTGCCTTGCGTCCAGGTTTATGCCCACCCCCGGCACGCTCAGAAAAGCATGTTCCTTTTTCGGGACGAGGACGTTCAGAAGTGGGAACAAACAAAGATGTCCGGCGACGCGAACCCCAGTGTAGTGCGCGCTAAGGACAAGATACTGTCTCTGGAAGAAATCATCCCGCAGGCAAATGCGGCAACGTCCTGAATCGGCAATCGTTTGAAGGAGACATGCATATGAAAATGATTCGCAAAGCGGCAATTTCTCTTGCGCTTGTTGTGCTTACGACTCCCCTGATTTCCGCTCAGGATCTTTCCAGGTACCGGAAATTTGCGCTGGGAACAAGTCTGGCCGCGCTCTCAAAGCAGATCGGCCAGGACCCGCACCAGGCAACCCTAATCCACCAAAGCCCCGCGGTGATCCAGGAGCTGAAATACTGGCCGGTGGAAACTTCTTATTCTGCGGTGCCGGCGGAACCGGTTTCGCAGATTCTATTTAGGTTCTACAACGGGGAGCTCTGCCGCATCGCAGTTACATATGATCAGAGCGCCATCGAAGGCATGACCGAGGACGACATGGTGCGAGCCGTCTCCACGCGCTACGGAACTGGGACGAGGCTCTATCCCGAGATCGACCTTCCCACCCACGATCCGTACGTGTCGCCGGAGAAAGTCGTCGCCCGTTGGGACGATCCGCAGAACTCGGTGACCCTTTTTCGTGCCAATAGTTCGGATTCTTTCGGCCTTGTGGTGTCCTCAAAACGGCTGGATGCCGAGGCGGAGAGTGCCATCGCCGAAGCCGTGAAGCTGGACGAGGAACAGGCGCCTCAGAAGGAAATCGACCGCCAGAAAAAGGTAGCCGATGACCTTGATATAGCCCGGCAGAAAAACATGAAAACGTTTCGACCTTAGTCTTAGTCCCAGTTATCACGATCTTGCGTTGAACTTTTCGAAATGAATTAAACGGAGGTTAAAGAAATGGCTGTGAATGTGACACCACTGCACGACCGCATATTGGTAACGAGACTGGAAGCAAAAGAAGTCGCGAAATCGGGCATCATCATTCCAGACACGGCCAAAGAGAAACCGCAAGAGGGTGAAGTGGTGGCCGTCGGACCCGGAAAAATCGAGAAGGGTCGGCGCGTGCCGATTGATGTAAGGGTGGGAGATCGGATTTTGTTTGGCAAGTACACCGGGAGCGATATCAACATCGACGATCAGGAATACCTGATCCTCCGGGAAGAAGAAATCCTCGCGAAATTTAGCATGGTCGCAAAAGCGGCAGCCGGTAAAAAGTAGATTCCCCGGTTGAGATTGTTTGGTCCGGGCAGGAGTGTGCATTTACCCAGGAGGGTGAAATCCAATGGCAAAACAAATTGTAACGGGCGCGAGCTCACGTCAGGCAATTTTGCGAGGCGTCAACATTCTAGCCGACGCCGTTAAGATCACGTTGGGCCCGAAAGGGCGTAATGCCGTGATCGAAAAGAAGTTTGGCGCGCCGATCATTACCAAGGACGGTGTGACTGTCGCGAAAGAAATCGAGCTGCAAGACCCGCTCGAAAACATGGGGGCGCAGATGGTGAAAGAAGTCGCTGCCAAGACTTCCGACGTTGCCGGCGACGGCACTACGACGGCGACAGTGCTGGCTCAGGCCATCTTTCGCGAAGGTGTAAGGACTCTAGCGGCGGGCGCAAACCCGATGGCGCTGAAGCGCGGCATCGAGAAGGCCGTTGCAGTTGCCGTCGAGGAAATCAGAAAACTACACAGGGACGTGAAGGGTGACATGATCGTCCAAGTCGGGACGATCAGCGCCAACAACGATAAGCACATTGGCGGGATCATCGCGGAAGCCATGAAGAAGGTGGGCAAGGACGGCGTCATCACTGTGGAAGAATCGAAGACGATGGAGACGACGCTCGAAGTGGTCGAAGGCATGCAGTTCGATCGCGGGTATCTTTCCCCCTATTTCGTTACTGCTCCCGAGCGCATGGAGTGCATTCTCGAGGACGTCTATATTCTGATTCACGAAAAGAAGGTGAGTTCCCTACGAGAGCTGTTGCCGCTGCTCGAACAGACTACCAAGGTGAATAAACCTCTCCTCATTATTTCGGAAGACGTCGAGGGCGAGGCTCTTGCGACACTCGTTGTGAACAAGCTCCGCGGAACTCTGCAATGCGTTGCGGTAAAAGCTCCCGGCTTCGGCGACCGCCGCAAAGCAATGCTAGAAGACATAGCTGTTCTGACTGGCGGAAAGGCCATCAGCGAAGATCTTGGCGTCAAGCTCGAGAACGTGAAGATCGAAGAGCTCGGGCACGCCAAGAAGGTGATCATCGACAAGGACAACACCACGATTATTGCGGGTGCTGGCAAAGCCGTAGAGATTCAAGCTCGCATTAAGCAGCTTCGTGCGCAGATCGAAGAAGCCACTTCTGACTATGACAAGGAAAAGCTCCAAGAGCGCCTGGCCAAGCTGGTTGGCGGTGTAGCAGTCATCAAGGTGGGTGCGGCGACTGAGACAGAACTTAAGGAGAAGAAGGCTCGCGTCGAGGACGCCATGCACGCCACTCGCGCGGCTGTAGAAGAAGGCATCGTCCCCGGAGGTGGCGTGGCTCTGCTTCGCTGTGTCCCGGCGCTTGACAAACTCAAATTGCACGAAGATGAGGCCATAGGCGTCAACATTGTCAAGCGAGCTCTTGAGGAGCCTACCCGCCAAATTGCTCAGAACGCTGGGCACGAAGGGGCAGTTATCGTGGATCGTGTGCGCGATTCGAAGGAAGAGAACTTCGGATTCAACGCAGAGAGTGGCGAATTCGGCGACATGATCAAGGCGGGCGTAATTGATCCAGCTAAGGTCACTCGCCTCGCGCTGCAAAACGCCGCGTCGATCGTCGCGCTAATGCTGACCACCGAGGTTTTGATCGCCGACATCACGGAAGACGAGGAAACGGCCGTAGTAGGGGCAGGGCATGGCGGCATGGGCGGAATGTACTGAGAAAATCGAGGCGTCTTGGAGGCCGCGTCCCTTCCGCGGCTCCACTCCAGGGGGAATGCTTTCGGGTGCTACAGTTGTGGCGGAATGAATGTATGAAACAGTAAGCGCAATCCGCATGCCTCTGATATCAAGCGGAGCCAGATTGAAGGGTCGCGCGCGAGGCGCGCTAATTTGCGCTGTGTTTGGAAGTGCATGGATGTTTTGGGCTGCGGCGTTCGCTCCGACTGCACGAAACGCTTCGTTGTTGTTGGTCACCGTGACGACAGTCTTAATCGGCGTAGCGACGGTGATGCACGTTCGAACAGCTCGGCGTTATGCGGACTCCGTCGCCGACCGAAAACGATGGGCTTCAATCGCCCCTCTGTTTTGGATCGACACCGCTGCGGAGTGGGTCTTGGCGGCGGGCGCGGTGATCGCACTCGCTCACTTCCGCCGTTACTCGCTAATACCCCACTTCCTGGGAGTCATCATCGGATTGCATTTTCTCCCTCTCGCGAGGCTATTGAGAGCGCCTCGCTATTACATTATGGGGACGGCTGGATTTTGTGCGCGCTCGCTTCGGTTCTGGTTCCCGAGGGCGGCATTCGCAATGTAACAGCGTGCGCAGGGATCGGTCTCCCGATGTGGGTCACCGCCGTGGTGATCTTGTCCCAAGATTAAAGCTATCTCTGTCCCGCCAGCCTGCGCCCCGTGTTTTCAGTAGATTCGTCCGTAGAGTCACCCCATGAAACTGTGCCCAAACTGTGTCCAAAATTATTTCGGGGTTGCCACAATTACCGTAATTGACATTCAATGCTTGTTGCCACCGCTTGTATTTCAGTAACTTACAGAAGGGCTGGGAGATGGGAAAGTCGTCCGGAGAATCCGGCTTACAGACTCGCCCGTCGCTCGTTTTAGGGCCCTTGGCGGCGCGTGAGCATTGAGACTGCCATGCCTCGGACACGTCGCCGCGCTGGATGCTAGCGTCTGGGCCGCTAACATCCCGCCATCTCAGCAGCTTTGTGTTGGCGCAGTTCAGCTGGCGACGCGACTCGTGAGCTTGGTCTTTAGCATACTCGAAGCCGCAGCAGACACGGTCGACACTTGGACCCGCAACGCAGCCAAATCCCCTCTCGCCTTCAAAACGTTGGCCGCCAATGCTGTCCTGCTATTGGTGACCACCGGGGTTTTGAGCACATTTCTATATACGTTCATTGATACCTTTCACCTGAAAGCAACTGGCGTCCCCAGCGGGCTCGCATTGGGCATCCTGACGATTATCCTTTGTTGGCCAGATTCTTCTTGTCGTCTTTCTTCTCGCCTGAACTAGAGGCGCTGCGCATTGTCAGGTCAATGTCCTTCGTCGTGCGCGCGGTCTTGATCCGCAGCTCCATCGCGTAACCACCCTTTAATACCCAAGGCAGCGCGCTAGGCTGTACCGCCCGAAACAGTCGCGCCAAGAGCCGGTCAAAGGCAACCTGACGGCGCAGTCGCTGCAAGTCAACGCTTTCCTTCCCGGCGATATCCTGAAGCCTGTCCTCCAGCGCCCTTCGAATGGCTGCGGGTGTCCCGTATCTCTTGGGCTCCATCAGGCGGCTACTTTCTGAAATAAGGTTCGCAGTTGCTTACTATCAGCGAGGCGTTTCCTAGCCTCTGCGATTTCGCTTCTGCGAATGAGCCCTCGCCGTAGCCCTTCACGCACTGCTTGCCGAAGGGTCGCAAGTGGCACCTCCCCACCTGCGAGCACGTCAAGAATTGTTCGCATAGGCCTTGTTACCCGCACTCCGTGAGCAACTCCGATATCGCTCTGAGGGAGATCAGCGAAATGCAGGACGAGCACGCGGGGGATTTCACTATTTCGCCGGAAGCGTCTCGGTACAGTCATGTGCAGCTTCGCTGGCATTACGTCCGATAGATCGTGAAGGCTCAGAGCTGTTTGATGACTGTAGACTCCCTGGGCGGCCTCTCCCCGATTCCTGGACCAGAGCGACCAAAGCATCAGGTCAGGGCGCTCGCCTTGCGGAAAGCTGGCCAGCCGATAGATTCCCCGATGCTGACGAATCCAGTTTCCCGTCTGAACGTGGTACGGATGAGTATTCTCCGCAAACCCCGCAGCTTTAGCCTCCTTCGTCGTGAAGAAACCCTGCTGCCCTTCCGCTATCTCGTAAAGCCGCTTGGCGGCTGCTTTCCGCCCTTTTCGCACAGCACAATACTACAACTTATTTGAGGTATTGTGTAGGGGGACTTAATTGCAGCACGGGCCCGACATCGCAGGAACAAATTCCGATGGTTGCGGGGTATCGGGAACTTCTTGAAATGAAAATACGATTAATTGGCGAGGCTCGATTTGAGCTGACGACCTCCAGTAGTTCAACAGCGCCCCTGCTCACGAAGCAGGCGCTCTCCTCCATTGTTACCATTCGCTTGGGAGGCAACCGCGTTGCCCTGCGGCGACAGATCAAACTCACGCGACGACCGCTGTCGAGTTTCCGAGCCCACAGCGTATTAGTGAAGGCGGTGGGGATTCTCGTGCCCGTAGGCACCTGTGAGACCTCTTCGGAAATGCTGCAAACCATTGAAATCGCCGACCTCCTACTTCAGCGCGGAACGTCACTCAGAAATGGTGTTCCAGTTGGCCGGACGGCAACGAGCCAACCCATTGAAAACAGCAAACCTTGGTAGGGGCGGTGGGGATCGAAAGGACAAGCTACTAAATAAGGCTTGGGCCCTCTATGCGTTGCAGCTAGCCCTGCCCTCCAACTGGAACAAACGGAACAGACGTCAGGCGGAGCCTGCGTTGCGCGCGCACCACTCGACTCCAACAACTCCGTCCGTTACTTCTAACTACTAACGTTTCCAACAAATCGGGGAATCTGCTTTGCGCTCAAAAATAACCCGAATGGAATGAAAACGTTGGATTCTTGCCACAGTCCGTGCACAGCGACGCGGCTGGCTTTGGAGGGGGGGTTGGCGTGAGAAATCTGTCTCCCTTCGTGCGGAGTGTGCATTTAGAGTTGCGTGCGATCGCGCCGCAGCGCAGGTGAACTAGAGCTGATCTCGGTACTGCTCCAGGGCGATGCGTACTAATTGGCTGCGCGTTCTCACCCCAGTCTTGGCGAAGAGTTGTTGCAAGGACGCTTTGACAGCGCTTTCTGAAATCTGCAGCCGATCGCCGATCTGCTTATTCGCGAGGCCTTCAAAGATATAGGACAGTACTCGCCGCTCTCGCTCAGTGAGCCGGGCGCGACTCTGCAGCCGATTGGATTCCTGCGCGCTTTCGAATGCCCTCCTCAGCAAGTCCTGTTCGAATAGGGCTTTTCCCTCCATCGTCTCGCGGATTCCCTGAACCAATAACGCTGGCGAACCATGCTTCAAGAAGATCCCCGAGATCCCTTTCCGAATGAGGCTTGGGACTTCATTCTCGTTAACGCCTGCAGTTACGAGCAGTACCTTTCCTTTGAAGCGCTTGCTGTGAAGAGTTTCGAGGAAATCAGTTCCTCTTTCCTGGCCGAGATCGACATCGAGAAGGACGATGTCGATTTCCCGCGATTCGATGATTCGCATTGCTTCGGAGCCACAACTGCAGTGCGCGACCACCTCGAATCCCGGTTCGACCTGCAGCAGCCGGGAGACGCTCTCGCGGAACAACGCGTGGTCATCAATAAGCAGCAAGCGGATATTTTTTGCCGAAGTCTTATTCATCGGCGCCATCTTCCTTGTAAAGAGATCTGGTCAGACTGACCGCAAAACAGCAGCCTTCCCTACGCGGCTCGAATTGGAGATCCCCTCCGGCGCTTCGTAGAATCGCACGAGAGACATATAGTCCCAAGCCGGCCGCATTGGCCCCTCGCTGGAACGGCTTGAACAGTTCGTGGGGCGACGAAATTCCCGTACCAGTGTCCTCAAAGCGGATCACCACCGCGCTGGATTCCAGGTCGCTGCTGATGGTCAGCTGCTTCTTTTCCGTTGATTCCATGGCACGTTGGCTATTTCGAGCAAGGTTGAGGAACACTTGCTGCAATCCATAGCGGTCGCCGGTGACGAGCGGAAGATCGTCTTGCAAGCGCCACACAATTCCTGCACCCGCCTCGCGATACGCAGGTTCGATCAAGATGCGCAGTTCGTCGAGCAGACTGGTTAGTTCAACCGCAGTCGAGTTATGGTCGCGCGACGGCAGTAGCTCCATCTCGGAGAGTTTTTCCAAGCCCTCGATTAAGGTCCCCAGAGCGCGAAAATCCTCGTTATCCTTCAATGACGAAAGGCGGGACAGATTCTTGTACACAGCTAAGACCGCGCCGCAAATGTTGCGAATTTCGTGCGCCACCGCACCCATCAATATTTTTGTGTTCTTCAGCAGGTAATCGAGGGTCAAATCCTCACGGTCACGCAAGTCCTCGGAAAGATCAACGACGATCGCCGCGAGCCTCGGTCCTTGGCTCGTAGGATAATTTGAAAACCACACGGCCGCGAGGAACGCTTCCCCATTTTTCCGTTTGCCGCGGCAGCGAAGTTCGGTATGAAACTGCCGCGACCCCTGCGTCTGCACCGCGCTTTGCAGCGCCGGCAAGAATTCGGCGATCGACTGGCCCGCGATGGAAGTATCCCCCTGCGCAAACAGAACTCGCGCGGCCTCATTGGCAAGCAGGATTTTGCTGGAAGCGTCAATCGTGACGATCGCCGCGGGGCTGCTGTCCACCAGGATACGAACCTGCTCCTCCGCCTCCTGACGCAAATTGCTGTGAGTTTCCACTTCCTCGGCGTGTTCCATGGCCATTTGCCGGCTGCGAATAATCTCAGAAACAAAAAGGCCGGTTCCGACGAAACCGGCGGAAGCCATCAGCAATCTCGTGATTGCTTCGCCTGACGGGAGTTCGCTGAACAGCTCTTGAAGAACTGCGCAAACAAGTGCGACCACCACGATCTGCCAACGCGGAACGAAACCTGCGATCAGCATGATGGGAAAGAGATATAGAAACCCGATTGAGATGTACGGTTTGGTGAGCCAGTCAATCGTGGCGATCGCCACAATCAGAACCGCCGCTGCGATTAGAAATCGCGTGCGATTCTCGCGCCGATAGATCAACGAAAGTTCCATATCTGGCAACTCGCATATTGCCGCAACTCCGCGCCGCAGACCATCCCGATGCGAGGCGGATGGCCGAAAGATAGTCTGACCTGGGCCGAAAGACACCTTCGTCACCCAAAAGACAGGATTGTTCGTGTCTGTGTCGCGCAGGCAGTATGGCTGGGGGAACCATTCTACTGAGGCTCAACGAGCAGGCGATTTAGCGCAGTTTTTTCGCCGTGTAAACCGGACCTTGAAACGCGTGATGGCAGAACGGATACGATGAAACATCCAGTTCATATCGGCAAGAAAACTGCTGCGGTCTTTGCAACTATTGCGGCAATCCTTATCGCGATAGCGACGGGGCTCCTGGTTTCGGCGCGCAGTCACGGTCAGTCCGCGCCCGCGACGCCGCAGCAGGCATCCCCAAACTCCAATGCGTCCTCGTCCGAACCGGCCCTGGACTTATCATCGAGCCAACTCAGCGCACTCAAGGTTGAGCCCGTCGGCACCTACTTGTTTCCCGTTGAGGAGGACGCAGTCGGCAATATTGATTTCGATGGCGACCTTTCGGTGCAGGTCTTTCCACTTTATCAGGGAACCATCCTTAACATGTTTGTCCAGCTGGGGACACAGGTTCAGAAGGAACAGTCCCTCTACACAATCAAGAGCCCGGATCTCATTCAGGCTGAGTCGAACCTGATCGGCGCGGCAGCGACTTTCGAACTAACCAACAAGGAACTGGAGCGCGCGAAGAGCCTAAACGGAGCAAACGGGGTATCGCAGCGCGAGCTGGAGCAAGCCACTTCGGATCAGCAAACCGCGGAGGGCGCGCTCAAGGCCGCGCGGGACGCAGTCCGCGTCTTCGGTAAAACGGACGCAGAAATTGATCAAATGATTGCGTCGCGCAAGATCGATCCCGCCCTGGTCGTGCGCAGTCCAATCGCAGGCAAGGTCACATCGAAGAACGCACAACCTGGATTCTTAGTTCAGCCGGGAAGCGATCCCGCGCCTTACACCGTGTCGGACGTCTCGCTCAAATGGATGCTCGCGGATGTGGTTGAAAGCGACATCTCACTGCTCCATCTGGGACAGCCGGTCCAAGTGGAGGTGATGGCCTACCCTGGCCGCGAGTTCCAAGGAAAAATTTCCAAGATTTACTCAGCCGTCGATCCGAACACTCATCGAGTAACGACCCGCTCCGAAATCGCGGATCCCCGCGATGAGCTGCGGCCCGGAATGCTCGCGAACTTTGTGATACGCGTCCACGACCCGGTAGAAGCCACCGCCATACCAGCGAACGGCGTGGTGCGCGAAGCCGATGGAACCATGACCGCATGGGTGACCAGCGATCGCCGCCATTTTGTGCAAAAAGTCGTCAAGACAGGCCTGCGAACCGACGGCCGGGTTCAGATTCTCGCCGGTCTGCAACCGGGAGAACTCGCCGTGAGCGACGGGGCCGTGTTCCTGAGCAACATGCTTCAAGCGCCGCCAACGGATTAGATCGAATGCCCAGCCCCCATTCCCCGAAAGACAACGAGCCATGTTCAAGTCTCTAGTCGCGTTTTGTCTCAGCCGCCGCCCGATCGTTGTGGCAGGGGTGTTGCTATTCCTCGGCGCTGGGATCGTCGCGTTTAAAGCGCTCAACATCGAGGCGTATCCGAATCCAACACCCGTCATCCTGGAAATTACCGCGCAGGCGCCGGGCCTCTCCGCGGAGGAAATGGAGCGTTACTACACGATTCCGATGGAGATTGGTCTGTATACCACTCCCGGGATTGACGTCATCCGATCTACTTCGTTCTACGGGCTGTCCTTCGTTCGCGTCAGCTTTAAATATGGCGTGGACTATAACTTTGCCTACGCCCAGGCATCGGTTGCGATGCAGCAGAATGTGACGCTGCCAGACAATCTAGTGCCCTCAATTCAAGCGAACAGTTCGACGGGAGAAATCTATCGTTATCAGGTCGTCGGGCCGTCACACTTCGGAATCACGAACCTGCGCACGGTTCAGGACTGGATTGTTGCGCGCCGGCTATTGACCATTCCCGGCATCGCAGCCATAAACAGTTGGGGCGGCCCTACCAAGGAATTTCAAGTCGAGGTGGACCCACACAAGCTGGAAGCCTACAGCGTCACTGTGCCGCAGATGTTGACCGCCCTGGGCAACGCGAATATCAACGTGGGCGGGCGCGAAATCCGCATTGGCCAGCAGTCCATCAATATTCGTGGTGTCGGCCTGATTGATGACGGCGGCAACGATGACCTGGCTCAGGGTTACAAGGTCGGCGACATCGAGAACGTAGTCCTCAATCAAATCAACGGTGTCCCGGTATTGGTGAGGGATGTCGGGAAGGTTTCGGTGGGCTACCGACCCAGACTCGGCATTCTGGGCCGCGACCGACACGATGACGTCGTTGGAGCGATTGTGGTGATGCGGCGCACCGAGCAGACCGCCGACATGATTCCCAAGGTCGAAACGGCAATCGAAAAACTGAATCACGATGGGAGCCTGCCGCCGGGCGTCAAAGTTGTTCCATTTTATGACCGCTCTTCATTGGTCGCCCTCACCACGCACACAGTTCTGCACAACCTGATATTCGGATGTTTGCTGGTCTTCTTGATTCAATGGATTTTCCTGGGCAATCTGCGCAGCGCGACCATCGTGGGATTGAATATCCCGTTCGCGTTGTTCTTCGCCACGATTTTGCTGGTGCTCATGGGGGAAAGCGCGAACCTGCTGTCGGTGGGCGCGGTGGATTTCGGCATCATTGTAGATTCGGCGGTGATTCTCGTCGAAAATGTTTTTCGCAATTTTCAGCGAAGCCCGGAGGAAAGGCAGGGTCTGCTGCAACGCCTGGCGGGAGGTTACTGGGGACCCGACCCGACGCAAGACACGGAGGGCGAGCATCTAGTGCCCGGCCACGGATGGACGGATCGTTTGCGGCTGATTTTGATCAGTGCGTTACAGGTGGACAAGGCGGTTCTATTTTCGGCACTCATCACCGTGGCCGGTTTCGTGCCGCTGTTCACCATGCAGGGAGTTGAGGGCCAGATTTTCGGCCCCATGGCGCGCACTTATGGCTATGCCCTCGCCGGAGCTTTGATTGCAACGTTCACGGTCACGCCAGTGATCGCTTCCATGCTGCTCCCGGAACGTGTGAAGGAAGCGGAAACCTTTGTGGTCCGAGTGTTGCATCGGATTTACACGCCTACGCTGCATTTTTCGTTGCGTAACCGCGTGCTTGTGGTGGGAATCGAACTTGCATTATCTCTGGGAACATTTTTTCTGATCGCGCCGCGACTTGGCAGCGAGTTTCTTCCGCATTTGGAGGAAGGCAATTTTTGGATTCGCGCTTCCATGCCGACCACGCTTTCGCTGGAAGACGGCGAGGCGGCCTCAAGAAAAATGCGGGAGATTCTCCTGCGGCATCCCGAAGTGATTACGGTGGTCTCGCAGCATGGCCGGCCCGATGACGGCAGCGATGCTTCACCATTCTCGAACGTTGAATTGTTCGCGCCGCTCAAACCTTTTGACCAGTGGCCAAGAGGGGTAACCAAGGACAAGCTGACTGACCAAATTCAATCGGAGTTTAACAACGAGTTGCCGGGCGTCGTCTTCAATTTCTCGCAGTATATTGAGGACAACATCGAGGAAGGGATCTCCGGCGTCAAAGGCGTAAATTCGGTCAAGATCGTCGGCCCTAACCTGGAAGTCTTGACTCAGCTAGCCAACCAGGTCCGGGACCAGATGAATCAGGTGCGCGGAGTTGCCGACCTCGGCATCTTTCCGGTCCTGGGACAGCCGAACCTGAACATCAAGGTGGATCGCGCGAAAGCCGCGCGTTACGGGCTGAACTCCGGCGATGTGAACTCGATCGTTCAAGCGGCGATGGGCGGAGCGGTAGCGACATCGGTTCTGGAGGGCGATCGGCAGTTCGACTTGGTTGTCCGTTATACGCCGGAATATCGCGACAGCATCGAAACGATCCGCAACATTAAAGTGGGCTATCAAACTGCGAGCGGCGCCAATGCCTATATTCCGTTGAGCGAACTGGCCACCATCACCTTGGATACGGGAGCCGCGTGGATATATCACGAAGGCGTGCAGCGTTTCATCCCGGTGAAGTTCAGCGTGCGCGGCCGCGACCTGGGCGGTACCGTTGAGGAAGCTCAGAAGCGAATCGCGACGAACGTGAAACTTCCGCCGGGATATAGGCTGATTTGGGCCGGAGAATTCGGAGATCTTCAGGAGGCCAAGAAACGCCTGGAAATTATTGTGCCGATCAGCCTGGTGCTGATCATCGGGCTGCTCTACACCTTGTTCAATAACCTGCGCGACTGCCTGTTGGCGCTCGCAGGCATCCCCGACGCGATTGTTGGCGGCATACTCGCACTATATCTCTCCGGACTCAATTTCAGCATCTCTGCCGCCATCGGCTTCGTCTCACTCTTCGGCGTGTCGGTTATGGACGGCATCCTGATGATTACTTTTTACAACCAGGAGAGGCTACACGGCTTCGCGCCTGAGGAGGCCATGTTCCGCGCTGCCTCCACGCGGATGCGCCCCTTGCTGATGACGGCGCTTTCGGCCTGCATTGGCCTGCTTCCCGCGGCAATTTCCACGGGCATTGGCAGCCAGGTGCAGCGTCCGCTGGCCACCGTGATTGTGGGCGGCATGCTGGTTGGTCCCATCATGCTGCTTGTGGCCGTGCCCGCGCTGAGGATGATATTTCTGGAGCCACACCATCGCGCGCCGTCAGGGGCGTCCAAATGAGGGCCATTGGTCTTATTTTTCTGGCGCTAGGCTACGCTGCATCCGCAGTCGGTGCGGCTGGCGCGGCCCAATCTGTTGCGGCAGCACAACAAACGTCTAACCGGAGTGCCGCGGATACAGTGGGCAATCATTCGCGTGAAGCCGATCATGCAGCTCCGGCTGCCGACGGTACACACGTTGGCAAGCCTTCTGAAGATCAACAAAACCATCCTAAAGTTTCCGGCAACAAAGCGCCGGCTGCCAACGCGAGCCTGAGCAAACCAAGCCGCCGTAATGAGCTTGCGAACAGGCGCGAACGGTCCGCATCCCAAGACTCTAAGAATTCTGATCATCCTGGTTCAGATAGAACTGTCGGCGCCGCAGAAAACGGACGAAGCCGGAACGAGACAGCCCATAATGCTGCGACCGTTCGGCAGCCGAGCGCCGTCCGGCCCTCCGTGCCATCGCTCAGCAATGTGCGCCATCGCGGACCTAATCCGCCAATCGTTGGTGGAGTCGGAAATTCAAATTCCAGAAATACCGGAGCGCTCGACGGGACGCATATGAACCGCAGGCGCACAGGCAATTGATTCGCATGGTGCTCACTCACAAATCGCGCCTCGTCCCCATCATCGCGGGTTCCCTCGTATTGTTCGCAACAGGTTGCGCGGTCGGGCCGAACTTCAAGAAGCCTGCCGCTCCGAATGTCACCGGCTACACGCCGACTCCCATTTCGACTACCAGTAGCACAGCCAACGTCACTGGCGGAGAAGCGCAAAAGCTTTTTGACGGGCGCGACATTCCGGGAGAGTGGTGGACGCTATTTCACTCGCAGCCACTCAACGACTTGATTGAGCGCTCGCTCAAAGCCAATCCCAACCTTAAGGCGGCACAAGCTGCGTTGATCGTCGCGAGAGAGAACGTGCTGGCGCAACGCGGAGCTTACTATCCGAGTGTGACCGGCGGCTTCTCGGCGACGCGAGCGAAATCGTCGAGCAACGTATCGCCAGTAACCAACACGAGCGCTCTCAATTACAGCTTCTACACGCCGGAGGTCAGCGTCTCGTTTGTGCCCGACGTTTTCGGCCTCAACCGCCGAACCGTGGAGTCACTGCAGGCGCAGGACCAACAAGCGCGCTTTGCGCTGGCCGCAACGCACATCACTTTGAGCGCAAACGTGGCCGGCGGAGCCATTCAAGAAGCCTCGTTGCGGGCGCAGATCGAAGCAACTCATGAACTCATCACCATCAATACCGATGAGCTGGATATTTTGCGCCACCAGTTTGCGAACGGATATGTCAGCCGGCTCGACGTCGCGGCGCAGGAATCTCAGCTCGCGCAAGTTGTCGCTACGCTGCCTCCGCTGCTGAAGCAATTGGCCCAGCAACGTGATCTGCTTGCTGCGTTATCGGGCGGTTTTCCGAGCCAGGATCTGCCTGAAAAGTTTGAGCTTTCCAGTTTGCAATTGCCGCAGGAACTGCCGCTGAGCCTTCCTTCGCAGCTCGTGGAGCAGCGTCCGGATGTGCGTCAAGCCGAGGAGAACCTGCATTCGGCGAGCGCGCAGATTGGAATTGCAATCGCGAATCGGCTGCCAAATTTTGCGCTGACCGCCGATGCCGGCAGCATGGCAGTGGTGCTCGGTCATCTATTCGAGCCGGGAACGGGCTTTTGGGATGTAGGAGCAAGCGTCGCGCAACCCATCTTTGACGGCGGAACGCTGCTGCACCGCGAGCGCGCTGCGAAAGCTGCTTATACTGAAGCCGCCGAACAATATCGGAGCACTGTCTTGACCGCGTTTCAGAATGTCGCGGACACGCTGAATGCCCTGCAACAGGACGCCGATGCGTTGAAGGCCGCAGCAGCCGCAAAAGATGCTGCAGTTGTGACGCTCGATCTGTCAAAGAAGCAGTATCAATCCGGCTACGCCAATTACCTGGCGCTCTTAAGCGCCGAACAAGCCTATCAGCAGGCCGTGATCAATCTCGTTCAGGCACAGGCCAATCGCTACGCAGACACCGCAGCGCTCTTTCAAGCTCTCGGCGGAGGATGGTGGAACCGGCCTGATGTGCCTAAGAACTAATCATGAAGCGGGAGCTGATGACGGTTTCGATCATCTTCGTCCCAGCGGCAGCGAATCTATTACTGAGTGTTGTCACCATAGCCCTGGGAGCTTTTATTGCTGCGT
>CAWCGE010000002.1:0-235111 GCA_963795005.1 uncultured Acidobacteriota bacterium | reverse complement strand
GACACCAATCTCAATTCCTATCGAGTGCTGCGTATGGGAGACATGCCCGAAATCGAAATCGAGTTTCTTCCCAGCACAGAAACACCAGTCGGCCTCGGCGAGCCGGCCACCACGCCCGTCGCCCCCGCAATTGCAAACGCGATCTTCGCCGCCACGGGCGCGCGCGTTCGTCATCTGCCAATCCGCCCGCAAGCCGTCCTGGAAGCACTCGCGCGTGGAAGTGACTCATCCGTCACAACTCGAGGCAGAACGCACTCCGAGATGAAATTCACTTCGACGTTCAAATCATCGGCGTGCCGCTCGTCATGACGAAGTCACAGCGCCAAGCGACTGTCATGCCGCGGCAGCACTTTCTCGGCTCATGAAGCTCCGAACGAGCTGGGCAATTTCATCCGGCGCGGTATCGAGCGCGAAATGGCCCCCGTCGACGATGTGCACTTCAGCCTTTGGGACATCCCGCCGATAGGCTTCCGGCTCGGAGGGATCGAATGATCGCTTTGAAATATCGGCCTGGCCTGGCTGGTTGGTGGTTTCAAGCGACAGGAGATTTCCGCGAAGGGCGCTTTGTGCGAGAGTCCGAGCGCTTCGGTGAAGTGGTCCATGATCCCGGCGATGTGATCGTCACCTTTTGCACGTCGGGGATTGTATTAAAACAATCGCTCAGGTCGGAAAGAGGGTGTTGAGGAAGGGCAATCGAATCCAGGCCGCCAGTAAGGATGCAGTATGGTATAGAAAGCTACGGGGCCTCAGTCAAGGGTACGGACAATCGACATCAAAATTGTTGCTGTGACTCTCAGCGCGTTCGCGATGCTCTCGACAATCTGCGGAGGGTTGGTGGCAGTTCGTGGACAAAAGCGACTTCATTTGCTCTTAGGGGTGGGGGCCGGAATGCTTCTTGGCGCCACCTTCTTCGATCTGTTGCCGGAGTCCATTGACGCCGCACAGTCGCAAGGCTGGAGTGTACGGGTAATGTTTCTCGTGTTGGTGATCGGGTTCCTGGGCTTCTACGTAGCGGAGCGCGTCTTGGTTCTTCACTCTTGCCCGGAAGGCGATTGCGCAAATGAAGCGCATCGCCGCCTTGGCCGAATGAGTGCCATCGGACTCATCGCGCACAGCACTCTCGACGGTGCCGCCATCGGGGCTGCAAGCCTAGTGAATATGGGAGTTGGCATTTCGGTAGCTCTGGCAATCGTCGCGCACGACATGAGTGATGGACTCAACACAATGATGTTGGTTACTCGGGGAGAAGAGGCAGGGCGGATAGATTTTGTGTTTCTTGGGATGGATGCAATTGCGCCAGTGATCGGTGCGCTGCTTGCCCTGCGATTCTTGCCATCGCCGAAGTGGCTGGCTGTTTTTTTGGCCCTGGCGTCTGGTTTCTTTCTTTATACGGCGACCTCAGACTTACTGCCGGAAGCCCATAGGCGTTCACCGAGTCCTTCGGTCATGATTCTGACGATAGTCGGAGTGTTGATAATGGCTCTGGCTGTCGGCTTGACCCGCCTTGATTACGCCGCGCTTCAACGGTTGCTCTGGTCAATGCTCTAGGCCGAGTGGCTCGAATTTCACTTCAAGATGTTCCGCGCTGCTAACCTGTCGCGAACAAATGTGAGCGTCTACGCCATCAGAGAGATTCAATGTGCCCATGGGAGCCTTCTGTTTGGTTCACAAATGCCTTAAAATGAGGATTATCTACGGTGCGCCCGTAGCTCAGGCGGATAGAGCAACCTGCCTTCTAACAAAGAAGGCAACCGAATCTGACGGAGGGTCACATGCCAGGAAAGAAAAAAGCTACACCGCGCACGCAAGGCCCCGTACTCGAAGCCACCACCGCTGGCTTCATTGACGCACTCGTAGCCGCGGGCGGCCCGCCCATCTACAAGATGAGCGTCGCCGACGCCCGCAACGTTCTCGATTCGCTTCAGTCCAAGCCTGTCGCCAAGCTGGCCGCGCAAATCGAAGACCTGAAGATTCCCGCCGGCCCGACCGGCGAGACTTCGATTCGCATCATTCGCCCGGAAAAATCCAGTGGTGCGCTTCCTGCGGTGATTTACACGCACGGCGGCGGCTGGATTCTGGGCAACGCCAATACGCACGATCGTCTGGTTCGCGAACTCGCCAACGGCATCAACGCCGCCATCGTGTTCGTGAATTACACGCCTTCGCCAGAAGCCAAGTATCCGACGGCCATCGAAGAGGCTTACGGCACCGCGAAATACATCGCCGCAAAAGGAGCAGCGCACAACATCGACACCAAGCGGATCGCCATCTGTGGCGACAGCGCCGGCGGCAACATGGTGGCCGCGGTTACGCTGCTTGCGAAAGATCGCGGCGGCCCGAAGTTCCTTTACCAGGTGATGCTCTATCCCGCCACCGACGCCGGCATGAACACGGCGTCGTACAAGCAATTCGCGAACGGCCCCTGGAATACCAAAAACGCCATGAAGTGGTTCTGGGACGAGTACGAGCCTCGCGTCGCTTCGCGCAAAAAGCCGACCGTGTCGCCACTTCAGGCGCCGCTTGCTCAACTCAAGGGTCTGCCGCCTGCGCTGCTCATCACCGTCGAAAACGACGTGCTGCGCGACGAGGGAGAGGCCTACGGCCGCAAGCTCACCGAGGCCGGCGTCAAGGTGACGGCCGTGCGCTGCCTGCAAACCATTCATGACTTCGCGATGCTGAATCCCATCGCGGGTACGCCCGCGACGCGCACCGCCATCGGGCTGGTGATAGCGCATCTGAGCGAGGCGCTCGGCACAACCTCGGCGCGCTCCGCCGCTGCTGGCGCCTGACCCTCGGCTTCTGGGCGCGGCTGAACTGCGAACAGATGCCCGTCATACCGCATGGATTGTGCGCGCTAATCTCGACGATCCGCGCAAAATTCCGTATCTCTTGGTCTGGAAGGATGAGAGACAGAGTGCCGCGGTACCTGTCCCTACCTACTTCTGCCGACCGAAGACCTCGCGTAACACCACATTGAGGTCATCAAGTGCTCGGGCGCAGTCACCTGTAAAGCTAGAGCCATGCATGATGGCGAGCGTTTTGGGCTTTAGGTCGGCGAGCTTTTTCAAGTTCTGCGCGGTGAGTGGTGTGTAGGGCACATACTCCGCGAGAACGCCCGCCTGAAATTCCTTCAGCGCCTGACGCGAGCGGCCCGCGACATCGGCAGAGGTGAGCGGTTCGACGTCGCCCATCTGATGGAACAGGTCCGAACAGAGCAGTGTTCCCTGCGTTTCTTCGAAGAGGACGCCAGCGTCCCAGCCGTGGGGCAGATGGGGAGTCTGGCAGTAGCGAAAGCGGTACTTCCCCGTCGCAAAGGTCGCACCGTCAGCGAGGCCGCGTGCGTCCCGGCCAATGAAGTCGTTCATGTTCACCATGGCGCCAACCTCGCTGCAGATCACATCGGCGTTGGGCGCTGCAGCGAGCCAATCATGGAGCGATCCGCACTCGTCTGACTCAAAATGGCTGAAGCTGATGTGGCGCAACTCGGAAAGGTTGATGAGCTTTGAGACGGCCTCACGAATTTCCGCGTGCATTCCGCGCAGCCCGGTGTGGAACAGCAGCGGTTCATCGTCTTTCACCAGAAAATGGTTGAACTGGAAATTCCCCCATTGAGCAAAGATCGAGATGCGATAGACATTCGGCGCGATTTCCGTGGTGACTGCCATGCTAGCCTCCTCAATCGGATTTTTTTAACGGTCTTTCTAATTTAAATTTCCGGCTGCATACGCCCCCGAGAGAGCTGGGTCTGGTTTGTCCGTAGGCGGAATCGGCTCAGTCTACTTCGATCACCCAAGTAACTTGCCGGCGAGCCAGTAATCGACACTGAACTTTCCCGGACCAGAGCAGATCAGCCAGATAAAAAAGAGTACGTACAGGACTTCCGGAAGGTAGAGGACATCGTCGAGCCAGTTAAGAGGCGAAAGTCCTTTAGTAATGGTGGAAAGCGCGCTGGTCAGGACCGCGACAGTCATATCGACCAATAAAGCCGCACAGGCGAGACTCGAAAGAAACCCCAGCGTCACCAAGGATCCGCAGACGAACTCGACAGCCGACACGAAATAAGCCGTCTGGCTGGGGAAACGGGACTTTGGCCTTAACGAGCGTATCGAAAACAGGTTTCGTGCCGCCGGCGACAAACAATTTGTTTGCCCCGGAGATGGCGAAGAACAGCCCGATCGCAACGCGTACCAGCAGGATGGCATTTTGTTCCAAACCACTGCTACCCGACAGCACAAACTGGACCAACTGTTTCCAATCCATTTCTTGTCCCTCCATCGGAGGATGTGCTGTGACGATGCCCTATATTATGCGGTTCGACTTCTCCGGTAACCGCGGTAGTCAGGACTTAACGGGTCTCTGGGTTAATCTCTGTTGGAGCTCCGCGGGGCACTTGATGTCCGGAGCGGCCTGGTTCAACGCTTCTGGTACGGGTGGAAGATGTAGTCCTTCGCCTTCACGGCCGTGTGGCACGTGTTTCCGCAGTCTGAGAGGCTTTTGGGATCGGCCGTGAACTTGTCCGATGCCGCATCGTAGTTGAACACCGCGTATCCCCATCCGCCGCTTTTCGGAAATCTCTTGCTGTCCTTTTCCATGACGAAAGCCTGGGAAAAGACGTCCGGCACATCCACGACGAAAGGGGCCTCCGTGCTCTTCTTCGACTTCCACTGGAGCTTCACGATCATGGAGCCTTCCGGGAAAGGCTTGCCGTTCCCCGGCACGCCTGCCTTGTACGCCTTGATCATGGTCGGATTGGCGACGATTACCTTGAGCATTTCGTCAGTCCGCGCGGAAGAGACCACCGCCCAGTCCTCGTATCCCCTGAAATCGGAGAACGCGATTCCACTCGGCGATTTCAGCGAGTACTTGTCCTGCGCGTGGTCCTGCGCGTAAATGATCCTGGCGCCGACGACGGCGAGCACCGCGGTGGCTATCGCAATAGTGAGCTTGCTTTTGCGCTCCATGGCTAATCCTCTGTCAAGCAGGACTTCGATTTTGGCTGCTGGACTTGGCGGAGCACATCACACCCCCCCAAATCTTTCCCGCGCTGCCGCGGACGCTGCCCAACCTTTCCCCGGGCGGTAAAAACGTTCACACTAACCGTTGTCCCTTTCAGTCCATTTGCGCCATCCATCTGGTACTCCTTTCGGTGTCAGAGCGAGTCACCGTTCAAGGCAAAGACTGGCAGAAGCGCGACGGCGAGGCCCAGAGTCGGAGTCCTGTCTGGGCCGGGCGTTAACCGTACTTGAGGTCGGTGCTCTGTCCGACCTCGATAATGTAACCGTCAGGATCGCGGATGTAGCAGCGAATCTCGCCGTACTTTGGTATCGGCGGCGTGAGGAACTCGGCTCCTCGACTTTTCCACAATTCATAGCAGGCTTGAATATCCGCAACGCGGAAATTCATAAAGCTGTTGATGTGATTTGGGTCGGGGACGCTGAGCGTTACCGTCGGCTTATCGGGAGTCGGCCCGCCTCCAACGTTCAGAATCATCCAGATATTCGCAAGCTGAAGGTAGGGAGGCGCGTTGCCGTCACCCATGGTCAGAATGCGAGCGCCGAAGACCTTTTCGTAGTAGCGGGCTGATCGCTCCTTGTCGGCAACGGTGAGAAAATACGCGATGCTAATCCCTTCGCGCGGGGGCATCTCGTAGCTCTTCTGTTCCACTTGTACCGCGTTCATTGACGGCTCCTTTCGTTATGGTGCGTAGAATAGTTTGAACATCACTACAGTACTGTGTCCGCCAAGCCTGGCTTCGAACGCGTTTTAAGCCTACAAAAAACCGTGCAGGCTCTTCCTACGAGTTGTTGTTTCGCGGATCGTCTTTCGCGTTGAGGTATTCCAGTCCAAGCGGCCCCATCGCGGTTACTTGCGTGACGTACTCGCCGGATTTCGCCCAGTGGAAATGGGGCGTGTTGCCAGGGAGAACGATCACGGCGCCGGGCGGATAGGCTTCCAACTTACTCGCGTCGAATTCATCACCCAGTCCGATATAAAAGACGCCGGAAATCACGGTATAGACTCGATCCTCCGGGTGCTTGTGAGGCATCAGCTTCGCGCCGTGGGGCGCTTTGACCCTGATTGTGTAAGGGCCGGGCTCCGAGGGCTGACCCACGACGACGGCCAGCCGGACGGCAGGCGGGAACGCCGGGAACGGTTTCCAATCGACATCTTCGGGCAAGATGGTTTTGAAAACCTCCTGCCCGAGTTGGTGAGGCCGGACTTCGCTTTGCTGAGCACGCTTTACGGCGCTGGCTTTCTGAGACATACAAACCTCCTTCGTGCAGAAAATGTAAAACATCACCACAGACTTTCGAAACATGTCCGCCAAGATTGGCTTCGAACGCCTCCCATCCTCAACGTCCCGGAGTTGAGAATCGCGTCGGGCGCCGGCCTAGCGCGCGATTTGGCCCAGGTAGTATCCGAGCCGATTTTCGACATCCCCCGGCTTGTGGAAGCCGCGCGCCATCAGCGCTTTGATCCCATCCTGGGCGGCGGGTCGCCCGAGCGAAGCGATGCACGCATCCCACCCGGCGCCGAGCTCGACGTCCGGCGGCAGGCTGGTGTTGACGAGGCGCTTGGTGTTGGCGATCGCCCATTTGTCGAACCCGGCGATCCGGGTCGCGAGCGCCTCTACGAACGCGTCTAGCTCGGCGTCGGGCAGGGCGCGATTAATGTAGCCGTAGGCCTCGGCCTGGTCTGCCCTGATGTCTTCCGAGCTCAAGAGCACCTCGAGGGCGCGGTTTCGGCCGATGAGTCGGGGCAGCCGGGCCATGGGGCCGCCGCCGGCGACCATCCCTACGCCCACCTCCCATTGCGAGATGATGGCCTTTTCGCGGCTGGCGAAACTCATGTCGCAGGCCAGCGTGATCTCGCTGCCGTTGCCCGTCGCCCGGCCGCGGATGAGGGCGATGGAGGCGACTGGCAAGCGGGTCAGACGCACGAGAAAGTCCGGCCAAGGCGGCAAGCCTGTGGGACCCGCCGGCATTGCAGGTCAGGTCCTCAAGCTTGGCCGTGAAATCGGAGTGATTCAGGAAGTAGTCGTCGACCGCGCTGTCGAAGACCACGACCCTGACATGCTCGTCGGCCTCGAGAGCGTCGATGACTTCCTGGAACTGCTGGACCATTTCCGGGCCCATCACGTTGATCGGCGGGTTGTCGATCGTGACACGCCAATAGGCGGGCGACCGCCGGGTCACGCGAATCTGTGCGGGCTTCGTAAGTGCGCTTGCAGTTGTCATGGCATTCTCCTGTCTATTTGTTTGTCTCGGAAACCGGTTGATTGTCCCCAACGCTTTCTCGAGATTTGGATCATTTGTTCCTTGCCGGCAGTTGGTTAATTACTGCCGCGCCTGCCTTGCTGACGATCTCGTCCTGGGAATCCGTGCCTCCCGAACAACCGATTGCGCCGATAATCGCCCCCTGTTCGATCAGTGGGATGCCGCCTCGAGAGGCAATGATTCCATCGAACGCGAGCAGATAGTTGAGATGCATAAGTTGGATACCGTCCTCGAACTCCTTCGTTGCGCGCCGGAAGGTCGCGGCTGCTCGTGCCTTGTGCTCGGCAATCTGAATGGAGGCAAGCATCGCACCGTCCATTCGTTGAAAGGCGACGAGGTTGCCGCCGGAATCGACCACCGCTACGTTCATCTTCCAATTCCGCTTCTTCGCCTCTGCCACCGCCGCGTGAATAACCGCCTGGGCTCGGTCTAGTGATATCGGTGGGCCATACGGAGTGTCGAAAGGAATTTTGTCGGGCACAAAATCGAGAGGATTTGTTTCCGTGGGCTGCAGCGCTCGACTCGCACTGGCGGCGCTTCCTGTTTTCTCATTTGACATACGTCCTCCTTCAATGGTCGCAGTACAGATCGCTCAATCGACAATGGATCGCAACTCGCGTGGCCGCCCCGCTCCGCGTCGTGTTGGACCTTGACGGCCAAGGCGGCGAAATCGCCTTGGCCCCCGTCATCGATAACTAACGCGAACCGATGTGATCGTCAACTCAGGCAGAAGCGTGAGCGGCTTTCTCTCCGAGGAACTTCATAAGCGCTTGAGCTGTGACCGTCGATGACGCGGGGTTCTGGCCGGTGATGAGACGGCCGTCAACGACGAAGAAAGGCTGCCAGTTGGCAACTTTCTCATAGATGGCTCCCAACCGTATCAACTCGTCCTCGACGAGAAACGGGACAACCTTCGTGAGTTGCACCTCTTCCTCCTCGCCATCGGTGAAACCGGTCACGTGTTTGCCCTTCACAAGCGGCGCGCCCTGGTAGGTCACGTGTCGAAGCACGCCGGGCGAGTGGCACACCAAAGCTATGGGCTTGCCGGAATTGTAGAAGGACTCGAGCAAAGCTTTAGAAACGGGGCTTTCTGCGAGATCCCACATGGGCCCGTGCCCGCCCGGGTAAAATACCGTGTCGTAATCTTCCGCTTTCACGTCGGCGAGCTTGACCGTCCCCGAAAGCTCTTTTTGCGCGGTCTGGTCCTGCTTGAACCGCGTCATAGCTGGCGTCTGATTTTCCGGCAAATCGCTCTTCGGATCGATCGGTGGTAGTCCGCCTTTCGGTGAGGCGAGGGTCAGCTGTACGCCGGCGTCTCTGAAAACAAAATAGGGGGCTGCGAATTCTTCAAGCCAGAACCCGGTCTTGCGCCCGGTGTTGCCGAGTTGATCGTGCGATGTTAGTACCATAAGTATTTTCATGCTTTTCTCTCCTTTGCTCGTCGTTGGACTTCGTTGGTTTCGCTGACTTCCGTCGTTGCCAATGCCGACTAACCCCAGGTCTCGCCGCATTCTTCCCGGCCGCGACCGCCCGCGCTCAAGAGCCCGCCGCTCGCTCGGCGACACGGGTCATGCACGGCGCGCCGAGGTAAGCCAACTAAGGTTGGTAACCGTCCGCCATCCACTTTGCGAATAGCTCAATGCGAGCCTGAGGCCAAGGACCTTCCCCTTTCGGGGGCGGGGGCGGCATTACCGCGCCACCGATTCCCCGAATTCTGTCGTAGATGGCGGCCGCGTGCGTTTTGACGTCATCATAGCTTGCCAGGTTGAACGCCGGGCTCATGCCTTTAATGTCTCGCTCCGTAAAAAGCGGGCGAATGTCCATTCGAAAGCTCGTCGTTTTCGTCATTTCGCCTCACAGGTATTGGATTATGCGGATGTCGCGGTCTCCTTCGTGAATCCAAAACTTCCTGTCTCTTGATGGTAGGGTATAGGCTGTTCGTTTCGAGTTTGAACCGAAGAACTTAACGTAACGTGGACGACGAGGAATCTGCTACTCCGGGGGCGTCGCCGCTCCGAATCGATCTCCCAAGGCCACCGTCCTTCAGGCAGCGGTGTGCTGTGCAGCCTGCTGAACTTCCCTGATAAGACCGGTCTCCACGTCGAAAATAAAACCGCGCACAGGAACTTCTTTGGCGATCCAAGGATGTGATCTGACCTTCTTGATCTGTTCCCGTGTGTTCTGTTCAGGGTCCTTGTAAGAGAAGAAGCGCATCGGAGCGGGCGACGCGTCGCCGGTTAAAGCTGTGAGTTTCGCGTTCATCTCATCGTCAGTGAATGTCGTGAATCCGCAGCCGGTGTGATTGAGGAGCATGATCTCCGTCGTTCCGAGGACACGGTTGGAAACGATAAGCTCTCCGAGCACATCTTCGGTTACCGCTGGCCCGCCGGTTCGGATAACGTCGATATCGGCTTGCGGCAGCCCCAGGATTTCGGGGAGGTTTGAAAGTCTGGGATCCATGCAGGTTACAACTGCGATCTTGGGGGTTGGATGCGCTCCCAGCTTTCGATCGTATTTCTTGGCATACGTCTTGTTTGCTTCTAGTGCTTTGTCGATAATGCTCATCGCAAATCTCCTTTATTGGCTAGTGTAGGTTGGTCAGAAGAACCTCCGATGCGGGTGGAACCCCCGACCACATGGATCAAGCGGTTGTAATTTAATAGGCTGATGCAGCGCTGATTGAAGAATTCAGCGGAGCCATCTACTCGAGTCGACCATACCAACCCCGGAATCGTGTCAACCATGAGGAGAACGTCTTCCGGCTTTTCACGTTGACAGGAGCCATGGCCTGCGGCTGTCATCCGCGGATTATATTCCCTTTCCTAGCTTCCCAGTGTATACGGACTGTGAATAGACGCATCCCCACTCGTCCGACACGGCGAACATATAGAACAGGCTGAGAGAGAGGACCGAAAGCGATCTGGTAATTGAATCGGAGTGGACCCAGAAAGCTCGCAGTTGCGATGGCTTCATTTGAACTGACGAATCTCGAATGGGCAGATCCCATGCTCACGAGGCAGGTGCTCTCCTCCGCTGCTACCATCCGCTTGGGAGGCAGCCGCGCTGCCCTGCGGCGACAGATCAAGCTCAGGCTGACGCCCGCTTTCGAGTCTCCGATCCCACAGAGTATTAATGAAGGCGGTGGGGATTCTGGTGCCCGTCGGTACCTGTGAGACTTCTTCGCAAATGCTGCAAATCATTGGAATCGCCGACCTTCTTCTACTTCAGAGCGGAACGTCAGTCAGCAACGGTGTTCCAATTGGCGAGACGGCAGCGACCTAACAGATTTAAAACAAAAACCTTTGGTAGGGGCGGTGGGGATCGAAACGACAAGCAAACCAATAAGGCTTGCGCCCTCTGTGCGTTGCAGCCACCGCCACTCGCCAATCGGAACAAACGGAACAAGCGTCAAGCCCAGCCGTCTCAGGTGTGCCGTGCAGCTGATGCAGAGTCACAACAGCAACTGAGCGTCTGGCTTGGACCCGAACGTTCAACTACGCGCAGACTAAACCGGCTTGCAAGGGTCGCGCGATTTCGCAGCAGCGGTCTTCTGTTACGAAATTCCGGTTAGCCCGTAGTCCTCCCAGAATTTGCGACAGGGCGCGGTGACCACTCCCCACAAGCCGACTTCGCGGTACTAATCCCGGCCGTGCAACGGCAGCCGCTTGCAGCTTTTCCTTCGAATCGAAATGAGCATTGAAGGCGCCATGCAAAAAGCCGGCTGCCTTCACCACTTCGGCCACGCTTCGTTCTCAAATCCCCGTTCACAATCCGTTCATGTTTTGCGGCGGTCTCTTCGACGAGATAGCACATATTTTTTCTTGCACCGTCCATCTACGATGGTCATCCTATGTTGGGCATCAAACCAGATGTATGACGGGCATCCTGTCTGATGCCGGTCCTACAAACAGGAGGCATTATGAAGCTCACAGGGAAAAAGGCTCTTATTACCGGCGGCAACAGTGGCATCGGTCTTGCCACAGCCCGACTTTTCATTGCGGAGGGCGCGCAGGTCGCCATTACTGGTCGCGACCAGAAGACGCTCGATGAAGCGATCGCCGAACTTGGATCGAGCGCGCGTGGCTACCGCGTTGACGTCACCATTGCGGAAGATCGCAAGCAGCTCTTCGCAGCCCTGGCCAAAGATTTCGGGAAGCTCGACATTGTCTTCGCCAATGCCGGCATCTCCGGCCGGACTCCCACCGGCTCGACCGACGAGGCCATTTTTGAGAACGTCATCCGCACCAACCTCAATGCCGCTTTCTTTACGGTGAATTCAGCGGCACCTCTGCTGAACGACAACGGTAGCATCATCTTTAGTGGGTCGGTACAGAACTATCTCGGCCAACCTGGCGTCGCCGCATATGCAGCCACCAAGGGTGGTCTCGTCTCGATGGCGCGTTGCATCGCCGGCGACCTTGCACCGCGCAACATTCGCGTGAACGTCGTCGCACCAGGCGCGATCAAAACTCCCATTTGGAAGCGCGGGCCCCGCGCCTCTATTTCCACGGACGAATCCGCCAAGGTGGAGAAGTTCTTTTCTTCTGCGGTTCCGCAGGGCCGTTGGGGCGAGCCGGAAGAAATTGCCAAAGCCGTGCTCTTCCTTGCGTCGGACGATTCCTCCTACGTCAACGCGGTCGAGCTAATAGTGGATGGCGGATTCACGGGTGCCCCGTTCGGAGCCCCCATTTTTCAGGACGTATCTACGCCGCTCGGTAGCGAGGCGAAGTTGGCAAAAGCCCATGCGGAAGGAGATCCGCGGTGAAGTGGATAGCGGACAAACCGGAAGCTATCGAAGACATTCTCGTTGCGGAGGCATGATTTTAACCCTCCGCGAGAATCTTGAGCCTCCAACGATCATGTATAAGCTCGTCGACACACAGATCCTGCGCGAAGCCTTCGCGCCGGCGACGGAGACAGCGGAGATTCGGCGAGCAAATCCATCCGATTGCAGATCGCCGCTGCGTGGTCCGTGCGCTCACGCCTTCGCCCTCACTGCTTCGCGGAACTCGCCGCCGTAGCGTGCGGCTCGCCGAAATAGGGAAAATCCGGGCGCATCAGCCGCATATCGGGCGCCACCCCATCGCTGAGGGCCGTGTTCGTAACCAGCGTGAGAATCACGTCCATCACGTCGTCGCCGAGGCCGCGGCCGTTGAAGCCGGCAAAGCTGAATGAGGCGGGCGTGTCCAGTTCGTAGGGCAGGACCCCTGGGCAGAGGCGCGCGAGGAGTTGCGTAGCGTAGGCGGATGGGTCGGCCGCTGAGTGGGCGAGCGCGGTGACTTTTTCCATGAAGTCCCGGATCGGTTTAGAGAACAGCGCCACTTCGTCCGCCGGGACCGCGCGGTTGTATTTTTCTGACGCGTCGTGCAGCGAAGGATCGGAGAGCAGGAAGTGCGTGATCATCGGCAGGCCCCACCGCGACACCTGCACCTCCGGCGCGTGGCCGTAGAGCGATGCGGTGGCCCAGGCGTGCACCACACCTCGGCCGATCAGGCTGCTGGGGAGCTCGAGGACGATGGCGCTGATATTGTTGCCGGCGAAGAAGCTCTGGCCATTCTGGAACGACTCCGGGGCGAACCTGTTTTCAGACCACAGAGCTTTTCTGAAGGCACCGAAACCGACGCCATTGGTGGCGAACAGATCGGGCGCGAGGCCTGCGTACGCCAGGCAGCCCTGATTCGCTTTCACCACGCGTCCCGTGTTCCCGGAAATGATGAGTTCGCCCGCGGCACCCTTCAGAGCGTCCGCTCCGGTGGCGCGCCAGACCGCGAAGGTCTGAACGTGCTGGTGCTCGCCGCCATCACCGTGGGAGGGCACGCCGAACTGGACCTTGAAGGTGACGTCTTCGCGAAGATCGCGATTCGTGTCGAAGCGAAAGGCGTAGAGACCTTCGTCGCGGAAGGTGTCAGGCGCGCCGACGCCGGCGTTCGAATTCACGGTCAAAGCCATGACCGTTGTGCCCGGGCGGCCACGAAACAAGTAGAAGTCGCAGACGTTAATGCGGGGGTCTTCTTTTGCGGTAGGCGTATCGAAATGATGCGACATGGCGAATCTTCTCCTGAAGGGTTAGACCCGAGGCCAAAAGTATGATAGCCGAAGGGTGTTGACGACCGCTACAGATTTTGACGCGCCGCGCTCGCCTGCCGTTTGTCAAACCCGTGTTAAATTCTGGAGCGGGAAGGCTCCGAGACTGCAAGCCAAAGTTATGCCCAAACGGCTACTCGAACATGGAGCTCGCCTTGAGAAAGCGACGGCGCGATTTGTCGTTGATCCATCTCATAATGTTTCCTCCTTCAAAATCGAATGTCAACATGGGCCCCACCATTCCCGAACCCGAGTTCCGGCTCGTGAAAGAACGAGAGTTTCATTTTGTGGCACCATCTTCTAAATCCGGCAACAGCAATTTCTTTCTGAGCATAGCGGCATGACGATGCCAACTCCAAAATGGTCGCCAAGCCGGAAGTTATCCAGAGACGAGGTGGTGCGAAACCAGTATCGACTCTTGGCGCGACTTTGCGGCTTGTCGAAAAACACATCAGCCGACACCTCGCGGTGACAGATCAAATTCACTCGCAGTCCGGTCCTGACTTTCAATCCACGCGGTACTCGCGGAGGCGGTGGGGATTCCCGTTCAACTCTGCGTCTTTCAGACTGCGCCAATCATTGAAATCACAAGGCTTCGCTGACCCGAAACTTGACCTTGGTCCAAGCGTTTGTTCCGATTGAAGGGTCCTTAACGATATAAGAGATTGAAAACAAGAACCTTTGGTAGGGGCGGTGGGGATCGAACCCACGATCTTCGCGGCGTACTCGATCTGATCCACCACCTAGAGGTTGCTGGCGATGGGGTAGTTTTACTCGAACTCCAACACCACAATTTCGGGATTCGATCCCAGCCGCAGTGGTGGTCCCCACGTACCCGCTCCGCTTGAAGTGAAAACCTGCATCTTGCCGATTCGGCTTAAGCCATATACAAACTGCCGGTAAATCCGACGCGCAATCCAACTCCAAGGTACGAACTGCCCAAGGTGTGTATGCCCGGAAAGTTGCAGAGAAACGCCGGCGGCCTCTGCGATCTCTGGATGGTCGGGCGCGTGCGTCAAGAGAATGCTCGCGCGATCGTGATCCAATCGGATGCCGCGTAGCACCGACGCAAAGTGGGCACCATGCGTCGCGCTCCGGTATGGCACGCCAGCAATCTGCAAACCGTCCGCTTCCACCTTCTCATTGCGTAGCACGCGGACTCCCGCCGCAGTAATGGCATCCAGATATTTACTGTCGTCCCCAAATTGCTCGTGATTTCCTGCGACGAAGTACACACCCTGTGGCGCCACGAGCTCGCTCAATGGCTCCGCTGCTCGCCGCGCGTCGATGGCCGTTCCGTCATACAGATCTCCAGTGATGAAAATCGCGTCCGGCTCTTCCTTCAAGATCTTCGCGACCATACGCCGCAAGAAACTTCCATTGCGAACATGCCCAAGGTGCACATCACTGATCAGGGCCGCTCTTCTGCCCAGCCACGCCGTCGGCAGGTTCGCGAGCCGCACGGTCGTTCGCGTGATCCTCGTCCAGCTTGCGTTGATCACACCGTAGAATCCAGTCATTGCGGCAGCACCGAACAGCAACTCCACGATCCGATGGAAGTTCACGTCCAACCCGTCCCATCGCGCAATTCCAAAAACAATCCACGAGAAAACGGCGGCGAAAAACAGGAAGGTCAGCATCCCCATCCAAACCGCGGCTGCCCGGTAAAACGCACGCAGAGGTGCGTTGGTATAGCGATATGCGAGTAGCGAGGCGGTCACAAAGCTCACCGACAAAAAGCCTAGCCCCAGTTTGATCCAGAACGCTCCGGGCGTATCGCCCCCTGCGGGCGAAAATGTCCACGTCTCATAGAGGAAAAGATGTATCAAGCATAGAAGGAACTGAATCACTGCAATGAATGTAATCAATCGTTTTTGTCTCATTCGATTCCTCAATCCGCGATTCGCATTGTGGGCATAACGCCGCCTGCACCAATCGACAAGACTTCCTGAAGACGCCGGCGGCCTGAGTGGTAAAGTCCTTGCGCCGTTGTTTCGGCAAACTCTAGGCTTTGCGTGCTACGCCGCTGAGGTTCTGGTCCTCATATCGCATACACGGAATTTCCTGCGCCTAGACCGTCCTGACGATCTGGGGTTCTTCTCGTGTCTGGTTGGCGAGATTGGCGAGAAGTTCATGGGAGCGTAGCCGGTCCTCGAAATTGTAGGTGTTCGATACTACTATCAACTCATCCGCCTGCGTCTCCTCGAGAAACGCGTTCAGCCGCGCGGCAACATGTACGGGTGCGCCGAAAATCGCGGCTCCAAATTTTGCGGCCACCATCTGTCGCTCTTCCGGCGTCGGCTCTAGGCTCCTTGTGGGAGGCGGCAGCGGCCCGGGAACACCACGAATCAAGTTCAGGAACATTTGGATTGGTGTTGTAGCTAAATACTGAGCGTGCTCGTCTGAGTCTGCCACCAGGATCGGGACTCCCACCATCACGTAGGGCCGGTCAAGAACTTGAGAGGGACGAAACGACGAACGATAGATGCGCAGGGCCGGCAACAGTGCGCCCGGCCGAAAATGAGCGGCGAACGCAAACGGCAAGCCGAGTTTTCCGGCCAGTCGCGCGCTAAAGTCACTCGAGCCCAGCAACCATATGGGAACGTTCGTGCCTTCCCCAGGATAGGCATGCACGCGCTGCGAGGGTTGTGGTTCACCAAGATACCGGCGCAACTCCTCCAACAGCGCTGGGAAATTCTCGCCCGTGTCGTGCACGGAACCGCGGAGAGCACGCGCCGCTTCCGAATCACCACCGGGGGCGCGACCGAGGCCCAGGTCGATCCGGCCGGGAAAGAGTGATTCGAGCGTGCCGAACTGTTCTGCAATTGCCAGCGGCGCATGATTCGGCAGCATGATGCCCCCAGAACCCACGCGGATTGTCGAGGTTGCATTCGCAATGTAACTGATCAAAACCGACGTCGCCGAGCATGCGACTCCCCCAATATTGTGATGTTCCGCCAGCCAGAATCGCTTGTAGCCCAGGGACTCTGCGCGCTGGGCCAGCGCGCGAGCGTTGTGGAAAGCTTCCTGAGCCGTCCCCCCCTGTCGCAAGTGGGCCAAGTCCAGAATAGAAAGCGGAGTATTGGGCAGACGCGGACTATCGGGCATAGACTCCTCATTCCCCGCACAGAATTGAAATGGGCATCAAACTGTTACACGAATTGGATGCTTGAATTCTCTTGCCGATGCGGCGCAGGGAGGTCTGCAAGGAAAGATTGGCGGGTGGCGCACCCTTCGGTTTTTGAAGGGTGCAGGTTTAGACGCAGTGTCGCCACGGGCGGATGGCCCACCACCGGTGCGAAAAGCGGGACGAGTGATGCAATGATCAAAACAATGGAGGTCGTGGCGAGCGACGTCCGAGGCGGGATTTTCGAGAATCGCGGCCACTATATGCCCGAGCAAGCTCCGCGGGCTATCGTAGCGCAGGTTGTTGACTTCTGGAAGAATCACGGTGGCTGATATTAGTCTATCTGAGGCAACGACTGTTAGGATCCCGAAGAAGCGGCTCGCTTTCTTTCGTACCTTCGGACCCTCGGTGGGCCTTCAAATTCCCGAATTTCTTCAATCCCGTACACACTTTGTACAACACTTCAAGCGGTCCCGTTCTCGTTGGCTCAAAGCGATTCGCTCCGTCTCCATAGCGCCCTCGGCCATCCATGAAAGCGGACATTTCTACTTTGCACAAACCGGACATTCTCATTTTGCAGCGACACTGGTGGCAAATTTGTTGTGTCGTTGGCAGGGGAAGCGTACGATGCGCGAGCAGAAGGTCCAAACCGGAGATTCCCGATGAAATTCTCCGCAATTCTGCTGATGCTCTTTCTGCTTGAACCTGTCTTCGCCCAAGACTCCTACTCTCTAGCTCTGAAGCACTTCCAGTACGATGCCCACACTCCTCTCGACATTAAGGAAATCTCCGTCCAATCCCGCGCAGGTGTAGACGTTCATGACATCATCTACGCCAGTCCAGCAGGCGGGGTCGTCTCCGCATATCTCGTCGTGCCGAATGGGGAAGGTATATTCGCAGCTATCCTGTGGGGACATTGGATGATGCCCAATTCTCCCACCGCGAACCGCAGCGAATTCGTTGACGAAGCCATCACCCTCGCGTCGGCTGGTGTCGTCTCGCTACTGATCGATGCTCCCATGGTTCGTCCCGGATTTAAGCCTGACGCCGACCCTCTCGGACCGCAGACCGCCGAGGTTACGCGGCAGGAAGTGTTGGACCTCCGGCGCGCACTCGATCTCTTACTCGCGCGACGGGACGTGGACCCCAAGCGCATCGCATTCGTCGGACATAGCTTCGGTGCCTCGTGTGGCGCAATCCTCGACGCGGTGGACAAGCGTCCGGCGGCGTTCGTCTTTATAGGGAATCCCGTCGCGGTATCGGACATGCTGACTTCGGATCTGCCGATGATCGTCGAGTTCCGCAAAAAAGTCGGCGACGAAAAGATCAAAGCGTTCCTCGACAAATACGGCTGGTCGGACCCTGGAGAGTACACGGCCTATCTCGGGCCCTCGCCTGCGTTTTTTCAATATGCGACGCACGACGAGTTCATGACCGTGCCGATGGAACAGAAATATTTCGACATGAGCAAAGGCCCCAAGGAAATCAAGTTCTACGACTCGAATCACGCACTCAATTCCGAGGCCCGACACGATCGCTATGAATTCTTACGGAATCACCTCGCTCTACAGATACTTCCCGCGGGATCCTTGGAGAGAGTCCCACCAACCAAATGACGGCAGCCCTAACCTACTTTGTAAGCATTTTTGTAGAAACTCTTCCGTAATAACGTCGGGGCATTTGGCTTCCGCCCTCTCCTGGCAAACGGACCAGTTTGTCCACTGTAAACTTTACAGTTCATGCGAAAATCGACTCTCGAATTTTGGCATCACTTTGGTATCAAAATGCGGTTCAGAGGGGATGGTTGAGGGGCAAACGCCGGGGTAAGCGCAACAGAATCACTGGCGGTTAGGATTTGTCCCTCGTTTTCAAATCCCATCGCTCACCCCAACATACCTAGCAGTGCCATAATGTCCCTTCGCATTTTAGGTTCTTATCACCGGCGTTGACCGAGGCCCGGTACGATCTCGTTCGGTGACGGAGGAACATGACACGATCCAGGTTGCATTTTGCGCGTTTTGTCGTGGTGTTTACTTCGTTGCTTGCAATGCTTGGCGTGTGCAAGGCCACGGCGGGCGATGCGTTCCTGCAAGATGACAAATCCGCGTGGACTTTGGTTTGGAGCGACGAGTTCAACGGGCCTGACGGCTCTCGTCCTGACCCGGCGAAATGGAAATTCGAGGTCGGCGGGAACGGCTGGGGCAATCATGAGCTGGAGTACTACACGAACCGGCCGGAGAATTCTTTCATTCGCGACGGCAATCTGGTGATTCAGGCGCTAAAAGAAAATTTCACCGGGCCCGACCACGTGGCGCGCGAATACACGTCCGCGCGAATCACGACGCAAGGGCTTTTCGAGCAGGCGTACGGACGGTTCGAGGCGCGCATCAAGATTCCTCGCGGACACGGGCTGTGGCCGGCGTTCTGGCTGCTGGGAAACGATATCGGGACGATCGGCTGGCCGGCCTGCGGCGAGATTGACATCATGGAGAACATCGGCAAAGAGCCGTCGCTGGTACACGGCTCGCTGCACGGGCCCGGGTACTCGGGCGATCGCGACTACACATCCGCATACAAGCTCCCAGGCGGCGTGCACTTCGCCGATGATTTCCACGTTTTCGCGATTGAATGGGAACCGAAGACCGTGCGCTTCTTTGTGGATCAAGAACTATACGCGACGTTCACACCCGCGCGCCTGCCCGCCGGGATGAAATGGGTTTTCGATCATCCGTTCTTCATCATCCTGAACGTTGCGGTCGGCGGCGATTGGCCTGGCCCTCCTGACGCAACCACTGCATTCCCGCAGACCATGCTCGTGGACTATGTGCGCGTTTTTAAAGCAACACACTGAGGTTCGCGACGATGAGCCGATTAGTTTTCTGACGGCTAGCAGAGCGCGGAAAAAGTCAAAATCATGCCTCAGGGCCCTGATGGTAGGGCATGCTTGACGTCGGAGCTAAAGCTCCGCCCTCCTGAAAACCAGCAGATGCAGCGACGCCGCTAGGCCTGGCCAATAGGGTTGTCGTTCACCAGCAGGACGATTGGATCCGATCCAGGCGTTCGATCAATCGAAATGCTGGCGCAATCGTCCGCGATCCAATCGGCGCCAGCCACGCGGAGTTCCGCTTCCGAATGAGATGTGCGCAGGCCGATGACGCGCGCTCCGGCGGCTTTCGCAGAGCGCACTCCCGCTCCAGCGTCCTCGATCACAACACAGTCGCTCGCTGGAAGGCCGAGTTTGGCGGCGCCTTTGAGGTACGGTTCGGGGTCGGGCTTGCCGCGCGTGATATCGCTCGAGGTGACCAGATGTCTCGGCGGAGGCAGGCCCGCAGCACGAATTCGCACCGCTGCCAGCGCACGCGTGCAGGAAGTGACGATGGCCCAGCGGTCGGGCGGAAGTGCTTGCAGCACCTCGACGGCGCCCGGCAAAGCTTTGACGTCTGTGATATCCGCGATCTCGCCGCGCTCGATTTCGCGATTTTCGGCCTCGGCGTCGCCTTCGGGAAGGTATTCGCGCACGGTCGTAATGCTGGGGCGGCCGTGAGCCTTGTGAACTACCTCGTCGGGATCAAACCCGTGCTTCAGCGCCCAGGCTGTCCACACACGACACACCGCGGGAGTGGAGTCCACCAAAACACCGTCCAAATCAAAAAGGACCCCACCGCAAGAAATGCGAATCATGCCGTATGATAACAGCCTTCGCGGAAGGATTGCGGCGGCATGACGCTGCGCTTCGCGCGTTTGAGCGAGATGGATAGGCGCGTCATCGAGCGCTAATAAATGCGGATGGAACTGATGCGGTTATTCCAGTTCTTGTTGGTGTAGGGTCCGAGGCTCCAAGCGCGCAAGTCCGATACGGCCTTGCGAGTAGAAGCGTTCGGGCCGCCGAAGTTGGCATCGTTGTAAAAGGTGACGGTTACGTTTCCGTAGATTCGAATCGAAGAAATTTGGTCGTTGAAACCGGGAGGGACGTTGAGGCTGGTGCCCTTCTCCTGGCAGAAATAGTCGCCGCTGTAATGCGCCTGCCGGAAGAAGCAAGCCCCGTTGCGCGGCTGGTCCGTGGGACGATGATGACCTCCGGAATTCCACCACCACGCGGGCGTGCCGTTATACGCGGTGACACTAAACTTCGCGCGGCAACCGCGGTCCACCCAAATACCTAAGCCGTCGTTTCCCCAGGTTATCCCCCGCGTACAGGGGTTGCCGCTCAGTTGTTGAATGAGGTCCACTTGTGAACGCGGATCGTTGATTTCGCAATAGCGTCGGTGGTTTTTATTGGATTCACAGGTGACCACGTAAGTGCCCGGACCTCCAGGTCCACCGGGCCCGGTATAACCGAGTTGAAAGACGGCGCGGCAGCCATGGTCCACCCAGACGTTACGGCCGTCATATCCCCACGTTTGACCTTGCACGCACGGTGATTGGCTGTTCTGGCGCACGAGCGTGACACCGCCTCGCGTATCGGCGGGGCAGTATTGGCGGCCGCCATCGTTGGAAGCGCAAGGAATCGTATTTTGTGCCGAGCAACGCCGCGGCGAGGCCAATATGAATAGAACAGCCACGATCAGCGCGTACGTCCAGCGGATGCTCATGCCTTTTGCTCCTTCACGTGGTGGCGGCTGCATCGCTGACTCTGCGTCCTGGAGTTAGCGTCGCATCGCCCGCAGATCGCGCCGGAAGGCCATTGAAACCGCGGATTGTACTGCGCGGGAACTATGGATTCAACTTTCACAGTCTTCGTTTCCGCCTGGCTGGCGGCCCGAAAGTTTCGATCGCAGTGTTCTTAAGGTTTGACGGCTGGGCGTCGCGGGATATAAGTTCGAGTTTGCCTCGAAGGAGATTACATGAAGACCAAGTCCGCCGCCGCGAAATCGCAAAAGATCCTGGTGATTGATGTGGGTGGAACACACATCAAATTGCTGATGAGTGGGCAGAAAGAGCCGGTGAAAATCCCATCGGGCCCCGAAATGACGGCGAAGAAGGTGGTGCAGCTCGTGAAGCAGGCGACTCGCGGGTGGGGCTACGAGTGCATCTCGCTGGGTTATCCGGGTCCAGTCATTAGCGGCCACCCACTGCGCGAGCCGCACAATCTGGGCGGCGGATGGATGGGGTTCGACTTTCGCAAAGCCCTTGGCTGCCCCGTCAAGCTCGTCAATGACGCGGCGATGCAGGCGTTGGGCAGTTATAAAGGCGGGCGCATGCTCTTTTTGGGTCTGGGAACCGGGCTGGGATCAGCGATGATTGTTAACGGAGTGCTGGAACCGATGGAACTGGCGCACCTTTCCTACAAGCACGGCAAAACTTACGAAGATTACCTCGGTATTCGGGGACTGGAGCGGCTGGGCAAGAAAAAATGGCGCCACCACGTTTTCAAGATCGTGGAACAACTAAAGGCGGCACTGGAAGCCGACTATGTAGTTCTGGGCGGCGGGAACGTCAAGAAACTGAAGAAGCTGCCGCCGGGTGCGCGCATGGGCACCAACGAAAACGCGTTTGTGGGTGGATTTCGCATGTGGCATTAACGCGGCCGGCTCAAAGGCAAACGCGCCGAAGGAGTAGCCCGCCAGGCCAGCCCACGCGTTTAACGACCCCAGCGGCTGAAGTCGCATTGATTTCACGCTGTTACGCCATGGCTGAAGCCGTGCCCTGACGAAAGACGTTAGTGTACGCCCAGGCTCTAAGCCACTGACGCCCGAAAGCCCGAGCGTTTCGCGCCGTTATTGCTGCGGTGGCGCGGTGGGCTGGCCGATTTTCGTGCCGATCACTTCCCCGGAAATAATGATTTCCACGCGGCGGTTCTGCTGCCTGCCCATCGCTGTGTCGTTGCCCGCAACTGGATTCGACTTTCCAAAGCCCGTCGCGGCAAGGGAAGTGGGATCAAGGCCTTGTTGCACCAAATAATCCCGAACGGCATTGGCGCGCTGCTCCGAGAGAGTTTGGTTAAACGCATCACTGCCGACGCTGTCCGTATACCCTTCCACCGATAAATGCAGACCGGGATGAGCCAGCACAATGCCGGAGAATTTCGCCAGGGCTTCGCGGGCAGGCGGCTGCAAGTCATATTTGCCAAACGCAAACAACACGTCGGCCATGTTGACTTGCAGGCCGCGAGCCGTGTCCGTGGTCGGCAATATGCGATTGAACTGCGCCAGCAAAGCGGCGCGCAGGGCCTGCTTATCGGCCTCGGCCTTTGCGGCGGCATCTTGCGCCGCTTTGGCTTGTTGTTGAGCCGCCAGCGCCGTGGCATCGGCCTGGTTCCGTGCCGCATCCGCTTGAGCGCGAGCAGCGTCCGCTTCGGCACGCGCTTGGGCTTCGCGAGCCGCGTCACGCTCTGCCTGAAGTTTTTGCAATTCGGCCTGCTGGCGCGCGGCTTCTTCTTCTTTCTGCTTCGCGTTGGCCGCATCCGTAGCGGCTTGTTGCGCCGCCCGTTCCGCGGCCGCTTGCTGGTCCGCGGCGCGCTTCAGTGCAATCATGCGGGCGTCCGCCGCCGTTTGCACGGCGTCGCGAGCCGCGGCGATGACTTCTTTCTTGCTGGCTTTGCTTTTCAGCAAAGCTTCCGCCTGATTCAAAGAAGCCAGCGCTTTTTGATACGCGTCGGGCGCGAGCTTATCTGCTCCAGCGCTCTGGGCGATGGCCACGGCATTGCGCGCCTCGTAGACTTCCAAGGGAACCTTCGGCGAAAAATCCGTGATGGGTTCGGTGGCCTTGGACATGTCATAGGTGTACTGACCGCGCTGAAGCAGCTCGTAGTTCGCGGTCACTTGCTCGAAACTCCCGGCCGTGTCGGGCCGCACCGCGTTTTCGAGCACCACCACATCGCTGGGCATGTTCACTGCAAAATATGGCTCGGCGGTGACAATCATGCCGAATGATTGCAAGTTGGTGGTGGCGGTCAGCTTGCTTTTCGTGCCATCCAGCAGCAGCTCACCGAGGTTGTTGGGCTTGCCTTCCGGCGTTATGGCCCACAGCACGTACGTCAAATACTCCTTGCCGAACATCTGTGCGGGCTTCATGTCCCGGAAACTGGCGTTCACGATGATCGAGCCCTGTTTGCTGTCAACCTTGGCGTCGCCCTTCGCCAGCGGCATCAATGGCGTACCGCGAAAATCAACCATGGTCGAGCCGCTGCGATGCTGGTAACTGACCGAAGTCACGGTTTTCCCGACCATCGTGACGTGATAGATGGATTGGTCTGGCTGTTGCGCCGCGGCAGGCTGCTGTTGTGCGCTGGCCGCTATCGCGAAAGTCAGACACACGATACTTAGAATGAGAGATGCTCTTTTCATGGCCCCTGAACGCTCCTCAGTAAGAAATGCCACCGTCATTTCGGGATGTTCCTCTGGAAATGACGCAGCCTGTTTTCCGTCGAGCTTGTGCTTTTCCCCGAATTTGGGGAGAGTGTATCAAAATCCCGGCACAGCTTCTGTAATTTCCCCCACTTCAAAATTTGTGGTTCCGGCGCTCGATTTTCACGCGCGTCACAATGTACGATATCTAGCGATGATCCAACGAGCATTTCTTGCGGCGTCGTTTCTGTTGTTTCTAGTGCCTTCGGGCCTGCGGGCTTGCACCTGTTCAAAAGAACCGCCAGGGGCATGTCCGGGACTTCAGGCGGACGACGTGGTTTTTCTGGGAACCGTGACCGAGGTTGCCGACGTTGCGCCCGCGGCTGACAGCAGTGGGGCCAGCGACAACGCCAACGGAGCGGTCACGCAACCACCTGCACCCGTTACGCGCTACCATTTTCACATTGACGAGAGATTCGCCGGGCCAGACGCGCCGGAAATTGACGTTTTTTCCGGCGGCGATGACGGCGATTGCGCCTACCACTTCAAGAAAGGCGATCAGTACATCGTCTTTACGCAGCAGGAGACCGAGGGTCGTCTTTTCGCAGTCATTTGCGGCAACACCCGGCCGGCAAGCGATGGCCGCGCGCTATTGCCGCAATTGCGCGCCATGCGCAATCACGACAAGGTTGCTTCCGTTTTCGGCGTCCTGCGCCGCGCGGACCCTCCACTTCTTGCGCCCACCGACGATCCGGACGATCCCCTGCCGCATATCAAACTAAAGCTGCGGTCCAAAGACGACCGCTTCTCGACCAGTACCGGGCCCGATGGCGTTTATTCTTTCTACGACGTGCATGCAGGCCAGTATCAATACACAGCCGACCTGCCCGCGCGATTTGAATTCACGCAAAAGACGCTGAAGGGAGGCCTGCCCCCCTTCAAAATTCCCAACGGCGCGTGCTATGAGTACAACGTCAATGCGCTACCGACGGGGAAAATTCACGGCAGCGTGCTTGGTCCGGATGGCAAGCCGCTCAAGCTGGCCTCCGTCGAGCTCTATCGGGCCGACCGTTTCGACGAGTCGCGTCCGGGTCTGTGGAGTTTTCAGGGCGGCGACGGCAAATTCGAGTTCGATCACATCGGTCCGGGCGAATATCTGCTGGTCTTCAATCGCATGAACCGCCAGGATCCCAACACGCCGTTCCCACGCACGTTTTATCCCGGCACACCTGACCAAACCGACGCCAAAATAATCAAAATGAAAGACGGCCAGCAGTTGCTGAACGTGAATATCAAGCTCACGCACGGCTTTCCCACGCGCAAGATCAAGGTTCAGCTTAAATGGCAAGACGGCCATCCCCCCGGCGAGGTGACCGTCCTGGCCAAAGCCGAACAGGGCGACAACCCCGCCGCGAAAAAAATCGAGGATGGCGTTTACGAATTCGCGTTGCTCGATTCCACGCGTTACACAATTTCGGCGTGGGAAGATCTCGACCCTCAGCGCCTAAGCCGACGCCACGCCGACGACGCTTGCACGATTCCCGCACGGATTCTTTCGGATGTCCGCACCGTTGACGGCGCTGACGCGGACACCAGCGACATCACGTTGACCTTCGTGAATCCTCCCTGCACCTAGCGATCCCAATTTGACTTGCGTTTCCGTGGCTGCGTAGAATCCCTCGGCGATAATTGGGGCGTCAAATCGAGCGATCGGAGCGCAAATGAAGAGGATTTTTGGAATGGGCGTGGTGGCACTGCTGCTTTTTGGACACGCTACACGGGCGGCAGCTCAGGAGCCCAGCAAAGACACAAAGCCAGCGGCGGATGCGAAGGCCAGCGAAACAAAACCGGCCGAGGCGAACCCGCCGAAGGAAGAGTCCTTCGTCACCGAGCACACCATCCGTATCGGCGGTCAGACAATCGCCTACAAGGCCACCGCCTCGACCACGCTGCTGAAGGACGAGAAGGGCGAGCCAACCGCGCTGATTTATTCCACGGCCTACACACGCAGCGACGTGAAGGATTTCAGCCAGCGTCCCATCGCGTTCATCTACAACGGCGGCCCGGGCTCGTCCTCGATCTGGCTGCACATGGGGGCATTCGGCCCGCGACGCGTGGTGAACGCCAATGCCGCGTTCACGCCGCCTGCACCCTATAAACTGGAAGACAACGCGAATTCCTTGCTGGACAAGGCCGACCTGGTTTTTATCGATCCGGTCGGCACCGGCTTCAGTCATGCTGTCGGAAAAGCGCAGAACAAGGATTTTTGGGGCGTGGACGAGGACGTGAAAATGTTCGCGCAGTTCATCAGTATCTACACGAACCGGAACAATCGCTGGAATTCCCCGAAGTTCCTGATCGGCGAAAGCTACGGGACGTTCCGGTCCGCAGCGTTGGGAAATTATCTGCAGTCTCATGACGGCATGTACATCAGCGGAATCGTCCTGATTTCGTCCGTACTTAATTTGGGGACAATTTCGTTCAATCCCGGCGACGATACGCCCTACATCTTGTATCTTCCCAGCTACGCGGCTACCGCGGCATATCAAAAGGTGTTGCCGGAGCCTCCCGCCGATTTGAACGCGTTCCTCGCCGAAGCGCGCAAGTTCGCATCGACCGACTACGCAGGCGCGTTGATGAAGGGAACGAACATCAACGCCGCGGAAAAGGCCGACATCGCGAAGAAACTTTCGCACTTTACCGGCCTGAACGAAGATTATCTGTTGAAGGCCGACCTGCGCGTGAGCCTGCCCCAATTCAATGTGGAGCTGGAACGCAGCCGCGGGTTGACCACCGGCCGCTACGATTCGCGCTACACCATGCCCACCTACGATCTGCTTACGGAATACGCGGAGGAGGACCCCTCCTATGTTGCCGTGCGCGGAGCATTCACCGCCGCGTTCAATAGCTACACGCGCGAAGAGTTGAAGGTCACGATCGAACGGTCTTACGAAGTGCTGAGCGGCGAGCCGGGCAGCAACTGGGATTGGAAACATCACGGGCCGGGATCATCGGGATACTTTCCCGGGTCCGCGAACGTTACAGGAGATCTGATTCAAGCGCTGATGGCCAATCCGCACTTGCACGTGCAAGTGGAGAACGGCTTTTACGATATGGCCACGCCCTTTTTCGCCACCGAATACACGATGGATCATCTGTTTCTGCCCGGGAATCTTCGCAGCAACATTCAGCTGGAGTATTACGATGCTGGCCACATGATTTACTTGCATGAAGAGGACTTGGCCAAATTGAAGTCCAACGTCGGGGCGTTTATTGACAGTGCTGCAAAGTAAGTAGGCTAGTTGGCGTTGCGCCCTCGTCCGCTGCGCCGCGGACGAGGCCAGAGATTTCCTCCTGTTGGGTTTTGCCTAATCCGCGGTTTTGGTTTCCGGTGGAATCGCCGGCCCCACGCCTTTTACGTAGTGTCCGTACCAATCGAGGTAGCGCTCGTAGCGGTCCTTAATGAAGGAGGGCCGCGTGAAGTCGTGGAATTCGCCGGGGTAAACGACGAGCAGGGTGGGCACAGCCAGGCGGCGCAAGCTCTGATACATTTGCTCGCCATTGATAACCGGAACGTTTGAATCCATGTCGCCGCCCATGATGAGAGTTGGCGTGGTGATCTTGGTGACGCGATTGAACGGTGATAGCTTTTCCCACAGCGCGCGATTTTCCCAAGGGAGCCCGAGTTCGTATTCCCAGTCGCGCGAATACAAATCGTGGCCCCAATTCGTGACGTACAAAAATTCTCCGGCGCCGGATATCGCGGCCTTGAATCGCGTAGTCTGAGAAATAATGAAGTTCGTCGAAATGGCGCCATACGACCAGCCGCCGACGCCGAGCTTCTCCGGATCCGCGATTCCCTGGGCCACCGCGTAATCCACCATGGCGATGTCGTCGGCGAAATCCTTGTTGCCCCAATCGGCGAAAATCGCTTTGCAGTAATCCTGCCCGTAGCCCGATGAGCCGCGCGGGTTAGGCGTGAGCACGACGTAGCCGTTTGCGGCAAATAATTGCGGATCGAAGTTGAATTCCGCGTAGTACGCCCACACGGGGCCGCCGTGCGGTCTCAAAATCGTGGGATACCTCACGCCCGGCTGATAATCGGGAGGCTTGTACAGATAGCCTGCGACGGTCGTGCCGTCTTTGGTTTTGAAATGCACGTACTCGACGTCCGGTAGACGCAGCTCAGCCATCAGCGCGTCATTCGTTGTGGTCAATTTGCGCAGTTCGCCATCCGCCGGCAGATAATACAGTTCGGCGGGATGCGTCAGTTCGCCGATCACCGCCGACACCGCGCCATCGTTGCTCATGGAAAATGACTCGACCATCTTGCGTCCACCGATGGGCCGCTGGATTTGGCCTCCGGCTGCCGGTACGCGCAATAAATTCTGCGTTCCGTCATCATCGGCGATGAAGTAGATCCATTTGCCGTCAACGGAAAAGCGCGGCACCGTGGAGTTGCGGTCCAGCGTCAGCGTTAGAATTCTCGCTTCACCGCCGGTCGCTGGAGCGACGCCAATGTGAAACGTCGCATACTCAGAAAGCTTCGGGTCCAATTGCGTGCTGAATGCGATGCATTTTCCATCGGGAGACCACGCCGGCGCGGCCTCTGACCCCGGACCCGTGGTGACATGCACGAGCGATTTGCCCTTATCGGTATTAGCTGCGTCTACTGTCCAGATGTCCGTGTTGTAATTCAAGTCGGGCTCGGCGGTGCGGTTGCTAGCGAAAGCGATTTTGGTGCCGTCGGGAGACCACGCCGGATCGGAATCGTCGTAATCGCCGGAAGTAACTTGCGTTTGCTGATGATCGGCGATATTGAAAACGTACAGATGTGTGCGCCGCCGATCGAGATAGCCGAGCTCGTCCTCCTTGAAATGCAACCGGTCAATGACCCACGGCCGCGCCTTCGGCTTCGCCTTGCTGTCTTTTGCTTTGTCGCGCGCGGCTTCGATTTCTTCCGGCGAGGCATCCTGCAGCAGGAGCACCAGCCGGTCGCTCGAAGGCGACCATGCGAAACTTTGCACGTCCTGAACGGTATCGGTCAGCTTTTGCGCTTCGCCCCCTTCGCGATTCAGAAGCCAGACTTGCTTCTTGTCTGACTCTTCTTCGTCACTGGCTGCGGTGCGCGCGGAAATAAAGGCGAGAAATTTTCCGTCCGGGCTCCAGCGCGGATGAGAAGACGTCACTCCGTCGGACGTCTGCGGGATTGCAGCGCCGCCGGACACTGGGGCCATCCAAATGCGCTCGTAATTTTTGTCGTCTTTCACATTCGCGGTCCGCACGGTATATGCGACCCACTTTCCGTCGGGACTCAGCTGCGGATCTCCGACTTCCTTGATTCGAAAATAATCGTCCACGGTGAGCGTGCGTTTCACAGACTCAGTCGGGGTTGCCAGAACACTCGCGGCAACTGGAGATTGCGCCCGGGAGGCCCCTGCGGCCATGATGATCAAAAACAGAACCGCGAATCTATTGCGGAGGTTCATAATGAAGAGCCTTTCGTAATCAATTCAATGTGGGCGGCCGGGCAGTATAACAGAACGCTGACATCGAGCGGGTGCGCCACGGCAATTCTTGCAAGACGCAAACAAAAGAAAAAGGGCGAGGCCATTTGCCCTGCCCTTTCGTATGCGCGCGGAATTTGCGAAGATGGGTTTGCGTCAGCGGAAACGGGATCGGACCCACCCCTTATGAGCCCTTCGCTGGATTCACTGTGAGTGACGCAAGGTGGATGGTGTCGCCATCCAGCGTGCCGGTCACCGTCACGTCGTGTCCGGCGTGGCCTTCCGCCTGGTCCTGGGGTTCGAGAACATAGACTTTATCGGCCGTGGCGTCGTACAGAGCATATTTCGCTCCGTGAGACTTCACGCACTTCGTGGTGCATTCGGCCTTGGCGGCGCTGGCATCCTTGGCTCCGCACATGTTGTTGGTAACCACACCGGACCACGAAGCCGTTTTCTTGGAATTGCCCTGCTGCGCCGCGGACAAACCCACGGCGAAAACAACCGCAACGGCCGCCAGCATCCAACGTTTCGTCATAAGATCCTCCTCCCCAGCGTTGGGTGCGATCTCTCCGCCCCGAAGACCAACTAAACCCAAACCGTAAGTAATGTGGCACTAACACTCCGGTTTGTCCACACGAGGCCGGAAGCCAGCCACGAGACTTCCGTCATGGCAATTTCTGCCTTCGCTCGCCGCTAAGTATTCGGGAATTTGCTGACCAACACTTCCTGCTGGCGCATCGGAGAGAAGCTTTCGCAATAACTCAGCAAACGCGCCAGTACGCCATAATAAAAAGCATCATTGTCGCAGTTCTTCAAATCCGCGGCTGAGTCCCACACCGAAATAGCCGTGGCATCGCGGCCCGTTGAATCTTCTCCCCGTAGAACCAACAGCACGCGAAATCCGGGCAGTTTATCCATCGCACTCGTTAGTGGCTTTATCGTGGCGGCAAATTCCTCGACTTTTCCGGGACGTATCCGATAGTGCGTTACGCGGGCGACCATGGCGACTCCGATTTGGCGACACCTTGCGGGACGAGCGATTCTACTGCGCAGCAAGCAGCAGGTAAATTATTTCGTGCTCATTGACATGGCCCCGGAGCGCCATTAGTGTCTCTCAAATGACAAGTTCAAATCGCCCGGCCGCGAGCTTTCGTATCCGTTCCCATCCTCATCTATACGAAATCAACACGTGGACCTGGCTCGAGGAGCTTTCCGCACGGCTTCACAAAGAGATCGGACTTCTCGAAGTCCCGGATGCGGAATGGGATGCGCTCGCACAACTTGGCTTCAACATCATCTGGCTCATGGGTGTGTGGAAGCGCAGCGAGGAATCGCGCCGCATTACTTTGGAGAATCCCGCAAATTTTCCGCAGTTTGATCGCGCCTTGCCGGGATGGAAAGCCGATGAGGTGATCAGTTCCCCTTACGCCGTGGCGGGATATATCCCCGATGCCGGCATCTGCACATGGGAATCTCTCGACGCCGCTCGCGAAAACTTGCGTGCGCGAGGTATGGCGCTGTTCCTTGATTTTGTGGGCAACCACACGGCGCTCGATCATCCGTGGGTGCACGAGCATCCGGAATTTTACGTTCAGGCCGGGCAGCAGGAGTTCGAGCGAGACCCGTCGCTTTATTATCCGACGGAAACGGTCCAAGGGACGCGTTTCATCGCGCTCGCCAAAGACCCTTACTACCCGCCGTGGCGAGACGTCGCGCAGCTAAACCATTTCAGTCCCGGGATGCGCGCCGCGCAGCTCGCAGATCTGCAAACGATCGCGAGCCACTGCGACGGCGTTCGCTGCGACATGGCTATGCTGCAGCTCAACGATATATTCGCCAACAACTGGCAGCGTCTGCTCGGTGGCGCGCAGCCTCCCGCAAAAGAATTCTGGGGGGAAGCGCGAGAAAATGTGCCGAACCTCAAGTTGCTGGCCGAAGCGTATTGGGGCACCGAACAGCGGCTGCTCGATCTCGGGTTTTCATTTGCCTACGACAAAACGCTCTACGATGCAGTACGCGACAGCAATGTCCCCCAAGTGCGCGGCCGGCTCGCAGCCCGTCCTGAACAGCAGAGCCACTTTGCGCGGTTCATGGAAAATCACGATGAGGCGCGACGGCCCGAAGTTTTTCCCAATGAGCGCCTCGCCGCGGACGGGACCCTGCTGGGCACGCTGCCGGGCATGCGCTTCTACCATCAAGGCGAGCTTGAGGGCCGCAGGATTCACTTGCCGATCACACTGCGAATCGCCGCGGACGAGCCCCCTGATCCCGCGAGCCAAGCGTTCTTCCAGAAGATACTGCAGATTACGCGACAGGAGGTGTTTCACGAAGGTGATTGGAGGCTTCTCGAGCTTGTGTGGGAAGGCGATCCTTCGCCGGATGGCTTGATTGTGTACGAATGGCGTGCGGCTAATGCATGGAAAGTGATTGCAGTGAACCTGACGGGGAGCCCTTCGCAGGGGCGGCTGCGCTTGGGAGATCGCGTCTCTCCTGCTCTACAATACGTTTTCTACGACGAGCTCAATGACGTGAAATATCCGAGGAGCGGCGAAGAACTCTACAACGTGGGGCTTTTTATCCGCCTCGACGGATTCCGGGCTCACGTGTTCGACGTCACCTTCACGCCGTAGCGGCTTGCGGAAAAACCACAACCACTTAGCAGCTCAAGCCGCAAAACTTCGCTGCATTGACGCCGTAGTTCAGGCTACGCCTACAAAGGTGCATGAGCCCCCAGGCCGAGTCCAAAGCGGCGAGAGAACTCGCGAGCAGGGGCTACTTCACGACCAGCGTCAGGAAATTGGGCAGCGTCTGCGTCTGGCCGTTGAGCGTGGCTGTGATCGTCAAAGTGTACGTACTGGGAGGGGTGACCCCGTTCGGTCCCTTCGCCAGACCGCCGCACGCCGCAGCTCCGATGGACACCAGCAGTAACACAGCGAGGGTTAGCACTATTCTCCGGTCCCGCTGGATCGTCCAGGCGGCACCGCCCAGCATCAACGTCAGAAGCAGGAGCGCCAACCCTCCGGCAGTCCCGCTCGGGACAAACCCTGCGCCGGTTGTCGCGCCGGTACAGTACGTTTGAATCCCGAAAGCCACCTCGACCGGCTTTCCCGTTAGCACAATCGAACTCGGTATCACCTGGCATGTAATCGTCGATGAAGACGGCATGCAGCCGAGTTGGACGGTCCCGGTTACTCCGGCGCCTCCCGTGATCATCAGCCCGTAATACGCGGTGCCACCCGGCGTGGAGGTGGCCGCAGAAGAGCCCCCGGACGGGATGGTGATGGTCACGCCGGAACCGGAATTGAAAGTTGCGGTAACGGATTCTGGCGCAGTCATCGTCACGACGCAGGCGCCGGTACCGGTGCACGCGCCGCTCCAGCCCGCGAAAGAGGAGCCGGAGGATGCCACCGGAGTGAGAGTCACCTGCGTCCCGCTCGCAAAATTGGCCGAACATGTTTCCGGGCAAGCGATGCCGGCCGGACTGCTGGCGACCGTGCCTGTGCCGCTACCTGCCTCGGTGACCGTCAGCGCAAAATTAGTGGTTTTACTACTAAAGTTGGCGGTGATAGTGATTGCCGCGCTGATAGTGAAGGTGCAGGTTCCCGTTCCCTCGCAAGTCCCTTCACTCCAACCTGTGAACGTGGAACCATCGTTAGGCGTCGCGGTCAGCGTAATTTGCGTGCCGCTCGAAAAACCTGCCGAACAGGTGCTGGGGCAGGTGATGCCGGAGGGCGCGCTCATCACGGTACCGGTTCCTGTGCCGGCTTCGGTCACGGTAAGTGTGTCGGCCGTGCCCGTGCCGGTTCCGGTGAGTGTCGCGACTTGCGTCTGAGGTGTGTCGCTGCTGGGAGTAGTGTACGTTACGGTCAAAGTGCCGGTTAGACTGCCGCTGGTGCCGGGCGCGAAGGCGACGTTGACCGTGCAGCTGGACCCGGCCGAACCCGCCGCGCTCAGGGCAGCCGGGCAGTCATTGGTTTCCGTGAAGTTTGCGCTGGCGATGATACCGCTGATTGTTACGGTCTCGGTGCCGACGTTCGTCACGGTGATCGGCTGCGTCGCGCTAGTCGTGTCTACCGCCTGATTTCCGAACGCCAAGGTACCGGGCGTCAGCGTGATGGTCGAGCTCACCAAGCTGCCGGTCTGCAGGAAGACGTTGGAGTCCAGCGCGAAGTCATTGGCATCGGCCACCGCGAGCTTGATGTGGTAGCTGTTGCCTGGGGTCACCGGCGATTGAGCGGTAAAGACCACGGTCAGGCCGTTCATTTCGGTATCCAACGGAGCCGGCGGAGGATAAATAAACTGGTTGTTGATGTAGAACTGGGGATTGACCGGGTTTGTCCCGAGCGGATTGCCATCGTTGACGTTGTTGATCGAAACTGGCAGATCAGTGCCTGGAATTAGAGCGATGTTCGTTTTTGTGTTGGTGGCCTTATCGGTTAGGAAGAAACCGAATACATCATTGAACTGAAACACAAAATCATTGTATTCCTCCGACGCGAACACATACTGGAAGCTGACCACCGAACTCGTCGGAACAAAGTCAAACTCGAGAACAGCAGCGTCGTTCGTAGTATTTCCCGTCCCCACAATCGTATTGAGATCGCCGTCGCCTGGCTCGCCATTGTCCACCGACATTCCGTCTTTGCAGTTCTGACCTGCGACGTTTCTTGCCGAGCCAGAACTCAGAATGATCCCGTCGCTAAAGCCCACGATATTTGAACTGCTCGTAAACTTACCTGCGGCGCGAAGAGCGCCCGTGTAGGTTATATTGCTGATCGCCACGCCAGGGCCGACCAAGGTTTGCGCCAATGCGGCTGGTGTGAGCGTCGAATCCGTGAGATCGTCGACTTGGATTGCAGTGTCCGCCCCCCATCCGTGTATGTCCACGACGAGTGGGCCGCCGGGGTCGTCGTCGGCTGCCGTAACGGTTCCTTCCCCCAGATCCTGGCAAACACTTGTCGGCGCAAAACTAATGAAAATATGGCAAGTTTGTGCGGGCGCCAGCGCCGTGCAGTCCGTCGTTGCGGCATAGCCGGCGGTCGGTGTGACCCCGGTGAAATGCACAATTGTAGAGGTGGACGTGTTCGTCAAGCCAATCTGTAGCGGCTTACTGGTGCCATCAATTCGTTGTTTATCGTCGTCGCCTTCGCCGCTCACATCGAAATCTGCGACGATCACCTGAGTTCCCGATTGCTGAGGCTCAATCTTCAGAGTTCGGTGTCTCAGCGCTTTGCCGGAGATCGATTGAGACTGAGCAAACAGTTCATGTTGTGGCAGCGCGCTCGAGAAATGTAGGAAGACACATAAAACCAGCAAACCTGCTGTAGGACCCCAAGCACCCTTGAACACGGTATTGCCCCCTACCGAATTTTTGACCGTTACCCGGGAGAAGTTGATGGGAATTCCACCAACGTAACGCACCAGGAATGATAGAAAGTTCATTCTTTGAGAATCATGGCGCCTCCGTGGACGCAGACGCCCCGCACCGCCTCATATGAATTCGGGCCCGACGCAGCCCGCATTAGTAGTATTCACTTTGAAAGCGAACATTCCTGCCTGCCAAACCCGAAGTTACCGCGGCTGTGTGGGGACAGAGCTACGATAGCGGGGAAACTAGCGCGGATTCTCTAATTCTCGGGACTCGCGCGTCAAGCGAAAGTTTTCTTTCTCATTGAAATTGGCGGTGTAGTTCACTATGATGCCCCGCTTCGCACGCCACCGTGCAACGGCTTGATGCCAACCGACTCCCCTGAGCCCGGGCAATCGCGTCCTCCTGATGGCTCGGACCTGCGCCAAATTGGTTTCCTTCCACTATTGGCGATTTTCTATGGTTATACGGCGGGTGGCCCGTTCGGCTACGAAGGGATCTTCCACGATTCCGGGCCGGGCATGGCGCTGGTCTTCCTGGCGTTCGTTCCCTTCTTCTGGAGCATCCCTATTTCGCTCGCGTCGGCGGAATTGAACAGCATCCTGCCGGTGCAGGGCGGCTTTTATCGCTGGTCCCGCGCGGCCTTCGGCGACTTCTGGGGATTTCAGTGCGGCTGGTGGAACTGGACCGGCACGTTTCTGCTCAATAGTTTGTATGGCGTGCTGGTGATGGATTATCTAAGCATTTATTTCCCTTCGATCGCCGGCTATGCGAAATGGTCCGGCGCTTGTCTCGTACTAATCCTGCTGGCGTACTTGAATGCACGCGGCATCCAGGTGGCGGGTTGGCTCTCCGTGGCGCTGCTGTTCGCGGTGGTTGTGCCGGTGTCGTGGCTTTGCGCCGTGTCGCTTTTTCACCTGCATTACAACCCAGTGGTACCGTTTGTGCCGCCGGGCGCGCCGTTCAGCAGCGTTTTCGGCCGAGGGCTTGCGCTCGCAATGTGGAATTACGCGGGATACGAACAGCTTTCAAGCTCCACGGGCGAGATGAAAGAGCCCCAGAAGATGTTCGTGCGCATTCTGGCCTGGAACACGCCGATGAACATCCTCACCTACATTCTTCCCACGACGCTCGCGCTCGCCGTCCTTGGCAACTGGCAGGAATGGAAGACAGATTACATCGTCATGGCGTCTCGATTGATCGGCGGCCCCGCACTGGGAGCGGCGATGCTGATCGCCGCGATGATCGGTACGCTATCGCTTTCGAATAGTACGATCCTCTATACCACGCGCGTGCCCGCAACGATGGCGGAGGACGGCTATCTTCCCGCGTGGCTGGGCAAAATTCACCCGAGGTTCAGAACGCCAGTGCGCGCCATCGCGCTTTCTACGGTCGTCTACTGCGTGCTCGCGAGATACAACGTCGAAGATCTGGTCAACATATACATCTGGACGCGCATCGCTACTACGCTTTTGACGCTTCTTGCTGCCTGGCAAATGCGGCGCAAAGCGCCGGATGCGCCGCGCAGCTTTCGCATTCCTGGCGGAACACTCGGAGTAGCCTACGTCCTGATTTTTCCGACGATTCTGTGTGCCGTGAAGATATATTACAGCGAGCCGCTCGTGCTACGTTGGGCACCGCTGCTAGTCGCTTCCGGCCCTGTGGCGTATTTGATTTTGCGCTATGGATTTGGCTTGAAGCCTGTGACGGAGATTGCGCCGAATGCTTAGGAATTCAATTGCCTTAACACAGATTCCACTGAGAAAGGCAGAGGACAGGCAGAAAGCACCTGACAACGTCATCGCGTGATAGAGTGCGAGGCGCTTCGCTTCCCCGCCTCGTTTTCTCCGTGACCTCTCTTGTTATTTTCTCCGTGTTCTCTGTGTAAAATCGTTCGACTTCCTGCTGGCGCCGACAAATTCATAATCATGATCATCTCGTTGCGCCGATCTTCTCCGAAACTGTTTTGGCTTGCAAAAACAGCAACAGGTAATCCTGCCCGCCGGACTTTGAATCCGTACCGGACATATTGAATCCGCCGAAGGGGTGTGCGCCGACCATGGCGCCGGTGCACTTGCGGTTCATATAGAGATTGCCGACATGAAATTCTTCCTCGGCGCGTTCGACTTTCTTCGGGTTCTGTGTATACACCGCGCCGGTCAGGCCGAACTCACTGTCATTGGCCATGGAAAGCGCTTCGTCGAAATCTTTCGCTTTGGTCACGGCCAGCACGGGTCCAAAAATTTCTTCCTGGAAGATGCGGGCCTTGCGGTCCACGTCCACGATCACGGTCGGCTCGATAAAATATCCGTCGCCGGGCGCGCGTTTGCCGCCCGTAAGCAGGCGGCCTTCTTTTTTGCCGTGGTCGATATAACCAAGGATCGAAGTCATGGCCGCCTTGTTGATTACTGGACCCATATAGTTCGCGGGATCTTCGACCGGCCCGACTTTCATTTTCTTCACGCGTTCAACCAGCTTGCTCAGGAATTCATCGTAGATTTTCTCGGAGACGATCGCGCGCGAGCACGCCGAACATTTCTGGCCCTGAAATCCAAATGCGGAAAGCGCGACGCCTTCGACGGCCGCGTCCACATCGGCTTCTTCATCCACGACGATGGCGTCCTTGCCTCCCATTTCGAGCACGGTGCGCTTGATCCAGACCTGGCCCGGTTGCGTTTTGGTGGCTTGCTCGGCAATACGCAGCCCGGCTTCCTTTGAACCGGTGAAAGCGATGAACCGCGTCTGGGGATGAGTCACGAGCGCTTCGCCTGCGGTGCTCCCGGGACCGGTGAAGAAACTGACCACGTCGCCGGGGACACCCGCCTGGTACAAAATATCCACGAAAAGAGCGGCGATGGTCGGCGAATCGCTCGATGGTTTCACAACCACGGTGTTTCCAGTAACTATCGCAGCCAAAGTCATGCCGCCCATGATGGCCGCCGCGAAATTCCACGGTGGAATCACGATGCCGACGCCGAGTGGAATATATTTCAAGTAGTTGCGCTCGCCGCGCATCGGGGTCAATTTTTGCGGGGCGCCCAGGCGCAACGCTTCACGTCCGTAGTATTCGCAAAAATCAATCAGTTCGGCGATATCCGCATCGGCTTCCGGCCAGGTCTTGCCGATTTCGTGGGAAAGCCACGCGTCTAGTTCGAAGCGGCGCTTGCGCAGAATATCGGCGGTGCGATAGACGCAAGAGACGCGCTCTTCAACCGGAACGCGCTTCCAGCGCTCGAATGCGGCGTGCGCCTTTTCTACTGCTTTATTGGCCATCTCAACGGTAGCCTTCTGGAATATGCCGACGACCTCGTTCGGGTGCGACGGATTGTACGACTGGATTTTCTCGGTAGTGGTGATGCGCTGCCCGCCGATAGTCAGCGGATATTCGCGGCCAAACATGCCCTGCACCTGCGCGAGCGCGGCTTCCATGGCTTTGCGATTATCCGGCTGCGAGAAATCAATGAACGGCTCGTTCTTGAATTCTCCGCGGTTTAGATCAACGGAGGGATAGGTTGTGCCGGTTGTCGCCGTGGATGTCATAGAGTCATGCCTCTTGGTGAAAATTGGGAGCGCTTGAGAGCACACCATTTTAGCTCCGCGCGAGACAGCGGCACAAGAAGGCAGTAAAACTGGCGAATCGATCGGGTAGGTCGCTGTTCGGAGACGCGGGAGGGACTCAACCTGAGGCCATGAAGGTAAGCCGGAGGGCGCGGAGGGCTGTGCATAACGGCCTTGCGCCGCGTCAACCTCAAGAAAATCAAACGCCGAGGGCCGGCGAGACGCCTGCGCTACGAACCCAAGCGGGAGCTTTTCTATTCAACTGCGGAACTTCTGGAGCACTTGACCTTCTTTCATCTGCCCTACCGCGTTCCCTGCCCTTGCTTCTATTTGGCCCCGGGGCCCTCTTGCTTCTAACGCGGTATATGCAAACGGCGCGCCATTGTCGGCGGATCGAGTTGCGCTGACTATGTCCTTGCGATTCATTCGTCTGCTGCGGCGAATGTCTTTTGCACGACACAGGGGGACGTTGAAAAAATCAACGTGCGTTGAAATTTTCAGCAGCGGGCGTCCTCTTCACGGCTAAGAACCATGCCTGGCCAGCGGCCATCCCGGCAGCGAGGCGAGGAACGTTTGCAGGGCGGCGTCGAAAGTCGCGGGATCGTCAACGAAAACGGCGTGGGCGGCTCCGTCAATGACGACGAGCTTCGCATTCGGGATGGATGCCGCCATTTCCTTTTGCACATCGAGCAGCGGCGAATTGCCCGAGGCGATCACCAGGGCGGGCTTGTCGAGCTTCGCAAGCGCCGGACGGCGGTCGGCGCCGAAAATATCCGATATCAACATGGCGATACCGGTATTGGTGGGCGTCTGCAGCGTGGATTGCACAATTTTGGCCTGGTCGAGATCCGGATGCCGCTTCCGGAAAAGCGATTGGACCATGCCTTCGGAATACTCCTGCGGATGATTCGCGTAGATCGAGACGTTCAAGAGGATGGCTTTGCTGAATTCCTTGTGAATTTCAATTTCTGCAGGGCCGTCCGACACGATCCCCGCGATGGAAGCTGTCCCGAACTGTTGAAGATAGGCGGAAACGTCCTGCGCGCCCTGCGACCAGCCTACCAAAACGTACTCGGTGATTTTGAGCTGCGCGAGAACTTCGTGCAGGTCTCTTAAGCAGGATTCGGGCGTGTTGCCGTCCGCGGTTTTTGTGGATGCGCCCTGCGAACGAGGATCCACGGCAATCACGCGATTCATTGCCGCGAACTTCGTGAGCTGCTCGTTCCATAGATAAGCCGGCAGACGCCAGCCGGGAATGAGTATGAGGGCACGCGGCGACGACGCGTCGCCCGATTGCAGATAATGAATTCGCACGCCAGCGCTGGTGGTAACGAAATCGTCCTTGATTACGTCAGCTGCCAGGAGGCAGCGAGCGACCATGCTTCCGGCAGTCACAGCGAGCAGCAACATGAGAAGAATGCCGTGTTTCGGTTCGCTCACGGTGACTCCTTGCCCTGTGGTTTTGGACGCGGGACTCGGCAAAAGCGGTGCAAGGATGCCGCTACAATTCAGTTACAACAAGCAAACGAACAGAGGTCCCCGCCCGCGGCAAGCAGCCTTCGCTGCTCTCAGGATAACCAATGAAAACCGGATGCTACGGCTGGCGGTAGACGGTGCCGTTTTTCATCACGAAGGAAACTTTTTGCAGCGCGGTGATGTCATCGAGCGGATTGCCGGGAACGGCGACGATATCGGCGGCGTAGCCCGGCTTTAGGTCCCCGATTTGATCTTGCCAGCCTAATAGTTTCGCGCCGTTGAGCGTGCCGGCCTGTATCGCGGCCAGCGGCGGCATTCCGAATTTCACCATCAGGACAAACTCGCGGGCTTGGCTGCCGTGAGGAAATGGACCAACGTCCGAGCCCATGGCAATGGGAACCCCGGCGGCGAGCTGCTTTTTGAATTCGCTGGCGTGCAGCGCGAGCATGTCGCGCTCGCGGGCCGCGGCCTCGGGAGTGGCGGCGTGGTCGGCGAAATATGCAGCGATGCTAAAGGTGGGGACGGCGAAGATTTGTCTTTCGTGCATGATGCGCATGGTCTCGTCGCTGAGCTGATAGGCGTGGTCAACGGATTCCATTCCGGCGCGGGCGGCGTAGAGCGTCCCGGGTTCGCCGGTCGCGTGGACCGCCACGCGGTGGCCGGTGCGCGCAGCTTCGCGAACAGCGGCGGTGAGCTCTTCTTCGCTGTATTGATAGGGAGTCGAGAAGCGCCCCTTGACGAGAGTGTCCGTGCCGGTCTCGTAGATCTTGATGAAGTCCGCTCCTTCTTTCAGCTGTTCGCGGATCACGGCGACAAGTTCATCGGAATTATTGGCGTAGGTGGCGTTGGGAAGCACGTGCTGCGCGGGGTTGTAGCCGATGGCGTCTTCGTGGCCGCCGAGAATATTGATGGCGTTGCCGCTGATGCGCAGGCGCGGTCCGGGGATTTGGCCCGAATTGATGGCGTTGCGCACGTCCGTGTCGGCCGAGCCCGCGCCTTCCGTGCCCATGTCGCGTTCGGCCGTGAATCCGGCCATGAGGTCTGCGCGGGCGGCGAGCGTGGCCGTGATCGTGCGCTGCGGGACGGACTCCTCGATCGTCTGAAGGTCTTCCGCGCCGGGATGCAGGAACAGGTGCACGTGCGCATCAATGAGGCCGGGGAGAACAGTGGTGTCGCCGAGGTCAATAATTTCGGCGTCGGAGGGGTGCGTGACTTTCCCGCCGACTTCTTTTATCACATCGCCCTCGACCAGGATTTCGCCTGGCGCGGTGATACGGCCGGATTCGACATCGAGTAGACGCGCGGCGTGGAGGACGATTGCGCGCGGGTTTGGCGCGGACTGCGGTTGCGAGGATTGCGCGGCGAGCGGGGCGCAGGAAAAAAAGACAAGAACGAAGGTTAAAAACGCGCGTCGCGTGTTCATGGGTTCGCGGGCGATAATAGCATGCGATACGAATTAGGCGTAAGGCCGAAGCGGAACGTCGCTCAGAACGAGCAGATCGAGCGACTAAACCGGAGAGAGGTCCCTGCCTGCGGCAGGCAGGCTTCGCTGCGCTCGGGACGACGCCGAACGTCAAAGGCGTGATCGAGGAAGGACCAAGACAGCGGTAGGAGAGCCGGCGAGGCGCCGGCGCTACAGAGACTCTCGTCAGCTTAGAATTTTTCGCGGGGATCTACGCTCTTGAAGCCGTAGGTTTGGTACCGCCAGGTGATTTGGCCATCGCGGAGGCTGACGACCGTATAGCCTTCCGGGAACGCGAGGCGGGGGCCATGCCACCAGTTGCCGCACACGGCGCCGCAGCAGATGTACTGGCAATTTTTGTAGTTCACCAGCTCGTTGATGTGGAGATGCCCCTGCAGGACGGCGAGGATGTTGCGATCGGCGAGGAGCGCGATCACATCGGAGGAATTCGCGACGGACACCGTGTCGTAACGCGGCTGGCCGTTGGGTTTGGGCCCGTAAGCGAGATAGCCGGTGACCAGCGGCACGTGGGTGATGACGATAATGGGCGCGCGGGGCTCGACGCGGCTGAGATCGTCGCTGAGCCATTGCAGTTGCGCGGCGTCAATTCGACCCTCCCAAAAGCGATCGGGTGTGGGCGAAATGGAATCCAGAACGATGAAATGGTAGCCCTTGTGATCGAACGAATAGTAGGTCCGCGCGCCGATGCGATCTTGGTACATTTTCTTGCCGTAGCCGGGGTCGGTGGGCGCGACGCCGCTCTTCGTGAGGACGCCGAATAGGTCGTGGTTGCCGATAGTGTGGTACAGCGGGATTTTCAGGCTGTCTTCGGTGCGCTGGTACAGATCGAAGAGCATGTCGGCGCGGTCGCGCCCGGCTTCGAGGACGTCGTACACGAGATCTCCGCCGCAGATGGCAAAATCCGAATTCGCCGCGCTGATTTTCGCAAAGGCCATGGTGCAGCCGTGCGTCGCGTCCAGTTCCGGCTGGATGTGCGTATCGGTGAAGAAGACGAAATCGAAAGAGCCAGCGGGTTTGGGGCCGGCGGCGACATTTCGCCACGTCGTGCTGGGTAGGACGGCAGCCGCGCTCACCGCGGCAAGAGTCTTCAGAAATTTTCTGCGATCGGAAATCATTCGATCGTCCTCTTCACGAAACCCCGCCTGGTCGGCACGTCGCCATCCGCCAACCAGGCTCCAGTGTACTTAATTGGCAGCCTGGCAAGGAAGCGCCTCAACGCAAGTGCTTAAGGATCTCGTGGGCGGCGTTGTGGCCTGAGGCGCCGGTCACGCCATTGCCGGGGTGCGTGCCATTGCCGCAAAGATAGAGGCCCTTTACCGGGGTGCCGTAGCGCGCCCAGCCGAGGATCGGGCGCATGGTGAACATCTGGTCGAGCGCCAGTTCGCCGTGGAATGGATGGCCGCCGGTTAAACCGTAGGTGTCTTCGAGATCCCGGGGCGTGAGAGTTTGCACCGCGAGAATTTTCGACGGGAAGTCCGGCGCGTATTCCGCGAGCGTATTGATTATGGTGTCGCGCAGGGAATCGCGCCGCCGCGTCCAGTCGCCGGTTTTTAGTTTGTATGGAGCGAATTGCATGTAGATGGACATCACGTGCTTCCCGGCAGGCGCGAGAGAGTTGTCCAAAATCGAGGGGATCGAAATATCGAGATAGGGCGCGCGGGAAAATTCGCCGTACTTCGAATCGTCGAAGGCGCGCTCGAGATAATCAATTCCGGGGCCGATGTGGCTGCGGCCGGCGAGCGCGGCGCCGGCGTCGCTGGAATTTTTCAACGCGGTGAAGTTGGGCAACGCGTCGAGCGCGATGTTCAATTTCGCAGCGGTTCCGCTGCAGCGGTAATTGCGCATCTTCACCACGAAGCTCGGCGGTAGATGCACGGGATCGAGCAGACCGAGCAGCGTGCGCTGCGGATCGGCCCCGGAAACTACGGCCTTCGCGGCGATTTCTTCACCGCTCGTGAGAGCGACGCCAGTTACCTGCCCATGCTTCACCAGAATCTGCGCGACTTCGGCATTCGTACGAATTTCGCTGCCCGCTTCCTTGGCGGCTGCGGACATCGCGGCCGTGAGCGCGCCCATACCGCCGCGCGGATAAGCCGAATTCCCTACTGGATAAGGGTCCGCTGCCGCGCGCAGCAGCAACAACGCAGTGGAACCGGCGGACCAGGGGCCCAGCGCAGCGCCGAAGATTCCGCGAGCGACGATCGCGGCGCGGAGCAAATCGGTTTCAAAGAATTCCGCGACAAAATCCGCCGCTGCCATAGGACCCCAGCGGATCAGGCGCATCATTTCTTTTTTGCCGAGGCCGCGGACTTTGCGCCCAATTTTCAGGAGCTTCCAAAGATCTTCCTTCGAGGGCTTCTCGATGACCGGCGGAGTAAGTTCGAGCAATTGCGCGGCGATTCCGGCGACGCGCGCGAGGCTTTCCTGAAATTCGACATATTGCACGGCGTCTTTCGGCGAAAACTTTCTGACTTCCTCGGCGGAGCTTTTCGCGTCGCTATAGAGCGTGAGAGCGCGGCCACCCGGGTCCGGAGCGAAAATGCGCACCGGTGATTCGAGTTTCTGCAGGCCGTGGCGCGCGAGCTGCATGTCTTTAAGGACATCTGCGAGCGGCGGGCCGCCGGCATGGGCGACGGTAGAGCACTTGAAGCCGGGATGGAACTCTTCGGTGACCGCGGCGCCGCCGACGATATTGCGGCGTTCGAGAACGAGCGGCTTGTACCCTTTTTTTGCGAGATAGAAGGCCGCGACGAGCGCGTTGTGGCCGGCGCCGAGAATTACCACGTCGCGTTGTGCTCCCACGCTCAGTTTTTCCCCGTGTCTTTCAAAATTTCGAGCGCAGCCAGCCGTCCTGGCGCGCCCATGATGCCGCCGCCCGGATGAGTCGCTGAGCCGCACATGTAGAGCTTCTTGATCGGGGTGCGATAGCGCGCCCAACCGGCGGCGGGTCGCAGGAAGAAGAGTTGTTCCAGCGAAAGTTCACCTTGGAAAATATTGCCTTCGCTGAGGCCGGTTTGCCGCTCGATATCGAGCGGAGTAATCACCTGTTTTCCGATAATCAGATTTTTTAGATTTGGCGCGTACTGAGAAATTGTCTCAATCACAGTGTTGCCGAAGGCTTCGCGTTGCTCGTCCCAGGTGCCGTGGCTCAATTTGTACGGCGCGTACTGCACAAAACAGGAAAGGATGTGCTTTCCCGGAGGCGCGACCGAAGGATCGGTGAGCGATGGAATCACCATGTCAACGTAGGGACGGCGGGAAAATTCGCCGTACTTCGCCTGGTCGTAAGCGCGCTCCATATATTCCATCGAAGGCGAAATGGAAATTGCGCCGCGGAGGTGATTGCCGGGGCCGGGCAAACAGGTGAAATCGGGGAGGCCATCGAGCGCGAGGTTCACTTTGCCGGATGAGCCGCGGTATTTGTAGCGGCGAACATCCTCCAGGAAATCGCCGGGCAGCTCGCGGGCTTCGATGAATTTGAGGAATGTGAGATTGGGATCCACACTTGAAGAAATAACGTCAGCGCGAATTTCCTCACCGGTTTCGAGCGCCACGCCACTGGCGACGCCGTTCTTGACCAGGATTTTCGAGACGGCCGCTTCCTTGCGGATTTCGACGCCGGCTTCGAGCGCGGCGTCGCCGATGGCATTGGAAATTGCGCCGGTACCGCCGCGGCTGAATCCCCAGGAGCGAAACGCGCCGTCAATTTCGCCCATATAGTGATGGAGCAAAACGTAAGCCGTGCCCGGTGAACGGATGCCGAGAAACGTTCCGATGATGCCGGACGCGGACATAGTGGCTTTCAAAGCGTCCGTCTCGAACCATTGATCGAGAAAATCCGCGGCGCTCATGGTCATGAGCTGGACGAGGTTGTACTTATCCTCCGCGTCGAGATCCTGGAAGCGCCTGCCGAGGAACGCGAGTTTTTTCAGGTCGCGCGGGTCGAGCGAAGTGGGATCCGGTGGAATCATGCCCAGAATCGGCTTCACGAAGCGGCACATCGCGACCATGGACTTGCCAAATTCTTCGTAGGCTTCGGCATCCAGCTTGGAGTGACGCTCGAGCTCGCGGCGCGTCTTGCCATGATCGTTCTGGCGCCAGAGATAATCGCCATTGGGCAGCGGTGTGATAGTGCCGTCGAGCGGCAGAATTTCCAGGCCGTGGCGCGGGAGATCGAGGTCACGAATGATTTCCGGACGCAGCAAAGAGACGACGTAAGAAAAGACAGAAAATTTAAAGCCGGGAATGATCTCTTCGGTGACGGCGGCGCCACCCAGAACGTAACGGCGTTCCAGGACGAGGACTTTCTTGCCTGCTTTGGCGAGATACGCCGCGTTCACCAGGCCGTTATGGCCGCCGCCGATTACGATGACGTCGTATTTCTTTGCCATGGATATTTTCGGGTGACTCGGCAGTTCGATGAGTGAACGGCGAGGCCGAAGCATTCTACAAGCAGCTTCGCGGAGCTACAAGATGGAAGCGCATTACTGCTGACCTCGGGTCAAAGAGGCAGTGGCTAGTGACGAGTGGCTAGAAATTAGCGCTGGAGCGCGCGACAAACTGCGAGAAGTTGGCTTGCGGCGAGCGCGATGCGGGAACTATAATCGCGGGCCGGGAATTCCAGATTTTTAGCATGCGTTGGGGGTGATTGTGCCGATTGGAACTGCAGTTCACGACCGAACTTCGAAACTTTGCGAGAGCATGAACTATCGCGAGTGGTCCGGGTATTACGCGGTGAGTGTCTACGAGATGCATCACGAGCATGAGTACAACGCGATCCGCAACGCCTGCGCGCTGATTGACGTGACACCGCTGTACAAGTACCGCATTAGCGGAAAAGAGGCGACGAAGTTCGTGAACCGGGTGATTACGCGCGACATCAACAAAGTGGCGATCGGGCAAGTGATTTATTGCTGCTGGTGCGATGAACAAGGAAAAGTGATTGATGACGGCACGATTTCGCGGCTGGGCGAAAATTCCTACCGCTGGACTGCAGCCGACCCCAGCATCCGCTGGTTTCACCAAAACGCACTCGGCCTCGATGTCCAAATCGAGGACATCTCGACGCAACTTGCAGCCCTCGCGCTGCAGGGACCGACCTCCGGGCAGCTGCTGAAGCAAGTCGCCCAAGCGGACATTACGGACCTGAAATATTTCCGGTTCTTGCATGGGAAAATCGGCGGCCTGGATGTGGATATTTCGCGCACGGGATACACGGGCGATCTTGGTTACGAAATCTGGATTCCGTGGAACGATGCGCCGCGCGTGTGGGATGCGTTGATGGAGAAGGGCCGGCGGTTCGATCTGCATCCGGCGGGGATGCTGGCGCTGGACGTTGCGCGCATCGAAGCGGGATTGATCCTGATCGAAGTGGATTATTTCAGCAGCAAGCGGGCGCTGATTGATTCGCAGAAGTATTCGCCGTATGAAATCGGGCTCGGGCGCATGGTGGATTTTAAGAAGGAACATTTTATCGGGCGGGATGCGCTCGCCGCCGAGCATCATCGGGGGCCCAAGCGCCTGTTGATGGGGCTCGACGTTCATTGGGAGGACGTCGAACGGCTGTACGACGCGGTGGGATTGGGACCGCAGGTGCCCAGCACCGCTTCGCGCAACGCGGTACCGGTGTACCGTGGAGGATTGCAAGTGGGCAAAGCGACTTCCACAACGTGGTCACCCACCCTGAAGAAAATGATTGCGCTGGCGAGCCTGAGTCGCGAGCACGCGGCAGCCGGCACGGAACTTCAAATGGAACTTACCGTCGAAGCCGTGCGTCATAAGGTGAGGGCAACGGCAAAGGAATTGCCGTTTTTCAATCCGCCGAGAAAGATGGCCACACCTATTACGTGACAATCTTGAGTAAAATTGGAGACTTCATTTAATGAGCGAGTGCGCTGAAGCGCTTCGCGCGAGTTCCGCGGACTGCGCCTGTCGTTTTGCCCGTTCGATCGCGAACCCCCTGCGATTTTTCCTGGTGATGCTTTTTCTGACTGCGAGTGTGACCGCCGTGAATGCACAGGATGCCAAACCGAAATGCCCGCCGCCCGCGCGCGTGGATGATGTTAAAGAAACGATTCACGGTACGGTGGTGAGCGATCCATACCGCTGGCTCGAGGATCAAACCAGTCCTGAAACGCGCGGGTGGATTGATGCGGAGAATGCGTGCACGCAATCCGTGCTGAGCGCGCTTCCTGGGCAAGACGCCATCGCGAAGCGGCTTGGTGAATTGATCAAGGTGGACACGATCAATCTGCCGACGGAACGCGGCGGCCGGTATTTTTATTCCCGGCGCGCAGCCGGGGCCGATCTTTTTGTCCTTTATATGCGGCGCGGGACCCATGGCGCGGAAGAAGTACTGGTGGATCCTGCCTCGATGAGCACGGACCATACCACCAGCGTCGCCTTTGAGGGGTTATCGGATGACGGAAACCTCGTGGCCTATGGAGTACGCAAGGGCGGTGAGGACGAGGTTACGATTCACTTCCTCGACAGCGACACAGGCAAGGAACTTCCCGATGTGCTGCCCCGCGCCCGGTATTTATCCGGCGTTTCATTCAAGGCAGACAGGAGCGGCATCTACTATTCGAAACTTACCGCCGATGGGCCGCGCGCGTATTACCACGCGATGGGCGCGGAGCTCGCGCAAGACGCGAAGGTTTTTGGCGATGGATACGGACCCGACAAGATAATGGCCGTGAGCGTTTCCGAGGACGGCCGCTACGTGTTGTTCACCGTCTTCTATGGATCAGCCTGCGACAAATCGGAAGTTTATTTTCAGGACTTGAAAAACGGTGGTCCCATTGTGCCGGTAGTGAATACGCTCGACGGATGTTTTCAGGGCGATATCGCGGGTGACACGCTGTACCTGGAGACCAATTGGAAGGCGCCGAAATGGCGACTACTAGCCGTGCCGCTGGAAACTCCTTCGCCCGACCACTGGAAGGAAATTATTCCCGAGGGCGAATCGCGGCTCGAAGATTTTCGTCTGGCGGGCCGAAAGATTGTGGCGCAGTACTCGCACAATGCCGCTTCGGAGATCAAAATATTCGATTCCGACGGAGCGGCAACCGGCGGAATTGCATTGCCGCAATTGGGTACCGTGGAAGGGATGACGGGACGCTGGAAAGGCAACGAAGTTCTGGTATCGTTTCAATCATTTGCCATCCCCACGACGATTCTCCGGTACGACCTGGCCGCCAACAAACTGGAAACCTGGGCTAAGCCAAATGTGCCGATCGATGCGGAGTCCTTCGAGGTGAAGCAGGTTTGGTACGAGTCCAAAGATAAAACGCGCGTTCCGATGTTCTTGTTTTATAAGAAGGGATTGCAACTGAGCGGCGCGAATCCCACGCTGATGACCGCTTACGGCGGATTCGATGTGAGCGAAACGCCCTCTTTCCGCGACGACGCAGTGCTGTGGGTGGAGCGCGGCGGCGTCTTTGCGCTACCCAGCCTGCGCGGCGGCGGCGAATTTGGCGAAGACTGGCATCGCGCTGGGATGCTGGATAAGAAGCAGAACGTCTTCGATGATTTTTTGGCCGCGGCGGAATGGCTGATTGCGAATCATTACACGAGGCCTGACAAGTTGGCGATCACCGGGCGCAGCAACGGAGGATTGCTGATGGGCGCAGCCATGACGCAGCGTCCCGATCTTTTCGGCGCGATCGTGTGCGGATATCCGCTGCTGGACATGGTGCGCTATCAGAAATTTTTAGTGGCGCGTTTCTGGGTCCCCGAATACGGCTCGTCGGACGACGCGAAGCAGTTCCCTTTTTTGTACGCGTATTCGCCCTATCATCATGTGGTGAAGGGACGAAAATATCCGGCCGTGCTGTTTATCACGGGAGACAGTGACACGCGAGTGGCGCCTCTGCATGCGCGAAAAATGGCCGCGGAAATGCAGGCTGCGCAAGGCGGAGACAAGCCGATTTTGCTGCTGTATGACACCAAGCTAGGGCATAGTGAAGGGCGGCCGGTAAGCAAGATCATCGCGGAAGACACCCAGGTGCTGGCGTTTCTGCTCTGGCAGGTCGGCGCGAATAATTTTTAAAGAGGCTTCAGGCGTTGCGATTCGTTTCATATCGAATTTCGGAGGCTGGAATAATGTTTCGCGCGACGCTGATTCTTTCCGTGATGTCCACGTTGGCCTGCAGTTCAGCGCCGATGGCGCACGCGCAGGTGGCGGCCGGGCCCATTAAACTAAGTGTGGATGCGACGCAAGCGCCGCAGAAAATCCTCCATACCCACATGGAAATTCCGGTGCAGCCAGGTCCGGTAACTTTGTTCTACCCAGAATGGATTCCGGGAGAACACATGCCTGACGGGCCGATCATCGAAGTCGCGGGCATGAAATTCACGGGCGGCGGGAAAACGATCCCTTGGCGGCGCGACTTGGTGGAGATGTATTCGATCCACCTGGACGTTCCTGCCGGAGTCAGCGCACTCGAAGCGGATTTTGATTTTCTGCTCGCTGCCCCGAACACAGGATTTTCCGCCGGCGGTTCGGCGACGGCGAATCTGGACGTACTGAGCTGGAACCAAGTGCTGCTCTATCCACGGGGCTTGCCGGCGAAGGACTACACTTTCGTCGCGACCCTGCGGCTGCCCGCAGGATGGAAATTCGGCACTGCGCTGCCGATTGCTAAACAAGCTGGCGAGACAGTCGAATTTGCGGCAGCGCCGCTGACCACGCTGGTGGATTCGCCGGTTCTCGCCGGCCGCTATTTCCGCGCGATTCAACTTACTCCCGGCCAAAATCCTCCGCATGAACTGGACATTGCCGCGGACAGCGCCGCGGCCCTCGCGATCACTCCTGATACCGAGCTGGCATTGCACAATCTGGTGATGGAAGCCGGCGCGCTTTTCGGCGTGCGGCATTATCGCGACTATCATTTTTTGCTGACGCTGAGCGACGATGTCGCCCATTTTGGGCTGGAACACCACGAATCCAGCGACGATCGAACCTCGGAGCGCAGCCTGATTGACGATGCGGAGCGCCTGGAATTCGCGACTCTGCTGCCGCACGAGTTCGTGCACTCCTGGAATGGAAAATATCGCCGCCCGGAGGGACTGGCGACGATCGATTATCAGGAGCCCATGAAGGACGATCTGCTGTGGGTGTATGAAGGCCTGACGGAATATCTTGGCGTGGTTCTGACGGGGCGCAGTGGCCTGGAAACTCCGGAACAATGGCGCGATGAATTCGCCTATCTGGTGGCCACTTACGAGCATCGCCCGGGGCGCGATTGGCGTCCTTTGCAGGACACGGCGGATGCGGCTCCATTTCTCTACAACGCCAGCAACGACTGGTCCAACTGGCGCCGCGGAACGGATTTCTACGAAGAGGGTGAGTTGTTGTGGCTAGACGTTGACGCCACGTTGCGGTCGCTGACCAAAGACAAGAAATCAATCAACGATTTTTGCAAGATTTTTCACGGCGGACCGGGCGGCGAGCCGGCGCTCAAGACGTATACATTCGAAGATGTGGTCGCGACTCTGAACGGCCTCGCGCCCTACGATTGGGCCGGATTTTTGCGTTCGCGCTTGGACGGCGTTTCAACCCAAACGCCTGAAGAGGCAGTGACCAACAGCGGTTGGAAGCTGGTTTACAACGACCAGCCTAACGATGTTCTGGCAGTCGAAGAAAGTCTTGCGAGGCGCGCGGATTTTAGTTTCACGGTGGGAATGACGGTGTCGGACGACGGTGCAGTGGGAGACGTGACTCACGGCGGACCCTCGTACAATGCTGGCATCGGCCCCGGAATGAAAATTGTGGCGGTGAATGGGGCGCAATACACTCCGGACGGGATGCGGGCGGCAATTGCCGCCGCGAAATCGGCCACCGAACCCATTCAGCTGGTCGTGGCGAATGGAGCGCAATACAGCACCGTGCCGGTTGATTATCACGGAGGGCTGCATTACCCCCATATCGAGCGTGACGCCACGCGCCCCGATTACCTAAGCGAAATTATTCACGCGCTGGCACAGCAGCATTAGAGGAGCCGGCGCGGCGGGCATTGATACATTCAGATGAGATTTCACCCCATTGCGATTGTGGGAATTCTGCTGGTTGCCGCCGGCATCGCCGCGCTCATACATCCGCAAGTGAGCATGCCCGCCAAGAAGGAAGAAATTCAGGTGAGTACTGGGAAAGCGATTATCGAAACTCGACGAATCGTCACGTTTCCCCGGCCATTCAGCGCGTTGCTGATTTTTGCCGGCCTGGGCCAGATATTTCTCGTTTGCCGAGTGCGCTCCAGGATTTGACCTGCCTTGGTGTGCGAGTCTGAAAACATGTATCGGAAACTCCAGAAGTGGTGCCAGCCATGACGATGAAACGCACCGGTGAGCCATGGAAGACTGCCGACGAGTACGGCCGATCGCTGGCCTATTTCACCGTGAATTTGCTGGTGCGCGATTTGCACCGGTCCGTGGCGTTTTATCGCGAAGTGCTGGGTGCCGTGGTCACCTATGCCGACGCGGATTTTGCGGCGCTGCGGCTGAAAGAACTGGAGTTCATGCTGCACGCGGACCACGCTTACGATCATCACGCGTGGTTTGCGGATCTGGCGCGGGGCGAACGGCGCGGGCTCGGCGCGGAATTGCGGCTGTTTCAAACGGATCCGGAACTGATTGAATCACGCGCCCGGAAATTTGGCGCGACGATATTGCAGCCCTCACAAGATATGCCGCACGGATGGCGCGATGTGATTGTGGCCGATCCCGACGGATATACCTGGGCGGTCGGGATGGCACTTGGATCGTAGTGTCCGCACGGCAAAGCCCACGAGTAAAGGTGGTCTTAGGCCGGCATCGATCTGCGCCGCGACGCCGACGGCGCACAAGTTCGCCGTTACAAGAGCAAATGCTAAGAGCCGGCGAGCGGGCATGCTTCTTGCAAAATCTCTGTACTAGCATTGCTTACCTCTTGGAAAAGAAAACTGAAAGTGTGATCATCACACGTTTTGGTGCTGTCGGTCGCACCTTCACGATGCCGGGAGGAATCATGAGCCGGGAAGCGCGTCTAATCGGGGCGGCGATCGCGGTGTTAGTTGCCGCACTTTCCACGCCGGCGCAGACTGTCCAGAAGCGTCCGATTACCTTTCAGGATTTGATCTCCCTGCATCGCTTGAGCGAGCCGCAAATTTCGCCGGACGGCAAATGGATTGCGTACAGCGTGGCTACGCCCGATCTGCAAGCGAATCATTCGGTGCGCGATATCTGGATCGTGCCCGTGGCAGGCGGGGAGGCGCGTCAGCTGACGCGGGGTGGAAGCGACACGCGGGCGCGCTGGTCCCCCGACGGCAAGAAGGTCGCGTTCATTTCCGAGCGCGGCGGTACACCGCAAGTTTATTTCGTTACTCTGGAGGGTGGCGAAGCGACGCGCATGACTTCCCTTTCGACGGGTGCAGACAATGAATTATGGTCGCCAGCCGGCACGACCATCGCGTTCGTTTCTTCGGTCTATCCGGATTGCAAGGACGATGCCTGCAACGCGCAGCGTGACGCCGAAATCGCCCAGAGCAAAGTGCGGGCGCGGATATACCAGAAACTGCTTTATCGCCATTGGACGGGATGGTGGGACGGCAAGCGCAGCCATCTCTTCGTGGCGCCTGCGGACGGCGGGGCGCCGCGTGATCTGACGCCCGGAGCGGACTACGACGTGCCGCCATTCAATTTGGAAGCGCCGGAAGCGATTGCGTTTTCGCCGGACGGCAATGAATTGTGTTTCACGGCAAATACCGATAAGGACGAAGCGCGCAGCACCAACGGCGATCTTTTTACCGTGCCGGTTTCCGGCGCGAGCCCGCCGAAACAAATTACCACGAATCCTGGCGACGATTGGGGACCCGCCTATTCGCCCGATGGAAAGTGGATCGCCTACCGGGCGCAGCTGCAACCCGGATATGAATCGGATCGCTGGCGCTTGATGCTTTACGATCGCCAAGCCGGCAAACACAGCAATTTGACCGAGAATTTTGATCAGAGCGTTGAAGCTTACCAGTGGACTCCGGACAGCAAGAGCATCGATTTCCAGTCGGAACATAACGCGGAGATGCCGATTTATTCGATCACCGCGACGCCGGGAAGCGCGCCGAAGGCAATCGTTGCCGATGGATTCAACGCTGATTTCGATTTGAGCCGCGACGGACAGACGTTAGCCTTGGCCCGAACGAGTTTGACGCTGCCCGCGGAGATTTTCGCGGCTAAAGCGGACGGAACGAATTTGCGGCAGATTACACACCAGAACGGGGCGCTGCTCGCGCAGCTGGATTTGCCGCCTGTTGAGCCGTTTTGGTTTGAGGGTGCAGAAAAAACACAGGTAGAAGGACTGCTGCTTCGTCCGCCGCATTTTGACGCCGCGAAAAAATATCCGGTACTGTTTTTGATTCACGGCGGACCGCAGGGCGCGTGGCAGGACGCCTGGGGCTATCGCTGGAATCAGCAGGTGATGGCTGCGCCGGGATATGTGGTGGTGATGATCAATCCGCGCGGTTCGACGGGGTATGGGCAGAAGTTCACAGCGGAGGTCAGCCGCGACTGGGGCGGCAGGGCCTATGAAGATCTGATGAAAGGTTTGGACGCGGCGACTGCGAAGTATTCTTTTATTGACGGATCGAACGTTTGTGCCGCGGGTGGCTCATACGGCGGATACATGATTGATTGGATTGCGACGCACAACAGCCGGTTCAAATGCTTGATCAGCCATGCGGGGCCATACGATGAAGTGAGCATGTACGGCGCCACGGAGGAGTCGTGGTTCATGGACTGGGAATTCGGCGGGCCTCCGTGGGAGCATCCGGAACTGTACAAAAAATGGTCGCCGAACGAATACGCGGCGGAGCTGGGAAAATACAAGACGCCCACCCTGGTGATTGGGGGCGAACTCGATTTCCGCGTTCCGTACAATCAAGATTTGGACTTTTTCACCGCGCTGCAGGCGCAGGCCGTGCCGTCAAAGCTTGTGATTTTCCCCGATGAAGGCCACTGGGTCCTGAAGCCGCAGAACAGCCAACTATGGTATCGCACATTTCTGGATTGGCTTGGGCAGTATCTGCGGTAGAACTTCCCGAAAACAGTAAGAGGCGGATTTTACGATCCGCCTCCTCCGATTTTTTGCTGCAGATTAGCGAATTTCGACGGCCTTGGTCTTACCGTCGAAATCTATCTGCACGATGCGATCTTCCTGCATCAGGACTTCCGATTGGCGAGCTTTCTGCGAAAGATCAATCCATTCGCAGGGGACAGTGGCGACCGTTTTGCCGTCTCCGTTACGGACGATTCTGAGTTGGTTGTCGCCGTCATTCGCTTTCAGGTTGTAGCTGCCGGGGCTTAGCTGTTGGTTACCAATCGTGAGCGTGTGATCGACCTCGAGTGGCACTGAATTGGTGCGGGCCCAGAGCGGCAGCGAAAGTCCAAACATTAGGATCACTGCGAGATAGCTTTTCTTACGAATGCTCATTTCTCCTCCAGTTCAAGTTTGCAGGTTCCCCAAAAATCGAGCATTGCGAGCCTCGATGTCCCCGCTAATGAGAGCCGCGAATCGTGCGTGCCGCAGCCCCTCTATGACAGATGCGTCGTAGCGAAGATGGTTTCGTCTTTTGCAGGACGTATGCGGCTGATTCCATTCCATTTGCACACTCCGTGCGTTTGCATGATTCGCGCATTTCTCCATAACGGCTCGTGCGTACTTGTGCCGATGGATAGACAAATTGATGGATGACATCGTCCCCGCACCTTCTAGCTCCTGAGGCATCCAGTCAATTCCCTACTTGCAAAAACGGCGCACCAGCCGGCGAGACGCCGACACTAGCGGATCCCACTAGTGCGAGGCTGGATGATAGCCTGGGCCTCTTAGCGCGCGGCCGGCTTTTGCGGTGGTTAGGGCGCCGTGATCGTATTCCACTTGGCCATTCACCAGCACGCAGTCCACGCCTTGCGAGAGTTTCGTAGGCTCCCTGTAGGTAGCGTCATCAATGATTGTGGCGGGATCGAACACGGTGATGTCGGCGTAATAGCCGGTGTGGATTAAGCCACGTCCGCCAAGGTGCTCGCGCTGGGCCGGCATGGAAGTTATTTTGCGAACTGCCTGCTCGAGTGGCATTAGCTTTTGATCGCGGACGTAGTGCCCGAGAAATCGCGGCATCGAGCCGAACGCACGCGGGTGGGTGTGCGGCTCGAAGAGCGGACCGTCGAGGGAAAGTTCCCCTGCGTCGAGGCCAATCGAAGTCCACGGCTGCTTCAGCGCGTAGAGCATGTCCCGCTCGCTGGCCATGAAATAGAGCGCGCCGGTTTGCGCGTGATCGGCGAGGATGAGATCAAAAAGCGCGTCATACTCCGATTTTCCTTCCGCTTTCGCCATCTGCGCGACCGTCTTGCCATCATATTTCTTTAGATCCGTATTGAAGACTCCGGAGATCAGCACGCCGGAGCCGCCGCCGCTATCCAAGTAGAGATTCTCCCAGTCCTTATGGTCAGTGGCCATTTCACGCTTGATGCGCGAGCGCGTCGCGGGATCGCGCAGGCGCTCAAGCAGCTTGTCTGTGCCGCCATCGGCGACCCACGGAGGCAGCGACGATGCCAGTGCAGTGGCTCCTGCGATGTAAGGATATTGATCGGCGCGGATATCCAGGCCCGCTTCGCGCGCGGCTTGGATTTTTTCCACCACGCGTGGCATCGAACCCCAGCGCGACTTGCCGCTGACCTTGAGATGGAAGACCTCGACAGGTAATCCCGCTTCGCGGCCGATGCGGATGGCCTCATCGAGCGCTGCCATTTCGCTAGCGCCTTCGCTGCGCATATGGGTGGCGTAGACGCCGTCGTACTGGGCGGCTACTTTGGAGAGCACGATCAGTTCGTCGGTTTTGGCGAAGTGTCCAGGCGGATAAATCAGCGCCGTTGAAATTCCCAGCGCACCGTCTTTCATCGCTTGCGCCACCAGCGATTTCATCTGCGCGAGTTCGGCGGGCGTCGGCGCCCGATCCTCATCGCCAATGACGGCTTCGCGCACTTGCGCGGCGCCCACGTACGTTCCTAAGTTGATCGGCGTGCCGTCTTTTTCGAGACGCTCGAAGTATCCGGCGAGAGTGGTCCAATCAATCGTAAGGTGATAATGCTCGAGAAAAGGTTTCAGCGGCGCCAGAGTTTTTTCGTTCTGCGGCGAAATCGAACCACCTTCGCCGGTGATCTCCGTCGTGATTCCCTGGGAAAGCTTGCTGAGCGAGCGATTATCAACGAGCAGCGCGGTTTCGGATTGGCCAAGCATGTCGATAAAACCTGGCGAGACGATGCGCCCTGTGGCATCAATAATTTTCGTAGCTTTGGCGCCTTGCAGGTTGCCGATGGCTGCGATGCGGTCGCCGCGAATCCCGATATCGGCGGCATACCAGGGGCCGCCGGCGCCGTCGAGAATGTGCCCGTTCTTGATGATTACGTCGAAAGGCACTTTCTCGTCCTCAGGCGTGAGATAAATCGCGGCTGCAATTTCTCCCAACGCTTGGCCAGCGATTTTTTGTGGCGCGTCGGGATCATCCGCCGGAATCGAAACGTGATTGACGTAGATTGCGAACGCCAGGTGCCGGCCCTCGGGAGTTGTGGTGTAACCGGCGAGGCCTTTGCCCGTGAGCATCAGGTTCCGATTCAATGCGTCGTAGGCGTCGAAAGTGCCGGTTTTCGCGAAAACGTGCCCGGCCGCGGGAGAATTCACCTGGATGTTCCACAGGGTGCCGTCGCGTCCCAGGACCGGCAGCGCATTTTCGAATATTGAAAAGTCCTTCTGCCGGGACATGAAAGCCAGATAGTGCACCATGAAATCCGGCGTGAAATACGCGGACTGCGCGCCGCCCGCGCCGTCGCCCTGCGAAGCTCCGGTCAAATCCAGCCCGGCTTTGACGAGAAAATCGTGCTCGAGGTCGAATCCAGCCTGGTCAAAGTCTCTTGTTTTGTGCGCCAGGGCCTTGCCGAGAATAAACGGCGTCATCGTGGCGTGAAGATTTTGGCTGACCTTCAGCGTGACTTTAACGTCTTCCGAAAGCGGAGGCGAAACGTGTTCCGCAACGACGTTCTCAGGGGTGTAAGCCGTGGAGATTGCGCTGAAGTCCACTTTCTCGCCGGGCGCAGGCACGGCGCCTGCGATTCCTTTTTCGTGCAGAGCTTCGACGAAAGCCACCTGCGCGAAGCGGCTGGGCACCGGAACGTCGTACGCATACAAAATTGGGGCCTTGCCCAAGGGAAACGCGCCGCTCACGGTGACGGTGTAAGAGCCATCCGGATTCGCCGTTTCGCTCGGTGGCTGAATACTTGGCTTGGAATTCGCCGGGCCAGTGACCGCCTGGTTCACAAAGTTCACGTAGCCCGTCGCGGGAGAAACCCTGATGCCGACCGGAGCGCCTTCCGTGGAGCCCGGTGAAACGGTGACGTCAATAATGTTGTCGTTCAGGCAGACGGGCGAGATCACGGCTTGCGTGCCGTCTTCGTGGCCTCCTTCGGGGAAGAGCGTTGCGTCAACCAGGATGCGTCCTGTGACATGCTTGATGCCCTTGGCAGCCACCTGCGTGACGAGCTCGCGGATTACGAGCAGCGGATCGCCCGCAACGGCTTTGGTATCTGGGCTGGCGTCGTAGGAATGATCCTCGTTCTGAAATAGGAGCGTTCCGTCGGACTGGATACGGCCCGAAAGATTGGGATCGCCGGACGCGACGAGAATTAAATCGCCGTTCAATGTTCCATCGGGCGCGATGGCGCCGGTGCGATAGACGCGCGTGTGAAAACGATAATCCGCGCCGAGGAGTTCCAGGGCGGCGCCTTCGGTTAAGAGCTTTGTGGTGGATGCGGGAGTGAAAAGCTGCTGCCCGTTCAAGGTGTAGAGAACTTGGTTATCGTCCAGCGAATAGACCTCGATACCGAAGGTGGCATGCTTGTATTCGGGGCGGCCGGTGATTTCGCGGATGCGCGCAGCGAGTGCGGAATCATTTTGCGCCGGAACTGTGGATGGCCATGCGAGAACACTCGCAACGGCAAGAAGCGGCAGCATCAGCGCAATTATCTGTTTGCTTTTAGTCATTCGTGAATTGCACCTTTCGCGGATGTGGAAGAAGCGCGAGGCTCTCATGTACGGCCGGCAAATGAATAGGCACGCCGCAGATATGCGTCGAGTTCGGGAACGCGAAAAATCTTCAGCAGCACGCCGAGCAACAGCACGCCCACCGCAGTAACCAGTGCCAACAGAAACAACGCGCCGCCAATGTGCTGCCAAGCGATGAAATTCTCGAGCCAGCCTGCCAGCCGGAAGCAGGCGTAACCCGCGATGCAAGACGCGACCGCGACCTTCAGAAAAAACACAACCAGACCAGCCTCCTCGGGATTTCGCGTGCGGCGCCCGAGCAGCGTGAACAGAATAATTGTATAGGCGATGATGCCGATGGTGCTGGCGAGCGCGAGACCGCGAAAGTCCAGGCGGCGCACCAGCAACCAATAAACCGGGAGGCTTAGGAGAGTGGTCAACGTGCCGACCACGGCGGGCGTGATCGTGTCGCGCGTAGCGTAAAAGCCGCGCGCCAGAATATTCTGCGCGCCCCAGGCGAATAGACCAATGGAGAAAAAGGCCAGCGCCGAAGCTGTGGCGGCCAGATCCGGGCCGTGCAGTCGCGTGCGCGAGAAGGCCAGATACACGAGCGGCTCGCTTTGCGCGATGATCAGCGCGGAAATCGGCAGCAGCAAGAAGATCAGGGCTTTAAAGGTGGAATTAAGGATGCGATTGAGGTCGTCCATTTTTCGTTCCGAGTAAAGTTGTGCAAGGATCGGAAAAGACGCAACGCCGATGGCCTGACCTACCAGTCCTAGCGGCACCCGCATCAACGTCTTGCCGTAGCTCAGCCAAGTGATCGAGGCGGGTTGCAGGTAGGAACCGAACCAGCGAATGATCCAATCGTCAACGAACGACAATGACAGCGCCAGCATGATCGGTATCGAGAGCTTCAGAAACATCCAAAAACCGGGATGCCGGACGTTGAAGCTGGGGAAGTAGATCGCACCCACGCGATAGGCGCCGTAAATTTGCAGCAGGAAATTTCCAACAATGGCTCCCCCCAGGACGCCCACCGCGAAACCGGTGATCCCAATGCGCGACGAGAGCAATACGCCGCCGATAATAATTCCGATGTTGTACGCCAGCGGCGCGAGCGAGGGGATGACGAATTGTCCCTTCGCGTATTGCACAGCGCTCAGGATGCTGCCTTCGTAAAAACAGATCTGCGCCGGAAGCATAAGGCGCGTGAGAAAGATGGTTTGCTGCAGCTCGGCGGGTTTGAAGCCCGGCGCGATGTACTTCACCAGATGCGCCGCAAATATTTCGCCGAACACGACGAACGTGACCAACACGAAGCCCATTACCGTGACTACAGTCGAGAAAACGCGCCAGCCTTCGTCTTCACGTTGCTCGGTCACGTATTTAGCGAAAACCGGGATAAAGGTGACGCTGAGCGAGCCCCCAGCGATGAGATAATTCAAGAAATCGGGAAGAGTGAACGCGGTGTAGTACGCGCTGGTGGCGGCGTTGGCGCCGATCTGATGCGCGACGGTCCAATCGCGAAAAAATCCTAAGATGCGGCTGAGCAGCACGCTCGCCATTACGATTCCCGTCGCGGCGGCAATGCGGCGATTCAGGTGCTCGGTCGTCACGAACGACATGGTAGATGGTTTAACGCACGCGGACTAGTAGGTTTGCGGAGGTTGTTTCCGATGTGCAGCGGGACGTGCGACGGAAGAAGAGTCTTGTAGCAACCGTGTCGAGACCCGGTTGATCTGTGCCACGGTACCGATAGCGCACCAACGCGCGCCGCTACAAAATCAGATCCCGAGAATTTTTTATTCCAGGTTGGCGTCGTGCTCTGCCAGCGCGGGTTCAGCCCCCTCAAGAAGCTTGATGCCTTCGCGCGGCGGCGTACCGTCCGGTGCGGCGCGAAGGTATTGGATTGGCCAACTCACGGGGAAGCCCAGTTCGTGGCCGACCATGAGCGGCCAGTAGGGCTGTCGCAAAAATTCTCGCGCAAGCAGAACGATGTCGGCCTTATCTTCTCCTAAGATGTTATCCGCCTGGGCCGCCGAAGTGATCATGCCCACCGCACCGGTCATAATCCCTGTCCTTTGGCGAATTTCGTCCGCGAAGGGAACCTGATAACCCGGACGGGCCGGAATCTGGACTCCGGCAACGATCCCTCCCGAGGAACAATCAATCAAGTCCACTCCCAGCGGTATGAATTGTTCAGCAAGGGCTACGGATTGATCTACGTCCCAACCGCCTTGCTTCCAATCAGTGGCGGAGATGCGCACGAAAAGCGGCGAGCGCTCCGGCCAGACCCGACGAACCGCAGAAACCACCTCGCGCAATAGGCGCGTGCGATTTTCGAACGATCCGCCGTAGGAATCCATACGATGATTCGCCAAGGGCGATAGAAACTCATGAAGCAGATAACCGTGAGCGGAGTGAATCTCGATGACCTCGAAACCCGCTCGCAGCGCCCGCACAGCAGCATCCCGGAAGGCTTGGATCACGCGCTGAATTCCGTCGGCATCGAGCGCTTGCGGCAATGCGTACGTTTCCGAGAAGGAGATTGGGCTGGGGGCAACAGGCTTCCATCCGCCCTTGGATTCGGGAATGAATCCGGGAGGCTCCCACGGCGGGGGCGTGCTCGCTTTTCGGCCCGCGTGGGCGAGCTGGATTCCGGGAACTGTGCCCTGTTCGCGAAGGAAACGCGTGATGCGCGCGAGAGTCTCGACGTGCTCGTCTTTCCAAATTCCGAGATCCTGGGGACTGATGCGTCCTTCGGACGTAACGGCGCACGCCTCCGTGAATGCGAGGGATGCTCCGCCGACCGCCCGGCTGCCGAGATGAACCAGATGCCAATCGTTGGCAAATCCGTCGCTGCTGGAATACTGGCACATCGGGGACACCACAATCCGGTTTCGCAGCAACACATCGCGAATTTGCAATTCGTCGAATAAGTGGCTCAAGAATTTTTCTCCGAGCTCATTGGCGGAAAGGTAAGCCTATTTTACATGGGTCAATCGTTGCGTCGGTGATTCTTTACATGCTGGTGGTCGGCGACCGGATCCAAGAGCCGCAGCGAATGAACTCCAGCTCTTGGGTCAAAACGGTAAATCAGGGTGGCGTCGGCAGCGCGATCATCTCCGACGAGCTCCAGTTCGGGATTATCAATGACGATGTCACCATTGTTCTTGATGCGCAGCTCGCTGCCGACCTGCAACACTATCTTGGTTTCGTTCTCGCTTGCTTTCATCATTCCTCCTCTTGGCCGACGACAAAGCCACAACGCAAGTCCTTTAACACGCGTATTGGATGACCGCTGCCCCTGAAAGGTGGCAGCCCTAATGCCGAGGCCCGTCGCGCAGCGAGGCTTCCCTGTCCTTGAATATCCATGCGGGGGGATCACTTGCGGGAAAGGATTCCGCGGAGGCTTCGTCCACCAAATCAAATTCTTGGGCCGGCACTAAAGCGGGGACGGGGGTTTCCTGCTCTTCGCTGGATTTCTTCGACAATTGTGCCCGAGAACTCATCGGAAATTCTTCCTACGAACGGTTTACCACGCCAATGGACGCTGTGCAAGGAGACGAGACGGCGACACCGAGCCACCAGGAATGAGGCCAGCCGAGCCGGGGACCGCCGACAAAACGGGGAGAAGTCTCTATCCCAATCGCAAATAGAGTCGCGGTTAGAACTTGAAGACTAGGCCCACCGAAGCCTTGGGGCTGAATTGAGACGTGCTGAAGTAACGGGTGCCAACCGCGTCGCCGCTGAGGCGAATCGCCCAGCGCGGATGAAAAGGGAGGTCAGCTCCCCCGCCGAACTCGTAGGCGAGAGCGTGCTGAGGACCTGCAGCCGTCTGTGGCGTGAAGTGCGAATATCCTATTAATGCGTGCGCCCAGAGCTCGATCTGTCGCGGCGCGGACCAGCGAAATCGCGGACCGCCGTATCCCGAGACAAACCAGGAACTGAAGCCGGATTGGTTGCCATGCGTAGCATCAAACTGGCCCTCCGCACCGAACCAGTTATTAAAGTAATACACCATGCCGTAGTTGAAACCGTTCATGTTCTGCGTGATGTGCGGCAGTTCGTAAAAGCGGAAGAAGCTGTAACCAAAGTAGAGCTGCCAGCTGTAGGTTTCAAATACGCTGGCGACGTCCTGCGGCGCAGCAGGGGTCGCAGGCATTAGCGACAACGGCGTAGATGGTGCTAGCCCCGTGGCCGTGTTTGCCGACGGCGCGAACGGCGAAGGTGTTAGCGTGACAGCGTTTACGGACGGGTTCACGGCGACTGGCACGGCGAAATAAGAAGAAGGTAGCAAAGGCGAATTGGAGGCACTGGTCTGTGCGCCGGCACGAACTGCTACTAAAGAAACCAGTGCAACTAGGATGGCGATATATCGCATAGCTTGTGTCCCCCAAAAAAGCGAAAAAGAGCTAACCGTACCCCCATAATTTGACCGAGGAGGGGTACTCGTGTCCACTGCAAATTCTCGTGGTGTACGAATCAACCAGCGCGCGCGGCACAGCAGTCTTAGCGTTCTCTTACTTTCCGTCACCCGGTTTGCATCCCTGTGGCACGTCCTTGGCCAAAAAGGGCGGTTGCTGAGGTGCGAAGTCTAGGGTTCAGCAGCACGCGACTTGGCCGGTCCCCGCCGCTCATGTAATCTTAAGCAATGGCCTGCCAACGCGCGCCGAGCCGCGCGAATCCAGATGGAGACAATTCGTGGCTCTGAAGATTACGTTCGTCCTGGGCTTTGTGTTGTGTGCGACCGGCATCGTTTCTCCTCCGTTTGCTCTCACCCTGGGGCTGCTCTACGGATTTTCCTTCGTGCACCCTTTTCAATCGGAAAGCCGTGCCGCTACCAGATATCTCCTACAGGCGTCCGTGGTCGGACTGGGCTTCGGGATGAACTTGCACCAGGTGCTGCACGCCGGGCGCAGCGGCTTCGTTTATACCTCGCTCAGTATCGTGTTTGCCATGACGATAGGCCTGCTCGCCGGACGATACCTTGGCGTAAATAAGACCGCCTCGACGCTTATTACCGTGGGGACGGCCATCTGCGGGGGCAGCGCGATCGCGGCTGTTGCGCCGATCATTCATGCGGACCAGGAGGAGACGGCGGTTTCTTTGGGCACGATCTTCATTCTGAATTCCATCGCGCTATTGATCTTCCCGCCTTTGGGCTGGCTACTCCATCTCTCACAACAGCAATTCGGGCTTTGGGCGGCACTGGCGATTCATGACACCAGCTCTGTGGTGGGAGCAGCGGCTCGCTATGGAGCGGTGGCGCTCGTTGTGGGAACAACTGTGAAGCTCATGCGCGCTTTGTGGATCGTCCCGGTTTCGATCAGCGCCGCGATCGTGAAACGCTCCAACACTCGCATTCAATGGCCGTGGTTCATTGCTCTGTTTTGCTTGGCCGCTATCGCGAACACCTACATTAGCCGACTTGGTGGGATTTGGCACTTCCTGAGCACGATCGGAAAACTCGGGTTGACCGCGACTCTCTATTTGATCGGGACTGGAATTTCGCGCGCCACCGTGCAGCAGGTTGGCGTGCGTCCGATGCTGCAGGGCGTCTTCCTTTGGATCGTGGTGGCGACTACATCATTGTGGCTGATCTCGGCCGGATGGATCTCGCTCTAGGGCGGCTTACGCCGGCAGAGCACTCGACTCTCTGGGTAGCGCAGGCGCCGCCTCGGCCGAGCCTGCCAGCTCGTTTACAACTTCTGAAAGGGTAATTGCCATCCGGTTGCCATTCGCGAGCTGTAGACGAGCCGCAATTCGTTCAATGTCTCCGGGATAGTCCCACAAGCCGATAATTATCCTCAAGCCCGGCGACTGCGCGCGAAGCTTATTGTAGAGCGACTTTGCGTGGGCGAGCGCGAACGGAGGAAGCGCGGAGATGCAGACAACGTCCGGCAGGGCCTGCGTCGCGCGCAACACCATTTCGGAGGCGCGCTGCAACGGTATGCAGGATGCGCGCAGTCCGGCTTTCTCAAGAAGTTGAGCAAGCATCCTGCCCGCGATCTCGTCCGCTTCATCCCGGGCCGGAACACAAACGACTTTAAGGGCCTGGTTCTCGGGCGGGATGCGGAGTCCCAGGCCGCCCGAGGATTCTGAGTCCACGGTTGACGGCGACGCTGGTTCGGCCGTGGCTTGGCGGCTTCGCGCCACATCCATCTCATATAGTTCCTGGACCAACCGCTTGGCATTCCCCGCGATGAACTTCTCGGTGTTATCGTCAATCCGATTACGATGGCGATCCTTCTCGGCCAGATTGAGCGCGGGGATCAGAACGGAATCGTATAACTCCTCCAGTGACTTATTCTTCAGGTATTCGACCAGAATGATCCGCGCTTCGTCTTGATCCAACGCAAGAAGCCGCTGATAAAAACGCGAGTCAGGCGTCAGAACCGGATCATCGCCGAGCAGCACGGGCAGAAAACTCAAACGCGGCACATAGCGGCCAATCACGACCACGCAAAGAGTCAAGGGCGTGGAGAGCAGCAGGCCGATGGGGCCCCAGATCGCCGTCCAAAAGATCGCGGCCACCAGGACCGCTAGCGACGAGATGCCCGTATACGCCCCGTACAGCGCGGGCTCAATCAGGTTGGACACAATTATTTCCGTGATGACAAACACGCCGAGTGTGATGAGTGGCCGCTGCCAGCCGCTGAATACCGCAAACGAAAGCAGCAGAGGCAGAACCCCTCCCAATGGAGGGCCAATGTACGGAAGGAATCGAAGAATCCCGACCAGCACTCCCCATAACAGCGCACCGGGTACTCCGATAAAATGCAGGCACGTCCCGATAAACACTCCATAGCAAGTATTGACCAGCAGCTGCAAGCGCAAGTAGCGGCTCACGCGCGCCGCGGCCTCGTCCATCGCTTGCGTCATGGCGTGCAAGCGTCCCTGCCCCGCGAGAAAAATAAAACGGTTGCGCAGATTCTCTCGCCGCATCAGCATGAAAAACGTAAACACCACCACGATGCCGAAACTGGCGACCAAACCGAGTACGCTTTGCACCGATTCCAGTGGGAGGCTCGGCGCTTTGACGATTTCAACCGGAAGAGGCCGCTGGCGCGAGGCTGTGTATGACTCTCGAGATTCGCCGGAAGCGCCGCGCGCGGGCGGTGCTACCAGTTCCTGGCTGATTTCGTTCATGGTATTGGAAGCGTTGTTGATGGTTTGATTGCGGGTCCAATGCAGCGAGTCAATCTTGTTCTTGATGTTCGTCCGGTAATTGGGAAGTTCGTTCATCACCTGGCTGAACTGCTGGCCCACCGTCCATCCCAGGGCGCTTACCGCGACGACTGCCAGGAGAACAACCAACAGCGTGGAGAGCACGCGGCCCAGCCGGATGCGCTCGAGCATTTTTACGATCGGAGTCAGGACAAACGTCAGCAACACCGCCAACGCAAACGGGATCAGAACGACTTTCGCGAAGTAGAGAGTCGCGACCACAACCACCGCGACGACTACCCCGAGCAGATGCGCTATATCCCGCGATGTGTCTGGACTCGCCATTGTTGTATTTCTGTTAGAAGCTCACTTGTGCGCTACGGTTGACTCGGTGTCCGCTCGTTTTCGTCGTGAATTGCCACGGCCGTGGATCGTCGACGGGCAGACCAACCTGAATTTCCATAAAGCGTTGCATTGAATCAGGAGCACTCGGAATGGCGCGGCCATCCGATTCGATCGTCGCGCGTGTTTTGCCCGGTCACGATGGATTTCAGTGTGCCTCTGGCCGTACCAGATAGCCATACAGTGAAGCATGGAGTCCGGGACCCGCGATTGTATCGCGGGCGGGAAAAGACTAGGTTGTAGGCGCGTTCCGGACCGGCGCGACCGATGAATAGACGGCGGCGAGGGCCACGATCACATTGGCCACAACCACCGGCATCGCACCAATAAGGAATCCGTAGGTCACCCACATCAGCGCAGCTACAGCCTGCACAATTCGGAGCATCTTCGGCTGTCGGCAGAAGTAAGAAACTGCGAAAACTGCAGTAGCCACCCAACCGACATAATTAATCATTTCGCTGACCGTTCAGCGCCAGTTGGGTTTCCACGGGCTCCTTCGCCGCAGGCCTGAGTGTAAGCCAGTCGGTTCGAACTTTGTCCCACTCTTGAATCAAGAAGCCATAGGATTCAAGAAAGGCGCGAATTTGCGCACGGCCTTTGCCAACTATTCTCTCCAGTATCGGCACCAGCACGCCCAGAGCGCTGGGACTGAGAATGGTTCGCTGCGCAATCTGCGAAACGTGCTTCGTTTCAGAGACGGCAATCGTGAATCCGTCGCGGGCATTTACGTGCAGCATCACGTGGATGTCCGAGCTGCCGTCGCCGGCATAGATCACATGGTCCGGCCCAATTTTCATGGCCGCTTGAAGCTCGTCGAGGAATGCGACCTTGCCGTAACCGGCCGTCGCGCGCACGATCGTGTCAATCTCGCCCGAACTCTTGTATTTGAATTCGGTCCCATGAATATGATCAATCGGCAGGATTCCTTCCAGGGCTGATTGAATTACTTCCACTGGCGCAGCCGACAACACATAAAAATCGAAGTGATATCCCTCGATGCCGTGGTCGAGGATTTCGTTCAGGAGCCCGATGTTTGCCTTCAGGCGAATCTGTTTTCCAACCTGAATCAAATGCTCCTTGCGCACACGCGAACGAAATTCCGGATCGTGGAGCAAAAGGTAGGCGAGTTCGGCTCCCTGTTGCACCAGATTGATTTTCGCCATTCCTGCGGCTTTGCGCTCGAATTCCGCCGTGGGGATGCCGACGATCTCGCTCAGCACATATCCGGAATCGTTAAATGTCAGCGTCTGATCGAAATCGCTGACGAATAGATAAGACTTCAGTGCATTGTCGTTCATGAAGTGATAAACCTCCGGCTTCGAACCGATCTTACGTCGCTTAAACTTCTCGTTGGTGTCAAACCAGCATTTTATTTCAGGTTTTTCGCGGCGTCACGGCCGAGGACCCAAGACCCGCGACTTTCGTTGCGGGCCAATTCTCACTAATAGTAGATGCGAACGAGCGCTGATTTGGTCCGGAAATTCGCAGCGAGTTTCCAAAGCATCCAGTTATCGTTACCAGTATTGAATTCGCAGGGGTTGCGATTTGAAGAGTAGTGCCAGGAATTTGTGCGGCAAATCCATCCCATTCGTGAAACGTTGCTCTACGGAGATCTTTCGCGCAGCGCGACCAACTGCGTATCCACCGGCACGCCCCGCTCTACCTTCACATGCAGCACTGCCTCAAACGGCTTGGGTTCTCCAGTCGGCGCCACGGACAGGCGCAGCAGCAGGTCCGCCACTGCGTTCTGGCGGCAGACGAACTCCACCGCGCCCTGCGTGCCAAAGGTCGTGGTGCCCGCCAGAATCATCGCGGAGCGCGATGGATTCAATCCGCGCATCAACACGATGACGGCGTAATCATCGGTAAGCGGCTGCTTCGAGGGCGTCGCTAAAAACGCTTTTTGCTCCTCTGGCTGCGGGTGAACATTTACGATGGACAAATCGCCCTTGCGCGGGCCGGATTCGACACGCTGGAACACGAATTCCTGCGCGCCGGGGAGCTCCAGCAGCGTGAGGTTTTCAGATGGGGAGCCGACGAAGATCAATTCGTTATTTTTGGCGTCGTCGAGGGAAAACAGGCTGCCGCGTTTCACGCGAATCTGGCGATGCAGAACGCCAAACACTTGGTCGAGATCGTGAACGGCCAAAACCTCGCCGACCCCGGTGTAATGGTCGAAGATCGCGTCCCTTGAGTCTTTTGCGGGATCAAAATAACGGAGGCCCGTCTCCGGCCGCCCGGTGAAGGCCGCGTTGCTGAAAATCACCCACGGGTCTTCCGGGCTAGCGAGAAAAGGCTTCCAAAAAACTTGAAACGCCTCCGGCGCCGTGGCAGTGTCGCTTGCGTGGGTGGTGTCGGGCGCTTTGCGCTCGGCGAGCATCACCGCGATGACCAGTACGGCGGCCCCGAGCAAGACCGCTAAACTAATAATCGCTGCGAGACGGTTTCGCACCGTTTGGCGCAGCGCGGAGTTGTCATATTCGGCCTGATGAGAAGCGGGGGCGTGGGTTCGGAAGCCGGAGGCCGCGCGGTGGTGAAATGCCGGGAGGTAGGTCCCTTTGGGCAACTCCACCACAATCGGGTCGTCGGCGCCCTCCGACGAGTAGTATTCAACCAACTTCGTCCGCAGACGGCCAGCCTGCACTCGGATGGTCGAATCCACCTGGGGATCAAAGTCCGCCGGGCGCCCAAAAACTTCCGTCGCGATCTGATATTCCTTCAGAGGCGTTCCGGGGTGATCCAGGGCGTGGGCTGCCAGATATCGCAGCAGCTTGCACAAAGACTCAGAGCCGTGGAGTACATGGCTGGCAGCAAGCTTGTCGATTTGGCGAAGGTTGTGTTCGCGATCCGCCATTTGGCGGTATGTTACATGATTGTGACACGAAGTAACAACCTCTCAAACCGACTGCAACGAATAGACTTTCTCGTGTAACTGTATCAGACCGATTGAAACTTTCTATCCAAGCGATACAGTTCCAGAATCCGCCATCTTTCAGGGGTGGGGTCTGTTTCAACTTGATTTGCGGCGGGCTCGCAAGTGCCGGTTTGGCACGGGGCTGCGACTTTGTATCCGCTGCGATCTGCCTCGTGTTCCCTACTCCGTAATTTGGAATTTTTTGAGGTTTGATTTGCGACCAGAGCTGCGCCAGTAAGCTTCTGGCCATCCGGTTTGGCTTTAAGCCACCCAGATCGTTAGAAAAGTGAGGGGATGACGATGAAAAAACTCTTTCAGCTGTTCGTTTTGTCGCTCGCGATCGTGATGGCCAGCATCTGTTCCGCGCAAACAGTCACGGCTCGGCTTGAAGGGACAATTACGGACCCGAACGGTGCCGCTGTCGTAGGCGCCAACGTAACCGTCAGCAACACGGGTACGGGACAGGTGTCGACCGGGCAGACTAACGGTTTGGGATATTACGTCATCCCCGCCCTCCCACCGGGTCAATACCACGAGGAAGTCAGCCAAAAAGGCTTCGAAAAAGTCACTCGCGACTTCGAACTGCAGGTGTCGCAGACCGCCGTGGTGGATTTTCAACTGACCATAGGTGCGATCACGCAGTCGGTCACTGTCGTCGGGGGCTCGCCCGTAATTGACGCAGCAGACTCGTCGATCAGCACAGTCATTCAAGGCCGCCAGATCACCGAGCTGCCTTTGAATGGCCGGAACTTCACGCAACTGGCAACGCTGGTTCCGGGCGTGAATCGCGGCATACCCACAGGCCAGGCAACCGGCACCCAGAACAACACGGAAACTTTCCGCTACAGTGAAAGCGGCGGCGCCTCACTGGCTGTGAACGGATTGCCGCCACAGGCGAATAATTTCATCTTTGATGGAATTGACAACAATGAGACGCTGGTTAACACCATCATCTTCTTCACGCCCGCCGACGCGCTGCAGGAATTCAACGTCATTACGAACGTAGCTCCCGCGGAATTCGGACGAGCCGGCGGCGGCGTCATTTCTTCCACGCTGCACTCCGGCAGCAACGACTTCCACGGCAGCGCTTTCTGGTTTCATCGCGACGAGAGTCTGGACTCAAAATTCTTTTTTGACAGCAACGCGAAACCTATTCTTGCCAGGAATCAATTTGGCGGAACGCTCGGCGGACCGGTCATCAAGAACAAATTGTTCTTTTTTGTGGATTACCAGGGCCTGCGATTGAACGAGCCGCAGGGCAGCAGCACTGGTACCGTACCGACCGATCTGATGCGCACGGGAGATTTTTCGGAACTTCTTTGCGGCGGCGCAGCTACCTGCCCTGCCACTACGCAGCTGGGTACGCCTGTCAAAATCGTCGATCCACTGACTGGCGCGCAATTCGAGGGATCCGGAACCCAACCAAACGTAATCCCCACCAATCGCATCAATTCGGTCGGCCTTGCCTACTTAAAGGCGTTTCCAGAGCCGAATTGCAGCCCCACGATCGATCCGCGCTGCGGCACCATTATCAACAATTACAGGAACTCTTCTAATTTGGTGGAGGACTGGAACGACTTCGATGTTCGCGGAGATTACATTTTCAGCACGAGCGATCAAATCTTCGCTCGTTTCAGCTGGGGCAAGGACGACAACGTTGAAGCACCCTTCCTCACCACCTTGCCCTCGGGGTTCGGCACAGGCACCACGTTTAACCATCCCAATGGTGCTTCCATCGGCTGGACTCACGAATTCCGGTCGGACCTGATTAACGAAATGCACTATGGCTACGTGCGGACCACCTATGGCTACACTCCCCCGTTTGCGGGCACTCCCATTTGCATCCAACTCGGCATACCAAACTGCAATAACAGTTCCGATTTGGGCGGCATCGCGCTGATCGGTGGAAACGGAAGTCAAATTGAGTACACGGGTGACTACGGCCCGTATCTCGTCCCGCAAACCAGCTTCGAGTGGAATGACGCACTCACCTGGGTAAAGGGGAAGCATACGATCAAAATGGGAGCCAATCTAATTCGCCGCCAATTGAATCTTTTTCGCCCGACCGCGGGCAAAGGCTTCTTCAATCTATGCGGAAACGGTGGAACCAACGGTAACGGCACAAGCGCAACGCACTATGAAGTTTCGGACATCCTTGCGGGATTCGTTTGCCAATATCAGGACGGCGTGCCGTTTGGCGTTGTTGGCACCCGCAGCTGGGAGAACGGCTTCTTCGCACAGGACGACTGGCGCGTGACCCCGCGACTGACTTTGAACCTGGGAATGCGCTGGGACATTTTTACGCAGCCCATCGAAGTGGATAATCGCCAATCAAACTTTGACATCGCTACCGGGGCGTTGGTCATCGCAGGAAGCAACGGCGCTTCGCGAGGTTTGCTGCCAAACGATTACCACAATTTTGGCCCCCGAGCCGGATTCGCCTACCAGCTTACCAGCGATGCCAAGACCGTCATTCGTGGCGGCATTGGAGTGTTTTACTTTGTAGACCGCGGCGGGATTGATAACCAACTGGCGCAGAACCCGCCGTTCAGCGGCTCCGCGAGTTTTCAGCAAAGCAAAGGCTACGAAATCGCGCTTTCTGGTTCGCTGCCCTGTTCACCGTCTTGCACGCAGGCCCAACTCAATTCCACCACGGCAACAGCTCCGGTGCCAACCGGCGCGGCAGCGTTCGCGAATCTGAATCTTTCCGCGCCGACGAACGTAAGCGTGGTTTCCTATTTGACCACCAACCTTACACCGCAAGTTACCGAATGGAATCTTCAACTACAACGGCAGATTGGCACCAATACTTCAGTAAGCCTGGGATACGTAGGCGATCATGGCGCTCGCATGCCTGGCTACTACAACGCCAATGAATACGAATTCGGTGTGGACACGAATCTGGCGGACACCAGAATGTTCCCGAACATCAACACCGTGAGTGTCTACAACACGTACGGAAAATCGAACTATCACTCCCTGCAGGCGGAAATTGAGCGCCGCTTCACCAACGGCTTGCAAGTGACCGGTTCGTTTACGTGGGAGAAAGAAACCGATGATTCGTGCGGCGCATACGATTGCCAGCAGCCGCAGGACTTCAGAAACCTAGCGCTGGAAGAAGGCCTATCCAATCTCGATCAGCCCTATCGTCTGGTCATCAGTTCGCTGTACGAACTTCCTTTCGGCCGCGGGAAACACTGGGGCAGCGAGTGGTCACGCCCGATGGAAATTGCCCTGGGAGGCTGGCAGTTCAACGGGATCTATACTCTGCAATCGGGTTTGCCTTTTGACCTCAGCGAGGGCGGCGGCGCACAGGGGACCATTCGGCCGGACATCGTCGCGAAACCCAGCGTCCATCCGGGAACCATCGCCCCCAACGACTACATCAACACGGCGGCGTTCACCCCTTCGCCTGCTACTTTGTTCATAGATGGCCCGAACCAGAGCATCAGCTTCGATCGCCCGGGAACCGCAGGACGCAACGTGATGATTGGTCCTGGCCTGTCGAATCTGGACTTCGCGCTCTTCAAGAACTTCCACGTCTCGGAGCGCGTGAACGTCTCGTTCCGCGTACAGTTCTACAACATCACCAATACGCCACACTTCGGACAACCGAACGGAAATATCGGAAACTACGGAATCCAGAGTGTCCCCATGATGCAACCCAATCTAGTTTTCAATCCGAACGCGCAATTCGGCCAGATTACCAGCGTATTGCCCAACAGCAATCGTGAAGGCGAACTCGGGCTGCGGATTACGTTCTAGTTCGGCATAGGGGGGCGGGCGCGGGCCCGCTTCCCTTCTCTAATTCCATCCGGTTAGGAACCGACTGTGCGTAATTCACCATCACGGCTCTGGGCGCGGCTCTCTTACCTCGACCTGTTCCTTTTCACCGTCGTTTTCCTGGTTCCTCAGGGCACGTTTCCTCAAGCCTCGGCTGTTCCCGCACCGGCAATTAGCAAAATGGACCCGCCGAATTGGTGGGCCGGCTTCACTCCGAACCTGATGATTCTCGCCACGGGGGAGAATCTCGAGGGTGCAACCGCGAGATGCGATCGCTACGGCGTGCGTCTGACGCGCTCGAAAGTCACGGCCGGCGGCAAATACCTATTCTTGTGGTTGGAGATTGCGCCGAATACCTCCGCCGGCGATGCCACGATCCAGATCGCGACGCCGTCGGGTACAACTTCCGTTAATTTTCCGCTTCTGGCGCGCGAATCGCCGCAAGGAAAATTTCAGGGGGTTGCGCCGGACGACACCATCTACCTGATCATGCCGGATCGCTTCGCCGATGGAGACCTGAGCAACGATCCGCCGCCCGCTTCTCCCGGAACCTACGACCGTTCCAAGTCGCGCGCCTATCACGGCGGAGATTTCCGCGGCATCCGTGATCATCTCGATTACTTGCGCGACCTAGGCGTCACGGCCATCTGGCTCACCCCCATCGTTGATAACGACAATTCTTCGCCGCAGGATTACCACGGCTATGGCGCCGTGGATGAATATGGCGTCGAAGAACACTTCGGCACGCTAAAGGATTTGCAGGATCTCGTGGCCGCTGCGCATGCCAAGGGCATCAAGATGATTTTCGATTTCGTTCCCAATCACATCGGCCCCAAGCATCCGTGGGTCGCGTCGCCGCCTGAGCCGGACTGGTTTCACGGCACCAAGGAACACCATCTGATCGCCTCGGGGGATTTTCAATTCCTCACCGACCCGCACGCCCCGCCGAAATACTGGCGCAGCGTGGAAGAAGGCTGGTTCGCCAACGTGCTGCCAGACATGAACCAGGAAAACCCGGACGTCGCGGAATACTTCATCGAAAACGCGTTGTGGTGGGCCGAAGAAACCGGCATTGACGGCTATCGCCTGGACACTTTTCCTTACGTGTCGCGCCGGTACTGGTCGGAATGGCACGGCGCGCTGCAGCAAGTGTATCCGCGAATGACCACGGTGGGCGAAGTGATGAACGGCGATCCGGCCATTACCTCGTTTTTCGCCGGGGGACGCGTGCAAAACGACGGAATTGATTCCGGCGTCACCGCCGTGTTCGATTATCCCTTCTACTACGCGCTGCGCGAGGGCCTGATCGAAAATAATTCGCCGGCTCGGATCGTAAACATCCTTTCCCAGGACCATCTTTACGCCCACCCGGAATTGCTCTGGGTTTTCGCCGGCAATCATGACGTTTCGCGCCTGGCCAGCGCCAAAGGCGCTTCGCTCGAAAAAATCAAGCTGGCGTTTTCGATCGTCCTGACGATGCGCGGTACCCCCGCGCTTTACTACGGCGACGAAATCGGCATGGCGGGCGGCGATGACCCGGACAATCGCCGCGATTTTCCGGGCGGATTCCCCGGCGACAAGCAAAACGCCTTCACCGCATCCGGCCGCACCCGGGAACAGCAGGAAATTTTCTCCCACGTGCAAAAGCTCTTGAGCTTGCGCAAGGAACATCCCGTTCTGCGTCACGGCCAGCTCTGGCACATGGCCTGGGACCCCTCGTCCTACGCTTTCGCGCGGACGTCCAGCGAAGAGCGGCTTCTTATCGCATTCAATAGCGGTTCCACCGCGAAGGCGTTGCGTCTCTCGTTTGCCGACACGCCGTTGCAGGGCGCCCAAAAACTAAAGCCGCTACTGGGCGCGCAGGGCGTGGAGATGAGTAATGACGGTGCTGAACTAAAGCTTTCTCCTGACGAGCTGGAGATATTTTCCGTTCAGTGATTCAAGCGTTCTTTTTTAGCGGCCGAACTAAAAGGGTGACCGAAATGTGTTCGAAGCGAGCCGGGCTGTTCATTCTCATCGTTTTTCTGTTATGGGCGTTTCCGGCTGCGCTCACGGACTTGGCCCAAGACCAAACCGCGCCCGGCGCGCCGGGATCAATGCCTACATGGACGCCGGGAAGCAAGGAGGGGGTGGGCACGTCCACATCCACGGATTCGCATGTGTGGTTCACGTTGCAAGGCGGAATTCTGAGCGAAGTTTACTATCCGCGCCTCGATACCGCGGACGTTCGGACGCTTGAGTTTGCTGTGAGCGACGGCACGAAGGTCTGGCTCGAATCGAAAGACACGCAGCATTCCATCGAACGCGTGAGCGACGACGCCCTGATCTATCGGCAAACGAGTCGCGACCCCGCGGGCCGGTTCACGATCTCCAAAACGTACGCGACAGACCCCGCGCGCGACACTTTGCTAATTGACGTCACGTTTTCCGCCCCGGAGGGATTCGCGCTCTACGTAGTGTACGATCCTGCGCTTAAGAATTCCGGCATGGGCGACGCTGGTTACACGCAGGACGACGCGCTGGTTGCCGAGAAGGCCGGCGCCGCCTCCGCGCTTTTATGCAGCAATGCTTTGCAGCAGATGACTAGCGGATTTGCGGGCGCCAGCGACGGCTATACCGACTTACTTCTGCATCGAAAGCTGGAATGGTCCTATGCCCGCGCTGAAAACGGCAACGTAATTCAGGCGGCAAAATTGCCAGGCGCTCATTTCACGTTGGCTCTGGGGTTAGGCACCACGCCTGCCGCCGCGATCGCCAACGCGAAAGCGAGCTTGCAGGATGGCTTTCCGTCCGTGAGTGCTCGGTATGCGGCGGGCTGGGGCGAATACGTCCAGACATTGCGTCCAGTGAATGGACCATATGCGCGTGAGTTCCGCTTGGCAGCGATGGTGCTGAAGGCGCACGAAGACAAGACATTTCGCGGCGCGATGATCGCTTCGATGAGCATACCGTGGGGCTTCGCTGTGAAAGCGGATGCTCCCACCGTGGGCGGCTATCATCTCATCTGGGCGCGGGACCTTTACGAAATCGCCACAGGCCTGCTCGCTGCGGGCGACCGCGCGGCAGCCGAGCGGGCGCTGAATTACCTGCTGACCGTGCAACAAAAATCGGACGGCAGCTTTCCGCAAAATAGTTGGCTCGACGGCAAGCCTTATTGGCCCTCGCTGCAAATGGACGAAGTAGCCTACCCGATGATCCTGGCCTGGCAACTCGGCAAAACCGACGCCGACACTTGGCAGAAACACATTCGCCCGGAAGCGGAATTTGTGCTGAGCCACGGTCCGATAACGCAGGAAGAACGCTGGGAGGAAATTCCCGGCTATTCTCCCTCCACGATGGCCGCGGAAATCGCGGGCCTGATCTGCGCCGCGGACATCGCTCGAAGGAATGGCGCGAACGATGACGCCGCGCGCTATACAAAGACGGCGGACGGCTGGGCCGCGAACATCGAAAAAATCCTGGTGACCACCACGGGCCACCTCGGCGGCGCGCTCGCGTCGAAGGGCTATTACATCCGGGTGGACAACAATGCGGACCCGAACGACGGCTATCAACTGGACGTTCGCAACGGCGGCGGCACTTGGGACGAACGCGATGTGGTTGACGCTGGGTTCCTCGAATTCGTGCGGCTCGGAATCCGGCCGGCGGACGACCCCATCATTGCGAACTCCGTTCAAGTGATTGACTCGACGATTCGCGTCGAAACGCCGAATGGCCCCAGCTTCCATCGCTACAATCACGATGGCTACGGCGAAACGTATTTTGGCGGCCCGTGGTTGGGAGAAGGAATTGGCAGGATTTGGCCGATCTTCACAGGGGAAAGAGGCGAATACGAAATCGCTCGAGGCCGCGACGCTTCTCTATATCTGGATGCCATGCTGCACTTTGCGAATGCCGGAGGAATGATTCCCGAGCAAGTTTGGGACCGTGCCGAGCCTATCCAATCCCATTTCGCTTTTGGCGAGGGCACGGGAAGCGCCACACCCCTTGCCTGGAGCATGGCGCAATTCATTCGGCTGGTGGTCTGCTCGGAGGAGAAGCGAATCGTCGAGCAGCCCGCGATTGTCGCCGATCATTTTCTGAAGCAGCGTCATTGAGCGATATGGTGCGGCCGCTGTCACAGTGATGTAACATCGGAACTACAATGACGTATATAGTTGAAGCGTCAGTACTTGCGTTAGTAACTGTTTCAAACCGATTGAAACTTCTCATCCAACCCCGAGGAGTTTCAAATAGCCCCAGCTAGCGGCCGCTGCTTGAGCCGGCGAACCACACCCAGCCCAGAGATTAACCTACACCGCTCACGCCTGAGCGACCGCTTCGGCATGAGTCTCGATCCAGTCAGCCGGCAGAAATAATTGCTTCACCAGATAGGGAGGCGATCAATGAAACGCGCGATTCGCTTGGCGTTCGCTACTGCGTTCTTGCTGGCATTCGTTCCAGCACTGGCCCATGCTCAGGATTTCAAGAAGCAGGTCATCTATCAGATCGTGACCGACCGGTTTTATAACGGAGATACCAGCAACGACAATCCTCCGCAAAGCGCCGGGCTCTTCGATCCAACGCAGACGAACTGGAATCTGTACTGGGGCGGCGACCTCGCAGGGATCCAGCAAAAGCTCTCCTATCTGCAAGGCATGGGCATCACGGCTCTATGGATTTCTCCGCCGATGGACAACATCAATGTGAATATTCCCGACGGCAATGGCAATCCCACCGCGCCGTATCATGGATATTCCGCGCACGATTTCGTGCGCATCGAGGAGCACTTCGGCGACGTGAACAACACCTGGACCGCCTTCGATAACCTCGTCACCGCCGCGCATAACCTCGGGATGAAAATAATCGTGGATTTCCCAGTTAACGACAGCAATCCGAACACGGCGGGCGAGGATGGCGCGCTCTACAACGACGGCACACTCGTGACGAACTACAACACCGACCCGAACGGCTGCACCGGGGGGACCGTCGGTGGCTGCGTCTATCATCACACCCCGGGCATCCCTAGCTGCTTCTGCGACCGGTTCCAGATTCAGTACGATACGCTGGAAGGCTTAGCTGACTTCAATCAGGAAGATTCGACCACGGACAGCTACTTAAAGTCCGCGATGCAAACATTTCAACAGCACCGCGTGGACGCGTTCCGTATCGATGCGGTAAAGCACGCCACCTGGGGCTGGGAATACAGCCTGGCCAATACGGCGTTCAGCACCGATCCCAGTTTCTTCTTCGGCGAATGGTTTCTTACCAGCACCACCGACGAGTTCTACCATGACTTCTACAAGTACGCGAACAAGAGCGGCATGTCCGTGCTGGACTACGCGCTCTATCAGGCGGTTCGTGACGTTTTCGCGAGCAACAACAATTTTTCTGAAATCGATTCGCTTATCAGCACCGAGGACTCGAATTTCACGTGGCAAAACGACTTGGTTACTTTCTTCGACAACCACGACAATCCCCGCTTCTTGAATCTGAACGACAATACCAATCGCCTGAACGAAGCTACTGCCTACATCCTCACCGAGCGCGGCATCCCCATCATTTACTACGGCGACGAACAATATCTTTTCAACACCACCAGCAGCGGCAGCACACCTTACAACCGCCAGATGATGTCGTCATTCAGCACCAGCACGACGCAATACAATTTAATCAAGGACCTTTCGACGCTGCGCCAGAATAACGACGCCGTCGCTTATGGATCGCACACCCAGCGCTGGATCAATAGCGATGTCTACATTTACGAGCGCCAGTTCTACAACAGCGTCGTCTTAGTGGCGATCAACAAGAACGATACAACCGGTTACTCGATCACTGGACTGAACACCGCACTGCCTTCCGGAAATTACTCCGACTATCTCGGCGGTTTGATGGGCGGATCCTCGATTACCGTGGGCTCCGGCTCGGGCGGGAACAATCCCGTCGCCGGTTTCACCTTGAACGCGCACACCGTCGCCGTCTGGCAAGTGGTCGGTAGCGTACCGGCACCGGAAGTCGGCTCGATCGGTCCGACCGTCGCTCAACCCGGAGTGGAAGTAACCATCGCCGGTCAAGGCTTCGGAACCTCGACGGGCTCGGTAACCTTCAGCGGCAGCGGCGCGACGATCAATTCGTGGTCAAACACCAGCGTAACCTTCACCGTTCCGAGCGTAGCCAACGGCGTCTACAACGTGCAGCTCAAGAACTCGTCGGGCACGGCCGCCAACACCATTCAGTTCACGGTGCTCACCGCGCAATTGATTCCGGTCACGTTTACGGTGATTAACGCGACTCCGACGAACACAGGAGACTACATCTTCCTGGTAGGCAATACGATCGAACTGGGGAATTGGGGTTCGCCCACGCCAACTTTCGATAACAGTATCGGACCAATGCTCTGTCCCAACTATCCCAATTGGTTCCTGAACGTATCGGTTCCGGCGGGCCAGACTATTCAATTCAAATTCGTCGATATCGCTGCGAACGGAACCATCACATGGGAAAACGGAAGCAATCACAGTTACACCGTTCCTACCAGTGGCGTTGGTAACGTCACCGTGAACTGGCAGTACTGAGGGACGACCAGCGAGGGCGATGAGTGCGATTGGCGCCCTTCGTCATACTGGCCGGACATTAGTTTGTTGCTAACCTTTCGACGAAACCTTCCTGCCCTTGAAAGATTTTCGCCTTGCCCGCGACCCAGTGCGCGATTGACGAATCCGTTTCGACAGAAGAGATTTCGCCGTTTCCAGCTTGGCTCGTCGGGACGGGCTAGGCCCTCGACCTGCTCGGTTAATGAAATAATTGAGCATACTCATGCCCGACTGCGGGCCCTTCGGCGAAACTTTCTTCGAAGCCAACTCGCGCGCAATCGTGCTGGGGCTCTTCGTAAAGAGCCCTGAACGAGGGCGAGTCGAGTCGGTCTTCATGTTCGCTACCCAGCGTTTATCGTTCGCAGCCATAATTTTCCCTTCGTGTGAGAGTGAACTAGGTAGCGCCATTTTGAGGACGCCTCTCAATCGCAGATAACCGCCCGCGCGCGTTCGAAAGCAATACTGGCAAACATGTAGCGAGACGAGCCGAGCGGTTTGTGCACAAATCCCGACTACGTGACGCCACGAGACAAGGTCCGACATATCCTATCGAATTGTTGTTGGATGCAAAGCCGACCGCAAGGCGGGCAACGTGCCGCTGAATACGAACGGCCAAATTTCTAGCGAGAGTCGACTTGCCTGCCGCCATCTTCCCGCAGAAACGCCAACTTCGCCGAAGTGTTCATGCTCCTGTGCGCCTATCGTAATCATATATCGTCCAGGGCTGGCCGAATCTCGGTACGCCTGAGACGAAACCGACGCAGGGGTTCTCCAATCGCGGCCATGATTAGAACACCGACGACGATGGCTATAGCATCCCGGCGAGTTTGCATTGATCCTAGCGAGACAAGCAGGGTCGTCGCCAGGGCTGCAGGCTGCCCGGCCTTTACGAGCAGGGTGACGAGCGTGGTGAGCGTAGCCGCTATAGCCGCGGCCCACAGCCGCTCTACAGATACAAAGCCCGCCGAGATCACGTTAGGCGCAGCCCACGCATTCAGCAGGTATACTGCAAGAAAGCCGGCGCCTAGGCCAATCAGGTGTCCAACGATTATGTTGTAGGCTCTGGCACTTCGCAGCTGCGGCTGTTCCACCAACTCATAAGCTGTGGGCCCCAGACTGGCAAAGATCAAAGGCTGCCTCGTCGCCCAGCCGATTGCAGCCAGCACCAGCACCAGGCCGCCCTCCCCCAAGGCTGCCCAAAACAAATCGGCACGGTTCCTCAAAATCGCACCTCCGGGAAATCCTATTGCGAACAGCTCGTGCATCTTATTGCAACTCGAGTTTTGCGGACTCTATTTTGTGACGGAAACGCAACATCGCGGAGGGCTCCCAGTTTCACCTTGCAGCTTACGACGGGCCTGCGCGGGGAAACTTATTATTGGCGTGAGAGGAGAATTTGCCAGAGACGGTTCTTACGCGACCGGAAGGATGTCGCGGCAGCCATCTAGTAGTATTTCCACATTCAGTAGGCCACCGACTAAGTCCACGATTGAAACACATTCAATTTCAACTCGGCATCACGCGGATTCCCTTCACGATTGTTGGCAACGGAAATAATTGCAGTAAACACAGCATTGTCCCGTGGTCTTCAAACAGCCACCGTGATGGCTGCGAATAGCTAGGGTTTGCGGCGCAGTTCTTGCCAATCGCGTGTATGGTCCCACGCTCCTCCGATCTGCCTAGCAAGGTTGTGTCCGACTGAAACGCTCTTCTCGGCGTTCGCGCGGCGACGCCGGCTTGGTTTCCCCCCTGTTCAATTTTTGGATCGCGCGTCCACTCCCGGTGCGAAACCCGAGGAGAAACACAGTCTTATTTCAGGAATTGTTTCTCTCCGAAGAATTTCATGCCACACGGGTGAACACAGAAAAATGAATGACCACTGAGATTCACTCGAGTACCGAAAGGACTGATATATGAGCAACGATGCGAGTAATGACGCGTACCTCGCGCCTCGCGTTTTGAAGTCCCGCGCCCTGTGTGCTGACACCTGTCCGGAATCCTGACATCGCTGAGGCCGTCTGTGCGCAGCCGAGAAGTTCAGACAACGCGTTGACTGTCCAGGCTCCCCTCCGCTCTCATTGTTCAAAACCGCGAGACGGCAAACACAACGCACGACGAGTGCTAAGTCAATCATCCTAGCGCATGAAAGCTATTGCGATGTCTTGCCACCCTGTGTACACTGCGTATCATGTTACTGGGCCTCACCAACCAGAGGATGGCGCAGATCTGTTGTCTTTGTTGCGTTTACGTGTCCTCTGGCATCGGGAGGCTAGTGAACTAAGACTTTACAACTAGCTGATTTGTTTTCTAGCCCACCGCCAGAGTTCACTGCCGGTGGTTTTTTTGTTTTTAGGCACTTTATCTGAACAAGGGAACGAGACAAATGGCAAACCAGCCACAAGAGCTGTTCAGCAGAACGGCCTCAGACAATGGAGCGGACGACGGGTTCGCGGCGTTCGTCGGGTCCGCGGGCCGGAAGCTGAGCCACCTGAAAACCCTCGAAGCGGAGAGCATCTATATCTTGCGGGAAGCGGTGGCGGATTTTTCGCGGCCGGTAATGCTGTATTCCATCGGGAAGGACTCTTCGGTTATGTTGCGCCTGGCACAAAAGGCTTTTCATCCCGGGAAAATTCCGTTCCCACTACTCCATGTGGACACCAGTTACAAATTTCCGGAGATGATCCAGTTTCGCGACACGTACGCAAAACAAATTGGGGCAGAGCTGATTGTGCACCGAAACCAGGAAGCGCTCGATGCCGGGGCCGATCCGTTCTCGCTGGGAACGCAGAAATGCTGCGGCTTGTTGAAGACCCGGTCGCTGCTCGATGCGCTAGCCGAAGGCGGATTCAACGCGGCATTCGGTGGGGCGCGCCGGGACGAAGAAAAATCGCGAGCCAAGGAGCGTATTTATTCGTTTCGCGACGCGCATGGGCAGTGGGATCCGAAGATCCAGCGCCCCGAGCTTTGGAATATTTTCAACTCCAGGATCGACAAAGGCGAGAGCATTCGAATATTCCCTCTGTCGAATTGGACCGAGCTCGACGTCTGGCTGTACATCCACAGCGAGGACATTCCCATCGTGCCGCTGTACTTCGCGCGAGAACGCGAAGCCGTCGTACGCGGCGGCTCCATCCTCCTGATCGATTCGAAGAATCAGCTTCATCCCGGTGAAAAATCCCAGTTTGTCCGATGCCGCATGAGGTCGCTCGGGTGCGTGCCGTGCACCGGCGCCATCCGTTCGGAAGCCGATACCGTTCCCAAAATCATCGCGGAGATGATCTCATTTCGCAAGTCTGAACGTGAAAATCGCGCCATCGATCACGACGAGGAAGGATCGATGGAGATCAAAAAGCGGGAGGGCTACTTCTGATGCCTCCGGCCGCAACCGCGGAAGCGCAAGCCGAATTTGCGTTGTTTCTGGAACAGAATCTGAGTAAGGAACTGCTTCATTTTACAACCGCGGGGAGCGTGGACGACGGCAAATCCACGCTGATCGGAAGGCTGCTGCATGATTCTAAATCGGTCTACGAGGATCAACTCGCCTCCGTAAGAAACAGTTCCCTTAACCGTTCGACCGGGCCGATTGATTTTTCGTTGCTCACGGACGGACTGCGCGCCGAGCGAGAGCAGGGCATCACCATCGATGTGGGCTATCGGTATTTCACGACCGCACGCCGGAAATTTATCATCGCCGACACACCCGGACATGAGCAGTACACGCGCAACATGGCCACCGGAGCATCGACCGCGGATTTGGCGATTATCTTGGTCGACGGAGAAAAGGGACTCCTTCCACAAACGACGCGGCACGCTTACATCGCCTCGCTGCTGCGCATTCCGAGCGTCGTCGTTGCCATTAATAAGATGGACCTGGTGGGATATCGGGAGCGGAGGTTTTCCGCTCTTAAGGAAGAGTTTCTTGCGCTGGCAGACCGGCTACGCCTCGGAAACGTGCAATGCATTCCGATCAGCGCGCTCGCAGGAGACAACGTAGTAGAACGCAGCGCGCGCACACCGTGGTATGAAGGCCCGACATTGCTCGAACACCTGGAAACCGTACCTATCCCCAAACCCACCAGTAACGAAGCGATCCGATTCCCGATTCAATATGTGATTCGGCCAGACGCGAGCTTTCGCGGATTCGCGGGGCAAGTGTCCGGTGGCGTTATCCGCCCAGGCGACGCCGTTATTGCGCTGCCCTCCCGCGTGCGTTCCCGTGTGGAATCGATCGTGACCTATGACGGTCCTCTAAACGAGGCCTTCTCTCCGATGTCGGTAACGTTGAAACTGCAGGACGAGATTGATCTGAGCCGCGGGGACATGCTCGTCGCATCGGACCGTCTGCCACAGGTTTCGCAACGATTCGTGGCTACGCTCGTATGGATGCACGCGCAGCCGCTCGAAACCGGCCGAGCGTATTTGATCAAACAGACGACGCGCCAAGTGCCGGGCAGAGTCACGAGAATTCGTCATCGCGTAAACATCAATACCCTGGAAGCAGAAGCAGCGACGCGGCTCGAGATGAATGACATTGCACTCGCGGAACTGGAAACAAATAGCCCGCTGTTTTTCGATTCCTACATCCAAAACCGGACCACGGGGAGCTTTATCGTAATCGACCCCGTCACGAACGCGACTATGGGCGCGGCGATGATCCGCGACAGGCTTCCAGAAAGCGGCCAAACAAAACAGAATCGACGAGTCACAGATCCCACCGCTCCGATTGCTTCTCTGGAACGATATCGACGTTATGGTCACTACCCGGCAGTCCTTTTGTTCAATGCGAGCGCAGGGCTTGCGTCGCGCATCGAACGGATCCTGTTTGATGAAGGATTCCAAGTGATGGTCGTTGGCGACGAAAGCGGCTCGTCGATTCCACCGAGGTCCGCGTGGTGCGCGTTGTACACGGCAGGCTTTGTGGTTCTCTACCCGAACTCCTCGTTGACACCCGAAGAAAGATTGGAACTGAAAGCTATGGCGGGCGATCGTTTTGTCGATCTTGGCGAATTGGAATCAACTACCGGTTGTGCCGAGTCGGTTGAACACGTATTGGTCTTGGCTAAGACATGGCGGTTTCCGCGAGGAAACGAAAATCCCGGAGAGGTGGATTGACATGAACACGGCGCTCACAGCGGAAAGCATCGAAACTCTCACGGCGGACGAAACGCTTAACGCTGTGCTCGATGCGCATGCGGACCAACCTGCGTGCCTAACCTGCAGCTTTCAGGCCGAAGACATGATCGTACTCGACTTGGTTCGAAAACGAGTTCCTGAGATTCCCGTATTGTTCCTTGAGACCGGTTATCACTTCGCCGAAACATATAAATACCGCGACATCATGGCGAAGGAATGGTCGTTAAATCTGGTGAACGTGATTCCCGAGCAAGCGGTGGAACAGCAGGAATCGGAATTTGGAGTTTTGTATCGCAGCGATCCGACGAAGTGCTGCCAATTGCGCAAAGTCGCGCCGCTGTTCTGGGCCCTGGAGCCTTTCAAGATTTGGTTCACAGGCTTACGGCGCGAACAGTCGCCGACGCGCAAGAACCTCAAAAAAGTAGAAGAACACCAGCTACCGCGCGGGAAAAAACTTTTGAAGGTCAGCCTCCTGGCGGATTGGTCCTGGGAACAAGTCTGGCAGTACGTCGCCGAGAACAAAATCAACTGTTTGTCGCAGTACGATCGAGGGTATTTGAGCATCGGCTGCGAGCCGTGCACGGCCCTTCCCGATGACCCGAACAATCCGCGCTCGGGACGTTGGGGCGGAAAAAAACTCGAATGCGGAATCCATACTTCCTCGGAGAAAAACCAGGTATGAACTATCTGGTTGGATTCATCATTGCTTTGACGGTCGGATTGACGGGAATCGGCGGTGGCAGTTTTACAGTCCCCGCGCTGGTACTCCTCGCCGGACTGACCGCCGGGCAAGCTGTCGGAACGGCATTCCTCTTTGCCGGCGTGCTGCGCCTGATCGCCGCTCCTTTTTATCTTCTGGGAAAGAAGATTCACGCGGGCTACCTGTGGCTTCTGCTGCAAGGAGCGGTTCCCGGCCTTCTTGTGGGCATCGGGTTGCTCCGTTTACTGAGTCGCGACGCCGGAAGCCCCGTTGTTGTCCTGGTCTTGGGTGCGCTGTTGGCGGCGTCATCCAGCGTTACTTTCATTCGTCGTGTGCAAAACCCCTCGTTCGCAAGGAAAAACCATCGCTGGCTTCCCTGGCTCGCCCTGCCGATCGGAGTCGAATCGGGATTTTCCTCTGCGGGTGCGGGGGCCCTCGGAACCGTGCTTCTGCTTAACTATTCCGAAATGACGCCGGCGCAAGTCGTGGGAACCGACTTGCTGTTCGGCCTGGTATTAGCGGTCATCGGCAGCGCCTTCCACTGGAGTTTCGGCTCGATCAGCCTGCCGATTCTGGCTCAGCTTCTTCTGGGCGGTGTTCCGGGTGTTTTGTTTGGCTGCTTCCTGGCGCCCAAGGTTCCCGCGAGCAAACTGAAGCGTGCCGTTGCCGTGGTGGCCATTTTTGCGGGATTGCAACTGGTATGGACCGGAAGCCGCTCGCTCGCCGCTCGACGCGCGACGAATACGGCGAAAATCACAACGGAAGCGGGAGTCGTTCATGCGCGTTAGCCATCCGTATTTCGAGAAACGAGTTATGCGCCGAACCCGATCGTGTATGCCGCCGCGACGGGCGCGCCGTCGCCCACGGCGGGAGCCATTACCGTGACTTCCACAACCTCCCGGCAAATTCAATTCGGGTTGAAGTTGTTGTGGTGAGATGGAGAAAAATAGTCGAAGTGGGGGCCAATGAGAAGCTGGCGCGCCCAAGGGACGATTTTAGAACTCTTATCGGTGATTTCGTGGCAGCTCTGCCACAGGTTGATGCTGCGCATCGGTGATTTTGAATGTTTTGATGTTGGGAGGAGTAAACCAGATTTGGGTCATATCATCCGACATGGGCTTCGGATCGTCGCCCTCGAATACCTTATATTCCCGCGTCACTTCGTGGGGCCGAGAGAGGGCTGGGTTCTGTTCCGCGGTTCGTTCCAAAGAATCGAGAATCGAGAATCGAGTTTAGATTTGGCGGGTCTGCTTTTGCTTCCTGTGCGTGTAATGAATCAGGAAAAAAGCAAATCGCAGCGACTAGAGAAAGCAGAACGATAAGCCTATCTCGCTTGTCTACCGATCACCCTTCGCGTAGCACACCCGCTTTGATCAGCGATGCGGGCGGCCACCACCTCCGCCGCCGGCGCCGCGTCCCGCACCACGGCTCCCACCGCGGCTCCGGCCTTGTTCAAGTTGATCGCCGCGCGCGCGGGAGCCTGCGTCGTTTTGCAGTTGGCCCATGGTGTCGGATCCAGAACTTCCGGGAGCGGTTGCGCCCGGAGTTTCAGCCTGCCGGGCTTGCCCTGCGGGCCACTGAGGAGTTTGACCGGAGTGCCTGCCTTCTCCGCGTGCACCGTTACCAGGTTGCGGATCGGATCCAGGTGCAGTTGAAGGAGTTTGCGATTTCGGCCCTTGCGTCGCACCGGAGAGGTTCTGTTGTTTCTTTGTTTGCGCGGCCCCCGTTGATGGGTCCACAGGAGTCCAACTGCCGTTATTCCACTTGCTCCAATTGCCTTCCGAATCTTTTTTGTAAACATTGCCATCGGCTCCGGCATATACGTTGTTATTGTTGGCATCTTTCGCGACAAAACCGCTATTGCCGTTAGCTCCAGAAAATCCCGCTCCGGCGCTGCCCTTGGAAGTCTGGAACGAGCCGGCGGTGCCGTTAGCATTTGTTATGTGCTGCGCTTGCGCCCAGTTGTCGCCATTGGTTACGACCGTGCTTCCCCACTGGCTATATGCGTTGTGCCCTTGTGAAGTAGCGGCGTACGTGCCGGTCCACGGATTGTAAGCTTGCGCATAGGTGTGGCCGCCGTAGGCGTTTTGCGTCGTGACCGCGTGGCCATACATTCCGGTGACTGGGTTGTACCACGCGGCAGTGCCAGCTGAACCGTATGGTCCGTAGACGGCGCGGCCCACGGCGTAGGCGCCAGTGTAAGGGTTGTAAACTGCAGCCATTCCGTAGGTATATGGATAAGGATAGTAAATAGGATATCGCGGGCCGTAGTAAACGTACGGCGGATAGTACCATCCAGTGCCGTACACCACCGTGGCTCCAACGGGCATCCCCAGCACAAACACTCCGAGATATCCGCTCGAGTAGCTGGACTCAACCGTGGTGGGCGTGGGATTCGAAACGATCACGTAGGTGAGGTTGTACACGGGCGAGGTTGGCGGAATCGAATAGATCACCGCGGGCACGGAGTCGGCCGTCTTCCAGGGGCCCGTGGGATTCTTGGCAATGAACCAAATTCCCTGGTAGCAGAGATAGTAGAGATCGCCGACGCGAATGACCCGATAAGGCGTGTTCACGGCATAGAAGAGCGTGGTGCTCTCGATGGGTACGAATTGGGGAGCGCCTTCGTAAACGACTTTCACGGAGCTTTCTGCCGCGGCGCGATTCACGATCGCGGTGGTGGGCACTTGCGACAGCAGCACTGCATCGCTGGCGATCTGTGTTCCTGGAACGGAGACGAGAACCGCCGAATACGCATGGCCCAGCGGAATCCTGGCGAAATCGGGCGGAAGATCGTTGCCAGCGTAAACCCACGGAGCGTTCAGGCTACCCGCGCGAAACCATCGGCCAGAAAGCAACAGGTAGAGCTGTTTGTCAGGGTTGTGAATGAAAACGTTGCTATCGGTGTTCGTTGCGTAGGAAAGGCTCGTTGTCGGAATCGGAGCGTAAACCGGCTGGCCCCTGAAAATAATCAGCTCCGCTGGCTTTTCCGTGACGAAAACCTTCGGAGCGGCTTGCGCGCCGGCAGACGGCGGCACGGCCTTCAACACTTCCACCCACTGACTTGCGGGCAGCCTCGCCATGCCCGCGGGCAATTTCGTCGTGACGGTCCAAGGGCCGGAAATTTCCTGAGATTCGAGCCAGATTTTCCCGTCGAGCAAATAGTAATTGGTCTTGTCGTAGAAAAGATCCCAGTTGGTATTGACGACGTATTGCAGCGATGTGCCCTCAATCGGGGCCAAAACAGGCTTGCCGTCGACCATCAGCGCGATGGCTGGAACTGTGCTGACCAGGATCGTCGGAACGTCGGGGCTTACCGGGATGGTTTGCACGTGCGCGTTGGTCTTCTCGAGGCTGGCAATCATCCGTTCAAGGCCAATCGTGAACGTCATGGTGGGATAAATCTGGTGAACGCGCTGCTGCATTTGCGCGTCCTGCACGGGATCGAGCGAGGGGAAACGCGAGCCGAGCACCTGGATATTGCCGACGAAAACCGTGCGGGCGCTTACGTTCGTGATGGTGTCGGCACTCCACGAAATAACGCCGAGGATGGTATTGCCGCCGCTTGGCGTGATGGCCACGGCGGTGTCGGCCACCAGGGCGCGATATTTTTGCCACGACTTCACTTGCGGCTGGTACAGGATGACGTGATATCCGTTGCGGTCGAAAGTCTTCGGCCAGGAAGGAACGTACGCCGTCGAACCAGGAGATAAGTTGGCGCCGGCGGGCGCGGCTTGCAGGGCCGCGAAAGGAGTGACGCTCGTGACCAAAGCAATCGTGACGATGGCCACCGGCAGCGCTTTGAGAATTCGCATGACGTGTATCCTCTCTCGAGAACCTACTTGTCCCACCTTTCCGCTTTTGTTTCGAACAGCCAGTGGCCCCGCGTACGAATGGCCGCGAGCCAGCGCAGTCCAAGGCGATGCAAGGAAGTGCACGCAACTCGCACAGCTTTGTTGAACAGCAATGTGCCGAAACGAATTGCTGGGTCGAACGCGGCGGCTATCTTACATCCGTTTCACGAATTCGCGGCGCTGTAGGTAAATTTGTGCCCGCAGATTCGTCACCGACCGTGAAGCAACCACAATACCGGGAGCAGCGACAAAGTCGAAGACGGAGTGTCGGCGGCTGCGCCGTGACTCGAGCTGTTCGGTAAGGTGCCTTATCTGGAGGTAGCACCTTTATGCCAATCTGATTGCGGGCGGGAGGAGGAAGTATCAACACCTTCCAGGAAAAAAGATCAGTTATCAGCGAGCCGTGAAGTCGATGGCCAGCAGCGAAATATCATCTTTGTGGCCCTCGCCGGGGGGTTGTTCCAGCCAGCGGGCCAGCTCCAGCAACAGGGCGTCGGCAAATGGGCCGGCGGGAAGTTTGTTATTCGTTTCCATGAACTGCATGAAGCGATCCGTTCCAAATTCCTCCTGCGCTGGATTGGTCGTTTCAAGGATTCCATCCGTGTAAAGGACGAACCGATCACCAGCCTCGATTGGTACTTGCAGCGAATCGTACGTGGCTTCCTCGAACTGCCCCATGACCAATCCATTCTCTAGGAGTTGGCTGGCGCTGCCGCTTGACTTGCGCCAAAGTAACAGCGGCGGATGGCCCGCACCGGCGTAATTCATAAAGTTTTTTTCCAAATCCACATAAACATAGGCCGCGGTGACAAAATTATGCTGAAATTTGCCGCAGAGCGCTTGATTCAATCCCGCCAGAACTTTGCCCGGTTCAGAAACGTGGCGGGCTTGCGCGGTGAGGGCTACCTGCAGCATGGAGGCGATGAGCGCGGCAGGCAAACCGTGGCCCGAGACGTCTGCGATCAGGATGCCCAGGTGACGTTCGTCCACGACAATGAAATCGTAAAAATCGCCGGCCACCGAGGTCATGGGAATGTAGCGCGCTACGATATCCATTCCGGAGATCTTGGGCGTGCTGCTGGGGAGAATCGATAGCTGAATCTGCCGCGCCATTTCCAGCTCCGCGTTTATTTCGACGAGTTGTCGCGCGATCTGAGCGTGTGCTTCGCGGAGCATCAGATGAGTGCGCACACGCGCCTTCACAACTGCGGCGGAGAATGGTTTGTGAATGTAGTCAACCGCTCCAACTTCGAATCCTTTGGTTTCGTCCTCGGCTTCCGTCTGACTGGTAAGAAAAATAATCGGGATATCGCGCGTGTCGGGATTACCTTTCAAGCAGCGGCAGACCTCGTAGCCGTCCATTTCGGGCATCAGTATGTCCAACAGAATCAGATCCGGCTTATCCTTCCCTGAAGCGATCGCCAGAGCTTTTTCGCCGCTGGTTGCAACCTTCGTCACAAAGGAGTCTTTCAGGGCGCCGGCAATAACTCCGATGTTGATGGGCGTGTCGTCAACGATTAGAATTGATTTTTGGGCCGACGTCTGAGACATGATGTCACTCCAGTTGCAGACCTAAACGACCGGCGATCTCCGAAACACACTTCAGCGCACCATTGAAATCATAATTCCCGACGAAAGCCTGGAGGGTGGTCATTTCAGAACCTGTAAGCACCTTCGCTAAGTCCGGCCGTGCGTCCACAATGAAATCGGCGGCCTCACCGTCGTCGTTCGACAAAAGTCTTGTCAATCGTCGCAAGGGCGCCACTATGGAGGCCGGGTCGGCGGTCGCGGCACGGGCGCTGCCGGTGGCTTGTTCACTGGGCAAGGCCGACCGGATTGCCTGCACAACCGCGCGAAGCTTAGAGGCCAGCGTGTCTAGCAGCGGTTGAACGCTCTGTCCCGATTTGATTGCCGTTTCCACCTCGGCTGCGGCGTTTGCTGCGGCCGTCGCTCCGAGATTCGCAGCCGCGCCTTTCAATGAGTGAGCCGCACGGGCGGCCGTGGTTGTGTCACCGGCAGCGTGCGCGCCGTGAATTTCTTCGACGTTGGCCGAATCCGCGAACTTGCGCAGCAACATCTCGTAGCGTTTGGGATTTCCCCCTGTTCGCCGCAGGGCCGATTCCGTGTCTACACCCTCAATCTTTAAGCTAGGGGTTTCGGGAGGTCCGGGCGGTTTCGGCACGCGTAACGTGGCAGCAGTTTCCGATGGCGCCTTTGCGGCGAGTTCTCCGCGCGGTTTTATCCAGCGCAACAATGCAACGAAAAGGGCCTGCGGGTCTATGGGCTTGGCGAGATGGTCGTTCATTCCCGCCTCGATGCATTTATCGCGATCGCTTTCCATCACGTTCGCGGTCATGGCGATGATTGGAAGCGACTGGTATTGCGGTTTCAAGCGGATCGCTCGTGTAGCGGCGAGGCCGTCCATCACTGGCATTTGACTGTCCATCAGCACCAGATCGTAGTTGTGTTCAGCGACCATCTGTACAGCGATCTGTCCGTTTTCAGCTGTATCAATCGCCAGGTGCGCGTCCTCTAACAGACCGAGCGCGACCTCGCGATTGAGTTCGTTGTCTTCGACGAGCAACACACGCGCGCCGCGTATTTGCCCGAGTTCAACGGCCGGAGCCGCTGTGGCTTCGTAATTCTTGGAACTGCTTGTACCGAGGACCTCGACGGCTGAATCGAACAGCATGGAGGCCGTAACCGGCTTGATTAGAACATTTTCAAACGAGCTCTCTTCCGCCTGTTTCAAAACCTCTTCACGGCCGTAGGCGGTTACCATCACCAGATGCGGACGAACGTGCAGATTTGGCAACGCCCCAATTTGTTTGCCTGTCTCGAAGCCATCGAGACCTGGCATCTGCCAGTCCACAAAAACTACATCGTATGGCTTGTTAGCTTCCGCAGCAAGGCGCACCATTTCAATCCCTTCCACTCCGGAAGGAGCTTCATCCGCCTCGAACGTCAAGCTGATCAGCATGCTGGACAGTACCGCGCGGGCTTGGGGATTATCGTCAATAATCAGAACCCTGCGACCCCGGAGATCGGGTGGAACGGTCTGGCCTCGAGTCGTCGCGCCATTACCAAGCCGTGCGGTGAACCAAAATGTGCTGCCTTTACCTTCCTCGCTATCCACGCCAACATCTCCTCCCATCAGCTGCGCAAGCCGCTTGGATATCGCCAGTCCCAGTCCGGTCCCGCCGTGTTGGCGAGTCGTGGATGCGTCCGCCTGCTCGAACGCCCGGAACAGCCTTCCCATTTGTTCTTTGGTGAGGCCGATGCCGGTGTCGCGCACCGCGAAGTAAATCAGCTGGCCCTCATCATCTTTTTCCTGAATCCGCGCACGAACGACGATTTCGCCTTGTTCGGTAAACTTCACAGCGTTATTGCAGAAGTTGATCAGGATTTGGCCCAGGCGCAGCGGGTCGCCCTTGAGTTGAGTAGGGACTGCCGAATCGATGTCAAAGATCAGTTCCAGGCCTTTCGCAGAAGCCTTCTCAGAAATCAGATTGCTGACGTTTTCCAGCACGCGCTCCAGATCGAAATCAATGTTTTCCACCGCCAGTTTGCCCGCTTCGATTTTCGAGAAATCCAAAATGTCGTTGATGATGCCAAGCAGGTGCTGACCTGAAAGTTGAATTTTCCTTACATAGTCGCGCTGCCTGGGATTCAGATCCGTCCGTAGCGTCAGATGCGACATGCCGATAATGGCGTTCATCGGAGTGCGGATTTCGTGGCTCATGTTGGCCAGGAAATCAGACTTGATCTTGGTGGCCTCCTCCGCCACCTCTTTGGCTCGCCGCAATTCTTCTCCGGAGGCCTCCAGCGCCTGGTTGATGCTCTCCAGTTCTTGTTTGCGCGTGCCGAGCTGACGTTCCGACGCTGCCAAAGATTCGGCCTGCGCCTGCGTCCGGTCGAGAAGCTCTCGAGTGGCGATGTTGCCGGACAATATTTCAGCGCTGAGAGCGACGGAGGGCAACAACGAATCGAGCAAGGCTCGTTGGCGCTCCGACAGTGACGAATTCGTCGCCAATTCGACAACGGCGGTCACTTCATCCTTATTCAACACTGGAACGAAGTGGATTTTCCCGACCGTCAAGGTTCCCATGCCCGCCGAGATTCGAATTTGATTCCCGGCCGTAACTTCCAGCATGCGCCGCTCCACCACAGCTTGCCCAGCAAGTCCCTCGCCGAGGGCAAACTCGCCAGGGCTGCTGGCGTCCGTATTTGCAAACGAATACGCGCGAGAGAAACGCGTGCGGCTCTCGTCTGCGACGTAGAACGCTCCGTAAATCAGTGGAATGGATTGCGACAACCGCGACAATAAAGCTTTCCCAAAAGCAGGATAGTCTTGAGCCGATTGCAACGCTTCCAGCGTTGCTCCCACTTCCGCTTTTACCCATCCTTGCGTTTCGCGCTCGCGGGCGCCCAGTTGCAGGGTCCCCAGCGCGCGGCCGATCTCACCGATTTCGTTCTTGCGATCGAGGTAGGGAATGTTCTGATCCAGCCGTCCGTCGGCCAAATCCTGGATGCTGCCCTGCAGAGACAGCAGTTCGTTCACCACTTCTGTTTGCGCGATGTAGAAGGCGGCGGCCCACGATGCCAGCAGGCCGAAGCCAATCACGAGCCAGGTGATCAAAATCGCGTGATGCGTATTTCCGGTCAAATCGTCCGAGCGCTGATCAATAGATTTTTGCAAATCCGACATGATCGCGATGGTCGCCTCGCGCGCCCGCTGCAGCTCCTGGTTTACGCCTCCACGTAACAGATCTGACGCTTTCACACTATTGCCGGCCAGGGCTGCCGCCCGGACGGGACGAGCGTCAGCTTCCGCCTGTTCGAAGAGAGCGGATGCTGCATTGATCTTGTCGGCGCGCTCGGGACTCTCTTGGAGTGCTGTTGTCATCGCCGTGTGGTAGTCGGCGCCAACCTTTTCCAATTGCCCGTCGATCACCAGTCTTCGATTGGGATCGGTCTCGTCAACGAGTTCGTACAGAAACAGACCGAATCGATTGGTGCGCGCCCGCGCCTCCCCGACGCTTCTGAGCGCTTTGACCTGGGTGTCAATCAACACGCTATACCAGGTGTCGATCATGTTGCTTTCAAACGATGAATAGACTCCCGCCACCACTACCATCAAGACGAGCGGAACCATAGCAATCAGCAGTTTCCGCCGCAGCCTCAAATTTGTAAAAAAGCCCATCGGAATGCGCTCCAACAGTTAGTACGCCTGAATATGTAAACTACTGCGCGCTACCAAATCATGCGATCCGACGTCGCACGACTCCAATCGAACATGCTTGCCGACACCCTATCAGCCGAATCAAGACCACATGAGTGGAGATTATATGCGAATTGACTCGCACCATATCGTCATTACTACCAATTGGGGACGCCACAAAGTCCCGACAGCACGCTCTCTATCGACGATCGAGTACCAAGCGGAAGCGGCTGGCGGACCAAGCGAAGTGCTAACTGAAATCTCCGATTACAACGAGAAATTCCAGACGTCCAGGTTCCGAGCGAGCCAAAATCCACCCAGACCTGCTCTATGTGCCGAGTATCGGGATCCGCCATAGTGCCGCCATCCTAGAGGTACGGCCTGAGGCAAGTCAATGAAGCGAAGAAATCACTCGCGCGAAAAAAGGCGTTTACCAGGAGTGTGGCAGTGGTTCTCGCTCGGCCGCAGCGCTGGCCTGCTCTCTCCATCGTTGAACGTTCACGCCCAGCACGAGGAGCCACAGCATCAGCGATAGTTCTGCGAGGATGGCGGAGGCCAGATTGTAGGGAGATAGATGGTTTACGAGCGGCAGTGATAGATAGGTCAGCCAACCCAAACCGGCAAACGCCATCAGCGCGCCCAGAATTCGAGGCAGAAAGGTCGACCTGAAAACGAGGTAGCCGATCAGGAGACAGTAGAATCCGTGGACTACGATAGCGATGTTCACGCCCTGAGGCTGCCATCGAAGTGCCTCAAAGGTGAGTCCCACGAAGGCGAAGGACGCCGCGAGCAAGGACAGGCCCCTATTCACCGGCTTAAAGATGCCATAGAGGAGCAGTGTCACAACGGCCATGCTGGAGATCGCGATGTAGCCTCCTACGAAATTCAACCTGCCGCGAATAAAGGTCTCGGTGAGGCCTGCCGTCAGTAGGCTGAAAAGATTGAGGGCGCCGGCCATCCTGGCTTTGAAACGCGGCGACACTTCTGCAATCCGTTCCATCATTAACGTTGCGCTCATACTTTTGCCTCCCTTAAGTCGTGGCACCGCTCCGGCAATTCGACGGACACTTTCAGGCTGCGCTGGCCTGCTCATTCCACCGTTGAACGTTCACGCCCTTCATGATGAGCCATAGCATCAGCGATGCTTCCGCGAGAAAGCCGAGGACTTTCAGATAAGTGAACAGATGAATCGCGAGCGGTGATAGAAAGACCAGCCAACCCAAACCGGCAAACGCCATCAACACGCCCAGAAATCGAGGCAGGAAGGTTGACCTGAAAATGAGGTAGCCGATTAGGAGGCAATAGGGGCCGAAAAATACGAGGGAACTGATTTTGTAGGGAGCGAGATTAAACATGCTAAGAACTTCATTGGCGCATCCCGCGAAGCTGAAAAATGCCGCGAGCAAAGAGAGAGCCGTGTTCACGGGCTTAAACATGTAATAGAAGAGCAGCGTCACAGCTATGTAGAACGCGTACGCGATGAGGTTGACGGCGTCGTATGCAACAAGCCGGGTCTGGCCAACGAAGACCTCAGCGGATATTGCTGTCAGAAAGTAAAGCAAATAAACGACACCGGTAATCCTTGCCCCGGGCCATAGCAATGCTGTTGCAACCCGTTTGATCATTTCTCAGCCTCCAAGGAGCGGCAACAAGAGCGCCCATTGGACTGCACCGAGCCACGGGCGCTGGTTCTCCCTATCGGGTCTTCTACGATAGAAATTGTCACGGGTGAACGCTGTCTGCTTTTATACAGTTTGCTGAGATTCTTTGGCGGCTAAGCAAACCTCTGATTAGTTCTAACAAGGGAGAAGTCAAGAAAAAACACTTCTCCGGCGGCTGGAATCGTTTGGGAATCACCAATACTGCTATCCGCTGACCGTTACCGACCACGCCAGCCGTTTTCTTCTCACCTGTGAAGCTCCTTCCTCCACCCGAGCAGACTAGGCTTTTACTGTAGGGGAGAGGCTTTTTCGCGAGCGCGGCCTGCCCGCCAACATCCGCACCGATAACGGCGTGCCCCTCGCTTCCGCTCACGCCTTGTTTAACTTGAGCAAGCTCGCGGTGTGGTGGCTGCGTCTGGGCATCGGCATCGAACGGATCAAGCCCGGCCATCCCCAGCAGAACGGTCGTCACGAACGCATGAATCTCACCTCAAAAAAAGAAGCGACCAAACCGGCCGCCGCCAATCTGCTGCAGCAGCAGGCGCGTTTTGACAAATTTGCTGTGGTCTTCAACACCCCCCACGAAGCTCTGGACATGAAATGTCCCGCGGAGGTCTATCAGCCCTCGGCCCGCAGCTACACCGGATTGCCGGACATCGACTATCCACTTCACGACAAAACCATCGTGGTCACTCGCTGCGGCCGCATCTGTCTCGGACGCAAAAAAATCAATTTCAGCACGGTCTTCGCCGGGCAGGCCGTCGGCATCAAAGAAGTTCACGACGACATCTGGCTGGTAAGCTTTATGGATTATGATTTGGGTTATTTCGATCTGGAGACTCGGGTACTCGAACCGCTGGAAAATCCCTTCGGCCCAAAAGTGTTACCCATGTAGCCGGTACATTGTGTAACCTACGTGTCTGGGCTGGACCCTGAAAACAGTAGCGCCCAAGGGGACGATTTTAGAACTTTTATCGGCGATTTCGTGGCAGCCCTGCCACAGGTTGATTTTCGCGCTGACTTAAGCTTGCAATTAGTTCAGGAGTTACAGCCAAACAGTCCCCAAAATTTAGCGTCCGCCCAACTGGACTTAATGACGGAATTTCAGGGGCTCGGAGCTTTTAGCTCCGACATCACCAGCCTGTTTACAACTGGGCTTTAGCCCCTAAGGTAATGAATTTTCTTTTCCGACAGCCCGCTAAGAGCCGTTTGCAACAGCATGCTCACTGGTAGGATGTTCCGCCACGTAGGTCCGTGCATGGGAAATCTGTGCAAGATTCAAATCGGCGTCTTTCCACGCCGCCAAAAAATCCGAATATTCCTTCGCCGCAGCAAGATCGCCCTGTTTCTCGCTGCACAGCGCAATTCCGTAAAGAGGAAAGCCCGACCGCGGTCGTTCCAGCAACGCTTGCTGATACGCGGCTTTCGCGCCGGCAAAATCTCCCGCCGCAAACAGCGCCGCCGCCTCGGTCTCGCCCACCGGTCGGATATAGAGCGGCGGCTCGTGATATCCGAGCGCCTTCTCTTCCCGTGCCGCTCGCTCAAACACCGCCTTGGCCTCGGCCGGCTGTTTCTGCCCTTCGAGCGTCGAGCCTCGCAGTTCCAGTGACATCACCGAAAGTGTGCTGAGCAACGGCTCGATATAAGCGTCAGACATCACGGTGATTCTCTTAGGCCGTTCGGGCGCGCTGCTTTCCTTTGTTGGTGTCGACGCCTTCGGCGGCATCATTGCTGTCATTTGCCCGTCTTTGATCTGCTGCATCATCCGCCAAAGTTCAGCGTCAAATTGTGCCGACTCATCTACAGCCTTTTCAGCATCCTCTGCCTCGGCAGCCTGCATTCCCGTTCCAAACGTCACCAACTCACGCGCCAGAAACCGCAAATTGGGTTGCGAAGCCGGCGGCTCTTTCGCTTGCGAAAGCGCGATCACCTGTGGCGAATCCGCAGTCCGCAACGCAACCAGCAATTCCGGATTCAGCCGCGCAATTGAATCGCGAGCAGAAAAAGGATAGAGCGTCGAATCCAGCTCGCCGCGCGCGCCGGTAAGCTTCGCCGAGTACTCCTTGGCCTCCTTGAGCTTGCCCTCTTCCAGTAAATTCGCCACGGCATACATCAGGTTGTGGACGTAGTTCCAATCGTTATCCACATTCACGTGTTGCTCGCGCATGTAGGTCTCATCCACGTGCATCGAGGCGTCAAACGCCTGCTCTGCCTTCGCGTAATCGCCCAGCCGGTAATAAATGTGCCCCGGCATGTGAACCATATGCCCCGAAGCGGGCGCCAGACTCGCCAGAATGTCCGCGCTGTGCAGCGCCTGCTCGGGATGATCGGTTCCCTCAGTCAGGTGGATGTAATAGTGGTTCGCCGCGGAATTTTCCGGATCTTCCTTCAACACGCCTTCGAGAATCGAAATTCCTTCCTTGCCTCCCACAGACCACGCCAGGAAGATGCGCGCCTGCGTATCCTTGGGATATTCCTTCACGAGCTTGCGCCAAAGCGCCAGTGAGGCTGAGAAATCGGGCATCCCAGTGGCGTTTTTCATTGCCGCCACATGGGCGGTGTCTGCGTCGATGTACAACCGTTCGCGCTTGCTTGCGTGCCTTTCTAGGTTCACCGCTTTCCCGAGGGACACGGCCGCGTAGTCTGGCGACGTGCTGTGGTAATAGCTCTGTGCTCGGTAAAGGCCCCAATAGCACATCGCGCACTTCGGATCGACGCGGACCGCCTGCTCAAACGCTCGCGCCGATTCGTAATCCCAAAAATCGTGCAACAGGTTCAATCCTTGGTTGAACCACGCTTGCGCCTCGGGCGTCGCAGTGATCTGCATGCTCACGTTGCCGATCCCCGTCATTTTTTGAGGCACGGGAAGCTGGTCCGGTGGCATCTCATCCTTAGTTTCCATCACCGGACTCGACATATTCACCTGGCTCATCTGCCCGAGGGTTGGGAAAGCAATGGTCACACTAAGGCAAAACGCAAACAGCAGAATGGGACCGAGCTTGCGGGGAGACAAAAAGCGCAACAAAATGCGAAGCACGAAACTTCTCCGGCGAACGGCGTTGACCCCTTAGCGAAGCGAGTGCCGCTCGCCGCGATTATATCTTAATACGAAGAGCCGTTGTTACGTCCCGCGAGAGGGCCACACCGGCAGTGGTCGCACAATACAGTGAATTTCTGATTTTCGAGACCAGACTGATCGAAGTGCCTGGTAAACGCTAGCGCTTTGCCAGGCACTTCGACCTCCTTCGTTTGTGCTACATTTTGGCTGAAGGTTCGTAGCACTGAAGGAGGCCCGCCATGGTTCCTCTGTATTCCGAGTCACCTTTCTATCTGCGTTGATTTTGGCGCTGCTGAGCATAACTCACAGCCAAGAACCGAAGCCGAACTTCTCCGGGACGTGGATATTGAACCCAGACAAAAGCAAGCTCCAAATTCCTCCGCCTTCGTCTACGACGTTCGTTATCCAGCACGACGATCCCCATTTTCATTTAACAAGGACTCATGTGTTCAACGGTAAGAGCGATACTTGGAGCATCGACATCTTGACGGATGGAAAGCAAGAAGTCGTCGAACACATAAGCGACGAGGGCACATCACACACACGGATGTATTGGGAAGGAAATTCACTCGTACTCGATATGACGATCACGGATAAGAGCGGCGGCAGAGCCACGAACCTCGTCAAATATAGTCTCGCGGACAACGGTAAGACGTTTATCGCTCTCGAACACTTCAAAGCCCCGAACGACGAACACTTGAATAAATGGGTTTTTGACAAGCAGAGTCCATAACGAATGAGTGAAGGATTTGTGCTGCTCGTTTATGGCCTCGCGCTGTATGCGGGATACTTATTGCCCATCCCGAGTATCATTCTGGCTTGGCGCCAATAGCGACAGGACCGCGCATGAAATAGTCATGCTTCTCGGCTTCGGCGGCCCTCGGAGACAGCAATGAAATACCGTGTCTAGACTGCCCGCTGAAGTCTTGGCTGCCCCGCCGCGCTTCGCCGGCAAATCGATACAATATTTGTGGTCGCGGTTCGTCTACAGGAATGGATGAGCCGTCGAGGATCACGGGGATGACTGAGCAAGACCGTCAAATCTCCGAGATCGTCGCGCAAGAACGATCCCGGCTGCGCAATTTCATTCGCCGCCGTGTGCCCGATCCCTCTGACGCCGAGGACATCATGCAGGAGGTCTTCTACGAACTTGTAGAAGCCAATCGCCTGCTGATGCCGATAGAGCACGTCACCGGCTGGCTTTTTCGTGTCGCGCGCAATCGCATCACGGACCTTTTTCGCAAGAACAAGCCGAAGACCTTCAGTGGCGCGGCGATCGAGGGCGAAGGCGGCGAGGTGCTGCAGATCGAAGATCTCTTGCCGTCGCCCGATGCCGGGCCGGAAGCGCTCTACTTCCGCAGCGTGCTCTTTGAGGAGATGGAACTGGCGCTCGACGAACTGCCGGAGGAGCAGCGCGACGTGTTTGTTACGCACGAGTTGGAAGGACGCAGCTTCAAAGAGATGTCCGCCCAGACTGGCGTGAGCGTGAATACGCTGCTGTCGCGCAAACGCTATGCTGTGCTGCATCTGCGCGAGCGCTTGCAAAGCATTTACGACGAATTTACGAAAGCGTAAGGGGCTGAACATGAGTAGGAAATTGAAGAGATTTATTTTCATTGTTCCGCTGGCGATCCTGGGGATGCTGCTAGTTATCGTCATCGGCGGGGAAATAGTGCTGCACCTGTGGAATTGGCTGCTGCCGTCGTTGTTCGGATGGCGGCAAATTACCTTCTGGCAAGCTGTCGGACTGCTGACTCTCTGCCGGATTCTGTTCGGAGGCGTTAGTGGTCGCGGCTTTCATCGCTCAAATTATCGGCGGCGAATGGCCGAGCGCTGCGAGCACATGACGCCGGAGGAGCGGGAGCGATTTCGGCAACGCATGCGCGAACGCTTCGGCTTCAGCCCATCCGCAAACGAGAGCAAGGGGCAATGAAGCCATCTCGACAGCACCCAAAGCAATGGGGCTATCCTGGCCGGATCGACCGGAGATCTTTACGGCTTGGCTGCGCTCGTCGTCATCGGTGTAGCTCTGCTCGTGCTCGCTGCAGCAAGGCAGTCCGCAGTCGCCGCATAGGCTCGCACTCATGACAGGCGCTGAAATGATGGCCGGTGCCCCTTCTCTGCTCGGCCTACTGGCGGGTGTTCGGCGAGTTCTTCTTTCGCAGGCTGGAAATCGCAGGGGATTTTCTTCCGCAACGGGCTGTAACCTTCCAGTACGAGCCGCAGGCCGGAGGCCGCGCAATCTTCGACGACGTGCTCCAACCGCTAGCTAGGACTTGGGCTTACTTAACAGGAATTGGAAAGCAAGATGTCAAGAGACACGACTGGCTACCGATGGCCACCGATTGACGGTCACAGAAAATCTTGATGACGGGCCCCGAGAGTCGTTCCAATTCGACGATTTCGTCGGCTTACGGGGAACTTGGGCGCGCCGGGAAAATCATTCCGAGCGCAGCGCTTGTATGACGTCCACGCGGGCGGCGCGCGATGCGGGCAGCATCGAGGCAATAACCGCGGCGGCGAGCAGCACGATGGCCGAGACGAGCACCGGCAAGGCACCTGGCATCTGCAGGTCGCCGAAATAGCTGCTGGCAACACGAGCCACGATGAAGCCGAACGCGGCTCCGGCAAGCACACCCGCCGCGGCCATGAGGGCGCCTTCGCCAACGACGGCACGCAGCAGATTTTCCGGCTGAGAGCCGAGGGCGAGCCGGATGCCAAACTCGCGCGTACGCGCGCTAACGGAAAAGGCCAGCACACCGGCGACCCCGACGACGGCGATCGCCAAGGCTACAACCGCAAAAACTCCAAAGACGAGCGAGTTCAAGCGGTCGGGCGCGAGAACTTTCGCGCGTATGTCTTCGAGGGTGGCGGCATGCTCAACGGGCTGATCCACGGACATCCCGCGAATGATGCGGGTAACAGGCGTAACAAGCGTATAGGGATTCGCAGTCGTGTGGATGAAGAGATGGCCTCCATATAGGCCTCCGCCTTCGGCAAACGTGCCGTAGACGGAAGCTGTCGGTTCAGGGACGACGTGCACGTCGTCTATGTCAGCTGCCACGCCAATGATGCGGTGCGGCGAGCGGACGCGAGCCTTTTCGGCATCATCACCGGGAAGGAATTCAAGGACGGGATCGGTCCAGTAGACGTGGTGTCCGATAGCATTCTCTCCGGGCCACATGCGCTCAGCCAGAGTGTGGCTGATGATGACGACGGGCTCGTTCTTCCCGTCGTCGAGGTCGTTGAAATCGCGCCCTTCAAGTACGGGAACGCCGAGCGCGGCAAAAAAGCCTGGCGAGATCGTGCGCCACATGGCGCGAGGGTCTTCGTTGGTGTGCGTGTGACCATCGCCGGAGTACTGAAGACCGGGACCAAAATTCTGCGCGTCGCGCCAGGGGGCCACGACACCGAAGGCCGTGCGCGTGACACCCGGAAGGGCGTCAATCTGACGGATGGATTCCTTGTAGAAATCGAGGACTTGCTGGGGCGTTCTACCGTACGTCATCGCGGGAACATCAATGGCGAGAACGCGGTGCATCTCCAAACCAGTCCGCGTGGCTTGAAGAGCGAGAAGAGTGGTGACCAGGGCAGAGGCACCCGCGAGAAGCACGAACGAGGCGGCGATTTGAGTGACGGCGAAGGCCCGCTGGCGGCGGCTGGTGCTGCTGGTAATGCGGACGCTGCCGCTCGATACGTTGAGGCCGTTGGCCTTATCAGCGGAAGGCAGGCGCGGGACGAAGGCCAGAATCACGGCGGCGACGACGGCGAGCGCCGCTCCGACCAAGAGCAAGCTGGAATCGACCTTCAGATCCACCGCGCGAACCGAAAAACGCGAGGCGTAGCGAGCGAGGATCGAGACGAGCGGCTGCGCGCTGATCACCCCGATTGCCGCGCCAGCGCCGCAGAGGAGAAGGCTTTCGGCCAACAGCATACGGCGCAGCGCGCCAGAGCTGGCGCCGAGGGCCGCGCGAATCGAAAGTTCACCTTCGCGGCGAACCGTTCGCGCGAGAATCAGGTTGGCCACATTGCAGCAAGCGATGATGAAGATAAGGGCCGAGGCAGCGAGGAGGACAAGCAGGACGGTGCGCGCGCCCGAGGTGATCTGGTCGCGAAGCATCTTGGTGCTGATGGTGAACTGAGCGCTGGCAGGATAAGCCTCGGGGTGGTCTTTCAGCATGGAGGCGTAGGCGGTACGCAACTCCATGCGCGCCTGATCGAGAGTGGCGCCGGGAGCGAGCTTGCCGAAGAGTTCGGTCATGCGATGGACGCGGCCCGTAACCATCGTGGCAGACATGTGATGCGGGCTGGTGACGATATTGGCGATGATGTCGGTATCGGCCGGATAAGGGGCGGAGGGTTCAAGGACGCCGATCACGGTGCCGGTGCGGTCGCCAATGCTGCCGAGGCGAACCGTTTTGCCAAGCACGTTGGGATCTTGTTTGAGGACGGTCGACCAGAAACGGTAGGTGAGAACGACGACACCGGCGGCGTTGGGACCATCGTCCTGCGGGCCGATCAGGCGACCGAGAACGGGATGGAGGCCCATCACGTCAAAGTAGGAGCCGCTCACCACGCCCCCCTGAATTTCGCGGGGCTCGCCGAGACCGATCATCGTGAAGCCGACTTCAGAGAAATCGCCGAACTGTTGGACGGAGTGAACGCTGGACTCAATGTCCTTGATTTCGGGGACGGAAAAGGTGGTGTTATCGTCGCGCATGCCAGGCGCGCTCTGGCGGATGTAGACGAGCCGGTCCTCGTCACGGTTGACGAGCGGCTTGAGCAGCACTCCGCGCACGAGAGTGAAGATGGCCGCGTTGGCGCCGATGCCAAGGGCCAGCGTGAGGATCACAATGGCTGCAAGCCCTTTGCTGCGCATCAGCGAGTGGAACGCAACTCTAAGATCGCGGAAAAAAGACATGGTTCTCCTCCAATCGGTGTTTACCCGCACCACGCGTGCCAACAGAAAGACCCAGATTGTAAACCACTTACCACGGAGTGCGCGATAGGGAATGGCCGTTTTCGGCAGCCCATGTCCAAATTCGGACACCGATTCGGTTGCATTCTTTCCCTCGTGGCCGCCCTCATCGCGAGGTATCCTTTCGCCGTCGCCGCTCGCTCTCCCTCATCATTTCGGTTATATCCGCCGCTGGACGTATCTCGATTGTTCCACACTTCAACTTCACTCCCGGAGCTTGAGACATGAGCTGAATTGCGTGATTCAGATCTCGCGCTTCAAGCACCTGAATTCCACCCAATTGCTCCTTCGTTTCCGCGTACGGACCGTCTGTCACTACAACCTTTCCGTTCTTCCAATACACGGTCACCGCCGTGTTGGCGGGCTGAAGAGCTTCCTCAGCGACCAAGTGTCCGTTCTTCCGCAGTTCGTCGTTGTAACTAAAACACTCGTACAGCACGGTGTTGCGCTCGCTCTCAGACATGTTTTCGAACTTGCCGGGCTCGAGATAGCCCAAACAGATGTATTTCATTGTTCTTCTCCTCGTTCTCCTCCCCTCGGTGGGAGCCAGCAGCGCACTTGTAGCAGGCTTTTCTGTCACTGTTTCAAGTAACGAAGCGCCACACATCCTGATTCAAAAATCTTTGACTCAACAAGTTTTAATTGCAATCTCTCCTGCAGGCTAATACCTTCTAACAGCCGTCTCCCTTCTCCTGCAACTATTGGCTGAACGACAAAACGATATTCATCAATAAGACCAAGCTCTATAAGTTGTGAAGGAATGTCTACACCACCGGGCAAAATATTTTTGCCTTGTTCTTGTTTTAACTTAAGCGTTTCGTCGTGAAGGTTCGTACGAACAATTCTCGTAGTTCTATCTTCAGCGCTGTCTAATGATCGTGAAAAAACAATTTTGTTGATGGAGTCAAATGTTTTAGCAAATTCCTTCTCTGCGCGAGTCGTAGACTGGTCTCTTGCGACTTCAGGCCAGTAAGGAACCATCAACTGATAGGTTTTACGCCCATAGACGAGTACGTCGGCATCTCGCAGGAGCAGCGTATAGTGGTCGAGTACTTCTTCATCGGCAATCGTGTTGGTGTGATCGCAGCAGCCATCTAAGGTAATGTTGATTGCGAAGATTAGCTTTCTCATTTGGTTACGCCCTCCCCTTTATGTATCAGTGTCTATCAGGCCTTGCGCACTGGATCGTTCACCTTATAGTCGTCAAGGATGTGCCACCCCGGCGCGAATGTTTATAGACTTCCGGTTGGGACTGCGCCTGCACGCTCGTAATTCACGATAATCACGCCTTTCGAGGTGACTGTGCTTTCCGCCACCTTGAATGCCGCCGGGATCGTGCCATCGGCAAACAATCGTTTTCCACTGCCCAAAGTTATCGGAAATATCTTCAGCCAGAACGCATCAACCAAATCATGCTTCAAGAGCGTCTGAACGAGATTTGCGCTTCCATAAACGTGCAAATCCGGCCCTTCCTGTTGCTTAATGTTGCTGATTTTTTCCGCAATATCCCCGTTTAAGAACACCGACGGCTTCCATTCGTGAGACGTCATAGTATTCGAGGCGACATACTTGGTCGCCTTGTTGACGCCCGGCCAAATGTCATTATGTTGCGGCCAGAATTGTGCAAAATTCTCAAAGGTTTTCCGCCCTAGCAACAAGTCAGACGGTATGTTCATCTGCTTTCTCATGGCCGTTCCAGAAACAGCGTCGGCATGTGGACTCTTCCACCCGCCATACGCGAAGCCGCCACTGGTATCTTCCTCTGGCCCGACCGGGGCTTGTATCACACCATCAAGGGAGACAAATTCAAGCACATTGACTTTTCTCACGACTGAGTTCCTTTCGAGTTCTATCTAGTTTTGCCTGTCAGGCCGGCATCACCGGCGGTGTTGCCCTTGCTGCTCAGTTGCCTGGGTTGGGGAGAAACGGGCGCACCTCGACCGGCGCCCGACAGGCGACGACAGCCTTGCGCCCCCACGCCAGAGCCTCGTCCAGGTTCGCAGCTTTCAGTATCCAAAAGCCGCCTATGTGCTCCTTGGTCTCCAGGTACGGCCCGTCGGTGATGCGCACCTTACCATCAGGCTGCGCCCGCAGGGACTTCGCGCTGCTGGCCGCGGAGAGGCCGCCAGCGAAAATCCTGGCACCGGCAGCCTCCATCTCTTCGTTGAGCACGTCGATATCGCGCATCATCGCTTCGCCTTCGAGGGACCCGTCGTAACCGTCGGGGTGGTGAATAGCAACCAAATATGTCGGCATGATTTCTCCTTTTCCTGTAACAGTCTTCCGGCCGGGCGGTTGCCCCGCCTTCACTACATAGACGTCCTGCGAGGCATCGCGAAATCGACAAAGCGCGGAGAGTCTTTTTACTGCTGGCCCGGCTTATTGCCGAACTTGGCGGCCTGCTCTTCCTCGAGCTCTGTGAGCTTGTCCTGCACGGAAGGAGTGAAGTCGCTCATATCGAAGAACCGGCGGACTTCGACGACGATTTCGTCTTCCTTTTTGGGGATACGCGAGGCCCATTCGATCGCCTCTTCGCGCGACTTCACATCAATTATGTAGTAGCCGCCGACCACTTCTTTCGTTTCGGGAAACGGTCCGTCGGTAACTTTCAATTTTCCGTTTTTGAAGGTGACGCGCGCGCTCATCGTCGCGGGCGGAGTTAGACCGTCGAGCGCGACCAGCACGCCGGCTGCCCCCATTTCCTCGTGGAATTTCCTTGTGTCCTCTATGTCTATGAGGTCGGGTACCCAGCCAGCCTTTGCAGTTAAGTAGTCTTTCGGATACATGATCATCATGAAACGCATCGTTTTCTCCTTGAGTGTTGAGCGGACACCGTATCAGGGCCGCTACTTTTATATAGGAGTGGGCCGCACTGGGCACGGAATGTTGCGAGTGCCCGGTTGCGCGGAGCCGCTCCACTTACGCGTCGAACAGGGTGGCCGGGAATCGACATGCGATTTGCGAATTTTCCGCGTAGCGTATCGCCCCGGAAACACTTTCTGGCGGGCCGGTTGCCCGGCCTTCACCATATAGTCGAACGGCCGCACCTGAATTCGACAAGTCGTCGAGGTTTTATTTTAGCTGCCGAATCCGGTCCTGCAGGAATTGGCGCTCCGGTTCCTGCTGGGTCAGCGCCAGAGCTTTCTCATAAGACGACCGAGCCTCCGCGGTCCTGCCGAGCCTGCGGCACATATCTGCGCGGGCGGAATGTGCCAGCTAATAATCGGCCAATTCGCCATGTTCCAACACCGCGTCGATCTGCGACAGGCCAGCCTCTGGACCATCGCACATGGCAATGGCCACGGCGCGATTGAGTTGCACCACGGGCGAAGGCTGAATTTCTGCCAATCGATCGTAGAGCACGACAATCTGCCGCCAGTCGGTCGCCGCGACCGATTCCGCCCCCGCATGGACGGCCGCAACCGCAGCCTGCAGTGTGTAGGGGCCGAAGCGGCGCGACTTCAGCGCTTTCTCCAGAAGTGCCACTCCCTCCGTGATCTGCTCCCGGTTCCAGAGCGAGCGATCCTGGTTCTCCAGCAAAATCAGCTCTCCGCTCGGCGATGTTCTGGCAGCGTGACGGGATTCCTGTAGCAACATCAGCGAAAGCAGCCCAATGAACTTCCGGCTCCGGCTGAAGTTCGGTCAGCAACCGGCCCAGTCGAATCGCCTCGCCGGTTAGCTCGGCCCGCGTTACTTCCGCTCCCGCCGCAGCACAGTAGCCCTCATTAAAGACGAGATAGACGGCCTGAAGCACCGCGCCCAGTCGCTCCGGCAATTTCCGGCGTCGGCACTTCGTACCGAATCGGCGTGTCTCGAATCTTGGCCTTTGCGCGCGCAACGCGCTGCGCCAGCGTGCGTGGAGTGATGAGGAACGTCTTGGCGATCTCCTCGGTGGTCAGCCCGCACACCTCACGCAAGGTGAGCGCAACGTGCGCTTCCGGCGCTAGAGATGGATGACAGCAGGTAAAAATCAGGCGCAGCCGATCATCCTCCAGGCTGTCCTCTTCATTGGACCTTTCCGCCGAACTCCATTGCGCTTCGAGGTATCGCGCGAGTTCGTTTTGCGACGCATCAAATCGCGCCCGGCGACGCAGAGTATCAATCGCTTTGAATCGCGCCGTCGAACTTAACCATGGTCGCGGGTTCTCGGGTACTCCACTCCCCGGCCACAGGCTCAGCGCAGCCGCAAAGGCTTCGTGCATCGCCTCCTCAGCAAGATCAAAATCACCGAGCAAGCGGATCAGAGTTGCCAGGATTCGTCCCGAATCCACGCGATAAAGCGAGTCGAGCAATTCGCGTATCTGCTCGGTGGAACGCTCGGACATGACGACGACCTTAGCAAACCAGATAGCCCGAATCAATTTAGCAAACGCCGGATCGATGCAAAGTGCCCAGGTCGTGACTCTGAAATCTGGACAACAGAACGCTTCCTCGGTTGACTCAAAATCGCCAATGCACTCATTTGAGCTTCGTACAAGCTCAACACTACCGCGTTGCTCTCGAGTGACGAGCAAGCCGGAAGTTACCTGGATTTGTTTTGCTTGTGGGTCAGCATTGTTATTGGTTCTCCTGCTTCGCTGAATTGTCTAGCGGACGACTGCCACCGTAATCAAATGCACTCGCGTCAAGTAACCATCGGGCTCCGGATTCTGACCGCTCATGCAATGCGGCTGGACCTGTTTGCATCAGACGCGGGTGGGCTAGAATGTGCGAATGGAAATCAACAACGCAGCCGCACGTTGGGAGCTCGGTGAAAAATATTTCAAGTTGCATCGGTTCAGAGAAGCGGTCGAACAATTCCGAGAATACATATGGCTCAACCCAAACGACCCGGCCGGGCACCACAGTCTTGGCATGGCCTACTGTGAACTCGGAGAATTCGCGCTGGCTGTCGAACCTTTCTTGCGAGCTCTTAGACTGGGGCCCGAATTTGCGGACGTTTACCACAGACTCGGTCTCGTATACAGCGAGCTTGGACAACACGAGAAGGCAGCACGTGCTTTTCAGGACGCTGTCCGACTGGAGCCTGAGGGCGCGAACTATTACTGCAGACTCGCCACCTCGTATTTGCAGCTACAGCGGCGGGCCGAAGCCACTCAAGCTGCTAAGCAAGCTTTACGATTGAAATCGGATTCTGCAGAGGCTCATTTGTGTCTAGGCTGTGCCTTACACGAGCCCGCGACATTCGTTGAAGCGGCTGCCGCGTACCGAAAATCGCTTGAACTGAATCCGGGACAATTTGTGGCACTGGCGAATCTCGGAGATGCGTACATACAACTGGGGCAAATGGAAGAGGCCCGAAATGCTTTGGTCCAGGCCGAAAATATCAATTCAAACGACCCAAAACTCCATCACTTGCTTGGGGAAGTGTACCTGAAGCTCGGAAGAAAGGACGATGCCTTCCGTGAGCACGAGATTTTGAAGCGCCTTGATTGCGCACTCGCGGACGAGCTCGCCAAGTCCTTGAACGGCCCAATCTAGTTTGGGACTCGTTGACCGGATGGTCGCGGCTCGGTGCGGCTATTCTGCATTCGGTGGGCCAAGCGCAGCGCGCCCTTACTTCTGTTTTTTTCACCTGTTCAACTGGGCTGCACTTGGCCGCATCTCATTTATCGTATGTTGGTCCGATATCGGATACTCTGCGCGAGGGAGGGACTTCAGAAATGCACCGACTGATAGTTATAGCATTCATTGCCGTGACCTCCGTTGTGCCCGCGGCTTCCATCCCTGACGTGTCTACCAAGTTCCGGTCCTGTCTGGTGACGAAACCCAACGGGAAGATAGCACCCGGACAAGCACGAGAAACTATGGGGGGCCAGTGGTACGGAAAGAACGACATATGGACCCTGCTATGGCCGGATGGCATTGTGAAGGTGGTCTATCCGGGAGGACCGGGTGAGATGCTTGAAGATGGGTCGCTGAGCATGAAATTCCCGTGGTGGCTAGGTCCCCGGGCAGCGGGCCGATTGACCATAACAGGAAAAAGGCTCGATGAGTCTGCACCGCCTTTGCGTGCAAGCATTCCCGATGGATACGGCCCGCACTTTCAAGCCACAGCACTAATTTCTCCAACGGAAGGTTGTTGGGAAGTTACCGGGAAGGCCGGGGGAGCGAGCCTTACGTTTGTAACCCGTGTAGTTAAGGTCGAAGCAAAGGAATTGAGTCCCGGCCGCGGCCCGGACAAATGCGTTCCAGATGCCCGACGAACGATTAAGCAAGGTCCGTCCTGCTCGTAACCCGCATATTCCCCGAATACGCCCCGATTTAAACCTCTGTGCTCGGCAGTACACCAGTCTGCTAAGTTTTTTGGAGAAAGACCGGATTTCACGCAGGCTTGGAGCGTCGGTCGAGCAGTCGAAGCAGGAAGGGTATTTCGGCTAGCTCTGATATTGTGCATTGCACTTTTCGCTGTGGAGATTCGTTGGCCTCTTTTATTTTAGCCTCAACGCGGGCCGCGAGCGCGTGCATGTGCGGTTGGACCTCGGGGAGAGCAAAATAGCTTTCCATGTTCTGCCGTGCAGCATTCCAAAACTCTTGGACCAGTTTCGGGGCAACGCCCGCAACAATTGCCCCAGTCACAAAATCCTCGAAATCCACGGGGTCGTCGCCAGCAGGGGCCGACGCGAGCACTCGTTCAGCGGCCCCGCCCGCGGCCCAGTAGCTGGCGGAGTCAACGATTTGTAGCGGCGGCTCTTCATAAACAGGTTCGGTCAAAGCATGAAATCCGCGTCCATGTCTGTGTTGTGCTCCGTGGATTACCACTTTTTTCGCTCCCATCCGAGCGGCATGCAAGATATGCGCGGCCTCGTGCATCGCAACCTGCTTTGCTTTGGTGTCAGATGCGCTCATAACAGTGGGTGGAGAAACCTTTCAGAAGCACCATCCGATGACCGCGCTTACCACGGCGAACGACCGGGTTACGTCTCGCGCCAGAAATGAGGAGCTGGACGGCTGAACTGGATGGCGACTCGCGCCTTGTCATGAACCCGCTTCCCAGTCCTGATTACACGGCACTCCTGCTCCGCTTGATTCCGCATGTTTATTAAGAACAGCCGTTGGCCGCGCGCGACCCGGGTCTCCAGCCACAGCAGACACCCGTTCCCGTTGATTTCAAATGCCTCGGCCTCTTCGTGGAACGGCTGCTCTTCTGCGTCCCAGCTGTAAACAAGCAAGGGTACACGATGCGCCCGACGCGGGCCTTCCCTGCGCTCGATGGAGTCCCTTTCGGAGGGTTTTTCGCAAGGTTTGTCAGGATTCTGAATGGCGTTCCGTTGAGTTACATGAGCCCTTTCTCGTTCAGCTTCTTTCAGGGCATTCCAGACGCGGCTCACCGGAGTCTCCTCGAGTCTTCTACGTGTTTCGGCAGCACTATCAACGATAGCCTTCAGTGCGAATCACGGGTCGGAAACGTTCAGACCGGTTTTCGTCTTGGTAACCTAGCGGGCACTTTCCCGTCTTCCCTTTGCGTTTCCCCTAAATCCCGAAAATTACATCGCCTACGATTTTTCCAGAGACCTTCAACCATCGTCTACGCGCGTCCCGGCAGTCATGCCGACCTCTATCTTCTGAGCCGGAAATAAATCAAACCATCAAATTCCACCTAAAATCCCGCCGTCGGCAGTAGGTGGATTTTTCGTTTACCGCAATGGGTATGCTGTACCACCGTGCAATTCACAAGTCGAAGCATCCATTCGTGACTGATGTTCAAGCTGTTTCGGGCCGTTTGGTACAAAAGGGGTTCTTATTCGGTAAGGGCGGGAGCGCGCCGAGAGAGGCCCGCTCCCTGAGATTGCACCGAGTGCGTTACTTGTTCACCATGAAGCGCAAACGAGTGAGGAAGTCCTGATGTCCCTCCCGCTCTGCCAACGCCCGCACGGCGTCGCCAAACGCGGGGTTGTTGCTGAAGGCATCGTCGAATGCTTTGTTCACTTTATCCAGTGACGCCGCGTCCGGCACCGTAAGATATTCGTAAATGGTACCCAGTTTCTGCTGGTGGAAGTCTTCCCTGAGCAGTCCGTACGACGTAATCGAACCCTCCGCCAGCAGTTTCTCCAATACCGGTACAAACGCGCTTTTCGTGAGTTCGCTGTAGTCGCGCATGTCACCCGGCTTGATTTCCCATCGCGACCAGGTCAGATAACCGCCACTCGTGCCCGGCTTCGAGTTGTAGATGTCGCCGGTTAGGATTTGGTCCCAATGCTTGGAAGCGCCCTGCACCGGCGCGCTGACCGACCCCGGTTGGGCGTAAATCGCTTCCAAGGCCTTCATCAGGTTGCCCTCGGAAGTGGCGGTGAACCAGCTTCCATGCGTGGGTTGACCTTCCTGGTGAATCAAGTTGGTGTAGGCTCCGTAGCCGATGAGAGTTCCATCGGCGACCAGTTTGTCGAGCAAGGGCCTATCCTGCTCGTCAAGCTTAACCATGTCTCCCCATTGGGCGCGAGGAACGTCCCATTCCGCAACGTACGTGTAGACAGGCGCCTTGCCCTTTGCCGCTGTCTGTGCCTGCAACGACCCGCCTATGGCCAAGGTAAGACACAGCAGCAGACAAACGCCCCAGATTGTTCGCCTTTGCATAAATCTCCTTTTTCTGTTGGATTCCGGAGTGGATATGCTCTCCCCGGCATGATGCGCGAATCCTAATATTTTTTATAGAGGGTAATGGCTATCTTAGTCGTAGCCCGGAATTTCCGCTTTGGCCTGCTGACGTGTGCATCCTACGCTCTTCCACAGTCCTCGACACAACGAATTTGCCACTAAAGCAGGCCCTGGCGATCACGCCGACCTCTATCTTCTGAGCCAGAAATAAATCCTGGTTGGGAAGTAGAATTTTGCTGTGTTTCTCGTAGCCGCCCGCATGAATCGTGGAACCAGCTACGATTGACTTGCTTCAGGACGCAGCCTAACATCCGTCCCAAATACAGGCCTCCCAGACATGATTGGTCAGACTATCTCCCACTACCGAATTATCGAGAAGCTCGGTGGCGGGGGCATGGGCGTTGTGTACAAAGCCGAAGACGTCAAACTCAATCGCTTTGTCGCTCTCAAATTCCTACCAGACGACGTAGCCAAGGACCCGCAGGCTCTGGTGCGTTTCCAGCGTGAAGCCAAAGCTGCATCGGCCCTGAATCACGCGAACATTTGCACCATCTACGAAATCTCCGAAGATGGCGGGCGCTCTTTCATCGCCATGGAGTTCATGGAAGGCGCCACATTGAAGCACCGCATTTCCGGCAGGCCGCTGCCGCTGGAGCAAGTGCTGGAGCTGGGGATTGAGATTGCCGATGGCCTCGATGCGGCCCACGCCAAAGGAATCGTTCACCGCGACATCAAGCCTGCCAACATATTTGTTACCGAGCGCGGGCATGCCAAGATTTTGGATTTTGGTCTTGCAAAACTGGCACCTGCAGGGGGTGCCCTGAATTTCTCGGCGATGCTCACCGCCACCGAGCAAGACATGCTCACTCGGCCCGGAACGGCAATAGGCACTATCACGTATATGTCACCGGAGCAGGTGCGGGGCGAAGAGCTAGATGCACGCACCGACTTGTTTTCATTTGGCGTGGTGCTCTACGAGATGGTGACTGGGGTCATGCCGTTCCGGGGCGAGACCTCTGGCGTCATCGCGAACGCGATTCTGGAGCGAGCACCTGTTACGCCAGTCCGACTGAATCCCGACCTTCCTCCCAAGCTCGAAGAAATCATCACGAAAGCGCTGGAGAAAGACCGGAAGCTGCGCTACCAGAACGCTGCTGATATCCGCACAGATTAGCAGCGACTAAAACGAGATTCAGAGCCGGGTCGGGCGGTCGTCGGTGCAGCAGAGGCCGGGTTGAAGCCCGCACTGAAATCCGCTCGACCAGGGATGGCCAGTGGCAAACGAGGCAGCCCAAAATGGCACCTGATATTAGCTGCTGGTGCCGTAACTGCCATCCTCCTGACCGTGTTTTGGGCTCTCAATATTGCCGGCTTGCGCGACCGAGTGTTCCATGGCAACGCGATGCCGCACATCGAGTCGCTTGCGGTATTGCCGCTCGATAATTTCTCGCAGGACCCCAACCAGGACTACTTCGCTGACGGCATGACAGAGGTGCTGACCGCCGCCTTGTCGCAAATCAGTTCTCTCCGCGTGATTTCGCGGACCTCGGCGATGCAGTACAAGGGCGCACGGAAGCCGCTGCCCGAGATTGCACGGCAGTTAAAAGTGGACGCAGTGGTAGAAGGTTCTGTGCTTTCGTCCGGCGGCCGCGTGCGTATCACGGCTCAACTGGTCTATGCACCGACCGACCGCCATTTATGGCCCGAACTTATGACCGTGACCTCCGCGATGTGTTGCAATTGCAAAGCGAGGTGGCGCGAACCATCGCCAATGAAATTCGGGTCACGTTGACGCCGCAGGAGGAGTTGCGGCTAGCAGGCGCACCTCGCGTCGTCCCTGAGGCTCAAGATGCTTATCTCCGAGGCAGATATTACTGGAACAAGGGGACACCAGAAGACTTGAAAAAATCTTTCGACTATTTCGAGCAGGCTCTTCAGGCAGACCCTCGGTACGCGCCCGCCTATGTGGGGATTGCGGAAATTACAGCATCCTTCCTTTCTACACAGACTCCATGCCGGACGAAGTTTTCCCGAAAGCCCAGGCGGCAGTAGCAAAGGCGCTGGAATTGGATGACACGCTTGCAGAGGCCCATGCCGCACGGGCCTACATCAAGACTTATTACGATTGGAACTGGAGGACGGGCGAAGAAGAGTTCAGGCGCGCGCTGGCACTCGACCCGAACGACGCGGATACCCACCACATGTTTAGCAGATTCCTAGCCAGCGTCGGACGTATCGACGAAGCACTGGCCGAAGTAAGGCGCGCCCGTGAGCTCGACCCAATGTCGCTAATCGTCAAAGCAAATGTCGGAGTCATTTATTATTTTGGCCGACGTTATGACCAAGCCATCGAAGAACTGACTAAACTGCTACAAGAGAATCCCGACTTCAGGGTTGCCCACTGGGGACTAGGCTTGGTGTACGAGCAGAAAGCCCAGTACAGACAAGCCATCGCAGAATTCGAAAAGGCAGGAGGCCTTGAGAAAGGGAGCGCGAATACCATCTCATCGCTCGGGCACGTTTATGCATTGGCCGGGGACCGAAAATCAGCGCAGAAGGCTCTTGAAAAGCTGAAAAGCTCCACGGGTAGTGGAACTCTAGCGCCTTACGAGCTTGCGGTCGTCTATGCCGCGCTGGGCGAGAAAGACCAGGCGTTTGAATCTCTCGACAGAGCACGGCAGGAGAGGTCAACCTTGCTTACATATCTTAAGATGGACCCCCGGTTCGACGACTTGCGTCCGGACAAGCGCTTCCAAGAGCTGACCCAGGCAGTGGGCTTTCCACAGTGAGAACGAATCGCTCGCAGCGACGTAGGACGCCAGGAAGCATTCTTTGGACCTTCAAAGAGAGCCGGCGGTCGGTTTGCAATCCTGCTCCCGTTTACCTCCGCGCCGTGGCTTTCCTGAGTGAGCAACAGGGCGAGCTCGCAGTCACCGAATTCCAGAAAATCCTCGTTGTTGTGGAATTGCGCGACAGGCGCACTCGCGCACCTTCAAATCGGCAGAGCCTATGCCATGCAAGGCGACACCGCCAAAGCCAAGGCGGCGTATCAGGATTTCCTGACGCTGTGGAAAGATGCAGACCCCGACGTTCCAGTCTTCATTGCTGCGAAAGCCGAGTACGCGAGGCTGAAATGATTTGGAGTCTGGGATTTGTGAACCAAGTCGCTTGACCCCTTACTGTTCCGCGGTCTATCCTCCAGTCTCCCCCGGTAAACCATAAATTTACCCCGCGAAAGGAGAAAGTAATGTCTACAGCTCCGAAACCCCAAATGGAAGTACAAGACCCCGTCAAAGTGGACCCGAAACATTACAAGGTTGAAGCCGACAATGAGCAGGTGCGCGTGCTCCGAGTCAACTACAAAGGACACGAAAAGTCGGTGATGCATTCGCATCCCGACAATGTCGCCGTCTTTCTGAACGATTCACACTGCAGGTTTACGTTCCCCGATGGCAAGACGGAAGAGCGTCGTTTCCGCGCCGGCGAGACGCTCTATTCGCCCGCCGGAAGCCATTTGCCGGAGAACCTGGGTGGTCACCCCATCGACATAATACTCATCGAACTGAAACGGTAGTTCGGGACACCGCTAAACGCATACGAAAACTATGGTGGACTGGAGCAGGGGTATCTGTGTGCCCACGTTGCGGGACGACGCTCGGCTTCGATTCAGCCCGGGAAATTCCTCCCGCTATGGAAAGACGCTGACATCGACATTCGTTTCCTCATCGCTGCGAAGGCGGAATACGCGAAGTTTAAGGGAGCCGCACACGTAATGCTGGAGCTGCGAGCACTGGAAGCGGGGCGTGGGCGGGCTACTCGGCTGGGTCCGAGAATCCCCAGAGTTCCGCCTTTGAGGGAGAGCGGTTCGCGTGCCTGATGTAGCCCGCAATCCAGTGGGTCGCAATTAAGAAGCCAAAATCTCGCTACCTGCGCAATCTGCTGCCAATACGCTGGATAGAGTTCGAGTGGATGAACAGCTCCTGACGAAAAACTGATGAAGTATGGCAAAGGTAGTTCCTGTAGTGTGCAAACCGCTGCACGAGCATCAGCCGATAAAATCCAACCGCCTACCGCTCGGTTGTCAGCGCAAGGACCGCGCGCGACGTATCTTTCCCATAGAGCGCATTCACTCGCGGGCGTGCACGGGGATTTGCGAGCAGCACAAATGCCGGAACGAGGATAACCAACCGTTGTGGCTCAAAACGAGATGTTGCTTGCTTTCCCCGTATTCTCAGACTCTACTGGCTCGGGTTCGGTGTGTTCAAGCTGGCCGGAGTTGCTGCAATTCCTTCCGAATGAACCCGCCAGAATCCAATTGGCTCAACCTTGATAATCATGGATTCGCTGTATCTCGCCGAAGCATAAAAAACAAAATGTTCTGCGCACACGTAATATCCCATGAATCTGGACTTACTACAGTCTCTCACAATGCAGTTGGACGGCACGAGGTCCTTCGGTGCGGGCTACTCGGCCGGCTCTGGAATCCCAGAGGTCGCCGTCCTCGGAGGGAGAGGGGTTCGCGCGTACCTCTCGTAGCCCGCAATCCTGTCATTCGCAATTCGGAAGCCAATGTTTCGGTGTACGCTCAGTACCCTGCTGAATCGCTGGATACGAAACGCCTCTGCTGCGCACCCATGTTTTTTGTCAGGACGGTCTGGGTCCGTTTGCACCATAACTCGCGTCTGTTCATGACGAAGGACGCTGCTGCCGGCTCTAGAATTGCGCCGACTGTCATACCAAAACTCCCTGCTATCGGACGCAGGCAATTGCACAGCTACCGACCGAAGCTGATGCCGCCGTATCCAATAATGGCTGAGGGGCAATTCTGCGCGTCACCATGCGGAGACACCAAACGCCGCTCGGTTGCCGGCGCAAGGACCCGCAACTGACGCGAATACCAGCGCGGGGCTGACGTGGACAATCGCGGTTTCCTTCGCATCAGCGGGACGCGCAAGCGCTGGCACGTTTGGCAAGGCCTCTGGTATCGGTATCGCTTCGCGCTCAGCGCCGTTCGCCCCAGCAGCCGCCAGCTCGACGCCGTGCTATGCCATCAAAGGGTCCAGCTCACCGGCCGCATAGCACAGAGATTACGGTCGCAGATGTCCACCTGCTGACCAACGGCAGTCACTCTGGAGGATGCGTCACTGGGTTTGCTGGCGGTCTGTGACGCGCACTGCAGTGTCGCAGCCGTCTGCGAATAGAAAGAAATGATAAAATGTATGCAGTAGCTGTACAGACAGCACGCCGACCTACCCAGAACGCCAGACGAAATTCACTAACAGCAAAATTGAAGGCATACCATGGGCACGAATTACCCCGCATTGACCAGACTCCCCGCCAAAGTGCAGCGCGTAGCATCGTCCACTATCAAAAGTCGCGTAAGGAGGCGTCGTAAAGTCCAACCTCTACGCGTTCCACCAGGAAAAATTATCAAGGCCCAGGCGATGCTCATAGAAGGGCGTTCGCAGAGAGAAATCGGCCGAACATTGCACATGTCTGGACACACAGTTGGGAAGGTGGTGAGGACTGAAGATTTTGTGCGTCATATAAAGAAAATGCAGGAGCGGCTTTTCGCAATCGCGCCGGATGCGCTGACATCTTTCCACGCCCAGGTGAAGCTGGACGGACACCTTGCATACGTTTTTCTGAAAGACCTGGGAATCATTCCATCGCCCGAAGCCATGGCACAATTTTTGAATGCGGCAACTCCACAGAGTGAAACTGGTGAAGAACGACGGGCCCGGATGCTCGCGTGCGTTTTGCTCGAAGCTCGCAAGAATTACGGGGTGGATTTTGATTTCGATGCGGCGAGAGATTCGGAATATCAGAAAGCAAAAAACGTGTGAGCCCCCAATCTGCTGCGGAAGTGACGGCAGCCGAGGTTCTGGTCGGCAAAGGGCTGTCTCCTGCGTCCATCAGGAACATCTGCTTAGTGGTCAAGCTCGTGGAGGCAGGTGCGGTGGATGAAAACGGCGATGAACTCTACCCAACGAAGTGGAACGCCGACTTCATCGACGCCCCGGTTATTGACGCACGAAAGCAGCGCACTCCCGCGTTCACGGGTGAGGAAGTCACGAAAATTGTCGCGGCAACGGAGGACGAAACCCGGATGCTTTTCGTCCTCGCAGCGGCAACGGGTCTTCGCGCCGGTGAGCTGCTCGGCCTTGAAATTCGGCACATCGATAGTCGCAGCATCAAGGTCGAGCAGTCCGTATGGCGGAGCGATGCACAGGCACCAAAGACCCCGAACGCCTATCGCATCGTTGACCTCCACCCCGACGTGGCGAAGCTGCTATCCGGTTTCGTTGGCGACCGCGAGAGCGGATACATCTTCTGCACGAGCAATGGAAAGCCGCTCGGCCAGAGCAACATCCTGCGCCGTAGCCTCCATCCGGCTCTGGAAAAGCTCGGAATCAAACGATGTGGTTTCCACGCCTTCCGCCGATTCCGCAATATCTTTTTGCGGAATTACACTTCCTGCCCGAACGGACTTCGCAATTTCTGGCTCGGATGGAGCGGTAAGGACATGAGCGACCACTACGACAAAATCCGCGAAGACATGACCTTTCGTCGTGAAGTCGCGGAGCGCGTGGGCATCGGATTTGAACTTCCGAAGCCTGCAATTGTTCCAAGCGTTGGAAATGTTCCAAACTCCAGCGAACACGTGGAGCTTGTAACAACATGAACGGAAAGAAGTAAGTGGCGCGCCCGGAGGGATTCGAACCCCCGACCCTCTGCTTAGAAGGCAGACGCTCTTTCCAACTGAGCTACGGGCGCATCCGTTTCTAACCTCATTACTTTACTACGATTTCCACCGCATTTTCGACTTCGACTTCGGCCGTATTTCTTGGAACACTTGGAACAACTGCGGGCTTCGGCAGGTCAAAACCGATGCCGATTCGCTCCGACACTTCTTCACGGAAGGCCGTTTCCTTTTCCATCTTGGTGTAAAGCTGATTCATCGTCTTTTGGACATCCTCACCATCGCTCTTCTTGGCGTGTCCCGTCCAATAGTCAATCAGGGCTTGGGGCACGTTGTTAGATTCGAGGTGAGTGACGCGAAAACGCCGGAATCCGTGGAAACCCTGCTTCTCGATTCCCAGTTTCTTGAGAGCCGGATGCAGAAAACGGCGGACGAAGTTGCTCTGACGCAGCGATGAGCCATTGCGAGCCGCAAAGACGAATCCTTCTTTGCGGTCGCCGATGAAGTTTCTCAGCATGGCTGCAACGCAGGAATGCAGTTCGACGAATCGGAATGCTGATTTCGTCTTTGGCTTCTGAATGTCTCCGCTCCAGACCGACTGCTGAACCCTTACGGATTTCCCGAGGAAGTGCATCACTTCAAGTCCGAACAGTTCGCCTGCACGAAGACCAGAAGCCGCGAACAGGATAAGGCACATCCGCACCGGTCCTTCGACTTCGCCAATGAGTTTGGTCAATTCTTCTCCCGTGAAAGACGGACGGCGCTGCTCACCAATTTCTGGTGCATCAGCAAATTCGTAATTCCACCGTCTCGGATAGATTGGGTTGGCGTCATCGTCCTTCAATGACCCCACGACCATCGTCATCACTCGGCAGTAAGTGCGAATGCTACTCGGACTCAAACCCGCCTCGTCGAACTTGGAGACCAGCATTTTTAGGGTGCCGTTCTTCACGCTGGCGAGCGGAAAATCACCAATGAGAGGCAGCAGCCATTTGTTTAGCGCCGTCTCCCAATTGACGATGGTTGCGGGTTTCACGGGCTTGCGCTTGCGGGTCTTCATTTGTTCTAGCCAGACTTTGCTTTGCTCGCGAAAAGTAACTCCGCTTTCACCTTCCACGACACTCCTGAAGCGTTCCACTGAATTGGCTCCGAATGAATTGACGATTTCGACCTTTCGGCGCTCCCGTTCCGACTTGGTCAAAAGTCCCGACCCGGAAACAGGGCAAATTTTGATGCTCTTTTGCACCCGTTGGTATTACCCCGGAATGTCCAATCGAAATCTCACTCGGTACCAACCTCCTTCCTTAACAATGGTTCCTACTTGGCCTGAACGACGCGCATTGATTTTCCTCTCCGTCGCTGTTCAGCCGTCGCTGTGACGCACTGTACCACGCCGTCCGTGGATGGCGAACTTTCCGCGTTCGGTGCCTTGGCGTTGGAATTTTTTGGAACAGCTTCATCCTGCATATCCTCCTTCTTTGCATTGCAATTGTCGGCGCTGCGGAATCTGCGAATGAATCCCGCTCGCCGCGTCGTTCAACGACGCGCGTCCATTTCAGCGTGCTAGGTGTCTGCGGGCCCGACGTCTTTGCTGTCAGGTCAACAGGCGTTCGAAAATCCACCACAACTGATTCTACAGATTTCGTCAGAGACTTCCGGAAGACCTCGGACGTTTCTTGTTCTTCGTGCCAGACTATTTGGTTCAGTCGAAGAAATTATCCGAATAGCTGCTACTTCCTAGACCCCGAAACCCGTGGACGCATTGGACGGATTGGACGTTTATTCCGGGAAATTCCTCATGAAGCAGAATTAGTTGAAAATTTACCGTTGTATCCGTCCAATCCGTCCATCCGTCCAATCATTAATTGTCAGTTTCGCGGCGAAAACGTAGCCCAACCCAGCAGCGGTGACCCCGCTTCTTATCAGCTTCGAAGCCAGGCTCGCGAAGCTGTGTTCCGAACTTCTTCTGAGTCGGCACTTCTTCCCCGTTTTTCTCGCACCAGGTCTTATGCATCTGGTACAGCAGACCTGCGTCTGCGGTCTCGTGCTTGACGGGAACACAATGCTCGTCGAGGAAACTGGCCAGCACGTCCATTTCCCTGCGGTAGTCAGCAGTGGCTGCAGATACCGCCTCGGGTTCACTGAGTCCGTCCTCTTGCCACTTCAGGCAGCCACGAACTGCCCACGCAAGAATTCCCGGCAATTCGCTCCGTAATTTGTCGAGCAGCTGCTTATCACGCTGCTCGCGGGGAATCGTCACGGTGAAAGGAACAAGACGAATGCGCCTCCAGATGGCTTCATCAACCCCCACAATCGTTGGCTTGTGATTTGCAACCAGGAACAATTTGAACTGCGGCACAAATTCGAAATGTTCGTGATAAAGAAAGCGCGCTGTGATGGTGTCGCCGCCCGTGACTTGTTTAATGACGTTTTCAGCGAGCTGGCGACCCTGCGCTGCTTCCACAGCTGCAACCAGCCGTGCACCCTTCAAGCGTGCGATGTCATTCCGCGGACCATCATTTTTCGTATTTGTTTAGCGTCTAGGCACTTTCCTTCGTGAATGTCTGAGAATGTAGTTGTTTTCATGCGTCGGCCAGTTAATGTGTCGATGTGGCAGAAGAGACAAGCGCAGAGAATATTGCGCGGCTCGAACGTGAGATCGAAGCACTGAAGAAAGAGAACGCACGCTTGCAGCGATTGTTGGAAGAGGCGCTGCGAGCGGTTAAGCGACAAGCCGCCCCCTTCTCGCGGCAAAACCCCAAAGCCGCTCCCGAAAAACCTGGACGCAAACCAGGAAAGAAGTACGGGCGCCCCTATCGTCGGACCGTTCCCGATCAAGTCGATGAGATTATCGAGGTGCCGCTGCCCTCGCGGTGTCCCCGATGCCGAGGCGAGCTCGAGGAATGCGAGACGGTGTCCCAGTTCCAAACCGAGATTCCGGAACCGCGGGTGGAGCACATTGAATTTCGGATTCATGTGGGCCGCTGTCGACATTGCCGGCGGCGGGTGCAAGGGCGGCATCCCCGGCAGACCTCCGATGCGGTGGGCAGTGCGGCCTCCCAACTGGGCCCCCGAGCGCTGGCGCTGGCCACGCAGCTGAATAAAGGTTTGGGACTGCCCTACGGCAAAACGGCCACCGTGCTCCAGCAAGCCTTCGGATTGCAGGTGAGTCGGGGCGGTTTGTGCCAGGCGCTGGACCGGGTAGCCCATAAAGCGGAACCGACCTATGAGGCGTTGATCGAAGAAGTTCGCGGTAGCCCGAGTGTGACTCCAGACGAGACGGGTTGGAGAGTCGGCGGAAAGCTGTGGTGGATGTGGGCTTTCAGCACCTCCCAGGTGACGGTCTATTCGATTCAGCCAGGGCGAGGATTTGAACAGGCAGCCACGGTGCTGGGAGCAGACTTCGCAGGCTTTCTGGTGCGGGATGGTTGGAGCGTCTATCGTCAGTTTGCCCAGGCGCTGCACCAGACCTGCTTGTCTCATCTGCTGCGGCGCTGTCGGGAAATGATCTTGGTAGCGGGAAAAGGCGAGGCGGAATTTCCGCGCACCGTACAAACCATCCTTCAGGATGCTTTGCAGTTGCGCCATCGTCGAGACCAAGGGCAGATCAGCGAGCGAGGAGTAGCGGTGGCCCGCGGCAGACTGGAAGCGCGGCTGGATCGTCGCTTGGAACGTCGCTACCCCTCGCTGCGGAATCAACGTTTGGCCAATCATCTGTTGCGGGAACGAAACGCCCTGTTTACCTTCCTGATCTGTCCGGGTTTGGAAGCAACCAACTGGCGAGCCGAACAGGCCATCCGCCCGATGGTGGTGACCCGCAAAGTCTGGGGTGGGAATCGAACCTCACGGGGAGCACATACCCAAGGTATTCTGGTGAGCATTCTGCAAACTTGCCGGCAGCAACTCCGCTCCGCTTCTTCTATTCTTCAAAAGCTGATCTGCGCCTCTCAGCCCAAGCCTTTGGATTTAACTGTCCCTACGCGCTAAACAATTACCATTTTTCTTTGTGACAAACGTATCGAAATCGGCTTGTTGGGAGTAGTCGCCGAGCAGGTTCCGGCAGGTCTCGATGAAAGTGGATTTCCCGTTCGCTCCTGTCCCGTAGAGAAAAAACAAGACCTGCTCACCCGTCACACCAGTCAAGGTATATCCGATGGCACGTTGGAGGAACTTAATAAGGTCACGGTTCTCCGCCATCACCTGACGCAGAAACGAAATCCACGTCGGGCATTTAGCATCCGGGTCGTAGGCGACCGGAATTGTCTTGGTGCACAGATTTCCTGGGTGATGCGGCAGGAGCTTTCCGGTGCGCAGGTCGAGAGTCCCATTGCGGCAATTCAGAAGCCACGGGTCCGCATCGAACTGCGAGATGTGGACGGGAATGTCCGGCTCGCTCTTCGCCAAGTTGACCATGGAGCGAAGGCGGGCCTCCGCCTCGGACTTCAGGGCGTGCTTCGCGAGGCTGCTACGGTCCCCATCGTTGGTAGCGCCACCTGCTTCGAGGTAAATCTTCCGCACCGTGTCCTTCGCAAAGCGGTCACGATGCCAGAATTGTCGGTGGCCCAGATTTCACCATTCCACGCGAGCCATTTTCCCGATTCATGGCAATAGCGGAGATTCTCTCCGAACCCTGCGACCAGGCGATGGGCATTACCCAGGTCGGTGTGATGCGGTGCCGGTTGGTTGTTTTCACACCGCAATCCTAACCACTCGCGCACCTTCTCGACGATGTCGTTGCCGATAAGGTCGGCCAAGGTAGGAGTTCCAGTGACCCGCTTGTCCTCCTGAAGGCGTCCGTGGGTGCTGACAACATCCTGCAGCCGCGATTCCAGCTCGCCATCGTGTGCAGCTGTCGCGACGGCTGTGATGAATTTTTCGGTGGTCTCTTCGGTCCATCCTGCCCGCGCAAGCATCCCGGCAAGTGCTAGTGCAGCAAAATGTCGCGAACCATTCGGCCAATAACGGGCAATCAATGCCGCTGAGGCCACACGCGCAACCGCCAGGTGAAGTTCATCACCGTCAACGGCCGCTGGCTCGCCCCGTGCTTCCCATTTGATGGCTTCACCCGTCCGCAAATGACGCGACGGCGGTGCCACGGTCTGGCCGTTGGCCCGTAGCTCAATCAACACGGAGCGCTCGCCGTTGGGCCGTTGGCGCGGGTCGGCATAGGATTTATTTTTGCTGGGCAGGGCTCACGCGATAGTAGCGGTGACTCGATGGATTTCCGGGACGCCCGTGCACCATTGCTGTTGGAGGAAGCAATAGTTTCGCTGCAGCTAACGCTTCCGGACAATCGAGGTCAATGTCGGTGAGGTTGCTAGGCTTGAGGAGCAGGCCGATTCCACCCGCGTTGGCGAATGCTTTTTTCACATCCTTCACGCTGAGCCGCATTTCCTGCCAGCTCTGGGTGGTCGGGTGGTTTTTGCCGCTCGGGAAGTGCGCGGCTGAGACCGGCCAAATCCGGGAAGATTGTAGCTTCGTCAATTCCGCTGGCTTCTAGTTCTCTTCGGATGGCTTGCACTCTGAAGCTCGGAACGATGATTTTCATCAAGCACCCGTTCCTCTTCCCTTGAAGTGTGTCCAGCCCCCTCGCGTCTGTGCCGTGAACCGTGAAACATGAACGCTGAGTGCTTATTCTCCGAGCGATGTGCGTGGGGTACACCGCAACCGGTCGCTGCGGCAATCTCGCCATGTTCTTAAATCTGGGTGGCAGCCAAGGGTCTACCCGCCGCTTATCGCTAGGGAGCACGCCGGTCGCGCTCGGGGGAATGACCTCTTCCTTGCGGATTGCGCGTCTGTTCAATTCGAACGGGTCGAGCACCCACACAGCCGCGTCGTAGAAACCGGGGTTATCCTTAACCGCGAAATACAGACCGAGCAGTGCTCCTTCCGTCCAGTCGAGTGTCGGACAGAATAGGTGCGCGGACGATGAATTCCTCCCGGATTTCATCTTCGATGTGGTCTCTCTTGACCTTGGCGTAGCCGCCGTACTCCCTATACAGCTTGGGCCATAACGGCCAGTAATGTCTTTGTTGGCCTCGAAACCAAGGCCCCCACGGGTCGTCTTTTTCAAATCCCAAGATTTCCCTGAGCTTAGATACCTGCCCGAGAAACTCGCTCACGTTCTGTGGGTTCTCTTCAGTCTTGAACACCTAGCGCCTCCCGCCGAGGAACCGTTAGGCCAGCAGGAATCCGACTGTCAAGGAACGCATCGCATTATGCGTCTGCGCCAGAGAGGGCTACTGGAAAATCGGCGTAACGCATCGTCCCATTGCAAGGGCAGTTGGGAACCCTTGACCATCCAGCGGACAAACTTCGTCTTGTTCATGTGCGGAGTGAGCGCGGCCATCACCCGCACGTATGGCGGATGTTCCACAAAGGCCTGCAACGCCGCTTCGCCCTCCCATGCCGAGAGTGTCCAGAACCGCTTCGAGAACGGGCGGGTGCTTCCTCGAAGGAAAGTTTCGGGCACATGAGATTCTTTTATTCCTATATTGCAAGCCACGTGATTCCTCTGTCCGTATAATCAACGGATGCCCAACGAATCGGCCATCATCGTGCCAGTTGGCGAAGCTGAGCCGATTGTCGCTCCCTTGCGACTGCAACATGATGGGTCAGCCCGATTGGGCGTTCCGGCGCACATAACGCTCCTCTACCCTTTCCTTCCGCCACGTTTCGCTGAAAGCGAAATTGAGAATTTAGTTGAACTCTTTAGCGCGATACCTGTTTTTGAGTTCTCCCTTATCGAAGTGTGCCGCTTCCCTCGGACCGCATATTTGCACCCTAACGAGCCTCAGCGATTCACAGAAATCGTCAAAAAACTTTTGGAGACGTGGCCCGATTGTCGGCCCTATAACGGAGCCTTCGCAGACATAATTCCTCACCTGACGGTGGCTGACGACGCGGACGCTCAGACGTTGGATATGGTGCAGGAACGCTTGCTCAAACATTTGCCAATCGCATGTGTTGTGAGGGAGGCATGGCTCCTGTTTAGCAATGACATCGGATTGTGGTCGAGAAAGGCATGCTTCCCGTTAGGTGTTTCTGACGAGAAATCTGGCCGAGCTAAAGGCCTACTTTTGTGAGCGCGGAACTGCATGTATCTCGACTGAGAAACTCTCTTGCCCTGGGCATATCATCGCATCCTTAGACTCGTGTCGTGTTTCGCTGGTGCGACACACTGAAATTTCCATAACGTCCTGCCCGCTGTCACGTTGGAACTGTCTAACTGCATCAATAATGGCCCTGGCTAGTTGTGGCTGTTTTTTTTTGCAATCACGCTCTCCTCGCCTCCTTACCTTGCGGCTGGCAGTTGTGATTCACGTCGAGATGCTAAGCTCTGTTCAACGGGAGATGAGGCCTGGAAATCCCTAGCTTGGCTCTAGCGAGCCAACGCATGCTTGGGTCAGTCCCCCAATCGGCGTGAAAGATGTGACGGTGGTTATTTTTTCTTCGCTGCCCACCTACGCTTTTGGGCTACCGAGATTCGTTTGCGGCCTGCCGCCGATATCCTTCCGCGACCAATTCGTTTGGCCCCACGCTTGGCCCCTTTCTCGAACGCATCAATCAGATGTTCTATTTTCGCTAGCTCAGTCATTAGCGAGTGATGCCTTTTGCGAAGTGCCTTTTCAAATTTAGTTACGAAGTCCACATTTTCTCCTTGCTTTGGTTTCGACCTAGCCGAGATGCTAACCTGACCTACACGGACAAAGCAAAAATACTTCATGCAGCGAAGACTGCGGCTCCAAGAATTTCGGTCCAGCGCGTTCTGACGGGGAGCGCAGTGCACGCTGAAAAAGGAGATAGTACATGCAAATGACTGACGCCGATTACAACGGTTTGCTAGTCCGCGTGACAAAACTCGAAAGACAGAATCGATTCTGGAAAGTAGCGGGACTGCTGATGCTTTTGGCCGCGGCCTTTTCACTTACGGCTAACGTCACGGCGCAGGTTGACCCCAGCGTCAAGGCCCCGACGACTGTAGAGGCTCAAACCTTTCTACTTAAGGACTCGGCAGGCAAGATGAGGGGCAAGATGACAGTCGATAGTGACCGTCATCCCGTGCTTGAGTTCTACGATTTGGATGGAAACGTTACATGGTCAACTGAAGCCCGTACAATCCCCACAAAGTGAGGTTAATTCCGGTTCTGAAACCTCGCCGTGCGCTCTAGCGAGTGTTGCCGAGTTATCAGACGGTCGTGCTGCTGCGCGACTTGGTCACGCCTGCAAGGGTCAGGCCGGTGAGGAGTCCTGCGAAGAGGCCGACAGCTGCAAATCGCGTTCGGTTCGGCGCGACAGGCCATGCCGGAAGACTAGGGTTGGTCGGCACGTAAAACGTCCAGTGGGAATCGGGCTGTGCATGCAGGTTGCCCTCTATGAGGCGGGTCAGTAGCTCCTCGTTTATTTGCTGCGCAACATAGCGGTCTGGGTAATCGAACTGGATGGCGAATGTGAGTGTGCCTCCATTCCCGGGTGAGGCGGGCACGATGGAAACCACGTGGATATTCCTCTTCATCTTGTCGATTACGTCGTCCAAAGGCATATGGGCGTGCTCGCGCGGGTACAGGTTGTGTGCTTGAATGAGTGAGGCAAGGACTTCCCGATTGAAGATACTCCGCTCCATCACATTGTTTGCCAAGCTGCGCGTGGATTCGTCGGCTGGTGTCACAATGAGGGTCGCTTGCGAGAGGTAGTGGACTGGCAAGGCGAAGGAAACCGCGGCTGCCACGAGCATTCCGACCACCGCACATGCGAGCGTGATTCTGCCAAAATTCCACGTTGTCATTTGCATTTTCAAAGCTCCCCAGAACACGTCAAAGGAGTCGTGCGCCGATAGCGTCGTGTCTTCGAGTAGGGCGTCGAACTCGGTGCCGTAACGCTTGCGCCAGCTTGACGGATAGAGCCACGCGAGGAGTCTCACGATGCGCTTCATGCATTCTCCAGCCTGCGCAGGCCGGCGCGGACGACACGGCCGAGATTCGCGAGTTGGTCGTGAAGGTGTTCGCGTCCCGCACCGGTGATGGTATAGGGCTGGCGGCGGCCTTTTGAATTCACCGGACGAATCCAGCCGCGTTGTTCGAGGCGCGTAATCGCTCCGTATAAGGTGCCAGGGCCGAGGCGGACGCCGGCAAAGCGCTCGATGTCCTCCATCATGGCGTAGCCGTGTTTGTCGCCTCCGGCGAGGCTCGATAAGACAAGGAGTGCGGGGTCAGACATGACTACTACGTCTCACGTACTATATCATGCGGCGTAATAGACTGGCTGTCAAGCCGATTTTGAACTTCTGGTGGGCTGTAGCGAGCGTTGGTGAGGGTTTTGGCGGGAGGCCGGCGCTGCGCTCCCGGTCAATCGGGCGAATTGAGGTTAGTTGTCCGGTCACGGCGTTTATCGTCCCATTCGTCTGCTGCCGAAGTCCCGGTCGCGCCTCACCACAATGACCGTTGGCCGGATATTCGAGCTTTACTCCAAATGACCTACGTCGGTAGGATGTGGACGCGACCGTCAAATGAACTCAAAACCGCGAAAGAGGCTCGAAGATTTTCCTAAATTCAGTGTTTCTCAACTGACCCGCGTAGGCACCGATTCGCAAGGCTTCACAAGATTCGAGCTGAATCCACTGCGGCAACGGTCGTTGCTGACGAAAAGGAAATGCCCGAAATAGTCGATAAGACGCTCTACTACCTGAGCCCGGCGTGGGAACCCCATCACATTTGGATGGTCCTGGATGAGCACTGGGGATGGCAACGTGCGCTTTTTCAGGCTGTCGATGCGGTCGCCGAAACGTACGAAGCAACCGACGTATCGGTCGTTGATGGGCGGGAAGTGAAGTCGTGGACGAAATTGTCGCGAGCCGACAAACGCGGGTCCACGGAGCGATACGCACCGACGCTGGACGACACGTTGGTTTCTGGTACGGCGCCCCAACGCGTGCCCGGTGGATGGGACCACGAGCATTGCCAGCTTTGCCGGGAACACATTGACCACGGCGACTTTGGGTACCGAGACGAGGACGACCAGTGGTTGTGTGAGAACTGCTACGAAAAATACGTGAAGCCTCGCGATTTATCGTTCGTGGATGACCTGTGAGTCACGTCTGAAAAATCTGCCATTGAGTGGATTCGCGCAGTCCAGGTACAAATCGAAGACGGTTTAGTGCAATCGGGCGATTACTCGCGTAACTGGAAACTTGGATACCGGCACCCACTTCTCCGGTCAGGGCATTGGGTGTCAGTTTGCTCGGTATTGCCTTTGATTTAGCTCTTCGTCAATATGCCCCGCTGCTGTGGGCTGGGTCTAGCGCATGCCAATTCCGGACGCAACTGAACGCAAGTCCTTATCGTCGCGCCTCGGGTCACTCCTTCGAGAAAGCTTAAAACTTATCGGAATTGCTCTTGGATGCCTTGTTGCTTTCACCGTGATTATTCTTGTGTCGCTAAAAACCGGAATTGTCATTCCATGGCGTTGGACGGCACTGTGCTACTGGACGGGCTTCCCGATTTGGTGTATTTGCGTACAATTCAAACAGCACCTTCGGCAACCTAAATTCTGGATTGCCTTTTTGGGTCTCCTCGCTATTCATGTGGTTGGATTCATCGCCGTGCTACAGAGGTCTGCCGATTGGCATAACACGTGGTTTCTGGCAGTTGTATTGGTGGAGGCTCCATGTTTCGCGGTGGCTCTCGGCATGGTAGTGGACAGGAAGCCTTCCCATTAAAATCCTGGCGGCTAGCCAGTACCCGATTAGAGTCGCGTTACCGGACATCATCTTAGGTTAGCGGCTCCTAAGCTTCGTCAGTAAGGCCAAACAAGCGGTGCAAGCCCGTGCAGTTCGACACGCCGCACCCGCGCTGGGGGGAATCGGTGTGATAGGCTCGCGTAGAATCCACCGGCGCGTGTGTACCGGAACGGCTGAGCGTACTGGTATCTTCATAAGCTTCCACAGTTTTTCCACAGATGGAAATCCTGCCGTCTGACGACACAGTACTGTTCCTAGAGGTCATGCGCCGCCGTTCGAGCGTTCCTGCGGCTTGCAGAATAATCACAGTCATCCTCTTGGGATATACACAAAAGAATGCGGCGACCGTCCCGGTGTATATTGGCCCGGTGAGAAGTAAAATCGAATTTCTAGACTGCGCGAATCCAAAGGAGGGCAAGATGAACAACGCAGGCCATATCTTCGACATCGTGTTCCTCATCGGTCGCATCATCGCGGGCGGCTTTTTCCTCATGAACGGCTTCAATCACTTCGCCAAGCTTGGCATGATGTCCGGGTACGCCAAGAGCAAAGGCACGCCGCTACCCGGACTCGCAGTGGGCGGAAGTGGCGTGCTGCTCGTTCTGGGGGGCGCGAGCCTGCTCCTTGGCTATCACCCGACGGTCGGTGCAATTCTGCTGGTAATTTTTCTTTTGGGCGTTTCTTTCCCCCTTCACAATTTCTGGGCGGTTCAGGAGCCGCAAGCCAAGATGACGGAGATGGTCAATTTCATGAAGAACATGGCACTGCTCGGCTTTGTGCTGATGACTGTCGCCATCCCGCGGCCTTGGCCGATGAGCCTCGGGAATTAGCGGCCGGATTTGCGCCCAGAGGCACTGCCGGGGCGTATGCGGTTCCACTGGCAAAGAAGAGGCTCGCCTCGCTGCAGGGCTAGGGCTTTTCGAACCTTTGGCGCAGCGTTCGCGCAGGGGAATGGTCTGACGTCGATTGGCGCTTGCTTCTCATTCCAGAACCGCGTCACCCCACGACTTCGGTGATTCGAGCCTCGCTTCGCGCAGCCAGAAGAACCATCTCTGCTTTTTATCGCCGGTCGCGTCCGTCATATCGAACGCAATTCCAAATCGTGTCCCCGCCTGTGCAGTCAACCCGAGCTTTGCGAAAGAAACTCTCACCTCCACCACCTCGGTGTCAGCCTCCGGAGGATTATTCCCCGCCCATCCCGGCTTGGTGTGACCGCACTGGAAGACTCCGTCCTTGGTGTACACGTTCGGCTTGCCATTCCCCTCGCACAAATTATTCGATACGTGAAGCCACCCCTCACCGGCTCCCAGGTCTCCGATTTGCGATTTTTCTGGTCTATCAAAATCTCTGGAAACAGTCGCTGACTGCCTCGTTTCACGCTTTCGAATTCAAAGTAGAGGTTCTCCGTGTCGTGCTTGAAGCGCACAGGAACAATCCAATTCTTGGCCACTGGCAGCATCACGAATTTCGAATAGTCCCATTCGTTCGCTGAGACCTTGCCGTCCACGGCGATGGGTGAGCCGGATGGAATGCGAATCACCTCCCGTTGTATAGGGGAAGGCACTGCAAACGAAATACCCACGAGTAAGAAGCTTGCGACCGAGACCCTGCAAACTGGCTTCACTGACGGGCGATGAGAGCCTCGTGAATCGAAATTCCTTCCGTCGAGTGGTTTTCTGGATGGCATATCCGAGAGGAACTCTTTCGTTCACCGTGGAAGAGAGAGTTTACATCCGAAGATGGCCGGATTGTTGCGTCCAGGGCGGTAGAAGGTTACTATGCGCAAACACGAGGTCTTCATCCCGGGGTAAACAAAAAATCGCGGACCAGCGGGAAGAACCCATGTCCAAGGAACGTCGTGTTGCCCCCAGGAAGTTTTGTACACTGCCTGTTCGATTTGAGTGCGTACAGATATATTTGCTCCCGAGCCGCAACAGAGGGCATATGCCGCGGCGAGCGAGCTGCCGCGGCTCTCGCTCCCGGTGTGCTAGACGGCGAAACAGTCAATATTTCCACGCTGGGAATCTACTTCAAGTCTCGTGAGCGCGTTGCCTTCGGTGAAGAACTCGAATGTCTTTCCGACTCCCCGGCGAACTGACGGGCCGCACTGCAGAGGACGTCCGATGCGAGGCCCGCGTAGTTCACGTCAATGCAAGCATTGACGGCAAGGGTACTGCGGGAATCGGCGTTGCGATTGGTCGCTTCGCGAAGGGCTTCTCCTGAGAAAGCTCGGCGCCATTCAATTTGATTCGACGCTGATGCGAGAACTCGACCTCACGCTTCCGCATGCCCCAGAGCAGCAGTGACCAGTTCCGTGTCGAAGTACTCGGTGACTTCCTTCAGCTGGTTGCCGGAAAGACGGAAAACAAAACAATAGTTGTTATTGTACGGTACTCCCCTCTTTTGTCGTGTTGCTCCCCCCGCGTTTCCACCACGACGTAGTCTCCTTCTGCAATCAACCGATGCGCCGCCGTTCTGATTCTGCCGTTGATTCTGGCGCGCAGTGGACCAAACAATTCCACTAGGACGGACTCGCTTCCCCTCGTATGTCCTCGACCATTTCGTCGTACCGGTAACGGTCCAGCGGAAATCGTCCGCCATACTTGCAACGAAGGGCTCGGAGTCGCCCTTCGACAGTTCCTCAAAAATTTGGTGCAGCAGCTGCTTGTTCTCTGGGGCTCCCATTTTCTTCTCCTTGTGCGCACGCTGAAACTGGTTGAGTGTAAGCAACTGCGGGAGTCGTCTCAACTAAGGTCTCGACTGCTTCCGGTGGACGCGCTTAACTACAAATTCAGGTATTCGAACGTCGGTGGCGAGCTACTCGGCAGTTACGGCGACATGATGCACGTGTAGCTGGCGTAGGTGCGACTGCAGTAGTCAAGATTGCTAAAGATGATGGACGCATTCTCTCAACGATTCATCAACAGTAGGTGGAAAGCCAGCGGTCTAGTTCAAAGGATTCGGAGGCGGCTTCGTGACGCTCTCGGTCTTTTGCTTGTCATACGTTTCCCGCGTTGAAACATTTACCTTCGTCCAGCCGTGGGCGCCCGGCTGCTCATCCATCTGGATAACATGGGTTTCGTTTAACCAGAGATTCTGGTGACGGTCAAAGAGCACACCATAAACGTTGTGATACGGCACGATAGTTTCGCTGGTCGGTGCTCCGTAGGTTCCCTTCAGCCCGCTGAGAATTTCCGCAAACGACTTGCCTTGGTTGTTGTTCGCCGAGTCAGGCGCAATAAAAAGAATCTCGGCGGCGACAAACTTACCGGCCGCAAACACATAGGTCGTCGTCTTTGTGTCGTCGGCGCTGAGTTCGTCCTTGTAGCTGCCATTTTCGCCGCTGACCATGCGCTGCCGGACGTTAGAGAGCCACGCGCAGTATTCCTTCGCCGTTTTCTTAATTGAACGAGTTATCTTCCCGAAATCTTTCGTCCCGCAAGCATTAAGCAGAACTCCTTCGCGACCCTCGGCGAAAAACTGCTCGGCTGTCTCCCCGAGCAAATGGTTTTCTACTTTCACCTGTACAGGAGCCGCTTGTACGAGCGACAAGAGCGCGACCAAGGTGATATTCACTAATTCTTTTCGCATCGTCGTTCGATTATCACGCAGCAACCGTTGGTCTCCATAACTTGCCATTCTCTCGCATCGCTGAATCCAGTTCAGCGGATAATTAGCCCGTAGCTGGCGACGAAGAGGTGGCTATCCATTCTCGCGGCATCTGCTCTCGTGGAAGCCGTCCTATTCCTGCACCTGCTTTGGTGCGGCTGGGTGTTACTAGGCTGGACGGTGACGCGCGGCCGCTCGCTTCTGCGGACACTGCACATCGCTTCGCTAATCCACGCAATCGTCATCGAAGTGATTCCTTGGCCGCCGTGCCCGCTCACCGTGGCTGAAACGTGGTATCTGTGGCGTTATCATCGCCGGACAGCGGATGGTCGGTGGTGACGGAAAGCCGATACGATTTAGCGTGACACGCGACCCAACACCTCTACAGAGAACTTGGAAGCCCTTGCAAACTTGCCATTTCTTCATTATCTTTGAACAAATGACTGGACGAGGCTACCTCGGGAATTTTGAACTGATGGTGATGCTCGCGTTGTCGCGGTTGCGCGAGGACGCCTACGGAGTCCCAATCTCACGTGAAATTGAGGAGAGAACTGGCCGCGAAGTGGCACTCGGCAGCGTATATGCCACGTTGGAGCGGCTTGAGGAGAAGGGTTTAGTTTCATCGGAATTAGGTGAGCCAACGGCGGAACGCGGTGGGCGAGCGAAAAGATATTTCCGCCTTACTGCACAAGGATTGCGAGAAATCCGCGAAACACAGCGAGCGCTGAAACAATTGTGGCACGGACTGCCCCAGCTAGAAGGAGGCGTGAGATGAGGTCTTCACAGCCGCCTCCCGTCGCGACGTGGGTGTTGAAGCACTTTGGCTCTAGGAACGAGGCGCTCACAGGTGACTTGGTGGAGGAATACCGGCAGGGACGTTCCACTGTGTGGTATTGGCGGCAAGTGCTGATGGTTGTCGTCGTCGGCTGCGGTAACGAAATCCGCACACACAAGCTGGCCTCCGTGAGGGCCATAATCACAGGCTGGGCCGCTTTGATTCTCTCCGGCTTCTTAATAAATCTTGCTTTGGGTAAATTGTATTCGAAAGCGCTGGTAGCTCTGGGACTAGGCCCAATGGTGCGAGCGCTGGTAGCTCTGGGGCTAGGCCCAATGGGCCTTTGGTGGCGGCACTATTACACCTACGCTTTCATCTTCAAGCCGTGCATCGGTGGTTTTCTCAGCGGCTGGCTTGTAGCTCGCTTGCATCGAAGACATCGGGGTGCGATGGTTTTCATGTTCGTGATATCTGTGCTGCTCACAGGCTTTCCGGAGTTTTTCAGACTCGCCGCGGATGCGCTCGGCAACTCTAGATTCCTCCCGTATCTCTCAGTTTACTCGCTGAGCATGGGCCTTAGCGTCGTGAGCATTTTGTTTGGCGGACTGTGGAGCGCCACTACTGAAAGCGCTCGTCCATTCCAGTAGGCAAAGCTTCTGAACTACGCCGATTCCGGGCATATCCTGCCGACGGGCCAGTGATGACGGAAGCGCGATACCAAACAGCAGGAGAGGTGCAGAAGGACCTTCCAGGTCCGCTCCGCCAAACCGCTAATGGCAGTGGTCAAAAAGGCTCTCGGAGCCTTCGGACTAGCAGGAAGGACCGTGGGCAGCGGGGCGGTCGGATTTCGCGACCTGGGAGCCGCAGGAATGCTTCGCCGAATGCGTGTCCGGTGGCGATTCCATTGGCACGAGCTATTCACGAGAGAAAGCAATTGTTACGCCAGCGACAACGGGCCTTCTTTGTTTCAGTGAGAAATCCCAGTTAACGTGAAGTCCACACCGCGAAGCACATCCTCGTCCACAGTCTTCTGAAGGTCAACTCGGTCCATGTCGATTGAATTTTCGCCGCCGTAGTTAGTGACGTAGTACAGCTTTCCATCGACGAACCAGTAGTCTCTTAGCCCGTAGACGGTTCCGTCCTTAAGCCATAATACCGCCTCTGCGGAATTCTGCTGGGGGGCCGAGCTATAATTGCTGTAACCGAATCCAAAGTAGGGCACCTTGTCACACGGAAATCCCCAAATCCAAAATGGGCCGCACGCCGAGTCGAATCCCCCGAAAAACCGCCCTGCAAATCCGAATCCCGGCAATCCGAAGAAAATAGGAAACCTTGGAAAGCGCGTTGGAGGGAAAATCTGTTCAGACGTAACAACTCGATTGCCCACCACAACTGCCCTCTTACCTACGACGCCCGAGTTACGAGTACCGAAACCGACCAACGGCGGCACAGAGTGGCCTCCCCCACCGCCAAAATGCCCTCCTCCGAAATGCCCACCAGCATGTCCACCTCCGCCGCCGTGCTGTGCGAATGTCGGCTCAGGTGCGAACATGAGGGCACATGCAAAGAGAATCGCGTACGCTTTTGGCGGGACCGAACCGTGCGGGATAAAGGACTTCATCTTCGGACGCTCCCGACGACCAGAACGGACCGAGAACCATCGCGATGGACTTCTATAGTTGATGCTTCGATTTTCAGTTTAGATGTAATCTTGCCGCCCGTGAGGAGGTCGTTTCTTCAGTTCATTGGCTCATGGAAACCCAGCCGGATTCTTGGAACAACTTTGGAGCAACTGAGGAAGAAACGGATTGCCTTTTTGCCTTCTAAGCGACGGAAGAACAACGACTTGGTATTTTCCAAGTTTTTATTAGAAGGCAGACGCTCTTTCCAACTGAGCTACGGGCGCTTGACTGATTCTAAGAGATTTCGCGTCCTCGCGACCATCCATTTGTTACCTTTGGTATCAAATGGAATGAACCCCTATTTTGAGACAGTTTTCGCGGCCACGCTTCCGAGTCCGACGACCTTGCTAATCGCCCCCCGAATCGTACTGGCGCGTTTACGCATACGGCTCTTATCGCGGATGAGTGGCGGCAAAGCGGGCATCAGGATAAGGATGCAGAATACGGGGTTGTGGAATCCACCGGTTCAAGCAGAGCGAACGTCCCCGCCTAAAATTCCGCTACGGCGAGTTTTCCTCAGTACGAGCTTCAAGGCCGGCATTTGGGTGAGGCCTTGTTCGACCGACCAGACTCCTCGGATCATCGGTTTGCCATCGCCCATCGTGCCATCGCCTAAAGCGTTGACTCCCCGTTCTGTGCCGGGGAACGCGCTGCGATTGCTGCACGTCCGTTCGAGCGACTTCTGCCGCTCTACCCCAGGGACTCTCCGGACCAGGGTTCATGCTGTCTCGGTCCATCATCACTTATTAGTAACTGGTCCCATCCGCCCCACTCCGATAGGCACACCACGATTTCAGTAGCGGCTTCATACGTGATGCCCTCGCTGCTGCGCCAGATACTTCGGCGCCGAGGCGACCCACGAGTGGATCCGAGCTTTCGTTGGTGTTCTCTATCGGGCATGTCGCCCTCTGAGACCACGGGAAGTCCATCGGCTGCCTGCACCCACTTTTACTCCCGAGCTTTCGGCAAGTCGGTCACCCTTCTCGTCGTCGGGTATAACTACGGTGGCAACTGAGCGCTTCCACCGATGGGACTTTCACCCACTGGAACGTCAGCTAGCATCGCTGCACGGGCTCTTGCATCCCCTACAACATGCCGGTTTATCCCGGCGCTCTCCGCGTAGCCGACAATCCACCCGCCAGGCCAGCCTCGGCCATGATACTGATCATTCTTTCCCTCGTGACCACCCTCATCGCGAGGTATCCTGTCGCCGTCGCCGCTCGCTCTCCCTCATCATTTCGGTTATATCCGCCGCTGGACGTATCTCGATTGTTCCACACTTCAACTTCACTCCCGGAGCCTGGGACATGAGCTGAATTGCGTGATTCAGATCTCGCGCTTCAAGCACCTGAATTCCACCCAATTGCTCCTTCGTTTCCGCGTACGGACCGTCTATCACTGCAACCTTTCCGTCCTTCCAACACACGGTCACCGCGGTGTTGGCGGGCTGAAGAGGTTCCTCAGCGACCAAATGTCCGTTCTTGCGCAGTTCGTCGTTGTAGCTAAAACACTCGTCCAGCACTGTGTTGCGGTCGCTCTCAGACATGTTTTCGAACTTGTCGGGCTCGAGATAGCCCAAACAGATGTATTTCATTGGGTCCTCCGTCAGAGACCGTGTAACACATCGATTCATGCAGTTGCTTGTCGCTAGTAAAATCAGACTTCGCGGGCTAGCCGGTGGCAAATGCTCGCCGAAGGGCAACCATCCACGATTCCGTGAATCGTTTCGAAACTGCGGCGTCGGGGACTAGCACATCGAAGCCGTGATACGCGCCCGGAATTACATGGAGTTCCGTCGAAACTCCGACGTTAATCAGGCGGCGGGCGTATTCGACATCTTCATCCACAAACAGATCGAGAGCGCCGACGCCGATGAATGCGGGAGGCAGTCCGGCGAGATTTTCGACGCGCGCAGGAACCGCGCCTGCCGGAACCGTAGGCGAGCCGGCCGGGACGCCGAGGAAAGAAGTCCAGCCGAAACGATTCGAGCCCGCGTTCCACACGAACTGCCCGATATACGGCGGAACTTGGCGAGTGCTGCCGGTGCGATCGTCGAGTGCCGGATAAATCAGCAACTGAAATAGGATGGGAATTTCGCGGCGATCGCGCGCGGCAATGGCGAGTTGCGCAGAATGGCCGCCGCCGGCGCTTTCTCCGCCTATGGCGATGCGTTTGCGATCTCATGCTGAGCTTGTCAGAATTTTTGTAGAGCCAGCGCAGCGCGGTGTAATTATCTTCGAGTGATCCCGGGAAATGAGTTTCCGGCGCGAGGCGAAAGTCTACCGAAACAACCAGGCATCCGCAATTCTGTGCCACTGCTTGCAGAAACGGATTGAATTGTCCGGCGAAGCCGGAGACATATCCGCCGCCATGAATGTGCAGAAATGCAGGACGCCCTTTCGTGCCCGGAGCCGCATCGACAATCACCAAGCGCAAGTCCGGCGTGCCCAATGGGCCGGGTATGCGCCGTTCAAATGGCTGCGGCGCCGGCGGAGGCAGCGGAGGCACCGGAGGCCATTTGCGTCCGGCGACGAAGTCCCGCCGGTGAAGGACTGAGTGGGGAATGGGAATTTCTTGATTACGTCAGCATTCCGGATTGACCATGGCATAGGGGTCCGCGCCCGCTTCAGGCGCAAGCGCCTGCCGGGCGACGGCGGAGCGCAGCAATTCAGGCGCAATGCCGATCCCAATTCCCGCAGTCAAACCGCCGCGAACAAAATCACGCCTCGTGAGCTCATTCATCCTTGACTCCCGTTTCTGAAATTGAAGTGTCCTGCCAGGGCATTCTTGCCCGGCTCGAGATAGCCCAAACAGATGTATTTCATCAATTCCTCCACGACGCGACTTTCTCCGTTCTGCACAAAACCCGCTGTGTATGTGTTCGCGGCATCCGCCCTTCGCCAAAAACGCGAAGTACGGGACACCCCACTGTGTTGCTGACGCCAGCCAGATCAAAAAACTGGGTCACCCGCCTTCCGTCTGGTCCTCAGTCCTGACCGAGCGCGGGGATTTGCGGGTTGTCGTCCTGGGTTCGAGCGAGGAACGCGCGCACCTCGACCGGCGCCCGACAGGCGACGACAGCCTTGCGCCCCCACGCCAGTGCTTCTTCCAGGTTCGCGCATTTCAGCAGCCAAAAACCGCCTACGTGCTCCTTGGTCTCCAGGTATGGCCCGTCGGTGATGAGCACCTTGCCACCGGGCTGCGCTCGCAGCGACCTCGCACTGCTGGCGGGGGAGAGGCCGCCAGCGAAAATCCTGGCACCGGCGGCCGCCATCTCCTCGTTGAGCACGTCAATATCGCGCATCATCGCTTCGCCTTCGAGGGACCCTTCGTAACCGTCGGGGTGGTGAATCGCAACTAGATATTGCGGCATGATTTCTCCTTTTCCCGTAACGGGATTCGGGCCGGGCGGTTGCCCTGCCTTCACCATATAGACGAACGGCCGGACCGGAATTCGACAAAGCGCGGAGAGTTTTTTTATTACTGGCTGATCTCAGCGGCGGCGGCGGCGCCGAACTTCTTTTGGATCTCTTTTTGCGTCTCGGGATCGAAGTCGGTCAGATCGAACAACCGGCGGACTTCGACCACCATTTCGTCATCCGAGCCGGGGATGCGGGAGGCCCATTCGAGCGCCTCTTCGCGCGACTTCACCTGAATGATCCAGAAGCCGCCGACCACTTCTTTCGTTTCGGGAAACGGGCCGTCGGTGACTTTCGACTTGCCGCCTTTGAAGGTGACGCGTGCGCTCATCGTTGCGGGCGGGGTCAGACCGTCGAGCGCGAGCAGCACGCCGGCTTTCCCTAGTTCCTCGTTGTACTTGCCCATTCTCTCCATGGCTTTGAAGTCGGGTACCCAGCCGGGTTTCGCGGTTTCGTAGACTTTCGGAAACTGGATCATCATGAAACGCATGGTGTTCTCCTTGAGTGTTGTGCGGACACCGTATCAGGGCCGCTACTTTTATATAAGAGTTTGGACCGCGCTGGGCCTGGAAAGTTGCGAGGGTGCGGACCACTAGCATTTCACGGTGAACCGCGTATAGACGCTTATCGTTCACTCATTTTGTACGAGGAATCGTGCTGATACGACGCGCGGATCGCTCGCATTTACAAGGAGTTGCGGGATCGGCATTCACAGATGCGAGATGTCACGCGATTGTCGGACTATCACGTCCGACTTGCGCGCGAGTGTGCCGCGCCATTTCCGCTTATTATTAACTTATGGAAGTGTAAATCGAACGCAGCGTTTGGCATCTTGGTTTGCTCCCATTGATATCGGCTCAGCACCAGCAACAATATGAATCCAGCAAGCAGCATGACGCCGGTGGCGCCCGTTTCGCTCATCTCAACACGATTCGGCGAGCGCGCAATAATCGACCGCCGAAAGTGGTGGTGAAGGATGGTCGCTCGACAGTTGTGAGAAAATACCCGCAGATGTTTCACATGGCTGAACTGGGGAGTTGGCCGAGCATTCAGAAGCATGGCCTGCCCAGCACTTCGTCCCTCCTCGTTACTCGCGATCTATCCCAGCGAGTGGTATGCCACTACAGATTTACTCGGACGGGCCCATTTGGTAGAGGTGCCAGCCAAATGCCGAGCGCGCTCAACTGGCAGAATAACTTCCGGGTGCCGCGTGATCCGCCCGGAATCGGCGATAAGCTCCAAAGGCACTATCGTACTTCCCACGGCAACTCCCCGCGATCCGCTGGTGTTGGCTGGTGTTGTCCTGGCTATGGCCTTGCTGGGGCTGCTGGCTACGTGGATTCCAGCGCGACGCGCGCTGTCGATTGATCCCGCAATTCTGCTGCGCGAGGAGTGAACTACCGCGGCACGACGCCTGAACGGAACCCGAGCCAACTTATAACAATCAATAAACACAAGCGCGTTCCTCGGTACTAATCCGACGGACGAACCGATAACTTCCGGGTTCCCCGTGATCCACGATACGTGGCACGCCTGCACGCGAGTAACGGGGGGCGTGATGGGCACAGAGGGGTAGGCGGAACGTGGAACAAAGATGCGGGTCCAAGCGTAACTATCAAGAGGAAGACTTGTCTGCGGAGCTGACCGTGATCAAAAAGACTTTCAAATATGCTGGGGCAACAATTCTTTGCCTCGTTGTTGTGACCGTGTCGTGGGCCTTACTGTACAGAAAATATTTGCAGCACAAAGTTTTTGAAGAACGCGCCATCACTTCGCCCAATGGCATCGAAAGTCTCGAGGCTGTGCGAATCGGTGGCATCGATCAATGGATCGAGGTGCGCGGCCAAAATGCGAAGAATCCCATTCTTCTGTTCATTCACGGCGGCCCCGGCATTGCTTTCATTCCCATGGCCAGCGCGTTTCAAAATCCCTGGGAGAAGTATTTCACCGTCGCGCAATGGGATCAACGCGGAGCCGGAAAGACCTACGAATCGAATAGCCGGGAACTCCAGCGACAAACCATGAATGTTCCACAGATGGAACAGGACGCTGTTGACGTAGCGAATTATCTTCGTACCCGCTTTAAGCGCGACAAAATCTTTGTAGTGGGCCACTCCTGGGGAAGCCTTCTGGGCCTCTGGCTAGCGCACGAGCATCCGGAACTCATCTACGCTTTTGTGGGAACCGGACAAGCCGTGAGTATGCCGCAGAACGAGGCCGTCGGCTATCAGATCACTTTGCAAGCCGCGCACGATCGCCACAATGAGCAGGCGATCCAAGATTTGGAAAGTATCGCGCCTTATCCGCCCGCAACGCCGGATTTCGCAAGTGTATGTCAACGCCCCAGAGAAAGAACTCGTCTGGTTTGCAAATTCCGGCCACTTTCCTTTTTTTGAAGAGAAACAAAAATTCATAGATGAACTGGTGCAGCGCGTTTTACCTCTTGCCAACGATCCCTCAGGCGGCAATTAGCTTTCTTGCGGGGCATGAAGCCCGACAGTCAGGGTCTCCGAGTTGGGCACAGCCACGCAAGCGAAGAAGGCTTTGTGTGGCCAACCGTTAAAGTGCTTGATCGGCTCTGTTCCGCGCGGATGGTCGGCAACTCTTACCTGATAGAGATTAGGGAAGGGTAGCCCGTCATTCGACCAGAATGCGGTTGGCCAACGCGGATCGTGGCGGCAGGCGAATTTCTCTAATGGCGTGATGCAGACCATTTTGGCTCGACTCTCGCGAGCCGTCAGTTCGACAGCGTCAATTCCATTCCGGTCACCATCGTTAGCTGCTTGACAGGTTCCGACCAACGGAGCACCTTGGGATCACGCCATGGAACTGAACCAAATCCGCCAACTCTACGACTACAACCGTTGGGCCGACCGGCGCATTCTGACCGTGGCCGGCACATTGGCGAGCGACGATTTTGTCCGCCCGATGGCCAACAGCTTTTCATCTGTCCGTGATACTCTCGCTCACATTCTGAGCGGAGAGTGGATCTGGCTGGAACGCTGGCAGGGACGCTCACCGAAAGCTTTGCTCGACGCCGCGACCTTTCCCGGAGTGCAGTCGCTGGCATCGAGATGGAAGACAGTAGAGCATCACCAGACGCAGTTCATCGAAGCACTCACGCCACAGCGCTTAGGCGAAGAGTTGGCTTACACCAACCAGAAAGGCCAGCGCCATTCGTATCCGCTATGGCAGCAGATGATCCACGTGGTCAACCATTCCAGTTACCATCGAGGCCAGGTAGCCACTCTGCTGCGCCAACTAGGCGCAGAAGCCGTGAGCACGGATTTCCTGGTGTACTACGACGAGAAGCCGGAGAGAGCTTAGGATTGCTTCTTTCCGCCACCTACAATCGTTCCCTTAGGAAAGTACTTCCTGCCGAATGGGTGGAGGAGGACCTAACTCCTTCCCCTTGTTCCCTCGTTGTCACTCAGGTCCGCCAGATGGCACGCATAACGTTGAGCGACGACTGACTTCTTCCAGTGAAGTTTTGAGCCTGCTGGTGTCACCGTACCCAAGGTCGTGCGCCAGGATCAGTATATCGACTCTCCTCCAGAGAGGCCTCGGCCATATTCATATAGCGCGCTTTGTCAGCTTTACCACGCCGACGAAATCCTTCGGCAATGTTGGCAGGGACAGAAACTGCGACTCGCCGTATTTGCAGCACCAAGCCGTACGTCTCCTCCTTCGGAAAGGTCGCCGTGACGAGTACACTGCCAGCACCAACTCGTGTGCTTTGCGCCACACCAAAAGGTCCTGAAAAGTTCGCGCCGCAGCTCGAGGGGCAGGCATAAAACAGAGAGGCGTCCAGTGGGGTATGCTCCGGATCTCACCCCTCTGGAGGAACCCTATGAACGCCTTTTACGAACACCATAAGGATAACATCCGTTTTGCGTATCGTTGCTTCGATCGTATCCTGCTTCATGCTGCGATCCAGCCCTTTCAGCAGGAACAGCGGGCCGTCGGCTTCTTCTGGAGCTATCGCCACATCTATCCAGTCAGTCGGCAACTGTTGCGGGACATCGCCACGCAATACCACAACTGGGTCAAGAACCGCTCTCTGAAGTTGGGCGTACCCATTCAGGAAGATCCCCCAGGCCGGCGCGATGACTTCGTGGCTCGCTACTTCCGACGTGCCCAACCCGATCAGGTGGTGGCCATCATTAAAGCGCGCGAGCCCGCCACCATCATGACCGCCATCGGAAAAGACGACCGTTGGCATCTGGAGATGAAGCGCCGTTGGGTCGAGCAATACAACTTCTATATCCAGGACCCCCGTTGGGGACAAATGTTTGTACGGGTCTGCCCCTACTTTCCCTTCTCCGCCCGAGTCTGTCTCAATCAGCATTACTGGCTGGCCCTGCGCATGCGAGAGCAGGGCATCCGCTTTCAGCAGTGCGCGAACGCTTTCTTGCAGTGTTCGGATCCTGAGACACTGCAGAAACTCGCCGATTCCCTCACCGCCGACGATCTGATCCGTTGTGGCCAGAAGTGGTTGACCCGTTTCACCCCCTTTTTCACTTCCGAGGAGAGAAAGCACGCCGGCCTTCAGCACCGACTGTTTTTTGCGCAGGTGGAGACCTGCGACAATCTCATCTTCCGTCGTCGCGCCGCCGTCGATGCTCTCGAGCAACGGCTCCTCGACGCCAATCGCACCATCGGTCAACCCAACAAACTCACGCTGATCTTCGGTCGCCGCATCACCCGGCGTCATGGTGACAAGCTCCAGACTGTGATCGAGGATCTAAACCTAGCCAACCCGGTGATCCGCAGCCACTACCGCAAGGGCTTCCTCAAACAGTACGTCCGCGATCGTTTCCTCCTCCGCACGGAACCTGCGACCAACAATGTCTCTACCGATTACGGCATTGGCAAAGCCGTGGAGAATCTTCCTCAGTTACGAGAGAGGCTTGACGGCATCATCGACCGCTATCTGGACGTGCAGCAAGATATCTTGGAAACCTTTGTGGATCGCGAGCAACTTCGCCAACTCACCCAGCCCACGCTTCTTCCCAACGGCAGACGCATCCCCGGTCTGAAGCTCGATCAGCCTCGGCAGTTGGCCCTCATGCACTCCCTGCTGCGCTTCTGCTACCTCGCGGCAGAAGGCACCTTCACCACTCGCGACTTATACCCACAAACTCTGCAGGCACTGCACAGGGCACCGGAGGAGTACAAACTGGCATCCCTCCGTTATGACCTCTGGAAGCTGCGCGCCAAAGGCTTGGTGGAAAAGGTCCCTCATTCCCGCCGCTACCGGCTCCTCCCCCATGGCTATCAGCTCTGCCTGGTGTTCCTGAAGCTCTATGAAAAAATTTATGCTCCCTTGACTGCTGGCATTTTGCAGCCCTTTGCCGCGGACCAGGCCATTCCGAAAGAAAAGATCACTTCTCTCGATTCTCGATATACTGCCGTCATTCATGCTCTAGATGACCTCGTGGACGCTGTCGGCCTCAAGGCAGCCTAAGAAAGACACGCACTATGAGACCAAAATTCTCGTTCAGGACCCTATAAGTTTCTAAAGGTTCGACCTAGTTCGGGCGTTGCCCCCACACCGCTACGCCCCGCCGCCGAACGCCCAAAAATCCGGCGACTTGAGAAGTCCCAGGGCTTCGTCGAGCCGATCCGCGCTCAGCTCTGCTGCTCCGATGATTCGGTCGCGCATCTGCTCGACTGTCAGAGAAAAAAATTCGGCAACCGGCAAGCCTCCTGGCAGCACGGGAAAGTCACCCTCTCCGCCGACCTGCCGAAGGCCCATACCCGCCACCATTCCGGGCAAAGCGCGCGCCCAAAAGCAATCGCGTCCCGACGCTCTTACGACGTTTCCTGTCAATGCGACCATAAAATCAACGGAGAGCTGCGAGGATGAGGTATGAACTGGGAAGAAGTCCACCTCTTCCAGCAGCAACCATCCGCCTGGGCGCAAGGCGTCGATCATCCGGCGAATTGCAGGTTCCGGTTGCGGAAGATGGTGGAGCAGCCAGCGACTGTGTACGAAGTCGAAACCACTCTCCGGCGGACTCTCGACTGTGATGTCATGCTTTATCGCCTCAAAGTTGGCCCGCTTTATATTTTCGAGCAGCTGGATATTAATGTCCGTAGCAATCACTCGGCCGGTTGGCCCGACCTGCTCACAGAGCCATGCGGCAATGGAACCGCCTCCGGCCGCCACTTCTAGGCATAGCGATCCATGATGAATTCCGAGCGCCGTCATTCGCCGTTTCGTCATGGGATCGAGGTACTGCTCCAGCAGAGAAAGCCTGCGCCTAGCCTGGTCCCAGGAATTGTCCAGCGCGTAGTCAGTCATATTATGACCAAGAAATGAGCAGATCTCAGTCGCGTGATGCCACCGCGAGACATTATCGAGTGAGGCTCTGCCAGAATCAACTTCGTTACAAATTGTCGGCAAGCCGGAAGTAATTCGGTTACTTCCGCATCGCCCGTAACCCAGGAGAAATCCAGAAACAATCCTGGACTGCTTGGCAACCTAGCCTTTGGTGTCTGGAACCTTAGGCTGCCACAATTCGATCGGATTTCCCTCCGGGTCATGCACGCGGGCAAACCGGCCGCTGGGATCGGGCGGGTAAATCTTGATCTCGATTCCTGCGGCCTGTAGCTGTGCCGCCATTTTGTCGAGATCCCGGACTCGAAAGTTCAGCATCCAGGCTTTTTGGGCATCCCCGAAATATTTGCTCGTCTCAGGGAAAGGCGCGAAAGCGGTGGGGCCTGCCTCTTGCTGCCAAGGGGATTCCTCGGGGCTCGTCGGTATGAGCGAGATTCCCAGGTGTTGCTGGTACCAAAGCCCCAACGCTTTCGGATCCTTGGCTCGAAAGAAGAATCCTCCGATTCCGGTCACTTTTTCCATTTCCGTTCCCCCAGCGATCCCATCGCGAACAGCAGCCCCTGCAGGGGGAGAGGAGACCTTTGGCTGCGTGGTTGTCTGCGCGGCTATGCCGAGTTGGTTTCGGCTCAAGATGAAGCTCGACCCGAAAGCAAATGACAGAGTTCGAAGCAGTTGGCGTCTTAGAAAAAGCATCACATCCTCCTTCCGAGAGGAGCGCGAATCGCTCTACGATACCTGCGCAAACGGGGTTCTGGGAAGTCTGAAGATTAGGTTATGGGCGAGTTGTCAGCTAACCGGAAGCTATCCGGCTTGCGGCGGGATTAGTCCTGTGAAGTCGCGTAGTGACTTTCAAGGGGAGACTTTCCCAGGTGCCTTTCAAATGTCCGGTCACTTGACCCGGCACCAGTTTTACCGTGCTCCTACTTCGTGCTACGTTCGCGGTTAAATCAATGCGGTCTGTTGAACGGGTCCGACGATCATTTCCGCGTAGCGACCATCCGGGAGTTGATCGGTTCGATCATCGGGCAATGCGATCCCCGGTCACTCTTTCTTCGTATTCTCTTGGATGTTCCAGCTTCTGTCGGACAAGTAGTCCTATGCCTTCCTCAGGATTTGATAAGGTAATTGGAGAAATCTTCGACACCACCATGCTCGCTCTCAGCGACAATCTTGCCCAGTGCTTCAGTGCCCTGCGGGGACACAAGCTGCGCGCTTCGCTCACAGCGCTGGGACTAACGATGGGTGTGGCCACGCTCATCACCGTCATGACGATCGTGCAGGGCGCAAACATCTATGTTGAACAAAAGATCGCCAACCTGGGCACAAACGTGTTCCAAATCGCGCGCACGCCATTCGCGGTGACGGATTTCACGATCATCATCAAAGCGCTGAAGTACAGGAAAATCGAAATGGAGGACATGGCCGCCATTGCCGAAGGATGCAGCGCTTGCGAAGAAGTTGGCGCCAGTGCCAGCACCAGCGTTCGGGCGCGATCCGGCAACAAAGAGCAGGAGGACGTTAGTCTCTATGGCCAATCCGCAAACATGGCAGATATTGACTCGCGGACAGTCGAAATTGGCCGCTACTTCACTCCGTCGGAAGCCGAGCACAAAGCCAACGTTTGCTTGATCGGCGACACGCTCGTGCGGGAGCTATTTCTCGGCATGGACCCCCTCGGGAGACCCGTTCGTATCGGCAGCGATGAATTCGTGGTGATAGGAGTTATGGAAAAGATCGGTAACGTCCTCGGCCAGGACCAGGACAACTTCGTTATCATTCCACTCCCCGTTTTCCTTCGTCTTCAAGGGACGAATTCCAGTATCACGATCAACGTCAAGACCAGCACACAGAACTTTGAAATGGCGCAAGACCAGGCACATCTGATTTTGCGCTCGAGGCGCCATCTTATGGGCGATATGGACGATGATTTCTTCATCGGCACCAAAGAGAGCTATATGGCCTTGTGGCGCAGCATCAGCTCGGCGTTTTTCGGCGTTTTCATTATGGTAAGCGCCATTTCGGTGGTCATTGGCGGCATCGTGATCATGAACGTCATGCTTGTGAGCGTGACCCTTCGACGCCGAGAGATTGGCGTCCGGCGCGCCGTGGGCGCCACCAAACAAGACATCCTGCGTCAGTTTATGGTGGAAAGCGTCATGCAATGCGTAGCTGGAGGCCTCGCCGGCGTCACGCTGGGGTTTTTGGTCGCGCTGGCACTGCGTACGTATACACCGTTTCCTGCCTCCGTACAGACCTGGGTCGCGGTGTTGGGAGTGTTACTTAGTTCCGCAGTTGGACTATTCTTCGGAATTTACCCGGCATTGCGCGCGTCACAATTGGATCCGGTGGTTGCCTTGAGGTCTGATTGATGGCAATTATGACACTGGCTCAGGCCCGGGAAAATTTTTTCGCTGCAATGGACACGCTGCGCTCCTCCAAGGTGCGCTCTGCCTTGACTGTGCTCGGCATCGTCATCGGGGTGTCTTCGGTGATTTCCATGGCGGCAATCATTCAAGGCTTGAACAAGTTCGTACAGGACAAAGTGGAATCCCTCGGCTCGCGCACGTACTTTCTTACAAGGTTTCCGCCGGCGATGGATCCATCACGCATGCCCGAACGCATCCGCACACGGAGATATATTGAATACAACTATGCCGACTATATCCGCCAAGCCGCTCCCGACGTGCAGATCGTGACTACCATTGGCACGCGCGGCTTTTTCTTCGGCGATAGCAATCTGATCACAAGCGGGGATCATAGCGTCGAGAAAGTCATCGTACGCGGCGCCGAGCCGGAGTACACCGAGGCGATTCCGATGTTTGCGATCGAGCGAGGCCGCTTCATCAGTACCTCCGACGAGGAGCACGCGCGGTCCGTCGTGGTGTTGGGCGCGGCCATTAGCGAATCGCTCTTCCCCAGCACGGACGCCGTTGGCAAGACGGTGCGCATCAACGGTGGTTTGTACGAAGTCATCGGCGTTTTCGAGCACGACCAAGGCTTGTTCCTCGGCCCAGGAGTGGACATCTTTGCCATCATCCCGCTGAGTAACTTCAAGAAACAGTACCCGGGGTCTAAAGAGTTGGTGATGGCGTTCACAGTCCCCAAGAACGTGAATATTGAACTGGCGCAAGGCGAGGTCATTCAGGCGATGCGCCGCTTGCGCCGCGTTCCGCCCGAAAAGGACAACGATTTCGAGCTGAGCTCGCCGGACTTTCTAAGCAATCTGTGGAATCAACTCACCGGCGCGCTGGTGATCCTCACGACTGTGATCAGTTCGATAGGTTTGCTGGTCGGCGGCATCGGCGTGATGAACATCATGCTTATCTCCGTGACTGAGCGCACGCAGGAAATTGGCGTACGCAAGGCTATCGGCGCTCGCCGCGCGGACATACGTTTGCAGTTCCTGCTGGAAGCCGTGGTCCTCACCCTGGTCGGTGGCACCATCGGCATCTTAATTGGGGCCGGAATATCCACGTTGGTGCGCACATTCGTGCCTTCGATTCCCGCAACGCTGTCTTACCTGTGGGTGTCGATCGGATTTGCGATCTCCGTCGGCGTAGGACTGTTTTTCGGCTATTATCCGGCGAGCCTCGCGGCCAACCTCGACCCCATCGATTGCCTGCGGTACGAGTAAAGATCCTAAAGCTTCACCACCTACTTGCGCGCGTGGGTGGACTTGGGTCATTCGTGCCAGGGCTTGCGCGTCCCGCCGATACGAAAGAGACCGCGATTGTTTGCCTCAGCGCTGCGCTGTTATTCGCGTCAGTTTCGGGTCCTTGCGCTGGCAACCGAGCGATGCGCTTTTGGACTTTCTCGGCTGGTATTCGTGCATCAGTTTGCACACTACAGGAATTACGTTTGCCATACTTCCCAGTCTTTCGTCGGGACGTATTCTTTCAGTGGAACTTATATAACGTATTGCCAGCAGATTCGGCAGACAGCGAGCCTTTGGCTTCTTACTAATCGAGCATAATATAGATGACATAATGAAAGGAATGCGATAGTGTGTGGGCATGGAAAAACAGGATGCTCGCTCGTTGCCGGGAGAAGCCCAAGAAGATCTTCGTCGGCGCGTTGTGGAGGCTGTCGAGAAAGGCCTGTCGCAAACCGAGGCGGCTAGGGTTTTCGGAGTGGCGCGCGGTACGGTGAGCCGCTGGATGGGGCTGGTGGAAAGCGCCGGCCGTCGGGCGCTGAAAGCACGGCGTCGGGGACGGCCCCCAGTTTCGCGCTTGGCACCGCACCAAGCAGCCACCACGGTGCGCCATATTCTGAGTGGCTGCCCGGACCAGTTGAGCTTGCCCTTTGCGCTGTGGACCCGGGAAGCGGTGCAAGAGTTGCTGTCGCGAAAATTCGATCTACAAGTCTCGGTGTGGACGGTGGGCCGCTACTTGCGGGGCTGGGGATTGACGCCGCAGAAGCCGGTGCGCCGCGCGTACGAGCAAAATCCGGTGGCCGTGCGGAAATGGCTGGCGGAAGAATATCCAGCGATTCGCGAACAAGCGCGGCAGTTTAAGGCCCAGATTCATTGGCTCGACGAGATGGGGCTGCGTTCGGACCATCAAGCGGGACGCAGCTACGGGCGTCGTGGGCAGACGCCGGTGGTGTTGGGCACCGGGCAGCGTTTTCGCTGCAACATGATCTCGGCGATTACCAATCGGGGGCGATTGGCCTTCATGATTTTCCGTCAACGTTTCACGGCGCGAGTGTTTCTGAATTTTCTGGGCCGTCTGTTGCGCTTGATGCGGAAGAGCCGGCGGAAAGTATTTCTGATTGTGGATGGCCACCCGGTACACAAGTCGCGATCAGTGGGTCGTTGGCTAGCCGAGCACCGTGAACAAATCCGGATATTCTGCTTGCCGTCGTACAGTCCGGAACTGAATCCGGATGAATTGCTGAACCAGGATGTGAAGACCAATGCGCTCGGTCGGGTCCGTCCCGTGAACGTCCAGGAAATGATGAGCAACGTTCGCTCTTACCTACGGATCACACAAGCCCGGCCCAAGCTCGTGAAAAACTACTTTCGCGAGCGTCACGTGCAGTACGCAGCTCGCTGAAACGTGTCACATATTTAGTGCTCGGAGTAATAATTGCGACTCACGTGATTGCGGGCTACCACAGGCACGCGAACCGCTCTCCCTCGAAGGCGGTAACCTCTGGGGACTCCCAGAACCAGCTAAGTAGCCCGCCCACCCTCCACATATCCAGCATTCTGTTGGGCCATGACTGACCTTTTCTCTCATGTAAGAACAACAGCTACAGCGCTGGGTCTAACTCGATGAGAAGGGATATAATGCAACCAATCAAAACGCGTCGTGAGAATTAAGCATTGTTGCAATGCGCTCGGAGGGCGCAGCAATGGGCCTTCAACTCGCTCTCCGTCATGCCGCCGATGTCGTCGTAGTTGACCTGCAGGGAAAAGCGACGATTGGTCGCGCTAATGATATCTTAAACAAACAATTGCGACAGCTGATTGACGACGGAACCAACAAGATATTGGTCAATCTAACCGATGTAACGCAGTTGGATTCCTCGAGCATCAGTACCCTCGTGCGTGCGTTTGTGTCCCTCCAGCACCGAGGTGCGAGTCTGAAATTGCTGCGACCGCGTGGAAATGTGAGGTTGGTTCTGGAGACGTTGCACTTGCTGGACGCAATCCCTAGTGCTGAAGACGAGGCCCAAGCGATTGCCAGTTTCCGTTGAACCGCAACGTCTACGCTCAATGTTTAGAGTCGGTGTAGAATGCCCCTAACGTAGTTGGCCTGCGCACAACGGAGGACGCCATGCATGCTCGCGTTTGGCAACTCCACATTCGTCCCGGTCGGGTGCAAGACTTCCAGGATGTTTTCTCTTCCGTTGTTGACCTGGCACGACGGCAAGGGCGATACCGGGGTGTTCTCGCCTTGGCCTCTGGCAAATCAGAATCGCCCGATGTAACCGTGGTCGCTCTCTGGGACTCTTTACAAGCGATTCGCGCCAGCGAAAAGAATTTGTTTCTGACGCAGGCGATCTCGCGCTTTCTAGCTTGCTGCGACGGCCTACCGCACATCACGGAGCAGGAGCTTCTTGTGAGCGACTTCCTCGCAACTAGCGTCCGCACCAAGGCCTGAGTGCTTCTTTTCTAAACGAGAACAAATTCTGGACGGTCGAGTCATCACCGGCGGCATGTATTCACTGCAGCTTCGCGTATTCCGCCTTGGCAGCAATGAAAATGGAAATGTCAAGGTCGGCATCTTTCCAGAGCGACAGTTACTTCCGAGCCGACAATCCTCCCGCAAGGATTCATGAGCGGGGCACTCTTATCGATGCAGCGCCTTACAACCTTGTGTTGGCTGCAGGTTTGGCGTTTGCCGTTCCATCCTCTACGGCAATTTCCAGCCCCGCCCTGCGGAGACCGTCGATCAGGCGCTCGACGAGCTCCGGGTCCCACCACTTCCCGAGCTCCTCGCGCCCCACCACGTCGAAGTTCGGTATCAGGGCAAGCAGCTCCCGCACGGCATTGCGCGCCGCCTCTTGCTCGCCCAGCTGCCCGCACGCAGCTGCGAGCACGACGCTCGCGCCCCACAAACCGCGCATGTTGATCTTGAGGGCGATGTCGAGCGCGCCGCGGTATTCGCTCTTACGGTAAGCATCGAAGGAGGAGGCGAACCAATACCATCCGGGGTGATTAGGATTAAGTTGAGCGGCCCGCTCGGTGAGGGCGCAGCCGTGCTTCCAGTCGCCGGCAAAGGCTGTCAACATGCCCAGGTAAGCCGCAGTGCATCCGTCCATCGGGTTGAGCGCGATGGCCCGCTCCGCCGCGATCCGGAAGGCCTGGAGCTCCTTGCGGAAGAACAGGGCCGAGGCCAGGGCGTGAGGAGCGAGGTGACTGGAGGGCGCGAGTTCGACCGCTCGGCGCGCAGCATCGAGCGCACGACCCAGGGGATCGGGCCGGACGTTGAACCCCGTTTTGTACTCGTCGGTGTAAAGCATCGAAAGCATGGCCCAACAATCGGCATGACCCGGCGCCTGCTGGACGGCCCGCTCCAGTCCGGCCCTTGCTGCGGCGTGCTCTTCGGCCGTGAGGCGCGCGTAGTAACTGAAGCTGCGCAGTAGCGCCTCGTACGGAGTAAGTTGATCGGGGTCACGGCTACAAACCGCTTCGCTCATACTATGTGGCAGGATGCCGTTCATGTCGGCGATGGTGGAGACGATCGGCGGGACGACGTCGTCCTGCAGCTCGAAGATCCCTTCGGGACGGAAGCGGCGATCGTAGGTCTCCGCCCAGAGATGAGCGCCGGAGCTCGCGTCGATGAGTTGCACCGTGATGCGGAGCCTGGTCGCTGACTGGCGAAGGCTCCCCTCCATCACGTAGCGTGCGCCGAGTTCCTTCCCAGCGGACCGAACGTCGACCAACTCGCGGGCGTATCGTGACGTGGAGCTACGGGCAATTACTCGGAGGTAGGAGAAACGGGACAGGCCTGTCACGATTTCCTCGGTCAGTCCCTCCGCCAGCGCGTCCAGGTCGGCGTTGGTGCCGCGATATTTGAACGGAAGCACCGCCACCCAGAAGCCTTCATCGGCGCGCACCGCGCCAGACCCACCTGCAGCGGACAAGCGCGCGGGATTGAGGTGCGCCGTGGCAACCGCCGCCTGGCGCGACAGATCGCGGAACTCGTTGCCGACGTCACGCGCCGTCTGGACGCGGTTGCGCGGCTCCTTCTCCAGACAGCGCCGGATGATGCGTGCGAGATCGCCGGGCAGATCGCGCCGCACCTCGGTGACGAGCGGTGGAATGTCCCGCAGGATCGACGACGCAAGCTCCGCCGACGATTGCCCCTGGAAGGGCCGTCGTTTGGTCGCCATCTCGTACAACATAACGCCCAGCGAGAAGATGTCCGTGCGGCAATCGACCGCGCGGCCCGAGACCTGTTCGGGCGACATGTAGGCTGGCGTCCCCATCACTACGCCCGCTTCCGTTTGCAAATCCAACGACGCGGTGGCCCCGGTCGTGTCGGCCGCGCGGATCTCCTTCGCGAGACCGAAGTCGAGCACTTTCACCTGATCGTCGTTCGTCAGCATAACGTTGGCGGGTTTCAGGTCGCGGTGCATGATGCCTTTCTCGTGGGCCGCCGCGAGAGCGTCGGCGAGCGCGCGATCGCGATCTCGATGAGCTGTTCCATCGGCAGCCCACCCTCGGGAACGCGGTGTTTAAGCGACTGCCCCTCGACGAGCTCCATCGTGAAGAAGTGGACGCCGTCGGCTTCTTCGACCGAAAAAATCGTTACGATGTGCGGGTGGTTGAGGGCGGCGATGGCGCGAGCTTCGCGTTGGAAGCGTGCGAGGCGCTCGGGATCGCCCGCCAAGTCGGGCGGCAATACCTTCAGCGCGACTTCGCGGCCGAGCTTCGTGTCGGTAGCGCGATATACCTCGCCCATGCCGCCCGCGCCGATCGCGGCGGTGATGCGGTAGTGGGAGAGCGTGCGGCCAACCAAATCAAGCCTCCCGGAAGCCGGGCAGTTGTCAGCTGCAGATCTGTTTCTAAACGAAAACTGGGCCGATTTTACACCCCGAGGCGGGAATGAAAAGCGGAGTTGAAAAAGAAAATGACGCTCGCGTCTGGCGCACAATTCGTGCCGCATGTCCTCATAAGTAATGGCCCGAGGATGCAAAACAATAAGGACTGCTTTACGTAGAACACAGCACGCAAAGCCTGTAGATGCATGAATAACGCGAACTTGATGTACTGAGCTGGGACGCCGGGTTCCAGACGGTTAATACAGGCTTCCGTGTATCGCTCTTTTGAGTCCATGGCCGTAGTGTGCAGGAATAGCCGGAAACCCGATGCCAAAAACGATACTTCTAGCCGACGACAGTCCGATAATTGGCCAGACGCTCTACCGGGCGCTCGCAATTGAAGGCAGTTATGATCTTTGCGCACAAGCGGCTGACGGAAGCGAAGCAATCTCTCTCGCCAAACGGTACAGACCCGATTTAGTGATTCTCGATCTAGCAATGCCAAAAATGAACGGACTTGAAACAGCGCGTGAACTAAAGAAGATTATGCCCACTGTTCCCATAATTCTCCTCACGCTCCATGCCAGCACCTTCCGGGAGTCGTTCGGCGGGGATTCGTGCGTGGATTTGGTCATTCCCAAGGGGGATTTCACACGTTTGATGGCGCATGTGCGGACACTGCTCTGCGCCGAAGCTGGCGAAGATGATACACAGTTCAACGAACCTATCTACTAGGAGTAAAGATCGAAATGCGTAAGCGCCAGATTTCGCCGACTCCTCCGAGCGCCCCACCCACCGGTCAGGCCTGGCTAGACCTAAACCGTTCGGCTTTGGTCGAGGTCACATCGGAAGAAAACGGTTATCCAATCGAATCAGCGCTGCTAGAGGCGAAAAGCCCTGGTTGGCGCGCGGCGAACCCCGGGCCTCAGACAATCCGGCTAGTTTTCGATGAGCCACAAAAACTCAGACGTATCTGGCTGGCTTTCGAGGATAGCGAGAATACGCGCACGCAAGAGTTCGTCCTGCGATGGTCTCCTGATGCAGGACATTCTTTCCGGGAAATTGTACGCCAACAGTGGAATTTCAGTCCGCCCGATTCAGTGCGGGAAACAGAGGACTACACTGTCGAACTGTCCGCAGTGACCGCACTTGAGCTGGTTATTGTGCCTGACAAGAGTGGCGGTGCAGCTCGAGCATCGCTTGCCAGTCTCCGTTTAGCTTAGTTCAAACGGACAGCCTACTTTTCCCTATCGTCAGGCCCTGTTCGATCTGCCAGTTGTTTGCGGTTTCGACCTTGCGCGAGATAGCATCCTCCGATCGCTAAGAGCAAGAGCGCGACAACAATTGCTGACACTATGATTATGGTTTGCGGCATACGTGTCACATTTCGACGAGCCTCAAATGGCCTACGCTGTCTCAAGCGCCTGGCGGATTTTCGTTCGCATCAATTCGCTATCGTCAGCGATGAGAATTGTTTTTGCGTTTGTCGTGAGGCCCGAGGTCCTCAGTTTAATTTTGGCCTGCAACTTAGCTACAGTGAACTTTGCGCGGCGGCAATACAGCGAATCGTCTAGCGACGTTCAGCACATTTTCGCTAGGTTCACGTCATATAGGGGTTGATCACAGAGCCACATTCTCCGCGCCCGAGGCGTCGCAACGGATGCTGCCGAGTCGTGTCGTCATCATCGAGCTGTGGCAGGGGAATCCTTGAGCTTGTCTAGCTCGCTAGCAAAAAGCGGGTTTTCGGGGAATTCCGCGACGAGCTCCTCAAGTTGTGTCCGGGCCACTTCTGTCTTTTTCTCCCGTAGGGCTGCCAGCGCCAGCAAAATCTTCGCAAACGGCCGCAGATAGTGGCCATGCTCGGCGGCGATCTCGAGCTGCTGGATGCCTGCTTGCTTGTCACCGTGGATGCCAGCGAAGCCGAGGAAAAACTTCTTGGTTCCGGGCAAACTCCCGATGAAATAATTCGCCATGCCCAAACCGAGATAGGCATCAGCGGCGTCTGGGGCGACCACTAACAGCTTCTTGGCATACACATCCGCTTCGCGGACTTTCTTCAGGCTGTCTAACTGATGCTTATCTATGAGGCTGGCATAATTGGCCTGCATACCCAGGCTCAGGGTCATTGCAAACAGGGCGTTCGGATCGTCCGCTTTTGTCTTCAATCGCTGCTGCGCCAAGTCCTGCGCCTGTTGGTCCGCCGCGAAGAATGCCGCGCGCAGCTCCGGATCGGGTTTTAGAGGGATTTTGCCTAGGAAACGTTTGTCGTCTAGGAAAAACTCGGAGGTCAGGATGCCCTGTCGATAGCACTCCTCAAACAGATAGCTCGCCGCTCCCGAGGCGCTCCCCAGAGGGTCTTCCGGGTGGGACTGCTGCCACGCCTCGAAGTGGGTGCGAGCCTCATCAAACTTCAGTTCGTAAAGGAGGTGAAAACCGGCGTCGAGTTCCGGAACGTTCAAAGCCTTCGTCGGAGTCTGCCCGGAGCCGGTGAGCGCGGCCTGAGCGTTAAAGACTCCTGCCATCAGCGAGTTACATAGGAGCGCACAAAGAAGCGAACGGAGCAGCGACGACCGTTTGGCATTACTTGCAGAGGCCGAGCCTTTCTGCAGCGAGATTTTCATTGATAGCGTCGCTCGAAGTTACGGGGGCAACCACTGTTATATTGCTCGTCGTCTCAGAGCCTCTTGAGGTCTTGGAGACCTGCCCGAATCCTGGATGTTACGACGACTTTGTGATGCGCCGTCTTTCGGTTACAGCGCTTGCGCTTACCGAAAGAGAAAAGAGTGTGAACTAGGCGGCAGGCTCGAAAACCAATCGCGCGGCTTGTAGACGCTGTTGCTCCACTTGTGACTCTTGCGTGGCCGCCCGTGTTGCGAGCCGCACAAAGTCCATTCCCCGCAACCTGTGGTCCGTCGCGGCAACCACCGCGAGCGCCTGCCACAAGGCCCATTTTCCGTGAATCCCGAGTTGCAGGAATTCCAGCGCTTCAAATGTACCGAAGTCGCTTGGGCTCTGCCCTCCCAACTTGACCCGACTCACCTTCTCGCTCAACCAGGCGGTCAACTCCTTGAACGCGCTGGACCCGACGCCAACCCGCTCTGCCAGCTGGCGCAGTACGTCGCGGTCTGCCTCGATGTCGGGGAGTAGGCTCTTTGCAAATTGACCGAGCGGCCGGCCGCCATTGCTCCGCTGCATGGATTCCAGCAGATCTATGGCAACGGCCGCGCCGGCAAGATGGTCGTGGAGATACGTAGCTAGCGGGTCGCTCATCGAAATTGTCCCTACACACGCCCTAGGTCGTGAAGTTTTGACAGCATGTTCTGCAATGGTCGAGGCGGTTGCGTCGGGTGACTCGATAAAGTCCTTATGCCTTCGTCTCGCCCACATCTGCACCCCTTAGCACGTCCCCATTTTTTACGAAGCCGAGCTCTTTGCCTCACGATAGGCTCGTGCTCCTACCTCGCTCGCCTTTTTCACTTGGCCCTTCATCCGGTCAATACTGTCTTGCGCGCGCTCTTTCAATGCTTCACCCGCCGCGATTGCCCCGTCCACGCTCTCTCTGGCGCTCTCGACGACAAGATCGCGGGTATCGCTCCCTGACCGGGGAGCAAAGAGAATTCCAAGAGCGGCGCCGACACCGAACCCCATGGCGAATGCAGAAGCAAGTTCCGTCCAACTGTTCCTCCCGCTCATCTTGTCCTCCCTATCGTTGTTAGTCCTGGCCCACTCGATTCCTAAAGCGACAACTTGATATGATCGAACGGCTTATGGTTGGAGTAAACAACATCTCTGAACGGCGCGCCATACGGGGAAAGTGGTACCGCGGGATGGTTAAACGTGTATTGTGGACGCTCGGTTCCGTTTTCCAGGCCAGCGAGACACCCATTGCTACTGCTTCGCGCGCTTTCGCTGCTCGGCTTTAGCCGACCAGCCCTTTGCGCAGACGAACAACGCGAGTTGAACCCCGTCACGGAGATGTGCGAATCGTCCAGCCCGAGACTGCGGCGAAGCCCACGACCAGCCAGAGAGTGCGCTTTTTCACAGCGATCCTCATGGCGCGGTTCACCGAGCCATTCATTAAGGATACATCCCACGTAAACGCCTAATCACGCAGGACGACTCGGAGCAACGAACTGTTGATCTGGAGTCCACCGTTATACTCGATGAAGCCCAACCTACGAAACCTGTTCATAAAGAAACTCACTCGGCTTCTTGTTGTGCCCACCATTTCTGCCAAGGTCTCCTGAGAAACTTTGGCGATGATTTTTTCAGGCACATCCTCTTTGCCGTATCGGGCAATCAGTAGCAGCGCCCGCGCCAAGCGTTTCTCGCTGGAATTGAAAAGCTGATCTACCAGGTCTTCTTCGACACGAACGTTGCGTCTGAGCATGTGGGCAATAAAAAGGTCGGCAAACTCATGCTCTTCATGAATCACGCGAATCATCTCCCGCTTGTTAATCTCCAAGACCGACACCGGACTTAGGGCGATCGCTGTCGCAACCCGCACACGCTGCCCAGCAATGCATCCCTCACCAAAGAAGTCGCCCTCTCCTAATATGGCGACCACCGCCTCTTTTCCGTTTTTGGCAACCACCGAGATTTTAACCGTACCGCTTTGGATAAACAGAACGGACCCGCAAGGGTCGCCTTGGGCAAAAATTGCTTGCTTCTTGCGGAACTTCAGAATCCTTCTATGCAGTCCGGCGTTTTTCAGATACCACGCAGCTTCAAATTGAGGAGTTTTTCTCCGCTTGCGTTTGATTTTGCCCACCTCCCTCTTCTGGAGTCTGCGTGCATTTTATCAGTCTTTTTCACCGGGAAAAGGGCCGGCGGCGCTTTTTCAGAAGTGGTCAAAATTGAACAGTTCTCAAAGATGGACAGGCGTATTTTTCAAGTGCTCAGTCAATCTCGGAGGCTTATTATGGAGGGGTCGCGGTATCCAGCGTGGCAAAAGGCCTACCACGAAGCGCTACTGGAAGTTGATCCGTATCGACTGATTGTACGAATCTGTGCCGCTGAAAAACTTATTGCTACGCGTTTAGCGGAACTACGACTTGGCGCAAAGAACCCCGAAGAAAAGCAGGCGCTGTTGGAAGCTTGTAGCACCTTGTTGGTTATCCAAAGACCGAAGCTAATCCGTCCAGTCGGAAACGGAGACACGAGGAGCGGTATTGTGTGAGTCCACTTCGTGGACCTTCCGCGTCGTATTAAACTGCTGCGAATGCTTAAAGAAGAGCAAGCGACTTCGTAACTAGACTGGGATAAGTGATCTTATGTTTTCCATGAGCCTCCAGCCTTGCTCTTTGACACTATTCTATCCACCGGTAGGCCGCTAAGTGGTGGCGCGTGGCCAAGTTCAGCGTAGTCAGTGAATGGCTGGGATTGATTTGCACAGCCCTGGCGTTGATCCTCCGGGCTCTCGGTGCTCTTCACCTACTTCCGGCCAACATGGGTCCTATCAACGAACATGCCGCTCTTATAGGTTGGCGTCAGTGGGCAGCCAAGTTCCGCGCACAGGGTTGTCCGCGCACCTGCCGGGACCTTTGATGTCTAGTTGCTTGAGGCAGACGACTTGACGTTCAGGAATGAAAAATGAAAAAACGTAAACCGGCAGCCAAGGAAGAGGACTTCCTCGTCAGTGTGGCCCGCTCGATTGGCTCGACACTTGGGGCTGTGGCGGCGAAAATGAACCCCTCGTCCCACAAGCCACGCCCAAGACCAGTTGGTCGCAAGCGCGCTCCCAAACAGAGTTCTATGTCTCGGAACCGCCGTCGCACGTCCGCCGGCGCTTCGAAGCGGAGCAGCCCGACCGCGACTCTAAAGCGTAAAAATCGAAAACGGTCCGGAAAGTAGCGCAAATTAGTGTCCGAGATTGCCATGTCCGGCTATCTATGACTGCAACAACGACCCGCCGCTGTAATCCCCAACCTCCGGGTTCGTGCATGCGTACTGCGTTGCTGTTCGCTTGTTGCTGTTGTCGTTTGTCTTGCTGGCTGTCTCTCCGGGTGCATTCGCCCAAGTCGCCATCGGCGTTTCCGTGAACTTCGGCCCTCCCGCGCTTCCCGTCTACGAGCAGCCAATCTGTCCTGCCGACGGCTACCTGTGGACGCCCGGCTACTGGGCGTACGACGACGTCGTTGGTTACTACTGGGTGCCCGGCGCGTGGGTGATCGCTCCTCAAGTCGGCTTCCTTTGGACTCCAGGTTACTGGGGCTGGGGCGGCAGCGCGTTTTTCTTCCACGAAGGATATTGGGGCCGTCGATGTGCCTGTTTCGTGGAGCGAATGGTTCGAGGTTCGACGGAATAAAATCGATGAGAAGCTCTTGCGTCCAATCCCCCAGTATTATTTCCCTCGTTCGTCGCCGCCCAGGTGCCCCAGCAAGATAGGCATTCTGGCTTCAACAAGAGTACCGGGTTCAGCACGCGAGACAATTAGCTCCCCGCCAAATTGGCGCACCCGCTCTCGCATCCCCCCGACACCAACCCCTAGCCCCATTGTGGCGGTTCTGCCGCATAGGTCCGCCGGCATACCCTTACCGTAATCCCGAACGCGGATGATGACGTCTTCGGCTTGTTGAATTATTTCCACGCGAGCGGCTTCCGAGCCGGCGTGCCGGTACACATTGGTGAGTGATTCCTGAACGATACGAAAGATAGCTGTTTCGATATCCGCTGGGAGTCGAGGAAAGTTCGACGGTTGCATACTCAGCGAAATTTCCATGCCGCTCCGTTTCACCACGCCATCCACATACCAATGCAGCGCCGAGCGTAAGCCCGTCTCGTCGAGCAAAGGTGGGTGCAGAAGATAAGAGAGATTGCGGACTGTCGTGGCGGCTTTCGCCGCAAGTTGGCTGGCCTGCTCGTTTCCGCCCTTCGCGTCCAGCACCATCTTGATGTACGCAAGTTGTTGCCCAAGGTCGTCATGTAGCTCGCGGGCAATCCGGCGGCGTTCCTCGTCCTGAATCTGGAGTAATCGCGCGGAAACCCTGCGAAGCTCTAATGTTCGCAGGTCAAGGATCCCGCGAGTTTCATCGAGCTGCGCAACACGATTGCGCAATTCCGTGTTCAGATTGTGAATGCGCTCTTCCCAACGCTTTCGCTCGGTCATATCCCGAGTGACCTTGGCAAAACCGCACAGCCGTCCGTCGGCGTTTCGCAGCGCGGTAATGATGACGGATGCCCAAAATACCGAGCCGTCTTTTTTCACACGCCAGCCCTCGTCAGCGAAACGGCCTTCTTTTTCGGCGAGCGCTAATTCGCGCGCGGGCCAGCCACTTTGTACCGCCTCCGGCATGTAGAACTTGGAAAAATGCTGGCCTATGATTTCCTCTTTCGAGTAGCCCTTGATCGCTCTGGCACCGTCGTTCCAGGTCAGGACACGCCCTTCGGGGTCGAGCACGAATATCGCGTAGTCTGCAACACTCTCGACCAAGAGACGAAACAGCTCGTTGCCCTGGGCGGTTGATTCTCCGCGGTTATTCCTCGCGGGTTCCTGCGCAAGTCCACTTTCTGTCAAGGAATTCCTCCGAAAAACTGCCTAAGACCATCCCACAGAAGCTGTAGCCACAAGCAATACCGTAATTGCTGTACGAGGCTCAAGCAACTCGCCTGGCGTGGCCCCGGTCGCCGCCAGTGCGCGTTATTGATCTTTTCAAGACGGGAGATGCTGTGACTTCATTCCGATTACCCCGGAAGGATGAATGATTAGCCTGGAGCCACATACCTGGTAAACCAGCGGTAACCCTCGTTCATTGCCAAGGCCTGCAGTTGATTCATGGTCCGCGTGCCCATCTGCACGAACCGATGTCGGTGCAGTTGCCGGAGATCTCGATTGTCCGGACTCGGTACCAACACTCGCTTCGCCTTCTGCGGGATCTCCCATCCAAATCTCGATGCCCAGTTCTGCCAGCAGTCGCTCGAACCAGCGTGAATATCCGGTAGCCTCCATCCCTACACGTACGCGGATTCCTCTCTTCTGCGGGTCCCGGTAAAATCGTTCTGCTTCGCCATCGCTGTGGTTCAACTGCTGTTCACCACACACGCCGGTCTATTCTTCAAAAAATGCAATTTGCTGAAAGCTCGGATGGCAATCTACGCCTATCCATATATTCGGCTCCTTTCTCCCGAGCCTATGGTCGAACAGGTCAGGGTGGTCATTGTGCGTTGCGGCGCAGACCCTTTCTGCCGTCTTCGATACGTCGCCAAGCTTCGGCGGGGCCTTGCACGCTGAGAACGCGATACTTCTTGCCCAGATGCCTATGGTAATTGACAAAGAATTCTTCCAGCTCCTCGACAAATTTCTTGCCGAGATCGCGGACATGTTTTGCGTGACTGTAGCTGTGATTCTCGTTTTCGACCGCGATAATGCGATCGTTGCGTTCCTTATCTTTCTTCTTGCCTTGTTGGCCTTCGATGACGCCCACGACCCTGCACTTCAAGAGACATCCGGGGAAGGCGGGCTCGTCCATGAGGACCAAAACATCCGTAGGGTCACCGTCCTCCGCTTTTGTGGAGGGGATAAAACCGAAGTCGTACGGAAAGGCCATACCCGCGGGTAGGACCTTCGTCAACTCAAAGACTTTTTGATCCGGATCGAACGCGTATTTGTTACGGCTCCCCTTGGGAGTTTCGATGACGACCTGAATCGTGTTGCGAGAATCGGCATCGAGCGGCGCAAGACGGGTGAGATCGACGAAGCCGGCTCTTTTTGAAGATCTCTTAGACATAGCTTCGAGCTTGAGGTTAGATCGAGACAGCAGATGCTGGATATCGGGTGAATGCTGGACCGCGCGACAACGGCGGCTCAGGGCCAGTCCCCGAACTCAGATCGGTTAAAACTGGCATGGGTGCGCTCCCAAAGTGGGCGGCGGGCACGCCGGAACCTTATCGGAAGGCGTGAATTGCTGTCAAGGATCCAGGAACGCTCGTACTCGGTGCCACCTTCAAAAGGATTGGCTACCTTTGCCTGTCGTCAGGCCCTGTTCGGTCCGCCAGTTGTCTTCGCTTTCGACCTTGCGCGAGATAGCATCCACCGATCGCTAAGAGCAAGAGCGCGACAACAATTGCTGACACGATGACTATGGTTTGTGGCATACGTGTCACGTTTCTCGCTCGTAGTCAGGTGCCAGAAGCAGTGCTCGCGTGCGTTCAATCAGGTGCACCATTTTTGTCTTCGAGACGATTGCGTCGACACCGGCCTCGGCGGCGGGTTTTAAAAGCATCTCATTTGCGGGGATCGTAAACAGGATGATTGTCGTCCCGAGGAAAGTTCCAAAATGTGTCCCCGATGGAACAGCTTTCCGGCTGGTTTTATCCCACCATGTCGGAATGAGATACCACCTGACGCCAAAACAGTTCTCCTCGGTTCCCTGTCCTACTTGCGGTGTCGGTCTTGGGGAGCGCTGCTTGTTGCATTCGGGTAGCCCGCGCTTAGAACCACACTTAGATCGGAAGCTCGTTGCGGCCGAGGCGATTGAATTGCATCGATCCGTTGAGACCGCTCGACAAATCAGGCAAGTGAAAGTGCATGGGTAAACACAAGGGCATTTATCGCGACCAATTCGAAAGCGTAGCCCGGCCATCCTCGTGTGACTAGGTTGAACGTGAGGCGACCGGAGTGCTCGCTGAACTCTGTCTCCAACGGGTCAGTCAACGTAACATCGCTATAGCACTGATCGACAGTCAATGAGCTCTATGGTCTGTTAACCACAGTTTACTTCAGACCACTTTGGGGCCTAATGCATCAATCCCGCGTGCCGTGTTCCCAATGCTTTGCACCGTCAGCTACCAGCACGGCAGACGCAACAGTTCTTTAAGCCAAGGCTTCAAATGCGGTGATGATTATGCCTTCGCTTATCAGTTCCGGGGTTTGAAAATACGTGAAGAGCAAGCCTGTAGTCATCGCATCTAGTATACGGACAAACTTCTCGGCTGACATGGGCAGCTCCTTCGCTGGCACGACCTTCAGTAGTCTTGTTGCCATGCGCCGATAGGTGGCCGCGTTCTGTTTCGTCAGATGGGACCGCATCGGCTCGTGCGTCAATGTGTAGAGTTGAAATGCGGTCGCGGCGGCGGCCTGACCGCGACGGGCCTGTGCCTCTTTGGCGACTGCCTCGCCTAAAATGTGCAATTGTTCCTTAAGGTGGGCGCCAGGCTTCAATGGCGGGACAATCGGTTTCCATCGGGACGCAATCAGCGCCAGGAAGAGTTCTTCCTTGTTCTTGAAATTGCCATAGACCGCTCCTCGCGTCATTCCGGCGCGGGCGGCGATCTCCTCGAGCGGCGCCCGATCGTAACCCTTTTCGGCGATAACTGCAGCCGCTGCCGAGATGAGTCTCTCTCTTGTACGGGCGCGCTTGCCGCCCTTGTCTCGACTCAGCACCACATTTACCTCCGCCTGGCGCGCTGTATTCGTTATAAAATACAGTTGTGTATTTTATACACCTATGTATTATACCTTGCCATGGTCTCAGACTGGCAATGGAAACTTGCTATCGCTCTGCTGTTTGGCGTTCTGTTGCTAATGGCTGGCTATATTCATGAGAAAGCTGCCGAATGGAAGGAAAAAAAGGTCGAGCCGGCCTTCGGGCGGATGGTCGCTGTCGGAGACCACAAACTTCATTTACTTTGCAAGCGGAGCGCCTACCCGACTGTCCTTATCGAACAGGGAGCAGGTGAGCCGTCGCGGCTTTGGTGGCCCGTCCAGGATAAAATCGCCGTGTTCGCCAGCGTTTGTACCTATGATCGAGCCGGATACGGCAGGAGCGAGCCTGTCGCAGCTGGACGCACAATTGCAGCACGCGCCGAAGAACTCCACACTCTGCTTACCAACGCGGGTCTCCCAGGACCTTACATTCTGGTGGCGCACTCCTACGGCGGCTTCATTGTCCGATGCTTCGCCCGCAACCACCCCGATCAGACGGCAGGACTGGTCCTCGTCGATACACCGGAAGAAGCGGCGTTCTTCCGACGAGAGGTTCTCAATTTCTATTCCCGGCTCAGGGTCATGAACAAAGCTGTCGAGCTTGCGGCTCGTTTCGGGGTTTTGCGGCTGTTGGGTCAATTGTTTCCACTGGACCATGTGGGGTTCTCATTTGTGCGGCCGGCCGAGTATTCGGCGGCGGGAGATGATTTGGCCTCCTTGCAACTCGTAGAACAGCCGACGGCGAATTTTGGAGGTGTGGGTAGTCTTGGGGATTTGCCACTGGCGGTGATCACGCATGGCCAGCCGTTTCCGGGACCATTTTTCATTCTTGAGAAGGGCTGGAGCGAAGGTCAAAGGCGGCTGGCCGCGTTATCAACAGATAGCCTGCTCATTCGGGCGAACAACAGTAACCACATGATCCAGATTGATGAGCCCGCACTGGTCGTGGATGCAATTCGTCGCGTCCACGCAGCAGCCCGAAACAAAGTGCGGCTTGCCCATGACGGAACTTCACAAGAATAGTCTGCCGTTCGACCCTCGCCGCGTTATGGGCATGTAGTCGGCTTATCTTAGCTACTTCCGGAGGTGTCGGCAGCTTCTTTTCTCTGCGTCGGGCGGAACCTGGTAAAGAGGTAGCATCTGCTCTCCTTAATGCGCTTCCTTGCCGGCTCGTTCGATCCTTTCACAAACTTGGTCCGCGCGATGCGCCTTGCGTAGTCATTGCGGTTTTAGCGGGAATCATCAGGGACGCGACCGCTGCGCTTGCCAACGACAGTCCGGCACAGATCAACATCACCGTTCGGAAAGCAAATATAAACGCATGGGAAATTGACGCCCGGATCAGGGCTGTCGTAGGGGCATCTAGTCCGGAGGGCAGGTCAATACCGGCGAGCTTGATCTCATTCGACCGAACGTATCGGAGAATGCCGGGCGGAAGCAATGCCTTCGTAAGGCTGCGATTCAAGCTGGAGCTGAATAATTTCACCATGACAATCCCGAGGATTGCAATGGCAAGTACGCCAGCTACCCGGGCGACCGCGTTGTTGATACCTGAGGCGGCGCCGGCGCGATTTTGGTCTGCTGAACTCATCACGACCGTGGTAAGCGGAGCCACGCTAATTGCCATTCCAAGACCGAGAACAACGAACGCCGGGAAAAATGATTTCCAATAACTTGTCCCTACGCCAGGCAAGGCGAAGAGAACGAAACCTGCGGCTGCAATCAGCGGTCCGATCAACAGCGGCGCTCTCGGCCCATAACGCGTGACTAGCCCACCGGACCAGCGCGAAAGAGAGAACATCAGCAGAATCACCGGGAGTGCGGCGGCACCAGTTGCAGTTGTCGAGTATCCCTGCACTTGGATAAGGTTCATCGGGAACAGGAAAAAGAAGATTCCGAGAGCCGCGTACAGAAAGAGAGTGAGAAAATTCGCGCCACTAAAACTGCGCGAGTGAAAAAGCGTTAGCGGAACCATGGGCGAACTTGCCCTGGCTTCAACGAACACGAAATCAATCAAGCACGCCAAGCCGATGATGAAGCTTCCAAAAACCAGAGGATGGCTCCAGCCGAGATTTGTTGACTCGATGAACGCGTAAACCAATCCGCCCAGTCCGAGAGTTGCTACCACCGCGCCCAGCCAATCGACATGCCCGGCAGCTGCATTACGGCTTTCCGGAATGTGCCAAAGCGAAATTGTGATTACGGCGGCGGCGAGAGGAATATTGATGAAGAATGCCCAGCGCCAGGAGGCATGCTGAATGAGCCAGCCGCCGAGGACCGGCCCCAACGCTGTCGTGATCGCAGTGAAGCCGGACCAAGTCCCGATTGCTCGGCCGCGCGTCCTCTCATCGAAAGACGCGCTGATAATCGAGAGACTGCCGGGCACGAGGCAGGCAGCCCCTACGCCTTGGACACTTCGCGCGATGACGAGTTGCTGAATGTTGGAGGCAAGACCACAGGCGATGGAAGCGGACGCGAAAACTCCTACGCCAACCAAAAATATCAACCGTCGGCCGTAGAGGTCGCCGAGGGAGCCGCCAACCAGGATTAGGGCGCCCAGAAACAAACCATACGACTCGACCACCCATTGCACTCCGACGACGGAGGCTTTGAGGCTTGCTTGCAGCGCGGGCAGAGCGACATTGACGACGGTGCCATCAATGAAGGCCATGCTGGACGCGAGAATCGTCGCTGCAAGAATCCAATGTGCGGTTGGCCCTCTGCGCGGAGAATCGGCATTTGCCGCGCGGACCACGGCTGCGTCGTGGAGCATTTGCATGAAGCTAGCATAAGTCCTGCGAAGCTGATGCCGGCAGTGAATATTCGTCTGGAGCCGCGATTAGGTCTCTTCGGCGAAAGAAGCATCGCCGCCGATCCACAGTTGCGCAACCGATCGCAGGTTCTTCTTGTAGGTGCGCGAAACGGTGTATTCCTTGCCTCCTTTTGTGCGTAGCAGATATTCTCCCGCGGCGTAAGGCTGAATTTCCTGGACCCAGGCGGTATTCATCAGCACCGAGCGATGAATCCGGATGAAACCACACGGCCGCAGCGTCTCGCTCAGCGTGGAGATGGAACATCGCAGCAGGCAGGAGCCTGACGGTTGCACGAGCAATACGTAATTGCCTTGTGCCACCGCGGCAATCACTTCCGCGGGATCAATGAAAAGAATCCTGCCTTCGGTCTTAATGGCCATCCTGGAGGGCTTCGGCACCACGGCTTTTAGCTGCGACAGTGCCGCCGCCAGATTTGCGGCGCGCTCATTTGCGGTTCTGCGGATCGCAATATTGAGAGCTTCGTGGATGCGCTCGTTCGAGAAGGGCTTAAGCACGTAATCCACGGCATGCTTTTCGAAAGCGGCGATGGCGTGCTGGTGGTGTGCCGTGACGAATATCAGCGCAGGCACCGGCTGGTTTTCTTTCTGCAAACAATCCACCAGTTCGATGCCCGATAATTGCGGCAAGTGGATGTCGAGCAGCAGGATTTGGTATCTCTCCTTCTGCAACTTTTCGCAGGCTTGCGCGGCATTTTCCGCACAATCGAAGTCTTCAATATCGCTGCGAGCGGCCAAGACGTTCGCCAAAGCATTGCGCGCCAGCGGATCGTCGTCCACGATCAGCGCGCGCAGATCAACGCCGCGGTTCAATGCTGTCTTTTCAAACATGTGAATGACCTTCTTTTGGCAGCGCGTCGGCTAGAACCAGGGCGGCGCCGCTGAATACCAGGGTATCTACGAAATAATTCAATCCGTTGTCGATGTCGGTGGGACTGGCGGCTGTGATCGGCAGATAGACGAACAGCACGAGAAGAAAAATCATGATGCCTAGACAGGTCGCCGCCCAGTGCGCCCTCTTGTTTGCGACGATGAGCGTCCCGCTGATGACAAGGACCACGCCGCCTAGATATGTCCAGAACAGGCGAGCTGGAATCCAAGCCGGTGTGACCAGCTCGAGCGGCACTCCGGGCACATGGTCGGGATGGGGAAAATGTTCTACGCCGAAGAACAGCGCCGGAACCCCCACGAAAAAGCGCGCGAGGGTCACCCGCCACGGCACACCGGCAGCGGAATGGGGCTTCCTCTGCGTACCTGCCAATGCGAAGGCACCCCCGCTGAAGGAAAGATCTCTGAGAGCAACCGCCCATAGGATGCGATTCCTGGGTTCCGTCACGGGGTTGGGAATGTGTATAAAGAACACGAATGAAAGGAGCATGATTCCCAGAAGTGTGGCCGCCAAACTGCGCATATTTTTTGACAATGATGCTCAGCGCCGCGGCGATGAGCGACGTCCCCACGAGGTAGACCCAAAAGCGGTGCGCTGGAATCCAGGAAGGCACCATGCGCACCATTTCTTGCGGAAAGCTGAAGTGCTCGGTGCCAAAAACCGCCATCGGGATGGCCAGGAACAAACGGCCGAACGGCAAAGCTTTGTCCAGTCCGTGTGCCTGCGGCAGGTCATTCCTAATCACTGTCACGATGCCGATTACGAGAAGGGTGGTCCCGGCGAAGTATGCCCAGAAGACTGGACCGGAGATGAACAAAACCGCGAGCGCAGCCTCGCCGCCAGCGTGCGTTAAACGTGGTAAGCAGCAGCCCGCAATGCTCATTCCCCTCCCTTCGTGCCCAGGGCCGCTACTGAAGAGTTCGCGGCGGGCGTCCCTGAAGACCGTTGCCGCAGCCTTGAATTTCTCGCGCAAAGTGGTTTGCCACAATAGCCACTTGAAGGGATATCGCTATGACCACTATGATGTGGCATGACGAAAACATCGAGCGGGCTTTCGCCTCTTATTTGCGTGGACCGCAGGGCCGGCAAGCCGCTACATGCGCAAGTGTACGATGCGTTTCGTGCGGCGATTGTCGGCCGTAGCCTGCGCGCCGGCGAGAGGATTCCCTCCACTCGCTCGCTCGCCGCCGAGCTGCACGTTTCGCGAATCCCGGTGCTGAACGCATACGCGCAACTTCTGGCAGAGGGTTATTTTGAGAGCCGCGTCGGGTCCGGAACGTTTGTATCCAGCGCGCTGCCGGATGTCCTGAGCCCTTCGCAAAACCAGACCGCTCGAGCGATTCGCGCGCGTTCCGCGCCGCGGCCGACCGCGCATCGCGCTTCTCTACTTCCCCGCTACGAACGGCCCGCATGGCTGAATCCGGGAGCGTTCAGCGCCAGCCAACTGGCTCTGGATGCTTTTCCATTTCGTGTGTGGTCGAACCTCGCCGCGCGCTACTGGGGCAATCTGGGCCTAGTGGCGTTTCAGTACGGCGAACCCTTTGGCCTTCAGCCGCTGCGCGCAGCAATCGCTAATTACGTGCGAGCGGCGAGGTCGGTACACTGCGAATGGCAGCAGATCCTGATCGTCAGCGGCTCGCAGCAGGCGCTGGATATCTCTGCCAGAGTCTTGCTCGAAGTGGGAAGGCCGGTATGGGTTGAGGAACCGGGATACTGGTTGGCGCGGGAAGTCCTCACAATGGCAGGATGCCGAATCGTGCCGGTCCCGGTTGATAGCGACGGCTTGAACGTGGCGGCGGGAATCAAGCGGTGCCGCAGGGCGCGCGCCGCTTTCGTTACGCCATCGCATCAATATCCACTCGGAGTGACGATGAGCGCTTCGCGGCGCCTGCAACTGCTCGAATGGGCGCAAAGCTCGGGAGCGTGGATCGTCGAGGACGATTACGACAGCGAATATCGCTACGATAGTAAGCCCATCGCATCACTCCAGGGACTGGACCGGTCGTCGCGGGTGATTTACATCGGCACGTTCAGCAAGGTGCTCTTTCCATCGCTGCGCGTCGGCTATATTGTCATCCCTCCCGACCTCGTGGACCGCTTTGTCGCGGTGCGGCATGCCATGGACGTTGCGCCGCCGCACCTTTATCAAGCCGTGCTGGCGGATTTCATCAACGAAGGACATTTCTCTCGGCATATCCGCAGAACTCGGCAAATTTACAATGAACGGCGCAACGTGCTGGTCAAGCATCTGAAGGAAGAGCTGGATTCCGTCTTGCAAGTGCATGGTTCAGAGGCGGGCCTGCACCTGGCGGTGATGCTGCCGAAAGGATACCGCGACCAGGTGATATCCGAGCGAGCGGCAAAGCAAAACCTGTCACTCTGGCCGCTCTCTCCTGCTTATTTGGGCCCGTATTCACGCCAAGGATTCATCTTGGGTTTTGGCGGAGCTCCAGTGACAGAAATTCCGGAAGCCGTGCGTCGGCTACGCGCGGTAATCATCGCGAAGGGTCACGGCGCTAATTGAGAACGAATCGCTGTTGCGGGCGTCAGTCTAGGATTCGAATGACTCGCCGATTCAGCGATGTTTGATGAAGTCGCCGGTCTGAAGTTCGTTTAACGCCTGGCGCAACTGTGCTTCGGTGTTCATTACGATCGGACCGTGCCATGCGACCGGCTCCTCGATCGGTTTGCCCGACACCAGCAGGAAACGGATGCCCTCGTCGCCTGCTTGGACGGTGATCTCGTCGCCGCGATCGAAGAGCACCAGCGAGTGATTGCTGACGTCGTACACGGGCGCGGACGCGGGGTCTGCTGCGGACTCGGTGAGAACCGCGCGCGGTTGCGATGAATCGCGGAACGTGCCAGAGCCCGCGAAGACGTAGGCAAACGCGTTGCGCGTGGTTTCGATTTTGAGCCGCTTCCGCTGGCCAGGGGGAACCGAGATGTCGAGGTAACTCGGATCAGCGGCTACGCCTTCCACCGGTCCCTTCTTGCCCCAGAATTCGCCGCAGATGACACGCGCACGAGTGCCATCGTCGTCGGTGACTTCCGGGATCGCGCTGGCAGGAATGTCCTGATAGCGAGGAGCGGTCATCTTTAAAGATGCCGGCAGGTTGGCCCAGAGCTGGAACCCATGCATACGGCCACGTGAATCGCCCTTAGGCATTTCCTGATGGAGGATTCCGCTGCCGGCGGTCATCCATTGCACGTCGCCCGCGGTCATTTTGCCTTTGTTGCCGAGACTGTCGCCGTGCTCGACCGAACCGGCGAGCACGTAGGTAATCGTCTCGATCCCGCGGTGGGGATGCCAGGGAAATCCCGCCATGTAATCTTGCGGATTCTCATTGCGAAAATCGTCCAGCAGCAGGAATGGATCGAAATCCTTGGTCTTGCCGAAACCGAAGGCTCGTTGCAGCTTTACGCCGGCGCCTTCGATTGCCGGCGTCGTTTGAATAATCTGTTTAACTGGGCGGAGTGACATAGCATTTTTCCTTTGCGCCGTCACAATGCGAGGCAGCTTGGGCGCGCGGATGCGCACGCCCTTGGCAGTCTGAATAGTTTAGGCCTTCACGAATTGTACATCGAGCGTGATGGTCACCTCGTCACCGACAAGAAACCCACCGGTTTCCAGTGCGGCGTTCCAGTTCAACCCGAAATCTTTGCGGTTGATCTTGGTGGTTGCCGAAAGACCAATGCGGGTATTGCCCCAAGGATCTTTGGCCGGAGCGGTTGGATTCTCGACCGTAAATACGACGTTACGGGTGACGCCGTGAATCGTAAGATCGCCCGACACAGCCAACTCGCCATCGCCAACGCGGCTTACGCGCGTGGATTTGAACGAAAGCACGGGGAACTTCTCTGCTTCGAGGAAGTCGGCGCTCTTGAGATGCGCATCACGCTGGGCATCTCGTGTGGTGATGGAAGCGGCGTCAATCGACGCCTCGAGATGGGATTTTGTCAAATCGGTTTCATCCAGGGTGAGCACACCCTTGACGCCGGTGAAATGGCCCTTCACGTTAGAAATCATCATGTGTTTGACCTTGAACTCGGCGGCGGAGTGAACCGGGTCGATGTTCCAGGTGGTAGTCGCGGCTTGCGGTGTGGCTGGTGCGCTCATATTCATATCCTTTTTTGGCTTATTTGACGCCTTACAGCTCCATTAGATGTGTTACACCGATATTCGTTTCAACGAATACAATGACAAACAAATCAGGCCACTTGGTTGCGGGCCGCACGTAACAGATCAGCCAGAGCCCGCAATCGCTTGGGCCCTAAGTGGCCTAGCTGCCGACGATGGCCATCCTGCACCGGCTTGTCGAGCCCGCCGAGCAGTTTTAAGCCAGCCGGGGTGATTCGTGCCATCACGGTACGCCGGTCCTTGGTCTCACGGCACCGTGATATCAGGCTGCGTTTCTCCAGACGGTCGAGTAGTCGGGTAACGTCCGGATCGCGCGTGATCATGCGGATGGCGATTTCCCCGCAGGGGAGACCTTCGGGAGCGCCACGGAGGATCCGCAGGACGTTGTACTGCGTGGCCGAAAGGTTCTCGGCCTTGAGCACGTGGATCAGGCCGCGGGAGAGCATGTCGGTCGTGCGCAGTAGGTCCAGGAACGCTGCCTCCTCGGGGCTCGCGGGAGGGCGTTGCTTCTTCTCCCGCTGCTTCGCCTGCTTCATACCGAGACAATAATCGTTATAACGAATATTGTCAAGACGGCCTTTAGCTGCGTATGCCGTTCGCAGTCGGCAGCTTCACTTTCCTACAGTGACGCGCAGCTTATCGCTCGCGAATTCGACTGCTCCTACATAAGACGCGCGAATCGATTTCCGTACGGCATCCTCCTGGCTTTCGACGTCGGGAGCCAGATGGCTCAGCAGCAAACTCTTCACCCCGCTCGCGCGCGCGGCTTCACCAATTTTCTTCGGCGGCGTATGCAGATCGTATAGCTGCGATGGCGAACCCGGTGGGTCCAGCACGGCGCAATTGAAAATCAGCAGATCCGCGTTCTTCGCCAATTGCACGAGATTGGGGAGCGCCGATGCGTCCATGTCTCCGGAGAAAACGACCACCGCGTTTTTATAAGTGATCCGGTAAGCCACCGAGGGACAGTCGCCGTGGTGCGTCGCAATTTCTTCGACGACCAAGTCATCTTCATCCACAATCTTGCCGGGCGGTGAATCCAGGTTAATCGCCAAGTCGCGAACCACGAAGGATTCGTCCGCGCCAAACGTCTTTTGATACGCGAAGGCGCCGTCTTTTCCGACCAGTAAGTCCACAAATCGCGAAGTCCTGGGGAAGAGTCCCGCCCCATCCGGGCCAAAAATCCGGTAGACGATTGGCCCTTCGCTGGTAAGCGCTCGCGCGTTGAAGAAGGCCGCCAGGTCTCCGCTGTGATCGATGTGGAGGTGCGTCAACAAGACCGTGTTTACTTTTTCCAAATCCAGATCCAATTCGCCAATCCGCAAGAACGCTCCTGGCCCGACATCCACCAAGATCCGCGGCGTCCCATCCAAGAGCACCAGGAAACTAGATCCTGCCCTCCCGAACGCACGTGGCCCGCCGGAGCCAAGGACCACAACTTCTAACGCCGGCTTTGCGGGATTTGCCTGCACGGAAGCTGGGAGCAGAAAAACAACAGCCAACGCCAGCACAATCAATGTCTTCATGACTTCATCTCCCACTGCCTGCCGAGGGCAGAAATCTGTCATAGCGAACTGACGCGTCGGAAAGTGCACAGGCGAGTAAGCAACCCTTTGCCTTACCGCCGCCTAACCTGACCAATCATTCTGCCGTCGGCTATAGACCGAGTTCGGTCAGTCCCGGATGGTCATCCGGCCGGCGGCCCAAGGGCCAGTGAAACAGCCGATCCTGGTCTTTGATGGGAAGATCGTTAATGCTGGCATAGCGGAATTTCATAGGCCCTGCGGCGTCGAACTCCCAGTTCTCATTGCCGTAGGAGCGGTACCACTGCCCAGAGTCATCGTGCGACTCGTAGGCAAACCGGACGGCAATCCGGTTACCGTCGAAAGCCCAGAGTTCCTTGATCAGGCGGTAGTCCAGCTCTTTGTTCCACTTCCTTGTCAGAAACGCAGTGACTTCCGCCCGGTCATGGAGAAACTCAGAGCGGTTGCGCCAGTAACAATCCTCGGCATACCCGCGCGCGACTTGCTCGGGGTTTCGCGTATTCCAGATATCTTCCACCGCGCGTACCTTCAGAATCGCGGTTTCTCTTGTAAACGGCGGCACCAAGCTTACGGACGGTTTCGACTGTGCGCTCATAAATCTTCTCCTTTCCAACTTCACTCTACCGGTCACCCGCCACTCGCGACGAACCGGATTTTACCCTGAGAACCCGACTCACAGAGACCAGCTGACCCTTAGATGATTGCAACCGGTTTGGTGACTCGCGGCGCGGCGGCGGTCCAGTCTGCGCGCACCGGGGGCAAGGAGTTCGCGTAGCATCTAGCCTGCGTTGGGACTCGCCAGCGAGGCACGAATTGCGATCAGCAGTCAGCTCCCGCTTGATCTTGCACCGAGACCACCACCAGAGTCATATCGTCGCGTTGGGGACCGTCTTTGGCGAAGGCCGAGACCTCATCCAGGACGCGTCCAACGATTTGCGCAGGTGTACAGTGACGGCAAGCTCGCAGCAGTTTTTCAAGCCGCTCCTGTCCCCACCAGTCGCGCTCGGAGTTTTCGGCCTCCGTTATGCCATCTGTGTACATAACCAGCAGATCGCCCGTGTCGAGTTGCAGGGCTTGGGTGCCGAAGTCACCGTTTTCCAGGAGCCCCAGGGGAGTGCCGCCGGGTTCCAGGCGGAAGATCCTGGATTGATTGCCTTCCCACCGGAGCACGATCGGGGCATTGTGACCGGCGTTGACGTATTGCAGCAAGCGTGTCGCAGCGTCATATTCCGCATAGAAAAGCGACGCATAGAGATGTTTGGGCGAAGCCGCGAGAACCAGCCGGTCAACGTCCGCGATGAGCGTCGAGGGACCAGAATAGGAACGCAGGGCTTGCGCGCGAAGCGACGCCTGGAGGCTGGCCATGAGTAGGGCGGCGCCGATTCCCTTCCCACAAACGTCGCCAATCGCGATTCCCCAACGGCCCGCCGGCAAGGGAACAAAATCATAGTAGTCGCCACCAATAGATTGTGCGGGCCGATAGAAGGTCTCGCAATCCAAACCGGGAATTGAAAGATTCTTCTTAGGGAAAAAGGCTTTTTGAATGTCCCTGGCGTCCTCCAGGTCGTTGCGCAATGCTCTGTGAAATCCGGAATCTGATCCGGTCAGAAACTCAGAGTCGTTCCACCAATCACAGTCGTCGGCGTGTCCGCGTGCAACTTGCGCCCGATTGCAGGTATTCCGGTCATCTTCGATCGCGCACACTTTCAGAAGGGCCCTCTCTTCTGTGAGCGGCAGCACGAGGCTTGCGGAGGCTTTCAACTGCGCATCCATAAATCGTTTCTCCTTCGCATACTCCCCGATAAACCAGCCGCCAAATATCTCGCGCGCGGTTATCTTCTGGAAGAATGAGCTCGCTAGAACGAGCCAGCCAAAACTACGAGCTGACCGGGGCCAGCTTTGTACTCAGACTGCCGTCGCGTGAACGTCAACAATTGACACGACTGGCGAGGCGAGCCGCGGCCGCAATGGTTAGGTGACGCCAAGATGGAGTTCTCTCTCCCGATGGCCAATCCATTGATTTGAGCTCCTCCATCCAGTCGTCGACCGCCTGCCGCGCCTGGTCAGCACCGAACAACTCGGTTACGGCGCCAGCGAATGCTGCCAACTCCCTCTCGGCTGAAGGCAGCAGGCTGTCATCTAATGGAATACATTCCTCGATGTTCTCTTCAAACCACACTGTTTCTTCGTTTCGCATCCCAGTCCTTCGACATTTAGGGAACCGGCCGATCTATGCCTGAAATTTAGATGATGTCACGCCGCGTCGCGGCGATAGTGCGAGGGTAGACCGGTCCTAGCTTGGGGGGTACCTCAGGAACCACAGAATCCAGCCTAGATTTTTCTACAGGTTCAAATAGTCATAGGCCGAGGCTCAGTCAGGATTGGACGTTCGGCCGATTCCCTTGACGATGGCTCTTATCCGTTCAAATCGGGTCTCGGTCGCCTTGCGAAAGACGATGCGTCCAGGAACTACAACTGTAATTTCAGTTCCAGAGCTCGCAGAGCTGACAAGAGTTAGCTTGCCTCCGATGCGAGCGGCGCGTTCCCGCATCCCCTGCAGCCGAAATGTCCGTCCTTGCCCCTGTCCGCGACGTCGGGGTCAATACCCACGCCATTGTCGCTCACACGCAAGGCAAGGTCCTGCGAGTAGCGAGGCTCCCGAGTCGTCAGGTCTTCATCGCCCAGATGCTCGGCGAGGCGGGCCGCCACCTCGGGCGGAACGTGCCGTCGCCCCGAATGGACTGACCGGATCACGGCCGGCAAGTCATTTTTCGGCATGCTCTTAAGGATGTAAGCCGCGGCTCCCGCTCGCATGGCCCGCTGGATCTCGCCATCGGAGTCCGAGGTCGTCAGCATGATGATCCGAGCGTGGGGAAACTCTCCGCGAATCGCTATCAGAGCGTCTGTGCCATTGGTGCCGGGGAGGCGTAGATCCATCAGGGTGACGTCCGGTCGATGGCGGCGAAATTCTGCCACAGCTTCCTGCGCATTCGTCGCTTGCGCAACGAGAACCATATCCTGCTGCGACCCAAGAATCGTGCTCAGACCTTCACGAAAGACCGGATGGTCCTCGACGCTCAGGATGCGAATGGGCTTGGAAGGGGCGATCGCGTTGCCTCGATGGGGATTGTAACCTCTGTTGCGCTCTTGGGCCAAGGGTTCGGCCCAACACCACTATCACCAGGCTGTGTCAGGCCGTTTGGCCACCAATAATTGATTTGCGTTCGAGTTTGCGTAACAATGAGGGCTTCCCCAGCCCTTTAGGTTTGCCCCGGCTCCCAGAAGGAAGCTTCCGACCCTAGGCCGAACGGGCTCCGTTCCGACTCGGGATTGACCGTCTCTCGTTTTCAACCCGCTCTATCTATTCCAAACCAACAGGCAGTGACTGTTGGAAGATCGAAACTTCAATCGGCCGACGCCCCGCCGGCGTTCTCGTCGACTATAGAAAAATCCAGCCAAAAAGCTACCGCATTTAGGGTGGCGGCAAATTCTGTTCCCCGTCATGCTGGCGAGCTGTGAACGGCGGGCTTGCAAGACAAGAACAGGGCGTCCACCAACAGTTAAATTGCTCGCGTTCATGCGAGCGAAGCAGAAACCAGATGACCGACATTCGCAAGGAAACCGATAGCTTGGGAGAAGTAGATGTTCCCGCTGACAAACTCTGGGGCGCGCAGACGCAGCGCTCGCTCGAGCACTTCAGCATCGGCCAGGACTTAATCCCTCGCGAGATGATCACCGCCTACGCCATTCTAAAGAAGGCCGCCGCGAACGCGAATTACGCCAGCAAGCAGCTCGACCAGAGACGCCACGATTTGATCGTTCAAGTCTGCGACGAAATCCTTGCGGGCCAGCATCACGATATGTTCCCACTGCACGTGCGCATGACGGGCAGCGGCACGCAATTCAATATGAACGTGAACGAGGTGATCTCCAACCGCTGCTGCCAGCTCGCTGGCACGCCGCTGGGCAGCCAGACGCCGGTTCACCCCAACGATCATGTCAATATGGCCCAGTCCTCCAACGACTCGTTTCCCTCCGCAATGAACATTGCGGCAGCCGTCAATGTGAAGCAGCGGCTGATTCCTGCCGTCAAAGCGCTGCACGATGCAGGTCCTGACGGAAACTCACATGTGGTGCGTGGCAGCATTGGTGAAAACAGGCTGGTCGAGGCGCAGTCCATCCTCTTCAAGGAAACGCCGGCGCACTCCTCCTTCGACTGGCACAACGATCCGATCCCTCAATACGTGATCACCTTGGCCGGCGTGCTCGAATTTACAACTGTAGGCGGCGAGACATTCACAATCCATCCGGGTGACGTCCTGCTGGCAGTGGATCACACCGGCTCAGGGCAAAGATGGCGTCTGATCAATGACGAGCCGTAGAGGCGCGCATACGTGGTCTTCAAGCAAGGCGCGGATACTCATTTCATACCGGATTCGGCAGCGGCAGCAGCCAAGTAGAAGCAACTCGAAAATAGTTGCTCGCTCCGACAAGCGCGACACCGCGGCAGGGTAATTGCCCGTTGTATCGGATGGCCAGCCAAGCTCTCTGGCCGGTGCACCCGCCAGGGGGAAAGGGTCTGGATGGGACTCTTGCGTACGACTGGAGTCCGCCGAGCATTAATCGCAACAACGCTTTGCTGACCGCCGGATTGTGCTTCAATGAGTCACTGCCGGTGAACTTTCATAACACGATGTCACTGGGCTATGTGCGAAACAGCCTTAGCTCAGAGCATCTTCCGGCCGGCGTGTCAGCCTGGAAGGCCAAGCAGGGCGTCGAGCTCAACACCTTACTGGAAGTTTTGCCCATGCTCCTTTTGCAGCCCGTGATTCAGTACTACGCAAACATGGGAGGCGGCACGCACCAAGCCGTCGTTTTCGGATTCAGAACAAAGGTCGAGTTCTAGGATGTCGCATTTAAATCCGCAATTGGAACGGAGGTTCCTATGTCGAAAAATGTTGCCGATGTTATGTGGGAGATGCTCGTCGACGCCGGTGTGAAACGCTGTTACGGCATTGTGGGCGATGCATTGAATCCTGTGATCGATGCACTTCGTCGGAACGGAAATGTTGACTTCGTTCATGTGCGGAATGAAGAGTACGGCGTCTTCGCCGCGGTTGCAGAGGCCTACTTCACCGGAAACCCCGTGGCCGTGTGCGGCACAGCCGGTCCCGGTGTGACTCACCTATTTAACGGCCTGATGGACGCGAGGAAAGAAGGTGCCCCGGTTATCGCCATTGCGGGCGACGTCGAAACGAGTCTGATCGATACGGCTGCCCTTGAGGAGCTGAATCCTTACAAGTTTTTCGACGCTGCGGCGCTCTATATCGGGCGGCTCGTCAACCCGGAGCAGGCGCGCGCAGTGATCAACACCGCCATCACCACCGCCATCGGCGATCGCGGTCCCACGGTAATTTCGCTTCCCGGCGACGTCGCAGCGTCCGAAGCGCGGGAGGAAATGCATGCCGTCGCGATTCCTGCCAAGCCAGTCTTGCGTCCTGCCGACGCGGAATTGGAAAAGCTCGCACGCTTGATCAACGATGCAAAGACGGTTGCCATCTTCGGCGGCGACGGCTGCCGGGACGCGCGCAACGAAGTCCTGGCCCTCGCCAAGAAATTGAAAGCTCCCGTCGGCTACTCCTTTCGCGGCAAGCAGTGGCTCGAGCACGATAATCCTTACGCCACGGGCATGACCGGTCTCCTCGGCTACGGCGGAACGTACGACGCGATTCAGAGCGCCGAGGTTCTTCTGCTGCTCGGGACAGATTTTCCGTTTTCCGAGTTTTTGCCGAACGGCAACGTGAAAAAGGTCCAAATCGACCTGAACCCGAAGCACCTCGGCCGCAGGACCGCGCTGCATCTGGGGCTCATCGGAGAAGTGCAGGCGACGCTCGCGGCCGTGCTGCCCAAAGTGCGGGAGAAAAATGAAACGAGTTTCCTCGACAAGCACCTTGCAAAAACGCGCGAGTTCGAGGAGCTGCTGAGTCATTACGTGGATAAAGGCCCGGGCATCAAGCCGATTCGTCCGGAGTACCTCGCCGCGACACTAAGCGCGCTGGCTTCTGACGACGCCATGTTCTTCGCCGACACTGGAACGGCCTGCATCTGGATGGCGCGGCACATCAAGGGCGGCGCCAATCGTCGGCTCTTCGGCTCCTTTACCTGGGCGTCGATGGCCAACGCCGTGCCCAACGCCTTCGGCGCACAATTGGCCTACCCCGGGCGGCAGACGATCGCCCTATGTGGCGACGGCGGTTTTACTATGCTTGCGCTGGGTGACCTGGCGACGCTGGTCCAGCGCAAGGCGCGCGTTGTGCACATCATCCTCAACAATGAATCGCTCGACTTCGTGAAAATCGAGCAGCAGGAAGCGGGCTTCGTTCCCTTTGGAGTGGATTTCAAGAATCCGAATTTCGCGCGCGTGGCCGAAGCGATTGGCGCGAAAGCCGTCCGTCTCGAGGAACCGGGCGACGTGAAAGAGGCTCTCACGGAAGCACTGGCCTACCAGGACGGGCCGGTTGTCGTCGATGCCGTCGTTGACCCCTACGCGCTTTCGTTGCCGTCGCACGTCCCGTTCCACACGGCAAAGGGTTACACACTGAGTCTCGCCAAGCAGGTACTGGCAGGCCGGTTCGACGACGTAATCAAGACGATGGAGCGCAACGTCCGGCTGGTCTGAAATACGGCGGTTTCACCTGCAACATCGCGTCGAGAATTAGGTACGAAAGGAGAGCACCAAAATGGCGACGAAACAGCAAACCGTACCTTCAGACTTGCCCGATCTCCCGCGCGGGATGGATCTTCTCAATCGCCAAGGCTTGAACAAAGGCACGGCCTTTACTGAAGAGGAGCGGATTGAATTTGGTTTGCAGGGACTCCTACCTCCTCACGTTGAGAGCCTAGAGGAGCAAGTTGTCCGCGCTTATGGGGCTTACAAGCGAAAGGACGAGGACTTGGAGCGGCATATCTACCTCCGCGCCTTGCAAGACACTAACGAGGTCCTTTTTTACAGGCTCATGCTCGATCACATCGAGGAAATGACGCCGATTGTCTACACACCTGTGGTCGCCCTCGCGTGCGAGCAATTCAGTCACATCTATCGACGGCCGCGCGGCCTATTTGTCTCTTACCCGTTGCGTGATTCGATTTCCGCGATCTTGCGAAACCGTCCGAATCCCAACGTTGACGTAATTGTGGTCACGGATGGCGAGCGCATTCTGGGAATTGGCGACCAGGGCACAGGCGGCTTGGGCATTCCCATCGGCAAATTATCCTTATATACGCTCATCGGTGGGATTCGGCCGGAAAGGACTCTGCCCATCGTGTTGGATGTGGGAACCAATAATAAGGAACGGCTCAACGATCCCGAATACATCGGCTGGCGCCACGAACGGATTACCGGCCAGGAATATTTCGATTTCGTCGATCAGTTCGTTCAGGCCATGAAACAGGAGCTTCCGTCGACATGCCTGCAATGGGAAGACTTCGCGACCCCACACGCCCGACCGATCCTGCAGCGCTACCACGATCAACTCCTGACGTTCAACGATGACATTCAGGGGACTGCGTCGGTTGCGCTGGGAGCAATTCTGGGCGCCGTCAAAGTCACTGGAAAGAGTTTGAAGGATCAGCACATCGTCATGTTGGGAGCGGGTTCAGCCGGCATTGGCGTTGCCGACGGATTGCGTGCGGCAATGAAAGGCGAAGGGCTATCGGAACAGGAAGCGCGCAATCACTTCTGGGTCATCGACAAAAACGGTCTTTTGCATTCGGGCCGAAAGGATCTTACTCCTGAGCAAAGCGTCTACGCCCAGCCAGCAGAACGTCTGGCGGGATGGCCGCGAACTTCCAACGGCAACATCGGACTCACCGACGTGATCGTAAAGATCGAAGCAACCGTGCTCATTGGTCTTTCGACGGTTGGCGGCGCGTTCTCGGAAGCGATCGTGCGCGAAATGGCGCGCAAGGTTCAGCGGCCAATCATCTTTCCGCTCTCGAATCCGACCTCGAAATCCGAAGCAAAGCCGGAAGACTTGATTCGCTGGACCGGCGGGCGTGCTCTGGTCGCGACGGGCTCGCCTTTCGCACCGGTCAGCTATGGCGGGCGCACAATTCCGATCGCTCAGTGCAATAACGTTTACATCTTTCCGGCCATGGGACTCGGGATTGTCGCCTCGGGCGCTCGGCGCGTCACAAATGCCATGATGCTGGCGGCCGCCCGCGCACTTGCCGGGAATTCGCCCGCCCTCAAGGATCCCTCGGCTTCCTTGCTGCCGCCTCTGACTGACATTCGCAGGGTGGCCGCGGAGATTGCTCTAGCGGTCGGCATCGAAGCACAAAAAGAAGGTGTTGCCCCGAAGCTGGCCGAGGACGAGCTTCGCCAGCGAGTGAAAACGACGCAGTGGGTTCCCGCGTACCAGTCCTTTCTGGCAGCGGGGAGTTAGCACCGGGCGCGCATAGCCCTACGGGCGTTCGCTACACGGATCTGGGAATGGGAGTTGGGCAAGTTCAGGGGGAATTGTGCCTACAAACATGGGTCTGGCTGACGTGTGGCTCTCTTTTGGCCTTGCCTTCGTTGGCGGATATGGCGATGCGGCCAGCTTCGTCCTCGCAAGAACCTTCACCGGACACGTGACAGGCAATTTGGTGTTGGGGTCCATCGCGGTAGCGGCTCACGACTGGCGGACTGCGCTCGGACATCTTTCGGCCATTGTCACTTTTTTGATAGGTGTTCTGCTGAGCACGCTTATCGTGCGCCCTCTCAAGGCGTGGCCATCGTTGCCGTTGCTTCCCACCATCATGGGGATAGAAGCGATTCTGATTGTGGGCGCGTCTCTCGCAGTGACAGCAGATTTGGCACACGGAGTTCAAATATTTGTGATCTTGGTATCTCTGGCACTCGGCCTGCAAAACGGAGGATTTCGTCGTGCTGGTGGCATCAGCGTTCATACCACGTACCTCACTGGGATTGTTACAACCCTAATCACGACGGAGGCTGAGAAATACACTTCCGAAGTGATTCCTTCGCCTGTGTCGGCTCCTGATCCGAAAATAGGCCTGCTCTGTGGGGTCTGGATCGCATTTGTCCTGGGTGCTGGGGCGGGAGCGTCCATGGTTTTTCACTTTAAAGCGCTCGGTATGCTTGGAGCCGCGATCCTGTTAATCGCACTGATACTACACAGTTCAATGACTTCGGAGACGAGTCCGATGATTTAGCCGCCCTCTTCAGTTGGGTGTCAGAAGTAAAATTTCAAAGCGAATTGGACTAACCTGGGAGCCAGCGACGACGTAGGAAAGCTGAATTGCGACGCCCCGCGCTCTATTGAAAAGTTTTCGTTCGTCGTCGTCGTGGTGGTCACATCCGCGAACGTCAGGTTCGGATGGTTCCAGATTTTGAACAATTCTGCGCGATCTGGAAATTCGCCGCTCCATTGCGCAGCACTTGACAGCTTTGAGTGGGGCGCTCAAGAATAGTTTCACCCTGCCCTCATGGATTAGTCTGACAAGCTTTGGGAATGATCCCACAACCCTCGAATCAAAATCACAAGGAGCGACAAGCAATGGCAAAGACTGCGGCAGTTCAAGCGAAAGAACACGAGCGGTCCTCAATTGAAGTACCAACCGACCTGAGCCCCAATGGTGTAGCGGAAATCTCAGCCTCGCTGCGTCACCTGCTCGCGGACGTTTTCGCGCTGTACGTCAAGACCAAGAATTTCCACTGGCACATGAGCGGCCGGAGCTTCCGCGATTACCATCTGCTGCTGGACGAGCAGGGCGAACAGATTTTCGCGATGACGGACGATATAGCCGAGCGCGGGCGCAAGATTGGCGGAGCCACGCTCCGTTCGATTAGCGATATTTCGGAACACCAACGGCTGAAAGACAATAACCAGGAAATCGTCACGCCAAAGGATATGCTTGCAGAGCTTTCGACGGATAACCAGCAGCTTACGCGCTATTTCCGCGCAACGCATGAACTGTGCGAAAAGCACAATGATGTCGCCACCGCGAGCTTGATCGAAGTTTGGATTGATCAGACCGAGCGCCGGACCTGGTTCTTGTCGGAAATCCTGCGGGACCTGTAAACGGCACGATCCGCAGCGAGATGACGCGGCAGCTGGTCACAAGATAAATCAAATGACCCGCTGTCGCGGAGGGAGATTTTTTAATTAATTTGAAATATTGATCCCGCTGACGAAACCGCCCAGGTGCGCAGTGAGCGTAACCACCGCGACACCCACTAGTTCCAGCGGTACGCGATAAGCGGGCAACAATGACGCCTGCGTGCGCCGGGATCGAAAGTGCACGAACCAAATCACGCCGATCATCAAGCTTGAAACGATCCCCAGCACCAGGTGCAGCAGCAACACGCCCTTGAGCTTTTGCCCCTCGAGCTGGAACTGCCACGCGAGCAGGCCGGTGGCCACGACGGGCAGCACCGAGGCCGCCGCCACAGTGAAGTTATAATAAGCCGCAACAGCAAGAGTACGGTTCTTCGTCCATTGCGCGGCGAGATCAAACGCGACGCCGGCCATACAAAGCGCGATCGGAAAATGGATCAGCACCACGTGTTGCGCGTGCTTCGCCAGTAAAGCTTGCTTGATATCGAACGGGTTCACGTTGTCTCCCTTACTTCACGATGATCTTGCCGGTCATTTTCGGATGAACGGAACAGAAATACTCGTGTGGCTATCGCGGATCTGCACGAAGCTCAGATCGCCTTTCAAATGCCCAACCTTCTTTGCAATACATCAGTCAGCGCTTAGGATTTCAGGACACCGCCCTGCATGAGGCACAGGGCTCCCGTTCCGGCCCAAGCCATGCATTTCAGAAAACCGCGCCGGTCAACTCCATCGTGGTCCAGATTCTTTTCAATGTATTTCGACATGCTCTCTTCCTCCGGTCGTGTTCGCAGGTCTCTTGGTCAGAGACCCGGGGAGTGCGTGTTTGGAAGGAATTACCTCCCCGGGCCTCGCCCGCTGAATGCACCGTTCGCTTACTAGACTTGTACGCAGCCGCTTTTATTCCCGCCGAACCGCCGCCCGGCCTCCTTCCTGGGCGTCCATAGCGAAAATCACCTAATCGCGAACTCGCGGGAATAAATTAGGTTGAAATCCAGTCTAGGAACTTGAGAGTGTTGTTCCGGAATGGCGGACGAAACGCGCAGCTCCGGCGCTGCCGGGAGCTTTGAGCAGGTTGTGTTGCCGCACTTGGATGCGGCCTACAATCTCGCGCGGTGGCTGGTCCGCAACAGCCATGATGCCGAAGACATTGTGCAAGAGGCTTATCTGCGCGCGTTCAAATTCTTTGGCGGTTTTCAAGGTGGCAGCGCCCGCGCGTGGCTTTTGAAAATTGTGCGCAATACCAGCTATTCATTTTTGGAAACGAAACGGCCTGCCGGTCTCGCAGTGGAATTCGATGAGAAGCTTCATACGCCCGATACCGCAGCGCCAGACGCGGAAGCAGCGCTCTTGCAAGCGGTAGATAATCGCATGCTAGGCGAAGCGCTCGAGGAATTGCCGGTGCAATTTCGCGAGATCCTGATTTTGCGCGAACTCGAAGGGATGTCTTACAAAGAGATCGCCGCGATCACGGAAGTTCCTATCGGCACGGTGATGTCCGGGCTGGCGCGCGCGCGTGCCCAATTGAAAAAATCTCTACTGCGCGCGAAAGAGCAGGAGGAACATCGTGGCTTGTAACGATAATCAGCGGCTGCTCCACGCTTATTTGGATGGAGAGCTCGATCTCGTGCGCACCGTTGAATTCGAGGACCATCTGAAATCCTGCGCAGAGTGTTCCAGGGATTTCGCGGCCCAACAGGCGATGCGGAGATCGTTGCGTTCCGCGAATCTCTACGAGCGAGCGCCCGAGGGCCTGCGAGCCAAAATCCGCGCGCAACTTCCGGCCGAAATACAGCCGAAGCCTGTGTCCACGGGTCGCCGGTCGGCTATCGAGTGGCTCGCAGTCGCCGCCGCAATCATTATCGCCGTCATGCTCGGCGCGAGAATGATCCCAGATATCGGCAGTCGCCAGCGGACGAATCTGCTGGCCGAGCAGATCGTCACAAGCCACATTCGCTCGCTGCAGCCCGGACACTTATTCGATGTGCAATCCACGGACCAGCACACCGTGAAGCCATGGTTCGACGGAAAACTCGACTTCGCGCCCCCGGTCAAGGATTTAGCGGACCAGGGCTTCCCGCTTGTCGGTGGCCGCCTGGACTATTTGGATCAGCGCGATGTCGCCGCGCTCGTCTATCAGCGGCAAAAGCATTTCATTAACGTATTTATCTGGCCTGGCGAGTTGAATACAGCGGAGGTCCCAGAAGTCAGCAACATGCGAGGTTACAACCTGGTTTTCTGGCAGCGCGGCGGCATGAGCTTCTGCGCTGTCTCGGACCTGAATTCGGCTGAACTCGAGCAGTTCGCCCAACTTCAACAGCGCTAAGCGCTCGCATCTATTTCGCAGGCTCGTCGGCAGGTGTCAGTAGCGGGTCCAACGAAGAAATGCTGCAGTGTTAAGACTGGAGTTATAGCTTTCCCGGCTCGGCGTGGCGGGCGGCGTTTCCATCGTTCCCGGCGCTTCCGCCGTCCGGAGATCCGCTATCGCTGCCGAGCAAAGCTTCGATGATGCCGACCATCGGAAACGCATCCGTCTTCGAAACGACCGATCGAATCCCGACGTCTCGTGCGTGCTTCTCCAAATCCGGGCTGGCGTGCTGAGTAAACATCACCACCGGAACGGCGGGTGCGATTTCCTGCATCCGGCGCGCGGTTTCCAGGCCATTCATGCCGGGCATTTGAAAATCAACGATGACCACGTTGGGCCGTAGGGTTTTGAACATCTCCACGGCACTCATGCCGTCCGCGGCCTCTCCAGCGATCTCCCAGTCTGGATTTGCTTGTAAGACCGTCTTGAGACCTTGTCGGACAAGCTCGCTATCATCTACGATCAGGAATCGAGTGCGCATCATCAAACCTTTGCAGCTTCCGCTGGAACTTAGATGACCGCCGGAGGAGGAAGCGTTGTGCGCCAGCGGCCCGTATTAAGTGCAAGAATGACCACGAATAACCGGTTACTGTACAAGACCCTCCTTCCAATCCGGCTAACGGGCTACAAATCATGTCTTAAGGTTACGCGCTCACAGCAACGGAACCGACGAGCGGAAGCGCCGCTGTGACGGACGTGCCGTTATCACTCGACTGAATTTCCAGCGTGCCCCCAAGTTCCCTTACGCGTTCCCGCATCCCGCTTAATCCCACACCCTGGTTCGAGCCCAAGAACATGGAAATTCGCTTCTCCGGGGGGATCCCCTTCCCCTCATCGGAGACCTGCACGGTCAACAGTTTGTCGGACGGCCATATTTTTATACGCGCGGTGTCGCTGCCGGAATGGCGGTAGACGTTGGTCAGGCATTCTTGCACGATGCGAAAAACCGAAATCTCCAGATTCGGCGCCAGACGCCCTATCTCCGGCGAGAGGTCCACGGTCACCTTCACGTTGCTGCGTTCCGTGACGCCATCGGCATACGACCGGATCGCCGGCATGAGTCCCACTTCGTCGAGCAGAGGCGGATGCAGCAGATGCGAAATCGTGCGGATCTCCTTCGACAGTTGCTCCAGCAACTGAGAATTTTGCTTCAATGCATCGGCTGCTTCCGGGCTGAGTTTGTCGGCTTGTCTTAAGACCATTCCATTATTCATGGACATAGCCGCGACGAATTGCCCTACGCTGTCGTGCAAGTCGCGCGCAATGCGCCGGCGTTCTTCGTCCTGCATGGTGATCAGCCGCGATGAGAGCGCGCGCAGTTCGCGATTCAACTGCTCCAGCTGGCGCGTCTTGCGGTGCAGGTCCGCAAAAATGCTCACTTTCGCGCGCAATAACTCCGGCACGATGGGTACCGATATGTAATCCACCGCCCCGCGCTGATACGCCTTCAGCCGGTCGAGGTCCGTCAAGTGCACCGCGGAAATGAAAATGATAGCAGTTTGCTGAAACCGTGGATGTTGGCGGATCATGTCCGCGAGTTCGAAACCGTCGAGCTCCGGCATGCTCACGTCCATCAACACCACGGCAACATCCGTCCTCAACAGACAGTCTAAAGCTTCCCGGCCCGATTGAGCTTTGATGAGGTTTTCACCTAATTCACTGAGGATCGCTTCGTAACTGAGCAATTTTCCCGGCTGATCATCTACCATCAGAATGTTGACTTTGACCTGCTCCGTCATTCTGCTTCCTCCGCGCTAGATGATTCCGCTGGCTGTAGTTCGTTTCAAAACTAAGTCATCCGGAATGGCTCGATCGCGCTCATCTGTGAAGCCACATGCGGAGCGCCGAAAGGAGCTGTTCCGTATTCACCGGCTTTGCCAGATATTCGGAAGCTCCCGCCTCCAGGCACTTCTCCCGGTCTCCCTTCATTGCTTTTGCCGTCAACGCCACAATCGGCAGCCTCCGGAAGGAAGAATTCTGCCGGATAACCTGCATCGTCTCGTACCCATCCATTTCCGGCATCATGATGTCCATCAGCACGATCGCCACATCGGGGGTTGATTCCAGCGTTGAGATCGCCTCGCGGCCCGTTCCAGCCGTTAGCACCGTCATTCCGCGCCGCTCCAGCACGCTGCTGAGCGCGAAAATATTGCGGACGTCGTCGTCAACCACGAGTACTTTCTTCCCCACCAACGCTTCGTCCGAATCGTGCAGCCTCTCCAGCATCTTTTGTTTTTCCGGCGGAAGATCGGCGACCACGCGATGCAGAAATAGTGCCGTCTCGTCTAGCAACCGTTCAGGAGACTCCACTCCCTTGACCACCACACTGCGCGCCAAAACCCGCAGGCGAGCGTCCTCTTCTGACGACAGATCCTTGCCCGTGAACACCACCACCGGCAAATCGCTTAAAGATGGCGTCTCGCTGAAGCGTTCCAGCAAATCGAAGCCCGACATATCCGGTAGACGCAAATCGAGCACCACGCAGTCGAATACCTCTTCGTCAATCGCCGTCAGCGCCTCACTGCCGGTGGAAGCCACCGACACGTCAATGTCGTCGTAGCCCAGGAGTTCTCGAATGCTGAATTGTTCGGCAGGATTATCTTCCACGACAAGCAGCCGCTTCCGTCGAGGCGTCGCATATTCCTTGATACGCGCAAACGCACTTTCCAGCGCCTCCGTCGTAGTCGGCTTGGTCACGAACGCGAACGCGCCCCGCGACAAACCGTGATGCCGTTCTTCATCTTGCGTCAGCATCTGTACCGGGATGTGCCGTGTGGTCGGATCCTGCTTCAGGTGATTCAGCACCGTCCAACCCAGCATGTCCGGCAAGAAAACGTCCAGCGATATCGCCGTCGGATGGAATTCCCTGGCGAGCGCCAGCGCTTCCGAGCCGCGCGACGCTGTGAGTATTTTGAATCCTTTGTCGTGAGCGAGGTCGCACAGGACGCGGGCGTAGTGCGGGTCATCCTCGACGATCAACAGCACTGCGTCATCAGGCTGCAAATTTTGGCGGTCGTCGGGAACTTTCTCGATCCAACGATCGGGAGTCGCGCCGGCGGAAAGTTGCAGGGGCGTCGCAGCCGCAGATGCCTTCCGGTCCACCACCGCGACTCCCGTGGAAGGTCCGACGTACGTTTGCGGCAAATAGAGCGTGAACGTGCTGCCTCGTCCAGGCGCGCTGCGCAATTGAATTTCGCCTCCAAGCAAGTTCGCCAGTTCGCGGCTGATCGCGAGCCCCAGGCCGGTGCCGCCGTATTTTCGGCTCGTGCCGGCGTCCGCTTGCTGGAACGCTTCGAAAATGATCCGCTGCTTTTCCGGCGGAATGCCGATGCCCGTGTCGGACACCTCGAAGGCGACGACGGAAGCCGACCGATCCAGCACCGGATGCCCGCCGCTCCAGCCGCCTTCCGCAATCAATACGGAGAGCCGCACGCTTCCCTGCTCCGTGAACTTGAACGCGTTGGAGAGCAAGTTCTTGAGGACTTGCTGCAACCGCTTTGAGTCCGTCACCAGGCTGCGCGCCAGCTTCGGATCGGCTTCGATCTCAAAACTCAGCCGCCGGTTCTCCGCCTCGTGGCGGAATGGACGAGCAATCATATCCAGCAAGCTGGCGTAGAACACTTCCTCCGCTTGCACCGATACGGTTCCAGACTCGATCTTCGACAGGTCCAGAATGTCCGTAATCAAATTCAGTAAGTCCGTTCCGGCACCGTGAATCGTGCGCGCGAACTCCACTTGCTTGGGCGTCAAGTTTCCATCCGGATTGTCGGTGAGTTGCTGCCCCAAAACGAGAATGCTGTTCAAAGGAGTGCGCAGTTCGTGCGACATGTTTGCCAGGAACTCGGACTTGTACTTCGAGGTCAGCGCCAGTTCCTTGGCTTTTTCTTCCACGGCGCGCCGCGCTTGCTCGATTTCCTGGTTCTTGCGTTCCACTTCCACGTTCTGTTCGGCGAGTTGCTGCGCCTTTTGTGCCAGTTGCTCGTTGGTCTGCTGCAATTCGGTCTGCTGCATCTGCAATTCCTTGGCGAGTTGCTGCGATTGTTTCAGCAGTCCTTCGGTCTGCATCGTGGCTTCAATACTGTTTAGCACGATGCCGATGCTGGAGGTCAGCTGCTCCAAGAACGCCAGGTGCGACGCCGTGAAAGAATTGAGCGAAGCCAGCTCGATGACGGCTTTTACGTTGTCTTCAAAAAGAACGGGCAACACGATAATGTTGCGCGGAACCGCCTGGAATAAGCCCGACCGGATTGGCACAGCGTCTGGCGGGACTTCGGTAATCAGCGAGCGCCGCTTTTCTCCCGCGCACTGGCCTACCAAACCGTGCCCCAGACGCAAATGATCGGGATGTCCATCTTGTCCGTTGTTGGCAAACGCCGATAGCAGCACCAACTCGTCCGATTCCTCTTCCATCATCTGGTAGATAACGCCCTGCTGCGCATTCACCAGCGGCGCCAACTCCGAGAGCAGCATGCGTCCCACCGTCGCGAGGTCTCGTTGCCCCTGCAACATGCCGGTCAATCGCGCCAAGTTCGTTTTCAGCCAGTCCTGTTCGTTGTTGCGGTCGGTGGTTAGCCGCAAGTTATCAATCATTGTGTTGATATAGTCTTTGAGCTCGGCCACTTCACCGCTGGCCTCCACCTGAATAGAGCGCGTCAGGTCGCCTTTGGTCACAGCCGTGGTGACTTCCGCAATGGCTCGCACTTGGTTGGTCAAGTTGTCTGCGAGCAAGTTCACGTTGCCAGTCAGGTCTTTCCAGGTACCTGCCGCGCCCGGCACGTTCGCTTGCCCGCCGAGCCGACCTTCCACGCCGACCTCGCGCGCGACCGTAGTCACCTGATCCGCAAAAGTTGCTAGCGTGTCCGTCATGTTGTTGATCGTCTCGGCCAACGCAGCTACTTCGCCCTTCGCGTTCACGGTCAGCTTCTTGGTCAGTTCGCCGTCCGCCACCGCCGTCACGACTTTCACGATACCGCGCACCTGTTCGGTAAGGTTCGCGGCCATCACGTTCACGTTATCGGTAAGATCTTTCCACGTGCCCGCGACGCCCGGCACTTTTGCCTGGCCTCCCAACTTGCCGTCCGTACCGACTTCGCGCGCCACGCGCGTTACTTCCGCCGCGAACGCGTTCAACTGGTCCACCATGGTGTTGATGGTGTTCTTCAACTCCAGAATCTCGCCCTTCACGTCCACCGTAATCTTGCGCGAGAGGTCTCCGCGCGCCACGGCCGTGGTAACTTCGGCGATGTTGCGCACCTGCGCCGTCAAGTTTCCGGCCATCGCATTCACCGAGTCCGTCAAGTCCTTCCACGTTCCCGCGACGCCCGGCACGTTCGCTTGCCCGCCCAACCGCCCTTCGCTGCCCACCTCGCGCGCCACGCGCGTCACTTCGGCCGCAAACGACCGCAACTGCTCCACCATCGTGTTCAGCGTTTCTTTCAACTGCAGAATTTCGCCGCGCACGTCCACGGTAATCTTGCGCGAGAGGTCTCCACTCGCAATCGCCGTCGCCACTTCCGCGATGTTCCGCACCTGGCCCGTCAAGTTGCTGGCCATGAAGTTCACGTTGTCCGTGAGGTCCTTCCACGTCCCGCCGACGCCGGGAACCTGGGCCTGACCTCCGAGCTTTCCTTCCGTACCCACTTCGCGCGCGACGCGCGTCACCTCACCCGCGAAAGCATTCAACTGGTCCACCATCGTGTTGATGGTGTTTTTCAATTCCAAAATCTCGCCCTTCACGTCCACCGTGATCTTGCGCGAGAGGTCGCCGCGCGCTACGGCCGTCGTCACCTCGGCAATATTTCTCACCTGCGCCGTGAGGTTTCCGGCCATCGAGTTCACCGAGTCGGTCAAGTCTTTCCACGTACCGGCCACGCCCGGGACGTTCGCTTGCCCGCCCAAGCGGCCTTCGCTACCCACTTCGCGCGCCACGCGCGTCACTTCGCCCGCGAACGCGTTCAGCTGGTCGACGGTCGTATTGATCGTTTCCTTCAACAGAAGAATTTCGCCGCTGACGTTAACCGTGATTTTCTTCGAAAGGTCGCCGCTCGCAATCGCGGTCGAAACTTCAGCGATGTTTCTCACTTGGCCGGTCAAGTTGCTGGCCATCGAGTTCACTGAGTCGGTCAAGTCTTTCCACGTGCCAGCGACGCCCGGGACGAGCGCTTGTCCGCCCAGTTTCCCATCGGTTCCCACTTCGCGCGCCACGCGCGTCACTTCCGACGCGAACGACCGCAACTGGTCCACCATCGTGTTCAGGGTATCCTTCAACTCTAGAATTTCGCCCTTCACATCCACCGTGATCTTGCGTGACAAGTCGCCGCGCGCCACAGCCGTCGCCACTTCCGCGATGTTACGCACCTGGCCCGTCAAGTTGCTGGCCATGAAGTTCACGTTGTCCGTCAAATCCTTCCACGTGCCCGCGCCCGGCACTTGCGCCTGGCCGCCCAACTTTCCTTCCGTGCCCACTTCACGCGCCACGCGCGTTACTTCTCCCGCGAACGCGTTCAGCTGGTCCACCATCGTGTTGATGGTGTTTTTCAATTCCAAAATCTCGCCCTTCACGTCCACCGTGATCTTGCGCGACAAGTCTCCGCGCGCCACCGCCGTCGTCACTTCCGCGATGTTACGCACCTGGTCGGTCAAATTGCCGGCCATCGAGTTCACCGAGTCCGTCAAGTCCTTCCATGTTCCTGCGACGCCCGGCACATTCGCCTGTCCGCCCAATCGTCCTTCGCTGCCCACCTCGCGCGCCACGCGCGTCACTTCACCGGCAAACCGGTTCAGTTGGTCCACCATCGTGTTCAGCGTTTCTTTCAACTGCAGAATTTCGCCGCGCACGTCCACGGTGATCTTGCGCGACAAATCTCCGCTCGCAATCGCCGTCGCCACTTCCGCGATGTTTCGCACCTGGCCCGTCAAGTTGCTGGCCATGAAGTTCACGTTGTCCGTCAAATCCTTCCACGTGCCCGCCACGCCCGGCACCTGCGCCTGCCCTCCGAGCTTTCCTTCCGTGCCCACCTCGCGCGCCACACGCGTTACTTCTCCGGCGAACGCGTTCAGCTGGTCCACCATCGTGTTGATGGTGTTTTTCAATTCCAAAATCTCGCCCTTCACGTCCACTGTGATCTTGCGCGACAAGTCTCCGCGCGCCACCGCCGTCGTAACCTCGGCAATATTTCTCACCTGCGCCGTCAGGTTTCCAGCCATTGCGTTCACCGAGTCCGTCAAGTCTTTCCACGTTCCCGCGACGCCCGGCACCACAGCCTGCCCACCCAACCGCCCTTCGCTGCCCACCTCGCGCGCCACGCGTGTGACTTCCGAAGCGAACGACCGCAACTGATCCACCATCGTGTTAATGGCTTCTTTGAGCTGGAGAATTTCGCCGCGCACGTCCACGGTAATCTTGCGCGATAAGTCTCCGCTCGCCACAGCCGTCGCCACTTCCGCAATGTTGCGTACCTGACCGGTCAAGTTGCTGGCCATCGAGTTGACCGAATCGGTGAGGTCTTTCCACGTGCCGGCGACGCCGGGCACCTGCGCCTGTCCGCCGAGTTTGCCGTCCGTTCCGACTTCCCGGGCCACGCGCGTCACTTCCGCCGTGAACACGCCCAACTGCTGAATCATGGTGTTCACGATTGTCGCTGAACGCAGGAATTCGCCTTCCAAGGGACGACCATCCACATCCAATTGCACCGTCTGCGTCAGGTTGCCTTTGGCCACAGCGGCGATGGCGCGTGTCACTTCGGTGGTGGGCCGCAGCAGGTCATCCACCAGCGTATTTACCGAAACTTCGATTTCGCCCCAAGCCGCCTTCGACTGGTGAAACCGCACACGCTCTCGCGTTCGTCCTTCCTTGCCCACTACCTGCCCCACGCGCTTCAATTCGCGCGCCATTTGCTGGTTCGTAGCCGCGATGTCGTTAAAGGTGTCCGCCACTTTCCCCGCAAGCCCCGTCCAATGCCCCGGCAGCCGCGCGGAAAAATCCCCGTCGCGCATAGCCCGCAAACTTGCCAGGATCACGCTCAAATCCGCCGGTACTGCCTCGCTATACACCGCTGTACGTCCGTTGCCTTTCACGTTGCTTTTGACCTCGTTAGCAGGATTTGCGGTGGCAGTACGGTGGTCGGCTCTCTTCATGTACATCTCCCGAATGAATGGTCGAATGGGGGTTTGCAGCGCCAGCTCGCCTTGCAGAATTGGCCCAATTTCTTCCCAGTAGCGGTTCGTCCACATCCTTGCAGTGAACGGCCGCCGTCACAATTGTAAGTTACACAAAACCACAGGAAGAGCTGCATGAAATCAAAAAGAGATACCACGAAACTTTCCTAAATTGCCCTACAGTATTCCCTGTAGAGACTCTGCGTAGAATACCTTACGGCGCTGGAGCGTTCCCACCGTTGTCTCCCATGACCTATGTACTCTCTCCTGCATTCAGTTGCGCTCAACTCGCCAGCGTTCCGTCGCGATGTTAGCCTTCCACTTCCCTTCGGAATTATTGACGCCCTTGATTGGTAGGACTAGTATCTGGATACGTCCCTCGTGAGACCAGCCCCTGGATGTGCGCGGTAGTCGTACCTGCGCTAAGGAACTCCTCGTGAAAAGTGCAAGAAAAGAGGACACCGACCGCAATACCGCCACTTCCAAATCGCCGGAATCGAAGACTTTTCCAGTAGTCGGAATCGGAGCTTCCGCCGGCGGCCTGGAAGCCTTCACCGAATTGCTGCGCCACTTGCCCGAAAAAACCGGCATGGCTTTCGTGCTCGTGCAGCACCTCGATCCCACTCACAACAGCGTTTTGCAGGAGATATTGTCGCGCACCACCAAAATTCCTGTCACCGAAGTCAAGGACGGCGAAAGCATTCAGCGCGATCACGTTTACGTAATTCCCGCCAACGCCAATATGATTATCGAAGACGGCGCCTTGCGGCTGGCTCCCCGCGAGTCGGCGCGCAGCCGCCACATGCCCATTGATCATTTCCTTCGTTCACTGGCGGACGGCCGTGGAGAACAAGCCATCGCCGTTATTCTGTCCGGCACTGCATCCGATGGCACCCTCGGATGCAGCGCCGTGAAGACCGCCGGCGGCATCACCTTTGCGCAAGACGAAAAATCCGCGAAATATGGCGGTATGCCTCACAGCGCCGTTGATTCCGGTTGCATAGACTTTGTGCTTCCTCCCAAGGGCATCGCGCAGGAACTGGTCCGGATCGGCCGGCATCCGTACATCGCGCGCGCTACTCCCGGTGCGGAAGACCAATCGGCGCCCCCCGTCGGTGAGGAGAAGACAGTCCATGCGTTGCTCGGCATGCTCCGCCAGGCCACCGGCGTGGACTTCGCCGGGTACAAACAGACCACACTCCAGCGTCGCGTCAAGCGCCGCTTGGTGCTGCACCGCCTGGAAAATCTAGATGATTATCTTTCCTACATTGAGCAGAACCCCGACGAGTTGGACGAACTTTACCGCGACGTCCTCATCAACGTGACCGGTTTTTTCCGCGATCCCGACGCCTTCGAGGCGCTGCACAACATCGTATTTCCAGCCATTCTCCAGGATGGTCGCGCCCAGGAGGGGCCGCTGCGCTTATGGGTTCCCGGATGTTCCACGGGCGAAGAAGCCTATTCCATCGCCATGGTTCTTACGGAATATTTATGGGACCACGCCCGCAAGTCCTCAGCTTCTACCAAGGCGGTTCAGATATTTGCCACCGATATCAGCGACACCGCTCTCGACCGCGCACGTATCGGACTGTATTCGGAAGCCGCCGTCTCGGAAGTCTCGCCGGAGCGCGTCAAGCGCTTCTTTCTCAAGCAGAGCAATGGATTTCAAGTCAGCAAATCCGTCCGCGAAATGTGTATTTTTGCCAAGCAGAATGTCGCCAAGGACCCGCCGTTTTCAAACCTCGACCTGGTCAGCTGCCGCAATCTGCTGATCTATCTGGGACCGGTGTTGCAAGGGCGCGTCATTCCGTCGCTGCATTACGCTTTGCGTCCCAACGGCTACTTGATGCTGGGGGGCTCGGAAAGCCTGGGGCTGTTCGCCGATCAGTTTACTGTCGCCGATAAGAAATCGAAAATTTACCGCAAGAAACCCAGCACCACGCGCCTTGCTACCTTTTTCACGCCGCAGCGGTACGAAGTTCGCAGAGCCGGAGGAAATCAGGTGTCCAAGCCAGCCCAGTCAGGTCTTTCGATTGAGAAGGAGGTTGACCGGCTCCTCGTCAACCGCTTCGTTCCGGCCAGTATCGTGGTGAACGACGCTCTGGAAATCGTCCAGTTCCGCGGCAAGACGGGCGCGTATTTGGAACCCGCCACCGGGCAGCCTACCTTCAGCCTTTCGAAGATGGCCCGCGAGGGCCTGCTGATTGATCTTCGCGAAGCCTTGATTCGAGCCAAAAAAGAACGCCAGCCCATACGCAAGCAAGGTGTACGCATCAAGTCCGACGGCGACACTCGCGAAATTGACCTCGAGGTCATCCCCGTTCGCGGCCAGACTCCCCCCGAGAATTTCTACATCATCGTCTTCCAGGAGGCGCTGACTGACGGTGCTTCGCGCGCCAAACGCGGCTCCAAACACCCGCCCAAAAAGCGTAGCTCCGTGGACTTGGACCGGGAGCACGCCGAACGCGAAATCAAGCACCTCCGTGAGCAATTGCAGGCGCTCATCGAAGACCACGAGACGACTCTGGAAGAGTACAAGTCCTCCAACGAGGAAGTACTTTCCGCCAACGAAGAGCTGCAAAGCACCAACGAAGAGCTGGAAACCGCCAAGGAGGAGTTGCAATCCACCAACGAGGAACTTACTACGTTGAATGAAGAATTACAGAACCGCAACGCCGAACTGAGCATGAGCAACAACGACATGGTCAATCTGCTCAGCAATGTGAGCCTTCCGGTTGTAATGGTCGGCGACGATTTGCGCATCCGCCGCTTCACGCCGCTCGCCGAAAACCTGCTGAATTTTTGCTCCACGGACATCGGCAGGGGCCTCGCCGAAATTCGCCCAAATTTGGTGGGGGTGGACCTTGATGGCATCGTGCGCAACACCATCGAAAGCGGCACACCTCACGAAGAGGAAGTTCAAGGTGAACGCGACCGCTATCTCATGCGCGTGCGCCCCTATAAGACCTGGAACAACAGGATCGAAGGCGCGGTCATAACCTTCCTGGATATTGACGCCATCCGGCTCACTCTCGAGGAAACCCGGCGCCAGTGACCGCGCGAGGCTCGCCCTGCATCTAATGTCGCCCTCCCTACATAGCATTTCTAGATTTCCTGAAGAATGATTGATTTACTCGTTCCTGCCGGAGTAGGATGAGTTTCCCGAAGCCCTCATGCGCCAGACGTGTCTTTGCCTAGGTTTCGCGGTTGGCTAACGCAATGCCTGAGACAACCTTTCCGATTGTAGGCTTGGGATTCTCAGAGAGCGGCTTCGCAGCCCTTTCCGAGCTTTTCTCGCACTTGCCTGCGAAAACGGGCATGTCCTTCGTCTTGGTTTCGCCCGGCGGTTCGGGCCACTCTAATTCCGTACCAGGGAAACTTTCCGCGATCGCGCAGATCCCCGTCAAGAAAGTTCGTACTGCGACGGAACTGCAGCCGGACCACATTTACGTCACCGCTCCTGGCGCCTTCGTCGCCGTCCGCAATGGCATCCTGCAACCATCTCGCGCCGCGCAGCGCGCTCGGAGCGCATCCACGATGGACCATTTTTTCCGCACTCTTGCCGCGGACCGCCGAAACCACGCGGTAGCCGCCATCCTCTCCGGTGAAAGCCTCGACGGCATTCAGGGATGTGCGGCCGTTCAGTCCGCTGGCGGCATCACCATGGCTCGGCAGCAGGCTGCCTCGGAACGAGCGCGAATGCCGCGCTGTGCCGTGGAAGCAGAGTGCATTGACTTTGTCTTGTCTCCGCGCGATATCGCACTGAAACTCCTGGAAATCGGCGACCGCCTTTCGCGCGCGCCGGCGGCCTCCGGCTTTCTCGCTGACCATCACATCGTGCTCGCCTGCCTTCAGGAAGCCACCGGAGTTAATTTCGGCCATTACAGCCAGCCGCTGCTTCAGTGCGGGATCGCCCGCCGCATGACGCTCAGTAACATCGAAACGCTCAACGAATACCTGCGCTACGTGAATGAGAAACCCAGCGAACTCCGCGCGCTTTTTCGGGACCTCTTGAGCTCCTTTACTCCGTTCTTCGACCCCGCATTGCCTTATGAAGCTTTGACACAGAAAATTTTCCCGGCCTTGCTGAAGGAACACAAGTCCCCGGACACGGCGCTACGCATTTGGGTTCCGGGCTGCTGCTCCGGCGAAGAGGTGTATTCGATTGCCATCATTTTGTCCGAGCTCCTGACCAGGATCCGCTATAGCCCGTCTCGCAATGGCGCTGCCGCGCTGCCGCCGGTGCAGATTTTTGCCACGGATATCAACGAGGGGGCCCTTGAGACCGCCCGCGCCGGAGCGTACGACGAGGCTCGTCTTGCCTATGTTTCGCCGCAACGCCTCAAGGAGTTCTTTCATCCCGCCAGCGGCGGGTACCTCGTTGCCAAATCAATTCGGGACATGTGCATTTTTGCTCGCCAGAACCTGGCCAATGATCCTCCCTTTGCACGTATGGACCTGATCAGTTGCCGGCATTCTCTGCATCGCTTGCATCCCTTGGCGCAAAAGCGCGTGATCTCGCAGCTGCACTACGCCCTCAACTCCAACGGCCGCCTGATTCTGGGTGAATCCAAGAGTTTGAGTAATCTCTCCGACTGCTTTTCGCCTTCCGATGGCAGTGAAAGCATCTTTCGAAAACACACCCCTTCGACTTGTCTGGTGCCCTATTTTCCCAAGGACATCGCGGGCGTCGCGCCGAAATCGTCCGAGCCGCGCGAACTCCAGCAGGCCGAGAATCTCCTGCTTGCGCGCTACCTGCCCGCGAGCGTGCTCATCAATGGCGATTTGCAAATCCTGCGAATTTGGGGTCACCTCGGGCCTTATCTCGAGCCCGCCGTCGGAGCTCCTACTTTTGACCTCTCCAAATTAGCTGGCGACGGCCTGTTGATGTGCGTCCGTGCGGCGCTGGAGCGCGCCAAGCAGAAGAATAAGGCTGTCCGCAAACAAAAAGTGCCTGTGGAATCAAAAGGCGCCGTGCGCTTTATCAACTTGGAAATGACGCCGATTCCCTTGCACGCGTCGGGCGAGAGAGTCTTCCTGATCGTATTTCAAGAAGAGTTGCAGGGAACCGCTCAGGAGCGCATCGCCAAAACCGGACGCCTCAAGAGCAGCGACGTCGCCGGCCTAATCCGCGAAAATAGACTCCTCGTGCAACAGTCCACGCAGCTAAGTGACAAATTGCGTGTGGCTACGCAGACTCACGAAATCATTTCGGAGGAATACCAGTCCGCCGCCGAGGAGTTGCGAACCGCTAACGAAGAGCTGGAAGCAGCCAAGGCGGAACTGCAATCCGGCAACGAAGAACTACGAATCCTCAACGACCGTCTGCACCAGCGCAATTCTGAATTGCTCGAGGCGAATCAAGAACTGGCCAGTGTGCTGGCCAACGTCAACACGCCCCTGATGATTATTGATCACGACCTTCGCATCCGGCGTTTCACGCCACCCGCGCAAAAACTCTTGAACCTTCAGCCCGGTGACGTCGGCCGGCGCCTGCGCGAAATTCGCCCCAACCTGGAATCCGCCGACCTGGAGCAGCTCGCGCGCGAAACTTTACAGCACATGGCTGCCTGGGACTGCGAGTTGCGCGAAACTCGCACCGGCAAATGGTACTCCGCGCGTGTGCGGCCCTACCGCACGTCCAACAATCGTGTGGAAGGCGCGGTCTTCAGCTTCCACGACATTGACGTGCTGAAGCGTAACCTGGACCAGACGCGCGTTTTTGCTGACGCTCTCATCGAAAACGCCAGGGAAGCTTTGCTGGTTCTCGATCGGAATCTCCGTGTGACGCTGGCCAATGCCGGCTTTTGCCGTTTGTTTCAAATCAGCGCTGCGGATACGGAAGGAAAGCTGATTTACGATCTCGGCGAAGGAGAGTGGGACATCCCCGCGCTCCGCACACTGCTAGACGAAATTATCCAGAGCAATCAGCGTGCGGACGATTTCGAAGTCTGCCATGACTTTCCGCAGCTCGGAACTCGCACCATGTGCATCAACGCCCGCCGCATCGAACCTCATGAGGGCGAATATTTGATTCTGTTGGCGATCGAAGATATATCCGACAAGAAGCGTCAAACCGAGGCCCTGCGTCGCCTCTCCACGTACTCCATGCGCGTCCAGGATGATGAACGTCGCCGTATCGCCCGTGACCTGCACGACATTACCGGCCAGAAACTCGCGCTGCAGTCCATGAACCTCGCACAGATGTTGAGGAAATTGCATGACAATCCCGCTGTCCTTTCCATTGCGCGAGAATGCCAGTCTCTCACCGACCAGATCTCCAGCGAAATCAGGACCCTTTCCTATCTGTTGCACCCGCCCTTGCTTGATGAACTCGGACTGGGCTCCGCACTTCATTGGTACGCTCAAGGTTTTGAAAGTCGCACCGGTATTCGCGTCAGCGTGGACATTCCGTCGGATTTGATGCGTCTTTCGCCTGAGACCGAAGTCACGCTATTTCGCGTGGTCCAGGAAAGCCTCACCAATATTCACCGTTACGCCAACAGCCCCACTGCGATCATCCGCGTGACCGCGGACGCCGAGGAAATGACCCTAGAAATTATTGACCACGGCAAAGGCATGGAAGTCAGTGTTGACGCGCCCGAAGCCTTCACTGCGGACCGCCCCGGTGTCGGCATTCAAGGCATGCGCGAGCGCATGCGGCAACTTTCAGGACGTCTCGAGATTGTCTCGGTTCCGGATCGCGGCACGCGCGTCATTGCCACTCTACCCGTCGAAGGGCTGGCGCATGAGCAATCGCCCGAAGTGTCTGACACCGCGGTTGACGAGGATGCCGCGGCAACTCAGTATTCCGCGGAACCTCATGCTCCAGCGGCTCCGAAGGCGCGCGTACTGATTGTGGACGATCATGAAATCATGCGTCAGGGAGTTCGCACCCTGCTCGCCGGCGAACTGGATTGGGAAGTCTGCGGGGAGGCTGTCAACGGCCGGGAAGCCGTCGAAAAGGCCGTTGAACTGAGTCCAGACTTGGTGATTTTGGATTTGAATATGCCGGTTCTCGACGGCCTTGCGGCGCTCCGCGAGATTGTCGCCCAACGTCCTCTGGCCAAAATTTTGGTTCTAACCGTGCACGATTCGGAGAGCATCGTCCACGAAATTTTCGCCGCCGGCGCCGACGGATGCCTATTGAAATCCCAAACCGCGCAGGACCTGGTACGCGCCGTCACCGTAGTCCTAAACGGCCAGGTGTTTCGCCCAGATCCGAGCAATGCCCAGAATGCGCAGCCCGAACAACACAGGATTGCCCGCGCCGTCCCATAAACCTCATCGCGCACGGCCGAACTTTTTACTAATTCTTAAAGGTTGGAAACGTTTAAAGGTTATGCCACGCCACTGAAGCCGCGCCCAACAGCGGGCAATCCTCGTTCAACACAACCGTAATCGGGATCTGTGAAAGGAATTCCTCCAGCTTCTCTTTGTGCTTCACGGCCGCCGTAAACCTGCCATTTTTCAACTTCGGCAGCACTTTCACCGCGATACCGCCCGCAATGTAGATCCCGCCCCGCGCCACCGTGCGCAGCGCCAGATTCCCAGCCTCCGATCCATAAATCTCCACCCACAGATCAAGCGCGCTGGCGCACACCGGACATTCGCCCGATAGCCCCATCCGGGTGATTTCCGGCGCCGGGTCCACCGTCCCATCGTCAAATCCCGGATGCCGCACCGACGGATCCACAAATTCATGGAGTCGCTGAAATCCGCCTCCGGACAAAATGCTTTCGGCGCTGACAAATTCCAGGCGCTCATTCAGGAATTTCCACAGTTCCGCCTGTTGTTTCGTATTCGGAGCGAAATCAGCGTGTCCCGCTTCGGTAGCCATGGGGATGTGCCGCTTGCCATCCCAATAAAGAATGCCCTCGCCCAAACCAGTGCCGGCTGCGATCACGATTTGCGTCGATTGCTGCAAAGGCACGCCGGCATGAATCGTTTCCAAGTCTTGCGGCTCCAGCACGGCAATCCCGTAGGCCGCCGCTTCCACATCGTTGATTAGCCGCACGCGGGGGACATGAAGATGCGCCGCCACTGCGGCGCCATCGACGATCCACGGAAAATTGGTCGCGTGAACGCGATTTTTCACCACCGGCCCGGCAATTCCGAATGACGCCGCCGTCACTTTTGCTTTCGCGCCATTCAAAAAATCCGTCGTAATTTCTTCCAGTCCCGAATGTCGCTGCGTCGCATAACGCTTCTCGGCCACGCGCACTAGCTTCCCCGTCGTCACGTCGAACAGACCGAGATTGGACTTGGTCCCCCCCAAGTCGCCCGCCAAAATCATCGAATCCTCCGAATCGGAAGTTCCCACATAGCCTGGCCGGTTACAGAGGCCGCCACTGCCGGCCGTCAGGAACCGTCAGATCGTCCACGGCCTTCGGCCCCTGGCTCCCCGCCGGATAATTGGGGAATGGCGGTGGCGACGCGCCCTGCCACGCTTCCAGGATCGGATCCACCAGCGCCCACGCCGCCTCCACGCTGTCCGCGCGATCAAAGAGCGTGGCGTCACCCCGTATGCAGTCATTGATTAGCGTCGCATATGCCGGGCGCGTGCTGGTTCCAAACGCATCTTTGTATTTGAAATCCATCATCACCGGCCGGATGTGCATCTGCGCTCCCGGCGATTTCGCTCCGAAAGAAAGCGAAATTCCTTCATCCGGTTGAATGTTCAAAATCAGCGAATTCGTTTCGTGATCTTCACCGCGGAAAACCATGTGCGGTGCGCTCTTGAACTGGATGGCTACTTCCGTCAGCGGCCGCGCCAGCCGCTTTCCCGTGCGCAGATAGAACGGCACGCCGCTCCAGCGCCAATTGTCCACATACAATTTTAGAGCCACGAATGTCTCCGTCGCGGAATCCGGCTTTACTCCCGGCTCTTGGCGGTATCCCGGAACCGGCCCCCCGTTTACCTGGCCCGGTCCGTACTGGCCGCGCACCACCGACTTCCAGATCGTTTCCGGCGTAAAGGGCCGCATGGACTGCAGCACCTTTATCTTTTCGTTGCGCACCGACGTCGCGTCGAACTTCGCGGGCGCTTCCATCGCCACCAGCGAAGTCAGTTGCAGCACGTGGCTCTGGATCATGTCGCGCAACGCGCCCGCGGTCTCATAGAAAGCGGCCCGGCGCTCCACGCCCAGCGATTCGGCCGCGGTAATCTGAATGCTGTCCACGTAGTTGCGGTTCCACAGCGGCTCGAAAATTCCGTTCCCGAAGCGAAAAACCAGCATGTTCTGAACGGTTTCCTTGCCCAGGTAGTGGTCAATGCGATAGACCTGCGACTCATCGAACGCCGCCAGCACTTTGCTGTTCAATTGACGCGCCGACGCCGAGTCCCGCCCGAAGGGCTTCTCAATAATGATCCGCGTCCACGATTTTTCCGTTTTGGGCTTGGTGAGTCCCGCACTCTTGAGGTGTTCGATTACGTGCGCGTAAACTTCCGGCGGCGTTGCCAGATAAAAAAGACGATTTCCGGACAATTGACTTTCGCTATCGATTTCCTCTAGGCGCTGCGCCAATCTGCGAAACGCTTCGGGATCGTCATAGTCTCCGGTGAAATATTGCAGATGTTTCAGAAACTCAGACTTTTTGTTTCCGTCCGCGCCTTCTTCATTTCCTGTGGGCAGCGATTCTCCGGCCTTCTGCCGGAAATCGTCGTCGCTCATGTGCGTGCGCGCGAATCCGAGCAGCCGAAAACGCGGTGCCAAGCACGCGTGATAGGAAAGATCGTACAGCGCCGGCAGAAGTTTGCGCCGTGCCAGGTCTCCTGAAGCGCCAAACATCACGATCGCGCACGGATCCGACGGCACCTCACAGTAATACACACTACCCTGCGAAGCTTCAGCAGTGTCAACAACTCGGGTGTTCATAGCGGTTCTCCCACGTCTCGGCGGTAACAGCCCGGCAGCCATAGTACAGTTTTATTAAAACTAATGTACGCCCCAAGAGAGCCTACCACAACTAATCCGATGCTCGGTTACAGGACATTGGTGCAAGCATGCCAGCCTCTCCAGCCATTCCTCTGCTCACTCTGCGTCGCTGCGGTAGATTTCGCAGTAGCTCCGCCCACCCCAACTGGAATTTCGGCTGTTAATGCAGTATCTTGAAATGCAGCAAGCATTCCGAGGAGACCTTCATGGCCGATGAGAAGAATTCAGGCAATCCTGGCGCAGCCGCTTCCACCCAACCTGCGACCCAAACCGTGCGTATGGTCAAGTGCGTTAAATTCGGCCGCGAAATGCCCGGACTCGACCGCGTTCCGTGGAAAGGCGAAATTGGCAAACGGATCTACGAGAATGTCTCCAAGGAAGCCTGGAAACTCTGGGTCGAACACTCCAAAATGCTGATGAACGAGTTCCGCTTGAATCCACTCGACCCGAAATCGCAGCAAATCATGGAAGAGCAAATGGAAACCTATTTCTTCGGCGAAGGCGCCAAACTTCCCGACAGCTACGTCCCGCCTAAACACTAGACGCGTATCGCATCATCGCTTTTCTCTGCGCTCTCAGCGTCTCTGCAGTAATCCATTTTCTGCCGTCTCCGTGCCCTCCATCTTTTCTCCGTGAACTCTGCGTTGATTCTTTCGCCTTTCCATGTCATCGTTGCAGCCATCAACGCCATCCGAAAATCCCGCAAGTCCCCGAACTAGTGCGCTAAAATAGCCTGTTCAATTCACAGGAGCAACGATTCTCGCATGAGCCCCCAATCCAAAAACACCTTCGGCACCCGCGGGAAACTCCGCGTCGGAAACGACTCCTTCGAGATCTACCAATTGGCCGCGCTCGAGCGCGCCGGCATCGACCAGGTCACCCGCCTTCCCTTCTCCCTGAAAGTCCTGCTCGAAAATCTGCTGCGTCACGAAGACGGCCGTTTCGTTTTCGATGAAGACGTCCGCGCGCTAGCCACCTGGGATCCCTCCAGCGCTCAAGGTGCATCCGAAAAAGAAATCTCGTTCATGCCCGCGCGCGTGCTTCTGCAGGACTTCACTGGCGTCCCCGCCGTCGTGGATCTCGCCGCCATGCGCGAGGCTATGCGCCATCTGGGCGGCGAACCGAAGAAAATCAATCCTCTACTTCCCGCCGAACTGGTGATTGACCACTCCGTACAAGTGGACAAATTCGGCGTCGCCGGGGCCTTTGCCTTCAACGCTGATCTCGAAATGCAGCGCAATATCGAGCGCTACGCGTTCCTGCGCTGGGGCCAAAAAGGCTTTCAAAATTTCAAAGTAGTCCCGCCAGACACGGGCATTTGCCATCAGGTTAATCTCGAATACCTCGCGCGCGTCGTTTTCAGCGAGAAACAAGACGGCCACGCCGTCGCCTTCCCCGATTCGCTCGTCGGTACCGATTCTCATACCACGATGGTGAATGGGCTCGGAGTCTTCGGCTGGGGCGTCGGCGGCATTGAAGCGGAAGCCGCCATGCTGGGCCAGCCACTCTCGATGCTGATTCCCGCTGTAGTCGGCTTCAAATTGCACGGCCGCTTGCCCGAAGGCGCCACGGCGACCGACCTCGTTCTCACGGTCACGCAGATGCTACGCAAAAAAGGCGTCGTCGGAAAATTCGTCGAATTCTACGGCACGGGACTTTCGAGCCTCACGCTTCCTGATCGCGCCACCATTGCCAACATGGCGCCCGAATACGGCGCGACCATGGGCTTTTTTCCGGTTGACGCGGAAACTCTCGCATATCTGCGCTTCACCGCGCGCAAGGAAGATCAAATCCACCTGGTCGAGGCCTACACCAAAGAGCAAGGTCTGTTCCGCACCGATCACACGCCCGATCCAATATTCTCGGATCGTCTCGAACTCGATCTCGCCGCCGTCGTTCCCACGATGGCCGGGCCCAAGCGTCCGCAAGATAGCGTTCCGCTCACTCAAGCCAAGAGTTCCTTCGAAAAAACGCTCACCGCGCAACAAAAACACGTCAGCGTGCAAAATAATGGCGACAGATTCGATCTATCCGACGGCTCGGTGGTAATCGCTGCCATCACCAGCTGCACCAATACTTCCAATCCATCGCTTATGCTCGGCGCCGGCCTACTCGCCAAGAAAGCCGTCGAGCGCGGCCTGCAAACCAAGCCCTGGGTCAAAACCAGTTTCGCGCCCGGATCGAAGGTCGTCACGGACTACATCGAAAAAGCAGGCCTGTGGCCCTTCCTCAATACTCTCCGCTTCAATTTGGTGGGCTACGGCTGCACCACTTGCATCGGCAATAGCGGCCCGCTTTCGGAACCCATTGGCAAGGCCATCAAGGAAAATAATCTCGTCGCTGTCTCGGTTCTCAGCGGCAATCGCAATTTCGAAGGCCGCATCAATCCGCTCTGCCGCGCGAATTATCTGGCGTCGCCGCCGCTCGTGGTCGCTTACGCCCTCGCCGGACGCATGGATTTCGACATCGTCAACGAATCGCTCGGCAACGATAAATCCGGAAAGCCCGTTTATCTCCGCGATATCTGGCCCACTCCCGACGAAGTCGAAAAAACCATGCGCTCCTCCGTCTCGAGCGACATGTTCCAGAAAGAATATGCCGACGTCTTCACCGGCGATGAGCACTGGCGCGCCCTGCCCATCCCCGAAGGCGATCTCTACGCCTGGGACGCGAAATCCACTTACATCAAGCACCCGCCGTATTTCGAAAACATGCCGCTCCAGCCCGCCGCGCTCGGCGATTTGCATGGCATGCGCGCGCTAGCACTCCTCGGCGATAGCGTCACCACTGACCACATTTCGCCCGCCGGCTCGATCCAACCGGATTCTCCCGCTGGCAAATACTTGATCGAACACGGCGTCCAGCCCAAGGATTTCAATTCCTACGGTGCGCGCCGCGGCAATCATGAAGTCATGATGCGCGGCACCTTCGCGAATATCCGCCTGCGCAATGCCCTGGCGCCGGGCACGGAAGGCGGCTGGACCATTCACCAGCCCGGCGGCGAGAAAATGTCCATCTACGACGCCGCCATGCAATATCGCGACGAACACGTCCCGCTCATCATTTTCGCCGGAAAGGAATACGGCTCGGGCTCCTCGCGCGATTGGGCCGCGAAAGGCACCATCCTTCTAGGTGTCCGGGCCGTGCTCGCGGAAAGCTTCGAACGCATTCATCGCAGCAACCTCGTCGGCATGGGCGTGCTCCCGCTGGAATTTCTCCCCGGTGAAAATCTGCATTCGCTAGGGCTGACAGGATTGGAGATTTTCGATATCGAAGGCTTGGCCCACGGTTTCGAGCCACGCAAGAAAATGAAAGTCCGCGCGCGCCACGCAGACGGCAAGGAAATTTCATTCTCAGCGGTAGCGCGGGTGGACACGCCTTTCGAAGTGGCCTACTACCAACACGGCGGGATCCTGCAATATGTTCTGCGCCAAATGCTCTAAGCCGAAAATCTACGAAAGCACCTTCCGCTTTGCGCTTTTGTAGCGGCGGTCTTCAGACCGCCATCCGTCGTCAGGCCCGATTCCCCGAAAGATGTGGCCCGGCATGATCTTTCAGCCGCATCCGCAAAATCACCGGTGCGCCCAGCGCGAACACCGCCGCAAACACCACGAAGAATCCGGCGAACGACAGCAGTAGATCCGCGCCCCGGTGCCGCAATAGCACCAGCGCAACGTCGCCCAATCCAAACGACAGCGCGAACACAATGATGGCGGAAATAGGCGTCGGGCACAGGCTCGCGTGACACTCAGAGCAAACTACGCCCGACATCCCCGACGCGGTCCAAACCGCTTTTACTGGAATGCGCTTATGGCACTGCGGGCAGGTCATGGCGGTGTACCTCCCGAAGACGATAACTACACGGCTATCTCGATATGACCGCTGGGGGTCTCCCGACAGGCCTAATCTACCACGAGTTGCACGGAGGTCAAGTGCTGATAGTTTCCACTCGCTCCGGTGATGGTGACGACATATGTCTTCCCCTGATTCCCGCCTCCTCCCCCCGATCCGCCGCATGCCGCCATCATATTCAACAGCACCAGCACTCCCACACAACAAACTGCAGCCATCACGCGGCGCCGCTTCGCACAATTGCTGCGCAGAACAAAAATCACAGCAACGAACAATATCGTCAACCCCAGCCAGTCCCGCCCGCGCATCGCGCGCAGTGAAAACGCGAAGCGTTCTGGCCGACCAAAATTGCGATCGCTCGCCGTCACCGCCACGGAAACGGTCAGCGCCACTTTCGTTCCGCCGGCTGCGGGCGTCGCGGGATTCGGCGTGAACTGGCAAGTGGCGCCCGCAAGCGGAATGCTGCAAGAAAGCTGCACAGCGCTCGCTGCGGGGCCGGACGTCTGTAACGTTACCTGGTAATTCGCAGTCCCTCCAGCGCTCACGGTGCTGCTCGCCGGCGTGACTGCACCAAATGAAAAATCGCATGGCACTCCAACCACGCTGAAAGTCAGCGTGTTCGTCATGCCCGCCGTGGGATCGGAAACAAAAACCGGCACCGCACCGCCGCACGCCGCGCCCGCGCCGGAAGCTGCCGCCTTCAGAGTTGTCGCGCTCACGAACGTCGTCGCCAAGGCCATCTCATTGAAATTGATCACCGACTTCGGCGTGAACGCGTCTCCCGACGCAGCCAGCAGGAACGAGCCAGAACCGAAGGCCGTTGACGCTGGACTCAATCCTGTCAGCACGAATCCCGGCAACGCCGGCAGCACCGTGCTCCACGCGCCGCGTCCGTGGGTCGCCGCCACCAACAGCCGTGAAACGCTGCGCAACTTCAGCGATAGCACTTGCGAATTCGGAAGACCCGCTTGCAGCATGCTCCATGTCGTCGCGCTGCCGGCCGTCGCATTCGCGCTCGCGTACACGCCCGCATCCGTCGCAATATAAATCGTATTGTCCGTCGCGTCCGTCGGATCAATCACGATGTCATTCACCGGAACATCCGGCAGATTGCCGTCCACTTGTATCCACGCGGCGCCCACATTATTCGTGAAGAAAATGTGGCCGAGGCCGTCGCAACCGCTGATCCCCGGACAGGAAAAACCGGAATAAGCCGCAAACGCCGCCTTCGGATTCACAGAATCCACGGCAATCGCGGTGACGCTGCGCTTCGGCTGGTTTGCCTGGTCGATCTTTCGAATATCGGGCGCGCCTTGCAAGGCCTCCGACGATTGCCATAGCAGCCCGTCCGAAGTCCCCACGTAAATCGTATTCGAATCGCTCGGCGCCGCCGTGATAGTCGTAATAAAATTCTCGCTGCCATCCGTGGTCAGGTCGCCAGTAATCGCCGACCAACTCCCGCCCGCATTGGTCGTCTGATACAGCCGGTAGCTGCCAAAATATAAGTTCTGGCTGTTCTTCACATCCAGAACCAGCGGTGGAATGAAATCCGCATTGTCGCTGAAGTTGATCCCGTTATTATTGTCTATCGCCGCCCAGTTGATTCCGTCCTGCCCCGGCACTCCATTCATCTTATTTTTGTTCAACGTGCCGGGTCCGCCCAGATAGCTGCAAGCCGCATAAATCGTGCTCGGCGTCTGCGGGTCAATGGCCGTGTAACCGCCATCATACGGACAAGCCAGCTCCCCGCTCCAATCCAAAGTACCGCTGTACTGCTGAATGTCGTTCCCCTGCGTGCCGCCAAAAATGATATTGTCCGTGGCCGGATGAATCGACACTCCCGGATAAAATTGCGTCAGATTCAGCGACGTGTTTGGATCGCCTGTATCCGTGTTCAAGTCCGCCCAGTGCTCGTTCCCCGGCGACACACTGGAATTGAAAACATCCTGGGAAGCCCACACGCCACCATCATTCCCCACGAACATCGCCAGAGCCTGCGAACCCGGCGCCACGGCAAAATCAAATGCATGTACGTCCACGTGCGTCGAAGTGCCTTTGCCGCTGCCGTCCGCGCTCACGTCGCCCCAAGTGCCGCCTCCATCCAGCGACCGGTAGATGGACGAAGTCCCAAACGCATTTTTCGCCAGCGGCGGTTGCGCCGCGCCTCCTGCAAAAATAATCGTCCCCGAAGTCCCCGGCACCGCCAGGACCCTCATGTCGTAAAAACACTGCGGCGCGCAAAAATCCGGCAGGTTCGAGACGTTGGGGTAAATCGCCGTGAACGCCGGCCCCGAGCCATTGGCCTGAATTCCCGTGCCCTTCAAAACATTCAGCAAATTGTCTGATTTTGTGCTGGCGTCGGCGATCGCCACGTACAGGGTCAAATTGCTCGGCGCGCTCCCCGCAGCGATCCCCAGCGCAATGCTGCCATAAAGTGACGGCGTCGCGGCGCCGTCGACCCCCGCAACGCGACTCCACGTGCTTCCCGCATCGTGCGAAATATAAACACCATTGCAAGGCGCTGCCGAACACGCTGCTTTAGGATCGGAATCCCCGTTGGGATCGCCCAGCGCCGCATACACCGTGTCTCCCGCGGCATCGCTGGGATCAAACCTCACATCGGTCGCGGGATTAAACGGCGCACCCGTCGCTCCGCCTCCGTCCGGTTGCACGCGGCTCCAGTGGTTGCCCCCATCCGTCGAACGCCACACGCCCGAAAGCAGCGGTCCTCCCGCCGCAAAATCCGTTCCCTGCACCGCCGCCAGAATCACGGGATTCGCTTGATTCGGCTGCACGGCCAGCGCCGCGATATACGGCCCGCTCGCGCCCGGTCCCGCTGACGCGCTCGCCGTGAACGTTGAATCCTGCATCCACGTTTGGCCTCCGTCGGTTGAACGCAAAACCCCCGCGCCATATATATTGTCCAGCGCGTAATTCGATTCGCCGGTGCCCACCAGGATTTCCTGACTCTGCATGTGGCCGTTCACCGTTTGGCAGCTTGATGAAACCAGTGCCAGCGCCCCGGTCGAAAGCGACGGCTGATCGTCCGTCAGCGGCTGCCAAGTCACCGGCTTGCCGCTCAACGCGTTAAAGCTCACCCACACTCCGCCGTCTGCACCCCCTGCATATACCGTGTTGCCCGTCGCGTCGCACGGGTCAACGGCCAGCGCCGTCACGCGTCCCGAAACATTTCCGTAGAACATGGTCTTCGCGGTCGGCTGCGGCCCCCAGGACGTCCACGAACTCGCTGCCGCCGCGCCGGCCACTTTGCGTACACCAAAACGCTCAGCAAAAGTGCCTTCCGCCGCGATCATTTTTTTATTTTGTGCAAGTGCGCGCAGCAGCAGGGCTCCCGGCACGTGTCCATTCGCCGAGGCTCGCTGCCGAAAGAACCACTGCGCGCGCAAACGCACCAGCTCAGCGGCATTCACCGCGGTTTTCTTGGAAGTTTGCTGCGAGGAAATCTGCTGGGCCAGTAATGGCCCCAGCCCTACAAGCAAAACAACAGTGCACGCGACGCTGGAAACTCTCGCCCGATGTTTCCGGCTCCCTCCAACGATTGCTGCGAAACTCCGGCCAGTTCCGATTCCACCGTCCAGCTGCCCCAAGGATCACCACCCCCGTGGTTAACCCATTCTAACTAAATGTAGCGGCTTCCGCATTGCCTCGTAGCGTTGGCAGCCAGCGATCTCTGATTTTTTTCTTACGAACCCTGGAATCTCCCCCATGCCAGGTGGTATTGTACCGGCGACTACGGATTAACGTTTGGGTTCCCAGCCCGCGCCGCGGCCTGAAACGGTTGCGTCCACAAGGAGCATCTCCATGAAACCTCAACACAGTTTTTCGCTCTTCGTCCTCGCAGCCTCGCTGTTGTTCGCCCTTTCGATCCCTGTTCTCGCTCACAGCCACGCGTACAGCGCCCAGGCTGCGAAGTCCGCGGCGCCCGCGAGCGGCAATCTCGTGGATCTTAATTCCGCGACGAAAGAACAACTCGACGCTCTGCCCGGAATTGGCGCTGCGTACTCGCAAAAGATCATTGACGGCCGCCCGTATCACGCCAAAACCGATCTGGTCAAAAGGAAAATCATCCCGCAGGCCACCTACAACAAGATCAAGGACCTCGTAATCGCCAAGCAGCCGACGACTAAGTAGCCCCACGTCGTAATTCCGCGCGTCGAATTATCTGCGGCACGCCGCGCGGCATCTTCGTCCATCTCATGAGCCTCACCGTGCTATCTCCGCTGATCCCGAAAGGTAGAGAGCTTACGGCGATTCTGGTGGTCGTCAGTTTCTCAGCAGGCCTGAACGTCTACGCCACCGTCGGAATGTTGGGATTGTTGGGAAGATACAACGTCCTGCTGCTGCCCGATTCGCTCCACGTTTTGCAGGACTGGAAAGTGATCTCCATCTGCGCCGTGCTCTTTCTGCTCGAATTCGTCGGCGACAAAATACCCATCTTCGATCTGCTCTGGAATGCCGCGCACACGTTCGTGCGTGTCCCGGTCGCCGCCTACCTGGCCTACGCGGCCACCTCACAGTTGCCTGCATGGGAACAAATCGCCGCCACCTTCGCGGGCGGCTTGATCGCTCTCGCAGCCCACGGCGGCAAGACGGCCGCGCGAGCGGCGGTCACCCACTCGCCCGAACCATTTTCGAATTTCGCGCTGAGTCTGAGTGAAGATGCGCTCGTGGTATTCCTGATGTGGATCATGACGCAACATCCCTACATCGCGTCAGCCATCGTCTTCGTGGCACTCTGCGTAATCGCGATCCTTATTCGCTTCGTAATCCGTGCGCTTCGCACTCTGTTCGGCGACGCGGAAAACGCGATCACCCACGCCTCGTAGCGCGCCGGCTTCTCTGAGAGCGCCCCCGCGGCGGGGTGCAAGGGCTTGCTGGCTTTTCGTTACGGTTTTTTCTTCTTCCCCAGCAAACCGCCCAGCGCATTAGAGGCCGCGCCCGCCGGATTCCCAGCATTCCCCACCCCCGGTACGCTGCCCTTCACCATGTTCCCCACCGCTCCGCCAATATCCGGAATCACCTGCGGGTTCGAAGTCGTTCCCTTCACCATGAATGGGATCCCGCCGCCGGAGGAATTTCCTTTCGCGCCACCGCCCGTCAGTGACGATGCGATTCCCCCCGCGCCGCCAGCCACCTGCGTGATCCCTCCGCCAACTGCACCCGAGAGCTTGGCCACCAACTTGAAGTCCAGCTGTCCCGCCGCGCTCACCGTCCCAGCTCCTGTGACCGTCCCGATCGACGGCACGACCAAATTTAAGTTATCAATCTTCGTGCCGGACGGATCATTCCGGACGTTCGCGCTAAGCGTCTGAATCTCGGTGTCCGACCCGCCGCCCCCACCTCCGCCGCCCAATCCCGTGAACGATGACAGCGCCCCCAGCTTCGACTTCAAGCTGAATCCCGCCAGCTTCGCATTCGAAAGATTCACCGGTCCGACAATCACAGGCTTGTCCACCGGCCCGGTAATCGTCAAGTTCGTAGTGAGCGTTCCACCTTGCAGCTTCGATCCTGGAGGCAACACCACGCCCACAGCCGGCAGGAAACCCTCCAGATCGCCCAGCGGCATCGCTTGCGCATTCAACTTCATGTCCACCTTCGTGGGCTCCGCCGAAGCATTGTAATTTCCTGTCAGGTGCGCCAGCGCGTTCCCAATGTGAATGTCGCCCTGATTCAAAACGCCAGTCTGGCTTTTCAGCGTGTAATCCGTCGCGTAATCCACAGTCAGCGGCACGCTGGAAGGCTGGCCCGACGCCGATACCTTCAGCTTGTTCGCCTTCACCGTGCCCTTCGCGCTCATCTGCTTGCCGTCCGAATTCAGGCTGCCGTTGAAATCCGCGACGCCCGCAATCCCCGAAGCGGGATCAATGAATCCCGTCGTCGCTAGGTCCAGGTGCTGCACGCTCACCGTCGCATTCAACGGCGTCAGCGAAGTGTCCATCTGATTGATCGGTCCCGCCTTGCCTTCCACCTTCAAATCCGCATTGCCCGGCCCGGTGGCCGTCAGCTTGAAAGGAAACTCCGTCGTGTACGAAAGGTCCGAAGCTTCCAGGTTCACGTTCGAATAGACGCTCGGCTTGGCCTTCGATCCCACCGTGCCCACAATTATTTTCCCGTTCGAAATCGTCAACTTATCCACGCTGAATCCCGGCGCGGTAGCCGTGGGCGCCGCGCCGCCACTCTTCGCGGGACTCGCCGCCGGAGCCGCCGTGCTACCCGTGGACTTCGATCCCGCCGCGCCCAGCGTCGAATAATTCCACGTCCCGTTCGCGTTGTGCAGCAAGGTGATCTCGGGATCCTCGATCTTGAAGGAGCTGACGTTCAACTCCCGCGAAAAAATCAAGGGCATCATCTCCACGCCCACATGCAGCGATTTCGCCGTCAAAAATGGCGAATTGCTGAATGCCGGATCGTCCGCCACTGAAACATCTTTCACCGTCACCGATCCCGAAATGATCGAAAGGCCGATGTCGCCGATTCCCACCTTGCGCCCCATCGCAGCGCTCAGCTTGGTTTCCAGCGTCGGCTTGAATTGGTTCACATTGATAAAAAGCGGCAATGCCAGAATGATCAGAAACAACAAAACAACAATGCCGCCGACAATCAGAAGGGGTTTTCGTTTCATGGCAGCCTCCCGGCAGGAGTGGCTTTCGATTCGCCGTGCGCAACCGTCGTCCGCAGGTAGCGCCATCATACCTCCGCCGCGTTCCCTTCGGCAAACGCTCCGCTGAATTGTCCTATAGGCCAATTCACCCTGAGATTTGCCGCGGGCGGATCCAGGGCGATCCCCCACGCCGTCGCCTCCGTGCCCTCCGTTGTTCTCTGTGAACTCTGTGTTAAAGCCTTAACGCAAAAACGACACCGCGCTGATATAGCTTTCCTGCCTCTGTGCCTCTGTGCCTCTGTGCCTCTGTGCCTCTGTGCCTCTGTGCCTCTTCCTCTCTACCGCCATTTCCGTATATCCTCCTGACAGAATATTCCTTGACACGTATATTCTACTTTGGGCATATTAGCGAAAGCCATGCTGGAAACCCTCAAAGCCCTCGCCGAACCCCATCGCTTCCAAATCGTCGAACTCCTGCGCTCGGGTCCGCGCCCTGTCAACGACATGGTTCATCGCCTGCGTCTTCCCCAACCCCAGGTCTCGAAACACCTCCGCGTTCTCAGCGATGCTGGACTCGTGGACGTCCGCGTGGCCGCCCAGCGCCGTATCTACACCTTGCGCCCCGCCCCGCTTCAGCAGCTGGACGTCTGGCTCGCGCGCTACCGCCAGATTTGGGAGAGCAACTTCCAGCGCCTCGATGTCCTGCTCGGCGAGCTGCAAACCAAGAAGAAACGTCCACGCGCCAAACGGCAGAGGAGATAGCCGATGCCCAACACCTCCGGGTTGCAAGTCACTACGCCTTCCGATCGTGAAATCGCCATGACGCGCATCTTCGACGCTCCGCGTCACCTGGTTTTCGAAGCCTGGAGCAAACCCGAACTTCTAAAACGCTGGCTTTATGGGCCCGCCGACTGGCGATTAGCCCACTGCGAAATAGATCTGCGTGTAGGCGGAGCCCTGCGCTTCGAATGGCGTCACCACGATGGAAATCACATGGGGTTCCGCGGCGTCTATCGCGAAATCGCGCCGCCCGAACGTCTGGTCTTTAGCGAAGTGTGGGACGAGGACTGGACCGGCGGCGAGACACTGGTCACCATGACCCTCGCCGAGCACGCCGGCAAAACCACGCTCACGCAGACCGTGCTTTATTCGTCGCGCGCCGCTCGCGACGGCGCGCTCAAGACCGGCATGGAGCAGGGTGCTGCGCAAAGCTGGGACCACCTCGCAGAATTGCTGGCGGCAAAGGACAAATAGGACATCACGCCGTTCCTGTGGTTTGAGGGCAACCCGGAGTAGCCATGCATTTTTACGTTGCCATTTTCACGAACTCTAAAACCCTCGGCGTCACGCGCCTGGGAACCTTCCATGCCGCTCCTCTCCGTGCCCCCGCTTTTCTCCGTGGCCTCGGTGTTGAATCTTTGCAGTAAAACGCAAGCGCCCCCGCCTCGCTACCCCCTTTACCTCCACATCCTGCACCTCCTCTACCTCCTTGCATTTCTGCTCGATATCTTCTACTTGTAATAGAACGAACGGTCGTGCTATTATCCGCAAATCCAAAATGAACGCGCGCAAACAAACAGCCACAACGCGCCCACCATCGCGGCTCCCCCCTGGCGCCGCGCCCCCGCAGCATCCCGTCCGCCGCCCGCGCGGCCTGAAAACTCATCACTCCATCCTGCGCAAAGCCGTGAATCTCGCTTCCCTCGAAGGACTCGAAGGTTTGACTATCGGAAAGCTCGCCTCAACCCTGCGCATCAGCAAGAGCGGCCTTTTCGCTCACTTCGGCTCCAAGGAAGATTTGCAATGCGCCGTCGTTGACGAAGCTCGCGACATCTTCGTCGAGAGGGTCGTCCTTCCCGCCTCGAAACTCCATGGTGTCAAACGCCTGCGTGCGCTTTGCGAAAATTGGCTGTCATATGGAGAAGATAAGGTATTCCCTGGCGGCTGTTTCTTTTCCGCCGCGTCGCTCGAATTCGATGATCGGCCCGGGCGCGTGCGCGACCGCATCGTCGAACTGATGAAGAAATGGCTGGGAAGTCTGGAACACGCCGCGCGCGACGCGCAGGACGCCGGTGAAATCCGCAAGGACGTCGATGTTCGCCAGCTTGCGTTCGAAATTCAAGCGTTCGCCATGGGAGCGAACTGGAGTTCGCGCTTATTCCGCGAACGGGATGCTTTTCGTTCGGCGGGTCGCGCCATCCTGCGGCGAATTGACGATGTTACGGAACCGATGTAGTCGAGCGATGTAACCGAGGGAACGATGCGTATTGGTTCGGGTTCGCTCGCGTTTGCGCGCGCTTGCACCTGCGCTGGCTTGCTGCTCACGCTTGCGGCGCACAGTGCCCGAGCGCAGTCCCCGGTGAGCAGCGCCGAAATTCCCCTGCAGCGCTGCGACAGCCTCCCGGTTGTCGTGCTCCAGGTCAATCACGCCGACAAGCGCTTCCTGATAGACACTGCCGCCACCTCCATGCTCAACGAAAAATCCTTTCCGCAAGGGCGCGCGAAAGACGTCCGCATCCAGTCCTGGAATGAAGTCACGCCGCTGAAGGCTCGCGAAGTTTCCGTGGACGAACTTTCGCTCGGGAATCACACCCTGCGCGGTATCAGCCTCCCGGCGATTGACTTGACTGCCATCGCAAGAGCCTGTGGCGGCCCACTCGATGGAGTGCTCGGCGTGGATCTCCTCGAACGCCTGGGCGTCACCATTGACCTGAAACGCAGCGTCGCGCGGCTCGGCATTGCGCCGCCGAGTTCCTCCGAGGAATCCATGATCGCGGAAATGGAGAAGGCCATGCATTCCTGCTCGGAGGCCTTCAACAACGCCGATGCCGACAGGCTGGCCTCTTGTTTCGATCCGGATTTCGTGCTGAGTTCTCCCGGGGGTGAACTGCATGGACGCGACCAGGCCACCCATCATTTCCGGCAACTCTATTTTGGCCTCACCCCGCGCGCCCATCTCTCCATGACCATGAACGACCAACGCGCCGTCGGCGACGTGGTTTGGAGCCTGTACGACTACACCATCGACTCCCCGTACGTGCACACCACCGGCCGCGGCATGATGCTCTGCCGCAAATCCGCAAACCACTGGTACATCCTAAGCATGCACGAATCCCCCACCCAAGAAGCAGCCGCCCCCGCGCGATAACCAATTTGGGGGTCCTCGACCCCGTTGCTTTTCTGCATTACCGCAACTTACGGGCTTGGTGCGACGAAATCGGCACAGGGTGCAAAGTGTGCCATTTTCGTCTGTCTCAAAATAGGGGTTCAGTCCAGTGGACGGGGCGGCTGTGCCACAAAGGTCCCTGTCACAAATCACCACGCGCGACGCACCAATCACTACTCACCAATCACCAGTCACCCTTGACCCCCTCCTCCGAATTCCCTAGGTCCCCCGGGGAAAGCGTGGTATGGTTGGGTTGCGTTTGTTGCTCTTGTAACACCTTTAGATTCGATGAAGGGGCTGCAAGTTCACACTTGCGGCCTCTTTTGCTTTACGGCTGGAGGCGGTCGAGAAGCAAACAAATAGCTTAAAAAAAGAAGGAAGTAAATCAGTGAGAGAACAAGGAACAGTGAAGTGGTTCAATGCCAGCAAGGGATTTGGATTCATCCAGCGCCAGTCCGGCGAGGATGTATTTGTACACTTTTCGGCCATTCAGGCGGAAGGTTACAAGTCGCTGAACGAAGGCCAGGCGGTTGAGTTCGAGGTTACCCGCGGCCCCAAGGGCCTGCAGGCAGCGAACGTCACTAGCCTCTAGTCGTAAAGGGCGAGCCGGCTAACCCCCGGTTCGCCTTTTTTTTTCGCACGAGCAGTAGCGGTCATAGGAGTCTCTTGAAAGCACTCCCCGAAGGGCAGTACATCAAGCACTTCCAATACGGTTTAGGCGTGATCACCGAATCGGACAACGACCGCACTTCCATAGATTTCGACCTGCATGGGATGAAGAAGTTCGTCACCAGCATCATGGTCGTGGAGCTGGCCGAAGGCACTCCCCCCAAGCGCAAGCGCGCCAAGCGCGTCAAAAAGGCCATCGCCGTCGTGGCTGCCGCGGGAAAATGAGCACTCACAACAACGTGATCGTGCAGTTCGTCGGCTTCGAGGCCAAGTCCCAGGGCCGCGAATATACTTTTACGGTGCGCGAAACTGCGACCGAGCCGCGCGAATATACTTTGACGATTCCGAATGAGGCTTTCAACACGCGCCGCGTGCGTTTTCAGGACGCGCCCGATATCTGCTCGCACCGGTTGCACGTGGAGCTCGCAGCCACGGAAAATCATCCGGCGAAGACCCATTTCCATTTGACTGACGCGGAATTGGAAGCTTATCGCACTTCGCACATGCAGAAACCGCCGAAATATCCCTACGCGCCTAAGAAAGACGATCAGGACGCGTAGCCTTCCCGCCTCAGCAAAAAACTTCAAGTTTGGGATCGGGATTTGCGGCGCAGCGCATCTGGCGCGCGGAATTGCTGTTTTGGTTTAAGCGACTTTCGTGACGACGCGGCGCGCGGCCAGCGAAATCATCAATCGCGTGACGCCGCTGAAGAAGATGCTGATGCCCACGATGGTGCCGAGCACCCATTCCACGCTCGATGGCCACAATTGCCAGATCATCACGCCTAAAATCAATGTAATGATCCCGTCAATCAGGAACCAGCCGGACCCGCCGGCGGGCCGGTGCTGGAAATAAAGCACGATCTCGGTGATGCCCTCGATCAGCAGGTAGAACGCCAGCACAAGCGTGAGCGTTGCGAGACCGCGCGCTGGATGTTCGAGCAGATACACGGCCACGCACAAATAGAGAATGCCCAGCAGGACTTTCAACAGCACACTGCCCGTTCGACGCGTGAACCAAGCGAAAACGAAATGGGCCAGGCCCGCAAATATCAGCATCCAGCCTACAAAGATATTCACCGCGATTCCGGCCTCGAGTGGCATGGCAATCGCCAACAGTCCGGCCACAATCATAATGACGCTCACGAAGATGGACCAGCCCACCGCCTTCTTCGCCACATCCGCCGCATTTACTACTGGGGGATCACTCATCGCTTGCCTCCTGCGCACAACGCGCTACCGCACCCCCCCTTATACCACTGCTGCCGCGAATTCGAGCAGCATGGCGCGCGAAACCATGGAAGCTGCGCGCAGGCGACGTGACACAGGTCTTCAATTGCTGCCTGGGGTTCGATTATTCTCGTGATATGTTTGCATGATCGAATGAAAAGACTCGATACGCCTGACACGCCGTCCTTCACGCAGCGATTTGCCACGAATACAGCCGATCATCTGCACGAATCCATTGGCCGCGGCGACGAAAAAACGGGGCCGCAGCGTGTTTCGCCTGCGCCCATCCTCGGGCAGTCGGTCAGATTTGTGCGCGACCACTGCCGGAAATTTCTGGGCGTTTCGGCTGTTGTGCTGGTGCCGTGTTTCTGGCATCAGACAATCGTCGCGGGAGATTTGGGCAGCCACATATACAACGCTTGGCTCGCGCAACTCGTCGAGCACGGGCAAGCGCCGGGGCTATGGCTGGCGCAGCGATGGAATAATGTGCTGTTCGATTTACTGCTGGCCGCATTGGGAAGGGTCGTTTCGCTGCATGTGGCGGAGAAACTCGCTGTTTCTTTCGCGGTATTGATTTTCTTTTGGGGGATGTTTGCGCTGGTGTGCGCCGCCACACAGCGCGCGCCGTGGTATTTATGCCCGTGCATGGCGATGTTCGCGTACGGCTATTCCTTCCACATGGGATTCATGAATTTTTACGTTTCGTTGGGACTGGCATTTTTCGGCATGGCAATTTTCTGGCGCGGCAAAGGGTGGGAGCTCCTTGTTCCCATGGCGCTCGCGCCGCTGATCATCCTGGCGCATCCGTTGGGATTTGCATGGCTGGTGGGGGGATCGGTCTATGTGGCGATTGCGGAGAGGATTCCGCGACGCTATCAAGTTTGGTTGCTGGGCGCCGGCGTTGCGTCACTATTTGCGGCTCGCTGGTATTTCTGGCACCACGATATCGTGGACGCGCAGAGCGGCCCCGTTTACTTTTTCAATGGAACGGACCAAGTGGTCCTTTTCGGCGCGCGGTATGTGATTCCTGAATTCGCGCTGCTCGTTTTCATATTTATGGCTCTAGCCGCGGATTTTTTCAGTCGACCTTGGGGGAAATTTCGCTGGGAGGACTACGCGGTTTCACTGCAACTTTACATCATCGTCTGCCTGGGAGTGATTCTCCTGCCAGAGGGCATCCGCTTTCCGCACCAGCCGTCTTCACTGGCCCTGCTGACGGAGCGGCTGACGTCGGTATCCGCCGCGATTCTCTGCTGCCTGCTCGGCGCCATGCGACCGCGCAAATGGCATTTGATGGCATGCGGCGCGATCGCAGCAATATTTTTTGTGTTTTTGTATCAGGACACCGCAACGATCGATCGGATGGAAGCTCAGGTTGTTCGGCTGCTGCGCACTCTGTTGCCCGACCAGCGAGTTCTCGGCACCATCAAGCCATTTCCCGGCTCGCGCATCCTTATTCAGCACATGCTAGATCGCGCGTGCATCGGATATTGCTTCAGTTATGGAAATTATGAACCAGCTTCCGGGCAGTTCCGCGTGCGCACGACACCAGGGAATCCACACGCCATGTTCGATTTCGACGACACCTCGGACATGGAAAATGGCACGTACGAAGTTCAGGATGATGATCTCCCCGCGTATCAGGTGTACCAGTGCAGCGCGAGCGGGAAGGACCTATGCATTCGCCCGCTCGAGGCTGGCGAGATGAATGATCGGTTGGGAGTTCACCCGCAGTGATGAGCAGTTACTGCCGCTCTCGAGCAAGATCGAATAGCGGCCTACTATAACATTCCAAACACGATGACGCCGTTCGGGGTTCCGACGTAGACTTTGCCGTTCGCGATCATGGGCGTAATGAACTTATTGTCTGAGAAGTGGTCGCGGCTGTTGGCGGCTTGGTTGCTATCGTATAGCTCGGTCGCGAGATTGGTAGCGTCATAGGCGCGCAATACGCCTCCGCCATTGTTCTGCACAACCCAGACGATTCCGTTGGACGTTCCGTTCGCCGAGATACTGGGCGTCCCACCCGGATACGGGAAGTTCACCGCGCTTTGCGAACTAGCCGGCGCGACCAGCTTTGCATTTGAAATCGAGAAGGCCCGAAGGATGTCGCCGCTGGCAGCGTAATATACGACGTTATTGAAATAAGCAGGCATGGACCAGACGCCGCCGTTCAAACCGTTCGAATCAATCTCCTGATAAATTCCGCTGTCGTTGCTGGTATTGAATTTGCCCATCAGGTCGCGATTTACAACGTAAATGTGACCATCCTTGCCTGCGCCGACTCCCAAGTGCCAGGTGTTGCCCTGATTGTCTTGCAGATCGGGCAACAGCATTTCGCCGCCGGAACCCAAGGTCTTGGTCCGCATTTGATTCCGCGGTGGTGTTGTACATGTTGAAATAATCGGCCACGCTGAGGCTGTTCCCTGCGGTGGAAATCTTGATGAACGCATTGCCGTAATCGCCGTTCTCCGGAAACCCGTTGCTATTCAGCGTGTCATCAAACGTTCCGTTGGCATCGAGAAAATAAATGTTGCCGGAAGAATCGGCCGCCGGGCCGTCGCCGGACATCCAGATGGCCCCGTCACCGCCGTTAGGCGTGACGTCCAGCACGCTGGTTTGCGACAACGACGTTTCGTTGTAGCCGATGATCCATCCGGTGTACGGGCCGTCATCGCAGTGGGAAGCCCAGCTTGTGTAAATCACGCCGTTCAGCAGCAAGAGCGCGGCGCGTTCTTTGTACTGCTTGGGATCAAACGTGGTGGTACCGCTCGCGGTGGGAAACGTGGCGTGCACCGTAACCGGACTGCCAGACTCTTCAGCTCCGGTGGTGATGTCCAGCGCATGCAAGCGCTGGTAATAGTTTCCGTTTGTATCCTTCGACATCGCCACGGCAAAAATCTCGCCGTGCGCGCCGGCTGTTGGATCGATGACCGGCGTGGAAGTGATTCCGATGATCGGCGAAACCTGGCCACAGCCGCGGTTGTCGCTGGCCGTTTCGTTCGCGCCCAGCACCGACACCTGCCAGAGTTGTGCGAAGGTGTCCGCATCGAAGGCGTACACGGAATCATTCTCGGTAACAACGAAAACCACATTGTGGCTGGCACCCGCCACGGTAAGACTCGAGACATATAACGGCTCCGCGTCCACGCCTGCGTCCACGGACAGGTAACCCGCCTTGCCGAAGCTATTGGAGTTCAGGTTCGCGGGAGTCAGCGTGGTCTCACTAAGATTCTGACCAGTCCGCGCAACATCGTTGTGATAGGTCAAAACGTTCACACCGCTGGTTTGTACCATGTTCACAGTCAATGTCACAGTCTTGCTCGTTGCGCTCCCAGCAGTGTTCGTGACGGTCACGTAGATTTGCGCGCCATTTTGCGCGATAGTGGTTTGCGAAATCGAATACGTGTTTGAATTTGTGCCGACAGCGGTTCCATTCATGAACCACTGGTAGGTGAGCGGAGCGGTGCCAGTGGCCGTGAGAGAAAATGTTGCCGCCTGTCCCACGGTCACGGTGACGCTGGCAGGCTGCTGGGTAATCGCGGGTACCGTCGCCGCCGCGTTTACGGTTAGCGACACAGTGTTGCTCTTGGTCGTGCCGGCGGAGTCCGCAACGTTCACATAAATCTGCGCGCCCGTTTGCGTGGTAGTAGTTTGTGAAATCGAGAATGTGCTGGAGTTTGTTCCGGCTGCCGCACCATTCATGAACCATTGATACGTGAGAGGCGCGGTGCCCGTCGCCAGCACCGAGAAATTTGCCGTCTGTCCGGCTGTCACGGTGACGCTGGCAGGCTGCTGGGATATCGTCGGAGCCGTCGCGGCTGGGTTTACGGTTAGAGAGACGGTGTTGCTCTTGGTCGTGCCGCCGGAGTCCGCAGCGTTCACGTAGATTTGGGCGCCGGATTGGGCGGTGGCAGCTTGAGTAATCGTGTAGGTACCGGAATCGGTTCCGACGGCGGCGCCGTTCAAGTACCACTGATAGCTGAGGGGCGCAGTTCCTGTGGCTACCACCGAAAATGCCGCTGGCTGACCTGCGGTTACAGTCTGGCTCGCGGGCTGTTGCGTGATCACCGGAGCGTTGGCCTTGGTGCCTGGAGGCGTGCCGGAGTATCCACAGGCGAACAAGAAAAGGCCCGCGCACGCGAGAAGCGTGATCAAGAATGGAGTTCTTAAGCTCTGCACGAGAAGCACTCCACAAAAGAATTTTCAAAAACCCCGAAAGGCGCTGCCTTGTAACCCTTTATCACGCAAGAAACAATGCCTGCAGGTCTCGGCATTAGCGGCCAGTTTCTCGAGCAATTTTACTCCCAAGTCTACCTGAAATACCGATATGAAACACCTGTGCGCAAGTGCAGGTTCGGGACAGTGGCACCGCCATCGGCGGAATGCGTGAGAAACGCAAGGCTTGTCGCTTACCGAAGAGGTGGTTAGGCGCCTTCCGCAGTGGAAGGTTCGGTTCGGCGGGCGCTGCTTGCCGCAGCGCTCTGGCCGCGACCGTAGAGCCATACTCCCAACCGCCACGCCAGCAGGATTCCCACGAGGATGGCGTAAAGGAGCGGCTTCCGCACGTCGGATTTCACCAGCCAGTAATAGTGAATCACGCCGAGGATCGCACTGGCGTAAATGGCGCGATGCAGAAGTTGCCAGCGCCTCCCACCCAGCCTGCGGATCATGCCGGCCGTGGAAGTGAGCGCCAGCGGAACCATCAGCACGAATGCGGCAAAGCCCACGGTGATGAACCGCCGTTTCAGAACGTCCTTCCACATCTCGGACCAGGCAAAAAATTTGTCGAGCCCGATCCACGTGCTGAAATGCAAACAAGCATAAAAAAACGCGAACAGGCCGAGCATGCGACGAAACCGAATCAGTTGCGGCTGGCGCAAGATCTTGCGAAGTGGCGTAATCGCAAGGGTGATGACCAAAAAGCGAATCGTCCAATCCCCTGTTGCGTGGGTGATGAATTCTATGGGATTGGGGCCAAAGTCCATATTGTCTGGAAAGCCCGCGAATCCATTGTGGAACGCGCGCCACAGCAGCATGTCGAACGGAATCAGGCACAGCAGGAACACAACGACCTTCGCCCACTTGCTGGTGAGTATGGAATTCACTCGAAGCTCACGGTCAGAAGTATTTCTTCAGGTCCATGCCGTTGTACATGCTGGCAACCTGATCGCCGTAGCCATTGAACATCAATGTGTCGCGCCGCAGAAATTCTCCGAGGCGCCGCTCCTTGGCCTGGCTCCAGCGGGGATGATCCACGTTGGGATTCACATTGGAGTAAAAGCCATATTCGTGAGAATTGGCGATATTCCAGGTGGTGGGCGGCTGATCTTTTACGAAGCGAATCCGGACAATTGATTTAATGCTCTTAAAACCGTACTTCCACGGAATCACCATGCGCACGGGTGCGCCATCCTGATTCGGGAGCGTCTCGTCGTACATGCCCACGGTGAGAAGCGTCAATGGATTCATCGCCTCGTCGAGGCGCAATCCTTCGACGTAGGGGAGCTCGATCCCGGCGCTAGGACCCTCCGGCATTTGCGTGATGCTGTAATAGCTTTCAAAGGCCACGTACTTGGCTTTCGGGGTGGGTTCGACCAAATTCACTATAGTGCTAAAAGGATAGCCGATCCATGGGACTACGATGGACCAAGCTTCGACGCATCTGTGCCGGTAAATACGCTCTTCGAGCGGAGCAATTTTCATGATCTCGTCCATCGTGAACTTGCGGCGTTTGGCTACTTCGCCCTCGACGGAAACGGTCCACGGCGACGTCACGAAGTTTTTGGCATTCTCCGCAGGGTCGGATTTTCCGGTGCCGAATTCGTAGAAATTGTTGTAGCGCGTGACATCCTGGAGCGGCGTTTCCTTTTCTGTCGTGCTGTAGGGCCACTTGGTCGCGCCGGCCAGCTTCACAGGGGTGTTGCCGGTCGCCGGGCCGGCCATCAGACGCGTCAATTTTTTGTATCCAATCACCGCGCCGTAGGTGGCGGCTATGCCGAAAAGGAAATTGCGACGGCCCATGTAAAGACCCTTGGGCGTCACGTCGGCATACGTCAGGTCTGGCGCTTTCTTGATGAGCATTTTTCTACTCCGCTCCGGAAGACCCCATTTATAGTACGCGTGCTATCTAATATTTGGATGCTTGGAGTTGTGGAAGGGTATCCAGAAACCGGACTCCGTCGATTGGTGTGACGCGGCGCGGACAAGCCGGGACAATGAGGGAGAAAATCGGTACCAGCAGCCGAAATTCAGTGTTTGGCGGGGTGATGGACGCCGTCGGATTGTGTGATCTGCTGGCGGAGGAGCGTGACAAACGCGGCGGCAGCGCGCGGGAGGGTCCGGTCGCGACGGTAGACCAGGCCCAATTCCCGTGTGAGGGGTGCGTCGGAAATGGCGAGGAGTTTGGCCTCGCCGGAACGCACTTCGTCTTTGGCGAAGCTTTCGCTGATGATCGAAACACCGAGGCCGGCCGCGACGAAACGCTTGATCATGCCGACGCTGGCCAGCTCCATGGTGATGCGCAGTTTGGAGCGATGCGGGCGAAACAGCTTGTCGAATAGTTGCCGGGTGTAGCCCGTCTTCGGAACGATCTGCGGCTGGTCGGCGACTTCGCTCAAGGTGACACTTTTCATGCGTGCCAAGGGATTGTTGGCGCTGACCATGAGCATGAGGCGGTCGCGGAAAATCGAGTGGATTTTCAGGCTGGGAGACTTTACCGGCAGGGTAACGATGCCGACGTCAACCGAGCCGTCTTCAATTTTCTCGATCACTTTTCTGCTGAAGTTTCTATAAATACTGATCTGGACCGCCGGGTATTGGCGGTGGTACGCCGCAAACAAGTCCGGAAGCACGTACAGGCAGGTCGCTTCATTGGCGCCAATCTGCAGAGTGCCGCGGGGCGAGCTGGAAAGATCGGTGACGGCGCGGAGCGACTCTTCCTTCAGAGTCAAAAGTCGATTGGCATAGACGATGAGGGCTTCGCCGGCTGCGGTCAATTTGACCGTCTTTCCGACGCGATCAAACAGTTTCTGGCCGTATTCCTGCTCGAGCTGGCGGATTTGCGCGCTCACCGCGGGCTGCGATCGAAATAGTTTTTGGCCGGCGCGCGAAAAACTTCCTAGTTTAGCGATCTCAAGAAAGGTGGTTAAGTGGTCGAAATCCATGGTTTGAGGTCAAGATTATAGCAGACCGCATCGTTAAAGTTGACCTGCGGTGGGATGAGCGAGCGGCCCTAGCGTTTGTACAATTCGGCTCGTTTGGTTAATGCCGCCCGAGCTGACTGCGACCGGTTGGAGGGCTGGAGATCGCGGGCGACGCCCACGAAGATCGGATTGGAAATAATCCAGGGAACATCGGCTCGCAACAGCGGATGGTGCAGCAGGTAGGCTTCGACGCGATAAACTCCGGCAGGTGCGCTGAGGGCGTCCAAATGATCCGCGACGGCCTCGCGTATTTCCGCGCCGTCTTTCTTTAGCACCAGCCGGATCTCTTGATTTCCGGCCTTCGCGGTCACGTGCAGGTCCGAGTTTTCAGGGGCGTCGCTTCCGGTGGCGAAACTCTGCGCGGCGCTTTGGGCGAAAAACTCGAATTTCTCCGGTTCGGCCGCGCCGCGAATGCAATTGAAAAAATCTCCGCGGCGAATCGCACTTTCGGGATCAACGCTGTAGCGCCTGTCCAGACCTAGGGCTACGAATGAAAACGTGTCCGCGTACGAAGGTACTTTTATCGGCAGGAACTTGGCGACGTGAAATCCGCCGTGAGCATCCGAGGCGACAAAACCCCAGGTGCGGCCGCGCTGGAGGAAGTTATCCCAGTGAATGATGGACTCGGAAGGAAACGCAACAGTCTTCAGAAAATAGTAGCGCGAGAAGGGATAGTAAATCGCCAGCAGAAACCGGTCGGCCAAAGAAGTACGCCGCAGGCAGGTAAACAAGTTCAGGATTTCGATGCCGCCGGGCTTCAGGTCCGCGTTCCAGTAATGCCAACCGTAGCGGAGATCATCCGGATAGGCGAGCACGGGAAAAGCGCCCCAACTGCGGGCGTCCTCCATCGCTTCCGGCGGAAATGAGGAGACGCGAAATCCGGGCGTATGGCGAGCGCCGAAGAACGTGAAATGCCCTTCCGGCAAGGTCGTTTCCGAACCGCCCACGATGGTCACGCCTTCGATCGTCTTGCGAAAAACGGAGGATTCCACGTTCGGCCTGCCATGGTCGGTAAGAAGCACGAGGCTGATTCCCGCGGCGCGCGCCTGCAGGGCGACTTCCTCGGGGGACTGCAGACCGTCCGACATGTTGGAATGAACGTGATAGACGCACCAGAGATACGCGGTGGAGCGTTGCGGGGAGTAAGCAGCATAGCGCAGTCCCGAGGCCACGTAAGTGACCAGGATCGCCGCTGCGATGATCGCGGCGGACGCCTTGATGGTTTTCGCGTTGATGTGCACTATTTTCCGGCTCGCTTGCGCTGGCGAGCGACGCGTCGCCATTTTGCGAGACGGCCGCTAGCATAGTCTTCCAGCCCGCGGTTTGATTTGTTATTGGCCGCAGCGGTTCCAGAACGAGATTAGCGCAAGCGTTCGGCCACTAAAAGCTGCAATGCGAGTTTGGCGCTCCGAAACTTCGGCCACCGCCAAGGTGGAGTTTTGGGCGGCGCGGTGTTACTTTGGTGATTCTCGGCACCCCGCGCACCAATCCACAATGAGGTGAATTGCAATGACTTGGGCCAAGCGACGCGCAATTGTCATCATCCTCCTGGTGGTGTTCCTTGTTGTGCTGGTATTGGTAGTGTCGAAACCGAAGGCGCTGCGCCTGCCATCGAGCGGCGTTCTGGTGATTGACGTCATGGGCCAGATTGACGAGCAGCGCGCTCCAGACATCTTCAGCGCTTTCAGCGGCACGACGGTCCCCGTGCTGCACGACTATGTGGATGCCATCGACAGCGCCGCAAACGACTCCCGGATCACCGGGCTGGTGGTGCGGATTGCGCCGCTGGAAACCGGCTGGGGAAAGCTGGAAGAAATCCGCGCGCATCTAATGCGTTTCCGCAAGAGCGGCAAGCCCAGCATCTGCTATCTCGGATACGATGGAATCGGAAACCCGGAATATTACCTGGCCAGCGCGTGCCAGCAAATCTGGCTGGTGCCCACCGCTCCGGTGAGCATCCGCGGAATGATGGCGCAGGCGCTTTTCCTCCGCGGGACGCTCGACAAACTGAAAGTCGTTCCGGAGTTTTACCACATCGCCGAATACAAAACGGCCGGCAATACGTTTACCGAGAAAAAATTCACGCCAGCTCACAAGGAAGAAGTCGAAGGCCTGCTGCACAGCATATACCAGCAATATCTGAGCGACACCTCGCAAGCGCGCGGCATAAGTCCAGCGCAATTTGAAGCGCTGGTGAATCGCGGTCCGTTTTCCTCGAAGGACGCGGTGACAAATAAGGTCGTGGACCGCCTGGGATACTGGGACCAGCTGCAGAGCTATTTCAAAAAAGAAGGCAAGGGCTGGAATCCCGTTTCCTTGAATCGCTATCGTCCTTACGTCACGAACGACGGCCGGACTAGGATCGCCGTGGTGCATGCGACCGGTTTGATCGTGTCGGGTGATTCCGGCACCACGCCCGGCGGTGGTTTCGTGATGGGCGGCGATTCGGTGGCGTCGGACATTCGCGAAGCGCGCCTGGATTCCGGAATCAAGGCGATCGTGCTGCGCGTGGATTCCGGCGGGGGCTCCGTGGTCGGAAGCGAAGTAATTCGCCGCGAGGTGGAACTGGCAAATTACGCGAAGCCCGTGGTTGTTTCGATGTCCGATGTGGCGGCGTCGGGCGGCTATTGGATCGCGGCGCCGGCTCGTAAGATTGTCGCCGACCCCAATACGATTACCGGATCGATTGGCGTCCTGATCGGCAAGCTGAACATTTCGGGGCTTTACAATTTGCTCGGGATTAGCACGGATTACGTGGCGACCAGCGACAACGCCACGCTATTTTCCGACCAGCAGAATTTTTCCCCCACGCAGCGCGCGTACATTGAGAAATCTCTGAACGACACGTATGCGGATTTCACCAAGGGCGTGGCCGCGGGGCGCAACATGCCCGTGGAAGCCGTGGACAAAGTCGCTAAGGGGCGCGTGTGGTCCGGGGCCCAGGCTAAGGAGCTCGGGCTCGTTGACGAACTCGGGGGCCTGGACCGGGCCATCGAAATCGCCAAACAGCTTTCCCACATTCCCCCGGATGAATCCGTCCGCATCGTACGATACCCAGAAGAAAAGACGTTCTTCGAGCAATTGCTGGAACGCGAAAAAGACAACAATATGAGCGAATCGCAATCGCTGGAATCCATCCTGCGGCATATCGTGAGCCAGATGGAACCCGTGCAAGCGCGCATGCCGTATGAGCTGCATATTCGTTAGGGCCGGTTGGTAGATCGGGTGGGTGCGTCCCTCGAGCCAGGGCTGGAGAGTCTGGGTCGCAACCGCAAAACCGGTACTTCAGCGGCTGAAGCCTCGCTGATCTTGCGGGCTTGATGTCGTCGCTGGAAGCGACGACCTACAAAGATTCCCGGATTCTCACGCAGACTCTGTGGCGCAATTGAGATTTACACAAACGTCGCGATTCGAACTGGCTGAAAGTGCGGACGAGTTTCGCTATAATGTAGGACCGAGGCGCGGTACCCAAGTGGTAAGGGAGAGGTCTGCAAAACCTTTATACGTGGGTTCGATTCCCACCCGCGCCTCCATCAATTCCATACAATGTTTACTCGGTTCGCAGTACTGTTAAAACTTTTTGACATGAATTTCGAACATGACCCATTTATCCGCTTCCGCCCAGCCATCTGCCGCACATTATCCTTCAGAGGCGCCGCCTTCTACTTCGGTAAGCCAACCATTGGCACCTTCCAGCGCATCGTCCAGAGCATCCTGACGGCTCTTGACCCACGGTGAATAATGGCGTTCGGTAATCTTGATTGATGTGTGGCCCAGCAAGCGGGAAACGTTCTCAATCGTGGCACCTTTTTCCAACAGCCCCACCGCGAACGTGTCTCGGAACCTATGGGTATGACCGTTCACGATGCCTGCGTCCGTGAACACGTCGGCAATACGCTTGCGCCAGTTCGATACGGCGGCGGGCACCTTGGATTCCCCTGTCCAGAAGAAATACGCTTTGTTCTTGTTGAGCGGAATCACCGCGCGCAGAGCATCAGCCACCGACTTGTCCAACAGGATAGAAACATGCTCGCCCGTCTTTGCCTGATACAGCGAAAGCCGATTTCCCTTCAAGCTGTCCACCGCCAATTTGGTCACATCGCTGAAATACGCAGACCAGATGACCGCATGGCCAAAATGAATGTGTAGACCCGCTGATTGTCGCGCGCCGCTTTCACAATTTTCTTCATTTCATCAGTCGTGAAAGGTAGCGTGGGTGATTGCTTTACCTTCGGGGCTTTCAACATGGCGGCAAAGTTCTTCGACAGCCATTCACGCTCAACGGCCATTTTCATAATGCTGCGCAGTCGTTCCAGTTTCTTGGATGTGGACAATGCGCCATCCGACCATGACAGACGAAAATCGGTGGTGTGCTGCAAATCAAATTCATCCACAAACCGCAACCCTTTGTCGGTCGCATAGGATTCAAGTTGCGTGAACAGATGCTTGTACTTCCGAAGCGTTTCCGAACTCAGTTTGTTAGCTGTTGTCAGCGCGGTGTATTCCGCTTTCCACGTTGCAATGGTCGTGCGGGCAGCGGTAGGTGCAGGAACCTTGCCGCTTGCTTCCCAGTCGCGCAGTGTCTGCCGCGCATCTTCCCAGTCTCGGGCAATTTTGCCTGTCAGCGACCGTAGGGACTTTTCAACATATTTACCGTCAGGTGCCACTCCACGCACCCAAATTGGACAGCCCCTGCGTTTGTTGGTGCATGGGGCATTTGTTTCCACGGCAGTACAGCGTGCCGCATTGTGCCTTCTATAGAGAATCATGACATTCTCCGTTGAACACGTTGGGCTACGGCTTCGGGAATCCGAAGCGTGGTGTACGCTCGTTTTCCCTTCTTTGCTGGATTCTGAATCTTGACAACGCCCGCTTCATCGGCAAACAGTTCTCGTATCTTGTCCACTCCCAAGCCCCAAAGTGCGGCTAGCTCTTGCACCGTATAATGTGCGCCCGCGACATGGGCCGATGCCGTCTTAGTCGTTCGTTCGGCGGTTCGTTCGACCATTCCCCGCAATCGGTCAATGTCAGCATCAGTCAAGGAAAATCTATTCCACCCAAGAGCGTGTTCGGTTGGCCCACCTGCGTAAGACTCCCACGCTTGCTTGGCGACACCCGCAAGACCCGCGCTCGTATCCGCTACTTCGACGGATGGCTTGAATTTGCCTGTGGCAATCCAGAGAATCAGTAATCCTTCGCTGATTCCCACTTTTGCGGCGGATTGGGCAAGATTAAACAAGTTACTTTCCGCCGTTCCGCGACAACCATTCGCTAATCGCCATCCGAATGATGCTGGACGGCTGCACGGTTCGTGTCTGCGCGACTTCCTTCACCTGCGCCCATACACTTGGCTGGATGGTGAAAGTCACATGCTGGGTGAAAAGTTCGGGTTTCTTCTTCACGGTTGTTACTCCTGCGCGGGGTTGCCGCTTGCTGCTGGTACATCTACACAAAATTCACAATCGGTTCCAATGATGTTGCGATCACGATGCCAACGGCAGTGTGCGCCCCATTTTGCCTGTTTGGCGCAGTGACCCAGTTCCGCGCTACGCCGACCACCAAGATGCGTGATGCTGGCAAGTTGACCGCTGGCAACGGCGATTGCGCCACTGATGTGTCCACGTGGCATTAGATTGCCACCTGAAATGCACGCTGCACTGACTGATTCACTTTGTCTGCGCTTGGTTGAGCGTAGACGAAAGTGCTGCTGATGGATTTGTGCCCCAGAGAAACCTGGATTTGGTCGAGCGGTACACCTGCATCATGAAGACGTTGTCCATGAGCATGACGCATGCAGTGCGGGTGGCGATACTCTTTGGCGATACCAGCGGCTTTGCAAATGTTGCCGAAGATACGGAATAGTTGCGAGCGGTCAAGATTGAGTTACCATGGGCGTTTACACGGCGGCTGGGGAACGGCAAATCAGAATCGGCACCAGTGACAGTCTGGCGCACTTCCAGCCACGCAGCCAGCACAGATGCTTCATCGTGCCCGTAAACGTTGCGTAGAGCCTGCCAACCGCTATTCGACCCCTTCAGGCGGCGCACATACAGTTTACCCGCAGCCAAGTCAACATCCACACGGAGAGTTCCAGTTCGCTGACTCTGAGTCCATGGCTGAATGCCAAGAGCCACATAGCCAGGTTGCGAGCGTCGGACTGAGCGGCATTGAAGAACTGTCCCAGCATCGCTACTGACAGGCTGGGTCGGTCACTGCCCGCATAGTGACGTACAGCTTTGCGGCGGGGCTTGAATTCGATTACAGTTGCCAAGTTCGTGTTCATCGTCTTTTCCTTTAATTCCCTTATTTAATGGTATAAGACATTATACCAGATTATATCATACATGTCAAGGGTTATTTTCAGCTATCCCAAACAAAGCATTTAGCTTAATTGGATAGTGCGTTATCTATTTTGGAAGGAATTGCGTTTGTAAGTGCCGTGTAATGTGCTAAGTGCCACCAGTGCAATAAATTAGGAAGATGTGTCCACGCTCATGCAGCGTATTAAGGGGATGGTTTATCCTGTGGCATGACATGGTGGTAATCTGGTGTCCCGTCCGCCTTGTTCGGGAAATCGCCATCGTTCCATTCTTTCAGCTTGTTTGTGCATCTTCTTATGAGATAAGAACCTGCTAGCCTTCCTCCCGAAACGCTATTTGTGGCTATTCGCAAGCAGACATGCTCTTGCCACTGCCCATTGAACGCCGTGAAAAATATATCCAAATCGCGCGGTTGCGGCTGTCCAACAAAACTATCCCGCGCATCGGCAATCCGTGATAGGGAGACAGTTCACCAATGGGAATGTCGGTCTGCACCTCGCTGTGAATGTCACCGAGATTATTGAAGTTTTGGGTCATATTCTTAAAACGGCGTCCCATTTCATCAAAGTCGCTGATTTGCACCGTGACGCCGTGGAGCGGATACTTCCCTCTTGTAAAAATTTCTGGACTAAGCATGTTGGTCAATCCAGATAGCAGTACTGCTGGCTCCCAGCATAATCTTGGTTGCGTTATTTACGCCGTGCAGGGTCTTAGCGAATTGTGTTTGATTGTGAAGCATTGACAGCTTTAGGTTGTCCGCAATCCCTTGAAATTTCTCGTTTAAGAGCGGTTCTATGTGCCTGGTCCGCTGCGAATTGTTCACGGTCTAGGACCATCGCGCGGTTCTCAATCTTCACCAAGCATAAAATCAAAAACAGGTAGATGATTTTCTGCCATGTGCGCATGCTCGCAAGTACCATGGCGATAGACAGCACCGTAATGGCGAGCACCGCTCTGTTTCGGAATAGGTGTATGAAAATACCAGTGGTAGCAGAGCCAAGCGGTAACAATCTGGAACGGGAAGTGAAGCCAATACCCCTGGCGCAAACCTCTGCGAACTTTTAGCCACTTCCGATGCAGCATCTCTTGCACGCCTCTCACATCCCAGATGTGTGCGATTTTACCACGCGCCATGGTAGTATCTTGCCCGATACATGGTGGACAGGGGAGACGATATGTTGTCAGACCCATATGACCCAGGTTTCCGCCCAGTCTAGCCAGCGCTTCACCCATGAAAATAGTTTGCCGCTGATCGCAACTTTTTCCCAGGTTTGGTGTTTATATATGTAGGGACTATTTCTGCCCGATTCCCCAGTCGTGTCCACAGTGTGGAAATTCGTCACAAAGTGGAATTTTTGGCTGACAACGGGTATCTAGGGCCGTATACTGCTTTCCCTCATTTTTCCCTTGACATTGCTCCCGACTTGTGGTAGAATGGTTGTACTACTTCGGACTCCGCTTATTCACCTTGGTAACGTCCTGTAGTCATTTCCACAAGTGGAATTTCCACTGTGTGCAATTTTGCCTGCTCAGATCTCCCCATACGGCCCTGCGAAAGAACAGGGAAATCGCGGAGCACTCGCAGGCAGTACCAAACGCTGAATCGCCGACC
>CAWCGE010000001.1:0-597222 GCA_963795005.1 uncultured Acidobacteriota bacterium | reverse complement strand
GCGGGCGACGGGAATCGAACCCGTGTCCGAAGCTTGGGAAGCTTCTATACTGCCATTGTACGACGCCCGCTCACGTCCATCGGCCTGATTATACATAACCGAGTGACGGCTAGGAAAGGCCCAGACGCGCCGAATGCTCAACTCTTGGCGCGCGCTTGGCCTACTTGCATCGGGTAGAACTCGAACGTGTTCATACCTGCCTTCACCGAGGGATCTTCATTCCCGGATCTTTTTCCAGCACCGCCATGCCGAACGCCCCGGAACTCCCCATTACCGGGCCATAGATGTGTCGCGGTAGGCCAAAAACAGACTCAGTTCGCAATGTGCGAGCTCTCTCTGCGAATTCCGCGTCTCTGCGGTGGCAGTGCCTACACTGTCTTCGTGCGCTCGGCTTTTCTCTGTGCTCTCCGTGTTAAATCTATTGCCTTTCCTTGCAAATGCGCACGCCACAAGGTGCCCTCAGGCCGCGGAGGCCGCGGCTACCGCCTTCATCGTTCCGAGCCTCCGTGTTAGAGTGACGAGTCTTAGAATCACGCGAACAATCGGGAGGGGCAGTGGCGTATCGAGACTTGCGAGATTTCCTTCGAAAGCTGGAAAAAAACGAGGAGCTTCGCCGCATTTCCGTCCAGGTTGATCCCGTCCTGGAAATCACGGAGATTTCCGACCGCACCGTAAAGGCCGGCGGCCCCGCTCTCTTTTTCGAACGTCCCAAAGGTTCGCGCATCCCCGCAATCACCAACCTGGTCGGCACCGCACGCCGCATGTGCTTGGCACTAGAAGTTGATTCCCTGGAAGATGTCGCCGCCCGCGTTCATTCTTTGATTGATATGCAATCGCCGCAAGGCCTCTTCGAAAAAGTGAAAATGCTGCCCAAGCTGGCCGAGATTGGCTCGTTTTTCCCGAGAGTGGTCCGCAGTGGCGATTGCCAGGAAGTGGTTCGCACAAAAGATTTCTCGCTCGATTATTTCCCGATTTTGAAGTGCTGGCCGCAGGACGGCGGGCGCTACATCACCTGGCCGATGGTGATCACCAAGAATCCGGAGAACGGCAAGCGCAACGTGGGTTGTTACCGCATGCAAGTGTTCGACGGTCGTACCACCGCTATGCACTGGCAAACCCAGAAACACGGTGCGGATCACTATCGCACTAGCCGCGCAAAAAATCCCGGCGGCAAGTTGGAGGTCGCCGTCGCCATCGGAGCAGATCCCGCCACGGCGCTCGCCGGAATCTTGCCAGTCCCACCAGACATGGACGAGTTCCTCTTTTCCGGTTTCTTGCGCAAAGATCCCGTCGAATTAGTCGCGTGCAAAACGGTGGACCTGGAAGTTCCCGCGAATGCCGAAATCGTTCTGGAGGGTTACGTCGAAATCGGCGAAATGCGCACCGAGGGCCCGTTCGGCGATCACACGGGTTTTTATTCACTCGAAGGCCAGTATCCGGTCTTCCATGTGCAGTGCATTACCCACAAAAAGGATCCACTATATTTGACTACGATTGTCGGGCCGCCTCCGCAAGAGGACTATTTTATGGGCCACGCCATCGAGCGCATTTTTATGCCCGTGATGAAGATGCAGTACCCCGAAATTGCAGACGTGGCCATGCCCGCCGAGGGCATCTTCCAGAATTTAATGATTGTCTCGATTCGCAAGAGCTATCCTGGACAAGCGCGCAAAATCATGAACGCGATTTGGTCGCTGGGGCAAGCCATGTTCACCAAGGTCGTCGTGGTCGTGGACCACGATGTGGACCTCCAGAACCCCCGCGAACTCCTCTGGAAGGCTCTCTGCGCGATTGATCCTGAGCGTGACATTCAATTTGTTTTGGGTCCGGTGGACAGTCTCGACCATGCTGCGCGACGCCAGGACTACGGTTCGAAGATGGGTGTAGACGCCACGCGCAAATGGCCGGAAGAAGGTTTCGCCGGCCGCTGGCCCGACGAAATAAGAATGAATAGCGAAACAAAAAAGCGTGTGGACACAATATGGCAACAGCTCCGCATCACCCCTCCGAACAAAAAGTAAAGGCAAAGCGAACGCACGTTTCTTCGCCTTTTTGGGCCTTTCCCGCAATAACTGAGTGGTTTGCGGCGCCCGCCACCTGTCCCTTTCACCTGTCCTTTTCGCCTACCTGTACCTTCGTACCGTGTTTTACCAATAGCACACCAGCGGAACACGTTGCTTGACACTCCGTGCTGCGGATGTAATAAACGGACAAAGCGGAAAGGTACCGTCAGTAGCAGTACTAACGGTCCTCTCCGAAATCGGCCGCCTCAACGGGTGGACGGGCGAAGCAGCAAGCGGGGCGGGGAACTTTTTCCAAAGAAATATTCAGGCACCAGACGAAGCCGTGTCCGTCCTGCGAAGCGGGGCGGAGCAAGGAGTGAGGGGCCGCGCGATGTTTAATCTGGGGAAAACGAAATCCTTAATCGGCCTGGATATCGGCTCGAGTTCCGTGAAGGCGGTCGAGCTGAAGAAGACGAAGGCGGGCTATGAATTAGTCAGTTACGGGATTGAGACTTTGGCGCAGGATACCGTCGTCGACGGAGCCATCATGGACGCTCCCTCGGTCGCCGAGAAAATCGTCTCGATCTTCGACACTCAGAAAATTAAAACCAAAGACGTAGCCACTTCCGTTTCCGGGCACTCGGTGATCGTCAAGCGCGTTAGCATGCCGCTGATGACCGAGGAGGAACTCTTCGATCGGGTGCAAGCCGAAGCCAGCCAGCATATTCCGTTCGATATCGCCGATGTGAACCTGAGCCACCAATTGCTGGAAGCCACCGAAAATCAAATGGACGTGCTGCTAGTGGCGGTCAAAAAAGATAAGATTCTGAATCACACGAACGTCCTGGCGCAGGCGGGGAAATCACCCGTAGTCGTGGACATTGACGCCTTTGCCCTGCAGAACTGCTTTGAGGTCAATTACGAGCCTGACCCTTCCCAGGTAGTTGCTTTGTTGAACGTGGGCGCCAGTGTGATGAACATCAATATCGTTCGTGGATGGACTCCGTTGTTCACGCGCGACGTTTCCGTGGGCGGTAACCAGTACACCGACGCCTTGCAGAAGGAACTGGACCTGAGCTTCGAAGACGCCGAAAAGTTAAAGATGGGCGGCACCCTGGCGGGAGTCAACGAAGAGCAGCGCACAGCGATTCTGCGTTCCGTCTCGGACATCTTGATTTTGGAAATCCAAAAGACCTTCGACTTCTTCCGAGCGACTGCCAGCGGAGAGAATATCCGCCGCATCTACGTCGCCGGCGGCACGGCGCGCGTTCCCGGCCTGCTGGACTTGCTGAAAGAGGAATTTGCCATGCCGGTCGAAGAGCTTTACCCGTTCCGTAAGATTGCAATCAATCCTGGGCGTCACGATGAAAGCCAGATACGTGAGTTGGCGCCGCGCCTGGCAATCGCAGTGGGCCTGGCGCTGAGGAGTTTTGACACCCCATGATCCGCATTAACTTACTGGGCCAGACCCGTCCGAAAGCTGCCAAGCAAGCCGTGCCGCTGGAAGCCACACTCCAGATTTTGCTGGGCATCGCGGCCCTCGCGATCGCGATTGTGGTCCTTTCCGTTACCTACTTTTCGCAGAAACGCGAGCTCGATGCCACTAACTCGCGCATTGCTTCGTTGCGAGCCGAGAAGACCAGCCTGCAGCAAGTGAAGCAGGAAGTGGATCAGTTCGAAATGCAGAAGAAGGCTCTGCAGACGCGCATCGATGTGATCGAGGAACTGCAAAAGAACCGCTCGGGCGCGCAGGAATTGCTTCAAATGGTTGCCAATACCGTGGTGCGAGTGGACCAGTTGTGGCTCACTTCCCTCGAACGTAAGGGGAACTCGCTGGAGATCGCCGGTGAAGCAGGCAGCGTCAATGCCGTGGCGAATTTCATCACTCAGCTGAAGCGCTCCGGGTATTTCGACCAGATTGAGATCAAAGAGGCGAAAGAGGACGACGTTGCGAAGGCGGTGACGACTTACGGTTTCACCATGTCCGCTGCGATCGCCCCGACAGCGCAGGCCCAAGCCAAGCCAGCCGCCAGCGCTACTGCGTCCCCGCAGCCCGCGCCTAAGGGGAGGAGTTAGCGATGGCTACCGCTTTTAGAGATTGGCCCTGGCCGCTGCAGGCCCTGTTTTTCCTGGCGCTTTCCGTGGTCCTGATTGCCGCGGGTTTCTACGTTCCTGGTTCTCCGGTGGCGACCGTCCGCAGCCAGTTGGAGGCGGCGCAGCAAGAGGAAAAGCCCCTTTCTGCGGAGGTAGCCAGCTTACGCGTCTACAAGCAACGCCGGGCAGAATTGCAATCGGAGATGGACGCGCTGTCCAAGCAGCTCGCAACCCTGCAAACCATCGTTCCGGAAGACAAGCAGGTGGATCAATTCATCATCATGATTCAGAGCGCGGCCGCCAGTTCCGGCGTAGCCATCCGGCGGTTGAAGGCTCTGCCGATTGGCCAGAAACCGTTCTACTTCGAGATGCCGTTTGAAGTAGAGGCCGATGGGCCGTACTTCTCGGTTCTGGACTTTTTCTCGAAGCTGGGCAGGTTGTCGCGGATCATCAACGTGGGAGATTTGAAACTGACCAGTATTGCCAGCAAAACCAGTCCCACCAACTTCCACATGGTGGCGGGAACTTCGGTTACAGGTGTTATGACCATCACGACGTTCTTTTCCAAGACGGCGGAGGTGCCGGCAGCTACTGCTACAAAGCCGGGAGCACCGCCGGTGAAGCGATAGGGCGAATACGATGAGACTGGCTAGGACATCCATAATGCTTTTCACCGCTCTGGCATTGTCTTTTTGTTTGGCCCAGGGTACTTTGGCGCAGGCCGCCAAGCCGGCGGGCAAGCCTCAGCATAAAGCCAAAGCGGCACCGGTTGCCGCCAAGGCCGCAGCACCTGCTGCAGACGCCAGTGCAAGTGCGGCAAAGCCCGAAATTTCCGAAGTGGGAAAACGGGATCCATTCGTGCCGCTCGTCAGCGAACACAAGACGGCGGGGCCTCCCTTGCCTCCGGGCAAGGCCGGCTTGGTCGTAGCCACGGTGCACGTGGATGGAACGGTGAGCGCGCCTAACGGCATGCTCGCGGTAGTCTCCAATCCCGACCAGCGTGTTTATTTCCTTCGTGAAGGGGACCGTCTGTACGACGGCGATGTGGAAAAGATCGGCCTGGACGGTGTGACGTTCAAGGAAAACTCTAAAGATGCTTTCGGGAAGCCAGTCGAACGGTTAGTGACGAAGCGAATCTACCCGAGTGCAGGAGAGCAGCAATGAGGATTATGCGGAGGGCGTGGGGTCTGACTGCGTTGGTAGCGGCAGCCCTGATTCTGACGAATGGAGCACTCTCGGCGGGTGATGCGCCGGTGGTGCACGTAAAAGCGGTGGTGAAGGATGGCGCCGTGACCCTGGATGCTCAGGCCAACGGCCCGTTCGATTACACTACCTATCGCCCCAGCGAGAGCCTCTATGTGCTCGACCTGACTGGCGTCTCGGCGGGAGACTCCGCAGGAGCGCGCATCGTGCCCTCGGAGCTCGTGAAGAGCTATCGACTCACGACGTATACCGCCGGCCAAAAGTCCGTAGTGCGCCTGGAAATCCTCGTCCGGCGCGGCGTGCAGCCTCGCCTTGCGCGCAATGGCAATCAGGAGTTGACGCTGTTCGTTTCAGCGAATGGCAATGCCGACGCTTCGGTCGCACCGCTGGCAGGCGCACCCGTCGCTCAGCCAGCCGCGGCGTCCATAAAGCCCGTCTCGACCAAAGAACCGGAAACCAAAGCGCCAGCTTCCAAGATAGAAGCGATCGAGCAAGTGAATCTGGCTCAGAACGGCGAGCAAACCGAAGTAAGCGTCGTCGGCAGCACCAAGCTTTCCTACCACGTGCTGCGCCTGCACAATCCCGACCGCATCGTTCTGGATTTTGCGGGAGCGCATCTGAAAACTTCGGAAAAGAATATCGCCAGCAATCTCGATCCGGTGAAAGAGATTCGCCTGGCTCAATTCACGCCGGAGGTGTCGCGCGTCGTTATAGACTTGCGGCAGCCGGCGCGCTTCGACATCAACGCCACGGGAAACTCCGTCACGGTAGCGTTTTCCGCGGAAGCTTCAAGTGGGGCTCCCAGCGGCGCGGTGAAGTCCACGCCTGCTGCGGCTCGGCAGCCTGCGGATGTCACCACCACGAAGGCCAGCGCACCTGCGGTCACGCCTGACAACGTTCCGGCGCCCGCGGCTGTGCTGCCTAGCGCGTTGACGCAAACATCTGCCGCACTCGCCGCGCCTGCCCCGGTCGAGACGCCCGCGGCAAAGCCGATTGTTGCTGCGGCTCCAGCTCCGTCAAGTCCGGCAAACACGGGCTACACGGAGTCCAGTCAGCCCACCATCGGCACGCCTGCGGCAACCCCGGCAGGCTCGAATGCGCAGCAGGCCCCCGTACCTGCGCCGGCGGGGAAGTATTCCGGCGAACCGATTTCCGTGAACCTGAAAGACGTGGACCTGCGTGACTTCTTCCGCTTGATTCACGAAATCAGCGGCCTGAACGTTGTCGTCGACCCGGCCGTGAAGGGCACCCTGACGATCGTCCTCGACGATGTGCCGTGGGATCAGGCTCTGGACATCGTTCTCAAGAACAACGATCTCGATAAGCAGCTCGACGGCAATGTGCTGCGCATCGCCACCAAGGAAACGCTGAAGAAGGAAGCCGACCAGAATCGCGAGTTGGCCAAGGCGCAGGCCGAGGCCGCGGACGTAGTCACCACGACGCGCGTGCTCAGCTACGCCAAAGCCACCGACCTCGTTCCCACGATGAAGAAGTTCCTTTCGTCGCGCGGTGACGTTCTGGCGGACAGCCGTTCGAACACCTTGATCATCCGGGACATTCCAGCTGTCCTGCCGGTCATAGACAATTTGCTGCGTCAGCTCGACCGCAAATCCCAGCAGGTGGAAATCGAAGCGCGGGTCGTTGCCGCCAACCGTTCATTCTCCCGCGAAATCGGCACGGAGCTCGCCGCCGCTCTCGGATCGGGAAACAGCACGCTGGGAGGCGCTACCGCCGTCGGAACCAGCCCGGTCATTCACACCCCGGCTCCGCCTTTCTGCGTTGGGAGCAGTTGCACGAGCACCACCGTACCCCCCAATACGAGCGGCTCGTTGCCTTTGCTGACCAACCTGGGAGCGGCGACTCCCACCAGCGGGTTTAGTTACATCTTCCAGAACGGCAAATTTGCTCTGGATGAGATCATCACGGCAGCCGAGGATCGCGGCGTTGGCAAGCTCATCTCCAAGCCGAAGGTCATCACTCAAAACAACCAGAAAGCCATCGTCAAGCAAGGCACCAAGATCCCAGTGCAAACCGTCGTGAACAACACAGTCTCGGTGCAGTTTGTGGACGCCGTTCTGGAGCTTGACGTCACCCCGCAGATCACTGCGGAGGGCACCATCTATATGGACGTTGACGTTAAGAACGACCAAATCGATGCGTCCATCCCCCGCGTTCAGGGCATCCCGGCAATTGACACGCAGGAATCCAACACCAAAGTCCTGATCGCCGACGGTGGCACGGTCGTTATCGGCGGGGTCATCGTCACCCAACAGCGCACCGACATTCAGCAAGTGCCGCTCCTGGGCAGCTTGCCGGTCGTCGGTAATCTGTTCCGGCACACCACGGTCAGCTCGACGGCTCAGGAACTCCTCTTCTTCCTCACCCCGCGCATTCTGCCGGGTTAGTTGTAGCTGGGAAGAAAGGGGTTTTGCAGCAGAACGTGGCCCAAGAATCTGTCCTCTCGAATTCAGGCCGGAGCCGAGTCCATCGGCTCCGGCTTTCGCTTTCTAAAGCCCGCGTGGATGCTCTCGTTGTCACCCATTTGCCCAACATCCGCTATTTATGCGGATTCAGCGGCAGCACCGCCATCTTGCTGGTCGAATTCTCGCGTGCCACCCTTTTTACCGATAGCCGTTACACGCTGCAAGCCCGCGACGAAGTGCGCGATGCGGACCTGGTAATCGCGCGCCACGGACTGGTAACTGCCGTGGGCGAGGCGCTCCACCGCCGGCGCAAACGCATGCGAATCGGCTACGCACCCGCGCAGTTGACCGTCGCCCAGAAGGACGCGCTGCAAGCTGGCGCGGGAGCCCGCGTACGCTGGGTCCCGGCCCCGGGCGCGGTCGAGAGGCTGCGGGCCGTCAAGGACGCCGGAGAACTGGCCCTGATGCGCGAGGCGGCCCTTCTGATCAGCGAAGTCTGGACGTCGGCAATTGGTCAGGTCAAGCCTGGCATATCCGAACTGGCCGTGGCCGCCCAACTGGATCGTGCTATGAAACTTCGCGGCGCGAGCGGTGCGTCATTTGACACCATCGTGGCGTCCGGTGCCCGCTCCGCCTGGCCGCATGCCCAGCCCACGCCCAAGCTACTCAAGAAAAACGAGTTGGTCGTCCTTGACCAGGGTGCTATACTGCGCGGCTACTGCAGCGATATGACACGCACTGTTTTCCTGGGACGAGCTGCAGGCAGGGTACGCGGGCTTTACGGCGCCGTCTTGGAGGCGCAGCAGGCGGCTAAGACGGCCATTCGGCCCGGTGCCAAAGCCGCCGACGTGGATTCGGCGGCGCGCAAGGTTCTTCGGCGCCATGGGTTGGTCCGTTACTTCACCCACAGCACAGGTCACGGGCTCGGAATCGAGGTGCATGAAATGCCGCGTCTGGGCATGGGCGAAGACACTTTGCTGGAAGTGGGTATGGTCATTACTGTCGAGCCGGGTGTATATATCGAGGGGCTCGGCGGGATTCGCATCGAAGATGACGTGGTGGTGACGGCGAAAGGAGCCGAGGATCTGACCAGCGCTTCCCGGAATTTTCTAGAACTCTAAATGGCGAAAAAGTCGAATTCAGAATCAGAGCCCAGCTCCCGCGCGGGTAGCGTTGACTTTCCGGAAGTGGAACGCATCCTCGAATTCATGCAAAAGCATGGACTCGAAGAGTTCGAATATGAGCGGGAAGGCTTTCGCATCCGTCTGAAACGGCCTTCCTCGCACCTGACTGCGCCTTACGCACCGCTGCCGGCGCCCGAAATTGTAGTCGCCTCAGCCGCGTCCCACGCGACCCGCACGGCACCGGCTGCGCAGGCAGCGCCGTCGCGCGAGCCCGCGCCCGAAGCTGCGCACTCCGATGATCTTCACATTGTGAAATCGCCGATCGTTGGGACGTTCTACGCGTCGGCCAGCCCCGGCTCGGAGCCCTTCGTGACCATCGGCACGAAAGTGGAATCCGGCCAGGTACTCTGCATCATCGAAGCGATGAAATTGATGAACGAGATCGAATCGGACGTCGCGGGCGAAGTGGTGCGGATTTTTGTCGAGAATGGCCATCCGGTGGAGTATGGCGAAGCGCTCTTTGGCATTCGTCCGCACCGGAAGAAGTAGCCGAAGAACCATAGCTTTCTAGTCCGAATGAAATGTTCCGAAAAATTCTGATTGCCAATCGCGGCGAAATCGCCCTGCGCATTCTTTCCGCTTGCCGGGAGTTGGGCGTCAAGACCGTCGCGGTGTACTCGGAAGCCGACCGCAATTCCTTGCATGTCCGCTTCGCCGATGAAGCCATCTGCATCGGCCCGCCCCGCAGCAGCGAAAGTTACTTGAACATCCCGCAAGTCATCAGCGCCGCGGAAATCGCCAACGTGGACGCGATTCATCCCGGCTACGGCTTCCTCTCCGAGAACGCCAATTTTGCCGAAGTTTGCGAAGCTTCGCACATCACTTTCATCGGCCCATCGCCCGACGCCATCCGCCTGATGGGCGAAAAAGACAAAGCCCGCGAGGCCATGAAAGAAGCCGGCCTTCCGATTATTCCCGGCAGTCCCGGCGTGGTGCCTGACGAAGAGAGCGCCAAGAGAATTGCGGCCGAAATCGGCTACCCGGTCATGATCAAGGCGGCCGAAGGCGGCGGCGGCCGCGGCATGCGCATCGTGCGCCACAGCCGCGAGTTGATAGCCATGTTTCAGACCGCACGCACCGAAGCCGAGCAAGCTTTTGGTAGTCCCAACGTGTACATGGAAAAGCTCATCGAACATCCTCGCCACATCGAATTTCAGGTTCTCGGCGATAAGCACGGCAACGTGATTCATTTGGGCGAGCGCGAATGCTCGCTGCAGCGCCGTCACCAGAAAGTCCTCGAAGAATCGCCGTCTCTCGCGGTGGACCCGGCCACCCGCAAGCGCATCGGCAAGCAGGTGGTGGACGCGCTGAAGAAGCTTGGCTATTCCAGCGCCGGTACCGTGGAATTCTTGCGCGAAGAATCAGGCCAGCTCTATTTCATCGAAATGAACGCGCGCATCCAGGTCGAGCATCCCGTCACCGAAATGGTTACGGGCGTCGACCTGGTGAAGTCGCAAATCCGCCTCGCCGCGGGCGAAAAACTCGCAGACGTCCTCGCCCCCGTCGAATTCCGCGGCCATGCCATCGAATGCCGCATCAATGCGGAAGACCCCGAGACGTTTACGCCTTCTGCCGGACGCATCACCGCGTTTCGCGTTCCCGGCGGTCCGGGGATTCGCGTGGATACCGCCTCTTACGCCGATGCCGTGATTCCTCCTTATTACGATTCGCTGATCGCCAAAATCATCGCGCATGGCGACAATCGCGCCGAGGCCATTGCGCGCATGAACCGCGCTCTCGATGGCTTTGTGGTCGAAGGCATCAAGACCACCATCCCGTTGCACAAGAGAATTCTGGCCGATCCGGATTTCATTGCCGGGAAATTCGACACGCATTTTCTCGATCGTCCGGCTGCCATCGCAGCTAACAAATAGACCGCGGAGGCACGGTTGTTTCCGGCCCTTTACGCGATACTCGACGCAACTCCTGGCCTCACATCTGAGTCCGCGCTATCTTTCGCTGAAAAACTCGCGTCTGCGGGCGTTGAACTGATTCAACTGCGTGCGAAAAATATCCCTGCGCGGCGGTTTCACGAGTTGTCGCGTGCTTTAATCAGTCGCCTTGCCTCCACTGCTGTTCGCGTGATCGTCAACGACCGCCCGGACATCGCGGCTCTGGCCGGCACGCACGGCGTGCACGTTGGGCAGCAGGACTTGCCTGTCGCGGACGCCCGTAAAATCTGCCAGCCGCCGCAATGGGTGGGGGTTTCGACACACAACCTCGAGCAATTGCGCGCCGCGGACCTCACTTCAGCGGATTATATTGCTGTGGGGCCTGTCTTCCCGACCGTCACCAAAGAGCACCCCGACCCGGTGGTGGGCATCGAGTTTCTGCGCGCGGCGCGCAAAATAACGCGGAAACCCCTTGTGGCAATCGGCGGCATCACAGTACAGTCCGCCAGTGAAGTCTTAAGCGCCGGAGCCGATTCCGTAGCCGTCATCAGCGACCTAGCGTCAGCGCCCGATCCGGCGCAACGTGCGCGCGAGTATCTGGCAATCGCGAAACAGGTGATTGCAACACGCAACACCGCGCCGTAAGCGAACGCCGTCGGGGCAAGAGCAGGCGATTTCGGCAAGGCGCTGAATGAGGAAAGCGCCATCGTGGAGTGCGGCGGCTTGCCGCCGGTTTTTTGAAGGCGAGGCTAGGCTCGCCGCGGCAAGGTCATGCACGAAGCGCATTCGGAACGGAAGCGCCGGTTAGGGTAACGGAGAGAAACTTCTTGGCAGAGCAGGCGCAAACAATCGGTAGGGTCGCTGCAGTGACCCAGCAATCGGAGCTGGTCAAAGGGCTCGGTCTGTTCGATTCCACCATGATTGTATGCGGCTCGATGATCGGCTCAGGTATTTTCATCGTCTCTGCCGATATCGCGCACCAAGTCCGGAGCCCGGGCCTGCTGCTCACCGTTTGGATCGTCGCCGGAATAATGACCGTGATCGGCGCGCTCAGCTACGGCGAATTGGCCGCAGCCATGCCGCACGCTGGCGGCCAGTACGTCTATCTGCGCGAATCTCTCGGGCCGCTTTGGGGATTTCTCTACGGTTGGACGATGTTGCTGGTCATTCAGACGGCCACCATCGCCGCCGTCGCCATCGCCTTCGCAAAATTTACCGCCGTCATGCTGCCGTGGTTTTCGCCGACAGAATGGATCTGGAAACTTGGCACCGTGGGCCCCTGGCATTTCTGGTTCGGTTCCCTCGGCCCTTACAACGTCGGGCTCAACCGCCAGAATCTTCTGGCCATCGCCTCAATCATCTTTCTTACCTGGATCAATACCCGCGGCTTGCGCGTCGGCAAAATCGTGCAGAACATTTTTACGGTGGCCAAAGTCGGCTCGCTTGCCGCGCTCGTGATCGTAGGCTGCTGGTTTTCCACTTCCATCGCGCGCCAAGCGAATTTCACCGACTTCTGGCGCAATGCGGGCTTGTGGGTGATGCATCCCTATCCAACCGATCATCCCGTGTGGACCATTGGCACTATCACGCTCGTCGCTGTCGCCATGGTGGGCGCGCTCTTTTCCGCTGACGCTTGGAACAACATCACGTTCACCGCCGCCGAAGTGAAAAATCCCAGCCGTAATCTGCCGCTGTCGCTCGCACTAGGCGCCGGAACAGTGATCGTCCTCTATACCCTCGCTAACGTGGCGTACCTGCGCGTGCTTCCCATTTCCGGCGATCCGCACGGCGCAACCGCTCTCGCGCGAGGAATTGAATTTGCTGCCGATGGCCGCGTCGGCACCGCCGTCGCAGAAGTAATCTTTGGCCCGGCCGGTGCGATCGTCATGGCTGTCGCCATCCTCATTTCCGGCTTCGGCTGCAACAACGGACTAATCCTTTCCGGCGCGCGCATTTACTACGCCATGTCCAAAGACCGTCTTTTTTTCGAATCGGTCGGCAAAGTAAATAAATATCACGCGCCCGGCGCCGCGCTCGTCGTCCAGTGCATTTGGGCTGCGCTCCTGTGCCTTTCCGGCACCTATGACCAGTTGCTCGATTTCCTGATTTTCGCTGTCCTGATTTTTTACATCCTGACCCTCAGCGGCCTGTTCCTCCTGCGCTGGAAACGCCCGGACATGGAGCGCCCCTACAAAGCCTTCGGCTACCCCTTTCTTCCGGCGCTATATCTGGTGATGGCCGTATTCATCGAAATTCAGCTCTTGCGTTATAAGCCGCAGTACACCTGGCCCGGCTTGATCATCGTGCTGCTGGGCGTTCCGGTTTATTTGCTCTGGAAACAAGCAGGGAAGTCGGAACCGGCAAAGAATTCGTAGGCGCGGGGTCTCAGACCCGCCCTTCCTGCTGAATGGGGGTAGCGGCGCTGCTTGCTGCGCCCGATAACTGGTGCCGCAGCACAAGCTCGTGCCGATTTCGCGATGGTCAGGCGCGTCTGTGTGCTATTTTCAGCGGTCTGTCTTGACGACGGACGACAGCCTGCATCTGAAATATTTTTGTTTTCTTGTGTTCATCTGTGGCGCCGTTGCTTTAGCACAAACGCCGCAACTTCAGGGAGGAGATTGCGAATGAGCAATCCGCTGTTCAAGAAGAAGCCCATGGAGCTCCTGCTACGCGAAGCGGCGGATACCGGCGAGCACACCCTGAAGCGGACGCTCGGCCCGCTCTCGCTTACCGCGCTCGGCGTCGGGGCGGTAATCGGCGCGGGAATTTTCGTAATGACGGGTCTTGGCGCGACCTATGCCGGTCCGGCGCTCACGATATCGTTCGTGGTCTCGGGCTTTGGATGCGTGCTCGCGGGATTGTGCTACGCGGAGTTCGCGGCGATGATTCCGCTCGCGGGCAGTGCCTACACGTACGCGTACGCCGCGCTGGGCGAGCTGCTCGCGTGGATCATCGGCTGGGACCTGACGCTTGAGTACGCCATGGGCGCGAGCACGGTTTCTTCGGGCTGGTCGAACCATTTCGTCGCATTGCTCCAGATTTTTCACCTGAAGATGCCGCTGTGGCTCGCTTACGACCATTGGACCGCGCTCGCCACCGCCGAAAACGTGGTCGCCCGCAGCATGGCTCAGGCTTCCGATCCTTCGCTGGGGACCAGCACGAACGCCTTTCTCGCTCGCGTTGCTCAGATTGTCGGCGCACAGTCGCCGGAACTTCTGCAGCGCGCGCACGACCTCGTTGGCGCCCCCCGCATTTTCGGATTCGATTTTGGCTTCAACCTGCCAGCCTTCGTGATCGCGCTGATCATCACTGCGGTCCTGGTCATCGGCATCAAGGAAAGCGCTAACTTCAACGCCACCATCGTCGTGATCAAGGTAAGCGTCGTCCTGTTTGTCATCATTCTGGGTCTGAAGTATGTGGACAGCTCAAACATCGGTCGCAGCTGGGCCGAATTCGCTCCCATGGGCGTCGGCGGAATCTGGAGGGCCGCCGCGTACATTTTCTTCGCCTACATCGGTTTTGACGCCGTTTCCACCACCGCACAGGAAGCGAAGAATCCGCAGCGCGATTTGCCCATTGGCATCATCGCCTCGTTGGTGGCCTGCACCATCCTTTATATCCTCGTGGCCTTCGTGCTTACCGGCATGGTGCCCTGGAAGGCTGTCAACATCGAGGCGCCGCTGGCAGTTGCCTTTCTCGATCGCGGATTGAAAACAGCCTCCACCGTAATCACCGCAGGCGCGCTGGCTGGACTTACCAGCGTGATGCTGGTCATGTTGCTCGGCCAGACCCGCGTGCTCTACTCCATGGCCAACGATGGCCTTTTGCCGCGCAAATTCTTCGCCGCGATTCACCCCAAATTCCGCACTCCCTACAAAACCACGATTCTCGTCGGCCTGCTTGCCGCGATCGTCGGCAGCGTGACGCCCATAGACCAGCTCGGAAAAATGGTTAACATCGGCACGTTGCTCGCTTTTGTGATTGTCTGCATGGCCGTTATCGTTCTGCGCCGCACGAATCCGCTCCAGCCCCGCCCGTTTCGTACGCCGCTGGTTCCGCTGGTTCCCGCGCTCGGCATACTCATCAACGTCTACATGATGATCAACCTCGGCAAGGTCAATTGGTTGCGCCTGATCGTCTGGCTGGCCATCGGCCTGGTGGTTTATTTCACCTATAGCCGCCACCACAGCCGCGTCCAGCAGATCGATCGCAGCTCGCTGTAGCGCTGGCCCGCGACCGCAGGCGTGCCTGTTTTTCCAGCGCCCTATATAGACGAGGCGTAAGGGTGGATCTCGTGGCGCCGTTGCGTCCTGGTGCCTTCGCGCCAACCGCCCTGCCTTGATCTGGCGGTCTCTCGTCGATCTCTCCCCAGCGTAGCGCGTGCCTTCCATATCCGTCGCTCGTCGGCTATCCTTCTAACGCCTGAGACCAATTTTCGTGAACCTACTTTCTCCTCGCCGGTTATTTGTCTTCCTGCGGCACATCGCGCCGTTGGACCGCGTTGCGCTCGTGGTCATCTTTCTCTACGCCGCGGTGCGCGTGTTCGCGGCGTTTGTGATTCCGGTTCGCTTTTCGGGATTCATCGGCTTCCTCAGCTTCCTTGCGGCCGTCTACCTGACTGTCCGTCTGGTGCCCTGGTTCCGCACGAAGTTCATGTGGACCCTCCGCAACCGCCTCATCGTTGTGTACGTTTTCATAGCCGTCGTTCCGGTCATCTTGCTCCTGTCCATGGCGGGCCTCGCGGCCTACGGCATTTATCTCCAACTCGGCGCGCATATTTTTCATGACGACTTGCAGGCGCGCATCAGCACCATTTCCGAGGACGCGGATGCCTTGGCGGGAGCCGTCGAACAAGAAGCCGCACAAGGCGCCTCTCCCGCGAGCGAAGCCATCCTCGCCAGGCCCGGAATCGCCAATTTAATCGAGGCTGCACGCCGCGAATGGCCCGACCTGCGCGTTTTCCCCAATCGCGGCGAGCGTCTCGTGCAAGCCGGCGACGGCCAACATTTCGCCGGTCTCGTGGAATTCGACCGGAAAATCTGGGTTGCCGCGGCTGTCGAAAAGACGGGACCTGCCGGCCCCTTCTACCTTGTCGTCGGCACTCCGCTCAATCCCGCCTTCCTCGATGGCTTGCCTTCAGATATCGGTCCCATTCAAATCATTCCGCTGCGGCCGACGAACCAGCAAACCCCTGCCGGCGCTTCTCTCAGTTTCAATGGCAAAGTATTCGTCCCCGGCGAGCAGATTGCCAGCCGCCGTCGCGTTCTCTCGCCGCCAACAAACTGGTTTGATGTGCGCATCGGAGGTGTTTCCACCATCGATTTGGCGCACATCGGTCCGCAACCGGATGACGCGCCCGCCGCAGTTTTGGCGACGTTTGCCATGCGCGCCTCCGCCCTCAATCGTCGCTTGTTCACTTCGGTTGGCGAGATCGGACCGCTACTCGAACTCGCGCTCATCGCCGCCGGCGTGATCTTCCTGGCCTTGGAATTCGCCGCTCTGATTACTGGCATCGTTCTGACTCGTACGATCACTCGCGCTGTGGGCGATCTCTACGAAGCTACTCTGCACGTCCGGCGCGGCGATTTCACCCAGCGCATTCGCGTCCATCAGCGCGATCAACTCGGTGCCCTCGGCGAATCCTTCAATGAGATGACCAGTTCCATCTCCGAGCTGATCGTCGAGCAAGGCAAGCGCCAGAAACTCGAAAACGAAATCGCGATTGCGCGCGAAGTGCAGTCCCAGCTCTTCCCGCAAGTTTTGCCGGCGCTGCCCGGACTCGAGCTTGCCGCCATTTGCCGGCCTGCCCGCATGGTCAGCGGCGACTATTACGATTTCATCCGCACCGGGCCGGACTGCGTGGGTATCGCCCTCGCGGACATCAGCGGGAAGGGAATTTTCGCCGCGCTGCTCATGGCCAGTTTGCAATCGGCTCTGCGCAGTCAGGCATCGCTCGATGGCAATTGCGGCACCGCCGAACTGGTCACGCGCTTGAACCGCCACGTCTTCCGCAACACCACGGACGACCGGTACGCCACCTTCTTTTATGCCGTCTTTGACGTCGCCACGAGGATGATGACGTACACCAACGCCGGCCACCTGGCCCCGTTTTTCGTTTGCGGCGACAAAGTGCAGGAACTGAGCGAAGGCGGCACGGTCATTGGGATGTTCGAGGATTGTCCCTACACCCAGGGCGCTATCAAGGTCGAGCCGGGCAGCTTGCTGGTAGCCTTCAGCGACGGGCTCACGGAACCCGAAAATGTTTATGGCGAAGAATTCGGTATGCACCGCGTGAAAGACGAAATCCTGCGCCAACGCAGCATGCCGCCACAACGCATCGCCGAAAATCTGATCGCGGCCGCAGAACAATGGGCCGGCACCCCCGAGCAAGCCGATGACATCACCGTCGTAATCGCCCGCATGGGCTGACCGGTCGCCGGGTGCTGTTGCGCCACGATAGTAATGTCCCCTTTTCTCCAAAATAGAAATGTCCCCCTAAAGTAGACCTCCGAAAGGAGGTCAGATTGGGGCGGACGGAGATGAGTCAGGAGGAATTGCGGAGGGTGGAGGTGCTGGCGAGAGTGCGCAGCAACCAACTGCGAGTGATCGACGCGAGCCGGCTGCTACGTGTGAGTTACCGGCAGGCCAAGCGGCTGTGGAAGCGCTATCGCGAAGAGGGACCCGCGAGTTTGAAGCACCGCAGTGCCGGGTGCACCTCGAATCATGCCTATGCGCCGAAGTTTCGGCAGCGGGTGCTGGATCTGGTGCGGAAGAAGTACGGCGGGGCGGTGGGCGAGCGTTTCGGGCCGACGCTGGCGGCCGAGCACTTGGACGCAGAAGATGGGCTTCTGGTGAATGCTGAGACGCTGCGGCTCTGGATGCTGGAAGCAGGACTGTGGAGTCGGCAACGGAAGCGGCGGAAGCACCGGCGACGGCGAGAGCGCAGAGAACATTTCGGAGAGCTGGTGCAGATGGATGGCAGCTTTCATGCGTGGCTGGAGGAGCGCGGACCGGAGGGCTGCTTGATCGACATGGCCGACGATGCGACCAACACGACCTGGGCGCAATGGGGGGAACAAGAGACCATCTGGGCGGTGGCGGATGCGCTGCGCGCGTGGATCGAGCCGTACGGCGTCCCCTTGGCACTGTACGTGGACTGGAAGAACTTGTACAAGCGGCCGGCCAATGCGCGGGAGCGTTTACGAGGGGAAGAACCGCTCACGCAGTTTGGGCGCATGTGCGCGAAGCTGGGGATCGCGGTGATCGCCGCGAGTTCGCCGGAAGCCAAGGGACGAATCGAGCGGATGCACGGCACGCATCAAGACCGGCTGGTGAAGAAACTGCGGCGGAAGCAGATCCCCAGTCACGAAGCGGCGAATGTGTACCTGCGGAGGGAATATCTGCCAGAACACAACCGGCGGTTCGCCCGTGCGGCGGCCAGGCCGGAAGACTACCACCGGCAGGCACCGCGGGCTGCGGAACTGGATCGGATTTTCCGGCTGGAGAACGAGCGGACCATCGGGAACGACTGGGTGGTACGCTACGCGAATCACTATTTTCAGCTGGAGCCGCAGAGCCGCCATTATGCCCCGGCGCGCAGCAAGGTGCTGGTCTGCGAAGGGCGGCACGGCGGCATCCGCATCGAGTATCGCGGTCGTGCCCTCGTCTGGAAGCAAATTGCGGCGCCGCTGAAGCCACCGTCAAGGGCGGAAGCGGTGGGCGCACGCGTCGCGGTAGCCATTGCGAAACGGAAGTGGGTGCCGCCGGCGGACCACCCTTGGCGCGAGGCGGCCCGGCGCGCCGTGCAGCAAAAAGCGCTGCGGGAGGTGGCCCGAGCACCGTTGGCTTGGCCCTGCGCTGCGCCCTAAACGCTCCGCCCTTCGGGCTCCGCAGGGCTCCGCTGCGGTCCAAGCCAACGGATCGAAAAAAACCAGGATGTCGCAGATCGAGCCCAACGCGAATCGTTGCTCCTAGGGCCTCTGGACGCGAAATTTCTTACAAAAAATCCGCGGAAGCTGAAAAAGAGAGCAAGGAGAAACAAAACGCAAAACACAAAAAGGGGACATCTCTAATTAGGTAAGGAAGGGGACATTTCTAAATTGGTTTGACAAACCGGTCGCCGGGTGCTTGACACTGGCACACGCGCTGCCGTATGGTCTGAGGCAACCACGATCGGAAATCCGCGTTCTTATCTCGCCGAAAGATTTCCGATTCGGGAGGTGTCCAATGCCATTTGACCTGACGACCTTTAGGTTAGTTGAAAAGCCGGTGACCCGCGAAGAGGGCCTGCGCATTCTGGAGCGCGATCAATACCGTTGCCAGTACTGTGGGCTAGACGGAATGGCCAGCTTCGAAAACGCTTTGGCGATGTCGGTTGATTTCGTCATTCCACGCGCCCGCAAGGGTAAGAAAGACGATCGCAACCTGGTAGCCTGCTGTCGTTCATGTAACATGCTAAAGGGGCGCCGCGTGTACCGTAATATTGACGATGCGAAGAGCTACGTCCTCGCGCAACGCGAAAAACTTCGCAAGGCCTGGGAAGCCAGGGCTAGCGAGCCTCCTAAGTCCGCGAAGGCGCAAAAGACACCTCAATCGGAATCATCCAAGGTTGCAGCGGCTTCTGTAGTTGGTCGCTCACCCCTATCAATTCGCAACGGATGACGGGGCTGCTCTAACGATTTTCAACAACTGCGAACGCTGATAAACGCGCTGGCCCAACCAGTGCTCCCGGTCTAAGGCTGCTTTGGCTTGCCCAGCGCCACTTCGAAGAACATCAGTGTTTTCTTGGTAGGAATGATCACGGCGTCGGGAACATAGAGCACGGCTGTTGCAGCTAGCGACGGATCATGGTTCACATCAAAATAAAGAAAACCGCGCAGCGAGCCCATCGGCGGCACGGTGTCAGAATCCAAGCTAAGCGGCCGCAAGATCTCCGCAAATTTATCTGCCTTCTTATCGCCGCTCGGCAGCGGAATGCCCGCTATCCGGCGTGGCGTTGACGGCGCGGCGCCACCCGGGTGCGCAATCAGCGCCGCCACATCCTCGGGCGACAGCCAATCAATGTCCTGCCTTCCGCCGTTTCGCAGGTGAACCTCCAGCTGAATCGTATTGATGTTCACCTGGATCGGTTCGTCGGTTTCGTTCCGCAGGAAAACTTCGATTGGCAGAACTCCCGCGTCTAATGGGTTTGCTTTGCCGAATTTTTCCTTGCTCCGCTGCTTATCCACATACGGATCGGCAAGGACGGTCAACCCGTCATGATTATCGTGGGCCAATGCCGCGGTCGCGTCCGGCGAAGCTTTTTGCTGCTTGCTCGCCGCAGGCTTGTTCTGTGCGCCCACGGCGGCCGCGCCGGCGCAAGCTAGTAAAGCAAACGTCAACACACCGCGTAAAGGCTTGGTCATCTTCCTGTGCGATGCCTCTGCGCTGCTGGAAGTTGTGCGCGTTTCATGCAGGGTGCCACTATAATACTGGGCTTGCGCGGGGCAAAGCTCCTTTCGGGGCGCGCGACACCTTCCGAATGTATTTCTTTTATCGCATCCTAACGGCCGCCGGAATGTTCATCCTCGCGCCGTATTTCGCGCTGCGAGGCTGGCGTGCTGGCGAGCCTTCGCGCGCCCTGCGCGAACGCTTGGGCAGCTTGCCGCCGGAAATTGCCGCCCGGGCGGCGGCGAGCACGAGCGCAACGAATCTTGGCGCAACAGGCGTGGCCGCAGGTCCGGTGTGGATTCATGCCGTATCGGTCGGAGAAGTCCTGGCCGCGGCGCCGCTTATCGAAGGTCTGCGCCGCCGCTTTCCCGGACGCGCGATCTTCGTCTCCACTACGACGGAAACCGGCCAGCGTCTGGCGCGCGAGCGCCTGCGAGATGCCGACGGCATCTTTTACTTTCCGCTCGATTGGGTCCTACCGGTTCGCCGCGCACTGCGCGCGATCCGTCCGGCTCTGGTTATCATAATGGAAACCGAAATCTGGCCGAATTTCCTGCGCGAAGCTCGCCGTACGGGCGTCCTGGTGATATTTGCCAACGCGCGCATCTCCGAAAAATCCTTCGCGCGATTCAAACGTTGGGAATTTCTCGTCGGTGCATTTTTCGCCCGCACCATGCGCGATGCGCAGCTGTTTCTCGCCCAGACGCCCGAAGACTCCTCACGTCTACTCGCCATGGGTGCCGAGCAGGACCGCATCGAAGTCACCGGCAATCTGAAATATGACGCCGCGCCGCCGGCCATTGGCCGCTTCGGCCGTTGGCTCGACCAACAGATTCTCCGTCAGGAACGCTGGCCTGTCCTGGTCGCCGGCAGCGTCGTCGCGGGAGAAGGAGACGCCGTGCTCGCGGCCTACGATCTGGTTCAGCGGCAGTGGCGCCACACGCTGCTGATCCTCGCGCCGCGCAAGCCCGGCCAATTCGACGCCGCGGCGGAAATTATCGCGGCCGGAGGATGGAAAGTCGTTCGCCGTAGCCAACTCGACGGAGCCGCGTCCCTCGATGACGATACCGACGTGCTACTTCTCGATTCCATCGGCGAACTGGCCGGCCTCTACTCGCTCGCGGATGCCGTGTTTGTCGGCGGCTCCCTGGCTCCCGCCGGAGGCCACAATATCCTCGAGCCAGCCTGGTTCTCGCGACCTCCCATATTTGGCCCCTCCATGGAGAATTTCCGCGAAATGGCGGATCAGTTTCTCGACGCGCACGCCGCTGTGCAAGTCACTTCAGGGCAGGGCCTGGGTAAAGTGTGGATCCAGCTCATCCAGGACGACAAGATGCGCGAACGCATGGGAAAATCCGCGCGTGCGATTTCCGAGCGCAATCGCGGCGCCACCGAGCGCTCGCTGGATCGAATTGCTAACGTATTGAACGAATCCGCCAAGGGAAACGCCGCGTGACGCTCGCCGAAATCGTCCTCTGGCCGTTTTCGCTCGTGTACGGCGCGGTCTCGCATCTTCGCGCCCGCGCCTATCGTCAAGGTATCCTTAAGCCGCGACGTTTAGACGGTGTGGTAATCAGTGTCGGTAATCTCACGGTAGGCGGCACGGGCAAGACGCCCATGGTCTTGTGGATTGCGGAGCGCCTAGCCTCGGAAGGCAAAAGTGTCGGCATTCTCACTCGCGGATATCGTGGGCATGCAACCGAATCAGTCGACAAGAAAAAGTCGGGCTCAAGCGCCTCCGCCAGCGACGAAGTGCGCATGTTGCAATCGCGGCTGGGCGATCGCGTTGCCTTTGGCGTCGGCCCAGATCGTTACGCCAGCGGCAGCCTGCTCGCAAAACGCGGCGTGAATTGGTTCGTCCTCGACGACGGCTTTCAGCACCTGCAACTCGCCCGCGATGTGGACATCGTGCTGATTGACGCATCAAACCCCTTCGGCGGTGGCCACCTCCTGCCCGCCGGGCGCCTGCGCGAACTGCGTTCCGCGCTCGCTCGCGCGGACATCGTCGTGATTACACGCAGCAGTCACGCACCCGCGATTCAAGCCGCCATCCGCCGCGAAACCGATGCGCCGATTTTTTACGCGCGCCCGCGGCTGGATGCCATTCACAGCTTCAACCAGGGCCAAATCGGCGGGAATGTCGCGCCTACCGCGCTGGGACAGCTCTTCGCCTTCTGCGCCATCGGCAATCCGCAAGCCTTGCTTGCCGACCTACGCGACTGGGGCCTTGAAATCGCCGGCCATAAATTCTTCCCCGACCATCACCGTTTCACCGAGAGCGATGACGAAGAAATCCTGCGCCAAGCCACAGCAGCCGGCGCCAGCGGACTGATCTGCGCCGAAAAAGATCTCTACAATTTGCACGCCATTTACGACGGCAAAATGCCAATATTCTATTGCGCGATTTCGATGCACATTGACCGCGAAAATGAATTCTGGAGCGAGGTACTTGCAATAGCCAAAGCGCGCGTCGGAGCGACTCAGTTAAAATCAAGAATGGCGCAGCAACGTTGACGCCGCCGCGCGTTGCCGCATCCAACTTGCCTATGGTACTTTTCGCCACGGTCATCTTGGAGCGGCGGCTTGCCGCCGCCGTGAAAAATATCGTCCTAGCTTAACCGCCCGGCGCGAGGCTTGCCTCGCACGCGAGTTCGCCACAGGAGCGAATGAGCACAGCCGTCGAATCCAGGGAGCTTGATTGACTGCAGCCAAATCAAAGAGGACCAAGTCAAATTCTACGCGTCGAACAACTCGGCACGCTGTGTCCGACGCGACGGTTGACCTCGCCCACCTCCTCGACCTCATCGCCTCCTTCTCGCGCCAAACCATCGGCGTAGTGGGCGACTTCGTCCTCGACGAATTTGTCTCCGGCGAAATTTCACGCGTCTCCCGCGAAGCCCCGGTCCTCATCCTCCGCCATCGCCGCAGCGAAACCTATCCGGGCGGCGCAGCCAACGCCGTAAATAATCTCGCGGAACTTGGCGCGCGAGTTCTCGCGGTAGGCGTCGTCGGCGACGACGAAGGCGGCCACAGGCTCCTCGATCATTTCCGCCGCAAGCGCATCAACGTCTCCGGCATCCTCCGCGCGCGCGATTGGTCGACGACAACCAAAACGCGCTACCTCGCTGGTTGGACCCACACCACCGAGCAACAAGTCCTCCGCGTGGATCGCGAGCCGCAAACAATCCTTGCCCCAAAGATCGCAGCCGCCATTGCCAACAAAGCTCGCGAAGTTGCCAGCCGCGCCGACGCCGTACTGGTTTCCGACTACGGCTTTGGCGCGGCCTCCCCCGCGTTAGTAAAAACTCTCAAAGCTCGGCGTCTCATGCTCGATTCGCGCTACCGCCTGCTCGAATATCGCGACGCCGGCGTCACCGCTGCGACGCCCAATGAGCCCGAAGTCGAAGCCGCCTACCAAGCCCGGGTCGGCACCGACACCGCAAAGTTAGACCAATTCGGCAAGCGCGCCCTGCGCGACCTAAAGCTCGAAGCGCTACTCGTCACGCGCGGCAAAGACGGCATGGCTGTCTTCGAACGCCGCCGCCCTCCGCGCCATATCCCCATCTATGGTTCGGACGCGCCGGTGGATGTCACCGGCGCCGGCGACACTGTGATCGCTGTTTTCACGCTCGCGCTCGCGGCTGGCGCGACCTATCTCGAAGCCGCGCATCTCGCGAATTACGCCGGGGGAATCGTCGTGATGAAGCGTCGCACCGCCACCGTGACCCGTGCGGAGCTTGAGGCAGCACTGCGTCAGGACGCCTGGGCCCCGCGCTGAAATTGCATGGACACCCGCGCAAAAATCGTTTCCCGTGAAGGACTGCACGCGATACTCGAAGAGCACCGTCGCGCCGGACGCAAAATCGTGTTCGCCAACGGCGTTTTCGATCTGCTGCATGCCGGGCACGTCCGCTATCTGCAAGCCGCGCGCGCCGAAGGCGATCTCCTGGTCGTGGGAATTAATTCCGACGCTAGCACGCGCAAGCTAAAAGGCGACGGTCGCCCGATCCTCACCGAACGCGCGCGCGCCGCGCTGGTAGCGGCGCTTCGCTCAGTGGATTACGTTGTCGTCTTCGACGAGCTCGACGTGAACTCCTTACTCCGCGAGGTGCAACCTGACGTGCACGCCAAGGGCACCGACTACACGCCGGACACGGTTCCGGAACGCGAACTGGCGGCCATGCTCGGCATTCGCGTCGCCATCGTCGGCGATCCCAAAGATCATTCCACGCGCGATTTGCTCGCGCGCTTGCGTCAGCAGGGCGATGGCTCGGCCCATGGCTGACCAGCGCTTCCTGCTCGTGCGCTTAGGGTCGCTCGGCGACGTGATTCACGCCCTGCCCGCGGCTGCCGCACTCCGCGACAGCTTTCCTCAAGCCCGCATTGACTGGGCCATTGACCCCAAGTGGCTCCGCCTGCTCGCAGGCAATCCAGACCTGAATGAAATAATCGCGGTAGACCGTAAGAGCGCCAGCCGCCTTGCCGGCACCGTCGGCAAATTGCGCGCGGCACAATACACCTGTGCGATAGATTTTCAGGCGCTCTATAAATCTGCGCTCCTCGCCTTTGCATCGGGAGCACCCCGCCGCATCGGCTTCCAAAGCAGTTACGCCCGCGAGGCCCTCGCCTCGCTCCTATACACCGATCAGTTGAATCCGTGCGGCCCGCACAAGGTGGACCACAATCTCACGCTCGCACAAGCAGCAGGCGCAGACCTCCGCAAGCCGCGGTTCCCGTTGCAAGTGCGGCCCGAAGACGATGACCGCGTAATCCGAGAACTCGCCCTCCACAACATTACTGATTTTTACGTGTTGAATCCTGGCGGAGGCTGGCGCTCGAAATGTTGGCCTCCCCAGCGTTACGGCGAATTGCATCGTACTCTCGCCGTGTCATACGGCTGGCGCGGAGTCGTCAGTTTCGGTCCTGGGGAGGAAAATCTGGCGCAAGAAGTCGTGTCCGCCGCGGGCACTCCGGCTCCGATCGCGATTCCGTTCGATCTCGGCCCGCTGATGGCTCTTTTGCGCCGCGCAAATTTTGCTGTCTCGGCGGACACCGGCCCGTTGCATCTGGCTGCTGCGCTGGGCACGCCGACGGTCGGCCTGTTCGGCCCCACCGATCCTGCGCGCAACGGCGCGTACGGAGACGCCACCATCAGCATCCGCAACCCGCGCATTAGCGAAACGACCTATCGCCGCGGAACGTCCTATTCTTCTGCTATGCTTTCGATTACAGTCGAGCAAGTAATGGACGCCATCGCACACCTGAAAAGAGCTCGCGTTTGAACGAAGCTGTCGCGGTCCAACCACGAAAATTCTGGATGCGTTGGCGTGTCCGCACCGGATATCCCGTGGCCGTGCTGTACTGGCTCGTGGCTTCGCCGACCTATCACTGGATAGCCCTCGGCGGCGGCATCGCCGGCCTCGGGCTGATCATTCGCGCCATCGCGGCCGGGCACTTGCGCAAGGATAGAGAACTGGCCACCACCGGCCCTTACGCTCGCACGCGCAACCCGCTCTATCTCGGCAGCCTGTTTCTCGCCATTGGATTTGCCATCGCTGGCCATTCCTGGTGGGCCGCAAGCCTGGTGCTCGTCTATTTCGCGGTGTTCTACTATGCGGTGATGCGCAACGAGGAGCGCGACCTACGCGCGCGTTTCGGCGTCATTTTCGATCAGTATGCGGCGCGCGTTCCGCTGTTTCTTCCCAATTTTTTCGATGCCGGCTACGTGGCTCCCGCCGATAGCGCTCCGGAAAAAGGGTTTTCCTGGGCCTTGTACCGGCGGAACCGTGAGTACAAAGCCCTCATCGGCACCATCGCCGGGCTGGCATTCGTCTGGCTGCGCATGTGGCTGCAAAGGCGCTACGGCTACTGACGGGGATTTTGCGGGCGGGCGTTACTGCAATCTGTAAACGGCATGCATCACGCGTTGGAATTGCGGGCGGTAAATCAGGTCGAACGCGCGTTCTTTGCCCGGAAACATTTCCAGCGCTACCTTCCGCGTTTCCGCTATCATCTGCGCAGCGTCTTCCGGAGGCAAATCCCCGGTCGAAATTGTTTCCAGCGTGATGTGAACCAGAATGCGCAGCCGGCGAATGCGGCGGCTTTCTTCGTCAATTTCGTCCTGCGTGGGCCGAGCCAATGAGAAGTCGCTCATAGATGGCTGTGGTACTGCAAAACAAGTATGGACTGGAGCGGAGATGCGCGCAATAGTACCTGCGAACAGTCTGGAGGCGCCCGCCCATGAGTGAGGAACATTCCAACGAGCGCGTGGTAGTCGCGCACGTCGCCGAGAGCGCCACTGAAGCGATGGTGATCCGCAGCTTGCTGGAAAGCGCGGGGATCGAGACGCCCGACTCGGTTTCCACCGACCCCTTTCCTATACCCGAAAATCCCGAAGAACCGCATAACCTCGAAATTCGCGTGCTGGAATCGCAGGCCGACGAAGCCCGGAAAGTCATCGCCGAGTATCTAGCCGGAAACGCAGCGCTGACCGAAGATACCGACGTCGCCGACGATCCAACCGACTAGAATCCTGCCTTCGACCCGCCGCCAGAACGTCACGGAGTCGTAGTTTGTGTGGAAGCCGGCGGCGATTGGTAGCGCCGGCGTCTCGCCGGCTCTTTGCATTTGCCGTTGACTTTGTAGCGACGCTCTTCAGAGTCGGTGTAACAATTCAAGACTGTTTGTGGGTCGTGGCTTTAGCCAAGACATGACATGTTGTTCGCAAATGGCGACCGGCTTTAGCCGCTGAAGTTCCGTCTCACCGTACCCGCGACCAGCGCCCGACCATCCCCAACTTCAGCGACCCAGGCCATCGTCACGACCAGCCGCCCGAAGAAGAGCCGCTACCGTCTGCGCAGCCGAACAACAGTCTCCATATGAAACGTCTGAGGGAATAAATCAAATAGCTGTATTTCTGTGCAATCGTAACCTCCTTTAACAAACGAGGCAAGATCGCGGGCAAGTGTAGGAGGTTCACACGAAACGTAGCTGATTCGCGAGGGTGAAAGCTCTGCAATACGCTGAATAGCCGCAGGCGTCACACCGGCACGCGGTGGATCGAGCACAACAAGCTCAGGCTGTTCCTTAGTGCGCTCCAAAAACCGCTCGACCTCCGCCGTGCGCACTTCAATCGTGCCCTGCCCGCGCATGTTCGTTTCCAGATCGCGCGCCGCGGCCGGATTTGATTCCACGGAGATCACGCGCTCAAACCGTTTCGCCAGTGGCACGGCAAATAATCCCACGCCAGCGAAAAGGTCCAGCGCCAGACGCCCGCCTTCTTCGCGTTCGACCACTTCGCGCACCAACTCTTCGACCAGAAACCGGTTCACCTGAAAAAACGACAAATGCCCGACGCGATAAGCGATTCCTCCTGCCGCATAATTGAGAAAACCCGGACCAAACAATTCCATCCGGTCGTGACTGGGATCGTGAAACAACAGACTGGCAATTTCGGGCACAACGCGGCGGAATGTCGCCGCGTGTTCCGCCGCGCGAGAAGGGAACCCCACGAAAGTTGCAGTGAGCAACAAACTGGTGTCGGCGGCATCCACGAACGCCTCGATCTCTCGCAAACCACGCGGCAAAGCCCCGGCCGCTAGCGCCTCCCGCAGCGCCAGCAAGGTCTTTAACAGTAACGGCGAAATGATTGAACAATCTTCCACCGCGCAAAGCGCCGTCGAGTTAGCGCAAAAATACCCGATCGCGGGTTTGTCCGAACGCTCTGCACCGCCCGTAGTCGCATCGTCAGACCCAACTTCGAGCGGACGAACCTTCCACTGCGCCCGATTGCGATAACCCCATGGAGACGAAGACGCGCGCGTCACAATCTCGCCGCTCCACTCAATCCGTCCAACCCGCCGCAAAGTCTCGCGCAAAATTTCACTTTTGTACCGCAGCTGCGCGTCGTAAGGAATGTGCTGGTAGTCGCATCCTCCGCATACCCCGAAATGCGGGCACCGCGCCGCGATGCGCTCGGCGGAAGCTTCCAGAATCTTTTCCACACGCCCGCGCACGAACTTCTTCTTCTGTTCCACGGGCGTAACGCTAACGCGCTCTCCGGGCAACACAAACGGCATAAAAACAGTAGCACCCTCGTGGTGTGCCAACCCCTCTCCGCCGTAAATCAATTTTTCGATTGTGACGTCCATGAGTTTCTGATGGCTTGTCCTTTGCCTCGGCGGCGGACCAAGTTTTTGCGGGAAATATAACGCGCGTGTCATCCCGACCGCAGGGAGGCCTGCCTGCCGCAGGCAGGGATCTGCTTTTCGCTCGGCCCGAGAAGGAGACCGCTGGAATTCTCGGCGCTGGCTCCTACGTCAAATAAAACAAACTCAACCTCGGCACCTCAAAATGTTCGAACAATCTTTTCTGCGTGTATTGCCGCTCGAGCTGCGCCAATTGTTCCCCGGACATCTTACGCCGGTAAGGCGCGAGCGATCGGTCCATCTCGCGGCGAATGGTCAACAGCGCCTCCTCGTCCGCGTCAGCCGCCAAAGCCGCCGAAAGTTTTTCCTCCAGCACGGTCAAGCGGCGCTCCAGATCTTGCAGGTCCAGCGCTCCCGGAGCGTCCAGCAGCAGCAGCAGCGCCCCGTCCAACTTCCGCGCAGTATCCTCAAATCGCGCAGCCAACCCCTGAGCACCCGTGCCAGAAAGCGCGCCACCCCCCGCCCGTAATTTCGCGGCAGCCCCGTGCAAGCGCTTCGCGTTTCGCTCTAGGTATTTCCGCAGTTCATCCCGTGAAAACGGTTCGGCTGGCGCCCGCGAGGATCGCACTTCCGGCCCGGTTCCCGTCGCGGCCTCGGCCGCTTCCGCCGCCGCATCCAGCACCGCGTCGACGCAATAAGCCAGACTTTTCAACTGACGCCCGCCCGCTGCCCGCCGCGACCGCGCCCAACTCTCAAACGCGCGATCAATCCCCTTGAGCACCACCTCGATCGGCACTCCGGCCTTTTGCCAGGTCTCCAGAATTGCCCAATCCAAGGGCGACACCAGCAGGTGAGCCCCGCGCTTCCGCCAGAAATACTCCTCAATCTCCGTGAAATAATTGAAGTAGTTAAACGATTCCATAAGGGAGGCAAAACTCACAATGTGTCATTCCGAGCGAAGCGAGGAACCTCTGTTCGTTTTTCCGTAAGTGCGCACAGATGCTCAGTCGCGACGTGTTGTCGCCGGCGCCTTCTTCTGCACGCTTTCCTGATTCCGCTCCCAAATAATCCGCAATCCTTCCAAGGTCAAAAATTCATCCACAGTCTCAATATGCCGCGAGGCCCCCCCGATCAAGGACGCCTGGCCGCCCGTCGCCACCACTTTCGTCTTGGCACCCATCACCTTTTTCATGCGATCCAGAATCCCGTCCACCATATCCGTGTACCCGTAAAACATCCCGGCCTGCATGGACGCCGCGGTATTCGTCCCGATAATTTTCCCCGGGTCTTTGATCTCCACGCGAAAAAGCCGCGCCGCCCGCGCAAAGAGTGCGTCCGCCGAAATTCCGATTCCCGGCGCCAGCACTCCTCCCAAGTATTCGCCTCGCGCCGACACCGCATCAAAATTAATCGCCGTCCCAAAATCCACGATGATGCACGGCCCGCCGTACTTCTCAAACGCCGCCACGCTGTTCACGATGCGGTCCGCGCCCACTTCCTGCGGATTGTCGTACTGCACTGGCATCCCGGTCTTGATCCCCGGCTCGACAAACAGCGCTTTCTTGTTGAAATAGCGTTCCGCCATTCCCGCCAGTCGCGAATTCAATTGCGGCACCACCGAACTGATAATCACGCCGCCAATTTCGCGCGGTTCCAGATTCGCCAGTGTAAACAAATCGCGGGTCAGAATCCCGTACTCGTCAATCGTCTGGTCGCGCGCCGTCGACAGCCGCCAATTGGCCACCAGCTCTTTGCCGTGAAAGACTCCCAGCACCGTGTTGGTGTTGCCCACGTCCAGCGTCAGCAGCATCAACTCGCCTCCGCCACGTCGCCCGAAAGCACTGGCTCGACACCGCCGCCATCGTCGCGCATCACGCGCAGCACGCCGCTCGGCTCGAGGCCCGCCGTCGTGCCGGTAAAAACTTCCGTCGCCGTCGTGATGCGCACGCGCTTCCCCTGAAAGTAGCTGGAAACTTCGGCGAAGCGCCGCAGAATCGGCTCGCCGCCCTCCGCGAGGAACTGATTGTAGTAGCGGTCCAGGTTACCCAGCAACCGGATCAGCACTTCCAGCCGCGAATGTAACTTTCCCGTTTCCATCCGCAGCGACGTCGCAATCTCTGCCAATTCCGCGGGCATCTTCGATTGATTCACGTTGATCCCGATGCCCACCACCGCATAATGCATGCGGTCGGGTTCGGCGTGCATCTCCGTCAATATCCCCGAAAATTTCCGCCCGCTCACGAGCAAATCATTCGGCCAGCGAATGTCCGGAACCGAGTCCAATTCCTCCGCCACCGCGTCGCGCACTGCCAGGCCCGCGACCAGCGTCAGCAGGGGAGCGTGCGCCGGAGAAATTCGCGGACGCAGGAGCACTGTGCAGTGAATTCCCGCCGATTTCTCGGACAGCCACTTACGACCCGCGCGCCCGCGCCCGGCTGTCTGTTCTTCGGCCAACACGACCGCCCCGTGCGGCTCGCCCAGTTCGCCCAGGTTCATCGCCACGGTGTTCGTCGAATCGATCTTGAAAAAATGATAGATCCGCCGCGCGACTGCCGTGCCCGCCAGCCGATGGCTCAATAGTTGCGGCGCCAAAATGTCCGGCGCGCGCTCGATGTGATAGCCCGTCGCGGTGTGGCCCTTGACGCGTACCCCCAACTCGCGCAATTTCTGCACCCAACGCCAAACCTGCTGTCGCGAAACGCCAATTTCCTTCGCGATCTGCACCCCGCTGATTACGATCGTCGAATTCTCGGCCAGCAAAGTAAGCAGCGCGTCAATCCGCCGGTCCGTGATCCCCGGCAAAGCAGCCATGCGTCGAGTAGCCATGCGAATTGCAAAGCATACGCGACCGCTGTACTCCGAACAAGCTAAGCCGCGCCGACTTTTCCAAGGCCAGGCTTGCCTGGCCGCTCTCGCTCTTGCCCACGCGTTAAACCGAAAGGCGGCAGCAAGCCGGCCGCACTCCCAGATAGTACGAGAACAAGGTTTAACATTGAGCTAGGAGAACGTCGTCGAAGGTCGTGGAGGCTCGTCCTCGGGTCTATTCCAGCTGTTTCAGCCGATCCAACAACTTCTGATATTCAATCTCGCGTCCGGCCAAGGTAGCCTTCAATTCCTCCACAATCTTCGCCGGAGCCTTGCTCAAAAACGCCTCATCCGCCAGTCGCGCCTTCTTGGCCTCGATATCCTTTGCCAATCGCTCAATTTCCTTCCGCAAACGCGCAATCTCGGCCTCTTTGTCCACGGCTTCGCCATAAGCAATGCGCAGGTCGTAGTTCGCGGTCGAACGCACAGCGGCTCCCGCGGAATCAAGACGCTCGGACGAAATCCCTACGCTCACAAGATTCGCCAGCCGCAGCAAGGGATCGAGATTCCGCTCCACGAGCTTTCGCACCGCCGCGTCGCCGCTGGAAAGGTCGGCCGACACCTTCTTCTTCGGGTCGACCTTCATTTCCGCGCGAATATTTCGTGCCGCCACCACAATTTCCTGAATCAGGGCCATCTCGCCATCCGCAGCCGCGTCCGCCCACTCCTCGCGTCGCGCAGGAAACCGATCCAGCGCAATAGACCTCGCCCCCGCGCGTTGCGGTAACCGATGCCAAAGCTCCTCGGTCAGAAACGGCATCACGGGATGCAGCAACCGCAACGCAGCTTCGAGCACCGCGAAAATATTCCGCCAGGCCGCCCAAGCTATCTCGCGGTCCGCCGACGCAAGTTGCGGTTTCGCCCACTCGATATACCAATCGCAGAAATCGCCCCAGAAGAACTGGTAAATCGTCTGGCAAGCCTCATGAAAACGAAACTCATGTAAAGCCTGGTTCGCTTCACCCGCCACCGCCGAAAGCCGCGAAAAAATCCAACGATGCGCCAGCCCGCCTTCGCCCTTCACGGTATAAGGCGCCGCAGCACGCACCTCCGGCGCAGCCAATTCCTCCAAAGTGAAACCAGCTGCAGCCTCCGCCTTCTCCAGATTCACAAACAAAAACCGCGCCGCATTCCAAATCTTATTCGCAAACGATCGCGCGCCCAGAATGCGGTCCTCGGCCAGCGCAATGTCCGTCCCTGGCGCAGACATGCTCGCCAGCATGTAACGCAGTGCGTCGGTCCCATACTGCTGCGTCAATTGCAAAGGCTCCACGCCCGTGCCCTTGGTCTTGGACATCTTCGCGCCTTCCGCCGTGCGCACGAGGGAATGCAAATACAATCGCCGGAAGGGAATTCGCTGCGCTTCTGAAACGCCCGGGGCCAGATGCAATCCCATCATGATCATCCGCGCGTCCCAGAAAAACAAAATGTCGTAACCGCTGATCAGCAAGCTCGTCGGGTAATATGTTCGCAAATCTTCCGTATCATCCGGCCAGCCCAAAGTCGAAAATGGCCACAGCGCTGAACTGAACCACGTGTCCAACACATCTTTATCCTGCGTCAATTTCGCGCCGCCGCACTTCGGACACGTCGTCGGCACGCCCGCCGCCCGGGCATGCCCGTCCACAATCTCCACGTTCGAATCCGTCGCCGGCACCATCTCCTGGCAGTTCGCGCAATGCCAGATCGGGATGCGATGCCCCCACCAAAGCTGCCGTGAAATGCACCAGTCGCGAATATTTTCGAGCCACTGCAGCAAAATCGTCCGCTGGTTGTCCGGCACCACCTCAATCTCGGCCTGTGGTCCGAACTCGCCCGTCACCGCCTTGCGCGCCTCCTCCGCCAGCGGCTTCATTTTCATGAACCACTGCGTTGAAATGCGCGGCTCCACAATCGCCTTGCAGCGATCGCAGGTCCCGACGGAATGGGTATGCTCCGAGATGTGGTCCATCAAGCCAAGTTCTTCGAGGTCCGCAATCACTCGCGCCCGCGCGACGAACCGGTCGAGCCCGGCATATTTCCCGGCAGCTTCGTTCATGTGCGCGTCGTCGGTCATGACGTCAATCTCGGGCAGGCCGTGCCGCTTGCCCACTTCGAAATCGTTCGGATCGTGTGCCGGAGTGATCTTCACCACTCCCGTGCCGAATTCGCGGTCCACATAAGTGTCCGCAATAATCGGAATCTCGCGATTCATCAGCGGCAGCAACACTTTCTTGCCCACCAGATGCCGGTAACGCTCGTCCTCCGGATGCACGGCCACCGCCGTATCGCCCAGCATGGTTTCTGGACGCGTTGTTGCCACCATCAAATATTCTTGCGGCAAGCCCGCGACCGGGTAGCGAATGAACCACAGATTCCCAGTGCGCTCATTGTGCACCACTTCCAGGTCGCTGATCGCCGTTTGGCAGCGCGGGCACCAATTGATCATGTAACGCCCGCGATAGATCAATCCCTCGCGATACAGCCGCAAGAAAGCTTCCAGCACCGCGCGGTACAGCGCCGGCTCCAGCGTAAATCGCTCGCGCGTCCAATCGCACGAAGCGCCCAGGCGGATCATCTGCTGCTTGATCGCTCCGCCGCTTTCGGCTTTCCATTTCCAGACGCGCCGCTCGAACTCCTCGCGGCCCAAGTCCTTGCGCTGGATACCTTCCTTCGCCAGCATGCGCTCCACCACGAACTGCGTCGCGATGCCGGCGTGATCCATTCCCGGCAGCCACAAAGTGCGCTCGCCGCGCATGCGATGCCAGCGCACCAGCATGTCAATCTGCGTGTGCTCCAACATGTGTCCGATGTGGATGGACCCAGTCACGTTCGGCGGCGGCAAAGCAATCGAAAATCGCGGCTGCTGGTCTCCCGGCACCCCCGGCTCGCCGGAATTCTCCGCGCGAAACATTTTCTCTTCGTACCAGGCCTTCGCCCAGCGCTCCTCGACCTCCTGCGGCTCATAAGCCTTCGGTATTTCTCGCGGCATAGGTCCTTCACAAACGTGAATTTCATTCAAAGGTGAATCAATCAATATAAGGGGCAACGAACTGGGTCGTCAACGGACGGGAAATGGTGATATAGATTGAAGCGTCGTGTTGTCGCCAACCCTCCTCGTGATGCTTGCGCTGGATGTGTTCCCGCCTCAGCTTCAGTACGGAAGCCCAACATTCATCACGCTAAATCTTGAACGCAAGCGCCCCGACCCAAGCAAGCCGGAGAGCAAGTGACGAGGCGCAGGTCGCGCGTCAATTGAGCAAATTACGGCTTTTCACCTAGTTGCGTGTTGTTAACTTCCCGTCGCAATTACCTTGCCATCATCACTGAAGCGGTTAATCATGAATTTCCGCAAAGGAGCACGAAAGATGGAAACAAGTACCATGATCCTCGTGGCCGTGGCGATTCTTGTGGTGCTTGCCCTGGTGATTCTAAAAAGCAGCTTCTTCACGATCCACACGAAGCAGGCAGGCTTGGTTGAACGTCTCGGCAAATTCAACCGCATCGCCGGCCCGGGCCTGAATTTCAAGCTGCCGTTCGTCGAATCGCTGGTTTACGTAGAAGAACTCAGCATGCAATTGATGGACGTGCCGGTGATGTCCAAGACCATGAACGACGCCACGGTGACCAATCCCGGTGCGCGTTCAGTATTACGTCCTCGCCGACAAAGTAAAGGAAGCCTATTACGAACTGGACGACCCGGAAAAACAGATCAAAGCGCACGTGGAGAACGTGATCCTCAGCTACATCCCCAAGATCAACCTCGACGACACCTACAAGCAGGAAGACAAAATCGCCGAGCGCATCAAAGACAGCCTGTCGGCCGTCATGGCCAAGTTCGGCTATTCGATCGAAAACGCTCTGGTAACCAAAATCGTGCCTGCCGATTCCGTGGTCAACGCCATGAATGACATTAACGCCGCGCGGCGCGAAAAAGTTGCAACCGAAGCCCGCGCCGAGGCCAACAAAATCACGCTGGTGAAGCAAGCGGAGGCCGAGGCGGAAGCCAAGGCGCTCTCCGGGCAGGGCGTGGCGCGCGAACGCAAGGCGATCGTGGACGGTCTGCGGGATTCCGTGCTCGATTTCGAGAAAGGTGTGTCAGGCGTGGATGCGCACGACGTAATGTCGCTCCTGATGATGACCCAATACTTCGACGCGCTCCGCGACATCGGGCAGGTCAGTAACACGATTTTGATGCCACATTCACCCTCGGCGGTGCAGGATCTCTATACCCAGCTCCGCACCTCAATTACGACCGGTGTGCTGGCAGCGCAAAAATCGCAAGAACCAGCAGCGGGTAATGCGAAGCCGTGAGTTGTGTCGTCGCTAGGCTTACTTCTCTTTTTTGTGGAGTTCGTTCTGAATCAGGTTTTCCACCAGCGGTTTGACGCCTTGCGATAGCAATTCATGCAGTTGCGGCTGCAATTTCTCGAGGACTTTCCGCACCACTTCATCCACGGTTTCGGAACTCGATCCTGCCGTAGGTTCGGAGGAATCGGCTGGAGCAGGCGGAGGTGGTGGCATCAAGAACGGAATTCCCGCGAGCGCCTCGCGGTTAGGAGGCGGCAGCGTTGGGATTCTCTCGAAGACTTCCTGCGCCACAGGCGGGGGAGTCGAATCATCGAACAGGGAACCGGGTCCGGCGGCGATAACGGACTCTTCGTGCGCCGCAGCTTCATGATTCCAGTAATCTTCACCGGAAGTCGGCAGAAACCGCTGCGTCGGCTCCGGCACTTCCGCAGGAACTTCCTCGCGAACCGCCGGGAGCTGTTCTGCGGCTACCGGTGGCGCAAAATAATCGGAAGGCTCGTGCTGTTCTTCGTTCACCAGCCAAGGCTCGGAGGGCTTGTGCTCGGCCGCCGGGTCGCCGTTGCGTCCAGCATCGGCCGGCGCCACCATCAGTTCGTGTGAAAAATCGGCAGCGCTGCTCGTGACCGGCTCCGGCTCAGCTTCAACCGTCGGCTCTTGGTGGCGCGCTTCCTCGTGCGAGAGCGCGGGCGCAGATGCGGACGCGAACTCGGGTGTCTGCGTCTGTTCCTGCCGCTCCTTGCCGGCGTTGTCAATCACGGCATCATGAGCGTCGCTGTGCGCAGCGTCGGAAAAATGATACGAAGATCCACCCGCCGCGGATTCGCCGAACTGGCTTTCCCCCAACGGCTGCGACTCTTCTTCAGACTTCGTTTCCACCCTCGAGTAAGACGTCTCGACGACTTCCTCGGCGGGAATCAACTCAGCTTCGACCGGCGCCGCAACTTCCGGCGTTTCGGCTGGAACTTGCGCCGCATATTCTGGGCGGGTTGGAACTTCAACCAGCGGTTCTGGCTCGGGCGCCGCAGCTTCAGCCGGTTGCGTCGCCGCGCGTTCCTCCGCAGGAGGCTCCGCAATCTTATTCATCCAATGGTCGCCGGAATCTTCCGAGTGCGCCGGTGACATCATGTCCATCCAACCACGCACTCGCGAAACAAAACTCGGGCGTGGCGCTGGCTCGCTCGCTTCCTCGCCTCGAGCGGCCGGCTCCTGAGTCTCTGGTTTCGCAAAAAATGTTTCCGGCGCCGGTGCAGTTTCCCGCTCCGAAGACTTCGCCGCAACCGCAGGCTCCTCATGCGCCGCCAAGATAGCGGGTAACTCAGCTTTTGCTTCCGCCACGATCTGCTCGGTAACTTCCCAATCAGTGGTCTTCGCCTTGTCAACAACAGGAGCATACGCAGCGGGCGCGACTGGCTCGGAAACGCTTTCCTTCGCAGTGACGTTCTTTGCTTCGGCAGCCGCCGGTTCCTCCTCAGCCTTATCCTCCACGCGCACGCGCTTGGGCGGGACGTCGCGCTCGGAAGGGAAGGTAATCGGCTCGAAATTCCTGCCATAGGAATAAACCGGATCGGCTGCTACATTTTCCGGAACTTCGAAGTCGGCCGCGTGGCGCCGCCAATCAGTCGCCGTCGCGGAACCGTCAAATACTTCCTCGTCCTCATCATCGTCGGGAACAACCGTCTGCGTCTTGGGACCGGAGGCTACCTTGGGCGCCTTCTCGTTCTTCACGGGAGCTTTCGGCGCCGGAGCTTCCTTCGTCTTTTTCTTGGATTTTGATTCTTCTTCCTCTTCCTCGTCGAGGTCCATCGCGCGTACGCCCTTGCCAAAGCCGTAAATCACGGCAGCTTCTTCGGGTGTTGGCTCGGGAAATTCAGGCAGCGGCTTGGGCTCCGCCATCGCGGGATTCTCCAGCGCCGCGGCAGGCAGCGGCGTCTCGACCACCGCCACCACTTCCTTCGCCTTTGCCAGCTCTGCCGCAACCCGCGGATTTTTCTCCAGCGCTGACATCACCATCGCAATCAGCGGATCGGGCGGAACAAACGGCTTCTTCAGCACGCCGTCCGCGCCCACGCGCCGCGCTTCCTTTTCGTCCAGCGGATCGAACGCGCCCACCAACAAAATCACCGGGACATGCGCAAATCGCGTATCTTTCTTGACGAATTCGCAAACTTCATACCCGTTGCGGACCGGCATGAACACGTCCGCCAGCACCAAGTCGGGGTTGGCGTCGGGGATGCGGCGTACCGCAGCCTCTCCATTGCCTACCGCAATGACCTCGACGCCGCGCTCTTGGAACGCCAGCGTAACCATTTTTTGAATGTTGGTATTGTCGTCCGCGACCAGAATTCTGGGCACTGTATTCCCCTGGCGGCGCGCCCGAGCTTAGACACGCCCACCCCTTGGATACAGCTATTCCAGCACCCCGGACCACCGAGGTCAACAAACTCGAAGTACAGGAGTGCTAGAGTTGTTAGCAGCCAGTTAACACGCCTGGGGACGCACTCTTTACCAGGGAATCAGCTTCTTCAAGCCCTTCTTTTTCTTGCTCGTGGATTCCTGGCTGGAGTCGCTTGGGGTAGCCTGGGCGGGCTGTTCAGCCTGCTGGGCCGTACCAGTGGCGCTGGTCGTCGCAGTGCCGCTCGTAGTGGGCGCATTCGCGGCATTGGCGCTGGACGAACTGGAAGAAGAGTCTGCGGCATTGGCCGTAGCCCCAGCTGGCGCGCCGACTGGAGCAGTAGTTCCGCTCGGAGGAGCAGCCGTCGCAGCTGCGGGCGCGTCTCCACCCGTCGCTGGTTGCGAGGTCGCGACCGGCGCGTTCGGGTCGGCAGGCGGCGCGGTAGCCGCTGGAGCCGGGTTCGTTTGCGGCGCAGAGCCTTCTTCGCCCGGCGTAATAATCTGCACTCCAACGCCTGTCTGCGCGTCGTTCGAGCCGACTGGCGCGGTAGTCGCGTCCACCGGCGTAACTACCTCGCCCCCATTTTCTGAAGAATTTGCGTTGGCTCCCGCTCCCCCGCCCGTCACGGTGAATGACGGCCCTTGCGCGCCGGGCCGCAAGATGTCCGTCGCCGACACGACGTCATTCGGCGGACTCATTTGCGGCGTTCCGTTATGCGCCGCTGTCGAAACATCAGGGCTGCCTTTGATCATATTCAAAGGCAGTTTCACGGCGACGCTTTGGTGATGCTCCTTCTCGTACATCTGCTGTTTTTGCATCCGCACCACGGCATCCGGATCGGCTGCTGGAACTGGCTTGCCCATGGACTTCAGGCGCGCCTTCGCGTCCGGCGCCATTTTCGAAAGCGGATAGTCCCGCACGATCTTGGCGTAACACTTGCCGGCCAGGTCTCCCCAGTGATTCTTATCGTCCTCATTCTTGGAAACCTGCTTGGCGCGTTGGTAAATGTCGCCCAGCATCCACAGCGCATCGTCGTTCTGGCTGTAAAGCGGGTAGCGGTCGGTCAATTCCACTAGGCGCGCGGCGGAGGCGCGATAATCGAATTTCCGGTAATAAAAATACGCAATCTTATACTCTCCGTCCGCCAGAACTTCCTGTACGTCGCGCAAATACTGCTCGGCCTTGGGAGCCAGCGGGCTCTGCGGATATTTCAGCAGGAAGGCTTGAAACGCGTCCTCCGCAGCTTCTGCCTGCGTGTTGTCCCGGTCGGCCTTTTCCATCATGTGATAGTGCGCCAGCCCCACCTGCATCTGGGCGTAGGCAGCTTCATCCAGGAACGGGAAGAAAGTCTGGAAGTCGTTGTATTCCTGTATGGATTGCGTCAGGTTGGATGTGCCACCCTCCTTAAAATAGGAATCCGCCACGGCCAGCTTGGCTTTCGCCAAGTACTCGCTATCCGGATAGGTATTGATGAGGGTCTGCAGCGCCAGGCGTCCCTCGGTATAACGGCCGCCCTTTAAATCCTTTTCAGCGCGATCGTAGAGGATCTTGTCCGGCTCCGCAGTTGTGTCCACGTTCGGTACCGTCGCCGCAGGGTGCTGCTTCTTTGCGTTTTTCTTTGCGGTCGCCGTGTTATCCGCCTTGTCTTCTCTTTTTGTTTCCTTGTCCGCCGCAGTCTTCGTCGGAGGCGGCGCGTTCTCGCCGCTTCCGCCAGTCTGTGGAGTCGGTACTTGCGCGCTCGCGCGCGGGCTGGCCAATAGAAGAAGAGAAAGTCCCGCTAAGGTAAGGAAGAGATTTCGAAGGGGCACCAAGTTCTTTACCAGGTTTCCTGCTATCACGTTGTTCAAATCGAACCTCTCCTGAGTGGTTTTACGCTTTCTGGCTCAGGGCTTGGGTCGCGAGCTTTTTCAACTGGCGCGTGGCGGCCGCTGGATCAGCCGTGTGGAATATGGATGTCCCTGCTACGAACGTGTTCGCTCCGGCCTGCGCCAGCGCGGCTGTGTTCTCCAGATCCACACCCCCATCCACTTCGATCCGGAAGCTGGCATTATACCGCGCTCGCATCTGATTCAACTGGCGAATTTTCTCGTACGTATTAGGGATGAATTTCTGTCCGCCGAAGCCCGGATTCACCGTCATCACCAACACGGTATCCACCTTATCCAGCACCTCACCCAGCATTATCACCGGCGTCGCCGGGTTGATCGCTGCGCCCGCTTCCGCGCCATGCTCCCGAACCATCGCCAGCGCTCTGTCCAGATGCACGGTGCTTTCTTCGTGAACCAGCACCCGGTGGGCCCCTGCACGCACGAAGTCCGCGATATATCGTTCCGGCCGGTCAATCATCAGATGCACATCCAGGGGCAATTTGGTTGCTTTGCGCAGGGACTCCACCACGGGTATACCCAATGAGATGTTCGGCACGAAGTGGCCGTCCATCACGTCCACATGGATAACATCCGCACCGGCCTCTTCCACCATGCGCACCTGTTCCCCCAGCCTCGCAAAGTCCGAGGCCAGAATCGAAGGCGCAATCTCAACGCGTGCGTAGCTCATATCTTCGGGCTGAATTCTAGCATAGCCATGGTGCCCGCAGCGGATCGCGCATTCTGGCAGTAGGTCATTTGTCGCGCTCGCCGAGAGGATTGCGTATCATCGAGCTGTGTATACTCGCTTCAGCGAGAATTCTGAACAATGTTGCTCAGGCGGCGTGAATTTCTAAAAAGCTCAACGATAGCGGCGCTTAGTCTAGCTGCACTGCGTGGATTTGGATTCACCGAGCATCACAACGACGACGCTCTGCTCGACGACCTTTCCCGCCGTTGCTTCCAATACTTCTGGGACGCTAGCGATCCTGAAACCGGCATCTGCAGAGATTTGATTCATGGCGACCCGGCAGACAACGCGAAGAAAGGCGATGAGGCGCGCGGTAGTACGGGCGTCACGGGCTTCTGCCTCACTGCCCTGTGCATCGGGGCAGAGCGGAAGTGGATTACGCGCGACCAGGCCAAGGATCGCGTCCGTCGAGCGCTTCGCAGTTACACCAACGGCAAGGTGCTGGCCACGAATGGGTGGTTCTACCACTTCAATGACGTTCACACCGGCCAGCGCTGGAAGGACGTGGAAATTTCGACCAGCGACTCCATTTGGCTCCTCGCGGGCGCGCTGACCTGCCGACAGTCCTTTCACGAAGACCACGAAATCTCCGACCTCGCAACGCTGCTTTACAGCCGCTATGACTTTCCATGGATGACCAACGGCGACGGGATGCTCCTCTCCCACGGTTGGCGGCCAGAGGGATTCATCACCTACCGCTACGACAAGTACTGCCAGCTCGCGGCCATGTATCTACTCGGCATAGGTTCACCCACCCATCCGCTTCCGCCGGAATCCTGGTACGCATGGGAGCGAGATCGGAATTCCTACGCCAATTACAACTACATCGGCAAATCTCTTTTGTGGACGTACCAATATCCCTTCGCCTGGTTCGATTTTCGCGGGCGTCGCGAAACTCGCGGAAGCAAGGTAGATTGGTTTGAAAACTCTGGTTTCGCCACGCGAGCGCACCGCGAGTGGTGCTATAGCGACCTTGCCAAGGACTTCCCGGACTACACCCCGACGATCTGGGGAATCACCAGCTCGTCGAGCCCGAAAGGCTATACCGCATGGGGCGGGCCGCCCATGCATTCGAAGGTAGATGGAAGTGTAGTTCCCTGTGCCGCGGGAGGTTCGCTGATGCTCACTCCGGATATTTGCATCCCTGCGCTGCATGCGATGAAGGACAAGTATGGTGACAAGATCTGGCACACGTATGGCTTTGCCGACGCCTTCAATCTTGAAACCGGATGGGTCTCGCCGGATACTCTTGGTCTGGACGTCGGCATCACGCTCCTGAGCGCCGAGAATCTCCGGCAGGAGAGCGTATGGAATTGGTTTATGGCGAACCCGGAACCGCAGCAAGCGCTCCGCCTGGCAGGCATTGCCCAGTAAGACGACCTTGCAAGCGACGCCCATGGAGACCACTGCAGAATCATCCCACTCTTGCACCGCAATGCTGATTTTCGCTGATCAGGGCCGCGCCATTCCCTAGCGGCGGGATTTGTGAGTGCCAAGATCTGCCTCGATGGGAACATGTTGACACCGCACCTCAGGCTCACAATAATGTCAGCCTTATAGAGGTATTTCCGCTCAGAGACATCGAAGCTCAGACAGTTCGGGCCTCGAAATACTTCCAACTGATTGGCTGAGCAAATACAGGCGAGGTGTATCAATTATGGCATCGGCTACTCCGGCTCCTACTCCTCCAGCTTCCGCGCCAAAAACCGAGCCAGCGCACGTGCCACCACAGGCCACCCCGAAATGGCAGAAGTATGGGACTCCGTTGGTGGTTGTGTTATTGGCCGCTCTGGTCGTATTCACGATCACGTGGAACTGGAATTCGTGGGAAGGCGGCCGCATCGAGCAGGTCACCGACGACGCTTACGTTCGCGGCGACATCACGCCCCTGAGCACCAAAGTCGCCGGCATCGTCCGGGATGTAAAAGTCTCCGACTATCAACAGGTTCATCAAGGGGATCTCGTCGTGGCGCTGGAAGATGACGATTACAAAGCCCAGGTAGCGCAGGCTACCGCGGCGGTAGAAGCTGCCAAGGCAGCGATTGAGGACAACCTTCGACAGCGCCAGCTGCAGGATTCACGCATCGAGAAAGCCCTCGCCGGAGTAGATCAAGCCAACGCCCAGATCGCGGCGGCGCAAGCGGGTATAGCGGCAACGCAAGCCGAGGTCGTGCGCTCGCAGGACGAACGCACCCGCCAAGAGGGGCTCCTGCAAACTCGCTCCACTACACAGCAAAAGGTTGAGCAGGCGGTTGCCGACCAGGAGCGGTTCGCGGCTACGTATAAGAGCCGCGAGGCCGATCTCGAGCAGGCGAAAACTCTGCTGCGCAGCAGCCAAGTGGAAGTCGAAGTCGAGCGGCGCGCGAAATTGGTCTTGGAGTCGCAGGACGCGCAACTTCTCGCCGACCTCCACGCCAAAGAGGCCGCCCTAACGGGTGCGCAGGTTAATCTTGGGTACACGAAGATCGAGGCGCCCGCCGACGGCACCGTGGGTGAAAGGCAGGTGCGGCCGGGGCAACTGGTCTCTCCCGGCACGCAAGTCATCCCATTCGTCAACAAAATCAAGTGGGTCCAGGCCAACTACCGCGAAACGCAGCTCAGGAACGTGAAAATTGGGGATGCCGTAGAGATGCGCATTGACGAATATCCGGGCAAAGTCTTCCATGGCAAAGTCCTCGAGATTGCGCCGGCCAGCGGCTCGCAATTTGCATTACTGCCACCCGACAACGCCACGGGCAATTTCACAAAAGTCGTGCAACGAATCCCCGTGAAGATCGCCTTTGACGATTCCGGCGTTGCCGCCAGCTTGCAACCGGGCCTGTCGGTCATTGCCACCGTCCGCACGAGACAGTGACTGGAGCGCACGATGGCTGCATCGGCCGCGGTTGTACAACCGACACCGTTACAAATCGCTCATGGACTTGCGGGAGCAGAGCCCGCTGAGCTCTCGAAAAGTCCTGTTCTCGGGATTCTGGGCGTCATCCTGGGCGCTGGGATTGTCACGCTCACTGGGCGAATGATCACTCTCGGCCTTGCCGACCTCAAGGGCCACGTGGGCATCAGCTACGACGATGGCGCGTGGCTCAGCAGCGCCTTCAATATTGCCTTGATGTTCATCGGCCCTTTTACCGTGTATGTCGGAGCCTTGATGGGACCGCGGAAAATTCTATTCTCTGCGGCCACGGCACTTACACTGGTCTGCATCTACCTTCCGTTCATCCACAGCTACAGTTTGCTCATCGTGGCTCTGGTATTGGCCGGGCTGACTTCCGGCACGTTTTACCCGCTTACGCTTACCTTTGCTCTGCGAAATATTCCTCTCCGGTTCCTTCCGTTCACGATCGCGCTCTACGCAACATTCGTCGATGGAGCCGTGAACATCGCCCCCTCGCTTTATGGATGGTACAGAGACCATCTCTCCTGGCACTGGATGTTTTGGAACACGGCCGCGATTACACCGCTGATGGCGGTCTGTATCTATTACGGGATACCTGCGAGTCCCCAGTCGAATAGGTCAGAGCCCGCGCCGAGTTTCGCAGCCTTTCTGTATGGCAGCACAGGGTTCGCCATGCTATATGCCGCGTTCGATCAAGGCGAAAGGCTGGACTGGTGGCGCTCCGGGGTGTTTAACGCGTTGTTTTTCGGCGGCTTATTCTTCCTGTTTGCTGCAACGGTGCGGCGTCTGCGTGGCCCCAATCCCTTGGTCGACATGCCCTATCTCAGGCAGTGGAACACTTCCCTGCTCGGCATTGCACTGTTTCTGTTTCGCTTCTGTCTGGTGGCGACCATCATCCTGATCCCGCAGTCGCTGGCAATCCATGGTTTTGAAGCCGATCAGATTGGGCCCGCGGTGTTTTGGAGCGCAGCTCCCCTAATTCTCCTCGCATTTATGGCCGGACTTCTGCTACTGGTGGATTTTGATTCGCGCATGCTTATGGCTTCCGGTTTTGCTTGCATGGCGTTCGCGTCGTACCTGAACGCGGGACTCACCAGCGCGTGGTCGGCATCAAACTACTACCACACCGAATTGCTGACGGGCGTCGGGCAGTGCTTTGCGTTTGTCGGCTTGGTGGCGACGATCATCCTTCAGGGAGTTTTCTCGGGAGGATTGTCGAAACCGCAGCGGATTTTGACATTTTCCGCTTTCTTCCACACCGTGCGGCTGTTCGGCGGGGAGCTCGGAGCAGTGTACATGGGCCACTTCGTCGCGCAGCGAGAGAAGCTGCACTCCAACCTGCTTGGGCTGCACGTGCAGAAAGGGACCTGGATCACGGATGCCAATCTCCGCGCGATGACGGCGGGGCTCTATTCGAAATCCTCCGGCCTGGCGGCCGCCACTGGACGCGCGGTCGATCTTATCGGCGACCGAATCCGCCTGCAGGCCTACACGCTGTCCATTATCGATGGATTTTATTTGGTGGCCTGGGCCTGTGTCGCCGCTCTGCTCCTCACTGCCATGCTTCGCAAATCACCGCTGGGCTATGGCGACCTCAGCAACATTCAGCAACAAACAGCCGCGCCCAAGGAGGCGAAACCATGAACGCGCGCGTGAGGTTTTTCTTTGCCAGTGTTCTTTTCCTGGGTTTCCTGAACACCGCCGCGGCGCAGCAGGAGGGCCTGCAACAGCCTCGCCACATCACCCTGCAAGAGGCGGTCCAGTTGGCGCTGAAGCACAATCACGTCGTGCGCATCTCAGAGTTACGCGTGGAACAGAGCCAGCACGCCAAGGATGTCGCCCGCAGCGGATACTTTCCCAGCATTACGAATGAGAGCCAGGTTTTGCATGTGACCGACACGCAATTCCTTGCGATCGCCGCAGGTAGTTTGGGAGCAATAAACGGCACACCGATTCCCGCGCAGTCGGTAATCCTCGCTCAAGGAGGTCGCACGTTCATTACCAGCGGAACAGGCCTGGTCGAGCCGCTCACGCCGCTCTTTACCAAGGTCAAGCCTTCGAACGACGCCGCGCGCGCGGACCTGGAGGCCAGCCGCGCCAATGCCAAGGAAACCGCGAACGAGATCGCTCTGAAAGTTCACCAGCTTTATTACGGCGTCCTGATCACACAGCTGCATCGCAGCGCGTCCGAGGCTAGGATCAGAGCTGCTGAGCAACTCAAGAGCGAACGCACGCAAGAAGTGAAGTATGGCAGCGCTTTGGACGAGGACTTGATCGAAAGCACCGCGCAAACTCTGGAGGCAAAACAAGAGCTGTTGACCACCGAATTGCAGCTTTCCGATTTGACCATGCAGCTCGACAACCTCATTGGCCTTCCTGTTTCCACCGAGCTGGAGCTCGAACCGGCCGTTCCCGGGGTCGAGAATGGGTGCAAGCTCGAAGACTGTGTGAAGCTCGCATTGGAATCACATCCGGAAATCGTGGCCGCGCGCGCGGAAGTGAGCGAGGCGACCGCCGGCGTCCAGCTGAGCAAAGCTGACTACATTCCGGATATTGATGCCTTCGCCCGTTATAGTTACCAGGACCAGGTTCCGTTTCTGGCCCGCAATTTCGGTAGTTTCGGCGTGAAGTTCACCTACGACATTTTTGACGGTGGACGCCGGCACGCGGCCGTGCTGGAGAATGACGCGCGCCTGGCGCAGGCGAAAGAAAACCTTGCGCGCGTCACGGACGACGTCGAGCTCCAGGTGCAAATCGCATACAGGAAGCTGCAGCGGACGCGGGAAATGGTCAACGTCTCACAAGAGTTGCTCGCGCTCCGCTCGGAATCCAGCCGCGTCTTCGCCGAACAACTCCAGAAAGGCGCGGCCCTGCAATCCCAGGTAGAGCACGCCGTGGCCCAGGAATTCGACGCCAAGACGTCGCTTCTCCAGGCGCAACTCGATTACATTCAGGCACGCGACGAGATTACCAAGGCAATGGGACTCACGCCCTAGTGGAGATTCTTCGGATGTTCGCCCCCGCGGCGCAAAGACCCCGGTGATGCAGTTCTTGCAGATGCCAACCACGCCTTCGCCGGCGGAACTCTCGGCTCAGTCTTAGGTCCCATCGCTGGCGGCTTCCTTTTTCACGCCGGAGGCTACACGCTGCCGTTTCTCATCACCGGCGCCCTCGCAGTGATTGACGCCGCCTTGATCGCCCTGCTTCTTCCCGCAAAAAGAACTGCCCCGAACGAGACACCTGGTATTCGTTCCTTGCTCTTAAACAGGTCGGTCGTTGTGCCCGCGTTCGCGGTGGCGTTAGCCGCTTTTTCTGTTGGCGTCATCGAGCCGCTTCTGCCTGTGCGTTTGGCGCGCTATGGCGCGAAATCAATGGCCGTCGGGCTCATCTTTACGATCTCGACTTTGGTGTATGGCCTGAGCGCACCGGTTGTAGGTTGGGTCTCGGAGCGGACACCCATTCACCGGGTCATCTTGTTCGGCACTTTCGCAATGGCTGCCACGCTCCCTCTGTTGGCGGTATTTAAAGAAATTGTTCTCGTTTGCGTCGCGCTCTCTCTAGTGAACGTATCATTCGCCTTTATGCTTAACCCCGCCTCGGCCGAGCTTGCCAACGCGGTTGATCGAGCCGGAAAGTCTTGTTATTCCGCGGTCTACGGCGTCTATAACATCTGCTATTCGATAGGCATGCTGGGGACCGCGGCGCTCGCCTCGTCAGCGGGTCACTGGCTGAGTTTCGGGGGAGTTCTGCTCGGCGCCAGCGCGGTTTTGCTGCTATCTATTCCCCTTCTGACGAAGGCGCCCTCGCCACCGCAGGCGATCCCTGCCGCGTCACGAGGATACACGCGAGAGGCGTGAGCGCGAACGGATTTGAGATTCGTACGCTAAGGAGATAACCAATGAACGAGCCAATCGAAGATCCTGGTAGCTTGCTTGCGGCCCTTGATCGCGGCGAGTCGCTCCCCGCCCATTGGTACACCGACCCTTCGATCACTGCTCGCGAAATCGAAGGCATTTTCAGGAAGACCTGGAACTACATCGGCCCGGCCAAGGAACTCGCCAATCGCGGTGATTACATCACGGGCTACGCCGGGGAAGTTCCTGTCGTGGTTATCCGTAATGAATCAGGCCTGGCTGCCTTCGTGAACGTATGCCGCCATCGCCGCCATGAAATCATGAAAGGCCGCGGCAATTCCAAGATCATGCAGTGCGGCTATCACGCCTGGACCTACGATCTCAGCGGCTGCTTGAAGGGAGCGCCGCGCTCGGCAGCCGAACCAAACTTCCGCCTCGCCGACTATCCGCTGCTGCCGATTCGCGTGGAATCGCTCGGTCCATTTGTCTTTGTCAACCTCGACGCCCACGCGAAGTCTCTCTCTTCGTACTTCGAAGAGCTGCTGAACATCATTGCGAAAAGCGGCATCCACCGAGCAACGAAAAGCCCCGCCTCGGGCGACTGAGGCGAGGCTTTTCGTTCTGATAATCGCTTGCCCGGCGAGAGGCCTTCGAGATAGACGCGATCAGACCTCCGCTCCGCTGGCCCTAGTGACCTTCGCCCGAGTTCCCAAACAAAAAACTAGAGACCAACCTGAGGCCCTTAATTTTGTTCCGGAAATTCTTCGCGCCCACTGCCGGGTCGCAACGGCGAGCCGTCGCACATCAGCATTAGCCGAGTTTTCACGCCGAAGTAACAAGGGCGTAGGCTTTGGTGACTAATGCTGCTTGTCTTTCATGGAGGCATCCAATGAAAACAAGCAGACTAGTACGAGTTGCAGCAGCGTTGGCAGTCGCGCTCGCGTCGTGGGCATATGGAACAGCGGCCGATACCAGCAAGGTCGGTTCGAAGAACATCAAGCACGTCTTGCTGTTGAGCATTGACGGTATGCATGCCGTGGATTTCTACAACTGCGCGCATGGAATTGCGGGCGTTAACGGCGGCGACCCCTACTGCCCGAACATGGCGACGTTAAGCCACACCGGGATCAATTACGTGGGTACGACGTCGTCAAAACCATCCGACTCTTTCCCCGGACTGGCGGCACTGGTTACCGGCGGGTCGCCAACGTCCACCGGCCTCTACTACGACGTCGCCTATGACCGCTCGCTCGATGCGCCGGCGTTGACGACCGGCACTGGCCTGGGTTCTGGCCCATGCACTCCATTTGGCATACCGACCGGAACAACGACCGACAACGACCAAGGCATAGACTTTGACGACACCAAGCTGAACGGTGGCGCACCGGGCGCCGCCCCGACCGAGGGCGGCATCGCCTCGATTGACCCGCGGAAACTCGTGCGAGATCCGGCGGCGGGTTGCGCGCCCGTCTATCCGTGGAACTTCGTGCGGACAAATACGATCTTTAGCGTAGTCCATGCGGCGGGCGGATATACCGCATGGATAGACAAGCACGCTTCGTATGCGTTTACGGAAGGGCCGGGAGGTAAGGGCCTGGACGATTATTATTCGCCGGAAGTGGACTCGACCGTGATAGCTCTGCCGGGTGTCACGACCTCAGAAGGCGTTTCCTGCGCCAATATCCGCGATACGACAAACGAGTCGTCCTGGACAAACAGCTTCAAAAACATCCAGTGCTATGACGCGCTGAAGGTGAAGGCGCTGCGGAACGAAATTGCCGGCAAGACGCACAATGGCGCGCGGGCGCAGATCCCGGCCGTGTTCGGCATGAACTTCCAGGCAGTGTACATCGGCGAAAGTGTCAATGAAACCGGCGTGGCGAAGGGCGGCTATCAGAACGCGGCGGCGCTGCCCAGCGAGGAGCTACTTGGGGAGATCGAATTCGCGGATGCCTCGATCGGCGACATCGTCAGCTCGCTCAAGGAAGCCGGCATCTATGACGACACCCTTGTCATCATCACGGCAAAGCATGGAGAGTCCCCGATCGATACGAGTCTGTACGTCGCGGACGGCAACAATACTCCCGCAACCCTGCTGGCGAATGCCCATTTAATACCCTACTCGGAGTCGCCATTGAACCCAACGGGCATCGGCGCGACCGAAGACGATGTGTCTGTGCTGTGGCTGAATAAGGGCGCGAGCATCACCGCAGCGGTGGACCTGCTCGAACAGAATGCGGCCGCGATCGGGCTAGGCCAGATCTACTACGGGCCAACGGTGTGGCTGAATTACAACGTAGGCGGTCTTGATCCCGGTGACGATCCGCGCACTCCGGACATCATCGTGACTCCGAACGTGGGCGTGACGTACTCGGGCAGCGCGACGATGATCGGAGATCACGGCGGGTTCGCGCATGACGATACCAACGTGATGCTGCTTGTATCCAATCCAATCTTTAGCGCCAAAACGGTTTTCGCTCCGGTCACAACCACACAAGTAGCCCCAACAATCCTGCAGGCGCTTGGATTAAGCCCTTCGGAGCTGGATGCTGTGAGAATTGAAGGCACACCAGTGCTGCCGGAGGTTGCGGGGCAACTCGCGAAGTAGACAAGAGTAATCGGTGAGTTTGAGGGGAGGGGGCCGCGCAGTTGGCCCCTTTTCGTTTTACGCGCTCCATCTACTCCGCGATCTGTAATTCAATCGGAGTGCTCGCGTCCACTCGCGCGCCGCGCGCCGGCGTCTGCCCCACAACGGTTCCATGCAATCCCCCCGGCAAGGGCGTCAACGTAAGCTTCGCCACCTTCAATCCCGTTCCGCTGAATCGTGCTTCCGCCTCATTCAGCGAGAGCCCAATCAATTCCGGCATCACGTACGACGCTGGCCGCGCTCCCAGCGACACCAGAAAATCCACATGTGGGCTGGTAACGTTCGACGTTCCCGGCGCGGGATCTTGCTGCAACACTGTGCCGCTCTCGTGTCCCGGCAGGTAGGCGCTGGAAATCTCGCCCAATTGCATTCCGCCGCGTAGCAATTCAATTCGCGCCGCGCGCACGCTGCGATCCGTCAACGCTGGAATCGTCGCCTGCTGCGGCCCCAGACTTATCAGCACGTGCGCGGCCTGCCCGACCTTCACTTTCATCCCCGGAGGAGGCGTCTGCCTCACGACGGTATCCGCCGGCTGCGGATTGTAAAGCCGGTCCTCCACCTGGATTCCCAGGCCGCGCCCCTGCAACATCTGCTGCGCTTCCACCGCGTTCTTGCCCACCACGTCCGGCATAGTCACTTCGCGCCCCTGAATGGCAAAACGCATCGCCGTAAGCGCGCTTAGAAACGCGACCGACGCCAGAATAAACGCCAGCAAAGCCATCCGGAAAATCCATTCCAACCGTTCGCGAAACGTCATCGTTTATCCTGAGCGACTGCGCAAGCTGAATTATAAGTCTTCTCTGCCTTTCTCCGTGTACTCCGCCGTCCCTCTGTGTTCTCTGTGGTATTCAATTCTCGATCCGAGTTAAAGCCGCCGCGAAAAATCCGTCCGTGCCGGCCGCCCCAGGGACGGTGCGAAAGCATTCGTCCGCATCAAACAACACGCTCGCATCCATCACCGCCATCAGCTTGCCTTCCAAAGCGTTCATAACTTCGTCTAGATCCACACGCCGTACCCCACGCGCCTCGCGCAGCGCTGCTTCCACCACTCGCTCGTTCTCCTCCACTTCCATCGAACAAGTCGAATAAACCAACCGTCCTCCAGGCGCCAATCGCTCCAGTCCAGATTTCAAGAGCGATGCTTGCAGCAAATGAAATTCCGAAAGCGACTCCGGCTTCAACCGCCACCGAATTTCCGGATGCCGCGCCAAGGTTCCCGTCCCGGAACAAGGCGCGTCGACCAGTATGCGATTAAATTGCACTCCAAAAGGCAGCCGTCGCGCCGCATCGAGCTCCACCAATCGCACGTCGCGCAATTGTAATCGCGTGAATTGTTCACGCATCGCCCGCAACCGGTGTGCGTGACGATCCGTCGCCACCACGAGTCCGGCGGGACCCGCTGCCCGCACGAGCGGAGGAGTTTTCCCGCCAGGCGCCGCGCACAAATCCAGCACGCGGTCGCCCGCGCGCACGTCAAGCAGGAGGGAAACGACTTGCGAAGCTTCATCCTGAATCGAAATCGCGCCCGCGCGAAAAGCCGCGGTCCGCGTCGGACTTCCGCCGCTCACGACAAACGCGCTTTGCAAAATTTGCCCCGGCCCAATACGTAACCCCGCGCGCCGCAAGCTATCGAAAAGTTCGTCCTGCCGCGCCAAATCGTGCAAAGCACAACTCAACCTCGGCGCGCGATTATCCGCTTCGAGCAGCGCGACAGTGCGCTCTTCGCCAAATCGCGCCAGCCACCGCTCGACCATCCACGTCGGATGCGAATGCAAAATCCCGAGGCGCTCCGCGGGCGAAAGATCATCACGCAACAATTCCGCGGCAGGCGTTCGCGCTTCGTCTGCCGCGCACCGCAGCACTGCATTCACTAAAGTCGCTGCCGAAGTCTTCCGCGCCCGCTTCACCAACTTAACGGACTCATCTACCGCCGCGCGCGCCGGCACGCGCTCGAGAAATCGCAGCTGATACAAACCCATGCGCAAAGCCAGTGCCACTGGCAAATCCAGCCGTCCCACGGGTTTCTTCAGTTGCCGCTCCAGCAAAAAATCCAACAACCGCCGCCAACGCAAAACCCCCAGCACCAGCTCGGTAGCAAGCCCGGCGTCCTCCGCCTTCACGTCTGCGCCCAGCTCCGCATGCAGCAAATCGCTGGCGTACGCGCCCTCCGCCTCCACGCGCCGCAATACCTCAAACGCAATCTTCCTCGCCGCACTGATCGCCATCGAAGTAACTCACCGTTCCGAGCGCGCTCGCCGTGTGTCAGGAAACGGCTTTGTGATCGGTCGAAAGAGTAAAGCGACTGTCATCCCCAGCGCAGCGAGGGATCTGCTTTTCGCTCGCTTGGCCGCCGAGGGCCGCCAGTGCAAATTGCCACTCCGACTTCTCCTATAGGTGCTTTTGCTTTGCCTTTGGGCGTGGCAGATGTTGCGGTCACGATCCGAATCGTTCACCCGCTACCAATCGCGCCCCATTAGCAAATTCGCGCAAGGCCACCCGCTTTCGCCCTTCGAGTTGAACAAATTCCAAACGCAGCGCGCTCCCGTCGCCGCAGGCAGCGTATGCCTCACCGCCATCAACGCGAATCTCGCCCGGCGCTCCCGCGAAACCACTCGCCGCCGGCCGTCCCCAAATCGCGCATTGCTTCCCGCGAAATGTCGTGTACGTTCCCGGCCACGGCTGAAAGCCGCGCATCCGGTTGTAAATCACGCGAGTGGGCAAAGACCAATCGATACGCCCATCCTCTTTCTTCAGTGGCGGCGCAAAAGTAGCTTGCGAATTGTCCTGCGCCACAGGCGTGATCGAACCATTTGCCAGCGCCCGCATCGTGCCAACCATCAACGGCCCGCCGGCTTCCGCCATCCGCGCATACAATTCCGGCGCGGTCTCCTCGCGACCAATTTCGGTCTCCCACCGCAGCAGCAGCGGCCCGGTATCCAGCCCCGCGTCAATACTCATCGTAGTCAAACCCGTCCGCGTCTCGCCATTCGCGATCGCCCAATGAATCGGCGCCGCTCCGCGATATTTCGGCAGCAACGAGCCGTGCAAATTGATCCAGCCCAGCCGAGGAATCGCAATTAAGCGCGCCGGAATGATCTGTCCATAAGCGATGATCACGACGATGTCGGGCGCGAGACGCGTGAAATATTGCTGCGCCTCTTCGCTGCGGATTTTCTGCGGCTGGTAAACGGGAATCCCCGCGGCCACGGCCTCCGCCTTCACCGGCGAATCAGAAATCTCGCCACCGCGCCCGCGCGGACGGTCGGGCTGCGTCACCACGCCCGCAATTGTGAATTCTGGGTGTGCGATCAGTTCGCGCAGGGCAGGGAGTGCAAACGCCGGCGTGCCGCAAAAAACAATTCTCAGCGGCGACACGAATTTCCTACCACTCGCCGGCTTTTTTCATCTTGCGGATTTTGCGCCGGATCATGTCGCGCTTCAGCATGCTCAGGTGAGTGATAAAAAGCGTTCCATTCAGATGATCAATCTCGTGGCAGAAGGCACGCGCCAGCAATCCCTCGCCCTTACGCTCAAATTCATTTCCTTGCGCGTCCTGCCCGCGCACCGTCACGTACATCGGACGCTCCACGTATCCGCGAAATCCCGGAAGCGAAAGGCAACCCTCTTCCTCGCGCTGCTGCCCTTCCGCGTAAGTAATCTCCGGATTCGCCAGCACGATCTTCGCCTCCGGAATTTTCCCGTTCGAAACGTCAATCACCGTAATCCGCAGGCCCACGCCAATCTGCGGCGCTGCCAGTCCCACTCCCGCCGCTGCGTACATGGATTCGAACATGTCCGCCACCAGCTTCTGCAAATCTTCGTCGAATTTCTCGACGCGCTTGGTCGGCGTCTCCAATACTGGATCGCCATATTTCACTATCGGATGAATCATCTCTCAGATTTGCCTTTTTAGCGGCGACCTTCAGGCCGCCATTTAAAATCAAACTCCAATCGCTCCGCACAGCATGCCGCGAACAAGCAGCCGCGCCGCACGTCCGTCGCCGCACTCCAATCGCCCCATGATTAGCAACCAGGAAAAAACTTGTCATCCCGAGGGCGCAGTATGCCCGAGGGATCTCTCCTGGTTTTTTGCTTTCAACTATCAACTGTAAACTTTCGACTCTGCCCTAAAACTGATCAAGCTGACCCTGGTACCCGGCGAAGTTGCGCCTCATCTCCCCCAGCGAATCCCCGCCAAACTTCTCCACGAACGCTGTCGCCAGTTCGACCGCCACCATCGCCTCGCCCGCCACTCCACCCGCCGGTACCACGCACACGTCCGACCGTTCGTACGCCGCCCTCATCTCTTGCTTCGTTTTCAAATCCGCCGTCCGCAAAGGCCGCCGCAAAGTCGAAATCGGCTTCAAGTGCGCGCGCACCACCACATCGTTGCCGTTCGTTATGCCACCCTCGAGCCCGCCAGCGCGATTCGATGACCGCGCGAATCTTTTCTGCTCGGCGTCGTAGTGAATCTCATCCTGGACTTCCGACCCATAACTGGCCGCATTCGCGATCGCCGACCCAAACTCCACGGCCTTCACCGCCTGTATGGACATCACCGCCCGCGCGATCCGTGCATCCAGCTTCTCGTCCCACTGTGCGTGGGAGCCCAGTCCTGGAGGAATTTCGTGCGCCACCACTTCGAAAACTCCCCCCACCGAATCGCCCGCCCGCAGCACGTGATCCACTTCCGCCTTCATCCGCGCTTCCGTCGTCCCATCCACGCAACGCAGCGGCGACTCCAGATTCTCGCACACGGATTCAATCTCTTCCCAGGTGGCCTCGCGTTCCAACTTTACGTGGCCCACCGCAATCGTATGGCTCAGCACCGCCGCGCCGAATTCGCGCAAAAGCAATTTCGCAAACGCGCCCGCCGCCACACGCGCCGCCGTCTCGCGCGCCGAAGCGCGCTCCAGCACGTAGCGCGCATCATGAAAATTGAATTTCAACGCGCCCGCCAGGTCCGCGTGCCCCGGACGCGGCGCGGTCAGCGGCCGCTGGCTTCCTTGTGCGCTCCCGGCCGCCTCGACGCCTTCGGTGTCTTCCACCGCTGCTTCGACCGGCAGCGCCTTCTCCCAATTCTTCCAATCGCGGTTCTCGATGCGCACCGCGATCGGCGCGCCAATGGTCTTCCCGTGGCGCACCCCCGCCAGTATGTCTGCCACATCCTTCTCGATGCGCTGCCGCCCGCCGCGGCCGTACCCCAATTGCCGCCGGTGCAATTCCCGCTGAATGAATTCGGTGTCTACCGGCAGGCCCGCCGGCAATCCGGAAATCCAAGCAATCAAAGCCTGCCCGTGAGACTCTCCCGCCGTAACGAATCGCAGCATGTGGTAGTCGGGCCCGCGGTGCAGGCGCGAATCCAAGATTCTACCGGACACCCGCACCGGCGTAAACACTTTGCAATGAAATGACAGCGGCAACGCCGGTAGCGCCGGCGCCCGCACGCAAGCGAAGCGAATGTGTCCCGCCGGCTCTTAGAATTTGAAGTTGTAGCGGCGCACTCCAGTGCGCCAGCGATGTCGCGGCAACAAACGCGCCAGACCGAAGACCGCGCCCTCGGCTCTGACCTTCTAACCTCGTCCGTCCTCGCAACTTTGCAAATTGGGCAACGTCCTCGCAAAAGTCGCCGCTCAATCACGCTCCACACGTATATTGAAGGGGAGCTACTCTTCTGGTAATCGCCACGGTCAGCAGGCTGTGCTACTCGCTCGCCGCCATGATTATAGGCTCAATCATATCTCTGGCTTTTGCCTCGCGTCTGGCGGCACAAGCCCAAACCCCGAGCGCCAACACCTCATCGAGCACATCAGCACCCTCCGACGCAGTTGCGAAAGCGTCCGAAAGAAAAAAGCGTTTCGAAGAGGAAGAAAAGGGTCTGGAGAACGCGGAGGGCGCCCAGACGTCGCCCAAATCGGAGCCGGGGAAGGCGTCTGCAGACGATCTCGCGATTTCCCCGGTGTCAGTCAACATGCTCGTCCATGAGACCCAGGGTTTTAGCTTGTTCGACAGCGCGGGTCATCCTCTCACGTCGAAAGCCGAGTGGACGTTGAGCAATTCTTATGTTGCGGACCTCACTGTAAACGGAACTCCGACGATTACCACCAAAGACGCCGGAACGGTAACCGTTTACGCGCGCGTGGGAGGGCGAACCGCCGAAGCGAGCAGATCGTCATCGCCGTTCCCTCGTCGGGCAGCAGTCCCGCGGCGCGTTCGGACAAATCCAATTCTCAGGCTCCTGATTGATTTCACTTCGCCGGTGCCGTAACGCAAGGCTGAACAGCGAATTGGTAAACTGACGGTGTCTCCGAGGGGAACTGGAATGCGACCTTTCGCGCGACCTTCCGGAATGCTGCTGTTCGTCTTGCCTCTTTTATTTCTATCGCTACCGCTCTTTGCGTCAGCACAGACCACGGCGGGACGCGCGAAAGCCTATCCCCTGAGTACGTGGAGCAACGTCACGTGCCGCGCCAAGGGGAGGTTTCAGGACCGGGACTATTGTGGGTCACCCGTCATGGATCAGATCGTTGCCGACGGGAAATCGGCCATCCCCGTTTTGATTTCGCAGATCACGGACACGCGATGGATCGCGGAGCCGGTGTATGACTTCTGGCCCCGCATCCGAACGGGAGAACTGGCGTACTTCATCCTCGGGGATTTATTTCTGGACGACACTTGGCAGAAAAGCACGATGCCCGCGTTGTTTCCCCATCAGGACTGCCACGACCAACCGGCCTGGGTCTGCTGGGGCGATTTCCGCAAGGCACATAGCCTGAAGGACATTCAGGCTCGGTGGATGGCGTTCTGGAAGGCCAACCAGGACCAAATCTACTGGGACGCGAAGTCCCGTTGCTTCCGCCTATCGAACGGCGATACGGAAAACCCCAAACATTAGACGATATACTTCGCTGCGATCGTTGGCCGATCGCGTAATCTCTCGGTTCTGAAGGAAGACTGCCATGCAAATCCGTGATTCAATTCGCATCACAACGGTCTGCGCCGTGATGCTCTTGCCCGGCGCTGCCGTTGCTGGCGGAAAATACGACGGTAATTGGACCACGACCTCGCCTGCGAAGCGCACGGAGAAACTCCCGCCTACAAGTGGGAATTTCCCAGCACCATGAAAGACGCCGTCTTTCACGGACAACACGGTGAAGAAGGCGGACCCGCTACCTCGTGATTGACGGCAAGATTGCCGACGACGGAAGCGCCAAACTCACAGCCAAAGGCACAGTCACCCACAACCACGCCCATGGAGTCTTCGCCGTGAAGGGCAACAACTACGACTACAACATCCAAGCCCAATTCAGCGAAACAGAAGGCACCGGCACTCGCGACGAAGGCGCGAGCATTCTCGGCCGCCCCTGCACCATCCCGTTCGATAAGCAAACGGATGCAGCTCCAGCCACAAGCCCAGCTGCGACGCCACCCGCGACGCAGGACGCTCCGCACTCAATTCTCAGCGCCTCTCGCGATCACTTAATCGACGAGCTCACAAGCATGTCCGCTTGACGCCACGCGCCTCAGCCATTACGCTTCCGAAGACTCGGCGTAACCGCACCTCACCACGGCCGTGCCGTGTCGCTCAAAATGTCCGAAGCCGGTGCCACCTCATCGCTCCCTTCGATTCTCGCTGATGCCTTAAAAGCCCAGGTCGCGGCTGTTCAGGACTACTTTCTACTCTCGCTCCAGGCTCTGAAATACATTCCCACGCCCCCGCACTATTGGATGGACACGCTCGAGCAAATGGACATCGTCGGCGTCGGCTCGCTACCGATCATCATTCTCGCGGGGCTTTCCATCGGCGGCGTCATGGTCTTGCAAACCGCGGCGCAATTCCAGCGCTTCGGTGAAACGGCGCTCACCGGCGACGCGGTCGCGCTAGCTCTGGTCCGCGAACTCGGACCGGCCGTCACGGCGCTGCTCGTCGCAGGCCGCAACGCTTCCGGCATGGCCTCCGAACTCGGTTCGATGGTCGTCACCGAACAAGTGGACGCCATGCGCGCCCTGGGCACCGATCCCATTCGCAAGCTGATGATGCCGCGCGTCATCGCCACCGTGCTGATGGTTCCGCTGCTCACCGCCGTCTTCGATTTTGTCGGCCTCTGCGGCGGATTCGTCGTCGCCTACAATACCTTGCGCCTCGGCGCCGTGCAGTTCTGGACGCGCGCCATCCACAGTCTGGCCATCGGCGACGTAGTACAAGGCATGGCCAAGCCCGTCGCGTTCGGACTTATCATCGCCACCGTCGGCTGCTACCGCGGGCTGCGCGTCCGCGGCGGCACGCAAGGTGTAGGCCGTGCGACAACCAGTGCCGTTGTCATCGCCTCGGTCTGGGTCCTAGTCGTTGACTTCTTCCTCTCGCGCCTCCTCCTCTACATGTTCAACCTCTAGCGCATCTCCGTGTGCTCCGTGTTAAAGCCGTTGACTTCCGCCGCAAACTGCTCTCTCGCGAACTCCCCGCCCGATTCCGCCGGTTTCCATTTATAATTCGACGCATGACGCGTGACGTCCCGCCGCTCGACTCTTCCAGCAATTTTGCGAGCGCCTTGCGGCCTGCGCCACGCCGCGACGACGCGCCGCAGGAACCGCAAATCGTTCCCGGTGAACCGCTCATCTCCTTCCATGACGTGCACCTCAGTTTTGAAGAAGGCGAAGTCCTCCGCGGCATCTCCTTCGACGTCGCTCCCGGCGAAACCAAAGTGCTCCTCGGCGAAACCGGCACCGGCAAGACGCTGGTCATGCGCCTCGCCGCCGGCCTGATTCATCCCGACGCCGGCCAGGTCCTCGTCATGGGCCACGACATCGGCGAAATGCCCGAAAAAGAGCTGCTGAATTTTCGCCGCCAGATCGGCTTCGTCTTCCAGGAAGGCGCGCTGTTCGATTCGCTCACCGTCGCCGACAATGTTTCCTTCCGCCTCCGCGAGGAAGCCATGGACGAAGCCGAAATCGACCGCCGCGTGCGCGAAGCGCTGCGCTTCGTCGAGCTCGAGCAAGCCCTCGAGAAATTTCCCGCCGAACTTTCCGGCGGAATGCGCCGCCGCGTTTCCATCGCGCGTGCCCTGGTGGACCGCCCGCCCGTTGTCCTCTACGATTCGCCCACCGCCGGCCTTGATCCGGTCACCTCGCAGACCATCATCACGCTCATCCTGCGAGGCCGCGATTTGCAGGACGTTTCTTCGCTCCTCGCCACGCATCGTGTGCAAGACGCCTTCGGCCTGGCAAATTTCCGCTTTGACAAATCCACCGGCCGCGTCATCTCGTTAATCGGCAACGGCAAGTCCGGCCTGGCGCAACCCCTCGCCGAACGCGAAAAAGCTGCCGAATCCGGCAAAGTGCCCGACCCCGCGCGCCCCACGAATGTCCTTGTCCTGCGCGAAGGCAGAATTTACTACCAGGGCCCCGCGGACGAATTGCTGCTCACGAAGGACGAATACTTGAAAAAGTTTCTGGCTTCAGCCGAATGAGTTCCACATCTTGAATTCGCAATCTCTGAGGAGGCAAGGTCATGGCGCAACGCAAGCAGCTGACGTGGACGGAACTGCGGGTAGGACTTTTCGTTCTCGCGGGGTTGTTCATTCTCGCGGTGGCAATTTTCTACATCACAGGCGCAGGAATCCTCGGCCCGAAATACCGCCTCTACACCTACCTCCCCGAGGTGGAAGGCGTCAGTTCCGGCGCACCCGTGCGTCTCGATGGCGTCGCCATCGGCAACGTCGAGCAAATCGGCCTCAATCCGCACCCGAGCGACCGCACTCAAAGCATCCAGCTCATCCTGCGCATTGACAGAAAATACATGACGGATGTCCGCACCGACTCGACCGCCAGCCTGGTCACCGAAGGACTGCTCGGCGACCGCTACGTCACCATCAAGCGCGGTCTCAGCGGCACGCCGTTACCGCCCAATAGCACCGTTCCCGGCGCGCCCGCCGTCGCCATGACGGAAATGGTCGAGCGCGGCACCGATCTGATCGACACTTTGAACAACGTCTCCGGCGACCTCAAAGGCATCGTGGATCAAATCCAGGCCGGCCAGGGCACGGTCGGCAAGCTCATCAAAGATCCCGCGCTGTACAACAATCTCAATTCCACGGTTTCGCGTCTCAACGAAGTCGCCTCGAACATTCAGCAAGGGAAGGGCACTGCCGGAAAATTCATCAGCTCCGACGAGCTCTACAACAAGGTCAACACCACGGTGGACAACGTCAACGACGTACTCGGCGCCGTGAAAGATCAGCAGGGCACTGCCGGCAAACTCATCTACGACCCCGCCGTTTACAACAGCGCGAAGAGTTTCCTCGACAACGGCAATGGCGTGCTCAGCGACGTGCGCGCCGGCAAAGGCTCCCTCGGCAAACTCGCCACCGACGACGCGCTCTACAACAATCTCCGCGACGCCTCCGCGCAAGTCAAAGAAGCCACCGCGAAACTCAATTCCAATCAGGGCACGGCCGGCAAATTCTTCAGCGACCCCGCGCTCTACGACAACCTAACCGGCATGAGCGGCGACCTCCGCCTGCTGATCGCCGACTTCCGGAAAGACCCCAGAAAATTCCTGCACGTAAAACTAGCCGTCTTTTAGCTGCGGGGAGGCGTAAAAAGTGACGACTAGGATAACTGCCGGAAAGCGTGTTAAGTCGTTCGTTTTTCAAGCGAAGTCGAATCCCGCGCCGCAGCCCCAGGACGGGCCTCCCCCCCAACCCACAAGAGCCTGTGCCCGAAACGCGAAACCGGAACTTCAGCGTCTGAAGCCGCATTGATTTCGCGAGATGTATGTCGTCGCTAAAAGCAACGACCCACAAAGATCCTTGGGTTGTGAACGCCCGGGCAAGCTGGGGCGCAGCAAGCAGCGCCCCTACGGACCTCGCCACCCAAAAGCCTGGCGTGCGGCAACGGCGCCGCGGAAATCAGTTGCCTACACCGCGAAGGGCGGGAAACTCACCGCTCCTTCGCTCGCAATTTCCGCGTCACTGCGTTCACGCCTCGACTTGTGGCCCGTGGACTCGTGCCGCGCAGGCCCGCCTACCCCTCCTCGTTCAGCACGAGTTCGATCTCGCTATCGTCTGTATCCTCATCGCCGTTCGGCGCGACAAACCCCGCCTGTCGCTTCGGCCCGCGCGGCTGCAGCATCCAGGCGATTTTCTTCATTTCGCAAAGGCTCTCCCGTCCCTTGCTCATATAAGCCGAACATTCCTGAACCGGGAACTTCACTTCGCGCTCCGGCCACATCGCCTGGCACACCACGAGGTGTTCGTTCCCGCGGTATCCCTTCACCATGAGCGCCAGTTCGCACGTTTCGCACAACGACGGCCCGTAAACCGGCGTACCGCCCTTCACATTCAGGCTCATAACCTTTATCCGATCGAAGAAGCGGCGTTTGCCGCTTCGGAATGCGCGCCAACAGAAGCAAACGCGAAATGAAATTGCTCGCCGGGCAGGGCATCGCCCGCAGACAAATACCCATCCGCCTTAGAATTTTTGAGAGCTAACGGCTGCGAGCAAGGGAATCGCTACGAGGAGGGACTAAAGCCCATTCGGCCACAATCCCAGCCCGGCGCCACCGCCATCAGCCGCAATCTCGAATTGTGTGTGTCTATCACCATGCCAAATGTTCTCCAGCATCGCCAATGTATGTCACCGCCACAACCAAAGCAATCCAATTCCTGCGAACGGCAAAAATCCTAGCTCGAACGGTCGGCCCCCAGGCGCGAAATGCAAATCGCCGGGGCACAGCCAACAGTGGCTGTGCCACCGGGCGCGCAAAGGGGTCAGGGGTTCCGAACGCACGGCCGCTACTTAGTCGCAACAGGCGGAATCCTTGTCCACCAGACCTGACCGTTGAAATCCGAGAAGCAGACATGCACGCCGGATTCTTCCAGCACGCCTTCGGTATGATCGTAGAACTGAATTTTTGCCACGAGGCCGATAAGCACCGACTCATCCCACGGCTCGTACATGTATTCTTCCGAGGTTTCTTCGGCCAGCAATTTCAGGACGTGCTTGCGAACCTCATCGCGGTCAACCTTCTCGCGCCCGGAACCATAACGCCGCACGCGTACAACTTCGACGGGGGCTCCGATCAAATCAGCGATGGAGGCTAGCTCATCCAGGCTCCGGTAGCCGTCCTTCGCCGCGCTAAAGGCTTTGCAAGTCGTCCCGAACGGCTCCGCCGCCACGAGATGCGAGCGTTTCGCGCCTCCCGCCCCTTCCGCGTCTGAATCGTGTTCCGCGGCCGGCTTCTCCAGATCAAGCACCACTTTCGGGTCTTTGTGTTTTTCCTGGGAGTAGCCGCCGAGCGCAATTGGCACGGTGATCGCCGCTAGCGCCAGCATTACGTAAATTCCTCGCCGCCAGTTGCGCAGCATGCATTCCTCCCAGCGCCAGCTGCAAAATCTGTACGGCAGCGGCTGAACGGCTTGCGGAGAAACTTAACACCGTGCCCCAGGGGCTAAGCCCCTGATTGAAAAGGCAGGCTTTATGTCGGAGCGGAAGCTCCGACCCTCTAAAAAGCAACCGGTCTCCGCAAACTGCCAAATCACGAATCACCGGTCACGAATCACGGTTTTCTACTGACTTCTCCTGCGCGATCTCGTGCACTCGCCGCAAATCGAGCTTCCCGCTGCCGAGATGCGGCAATTCGTCTACGCGGAAGAACTGGTTGGCGCGCGGTAGCCACAGATTCGGCAGGTCGGACTTGGCCAGCTTCTCGATCACTGGCTTCAGCGCGTCCGGCTCGAGCGTGTGCAACACAACAAGCCGCTCGCCCTTCTTCCCATCGGGCACTCCCGTGACCACAAATTGCTTTTCCGCCGAGTCCGCCAGCTCTTGCAACTTTTCTTCAATCTTGATGTGCGGCACCATCTCGCCGCCAATCTTGCTGAAGCGGCTCAGCCGATCCGTAATCGTCAGGAAGCCGTCCTCGTCCTCGGCGGCAATGTCTCCAGTGACGTACCAGCCGTCCTGCAGCACTTCCGCCGTCTTTTCCGGCTGGCCGAGATATCCTTTCATCACGTTGGGCCCGCGCACCAGCATCAGCCCTGGAGTATTCACCGGCAGGCGCTCCCGCGTCTGCGGATCGACGATCCGCACACTAACCCCCGGCAGCGGATGCCCGATGCGTCCGCGTTTCGCGCCAACCTGGCGGAATCCGGGCGCGCGAAAGTCGCGCGTGTTCACCGCGACGACAGGAGAGCATTCTGTTGCGCCATATCCTTCCAGCGGACGAATGCCGAAACGATCCTCGAAAGCCAGCGCCAGCGGTTCCGGCAACTTTTCCGCGCCTACTACCACGTATTGCAAGCTGCCAAAATCTTCCGGCAGGCACCGCCGCGTGTACGCCTGCAAAAACGTGGGCGTCGCCAGCAGGAAGGTGACGCGATAATCCCGCACCAATTCGCTGACGGCCACCAGATCCAGCGGACTGGGATGATACGCCACGCCGATGCCCATCACCGCGGGCAGCCACAGCGTCACAGTGAATCCGAACGAATGAAAAAAGGGCAATACACCCAGCAACACGTCGCCTTTGTCCAGCATGAAGGTCTGGCCCATCTGGTCAATGTTGGACATGATGTTGTAATGCGTCAGCATTACGCCTTTGGGTTCGCCGGTGCTGCCGCTCGAAAAAATTATCGTGGCGAGGTCGTCGAGCGTTTTTGTTTTTCCCCGGCTGAGCGCGCGTTCAAGCAGTTTGCTCGGTAGAAACCACAGCAGCAGCGCGGCCATGCGTTCCACGAAGCGCGGCGCGGCTGCCGCTTCTTCCAGGAGGATCGTCTTACCCGGCACTTGCAGCGGGATTCTTTCCAGGAGCAGCTTGGTGGTGATGACGGTTTCGATCCTGCATTGCTCGGCGCAGGAGGCGAGCGTTTCGTTCGACGCGGTGTAATTCAAATTCACGGGGATTTTCCCGCTTAGCGAGGCTGCGAAATTCACTAGCGCGCCGGGAACCGATGGCGGAAGCAAAATGCCGACCATTTCCCGGCCTTCCCAGGTTTCGCGCAGGCGTCGCGCCAGAAATATCGAGCTGAGCAGCGCGCTGCCCCAGCTCATGCGCGGCCGGCGCTTATCACCCATCGCAAATCGAAACGGATAATGATGCGCGGTACGTATCAGCGCGCGCGGCAGCGTGTGCATGCGGCTCTTGTGATGACGATACGCCTCGCTCTGCAGTTCTTGCACCGCCTCGCGGACTTCGAACGCGGTTGCGGTCGGCGGCATGGGCTTGCCGAAGCTCACCGTGACGGGGTAGGGAATCTTGCGCGGCATCTTCCAAATGAAACGCCCGCGCTCGTAGCTGAATATGCTCCCCCATACGCCATCGAGATTCACCGGCACGATCGGCGCGTCCACATTCTTCATGATGCGTTCCATGCCACGGCGGAAGGGCAGCAGTTGACCGATGCGGGTGATTTGCCCTTCGGCGAAGATGCACACGATTTCGCCATTGCGTATGGCGTCGCTGGCTTCGCGCAGGGAATGGATCATGTCACGCGGACGAAGTTGCGAGGAAATCGGAATCGCGCGAATCAATTTGGCAAAGGGCTTGATGTATGGCTGGTCGTAGATGTCTTTGAAAATCAGAAAACGGATCGGGCGGTCATTGGCCGCTAGCAGCAGCAGAGCGTCAACCAGCGACATGTGGTTAGAGACGAAGAGCGCGCCGCCAGTTTCCGGCACCTTTTCGTGGCCCTCGACGCGGATGCGATAAACGGAATGCGTGATCATCCACAGCACGAACCGCAGCAGGGAATCTGGCAGGAGGTAAATCGAGTAGGCCGTCATGACCGCGGTAAGAATCGCGCCGTCGAGAAAGATCGCGGCGGCGGACTGATGGAATCGCGCGGAGAAAATGTTGTATGCGCCAGCCGCCGCAAAGATTCCGATGAACGACCAGAAATTCGCCGCGGCAATCACGCCGCCTTTCTGGTCCGGCCGCGGACGATGCTGGATCAGCGCATTCAAGGGAACCGCAAAGAACCCTCCGAAGAATCCGAGCAGCCAGAGATCGGGAATGCGCAGATGCACGAGCTTCGCAAACAGGAGGGACGCGCGCTCGAAAAGAGGCCAGCCGATGTGCGCGGCGGTCGTTTGCAGCCAGTTGGCAAGCGCGGCACTCGGAGCGTTGAAATACAGCAGCCCACCGAAGACCGTCATACCCAGCGCGCCCAGCGGAATCAATCCATATTCGATTTTGCCGCCGGAGAGATATCCCGCCGCGACGCTGCCAATTCCAATTCCGATTCCAACGGCAGCTTGCAGATAACTGATGCGGGTTTCGTCCACGCGCAGCACATCGTGGCCATAAATGATAATGATGAATTGCAAGAGCGCGGCAAGAAAGAACAGGTAGGCGTTACCCATAACGGCCCAAGCCAGCGTGCGATCGGCGAGGATCGTTTTCATCTGCGCGGCGAGGTCGCCGATCGGGTTCCAGCGCAGTTTCTTGGAGGGGTCGGCTGCTGGCACATGAGTGATGCCGAAGCTGGTCGCCAGGCCAACGAGCGTGCACCCCAGCAAGATCATGCCAGCGATTTGCTCGCGTCCGTGGTAGCGTTCCGCCAGCGCCCCGGCGGCCATTACTGCTGTGATGCTGCCCGCAAACGTGCCCAGCTCGATGATTCCGTTGGCCCAAGACAGCTTGCGTTCGGGGACTAATTCCGGGAGCAGTCCATATTTCGAAGGACCGAAGAGAGCGGACTGCGAGCTGATCAGAAATACTGCGGCACATTCGAGCGGCAAATTGTGCAGCCAAAGGCCGAGAATGGTTACGGCCATGACGAAAATTTCCATCAACTTCGTGCCGATCACCACGCTGCGTTTGCTGTAGCGGTCCGCGAGATTGCCGCCGGCCATGGAGAAAAATATGAATGGCAATGCGAACAACGCGCCCACGATCAGAATCAGATTTTCGCGCGTGTCCTTCGGGAAATTCATCGCCACGATGATGTAAATCACCAGGAACTTGATGGCGTTGTCGTTGAAGGCGTTCTGGAACTGCGTGATGATGAGGCTCCAGAAGCCTGCTTGCCAGCCGGATTTTGCGGCTGTGTGCGGCAGGGTAGGCGTGGCTTGTTCGTTCATTTGAATCGCGCGGCGAGAGTGGCGTACCGTAAGCGCGCGGTACGAAGGTCAGGCACGCGCCAAGTTTATCGGTAGCGCTGGCGACTAGCAAGAACGAGGCGAAAGCATTGCGGACGAGGGAGGCGAAAATGACAAGCGCATGGCCAAACGACATGCCTGTGACGCAGATTCGTTTTGCGCGCCCGACGGACAGGCTGGATGAAGTCGTGCAATTTTATACCGCGGGGCTCGGGCTGAAGATTGTCGGGTCGTTTCAGGATCACGATGGCTACTCCGGCTACATGCTCGGACTGCCAGGCCGCGAGCTGCATTTGGAATTCACTCAGCACGCGGACGGGAGTCCGTGCCCGGCTCCGAGCCGCGATAATTTGCTTGTCTTGTACATGCCCGATGCTGACGCCGTCCGCAGAGTGGTCAACCGCCTCAGCCGAAGCGGGTACGAACCTGTGCCGCCCGAGAACTCTTATTGGGCCGAGAAAGGTGTCAGTTTCGAAGACCCAGACGGTTGGCGAATCGTGCTCATGAACACGCCCGGGATTTGAGCGGGCTTTGAACCGCGGATAGTGTGTTCGACTGCACGACGCGCTGGTCCCACAAACGGTCACCGCGCTCGAATTCTCCGCTCTCACCGCCGCATAACCCGCTGTGAAAGCAGCACTTGGTGCGGTGATTCCCTGGCACCGAACTTGCGGAATCTCCTCGAAGAGGAGAGGAGGTGTGCCGATGAACACCGACTGGACAAGCTTGCGCCGAGGAATAAGGGCCACGTTTTTGATGGGCGTTTCCGTTTACTTGCTGGGAGCGAGAGTCGCCAGTACAACAGCGTACACACCAAACGCCAACCGTGATGTGCGTGACGACTTTTCGACTGCTGCCGACACCCCAACGACGCCAGCGACCGCTCCTTCACCTGCGCCCGAGCTCACGAAGGATGAAAGCTTCACCAATCAGACCGATGTTCACGATTATTTTTTCACTTTGGATGACGCCACGCGAATGGTGCATCTGAACATCGCGGCGGAAGTAAAACACGGCCTGGTTCGCTGGGAACTGATCGATCCAACGGGAACCACGCGTACAAAAATCGGGACCACCGAGCGAGCCAGCATGGATACGACCAATATTCAGGCGATCAAGGGCGAGTGGCACTTGCGTATGACGCTCGAAGATGCGACCGGAAGTTACCACGTACATTGGGTTCGGTAGCAGGAGGCATTACGAGTCAGATTCCTAACGCTGGGTAGGCGGAGGTGTGGCGATGGATAAGCTGTGGCGTAATCTGACGTATGCCTTCCGAGTACTGGCAAAGAGTCCGGGATTCACCGCGATTACCGTCCTGACGCTGGCGCTTGGCATTGGCGCGAACACCGCCGTTTTCTCCGTGGTGTACTCCGCGTTGCTGCGGCCGCTGCCGTATTACCAGCCAGACCGGTTGGTCACCTTGGGCGAAGGACGAAAACAGACCAGAGACAATGAAGCCACCAGCCGCAACAGTTCGAGCCTGGATTTCGCGGACTGGAAGAAGATGGCCAAGAGTTTTCAGTCCTTGGCGGCTTACAGCTTCGATGCTTTCACGCTGGGCGGCAATGGCGAGCCCAAGGCAGTGTTCGCGGTGCAGGTGACGCCGAATTTCTTTTCGACGCTCGGCCTCGAGCCGGCGTTGGGGCGTGAGTTTCTCGATGGCGAAGACGTCACTGACGGCCCTCATGTGGCGATGCTGACTTACGCCAGCTGGCGCGGCGATTTTGGCGGCGATCCGCAGGTGATAGGCCGCAGCATCACCCTCGATAACAAACCGGTAACCATCGTGGGCGTTCTGCCGCGCTATTTTCAATTTGCGCCGTCCAACAATTTTCCGCTGTGGGTTCCGCTGCATCCTACGGTGGACATGGCGACGCGGCGAAACCTGCGCTGGCTTAATGTGTTTGGACGCTTGGCGCCAGGCGTGAGCATCGCGCAGGCACACGCGGAGATGGACGGAATCACGGCGCAGCTGGCGCGGGAATATCCGCAGCAGGACGGCTCGGTGTTTGTGGCGATGGGCAGCCTGCGGCAGAGGATCGTCGGGCAGATCCAGCCATTGCTGCTGGTGATTTTTGGCGCCGTGGGATTTGTGCTCTTGATCGCCTGCGCCAACGTCGCCAACCTGATGATGACGCGTTCGGCAGGACGTCGAAAGGAATTTGCCATTCGCGCGGCGTTGGGAGCGAGCCGCGGAGATTTGATCGCGCAGTTACTGACGGAAAGCCTCTTGCTGGCTGCGCTGGGTGCGGTGGTCGGGTCCGTGGCGGCGCAGTGGGGTGTAGGCGGACTAATCGCTGCGATTCCCCAGCAGGTGCTAAGTTCGCTGCCGAGCCTTCGGCTGGCCGGCACGAATCTGCCGGTCCTGGCCTTTCTTTGCGGTGTGACGCTCCTGGCTGCAGTACTTTTCGGGCTGGCTCCGGCGCTGGGCGTCTCGCAGACGGTGGGCGATGCGCTGAAGGACGAATCGCGGGGCGCCACCAGCACCGCGCACGGACGGCTGCGGAATGCGGTGGTGGCTGCGGAACTTGCCGTTTCGCTGGTGCTGCTGGTGGGCGCAGGACTGATGTTACAGAGCTTGCGCGCACTGCTGCACCAGGATCCGGGTTTTTCCACGCGCAAGTTGCTGGTTTTTTCAGTGAACTTGCCGGACAGCTCATATCCGAGCGACAAGAATTATCCGGGAGATAGTCCGGCCGCCCGGTTGTTCGAACATCAGTTCAGCGAAAAATTGGGCGATTTGCCGGGTGTGCAAGGCGTTGGAGTAACCAGCGCTTTGCCGATTGGCGGAAGCGGCGGCACGATCCGGTTCTTGGTGCAGGGCCGTCCCACCGCAACAGGCCAGGAAGACGAATGCGACATCATTACCGCAACTCCGGGATATTTTTCCACGTTGAAAGCGCCCTTGATTTCAGGGCGTTTCTTTTCGGCAACGGACACCATCGAAGCTCCGTGGGTGATGATGGTCAATCGCGCGTTCGTGAACCAGTTTTTCCCGAACGAGGAGGCAGTGGGGAAACGCGTGCGCTTTACCTTCGACGCCAGAGAACCCTACCGCCAGATTGTCGGAGTGGTCGGAAACATCGCGCAGGACGATTTAGCGGGTCCGCCGGTACCGATCATTTATGTCGCCAATGAGCAAGGGCCTTCGACATATCTTACGTATATGGTTCGCACCGCGGGAGATCCAGCCGCCTTCATCGGCTCGGCGCAGTCCGCGTTGCACGAGCTCGATCCGCAGCTTCCCTTAATTCAAGCCCAGACGATGGAACAGTTCACCGATCAAACTCCCGCAGTGTTCCTGCGCCGATATCCCTCGTACGTCATAGGAAGTTTTGCGGGACTGGCGCTGATTCTGGCGATCATTGGATTGTACGGACTGATTTCGTTCACGGTCGTCCAGCGCACGCGTGAAATTGGCATTCGCATGGCGTTGGGAGCGCAGCAGCGCGACATTTTGGAGATGGTAATGCGGCAGGGAATCACTGCGGTGCTGACTGGCGTCGCAATCGGCGTGGTGGCCGCACTGGCTCTCACAAGATTAATGGCCAGCTTGCTTTTTGGCGTTCACGCCGCGGATGCGATGACTTTCGCGAGCGTCGCGGTACTGTTGACGTGCGTGGCGCTGGCGGCCAGCTACGTCCCGGCGCGGCGCGCGATGCAGACGGATCCGCTGGAAGCGTTGCGCCACGAATAACCTTTTCGGGTTTCGCGCGTATAACAGCCTGTAGCTGGCTTCGTGGAGGCACGCATGAATTCGGCGTCTACGGCGTTAGCGGCGTGGAAACCCGGCAGTGGAATGGCAATTGTGTGGGCTGGATTGACGTGCGGGGTGATGGACATTACCGCGGCGCGGGTTGTTTATGGGTTGGTTTATGGCGTTGCTGCAGTTCCGTTGCTGCAAGGTATTGCCAGTGGATTGTTGGGGCGGCAGGCATATCGCGGTGGGATTTCGACGGCGGCGCTGGGTTTGCTACTTCATTTTGTGATCGCGTTTTCGGCAGCGGCCGTGTACTTCCTCGCGAGCCGGAAATTTCCTTTCCTGATACAACAGGCCGTGGTTTCGGGCGCTTTGTATGGCGTGGCGGTGTACTTTTTCATGCAGCAAGTTGTAGCGCTATCAGCAACCATCAAAAATCCATTCTCGGTCAAGCTGATGCTGATCGGCGTGGTCATACACATTTTCTGCGTGGGGCTGCCTATTGCGCTCCTTGTTCGGAAGTATTTAGTGATGAAGGCATAGTGCTCGGGCAGAAAGCAGTACGAGCGTGCCCGGGCTGACAGGCGGCGGCAAGCCGCCGCACTCCATATGAGTTACGCAAGAACGCGCAGCGGTGATTTTGCGGCTGCCGCGGCCGGAACCGTTACTTCCGGTAGCGGTGTTTCGCGTTTGGAGTATTTTGCGGTGATGTAATCGTCCACTAGCTTTTGGAATGCGGCGGAGAGTTCGTCGTAGGTGCCTTCCAGCGTGTTGAAGTGCTTGCCGTCAATGTAGACCGGGCAGCGAGGGGCTTCGCCGGTGCCGGGAAGGCTGATGCCGATATTCGCGGCTTTGGATTCGCCCGGGCCATTCACGATGCAGCCCATCACCGCTAGCTTCATTTCCTCGACGCCCTCGTAGTGACGTTTCCACTCCGGCATTTTGTCGCGGATGTATCCCTGAATGCTTTCGGCTAGCTCCTGAAACGTAGTGCTGGTGGTGCGTCCGCAGCCCGGGCACGCTGTGACGCTGGGCGCGAACGTGCGCAGGCCGAGCGATTGCAGTAACTCACAGGCGGCATACACCTCGTCGCGGCGATCGCCGCCGGGGCGCGGCGTGAGCGAGACGCGGATGGTGTCGCCGATGCCTTCGTCGAGCAGGATTCCCATCGAAGCGGAGGACCACACGAGACCTTTCGCGCCCATGCCAGCTTCGGTCAGGCCGAGGTGCAGGGGCTGATCCGTCTTGGCGGCGAGGTCGCGATAAATTTCGACCAGGTCGTGGGGACGCGAGACTTTGCAGGAAATGATGATCTGATCTTTACGCAGCCCACATTCGAGCGCCAGTTCCGTGGATTGCAGCGCGGAAAGCACCATACATTCGTTAATGATTTCTTCGGACGATTTGCCGAGGTCTTGGTCCGTGTTTTCCTGCATCTTGCGCATGACGAGCTCTTGATTCAGCGAACCGCCGTTCACGCCGATGCGCACGGGCTTATTGTGATCGCGCGCGACTTTGCAGATGGTGGAGAACTGCTCGTCGCGGCGCTGCCCGGCGCCCACATTGCCGGGATTGATGCGGTATTTATCGAGGGCGGTGGCGCACCCGGGATACCTGGTGAGCAGCACGTGGCCGTTGTAATGGAAGTCGCCGATCACGGGCACGTCGCAACCGGCATCGAGCAGGCGCTTTTTGATCTCCGGCACTGCGGCGGCCGCTTCGGGAATGTTCACGGTGATGCGAACGAGTTCGGAGCCGGCTTGAGCTAGTTCGAGGCATTGCTGCGCGGTGGAGGCAATGTCCACGGTGTCGGTGTTGGTCATGGACTGGACGACGACCGGCGCGCCGCCGCCGACCTGAATTTTGCCGACTTTCACACCTACAGTTTTGTGACGCCGCTTTGTCATCGCAATACTATTGTAACGAATCTGCGGCTTGGTTGGGTAGCGGCGTGACTGGGGAGTTTACAGTTGAAGGTCAAAAGCAATTCAATCGCGGAGCGCTGAGGGTGCAGAGAAAACCTTCGTGCCTGGCTCGATGCCGCCGAGGCTACGAAATCAAGGCCGATTAGAATTCGGGGCGGCGGCCGATGCTGCCGGGCTTGGCGTTGGCGCGCGACGGGGGTGGCGCGATGGTGGCCATTTTGCGAATCATGGCCAGTACGAGTTTCTTGTCGTCGTCAGAAAGCGTGGTGGAATATTTCTTAATGTCTGCAAGGAAGCGAATTTCTTCCTCGGAGAGTTCGCCTAGCACCTTGCGGGTCTCGCGATCGCCGGGAGTATCGCTGCCCGGGAAGAAATCTGCGAGCGAAATCTCCATGGCTTCGGCAATTTTCGCCAGCGTTTCGAGCGAGGGAACTGTGTGGCCATTCTCGACGCGTGAAAGATAGCAACGGAGCAGGCCGGTGCGGCGCTCGATGTCGCCCTGAGATAGGCCGCGGTCAGCCCGGTAGGACTTAATGACTTCTCCAATATTGACCTTCGGCTTCTCTTTGGGCATAGGTATCGTTCCTCTAACTGGGGCGTATCTTACGAGTTAACCTCAAAGGGGTGCAAGAGTTTTTTCGCGAACTGTTCCTGACAGGAACATTTTCTGCCGCTGAACGCAGGGCGCGACAGCCATTAGAACGTGGATTGCGGCAGGGGAGCTCGCTGCTCCGGGGGGCTGCGGTGCTTTCCGGCGCGTTTGTTGTCATACAGGGCCGCATCCGCGCGCTGCAGAAGCTCCTGAGCGGTTTCACCGGGCTTGTAGTCGGTCCAGCCGCGCGAAAAATGCAGGCAGATTTTGTCCTCGTTGAAGCCGAACTCCAGACCCTCCAAGCGGCCCAGAACGTGGCGGACCTCTTCGGCGCGGCATTCGGGCAGGATGGCCATGAATTCGTCGCCGCCTAAACGGACTGCCAAGTCGGAACCGCGAATAGCGCGCTGCAAGCGATCGGCGAAGCCCTTCAGGAGCGTGTCACCGGCAGCGTGACCGTGATGGTCATTGATCTGCTTCAAGCCGTCCACGTCCACCAGTAGGAGGGTGAGCGGACGGCCATGGCGTTGCGCCCGGCTTATTTCTTGCGCAAGGCGCTGTTCGCCCGAGCGGCGATTGTAGAGCCCGGTGAGCTGATCGAGCGCCGCGAGCTTGTACACCTCGGAAGCGAGACTTTCCACCTTGGCTAGGGACTGAATTTGGTCGGCGACTTGATGGTGCAAGCGCATGATCTGAGTTTGTTGATAAATCAAATAGACGCTGAAGACCAAAACCAGGCCGACGAGCGCCCGGACGGCCTGGTTCAAAAAAAAGAGTATGTGCCGGTATCACGGTTGAGCAGGGCCGGGAAAGCAAAGGAGGCAACCGCGAGGGTCAGCAGCAGAACCACGGCGACCGTCGTAGACCACAACGACCACTGGCGACGGTCGAGAAGATGTAGACGTTCGCGAATCGCCTCCGGCTCCAAGTTTGGGCCAGTCGGATGGTCAATTTGTGGGGTCTGATTAGTTTTGAACATGAAGTTTCTAAATCCGTGCCTGTGGGAAGGATGACAGAGCATCTAGTTCCGCTCTATACGTAAGTTTTCTAGGGTTTCCATCTGAGTAACGGCAAATTGGCGTATTCAAGCCTTCTCCGCCGCCCGCCGCTCTTGAAACAACAACCCGATGTCCTGCAGCAAGGCGACAGTCTCCTCTAGAGCCACCTGGAACGCGTGGTGCCTTGTTTTGTGAGCGCACCACGCCCGTGCTTCTAATCCTGAGCAGTTCGCACTGTAGGACCCCTCGTTTTCGCCCCTTCTTTACCCTCGCTTAGCGCTTTCGAGCGCCAAGACCCCCACCACCTAGGAGATCACCATGAATCGGAAAATGATCGTGTCGTTGCTTCTTATTGTAAATGCGACAGTTGCATTAAACCTCGCACAAAATCGTTTCCATCGTCAGTCGGTGCCTGCCTCTGTAGCCGACAACGGAACCCAACCTCCCGCACCGCCACCAGGACGCAGCGCAACGACTTTGCTATCCGACGGCACTCAGCCGCTGGCGTCACCGCCGGGACGGAGTACAACCACGCTGATCGCCGATGGAACCCAGCCACCCGCACCGCCACCGGGGCGGGGCTAACTTCGAACTTTTGAAGGGATGCGAGACCTAGTGGTTTGACTGCCGACGAAGCCCACGAATGGGGGAGAAACAGCCTAATCTCCCCTTTTTTCGTGATATTATCGCACGGGTTAACGAAATGCTAAGTTTACTCGTGTGGAGCTTAGGACTCTTGTTGGAACTGGCGATTCTGATTCGCGCGGTGGCCAAGAGGACCCTAACGAAATTTCCGTATTTTCATATCTATATTTTTTGCGTCTTTTGTGTTTCCGCCGGGCTTGGCCTTCCGTACTCTGTGTCCCCCGAATTTTATTACAAATGGTATTGGCCGACAGAATTCGCGACGCTGGTGGCAGGCTGCGGAGTGATTCTGGAAATCCTGCGGCACGCACTTGATTCGTATCCGGGAGCGGAGCGACTGGCGCGGTTGGCGAGCCTGGGATGTCTCGGAGCCACTTTTTGCTATGTTGTGTTAAGAGCCGCAACACGGCCCGACGTGGCGTCATCGCTGGCCGTCACGGTGGAGCTGGAACGAGATCTGCGCGTGGTCCAGGCGCTCTTGCTAGCTGCGATTCTCGTCATCCTTTTTTGTTACGGCATCGCAATTGGGAAAAATGTGAAAGGTCTGATTTTGGGATTCGGCGCCTACGTGGGCACCAGCTTGATGGCGCTCGCTTTGCGCGCGTTTTTGGGTCCCCGTTTCAACTCGAGCTGGGGAATCTTGCAGAGCGGGGCGTATTTGTTCGCATTGACAGTGTGGATGATTGCACTATGGTCCGATGTTCCGCAGCCGGCGCCGGCGGATCGGGTCCGGATGGATGGGGATTATGAGGCGCTGGCTGGTGCTACGCGAGGTATTCTGAATTCCTTGCGATCTTCGTTCAGACGGACGGCTGGCTCGTGACCGCTCTGATCATCTACTTGCTGGTCGGTGCCGGGCTATTTATCTTCCTGCTCGCGCTGGCCCGGCGCAGCAGCGCTCCCGTGGAAGGTTGCGGGCGTGAGTTTGTGGAGGCGCGGCACGCTTTGCGGACGCTCCAGTTGGGTCTTCTGCCAGAAAATCTAATCGAGCGGCTTTGTGACCGCGCTGATCTTCACTATGTGACCGAGGAGACGAATCCTGAAATTCGCCGGCTGTTCTTGGCAGAACGGAAAAGGATTACGCTCAGCTGGGTGGAGCGCATACGCCGAGAGATCCGCAATCTGATGCATTTCCACCTCGGTTATTCCCGCTTTCAGACCAAGCTTACTCTGCGGACCGAGCTGCAACTGGCTTTGGACTTTGTTCTGCTGTTGCTGGCATGCCGCGCGCTCCAAGTCTTGTTGTACGTGAGGGGGCCGTACAGTGCGCCAGGAATGGTGGAAGTGGCCGCTGGAGCAGCTGCACGCGTATGCAGTATTTCGGAAAAATCTTTGGCATTTCTCAACCCAGTGGCGAATGATGCGTTTCAGAACGATTCTGCGCCCGGCGGTGCCGCGGTCTAGCTATGAGCGTTCTGGCCAAGCGTAAAGATGTGCAGGCGGCAATACAGGATTTGCGCCGGCGTACGCTCGTGCATATGCCGGAGGCGCTGGAACGGCTGATCTGTTTGTCTTCCACCCGCGATTACAACAGCGGACTGTATCGCCACGAAGGTCTCGCTTTGCGGTTCTCAGAGGAGGCCTCCTGCGAAGCGTTGGCGGATTGCCACCGAGACGCGTTTCGCGAGCTGGTCGCATCCTCGTTGCAAGAATTAGTTCATCAGCTGAAACGCTACGCGGACCGCTCGCAGGCTTCGATTGGCGATTTTATCGCGGCGTGGAGAGAGTTAGAGCCTTACCGCGTAGCCATTCCCGCGGGCACCGACCCGCTATCGAGTGAACTTCTATTTTCAAACCTCAAGATCGCGCTGGCTATTTTGGATGCGCGCCAGATGACGGAACGGGCGGGTAAACCAAGCGCATCGCCACGCCCGTTACTTGTCCGATGATCTCGGCGTCATGCGGATAGGCGTACTGCCGTATCGCCGAACCGGACAGTGGATGAGGGATCAACGTCAACTGCGAGGCAGTCAGCTCCGCCCACGAGCAGGCGTAGCTGTCGCGCAGTTCCACGAAGTAAATGGGGCGATCGAACTCCGTGCGCCATTCCGAGTAATGTATGCGGTTCAGATGACTGTCAATCTGCACCAGCGAACCCGGGCGTAGCAGCGGGTACATGAAGTAATCGTCCATCCCGATATAACCGTATTGGCAGTGGCGTACGTCCAACCTTTGCAGCAACGATACGGAAACCTCGCCCCACACTTCAACCATCCGCGAAATCAGGTTCGTCTTTTCCAAGCTGAAGCCGCGATCGAAGCGCACCGGGAAGATGACCGCCTTATCGCCGTCCGGAGCCTCCATGGCGGCCAGATGCGTATTCTGCAGCGGCGTGGACATTTGATAATGCATGGTATCCGCGAGGGAGATCCCGAACAACCCGAGCAGCTGGGTGAACTTGATTCGGTAGATCACACTGAGGCTGAACAACTTGTATATGCTGGGAACGGAATTCTTGTTCTCCAGCTGAGTAAGCCAGGCATTGGAAATGCAGAACTCCTCGTTATCGGATTCCTGCGCGATCTTCCTGCTCAGCTCCTCAACCTCTCGCGTGGTCACGCCGAGCCGATTGCGAATTTCACGAAGCTGATCTCCCGGACGAAATGCTGCATGCATGCGCGCGCCCTGCTTCCTTGACGACAAGTTGGCAGGGGACAAAAAGCTGTCCGCCCGCTTAATCAAATGGTTATTTCAGACTACAGGAACCCCGCGGAAATGGCACGCCGGGGCCTTGCTTCGCAGGCTTAGGCCAATGAAGATACAGTCGAACACCGGAAAATACAAAAGTTTGCTTTCAATTGGAAGCAGCATGAGATTTTGCAAGCCGTTTCGGCTGGTTCTACCGGAGCCGCACAAGTAGCGGGTGTCCTCCTACTTTTCGACAGAGTCTAGATGAAATAGCTCGCTTGCGAGCTTCAATGGATGTGGTTGGGGCTTATCCACGCGACTTTGGCGACCCGCAGCGAGTAGGCGCAGAATTACGCAGACCGATGGTAATACTACGAATTTACTCGCTCGTGTTGCAATCTGCGGGCAGTGACGGGGTCCGTGGCGCTCAAGCTACGTTTCAACCGAACACCGCTCCGCATGATGCGACGGTTCACTTTTTAGCATCAACCCTCTCTAGAATGCTAGGCGCATTGTCATGGTTGTGCGAAGCTGAACCGTCATGCGGCGCAGTCTGGAGCGGAGGACATGAGTAGTTCTTCCGGCGCACCAGTAAATCCTCCCGGAGGGCCCTTTCGGGAGCAGCGTGAAGTACCAAGGTATACGCTGATTGCCAGCATCGAGCTGCGCGAACCGACGACCGATACGCGCATCTCAGGACGCATCTCCGAAATCAGCCGCAAGGGATGCTATGTGGACGTGCTAATCACACTGCCCCAGGGCACCGTGCTGGATGTACGCATCTCGCGCGATCTAGGCGTTTTTGAAGCCAAGGGAAAGATTGTCTACGTGCACGAAGGCATGGGGATGGGAGTCGCTTTCCTCGACACTCCGCCGGAACAATTGAAGATTTTGGATTCCTGGCTGGCAGAGATTTCCTCGTAGCACATCGCAGTGAGATTCGTTGTCGAACATACGGCGAAAGTGCGCTTGGGCTTGTTTTCGCCTTCACAGCGCCTGCGGTAAGATAACCAGGCGGTCCAAATGGGAGAGGATTAGTGGGTTTCAGCGCCAGCACGCGTCAATTGGGAAACGTTACGGTTGTGGATGTGCGTGGCCGTTTCACGTTGATCGAAGGCCAGGCGGTTCATGAACTGCTGATGGACCTTTTTGAGGACGGACGGAAGCGGATTCTGTTGAATTTTCGGGATGTTTCTTATTTGGATAGCTCCGGGATCGGCCAGCTGATAAGAGGATTGTATTCGGCGCGGAAGAATAATGCCGAGCTTCACGCAGTAGATTTGAGCCCGCGCGCGCGGGAGGTTTTGCATTTGACGAACCTGCACACCGTCCTCACCGATTTTCCCGACGAACAGACGGCGCTCCGCACGTTCGATTCCCGATCGTTTTCAGATTAAGCGTCAGGTGTACGTTTCCCAGCTATTTTTGAATCACGCCGCAAGCAATGCGGGCTCCGGAATTTCCCGCAGGGTCCGTTTTGTAGTCGTCCATGTCTATGTGAATCACAATCGACGTTCCGCCCGGCTGGAACAGTGACGTGGGACCGTCGCCCAAAGTGATATTGGTGTCCAGCATGGAAGCGGTGGCATGGCCGTCCGCACCCACTTCGATATTTGGCAAGTCGCCGTTGTGCGGGCCTTGCGGATTGTCTTTGCCGTGTTTTTTGCCCGCGGGGTTGAAATGCGGGCCCGCCGTCTTGAAGTCGGGACCTTCGCATTTGCCCACCGTATGTATGTGGAATCCGTGGAGTCCTGGCGGTAGCTGCGCGACATCAATGTCAATACGGACGCCGCCTTCAGAAGGCGCGAAAGCGGCCGTGCCGATTTTCTGTCCGGAGGCATTGATGATATCGGCGTGCGCGGACTGTGCCAGCTGCTCGCGCGGCTGTTGCTGCGGCGCGGAGTTTCCCTGTGGACTGGCTTGCGCTCCAGCCGGCTGGAGCGCTGGGCTGAAGAAAAACACAACGATCGCGGCAAATAGGGCGAGCGGCTTCATGGGGAGACCTCCATCGGGCGAGGCGCTGAGTGCCCGTAACAGTTATAGATGTGCCCGACATCGAAAAGCAACCGCGAAACAGGAGGAACGGCCCGGGCGTGGTGATGACACTTTCTACAGCTGAAGCACGCGCATGACCACGAGCGTCATATCGTCATGTTGCGGCGCGCCGCCGGAGAAGGTGTCGGCTGCTTGTATGATTCGCGCGATCGTGTCTGAAGCGTTGCTGCCGTCGGCGTTGCCCACGGCAGCGATCAGCTGATTTTCATCCCACTCGACAGCGAACGATTCATGGCTTCACTGACTCCGTCGGTGTAAATCACCAGGAGTCGCCGGGAGCAAGGATGACTTCGGCTTGTTCGTACGCACAATCCGGAATCAGCGCTTCATCAGTGCGATGCGACCGGCCGTATCGCAGGCTGGGGCGGGGTTGCCGTGGCGGCGTGTGAAGTTTTGACAGCGGAGCATCCCGCTGAGCGTGACGAAGGGCCGGTGATCGCGTGAAAACCGGTGGTTTCCTTGATGCGCGTCCGAACCCCGTCTATCGTCGCCGGAATCGGCCTATGGGCTTTGTTTTTCATGACGTAGATAACGACGGCAGCTTCGCCGGGACTATCCAGGCTGGCGCCGACCCCGGCGCCTTGGACGGTTGGGTCGCTCATGAGTTCGGCAACGTGCTGCTCTTTAACTGCGGCGGCAGTTTGCACAGCGGAGGCCGAAAGCTGAGCGGCCTGCGCTTGAGCGGATTGTGAGGCGAGCTGTGCGCTTTGTTGCGTATTGATCGCGCCGCGCACCGACGGATCGTTTGTTTCGATGATTCGCGTACGAATGCCGTCAATTTCAGCGGGAATGTCCGCGTGCGAGGCTCCCGGCGAGGCGAAAATCAGGATGGCCGGCTCTTTAGGAGCGTCGAGGCTCATGGCGGCGCCGTAGGCCGAAACGCCCTGCGTGTTTATGATTTGAGCCGCGTTGCGATTTGCTGTCGCCATGGCGTTTTGCGCAGCGCTACTCGAAGTCTTGGAAGCCTCCTGCGGAGTCACCGCCACCGCCGAAAGTCCGGGCAGGCTGCAGCCCGGCACGGCGTGCGGCGTGGCGGTGCCCACAAAGGTGAATGTTGTTCCGGCATTCGTAGCTTTCAACGCGGCGAGCACGTCGGCTACAGGGTTGCCCAGCGCACCGGTTTCGTCTCCTGCGAACATCAGTGCCACAGGCTGGGCAGTCGTTTCGTCCACGGCGAGCGAACCGGAATCTCCATTGCCGATAAAGTTCTGGCCGCTCGACATGTTGTTGACGACCACCTCGTCGTTGTAGGTCACGCTGAAATTCGTAGTTGTGCAGCCTTTGGTGTATTGCACGACCACCATGGTCGTATTAATCGTATCTACGGTGGCGCAGGTTAAGCCCGTCGTGCGCCCACTTTTCGCCAGCAGTTCGCCGACTGTTGCAGCCATGCCGCCACCCTCCACCGGTTGCGCCGGCTGCGGAACTCCGCTGCTCACAGCGCCCAACTCCAGGATGTGATCGCCGGTGTCCACTTGGCCGCTGGTGACCAGCGCAGTCGTCACGTCCACGGGAGTGGCCGTTGGTTGGGATTCGAGACTGATGATGTCGGCGACGGTGGCGACGTTAATCGTGCCGGCGAGCTGGCAGTTTGTCTCAATGATTCCCGGTTGGGTGACTTCTTGGCCAACGGTCGCGCCATCGCTCAGGCCCAGCACGTGATTATTCGAGAGCACATAGAATTTGCCGCCGCCAGTGACCAGCGACCCGAGCGTGCCTCCAGTGCACGTATTGGTGTTGGTGCACAGGGAGTCGGCATTGCCGCCCGAGGATCCCAGTTGCACCGGCGCAGTCAGCGATTGTTGATTGAGCGAGTTAACGTTGAATTGCACGGAAGAGAACGCAGATGATTTCGCCTGCGAAGTGGCGGTGATGGTGACTACGGCCGGGTCCGTGCTCTGAGAAGTAGCCACGGTCGGCACGGTATTTGGGGCGGTGTACACGCCGCTGCCGGAAATGGAACCACAGACCGAGGTGGTGGCTGTGGCGTTACAGGTTAGCCCCCAGGTCACGGCTTGATTCGAAGTGCCCGTCACCGTGGCGCTGAACTGCACGGTCTGAAACGTCTCCACGCTATTGGCGTTTGCGGAAATGGCCACCGTAACAGGCGTGGACGAACCTCCGCCACAGCCTGCGAACGCGCCTATCGCGACGATCAGAAACGCCACGAAACCTTTGCCTGTGGTCATAGGCTCTCCCGAGTCGAACAAGATTTGAGATGCATGGCCGAAACCTGCGCCGCAACCGCGCGGCGAAGGCAGTCTTTCGTGGCCCGGATTCCAGGATTGCGATTCCTGGATATTAAGCCTGCTCGGAAGCGAATGATGTAAGAGTTTGGACCGACCCTACCATCAGGTATGCAGATGCCAAGGCGGCTAACTGGGTTTCTTAGTTATATGTCACCATTTTGTCTTTTTGCTATGGACGCCGTGCTGTCGACAGCGGCAAGGTAGCCAATCCCACATTGCGGCGGTGGGAAGAATCACCGCAAACACCTCAAAATTACACATGAGCGGCCTGGCGCTGGCAGCGAGGGCACAAGTCCGGCCAGGCCGCTAAGTGCATGACAAAGGGATACTTCCCAGAAGGACCTCGCGCTGGCATGCGCATTGCGTGTTCTATTCACGACTAGAGGAAAGCCGATTTGGAAACACTTTCGTCTAGAAGCGTAACAAAAACGAAGAAGATGAGGTCATCGACAATGAACTCGGATCAATTGGAAGGGAAATGGAAACAGATTAAAGGGGAAGTTCGCGAAAAGTGGGGTCAATTAACGGACGATGACATCCACGTGATTGCCGGAAGACGCGATCAGTTGATCGGCAGAATACAACAACGATACGGAATCGCGAAAGAGGAGGCCACGCAGGAAGTGGATATGTTCCTGAAGAAGCTCAATGCTGAAAACGCGCGGGAAGCAACTTTCAACGAGCGGACGGAACGCGGCAAAACTCGGAGTGCGGGACAGCACTAGAGCGCTTCGCATGACGATGCCCGGAAGTTACTGAGAGCAGCAATCGCTTCGAATCGGCTCAACCCGGGACCTGTTCCCGGGTTGAGGCCGATAAGGTCACTGCTCGTCCAGGTATTCCTCGGGAACATCGTTTTCCGGAACTTCCCTGGTCTTTATCGGCCCTTCGTCGGCGTCCGGAGCATTTTCCACGCCGCTGACGATTCCGGCTTCGTAATCTTGGCCTTCTTCGGTCAATTCCTCGACGCTTTCAGAGTCTGTCAGTTCCTTGCGCGACAAACCCTGCACGTCGCCGGACTGCCCGCCGGAATCGGGACCGAGCCCGCGACCACTTTGCGGGGTAAGCGGATTAGAAACTTCGGCAGGCCGGCGCGCAGGCTTTTTGCGCCGAACGGGTTTCTTTTTGGCCGGCTTCATCTGGAGCGCGAGTTTCTTCTTGGCAGCAGTTTTTCTTGCGGACTTCTTCTTGTTCTTGCGAGCTGTTTTCTTCTGGGCCATGACGAAAGTCTATCACCGGCATAGGGGCTGTACAACTTGCGGCGAGGTGACGCCGGAATTCTGCGACGCAGATTTCAGGTCGCATCTCAATTATAGTGAGAATTCCACTGCAGTCTGGCGCACTGGTCGGACGGTCCGCGTGGCGCTAAAAGGGTTTCGGGGTATAGTGTTTCATGCTTAGCAGGCAACGCGATTCTGGCCTCGAACGAATCGGCAATCGCATGGAGAAGCTGGCGAAGAAAGGGCCAGACACGAAGGCCGGCAAGGCGAAATTCGATTGGAAGCTGCTGCCTGACGTTCTGGCGCTGATCAAGCCGCGGAGCGCCATCATCGCGATAGGGTTCGGGTTAATGGTCATCAACCGCCTGGCCGGCCTGATTCTTCCCGCGTCCACAAAATATTTACTCGACGATGTAATTCTGAAGCGGCAAACCCACCTCTTGCCCATCATCGTCTCCGCAGTGGTGACGGCGACAATCATTCAGGGACTCACTTCGTATGCCCTGACGCAACTCCTCTCGAAATCCTCCTGGCGAATGATTTCGGAATTGCGGGAAAAAGTGCAAGCGCATATCGGACGTTTGCCCGTAGCGTTCTACGATGCCAACAAGACCGGAGTGCTGATCTCGCGAATCATGAGTGACGTCGAGGGCGTGCGAAATCTCCTCGGCACAGGACTGATCGATTTCGCCGGCGCCATTTTGACGTCTGTCTTTGCGCTGGTGTACCTGCTGAGAACGAGCGTGAGCATGACCGCCGTCGCGTTCACCGTGCTCTTGATTTTTGGATTCGCCTTGAATCGTGCCTTCAAAACGATTCGGCCGAAGTTCCGCGCGCGGCCGAAAATCAACGCGGAAGTAACCGGGCGGCTGACCGAATCGATCGGCGGCGTACGCGTGGTGAAGGGCTACCACGCGGAGAAGCGCGAGGAACAAGTATTTGCCGCGGGTGTCCAACGCTTGCTGCAAAACGTGCTCGAAACTCTCACGGCTACATCGTTGATGAGCCTTTCGGCAACCAGCCTGATGGGACTGGTGAGCGCGGCGATCATGTTCATGGGCGCGCGCAATATTCTCGCCGGCACGATGACTCCCGGCGCGTTCTTTTCCTACACTTTTTTTCTGGGACTGTTGATCGCTCCGGTGTTCCAAATCGTCAGCATCGGGCCGCAAATCACCGAGGCCCTGGCGGGCCTGGAACGCACGCGCGAAGTGCTGAACGAAAACCCGGAGGATGAAGCGCCGGAGCGCAAGAAAACGCTCGCTCGCATCCGCGGCGAAGTGATCTTCGAAAACGTGAGTTTTTCGTACGACACCGGCAAGGAAGTACTGCACGACATTAGTTTCGCGTCGCAGCCCGGCACGGTGACGGCGCTGGTGGGGCCTTCGGGCGCGGGGAAATCCACAGTGATCGGATTGATCGCCGCGTTCTATGTCCCGTCGAGCGGACGGGTATTAGTAGATGGAGTAGACCTGGCAAAGGTGCGGCTGAATTCGTATCGCACGCAACTTGGCGTCGTGCTGCAGGAGACGTTTCTTTTCGATGGCACCATCCGCGAGAATGTCGCCTTTTCTCGGCCGAACGCCAGCGAAGAAGAAATTCTTGCGGCCTGCCGCATCGCGCGCGTGGACGAATTTGCCGAATCGTTCGAGAACAACTACGACACCGTCGTCGGCGAGCGCGGCGTGAAACTTTCGGGCGGCCAGCGGCAGCGCGTTTCCATTGCGCGCGCGATCCTGGCCGATCCACGCATTTTGATTCTCGACGAGGCGACGTCGAGCCTGGACTCAGAATCCGAAGCGTTCATTCAGGAGGGGTTGCGGTACCTGATGCGCGGCCGCACGACGTTCGTGATCGCGCATCGCTTGTCCACCGTGCGGCGCGCCGATCAAATTCTGGTGCTGGAGGCGGGGCGAATCGTCGAGCGCGGGACGCATGCGTCGCTATACACTGCGGGCGGGCGCTACTTCGAGCTCTATACGAAGCAGCACGGATTGGAGTCTAATCTCTTTCTTTCGCCAGGTGAGGGAAACGGCGAACCGACCGAGGTCACGGACTCCAATGGCACGGCGCCAGGCGCGGCCACGGCGGATTCTGCGGCGCTGCCTGAAGCGATTCGTCTGATTCGCGGTGGCGGCGGAACTTAGAGCCCTCCGCAAGAAGCTAGGACCATCGAACCCGACCGTGGACCGGGCCGGACCGTCTATTCCAGCCACTGCGGATTCTGAATTGTTCCGTCGAAGTTGTGAGCGGTTTTGTAGAGTTCGTGCTCGCCGCCCTGTGCAGCCTGTTCCGTTTTCGCCAGCAGCGCAGCCACTTGGTCTGGGCTTAGAGGACGGAAGGTGCGGGCAACCTGCAGTGCTTGTTGCAGAATGGGAAGCGTGTCGCAGCCGGTGATAACCACACTTGTTGGCAGATTCAGCGCGTAGTGCAGGCACTCCACGGGCGTTACGGTCTTTGTCTCCAGAATTAAGCCGCTTCCCATGGGCTTCATGCCCAGCACACCAATGTTGTGCGCGACCAAAACCGGGAGGACCAGCTTCTGGAAACTGTCGTAATGCGCGTCCATCAGGTTCAGAGGCATTTGCACGGTATGGAAAGTGAAATTGTGCGCGAACGCCGTGTGCAACATCTTCAGATGGATCTCCGGACTCTTGTGTCCGGTAAACCCGATGTAGCGGACCTTGCCCTGTTGCTTCGCTGCGACGGCCGCTTGCATTCCGCCCTTCGCGCCGAAAATGGCTTCCGGATCGCCGGGGCGAATGACTTCGTGAAATTGGAGCAGATCAAGGTGGTCGGTCTGTAGCCTGCGCAGGGATTCGTCAATCTGTTTGGCCGCGCCTTGCTGGGTGTGGCTGTCAATCTTGGTCATCAGGAATGCTTGTTGACGGTAGCCGTCTCGCAACGCCTTGCCCATGCGAATTTCGCTGTTGCCACCGTTGTAGTCCCAGCAATTGTCGAGGAAATTAATGGCCTGATCGAGTGCTGTGCGAATGATGCGGATGCTGTCTTGCTCGTCGCTCTGCATGCCGATGTGATAACCGCCAAGTCCGATGCAGGAGACTTTTTCGCCGGTGTTGCCGAGCGTGCGGTAGGGGACGCCGTTCCTGACCTCGGTGGCGTCGGCAGCCGATGCAGGGGCGTGCGGCGCTAAACCGCTGACGATTGCAGAACCTACCGTGGTTGCGAGAAAGCGCCGGCGTGTCAGGCTGGCCTGGGATTTGCCACCTTCGTTCGTTGGCTTGTGGTTCTTCATGAGGATCTCCGTTGTGGGGACGGCGCCTACCGTGGTTGGTAACTGCGCTGTGGCGTTGTGACACCTCGCATGCCTGCCGCGACTAAGCGGATGCTGCGGTCGAGGGAAGCGGGCTGGAGAAAACAGGTTCGCGGATCATGGCCTGAACGCGCCCAATAAAGTGGTGCTCGAGGAGGGAATTGAACCCACACGGCCTTGCGGCCACCGGATTTTGAGTCCGGCGCGTCTGCCAGTTCCGCCACTCGAGCACTACAGGCTAAACGAGAGTAACACGCGGCGATGCTCATGCTCAACCGAAGACAGCTTGGAAAGGGTAAGGTGTTTAGTTGTGACGTTGATTTTGGCTCAATCCGTGCCGAAGAGCGTCGCTTCGGGTGAGCGCTCCTACGAAGACACAGCCGAAGAATATCCCGATGGCGGGAACTACGCTTCTCTGCGCCAAATATCTCCAAAAGTGCCCTTCACCGAGCGAATCGGTTAGCCATTCCCGATGCGAATACGGCTTTCGTCGTCCGCGACAGCCGCTTCTGCCTGCGCCGGCGTTAGTTGGGAAAGTTGCTGCATTTCGGCCTGAGTCAGCCCGGGTTCGTATCGATACGAGACGCGCGTCCCGATCGCGGTCGTTGCAAGCGAGACGCACATCCCGACGTCGAGTGATCTTAGGATGAGTGCGCTCATCTTCATTCCTTGCTGCCGAGCGTCACGTGCAACAAGCCACGACAATTCGTGTCAGTCTGAGCTGTGTGAGCTCGCGCGCGCGCTGAATTGTTGTGGTTCGACGATTGCGCGGAAGACCCGGCCGCGGCCGATTACGTGTTCGCCCGACCGTGCTGCGACTTCAAACACCAGGAAGCGGCCGTGGTGCTTCACCAAGCGGGCGGTGGCGCGAACGGTGGTGCCTGCGGGTACGGCTTTCAGGTGGTCCACTTCAATGCGCGTGCCGACGGTGATCGCGCCGGGCGGCAACTCGGGCAGTACGGACTCTGCCGCGGCAACTTCCATCATGCCGATCATTGCCGGAGTGGAAAGGACGGCGGGCAACTGCGGATTGTACGCAGCGATGGTCCATTCGCGCGGCACGACGCGTTCGACGGCGCCCTGCAGTCCGATGCGTGGCTTGCATTCATCGGCGGAAGAACCTGGATTATTCGATTTCGGGCGCTTTGCGGACCCAACGCGCTTGCTCGTCTTTCGAGGACGCTTCATCGAGAGGGTTCGCGACGGGTTCTCGAGGAGGAGCGCGCGGCGGCTCCTACAGAGGCAGCAGCGCCATCGCAGCCGAGAGTGTGGGAACGGAGAAAGCTGCGCGTGAATTCGGCAACCGTGATGCCGAGCTGGTTCCAGAGGCGGCGCTTCAGGCTGCGATAATCCTGCGAGCCGCTGAAAACGTCGCGAATCAAATCGCGAAACGCGGGCGAATAATTCAGCAATTGGACCATGCGCGTGGTGATGGCGCTGCCCAGGAAATTGCCGCGGAAAACTTTTTTCGCGATGTTCGCGGCAAACTCGAGGTCAGCGGAAAACGCGGCGCGCAGTTGTTCGGGATATAGCTGCGGCTGTCCGGCTACGATGGCTTGCGCGAGTAAATCGCCGGAGCGCAGCGCGTAATAAAGCCCCTCGCCTGTAATCGGGTCCACCGTGGCGGCTGCGTCACCGGCCATTGCCCAGTTCCGCCCCGTGATTTTGCGGCTGCGAATCGTCTTGGCTTGCGGCGAGGGAAGCACATGGCTATAGAATTGAGCGCCGGTCTTGGGGATGCGCTCTTCCTCGACGAAAGCATCGAGATGCCCCCGAAGAACCTGGCTGGAAGTCTGACCCATTTTCGCGCAGATGCCCACCGAAAGATGGTCAGCGCGCGGAAAAGACCACAGGTAGCCCTCGAACTTTTTCAGGAATTTCACTTTGATGATGTCTTCTTCGGTGGGAACGAAATAACCGAGGGTTACCTCAAGGTCTTTCGAGTCGAGCGCGGTGGTCTCCGGCAGCAACTGGTTGCGGGCGCCAGCCGCCAGTACAATAAAATCCGAAAAGCGCTGTTCGCCCGAGGCGGTGAGGCGCACGCGCTGACCGCTGGTATTCACGTTGGTCACACGAGAGCAAACCGCCGTGCATCCCGCGGCTACGGCGCGATCGAGAAGCAGGCCATTGAGCACTTTGCGGGCATAAATGACGATGGGATGATTCATTTCGAATTGCGCGCGGTGCCCGCTGCTGGAGATTAGCTCCGCCTTACGAACAATTTTCTTGGGCTGCGGGGAGTCAAGCAAAAATGGGTAGGCCTCAATGGCCTTGTGCGTGAGTCCTCCACCGCAGGGTTTTTCCCAGGCTAGACGCTCATCATAAATTGTGACTTGAAAACCTGCGCTGGCCAGACGCTCTCCGCAGAGCGCACCGGCAGGACCGCCCCCAACGATGGCTATCTCTTTCATGTCCCCTGCTGTGGTCCGGTTCAGGTTAGTGGGAAGACCGTGGAAATGAACCAGGCCGCGAGTATAGCACTAAATAATGCCGCCGAAGTTGCCGAGGCGGTGCGCACCCGTAACGCATCGATAGCAAGGCGTTGCAGAATAGAAAATAGCGCAAGGTAAACGAACAGGATCACGATCAGCACCTGGCCGCTCGCGAGCAAGTAGTACGCCAGCAAACAGGCGAGAAAGATTTCCAGGCGGAGAACCAGGAAGATCGCAAAGCGCGCGGCGCGCTGCCGGCCATGGCGAGGCGGTCCGAGCACGACTTCCTCTGCGAATGCATAAATCCAGGCGACGGGAAGCAGCCCCGCAAACCGCAACCAGCGAGGAGCGTTGAGCCAAGCATCGTCCATTTGCCAATTCATCCACGCGCCGATAGCAAGCAAAGTGGCGAAGCCCAGGATCGCCGCTGCCACGAGCCTCTGGCCGTGGAACTTTGCGTACTCCATGGCAAAGCCGAAGTTCAGAATCAGAAGCAGTATTCCCACAATCAGCAAGACCGATGCGAGATACGCTCCGGAGTAGAGATGCAAGAACTTAAGAGGCACTCCTAGCATGAGAAGCAGGAGCGTCGCCATCGCGCACGCGGCTCCTTCTGTGAGTAGAAGCGCAGCAGACGGCCGCGTTCCCGGTGATTCGACCTGCGCGGGTCCTGCAAGTTTCGCAACCAGTGTCGCGGCGGCGGGGAACAGCAACAGAATGCCAATCAAGCCGAGCACACCGCCGGCGAGACGTCGGCGTCCGTTACCGAACGTCTCGTAGGTAGCGAGATCGAGATTCAGCGCGAGAGTGGTCGCGGCGATGCTGGGGAATAACGCCCGCATGGCCCACAGCTCGGATTGATGCGCCACGCGATGATCCGAGAGCAGGCTGGTGTGAGTCGAGTAGGGAACTATTTGTAGATCAAACGCGCGGTGCTGCGCAAAATCGTCGTTGGCGGTGCGAGTCCCACCGGCCGCTGCCAACAGATTCTGCGCAGTATGTTTCAAAGCGGTCAGGTCGGAGCTGGCACTGAACACCAGCAAATTAGCGGGCATGCGTTGCGGCAAGTCCATTGGCGCAGGTGAAAGCGCAATCGTTGCTGCCATTGGATCGCGGTCGGCCATACGTATGGCGATTGCCGCGCCCATCGAGTGACCGACGAAAATCGTATTCTTAGGGTTAATGGTTCCGTTGGTTGCGAGCGATTCCACAGCAGCCGTCGCGCATTGTTGCGCGTGCGCGAAAGAGAATGCGTCTTTGCTATCGCCATGGCCCGGAAGGTCAATGGCATAGGCGCGAAAGCCGTGGCCGGCAAAATCTTCCGCCAGGTACATCATCAAGCGGCGATTCGCGGCCAGGCCGTGAACAAGGATGACGCTGCCAGCCGGTTTCACATCGCTGGGAGGCTCCAGAATTGTGACCGGAGTGCCGCAGCCGCCGGCATCCAGCCAGGTCTCCTGCTTGGGAAGATCCGCGGCGCGAATCCATCGGACTCCAATAAGGATCAGCAGCGGTCCGACAAGGGCGAGAACGATTTCCCAGCGCTTCATCGCAGGCTCCGCAGCGTTCTGAAGCGGCGTGGTAGAATGGTGTGTTTTCGATTTTCCGCCGAAGCGGACCGAGGAAGGAGTACTTGGCGATCGTCTCGCAATCTGAATTGATTCTCCAACGGCAGGCTTGGAAACGCAACGGAAAGCGCGTGGTGTGCGCCGCGGGTGCGTTTGATCTGCTGCATCCGGGGCATATCCGGTTGTTGGAACAGGCACGCGGGTTGGGAGATGCTCTAGTGATCGCGCTGCAAAGTGATGCGAGCGTCCGGTTGAAGGCGCCACAAATAACCAGCGGCGGCGCAAAGCACCGAGCCGCGGCGAGAGGCGCTGCTGCGCGACCAATTACTCCCGCCACTGAACGCGCAGAAATCCTGTCCGCGCTCGCGGCTGTTGACTACGTGGTGGAATTCGACGAGCCCACGCCGCGCGAATTTGTTGCCCGCCTCGGGCCGGACGTAGTGGTGGAGGGCGGCGATGCCGTCTCGCGGGAAAGCGCCTACCTTGACGATGAGGCCGTCAAAGCCGCCGGCGGGCGGATCGTGCGCATTCCGCTCGAGCCCGGCTACTCAACCTCCTCGTTGATCGAACGCATCTCACAACTTCACGCATGATTCTTCCTTTGGTCAGCGAGCTTCTGACGCGGGTGGCCCGCCGCCCCGTGGTCGAGGAAGCGTTCGAGGCGCTGCGGCGTTTTGGCGGCGAAGTACGTCTCGCCGGCCTCACCGACCCAGCGAAGGCGCTGCTGGCGCCGCTGGCGTTTGCTGAATTGGACCGGCCCACCGTGTTGCTGGTGGAGACCAACCAGCGCGCCGAGGCGATGCTGGAGCCGGTCCGTTACTTTTACCGCGCGGTGACGGGCAAGCCTGGACGCCGGGTCGCCCATTTGCCTGCGCATGACGTGCTGCCCTACGAAAACCGTTCGCCGCACGCTGAGATCTCCGAGGACCGCGCCGTCGCGTTGTGGCGATTTGCCACCGGCGATGCCGATTTGCTGATCGCGCCGGTGCAGGCTGCGGTATGGCGGATGCGCGATCGTGAATTTTATGCGCAGCTCGCCAGAACCATCGCTCGCGACGAATCCATCGCCCACGAGGAGCTGATCGAATTTCTTTCGGGCGCCGGCTACGACAAGCAAGTGACGTGCGAGATGCCCGGGCAATACGCCGTGCGCGGCGGAATTATTGATATTTACTCGCCGGAATCCTCGCAGCCGGTCCGCGTGGAGCTGCTGGGCGATACCATCGAGTCGATCCGCGCATTTGATCCGAATACGCAGCGTTCGACGAATCCCGTGGAACGCGCGACGCTGATGCCACTGACCGAATTTCCCCGGCACTTGGAAGTGCTGGAGCCCTCGCGGCTGCAGAGCGCCTCTGGGCGTGAGGACGATTCGGTGCCTGCCGGCTTCTATCCTGGCTGGGAATTTCGCGAAGCGCTGCGCGAAGACCGCAAGTCCACTCTATTCGATTTGGCGGTCGAGCCGTTGATCATCGAGGACGAACCTTCGTTGCTTGCCGCATCCCTTGAAAAGTACCGTGCACAACTCGCAGAAGCGTTCGATGAGGCCGAAGACCCGCTCGCGGAACCGCCCGACAAATTCATTTTCGATGACGAGGAGTGGAATCTAGCGCGGCAGATGGCGCCGCGATTTGGAATCGAGCATCTGAGCGTTGATGCCGCGCTGCCTGCGGCGACCGCCGCCGCGCACGGGGGTGAAGATGGCGGACCAAAGTCCGCCGCTACAAAAGCTTTGCCGCTCGGGGTGGGCGGTGCGCCAGAAGCGGCGATTGGGGCAGCAGCACCACAGACTCGCACGCTGCATACGCAACCCACCACTCGCTATCACGGAAACGTCGCGGCCTTCATTGCCGAAGCGCGCGCGCGGATTGCGGCCGGCGAGAACGTGATGGTTTCCGCGGCTAGCACCGGCGAACTTGAGCGTTTCGCGGATATTTCCCACGAGTTCGAGCTACCCTACCGCATGGGCGAACTGGAAGAGAACGCTACCGTTGCACGATTGGCTGAAGAAGGCAGCACCGCGCCGGGTTCGGCGATCCTGCTGACCAAGGCCCCTCTTTCCGAGGGCGTGGTCTTTCCCGAAGCGAAGGTGGTGTTATACGGCAACGCCGATCTGTTTGAGACGCTTCCCCCACCGTCGCAGCGTTCCCGCGCGCGGCCGAAGACTGCCAGTTTTTTCAGCGACTTCAGCGATTTGAAGCCGGGGGATTACGTGGTGCATGTGGACCACGGCATCGGCCAGTTTGAAGGGCTACGCCAGGTGGCGATCGAAGGCGCTAACGGCGAATTCATGCTCCTGCGCTATGCGGGCGACGCGAAGCTGTACGTGCCACTGGCGCGCCTGGATCTGATCCAGAAATATACGTCACTGGGAGGAGTCGAGCCGCAGCTCGACCGGCTGGGCACGACGGTGTGGGAAGCGCGCAAGACGCGCGTGAAGAAATCCGTCAGCGACATGGCGGAACAGCTTCTGGCTTTGTACGCGGAACGAAAACTGGCGGCCGGCCATGCATTTCCGGCGGACTCGAATTGGACGCACGAATTCGACGATGCCTTCGAATTCGAGGAGACTGCCGACCAGCAGCGCGCCATCGAAGATGTGAAGCGTGACATGGAATCCACCTTGCCGATGGACCGGCTGCTCTGTGGCGACGTGGGCTACGGCAAGACCGAAGTCGCGATGCGCTCCGCGTTCAAGGCGATTGCCGATTCGAAGCAGGTCGCGGTGCTCGCTCCCACCACGGTGCTGGCGTTCCAGCATTATCAGACGTTCAAGAGACGCTTCGCGGCGTTCCCGGTGCGCGTGGAAATGATCAGCCGTTTCCGCACGGAGAAAGAGCAGAAGAAAGTGCTGGAAGAGCTGGAAGCCGGGAAGGTGGACATTCTTATCGGCACGCATCGGGTGCTTTCAAAGGACGTGAAGTTCCAAGATCTCGGCCTTCTCGTCGTGGACGAAGAGCAACGGTTCGGCGTGGCGCACAAGGAAAGGCTGAAAGAAATGCGCAAGAACGTGGACGTGCTGACGATGTCCGCGACGCCGATTCCGCGCACGCTGCACATGTCACTGGTGGGTTTGCGCGACATGAGCGTGATCGAAACGCCACCGAAGGATCGCCTGGCGATCCAGACCACCGTCGCGCCGTTCAGCGAAACTCTCGTGCAACGCGTGATCGAAGAAGAGCTGGCGCGCGAGGGCCAGGTGTTTTTCGTGCACAATCGGGTGGAATCCATCGCTTCGCTTGCGTCCATGGTGAAACGCCTGGTGCCGAGGGCGCGGGTGGTCGTCGGGCACGGACAAATGCGTGAGAGCGAGCTGGAAAAAGTGATGCTGCAATTCATTCGCAACGAGGCGGACGTCCTGGTTTCGACCACGATCATCGAGAACGGTCTGGACATCCCGCGCGCGAACACAATTGTCATTAACCGCGCCGATCGCATGGGCCTTTCGGAGCTGTATCAGCTGCGAGGACGTGTGGGGCGTTCCAATCAGCGCGCTTACGCGTATCTTTTGGTGCCGCCAGATACGACGCTGACGTCCATCGCGCGGCAGCGGCTCGCGGCGCTGAAAGAGTTCAGCGACCTGGGCGCGGGCTTTCGCATCGCGGCACTCGACCTGGAATTGCGCGGCGCCGGAAACCTCCTGGGACGCGAGCAGCATGGGCACATCGAAGCAGTCGGCTTCGACATGTATTGCCAGATGATGGAACGCGCCGTCGCGGAGAGGAAAGGCGAGCCAGTGGCACCCGAGCGCCGCGCTACACTCAACCTGGGCCAGGAAATCCGCATCCCACCTGAGTTCATCGAGAGCGAGAATCTTCGGTTGCGGATTTACAAGAGGATTGCGAGCGTGACCACAGATGCGGAGCGGGCGGAAGTTCGGCAGGAACTGGTGGACCGCTTTGGACCGCTGCCACCGTCTGTTGAGAACCTGTTGGACTACGCTGTCCTGAAGGCGTTGGCGGAGAAATTACTGGTTGCCACGGTGGACCGCCGGGGCGACCAGGTCGCGATCAAGTTCTATGACGATACGCCGCTGGGGCCCGAGAGGCTCGTGAAATTGATACGCAAACGCAAGGGCATGCGGCTGGATCCGACAGGAGTTCTGTGGCTGGACTGGAAAGGCGAGCAGGGCGGTACAATGGGAGCGACGAGAAACGTATTGCTACAACTACAATCGTAGAGATAAAATTCAGAACGAGTGAACCCCATGAAAAAGCATACCTTGATTGTCACCAGCAGTCTCGTTGCGGCGATGCTTCTGATTCCCGCCGCAGCACGTGCGCAAACGAAGGCCACGGTGGTGGAGGAGATCATCGCCCGCGTAAATAACGATGTGATCACGATGTCGGACTATCAAAAGGCCGATCAGCAGCTGCGCGAGGAAGTGGCGCACGATTGCCAGGGTTGTCCCCCGGACAAAGTCCAAGTGGAATACAAAGATCAGCAGAAGGACTTGTTGCGTGGCCTGATTGACCAGTCGCTGCTGGTGCAGCGCGCGAAGGACATGGGCATTAGCGTCGAAACGGATGTGATCAAACGGCTGGACGAGGTTCGTAAGCAGAATGGGCTGAACAGCCTGGAAGAACTGGAGAAGGCCGTTGAGGGCTCGGGAATCGCCTGGGAGGATTATAAGACGCAGATTCGCAATGGCCTGCTCACGCAGGAAGTGATGCGCAAAGAAGTCGGCTCGCGCATCAACATCGGCAACGACGAAGTGAAGAAATATTACGATGAACATCCGCAGGAGTTCACCCGGCCGGAACAGGTCGAGCTTTCCGAAATTTTTCTGAGCACCGAAGGCAAAAGCCCGGAAGAAATTGCGGCGGTACAGAAAAAGGCCGAGGACCTGCGCAATCGCGTGGTTAAGGGAGAAGACTTTGGCGAAATCGCCAAGCGCTATTCCGAAGGCAGCACCGCGAAGGACCAGTCGGGCGAGCTGGGAACTTATCAGCGCGGGCAACTCTCACCGCAACTGGAAGCTGTGGTTTTCAAAATGGACAAGGGCCAAATCACGGACGTGATTCAGACCAAGACGGGCTTTGAGGTCCTCAAGACAGATAATCACTACCAGTCCGGATTGCAGCCAATGGACAAGGTAGAGAACGAAATCATGAACAAGCTGTACATGCACAAAATGCAGCCGACAATGCGCGACTACCTGGCACAACTGCGCGAGGAAAGTTACGTGATGGTGAAGCCTGGATACGTTGACAGCGCGGCTGTCCCCGGAGCCAGCGTGATTCAGGAAGTGCAGCCCACGCCCGACGCACCCAACAAGAAGAAGGAAAAGAAGAAGCTGCCGATGCCAAAAGTCAACGGGCAATGAAATCTCATTACGTATCCGACCTGCAGGACGGACAATCAGTCACAACTTTATTTTTGGTCTGCGAGAAGGGCGTGCGAACCTCGCAACGCACGGGGAAGGCCTGGCTGGAGCTTGCGCTGCGGGATCGCACCGGCTCGATTCCGGGGAAGATGTGGGATAACTTCGAGACCATCGCCAAGACGTTCGAGTGCGACGATGTGGTGATGATTCGTGGCCGCGTGAAACTCTATAACGGCCAGAAGGAAATGACCCTCGAGCAGATCGTTCCGTCAGTTGAACGGGATTACGATCTTTCCGATTTTCTCGCGCATACGAAATTCGATGTCGAAAATCTGTTTGCGGATCTGCACTCCGCGATTGCAAGCGTGAAGAACCCCTGGATTAAGCGGTTATTAGAAGACGTGGTGAGCGATCCGGCGATTGCGCCGAAGATGAAGCGCGCGCCCGCCGCGATGACCATGCATCACGCCTATATCGGCGGGCTGCTGGAACACGTCGTCAGCCTGATTGGCCTCGGTCGCGGCGTGACGGCGCAATATCCCGAACTCGATGCCGATCTGCTGCTCGCCGGGATCGTGCTGCACGATATCGGCAAGATTGAGGAGCTGAGCTACGCGCGCGGCACCGACTACACCACGCAAGGGCGGCTGCTCGGGCATATCACGATCGGCGTGCTTATGGTCCGCGAGAAAATCAAGGCGATTCCGGATTTTCCTGCGCCCCTGGCGGTCTTGATCGAGCATTTGATCCTGAGCCATCACGGGACTTACGAATTTGGCTCACCGTCGCTGCCCCAGACACGTGAAGCGATTGCTTTGAATTTTCTCGACGACATGGATTCAAAAATGGCGGCGATGCGCGCGACCCTGGAGGGGACGTCCGGAAGCGGAGAATGGACCGACAGAAATCCAGCGCTGCGGCGGGCGCTGTTGCGGACGGAGAAATTTCTTGCCGCGGACGATGCGGAATCTCTATGAGTGATCTGCACGCACGAACATCTTCGCCGCGGAGAGCGCTACTGGATCTGGCGCCTCTTGAGCTCGACTGCATGAACACATTGTGGCCGATGGGCGAAGGCACGGTGCGTGAGATTCGCGACCGTCTGGCGCCGCGCCGGCCGCGCGCCTATACCACCATTATGACGATCATGGATCGGCTCGCGCGCAAAGGTGTCGTCGAGCGCCGCAAGGTTGGCCGCGCATACAGGTATCGTCCCAATTTGAGCGCGGACGAAGCGCGCAATCAGGCTTTGAGCCAGGTGGTCGAGAATTTCTTCGGCGGTTCCAAGGAAGCGTTGATCGCGCAACTGGGCAGCTGCGTGCCGGCGACGCGCGCGCTGGCGGCTTCGGCGGCGTCGGCAGCGTCGTCCGCCGATGGCGAGTCTGTGGCCGCAAGAGCGATCGCGAAGGGCACCGGCGACGTACTTTCGTAGCGCAAAGAAGTGTTTTTTTCGCGAAATCATGTTTCCCGCTGAACTGAAAATTCGCAACACAATAATCCAGCCGGCCACGATCCTCGCTCCGATGGCGGGCGTCACCGACACAGTATTTCGGCGTGTGATTCGTTCGCTCGGCGCTTGCGGTCTGATCATGACCGAATTCACCAGCGCGGAAGGCCTGACGCGCAACTCCGCGCGGACGCTTCACTATTTGTATTTCGACGATGACGAGCACCCCATTGCAGCGCAGATTTTCGGCTCCGATCCGGAAGTGATGGCCTCAGCCGCCGCGTTGACCGAAGAACTCGGCTTCGATCAGGTGGACATCAATCTCGGCTGCCCCGTGAAGAAAGTGGTGAAATGCGGCGGCTCAGGATTGCTGCGCGATTTGGTGCATCTCGAAAAATTGCTGCGCGTCGTGCGTGCGGCCGTGAAAATTCCGCTCACGATCAAGATTCGTTCGGGCTGGGATGAAAACAATATCGTCGCAGTGGATGTAGCGCGCATGGCCGAGCAGGTCGGTATCGAAGCGATTGCCGTGCATCCGCGGACGCGCATGCAGGGCTATGCCGGATCGGCGGATTGGAGCGTGATCCGGGCGGTGAAACAAGCGGTTAAGATTCCGGTGATTGGTAATGGTGACGTGCGCACGCCGCAGGACGCCGCGCGCATCATCGAAGAGACCGGTTGCGACGCGGTGATGATTGGGCGTGCTGCGTCGTCGCATCCCTGGATCTTTCGACAGATCGCGGACTACCTCGCAACCGGCCGGTACGACGAGCCCACCGATGTAGATCGCTATCAGCTGCTTTCAGGATATTTTCGCAGCTTGATCGCCGCCGAAATGCCAGACGCCATCGGCAAGATGAAGCAATTCGCGAGCCTCTTCACCCACGGCGTGCGCAACGGCTCCGAATTGCGCTATGCGGTGCATCACTCGCACACCAGCGCGGAAATCCTCGACAGAGTCGACGCCTTCTTCTCGAACGTTGAAGCTTCAGCGGATTGAGTCTCCCGACGTAAGAACCTTGTTTCAGCTTTTGATTGTCGAGGGTACTTGCCGGTGAGGCCGCGACGTTACGAGGTCATTCTTCGCGGGTGATCAGCAGCTGCTTGTAGGCCTCGCGGCGAGTGAGCCCGCGTTCGCGAGCCACTTGCTTTAGCGCTGCTTTATTGTCCACGCCGTGTTCCTTCATCACTTCTGTGACGCGGCGCGCGAAAGGTACCGCAGCTTGCGCGCTATCGGCAGCGAGGTGTTGCACCTCGCCGTCAGTAGGCCCGATAAGAAGCGTGATCTCTCCGCGCGGCGGCTTCTTGCGCACCGCTTCGAGCACATCCTCGAGGTGCCCGCGCAGGAACTCTTCGTACACTTTGGTCAATTCGCGCGCCACCACCGCCGGGCGATTGCCCAGGATTTCGAGCGCATCTTCGAGCGTATCGAGCAGGCGATGCGGCGCTTCATATAACGCGAGGGTGCGTGGTTCGGTGGCCAACCCTCGCAGCCGCTTGCGACGCTCGGTGGGCCGTGAGGGCAGGAATCCGATAAAAGTGAACTCGTCGATCGGCATTCCGGAGGCTGCCAAGGCAGTCACAAAAGCGGACGCTCCTGGGAGCGGCACGACTTGAATCCCGTGTCGCAGGCACAAGCTCACCAGCCTGTTGCCTGGGTCGGAAATCGCCGGAGTTCCAGCGTCGGTTACCAGCGCGATTTTCGCGCCTTGTTCCAACTCGATGATGATTTCCGCCGCGCGCGTGATCTCGTTATGCTCGTGATAACTCACCAGGCGCTTCTGAATATCGAAATGGGAAAGCAGCTTCAGCGTCTGCCGCGTGTCTTCGCAGGCGACCGCGTCGCATTCTTTCAGAATCCGCAGCGCGCGCAGGGAAATATCTTCCAGGTTGCCGATGGGCGTGGCCACCACGTAAAGACATCCTACAGCGGTTTCAGTGTGTTTCATCTTGGCCATTAAATTTTCGCCCAATGTGGGACCGCAGGCAGTCTAACATATCGTCGAGAGACGATTTGAGCAGGTATATTCACTGAGCACAATCCGCGGGCTCACGCGATGCAAATGCGCTCGCAGCCGCAAGCGTGTTACTATTTTTTGAGATGCTTTTCAGGGAGGGGTTCCGCTTTGCCGCTATACGAATACAAGTGTGAGAAGTGCGGAAATCAATTCGAGAAAATCGAAAACCATTCGGCGCCCACGACGCGGAAGTGTCCGAAGTGCGGCGGGAAGGCGCAACGGATGATTTCCGCGGCCGGGATCCAATTCAAGGGCTCAGGATGGTACGTGACCGATTACAAGGGCAAGAGTCCCGGCGCCACGCCGGCGGAAGGTTCAGGCGACGGCAGCGACGGGAAATCGGCGGACAAGTCTTCAGATACGAAGCCGGCGGAGTCGAAGGCTAGCGACTCGAAATCAAGCGACTCTAAATCGAGCGACGCTAAGTCTTCCGACGCTAAGTCTTCCAGCGAAAAGGGAACGGCGAAGAAAAAGAAGTGAACAACAGGCAAACTTTCTAGGGGCGGCCTTCAGGCAGCCAGCGATTGAACCTTATGTTGGGCCCGCCGCGTCACGGGAAAAAACCGATCGGCGTTACAAATCCCGGGATAGTAGCGCTAGAGCTTCAAGTCCTTCAAGTACGCGCGAAATTCGTTCCCAAAATGTGGGTTTTGCAGGGCGAGTTCCACCGTAGCCATCAGGAATCCCATCTTATTTCCGGCGTCGTGAGTCTTGCCGGGATGAATGTGCGCCCACAGACCTTCTTTTGCGGCCAGGGCCCGCAGTCCGTCGGTAAGCTGGATTTCACCGCCTGCACCGGGATTCGTTTTCTCGAGATAATCAAAAATCTCCGGAGGCAGCACGTATCGGCCCGAAACGCCCAGATTGGAGGGCTCCTGCCCCGGCTTCGGTTTTTCGACCATATCGTTCAGCCGTAATACACTCTCGCCCCAGCGCGCCTGATTTCCCGGACTTGCGGCGATCACGCCATAAAACTGCAGTTCCTTGGTTTCCACTTCCTGCACGGTGATGGCGCCCTGGCCGGTCGCTTCGTATATCTCAATCAGTGCGCGCGTGGCCGGTACCGGGCTTTCCATGATGACGTCACCAAGCAGCACGGCGAATGGCTCGTCGCCGACAAGTTCGCGCGCGGTCAACACCGCGTGGCCCAGGCCGAGAGCTTCATTTTGGCGCGTATAACTGAAATGAATCCCGCCGCTGATTTCGCGCACCATTTGCGCTTGCTCGGGCTTGCCGCGATCTTCCAGAAAGTGTTCCAGCTCGGGGGCAAAGTCGAAGTGGTCTTCGATGGCGCTCTTGCGCCGGCCGGTGACGAAAATTACGTTTTCGATTCCCGACGCAATGCATTCTTCAACGGCGTATTGAATGAGAGGCTTGTCCACTACCGGAAGCATTTCCTTGGGCATGGCCTTGGTCGCGGGCAAGAAGCGTGTCCCCAGCCCGGCAACTGGCAGCACCGCCTTGCGTACGCGCTTCTTAGTTGAGCTCATAGTCCTCGTGGTCGGCAATTTTCTTCGCCGGTGCGGGCGAGAATGGCCGTGCAATTTTGGATTTTACGCACTTGAGGTCGTTCGGCTGTGGGAGCGACATCGTGGGCGTTCGTAAAATGCGACGCGCCCGTCGGCGCGCTGCAGGCGAGCAGGTGGCCCGCGACCCTATGCTACCATAATCGTTGGGCGGCTCCATGGGGCCGCATCGACACATTTTGAGCGCGCAATCCAAAATCATCCTCGGAATTGAATCTTCGTGCGACGAAACGGCCGCTGCGGTGGTTTCGGGCGACGAACGCATCCTCTCGAGCATTGTCGCGTCCCAGATCGCGATTCATCGCAAATACGGCGGGGTTGTGCCGGAACTGGCTTCGCGCGAACATTTGCGGCGGATTGTACCGGTGGTGCGCGAAGCGATCGAACAGGCGGGGATCACCTTGCAGGACGTGGATGCTGTCGCCGTGACGCGCGGGCCGGGTCTGGTCGGCGCGCTGCTGGTCGGAATCACGTATGGCAAAGTACTGGCTCAGGCGCTGGGGAAGCCGCTGATCGGCGTGAATCATCTGGAGGGGCATGTTCATGCCGTTTTCCTCGAAGCGGCCGCCGCTGGATCGCGGCGGCCGGAAATACCGGCTGTGTGCTTGATCGTGTCCGGCGGGCATACAGTGATTTATTCCGTGAAGTCCGAGGCACAGAACGGCGCGGCGCACTTTTCCTATGCGCGCATCAGCGGCACGCGCGATGATGCCGCCGGCGAAGCTTACGACAAAGTCGCGCGACTGCTCGCTCTCGGCTATCCCGGCGGCCCGGTGATCGATCGACTCGCGGCGCATGGCGACGCGCGCGCGATTCGATTTAATGAGCCGAGGATGCGCGGGAACGTTTTCGATTTCAGCTTCAGCGGAATCAAGACGGCGGTGCTGTATCACCTGCGTCGTCACCCTGAACTGCAGCCGGAAATTGACGCGCGCAAGGAAGCGCTCGCCCGCGGGGAACGCGGCGCGGAGGCGTTGCTGAAGCTGTCAAGTGCAGCGACGCTGGATCTGGTTGCAAGCTTCCAGCGCGCTGTGGTGGACGATCTCGTCGCGCGCACGATCGCGGCCGCTCAACAGAATAGCGCCCGGTCGATTCTGGTGTCCGGCGGCGTCGCCGCAAATGGCGAACTGCGCGCGACGTTTGAGGCCCAAGCCAAGCGCCACAACCTCGCAGTCTTCTTCCCCAGCCGCGCACTCTCCACCGACAACGCCGCCATGATCGCCGCCGCCGGCTACCCGCGCTTGCTGGCCGGCCAGCATGAAGATACAACCCTCAACGCAGAACCGAATCTACCGCTGGCCTGAGAGCGGCAGCCATAAGCGACTGCCGCGAAACCAAGCCGCGTTCTGATTTCTAGATCAGCGGGGGTTCGTAGATGTAGGCCATGCCGTCGCGGGTCATGGCGTAGGCTTTCGCGCCGTCCGGGCTCCAGCGCAGGTCGACGACACCTTCGGCGGCGTATTCGTCGAACATGGTTTTGCGGCTGAGGTCCACTAGAAACAGCCTGCCCTTTGCGGAATTTTTCAGCCAGGAACTGTAGCAGAGGCACAGCGGAAGATGCGGATGGCAAACGCACAGTTCCGCTCCGAAGGGCAGCGATTCGAAACACATGCTCTCTGGATCGAGTTGATAAGCTTGCCCGGCGGCACAGTAAACGATCTGCTTGCTGTCCGGCGTCCAGGTGAGGTCAGTGATGTGCCCCTGTGCTTGAAACACGTTCTGCTTACGCAGCGTGGGCACATCGGCGAGGACGATCGAATCGTCGGCCCAGTCGCCGTGAATTTCGATCACGGACGCGAGCAATTTTTCATCGGGGCTGAAGGCAGTCCGTCCATAGCCGCCGAACGCGCCTTCTTCGCCAAATTCTGCTTCATAAGTTTGGCGTTCGAACGAATCGGGGATGCCCATTTCACTCGTGGGTGCGGGAGTGAAGGGAAGCGCGTCGTTTCTGGCGGTCCAAAGGCGCAGCGACGCTCGCTTACCGCCCGCTGAGGCCGCCGCGAAGTGATAGCCCCGCTCCGACCATACCAGCGTGCCGGGGAAATTACCGAACTCCCCAAATGTGCCCAAGAGCATTTTGCCCTGCAGATCGAAAATGTGCAGCGCGGGTTGCCACGCGCCCCACGCAGCCACCAGATGGCGGGCGGAGCAAGACCACGCAAATGCAGCAGGAAGCTCCTTTTCTGACGCGGGATTTTCTCCGGGCACCGAAAGCGCCAGTGTCGCGGCGCTCAATTCGACGTCATAGAGCACCACGCGTTGCGCTCCGGCGTGCGCGCTCGGCGAAATCGCAGCCACGGCGCCGGTGGCGGAAATGGCAAGGCGCGACGTGTGCCCCTGAAAAACTTTCTTGACCAGCCAATTCGAGTCGCGTGCCAGATCGCGCAAACCTCGTACCACGAGCGCGGCAGAGCGCACCGCGAGCCCCTGCGCGCCGGCCCGCACGATTTGTTGGCCGGAGGGCTGCCCAGCAGGCGGTGATGACGATTTTTCGCGAGTGTCCACGGGCATGATTTCGTCACTGGCCGGAAGGTTGATGTCCTGACAATTGCGCTCCCGGTGCGGCGGCTTGTTCCAAGCGCCGCTTCGCCTGCGCGATCTGGTCGTCCACTTTCGAAATCATTTCCTTCAGTACGTCGCGCCCGTGGCCTTGCGCTTCGTCCACGCGCACTTTCAGCTGATGCAAGTCCGAGCGCAACAGCTCCTGCAACTCTGCCTCGATTTCCGCGAGCCGAGCGCGGGCCTGGCTGATGCGCCGAATCACGCGGATCAGTTCTGCTCCGGGACCCTCGCCCTGAACGGCGTCAGGACTCCATTCATATTCCGTGAAAATCTTGTTGAGCTTAGCTTCATCGCCGCGCTCGTAAGCTTCGTTAGCCTCGGCCATCAATTGCTGGCGCTTGGCGCGATCTTTGCGATCCGAAGTGAGATCGGGATGGATGCGTTTGGCCACTTCGCGATAGAGCCGCTTCATCTCGGGAGAAGATTCGAAGGCACGCGGTGACGCCTCGGTTTTTTCGCCGGCGGTGGATTTCGTTTCATCAGCGCGAGCACGGGCTTCCCGCGCGGCGCGTTGCGCGCGCTCGTTCGCGGGCTGCTCTTGCGCTGCGCGCTCGGAGATGGTGGCCTTTAGTTCGTCGAGCTCCGCGTAGCGCGAACCGACGTAATGCAGGTATTGCCGCTCGAACGCGCCCAGTTCCGCGCGTAAGTTTGCAGAACGGAGTTCGCGATCGGCGAGTTCGGTTTCAATCGCAGTTTGTTCTTCGCGCTTGCGTGCGAGTTCCTGCTCTTCCGGATTGAGTTGCGAGCGGAGGCTGGGCTGAGCGCCCGGCCGGGAATTCGTCCTTGAGTCCGGATCGGAGTCCGTCCGGACGGCAGGGGTATCCGTCGCCTTCAGCGCCATGTGTTTCGCCTCTGAGAGCTGCGCGAACCGGCACGCGGCTTGTTGATTTGCCAAGGGTCCCAAGCGCCGGGGTTGAGTTCGCTTCCTAAATTGTAAGACGCAGGGCTCTTCCGGCCCCGAGTTCCGCAAGCGGGGTTTCCAGAAGACGAAAACTGGCCATTGGTACAGGCGGCTCTTCGGGTTTGCGTTAGAATCCGCGCGCTTCGGTGCGTCATTTGAGCCGCGGCAATTTAACCGAGCTGTGCCGGTTCGACCGGTGGTGCAAATGCATTTGGGAGTGCGGCGGCTTGCCGCTGCTTTTCCGGCGAAGTTTGCTTCGCGTGCAGTGAACACAATTCCGGCACTACGGCAGGCGAGGCAAGCCTCCCCCCAAAAAGGCGGGAGCAAGCTCCCGCACTCCCCGATGACTGGGAGGCGCCGGTGTGTTTGGCAGCCGCTCGCGGCAGACACTACGCCGGACAATTAGCTGCCAATTTGGACGCGCTTGTCTGCAGAACGCGCCAGGACTATCCTTTTCGCTCGCTGGACGTCTTCATAGAATTACAGCGCAGCGAATCAGGCCAAGAGGAGCAAAGACCATGAGCGAAACGGCACAGCAATACATCCAGCGAATTCTGGGAAATTTGCAAGGGCAGGAGCCGCTAAAAGTGCAGGCTGGCACCGCGAAGAGAATCGAAAAACTATTGAAGAGCGTACCGTCGGCGAAGCTGCGCAAGCGCCCGGCGCCGGACAAATGGTCGATCGCGGAAATTGTGACGCACCTTGCGGACGCGGAGATCGTCGGCGGGTTTCGCATGCGCATGATTCTTGGCGCGCCCGGCACGCCGATTGCCGCGTTCGATCAGGACACTTGGGTGACCACAGGGCATTACGACAAGCGCGACGCGCGCAAGTCCCTGGAGCATTTCCGCACAATCCGTGAAGCCAACCTCGCGCTATTGAAGACTCTCACGCCTGAGCAGTGGAAGCACCACGGCATCCATTCAGAGCGAGGCCTAGAGACGATCGAACACATCGTGCGGATGTTTGCAGGCCACGACATCAACCACACGAAACAAATCGAGCGCATCTTAGCTTCGAATCATGAGCGTGGGAAAAACAGGTAGCGCAGTGCGCGGAAGGGAAGTGCCACGAAAAAAAACGGGCACAACCCTTGCGGATCGTGCCCGGCCAGAGAGTTACGAAAATCTTACTCCGGAATCGGCGCTGTCTCCGGCATTTGCAGCTTGGCTTTGGCCAGTGCGCGTACGAGGTTGGCTTCGACCGCCGACTCGGACGTGTTGCGCACCGTGGCCAGTTCGCTGACGAGCAAATACTTTGCCCGCTCCAGCATTTTCTTTTCGCGGAAGGAAAGCGGCTTGGTCCGGCTGAGCGCTACGAGGCCTTTCAGCACCGCGGCGACTTCCATCAGCGAGCCCGTGCGCATCCGGTCCGAATTTTCCTTGAAACGGTGTTTCCAATCGTGGTGGGAAGCGGAGCGGCCTTTTTCCAGGAACGAAATCACCGCGCCGGCTTGGGTATTTCGGATGATGGGACGCAGGCCGACACATTCCACGTTGGTCTGCGGCACCATCACTTTCAAACCGCTCGAAACGATCTTCAACATATAAAACCGCTCCGATCGTCCATTCACGTACCCGTAACTGATCTGTTCGATGACCCCGACACCATGGTTCGGATACACGACTTTCTCGCCTAGCTTAAACTCCATAGACATGGACATAGGTGGAAACGCCCTCCCCGAAAAGCATATTGAAAGTTTAGGCACATGGGTCATAAACGTCAAGATAAATGGGCGGGTTTGGAGGGCGTCTCAGAAGCGAGAAACCGAATGTTTTCAGTAAGATTGGCCCCGAAATTGCCCTATAATTGTGCTCGTGCTCATCCTCGCCCTGGATACCTCTTCGCCCTCCGGTAGCGTCGCTGTTCTGCGAGACCAAGCCACAATTGGGGTTATTTCCACGCGTGGGGAGGAAAACTATTCCTCGCGGATGTTCCGTCACCTGGAATTCTTGTTGAATGACCTATCGCTGAAGCTCGATCAGTTCGATTTATTCGCGGTTTCCGCCGGCCCCGGCTCCTTTACCGGGTTGCGCGTGGGGCTGACTGCTGCCAAGGGCTGGGCGGAGGTCTATCAGAAACCAGTGGCTGGCATAAGCGCTCTACAGGCGGTGGCAGCCCAGTCGCGGGTAACGGCTCCCGTGATCGTTCCGGTACTAGACGCTCGGCGAGGACAGGTCTATTTCGGATTATACCGGCGAACGGACGTTGGGCTGGAGCTCAATGGCGAGGAGTTCGTGGTCACGGCGGAGGAGTTCATCGAGAAGCTCCGCGGCGTGGCGCGCGAAAGCACGCTGACAATCGCGACGCCAGATGCAGAGGCAATTTCGTTGCTCGCGCCCTGGCTCGAGACCGGCTTGGCGGCAATCGAGACCGTTTCGAGCATCCTTGCTCCAGTCATCGGGCAAATCGGCTACGCGCGCGCGTTGCGAGGCGAAGTGAGCGATGCGCTCGCGCTTGACGCAAACTACGTCCGCCGGACCGACGCCGAAATGCGCTGGAAGGACAGCTAGCCGCCTGCATGATTCGGGCACTGGAATCCGGTGACATTGAATCCGTGCTGGCAATTCAAGCCACGTGCCCGGAAATTGCCCAGTGGACCGTGTGGGATTACCACCGCGTCGCGCGCGGCGAAATGGCGGGCTGGGTAGCGGAGGAAGATGATCGAGTGATCGGATTTCTGGTTGGACGCCGGGTGGTGAGCGATCTGGAGATTTTGAATTTGGCGGTGCGAGACGGCTGCCGACGTCGTGGAACCGGCGCGGAACTACTGCGAGGGGCGCTCGACTGGGCGAAGTCATTGCAGGCGACGCACGCCATTCTCGAAGTGCGTGCGTCGAATTGGGCGGCACTGCACTTCTACGAACGTTACAAATTTGAAGTTGTGGGGCGACGCGCTCGCTACTACACAGCTCCCGTCGAAGACGCGTTGCTGTTGACGGCAACGCTCGCGTAACGCGGCGTTCGCTTAAACGCCGCAGAAATCGGGCGCAGCAAGCAGCGCCCCTACCAAGGAAAGTCAAGCGTGCAAACGCGATACGCGAGGTTGCAATGCATCTGGAAGAAGCCAGCCTGCAATTATTGAAAAACGCCCTGAAAAAATTGGATGAAGGATTCGCGTCGCTGCCTGCGATTTCCAACGATGTCGCGCAGGATCCACGTTTAGCCGCGGTAATGAACGAAGTCGCCGCAAAGATGCAGGACAATTACCCGTACTTTCATCCCCTGTATGCGGGCCAGATGCTAAAACCCCCGCACCCGATCGCGCGCGCGGCCTACGCTCTGGCTACCTGGATCAATCCGAATAATCATGCTCTCGACGGCGGCCGGGCGAGCTCCGCGATGGAAAAAGAAGCGGTCGTCCAGATCGCGGAGATGTTCGGTTGGAAGGAATTTCTTGGCCACCTTTGCGGCGGCGGCACGATGGCCAATCTGGAGGCCCTATGGGTGGCCGGGCAACTCCGCCCAGGCAAAAAAATCCTGGCGTCGGACCAAGCGCATTACACGCATCAACGCATTTCTTCCGTTCTGCAATTGCCGTTTGCCGGAGTGCCCACGGACAATCGCGGCCGCATGGACGCGAAGGCTCTAGAAAAGCTCCTCGCAGCGGGCGACGTGGGTTGCGTCGTCGCGACACTGGGAACCACGGGAACGGGCTCCGTGGATCCTTTGCCGGAGATTCTCCGCCTGCGCGACCACTATGGATTCCGCGTGCACGTGGACTCGGCATATGGCGGATATTTCACGCTGGCCGCCAATCTCGCCGCCGAAAGTCGCGCCAGTTACGATCTGATCGGTCACGCGGATTCGATCGCTATTGATCCGCACAAGCATGGACTGCAGCCGTATGGCTGCGGCTGCGTTCTTTTTCGTGATCCCAGCGTAGGTGCAATCTACAAACACGATTCGCCTTACACTTACTTCACTTCTTCCGATCTTCATCTAGGCGAGATCAGTCTGGAATGTTCCCGCCCGGGCGCTTCGGCGGTCGCGCTGTGGGCTACGCAACGCCTGCTGCCGCTCGCTTGGGGCGGGGAATTCGCGGAGATGCTCGAAGCGAGCCGCTCCGCTGCGGCACAGTTTTCGCAGAGGCTCGCAGAAGACCCCCGATGGTTGGTGCCGTTTGCTCCAGAGCTCGACATTGTGGTGTGGGCGCCGCGCGCAAAATCCGCCGGCGAGGTGTCCGCATTGTCGCAGAGCATCTTCGATACCGCTACAACCCAAAACCTGCATCTCGCGCTGATTCACTTGCCGTTGCGTTTCTTCGCATCACTTCAGAACGCAGCCCGCTCGGACCGTGACAAGGTGCTCTGCTTGCGTTCAGTGCTAATGAAGCCCGAGCACCGCGATTGGCTCGATCGCATCTGGGTAATCCTCTCGCGCGTGGCGGACGAAGTGCTCAATCCGCGAAGACGATGATCAATCTTTATCGATACGAACCAGATTTCATCTGCGTTAATCTGCAAGCCCCCAATTCCTTGATAGCCCAAGAGCTAATTCAACGAACGATGACCGTCCGTGCGCCAATGACTGAAATTCAGTCTTGTTCGACAGAGACTAAGAATCAGGCGCCGGGAGTAGCCCGGATGCATGCTCCCAATGGACCGAAATCCCCCAATACCCAGTAATCGCAGGAGTGGGCCTGCTGGCAATTGTGGTGACGGTCACTTGGTGGGCGGGAGTAGATATTTCGTTCTTGTTTGACAACGCCCGAGATTCGCCGCGGTCAATTGTGGCGTCTGCTAAGTAGTGTTTTTCCGCACTTGGGCCTCCTCCACCTCGGATTCAACCTTTCCTGGCTCTGGGTGTTGGGCACAGCCTTTGAACGCGTTTTCGGACATAGCAAGACACTTTTGCTGTTAACTGTTTTGGCAGTCGGCTCAACTCACTGGATTTTGCATTCGATCGAGGAGGTGCCGGGCTCTCAGGCGTTGGTTACGGGCTATTTGGCTTGTTGTGGGTTCTTTCCAAGCGCGATGAGCGACGCAGCCGGAGCCCTTCTTGGCGCGCTTGTCGGTTTCGTTATGGTGCTTCCGCGCCAACGGCCTGCTCTGTGTGGAAGCGTCGTGGCCGTCATTCTGTTTGGCATCTGGGGTTCGACATGGGGACGCCCGATGGTCAACCTTTCGGGCCAGGTTGGCTTCGAGGAGGGGAAGTGGGGTTACGACGCTCTGCGAGCTGACCGCAATCCAGACGCGGTGAGATGGGTGCGCGAAGCAGTAAAGTATTAGCCGAGAAATTCCAAAGACTGGTTCAACCTCGGTGTCGCGTATAACCGCCTGGGAAACATGCCGGCTGCAATCGCTGCTTATGAACGCGCCCACGAGCTGGATCCTAAAAATGTAGACGATTCGAGGGCCGCAGAGACGAAAGGCTGAGTTGCCGGACCGATTCGAGGCTCCTTCTTGCCTATTGGCTTCCACACCCCAATTGTGGTAATTGTTACGATTATGTGAACGCTCGCAACAACCAGGAGGGAACGAATGCCGATTACGACGCACGATATCCGGCAGGCCCTGATGCAATCGAACCAGGAATACCGCAGACTCTTCGAAGAACACTCCCGCTGCGAATCCCAGCTTCAGCAACTCGTAAGACAATCCTACTGGAACGTGGAAGACCTCGAGTTGGAAGTATCACTCAAGAAAATGAAGCTCCACTTGAAGGACATGATGGAGCTGATTGTGGCCAGTTACCACAATCAAGCAGTCCATCACTGACCTTTCCACGTTGGTCCTCCAACCGATCGCGAACTTCTGTCGTACAATATTCGTGCATTCATTTATCATCTGAGCCCTAGTCATCTGCGCAGCGGAAGCTTGCGCATGCCTCGGCTGCTCGTGCGGAACAAGGAACCCACTCGATTTATGATCAAGGACGCATACCGATTCGCATTGCCTCCGCTGGTTGCCGGCGCGCTATGTTTCATTCCCGGCTGGAAATGGCCCGGCGGGATTCTGATTTTTCTCGGCCTCTTCATTTTCTATTTCTTCCGTGATCCGCAGCGCACGATTCCGTCCGAGCCCGATTTGATCGTATCTCCTGCAGATGGCCACGTCGTCGAGATCGTGGACGAGATGCTTGATTCCGTCATGGGTCATCGCATCAGCATTTTTCTATCCATTTGGGATGTGCATGTCCAGCGCGCGCCCTCCGCTGGTCGCATCGCCGATGTAGTCTATCGCCCCGGACGCTTCTACGCTGCCCTCCGCTCCGCGGCGTCTCGCGAGAATGAACAGAATATTATTTACATTCATACGCCGGCGGGCCCGTTGGTCTTCAAACAAATCGCCGGAGCAATCGCGCGGCGCGTGATATGCTGGAAAGGCGAAGGCGAAGAAGTTGCGATTGGCGAACGCGTGGGCCTGATTCGTTTCGGCTCGCGCGTGGACGTCTGGCTGCCTCTTGCAACGGAAGTGATCGTCAAGCGCGGGCAGAAAGTCAAAGGCGGCGAAAGCATACTGGCGAAATGGAATTCAACGGCATAGATCCCATCGGACACGAAGAAGGCGCCCGCCGCCCTTTCCGCAATCATCGTCTCCGCCGCGGCGTTTATATCCTTCCCAGCGCATTTACCGTCGCCAACATGCTTTGCGGCTACTACGCGATTCTCGCGACCCTCGACGGCAAAATCACGGACTTCGATAACGCCGCGATGGCTATCGGGCTGGCTTGGCTTTTCGATTCGCTCGACGGACGAATTGCCCGCGCCATGAAGACCGAAAGTGCATTCGGTAAGGAATTCGATTCGCTCGCGGACATCGTTAGCTTTGGAGTCGCGCCCGCATTTCTTGCCTACGCCTGGGGAATTCGCGCCGCAGCGGCGGCGAATGCGCCTGAAGCGCTGCATCTCACGCAACTCGGTTGGCTCATCGGTTTCATCTATGTGGCCTGCTGCGCGTGGCGGCTGGCCCGATTCAACATTCAGGGTATGGCTCCGGGAGGCAACCGCTACTTTGCGGGAATGCCCACTCCCGCCGCTGCCGGAATGATTGCGGCCACCGTTCACTTTGCGCACGGACATCCTCTGGAGGACGTTCGCGTTTCGGTTCTGTGGCTTGCCTTAGTGGTGGGACTCGGCGTATTGATGTCCAGCACGATCCGCTATTTCAGTTTCAAAGATATTCCCTTGACGCGCCGCCAGCCTTCGCTTGCCGTGGTTTTGCTCGCACTGCTGGTTGGCGCAGTCGTGTATTTCTCCCATCAGACTCTTCTGTTGGTCACCGCTGTCTACACGGGGCATGGACCCGTTATGCAGCTCGTGCGCACGGTTCGTCACCGCCTCGCTTCGCGGACCGCTTAGAAGATGCCCTCCGGGCGTGAAACATTGAATCGCGTCGCCATCGTAGGTACTTCTTCGTTGCGTGGCAAGGAACTGAAACTCGTTCTCGAAGAACGTAATTTCCCTGCGGGCGAGATTGTGTTGCTCGACGAGCCTGCGATGGCCGGCACGCTCACAGAAGCGGGTGGTGAGCCTACCTTCGTCCGCGCCTTGGACGAAGAAAGCTTTGAGGGCGCGCGCTTCACGTTTTTCGCAGGCTCGCAGCAGGACGCGGAACAGAACTGGAAAGCCGCGCAGCGCTCTGGCGCGACGGTCATTGATCTTACTGGCACTCTCGCGGCGAGCGGTCAATCCACATCATGGATTCCGGCGCTTACGACCGTGCTGCTGCCGCGTCCAGGGTCGCATGCGAGCGCGGCAGCCGCGACGGATGCTGCGCCCGCGGATGGTGGTGCCGCGCGGCCAATAGCGTACTCATCGCCCGGCTCGGGCGTAATCGTCGCATGTACCGTTGCCGCGGCGCTCTCGAAATTGTTGCCGCTTCGCACGGTGCTGCTGTTATTCCCGCCGGTTTCCGAACGCGATCAGACAGGCGTGGACGAACTCGAGAGCCAAACCGCCAACCTGCTTTCTTTCCGTCCAATCGCGCAACCGGTCTTCGACGCGCAGGTAGCCTTCAACCTGCTGGCCGCTTACGGAGAACAATGCAAGCCAACTCTCGCGGAACTGCGCGCAGGAATCGCGCGTGACACCTCCGAGTATCTCGCCGGCCGCGTGGCTGTTCCGGCGTTGCAATTAGTGCAGGCGCCGGTGTTTTATGGCTATGCCGTGGCCGCATACGCTGAATTCGCGTCGCCTCCGAGCCGCGAGCAACTCGAAGCCGCTTTTGCGAGTCTAGGTGTAAAGGTCGGTGCGGCGGGAGATCCCGCGCCGACGAATGTCAGCGTGGCTGGCGAAAGCGAAATTCATATCGCTCGCATCGAGCCAGACCCCAGCATCGCGGCGGGCGTGTGGATTTGGGGTGTTGCAGATAATCTGCGCCTCGCTGCCGTGAATGCTGTGCGCATCGCGGAGGAAGTGGTTGCCAAAACGCCTGTGCAGTAGAAGCCATATCGCGTTGGTTGCGCTCGCTGCTGGATTAGTTCTGGCCGGCTGCGGCTATCACGTCGCGGGCCGCGCGAGCACCCTGCCTTCCGAATGGAAAACCATTGCGATTCCCGCCTTCAAGAACGATACGACGCGCTACCGCGTCGAACAGCGCTTCACGGCGGCCGTGACCCGGCAATTTCTCCAGCGCACGAAATACCGCATCGTGCAGGACCCTGCAGCGGCGGACGCCGTGCTGCATGGCGAAGTAATCTCGATTGAAACGAATCCAGTTCTGTTCAATGCGACTACCGGTCAAGTGACGACAATGTTGGTCACCGTCCACACCAAGGTTGAACTCGTTGACAATCAATCGCAAAAAATCGTGTACCAGAATAACGACATGATTTTCCGCGACGAATACCAGATTTCGTCCGACGTGCAGAGCTTTTTCGAGGAGCAGGACCCCGCGCTCGAACGCATGTCCCGAGATTTCGCGGCGCAGCTGGTTTCCAACGTGACGGAGAATTTCTAATGCCGGAACTTTCGCCGGATAAATTGATCGAGCGGCTGGCCAAAGGCAAGACGGTGGCGGCGATTGTCCTGGAGGGTGCCGATCCGTATCTGCGCGAAATGTGCCGCAACAAGGTCATTGATTCCTACGTGCCGGAACCGGCGCGCGATTGGGCCCTCGGTCGCGTCAGCGTCCGAGGCAGCGATTGGAGCGAATTATTCCAGCGCGCGGAAACCATGCCGATGCTGGCGCCGCGCCAGGTCTTGATGGTTGACGGCGCGGAGTCCATACAGGCCCGCGCCAAAGATGGCGACGACAGCGACGATGAAGATGATGATAACGATGACCCGCGCAAGGACACGCTGAAGGCCCTCGCGGAGTATCTCGCCAAGCCCGCGCCGTTTACGGTGCTGGTGTTCGAGGTGCCCAAGCTGGATCACCGCCAGCGTCTTTACAAAGTGCTCGCGGAGCACGCGGTGATCGTGGAGTTGACGCTGGGAAACGAGTCGGCCGCAGCGCTCGCCGAACAGATGGCCAAGGAACTCGGCGCGGAAATCGAGCGCCCGGCCGCCAACTTGCTCTCGGAAATTGTAAATGCTGAGCCGGCGCGCATTCGCGTCGAGATGCAAAAGCTCGCGCTGTACGTTCAGGGCCGCGGCCGCATCACTGCCGCGGATGTCGAGGAATTGGTGCCCAACGCGCGCAAGAACACGGTGTGGCAGCTTGCCGATATGCTTGCTACTCGCCGCCGCGCGGATGCTTTCGCATTTCTGGAGAATTTGCTACGCGAAGGCGAAGAACCGATTGGCTTGGTCGGGGTGCTGGCCTGGATGTATCGCAAATTGATTGAAGCGCGCGATCTGCCGGCAGGAATGAACGGTTTTCAAGCCTCCCGTCCCTTGCAGATGCGTCCCGAAGCTGCCGAGGCCGCCGTGCGGAACGCTCATCGCATTGCGAAGAAGGACTTGGTCGCCGGCCTGCTGGCCCTGGCGGAAGCCGATAGCCAGCTGAAATCTTCGAATCGCGATCCGCGCGCCCTGATGGAATTTCTAATCGCGCGGCTCACCTCCTCCGCGTCTTCGGTGGCTGCTTCGTCCTAAGCGCTGTCCCCATCGCGCGCCGATCGGAGAACCGTTACGAGGCTGCGAGGGTCCGACTGACTCACGCTCACCTGAAATTTCTCGCGCGACCTATGGCACAAGCGCTACGCGGACGCCCCAGCTGCTCCTCGCGTCGGCTCCGCGCCTTGCTTCTCGAAAAGCGTGTACAGCGCTTGGATGTATTCCGCCTCGATACGCACCAGTTCTGCGAAAGTTTGCGTGGCGTCGCGCGTTCCGTTCTTGTGCAGGGTGAACGCTTCGTGCCGCCGCTCCGTGAATCTATCTTCCAGTATTTGCCAGGCTTCTTCGTTCATTCCGTCACCTCTCGTATTCCTTACGTGCGGCGATTCTACACCACCACGGACGATGCATTAGCAGATCAATTGTTCCAGCACGATCTTTCGGTTCCGACGGAACCATCTGGCCGTACTGGAACGATTGAAGTTGCATGACTTACGCGCAGCTAGAATGCCTAAAATGCCTTCTACGTCCAGACTCAGGAACACAATAGGAACAGTTGTGAGCCGCCCGGGGAGGTTGCCGGGAAGGCCCGCATTTCGGTATCCAGGAAGGACCGCCGATTTGATTCTCTTGCGCGGCGACAAGTGTTTCACATATTGGATCAGGCAGATGGTGGGCTCTTTGGGGCCAAGTCCCGGAGAGCGTCCTGTACCGAGAGCAATACATCTGCAATCAGGCTCACTTCCTCTATGCTTTCGATGTTGCATACAAGTTCCATCAGGTAGCCTTCGATGTTTCTCAGGGACCGTTCGTCGGTCTGTACGTCCATGCCTTCTTCCTTTCGGGACGGCGATCACGAGATTGCTTTGCTGAACGTGAGTATCGACGTTTACAAGATGGCCGCAAACGATTAAATACGAATCGGATAGATAAATCAAACCGAATAACAGCAACTTGATGGACGGTTCGCTAAGACTCCTCGCGGGGGGGACCGAGCTTTACCGAAGCGCCGCGCTGTCGTCGATCTTAAAAATAAGAAGACCATTAATACTTTGTTGTCACTCCTCAAGGCCGAAAGGGCTGCAAGTGCGGCAACGAGTTCATGGGTCCAGCCGCTCAGATGCGCTGTGAAAAATGTCTTGCGAAGAAAGTAAAACGGAAATGAGAAGGCAGAGTCGGTACGCGCTGTCGCGATTCGCGGGAAGCGTTGAGTCATCCGGCCCCAACGTCGCGACTGACTGGAAAGCTGGTGGATTTGAGTTGTCCGGTTAATGCTGCGGGCTCAGGCATGTGGATTACTTCTGAGTAGGCTTCGTCAAACTCCGGCTCGGTCGTCCTGATAACTGAGTCCATCGCGTGCAAGATGCTGTAAATTGGCGAGGCTTGAACAGGAGGCATTACGAAATGAGCTACGTGCTGAGATTTTCGTTCCTTGTTTTGACCCTTTCACTTGTGATGTTGTGGCTCTCGGTGCGGATCGGCGTTTTCTTTCGCTAGAGGCGCCGGAGCCTGGATGAAAATGAGCGCGAGGATTTCGGCATAGTCATGTCTGCCATTCTGACGCTGCTCGGCCTCATAATCGGATTCAGCTTTTCGATGGCCATTACCCGCTACGATCAACGCAAAACGCTGGAGGAGGCGGAGGCCAGTGCAATCGGCACGGAGTACGTCCGAGCTGACTTTTTGGCAGTCCCCAATGCGGCGAAAGTCCGCAGGCTGCTCAGGGATTATCTCGACCAGCGTCTATTATTTTACACAACCCGTGATGACCGCGAGCTTGTGCAGATCGATGCTGCTACGGCCCAACTGGAGGGCGAACTGTGGTCAGCGGTCCAGGTCCCAACTGCGGCGCAGCCGACACCGCCACTCACCATTACCGCCATGGGTATGAACGACGTATTGAACTCCAAGGGATACACGCAAGCCGCTTGGTTGAACCGCATTCCAATTGCAGCATGGTGTCTGATGGCGGCCATAGCTGTCTGTTGCACTCTATTGATCGGCTACGGTGCGCGTCGAGGTGCGGCTAGAACCACGCTGCTTCTCGTTTTGCCGCTCGTCATTTCCATCTCGTTCACGCTGATAGCGGACATTGACAGCCCGCGCGGCGGCGTCGTTCGCGTGCGCGCGGAAAATCTAGCAAGCCTCGCTCATTCCTTGCACGCGAGCAATCCTGATAGACCGTGAAAGACCAACCGCTCACGCGGGTAACTCCTGGTCGCATAATCGGACAATGAGAGTCAGTTTCCGATTAGCGCGACAAATCAGCTAACGGACCACGAGGGAGTGCATTTCGCGAATAAGACTGGATGCATCTTTCAATTCCTAAGTTTAGACGCTGCGAACAGAGGTATAGAATCCATGCGTTTCCCCCAGGGCTCCTCGCAGCGGCCCGCGGGAGAAGAACATGGAGAGGAATAATGAAAAGCCAGAAGATGCGTCTTCTCATGAAGCTTATTGTTCCTGTTGTCGCTGTTTCTTGGAGTTTTTCAGTCGCTTGCCTATCGGCGATGGCTCAGAATTCGAGCAACAGTGCCGAAATTGAAAACCTGAAGTTAATTGTCGATCAGCAACAGAAAGCGCTGGAGCGACAACAAGCGCAAATCCAGGTGCTGCAGTCCGCCTTGACGGAACAAAAGAAGATGCTGGTGAGCCTGGTGCAAGGAGCGACGAGCAGTGACACGGCGAATCCGCCCACAAATCTCAAGACGGACAACAACCTGCAAGCGCAAAATGGACCATCCTCCGTTCCAAGTGAACAGCAGCCGCTTACTCCCCAGCAGACGCAAGTCGAGGAAGAGTTGCAGCGTGGTCCGGAAATTGCCGACGTGACGCCCACCACACCGGCCCTCCAGTTAGGCCCTGCGAAGATTCGTCTAATCGGCTACCCTGCACTGACCTCGGTGTGGAGATCGAACAACAACGGCGGCAACGTGGCCACCAACTTCAACAACATCCTGTACGACAACACGGTTCCAGGTACGACCAGCGAATTCCGTCTATCGCCGCAGAACACGCGCCTGGCGCTGCGCGTGGATGCCGACCTAAAATCCAGCCAAATCGCTGGATATTTCGAAACGGATTTCGTCGGTGCGCCCGTCGGCGGAAATCTTGTGACGCAATCCGGTTATCCGTTCCGGATTCGTCAGGCTTGGTTTGACTGGCGCAAAGGAAAGTGGGAGATGGCCGGCGGGCAGTTGTGGTCGCTGATGACGCCGAATAAGGAAGATATTCTTCCGTGGCCGGGTGATATAGCCGCTCCCCAGGTGATTGATCTCAACTTTGTCGCTGGGTTTGTGGTTGGGCGCTATCCGCAATTCCGGCTCGTTTATCGGTCATCTGAGAAGATGGCGTTCGGTTTTTCGGTCGAGAACCCTGAGCAGCAGGTGTCAAATAGTGTGGTATTCCCCTCCGCGCTGAGTGGCACGCTCACGACGCAATACAACAACGGCAGCAGCGGACTGAATGTGCCGAACATGACTCCGGATTTCGTCCTGAAGGGCTCGTTCGACAACAAGGTCATGGGCGGTCGCGCAATTCACTTCGATATCGGCACAGTGATGCGAACTTTTCGCAGTTGGAATGGGACCAGCGCTTCGGGAAAAAGTTATGCCTTTGGTTGGGGCGTCAGTGCCAACTTCAACGTTGAGGTCAAGAAGGGCGTGCGCTGGGTGTTGGACGGTTTTGCCGGTGACGGTGCGGGTCGCTATATCGGCGGCTTAGCTCCCGACGTAATCGTCAGGGCCGATGGCAGCATTTCGCCAATCCATTCGTATTCGTGGGTCAGCGGTTTCGAGCTTGCACCGAATAAAGCTACGGGACTGTACTTCTACTACAGCGGCCTGTACGCGCAGAAGAACGCTACCTTAAACAGCGACGGCACCTGCTGCGTGGGATTCGGTTTTCCAGGTGCCAGCAACGCTGCCGACCGATTGATCGAGGAGGCTACGGGCGGCTACTCACGAGTGCTCTGGAAATATGAAAACCTAGGGTCGGTGCAGTGGGGGCTGCAATACGCGCATGTTTGGGTCTATCCTTGGGCGGCTGGCAATGGTCCAAAGTCAGCCAACGCTAACATGGTGTTCAGCCAATTGCGCTATAACTTGCCCTAAATCCGGCGGCGCAGTCCGGTCCTGGAGGAGCTGGAGAAGAAAGGAACGATCCAGATCGCAGGCGCAATGTATTATCTGACCACCGGCGTGGTGGAGTTTCTACGCTAGTCGTTGACGCTCACAATTCTCAGTTCCGGTTAATTTGGTGGTTCACTTGGTAGCTTTGACCCAAGCCCGGCAAGGCTACCTAATCATCCGCCTCAATCAAGACTCACCCTAAATCGTCTTGACACAGCGCGAACCTGTTATTTTTGACAATGGCGTTACGGCGTCCACATGCTCTATCCCTCCAAATGACACGCATCGTGCCAACATGACGAAATCGAGCGAATCAACGCGTGCTGTCCGCAGGTCGAAAGTCTGCTGCAGCAATTTGAGTGTTGGATTACGCGCGCTTGCCGCGAGTTTGCTCATGATGTTCGGCGGCATCATGTTGTGCTCAGCGCAGACTCAGTTGCCCGCCGGTTCTGAGCCGAAAAAGGACAATCAGATCAATGTGAACTGGCTCTACGGCTCGTATGTTCCGAAGGAAGTTCCGCTGGAATCTTTGAGCGCCGACCGTAGGTTCAAACTGTACCTACGACAGACCTATACAACTCCTGGAATCTACGTCAAAACCACCCTGTTTGCCATCCATGACCAGATTCATGATACCTATCCCGAATGGGGAGACGGTTTCGATGCATTCGCTAAGCGTTTTGGGACGCGGCAGGCCGAATTCATAATTCAAAACTCGGTTATTTCTCTAGGCGATGGACTGCTGGGATGGGAGCCGCGCTACGATCGTTGCCGTTGTGATGGATTCTGGCCGCGTACGCGTCATGCCATTGCAAGAAACTTCGTCACCTACGACCGCACAGAAAAATCGCTGCGTCCGCAGCTATTTCCTTACGTGGGAGCCTTCGCCGGAAGCGTAACGGGAACGGCCTGGGAGCCAGGCAACGTAAGGTGGCAGGAGAAAGGCGTTCAAGCGGTGATCACCCAGGTTCCTATTGGCATGGGCATTAATTTTATCGGAGAGTTTGCGCCAGAGATCACGGCAATGTTCAAGCGAAAGCACTGAAGCTGCGCGTATTCGTTTTGAAGCCCTAGTCGCATGCTGCAACTTCGGAAGCTGTTCATAATCGGGCGCTCCTGAAGTCAATGGAATCCATCTTTCGTGGCAATTTTATTGGAAGGCCCACAGTTGCCTTAGTTTTCTGGGGCGCATTTTTCTGCTCGTCGGTCTGGTGCCAAGGAGGGCCGCCCTACTACACAAACGACCCCGGCACACCTGGCAAATTGCAGTGGGAAATCAACCTTGGGTACATGCCTGTTCTCTATCCCGAGTCGTCGATCACGCACACGCCCGACGTCGATATCAACTTTGGTCTTGGCGACCGAATTCAGTTGACCTACGAAAACGCATGGCTGCGCGTGGATAATCCCGCGCCCGCGAAATACGGATTGGGCCAGAATCAGTTAGGCGTGAAGTGGCGATTTTACGAAAATAAAGATTCGGGATTCGCCATGTCTCTTTTTCCGCAGCTTTCCATCAACAATCCGAATCACTCCGTGGAGCGCGGGATCACTGCGCGAGGCGCTAGCCTGATCCTGCCCGTGGAATTTTCGAAGAAGCTCGGCCCCCTAGGCGTGAATTGGGAGGGTGGCTACAACTTCGTTCGCGAGGGCTCGGATGGATGGGTCGCAGGCCTTGTCGTCGGCCACGAATTTACGGACAGGTTAGAACTCGACGGCGAATTTTATTCCACCGGAACATACCATCCCGCAACGAACCAGGAAACATTGGAGGGAGGTCTTCGTTACAAAATACGTCCGCCGGTAATTTTACTGATCATGGCCGGACGAAGCCTGCAACCCGCCGGAACCACACAGCCATATTTCGTTGGCTATTTTGGATTGCAATTTTTGCTCCCACCCCGTCCTTTTGAGAAATAATGTTGCGGTGTGATTCCGCTAGGTCCTGGTTGGTCGCGTTACCGGTGGTTTTCAGTCGAATAACGTTCGCGCGATCTTGAATGGTAGTCATCGCGATTCCTCATTTCTTGCAAATCTACTCGGCGGCTGGATTAGTCTCGGGCTACCCATCCCACTAACAAGCCGTTTTTCCCCAATCTGCGGCCAGTCAAGAAAGTTATCACCCCAAAAGGCGACGTATTGATCCGGAAGGAATGTAAGTGTGGTAAGGAGTTTATGGGGCTGGCCAATCAAACGCATTGTGATGAATGTCTTGCGAAGAAAAAACGGAAATGAGAGGTTCAAAACGAGGTGGATATGGGCGTCGTAGAGCGAGGTGTCACCTATCGATTACGGCAACGTTTCGACCTGGGGCGTGAATTGGGCATGGGCCTGCCACTCATCGTGTTGACTGTGGTTTTCCATGCCTACGGCCTTGAGCTTCTCAACAAGGAAGCTGTGAGGCTGATAGCAAGGAACGGCTTCCGCATTTCTCTCGCGACTCGAACTTTCTCATAGGTGGAACGGCGCTTTTGGCCACCATACTGCACGCGATTGAATGCATTATCTGGGCGTTCACTTACCGCCTGGTTGGGGCATCAGCGACTCCAAGTCCGCGGTGCTCTACTCGCTAAGTGCCATGACGAGTTATGGACACGCGAATCTCTATCTGGAGCCGCGTTGGCAATTGATGGGCGCTCTAGAAGCATTGAACGGCTGGATCCTGTTTGGACTCACCACGGCATTTCTTTTCACTGTGGTTCAGAAAGCATGGCTGCTTACCAACGTGGGGCGACAACCCGACGTTTAGTTGGTGCTAATCCAATGCTTCAGCAACAAATCGCTCAGCCACTCAGACGCGCGTTGTGAGGAATGCCTTGCGAAAAAGGCAAACGGAAACCGTCGTGATCGCGCAAACTGAATTCCATACCGAAGAGTTTCGAAAACGCCTACGGGTAATGTCCGACGAACAGTTAATTCGCTACGGCAAAGCCGCTCGTTATATGCCTGACCCGGCAAACGAGCCAGGCGGTGGAAAGGTACGAGAGGTTTACAAGATCCAGTTGCGAGAATGCCGCGCAGAATGGCGACGGAGGCATCCCAAGCCCTCCAAAGACACGAGAGACTAGGTCTTGTCTCCAATCGCGTTAGAGGATCCTGGGGCCTCATTGCCGTTTCTGGGTAGTGGTGCCGTTTGAAATTCGCAGGATTATTGGGAGTTATTTGTGGCGTTGTTTCTGGCCAGCCGTCGCATTCGGGGCGCTCGGACCGACAAAAAGGATTACGACGTTCGGTCTTTTGCCGCCAATTCCCACGGCGAATCTGGTCCGAAGAAAACCGGAGATTTAAAGGTATCTGGACCAACCTCGTTCGCTCTTATTTCATTCCTGTTCGTGATTATGCCAATTTTATTGAGGGCATCGCTGAGGACGTTTGCCGCCTCTTTAACGCCGTTGTTTGCATCCGATGAAGTAATTACGATATTACCACCGAAAGGCATGGGTCCGTTGGGCGGGCAGGAGAACCACGATGCCCCCTTAGTCTCCCATCCAGCCCCTGTTGAAGTTTTGTCGCTCAAAATCATCCACAGCAAATGCCACGTTTCATATGTTTCTGGGGCTGAGCTGAACAAACTTCCGCACCACTCGATTGTGACCTTTTGCCCCGCTAATGGCTTCAGCGCCTTAACGAATTCCTCTCTCCGAACCTTAAGAATATTCCATCTTGGGCCTTGGACGACGATGTCGCCTTCGAGCGCGTTCAGTTGGTCCGACGCGGCATCTAGTCGTTTTTGGATGGCGTCGGCTTCTTCACTTGCGTTACCGACTCTTTGGGAAACTGCTCCATACAGTTGCTCGTTGACTCCTCTGATTTGGGTTTCCACTTTCTCAATCCGGCTGTCGATGCCTAGTTCCTTAGAGATTCCGCCTGCTACCATCGCAACTCCCAAAACTCCCAATCCGAATAGAAGCGTATTGGGTTTTTCGGGCAGCCGTATTGTTGCGCGGTGGTATGCACTCCAACCGTCCCAATGCTCTTTGACCAGCACAACAAGCTCAATCACGATTCCGCCAACTACAATCCACTCCCAGAAGCGGAATGACGAGTGTAACGATGATCGCAATGCCTGAAGCGCGGCGAGCTGCGCTCTTAGGCTCGATTCGTCCATAGAACAAATCCAGGAGGATCAAAGTAAAATTTTGAACTCTCAAGTAATGGCTATAGCAATATGCGGCTTTGTTGCCTTGGGCATTCAGGGCGCCCAGCCAGAGGATGCTCCCAGCCGTATTCGTAAAAATCGTCCCGCACATTCGCTAAAACTTTTGACATTTGTTTCCGCTCCACGTCTTGAATTTTAGGACTAGCAACTGGCCGAATTCGATCGCAAGTATCAATCCAATCCGAACTTCGTCCCGTGGTGGAACGCCGGGATGGGAGCCGGCAGACAAGGCACTCCAAGCGGAGCCGAATGCCGCCAGTTCGTCGCCGCATTCGGTACGTTCGCCGTTACTGGACATTTGGGGACCCAAGTTACCGGTAACGCGACGCGACGCGACGCAATATAAAAGGGCGCCCCTGATGGAGTAGGGTTTGGAGTGTTCGGCTCAAACCCACAACAAAAAGGAGCGCCCTCTATGGATAGCGTGAAGTATATCGGGATGGATGTGCACAAGGAAGCGATCTCCATCGCCGTTCTAAATTCTCGGGCCAGCTGGTGATGGAATCGACGATCGAAACCAAGGCCATCACCATCCTGGAGTTTCTGAAAGGATTGCGCGGATACCTGCACGTCACTTTGGAAGAAGGCACCTGGGCGGCGTGGCTCTATGACCTCATCAAGCCGCACGTCACGGAACTGGTGGTATGTAATCCTCGCCGGAATACCTTGCTCAAAGAAGGTAGCAAGAGCGACCGCATCGATGCGCGCAAGCTGGCCGAGTTGTTGCGCGCGAACCTACTCCGCTCGGTCTATCACGGGGAGCACGGAGTACGGGCACTGAAGGAGCTGGGGCGCAGTTACCTGGCAATCAGCACCGATCTGATACGAGTCATGAGTCGCCTGAAGGCGATCTACCGGAGCTGGGGGATTCCCTGCACGGGAAAGCAGGTCTATGCGCCGCGCTATCGCACACCGTGGCTGGGCAAGCTAGCAGAAGCCGGGGTGCGCCGCCGCGCAGAGTTCTACTACCAGCAGTTCGATGCGTTGCGATCCTTGCGCCAGCAAGTGCGGCACGAGTTGCTCGGCGAGGCCCAGAAGCACGACGCCTGGAAACTGCTACGACAGATTCCGTTCCTCGGCCCGATCCGGGCCGCTTTGCTGATAGCTTTGATCCAGACACCGCACCGCTTTCGTAGCAAGCGACAGCTCTGGACGTACATCGGGTTGGGAATCGAGACCTACAGCAGTGCCGAGCACCGTTGTGTAAATGGCGAGCTGCGGCGCGCCAAGAAGCCGGTCTGGATTCGTGGGCTGAATCGCAATCACAATCACGATCTGAAGAATCTGTTCAAGAGTGCCGCTACGGTGGCCGCTGCCAAGCCCGGACCGTTCCAGGAGTTTTACGATGCGCGGGTGGCCCAGGGAATGCGGCCGGAGATGGCGCGTCTGACTCTGGCGCGCAAGATCGCGGCAATCACTTTGACCATTTGGAAAAAAGGAGCGCGCTTCGACGCCCAACATCTGAAACCACAAACAGCTTGAGTGTCTCTGGTAATCCGTTCCATCCCTGGGATTCCTTCCAGCGGTGGCCAGTCGGGTTCTGGAGACCCTCGGGTTCGAGGGCGAGTCTCAGCTGGTAAGTTTAGACTGTGCGTGCCTCGGGCCGCTAAGTCTCACACGCGACCCTAGTCCCCCTCGGATGACCCGAAAAAGCTATGGGCCACGAGTCCCCCAGGGAACCATGATTGCCACCTGACAACCGTACAGCTTGTTGGTTTCCGAACGGACCGGCTTCGTCGCGCAGAAGCGATGAAAACCGCTGGTAGAGAAACCCAAAAGCGCGACAAGAATCGCATCGCGTCCCGAGCTCACGGATCGGAAGGCCAGAACAAACCTGCTCCATGGGGCGGGCTGGACGGCAAGAAAAACTCCGGCCAGAGGAGAAGTGTTTTTTCCTTGACTCCCTTTATGGAACTTACCAGGCAAGTGGAATTCAATCGGTAAACCCAAGCCCGTTGTTGGGGCACTTCCTCTGGAAAACCTTCCTGGGATGAATTCATCATCATCCCTAAGGGGACCATCGGGGGCTACAACTTGCGCCGGCGATTCTCGAGCAACCCCACGAAGTTACTCGGTGTGCAGCATCGTGATCGGATCGAGGCGCATGGCACGCAGCGCCGGGATACAGCTGGCGGCAAGCGCGACGAGGGTAAGCACCACGGAGACGGCCACGAAGGTAAGCAGATCGTTTGGCGATACACCGAAGAGCAATCCGGCCATTAGGTGAGAGACGATCAGCGCACCGGCCACGCCCAGCACGGCGCCAACGGCGGCCAGAACGAGTCCCCGGCGCAGTACCATCTTGAGGATTTGGCCTCGTTGCGCTCCCAGCGCGAGCCGAATGGCGAACTCACGCCTTTGCTCATTCACCAGATACGAGATGGTTCCGTAGATTCCAAGCGCGGCGAGCAGCAAGGCCGTGGCCGCAAAAGCCGCCACCATTTGCATCGAGAACCGCCGCACGGAAAGCGAAGAGGAGAGAACGTCGTCCAACGTTTCCGCGCGGTAAACGGGAAGCTCCGGATCGACGGACTGGATTTGCGTGCGAACCTGTGCGGAGATGGCGGCGGGATCGACCTGTCCACGCAGGTAGAACGCAAGAAACTTGGCGGGGCGCTGGTAGATGTCGAGGTAAACCTGCGGAATGCCGGCATCCGCGAGCGATTCTGTGCGTGCATCGGCAATGACGCCGACGATGGTGGTCCAGACCGGCTTGCGACGGTCCAACCGGGCGCGCTTGCCGACCGGATCCTGGTTGGGCCAGTAGGTGCGGGCCGCGGCCTGATTGATGACTGCGACCGAAGGCGTGTCTTCCAGGTCCTGGTCGACGAAGAGTCGTCCACGCAGCAGAGTCATGCCCAGCACATGGAAATATTCGGGCGAAACGATCAGTGTATCGATCAGCGGAGGCTGACTGCTCTGTACGTCCTGGCCTTCGAGAACCAATGGAAACATTTCGCGGTCGTTCTGGCTATGGCCAAGGGGAACGGCCGCCTGATCACTGACGGCCGCTTCTTCCACGCCCGGAATCGTCCGGTTGCGGCGGAGAATTTCGCGCAGCAACACGCCTTCCTGCGTGGCGGTGCGGTAAACGTCGGTTTTGGGATCGTTAGGATTCGGCAGCGAGTTCTCGACTGCCACGACTCGAGTGGGATTGAAGCCGGGCTGCACCTTGAACAAGTCCCAGAAACTACGCAGCAGAAGTCCCGCGGCGACCATGAGCACCAGCGAGAGCGCCAATTCACTGACGACCAGAATCTGGCGGGCGCGCGAGCGTTCACGCGAACCGCTTGAGCCGCGTCCTTCCTGCCGGAGCGTGCCGATTACATCGGAGCGGCTCATAAACCACGCCGGAGCAAGCCCAAATACGAGTCCGGCTATAACGGAGACGGCGAGAGCGAACGCCAGGACGCCCCAGTTGATCGATATGTCGTTCAAGCGCGGAAGGCTCTCCGGAATCAACTCCAGCAAGAATTTCCTGGTGAAAAAGAGAATCGCAAAACCGGCGATGCCGCCAAGCACGAAGAGCAGCAGAATCTCGGTGAGAAACTGGCGGATGAGGCGCCCCCTTTGCGCGCCTAGTGCCTGGCGAACCGCGATCTCACGCCCTCGTGCACTGGCCCTGGCAAGCAGCAGATTGGCGACGTTGACGCAGCTGATCAGCAGGACCAGGCCCACCGCGCCGAACAGTAGAATGAGCGATTGGCGCACGTTGCCGACAAGCGTCTCGGCCAGGGGAGTGAGGTGGAGAGTCCACGCGCCTTTCGACGGATAATCCACCGGATATTCCTTCTTCAGCGATGCAACCAAGGCATCGAGTCGCCCCTGCGCGGCCTTAGGCGAAATACCAGGCTGAAGTCGCGCGATGGTCTCGAAGGGCAGACGTGTGCTGCGCATCGGCGGCGGGGCGGGGTCGCCGAAAAATCCGCACGCCGCCCACAAATCGGTACTGCGTTCCTCCCTGGTCTGGCCCTGGTCGCGAAAGCTGGCGGGCAGGACGCCGACAACCTGAGCGGGATCGTTGTCCAGGCGCAGAGTCTTGCCGAGAATGTGCGGGTCGGCGCCAAATGCGCTCTTCCAGAGCCCGTCGCTGATGACGACTTCGTTGTTGAACCCCGGTGTCGCGTCGTGCGGATCGAACGTGCGGCCCAACTGCGCGTCGACGCCGACCACCGCGAAGTAGCTCGGTGAGACCGACTTTGAGGCGATGCTCGTGGGTTGGGTGCTGCCAGTGAGATTGTTGGTGCCAAAAAAGGATAGGGACGCATATTGGAAGATTCCCGAGTTCTGAAGGTCTCTCAACTCAGGGATGGAGAGGCCGATGTCATGCGCGCCCACTCCGGGAAGGTTGGCTTCAATCCGCACCAGTTCGCCGGGGTTCGGGTAGGGCAAAGGACGCAGCAGCGTGGCGTCGATCACGCTATAGATGGCGGTGGTGGCGCCGACTCCCAGCGCCATTGTGGCGATCGCAATGAGCGCGAATCCGGGAGATCTCAAAAGCATGCGCACCGCGTACTTGAGGTCGAAGAACAGATCCTCGATGAAGGGGAGGCTTTGCTCGGCGTGGTGATCTTGCCGTATCGCTTCCGTTGCGCCGAGCTTGAGCATGGCCTGCCGATGCGCTTCGGCGGGCGACATGCCTGCGCGCAGATTCTCTTCGGTTTGAAACGCAAGGTGTTCCGCGATTTCTTCCTGAAGGCGTTGGTCGGCGCGGCGTCCAGCGGCGAAATTCGAGAGGCGGGTGAAGAAGCGTCGCAGAGATTTCACGGTAAATCCTCCGCTTTCACTTTGAAGAAGCGCGCGATGATGGCCGCGGTTTGCTCCCATTCGCGAGTCTCCGCCTGAAGTTGCTTGCGACCGGCCCCGGTGAGCCGGTAGAAGCGCGCGCGGCGGTTGTTTTCCGACGCACCCCATCCGGAGGCAATCGAGCCTTCCTGTTCGAGCTTGAGCAGCAAGGGATAAAGCGTGCCCTGGTTGACGGCCAGCAGGTCTCCGCTGATCTGCTCGATGCGCCGGGCGATTCCCCAGCCGTGCTGCGGCCCCATCACGTCGAGAGTCTTCAGGACCATCAGCGCCAGCGTGCCTTGCAAGACGTCCGGCTTTTCTTTCATGGCGAATCGACCTTTAGGTTTCCCACAGGAATATTGACGCACTTCCTTTTGGAAAGCAACAGGAGATTTTCAACTTTCTTTCGAGGGCAAATCCGGAGGAGCGGCCGCGAGAACGCCGCGACGCTGTCCCTTAAAGACTGGTTGGCTTCCTGAATGAGGCGGCGTTTCCAACGTCGGACTCAACTCCTGGTACCCAGGTTACCGGTTATCCGAATCAATCCGGACCCAAAGCTCGGCCGCAAATAGCGGCGAGCGGATCTCATTCCGTGGGAGCGGCCGTTCCGTCCGACCAGCTTGACACGGAAATGATGAACTCGGTGATCGGCTGCGGAGAATATTGATGCACGTATACCGGGGAGCCAGGAAGACCTGCGCCCCAAAATATATCGTCTGTTCTGGGAAACCAGAACATCAGATGGGGATCCGCGTTCCCATATTTGCGGCCGAAGTACTGTTGCTTCGACATCATGTAGCACATCGCACCTGGCTCCGGCCTTGGAAGTTCGTTCTTGTCGAATGCGGTTTTGATCTTGTCAAACATCTGAATTTTCGACAGTCCCGCCAATGCCAACTCTGTTGTCTTGAGAGTGAGTGGCAAGTGGGTTCGTACAGCCGGCGGATTCAGGCAAAGCGGAAGCCGCTGATCGGGGTTCAAAAACTCTGGATCATCGAAGGGAGACATCCACGATCGTTCCACGATGCATACGAAGCCGTTCTTGCCTTTGACCGCGGTTTCGTAACCATGCCGGCCGAGCACCAATACCTCTGCATCGCGTGAGATGGACTCCGGAGCCGCACTCCGAGCCAGGGCTATCTCGGCATTCCGATCCTCCATCAGGTATTGTTCTAGTGGCGCTATGCTCTGGTACAGCCCTTTAATCTCCTGTGCCTGCATGTCCCGCCAAGTTCCCAGAACAACGACTGCAGCGATGGTTCCCAAAGCGATTGTCCAAACGATCCGTCGCACCATTGAACGCTCCTCGCAGGTTTGGCTCAACCTACCCACGATGGAATAGACGATTCGCTTCGGTTTCCGTCAACACCAAAAACGCAAGTTGCGGGGAAGAAACCGAGGCCCCGCCAACTTCCATAACTGTTCGTCCCTGACCGTTGGTGAAACAGTCAGCAAGGCCGTTGTGATTTTTGTCATAGTTGTTTCCCATTTCACGACGCGGGTTGTGCTGTAGCTGCCTCGATCAAGTGGTTTCTTTCGATTCTCCGCAGCCGTTGTTGCCAACGTTTGCTGACATACGCCACGGTAGACCACACGACAACCATGATGACCGCATACTTGAACCCGAAGGTGTTTCTTGCATAGAAAGGCATTATCAGGCCGACGAACACGGCGAACAGCGAATACCAGAACACAATCGTCGCCACGGTTTGCCATCCCACTTTGTAAGTGTGGCCCGATAACTTAAGACTCCATCTTGCGCTGTAATAGAGTCCCGCAACCATTAACAGGACGCCCGTAATCCGGCCCAGAGTTTCACTGACGCTGGCCGCTGCTCCTACTATTCCGGCGCGGCTGGCTGCACCGATTATCATCACGACGAACAGGGCAACGAGTAAGCTGGCGAAGATTTTCTTCATAATTGTCAACCTCACCTTACTCCATCCTTCTCGCACGTTGGCAGATGTTTAAGGAATCGTTCGTTCAAGCAGGGGCGCTTTGAAAAACGTTTACAAGGCCGCGGCACAGGTTCGGGCGTTACCGCGTATCGACGTTCGTCAGATCGCTTCACCATAGATCATTTGGGTGTGACGGTGCAGTCTCGCACATCAGCCATTTCCCCTGATCGCCAGAATCAGTTTCGGGACAACTGTTTGAATGCCTTCTACCGAATTGGCTGCGATACGGTCGGCAAGCGTTATCGAGTGCTTGCGGACGTCTCCTAGCGACACGTTGTGCCACACTGGAAGAATGATTCTATGGTCGTCAGTCTCTTTGACGACTAAACCGTCTAGTTCCCGTTGTGGCCACTGCTTCTTGAAAAATGATGGGCTAACAACAACCGCTCCAAATTTAGACGACTCTAACCCCTTGTCGATTGACCTTCGAAGTCCGTCGCCTCGCGGTAGAGCTTTGGCTCCAACCGCCAACTCTTATCAGAGTGTCCGCGGAACCACGGCCCCCAATTCTTTTGGTCCGGAAACCATCGCTTTGTGAGAATGCGTACGACATCGAGGAATTCAGGAATATTGGTGATTTCAAATAGACGCTCACGCATGTTATTCGATCGCCCTGTTGCAGCGGATTCTACCACGCTGAAACCGGGCACGAGGCGCACATTGACCGGCCGCCAATTTGATTCTCGCGCTCTGCGTCGTATAATCCCGCCGTGCAACGCAGGTCCAAGCTCACGACCCGCTCCGAAGCCGTCGCCCGCGCTCGTAAATCACCGAAATTTCGTCGTTGGCATTCTCGCCTCCCCGGGATCCCCAAAAAGAAGTTCAGGGCGGACGTTCTTTTCAAAGACAGCGACAACATTCTTTCGGTCGTGGATGAAAAGCATCACACTCCGGCGGAGCTCGGCAAGACGTGGGCTTTGTCCGTAGAGACAATTCGTCGGCTGTTCGACAATGAGCCTGGGGTTTTGAAAATATCAAGCGCATCCGGCCCCACTGGGCGCCGGCGATACAAAACACTGCGGATTCCCGCGTCGGTAGCCGCACGCGTTCATCGCAGGATTTCCGCGTAATGTTAAATTTGTGGCGGCGTCATAACCCATCGAAATGTCAATTGAAAGGGCGACAGGAACGAAAGTGTCGCTGCCCAATTTGGATCAGCGGGGTGGACAACACTGGTACCCACGTCAAAGAGACCACAAAGCTCCGAGATTGGACAAAGGCAGAAAGTCTGTTACGCAAGTGGGACGCCGGGGAGCCCACGAATGCCGAACGCATCACGATTCAGGCTTGGCGGGATGCCTGCCTCGCCGATTTGGAGAGCCCAACCGGTCGCAACCTGAAGCCGGTAACAGCGGATAAATATCGTGTCTTATTCAAGCAACTGGACGCTTTTGCTGCGGATAAGGGTTACCGCTTTGTGAACCAGTTGGATCTCGTGGCACTGTCCGACTTTCGCCAGACTTGGGAAGACGCTTTTAATCCGAACTATGCTTGCGCCCGGTTTACGAATTTCGGACACCGCGCTGCTCACCGTGGATAGCCTTACTGGCAATCGACTCCGATTACACCAGGCGAAAACAGGTGAATATGTAAGCCTGCTGATACCGGAAAAACTCGCGGACGAGTTGCGCGCTCTGCCAAGGGAAAATTCTAAGTATTTCTTCTGGCTAGGTAGGAGCGCGCGGGCAAATGTAGCCCCTGGCTGGCAACCCATTCTTGCAAAAGTATTCAAGGATGCGGGCATAGTCGGCGGGCACAGTCACAGATTCCGGGATACATTCGCTGTGAACTTGTTGAATGCCGGCGTGAGTATTGAGGCTGTATCCCGACTGCTCGGGCACTCCAGCATCCGTGTCACTGAGATTCATTACGCGCCGTGGGTGAAATCCCGGCAGGATGCTTTGGACCGCGAAATTCTGAAAGCGGGTTCCGCGAACCTCGCTGATTGGGTGGAATGACCCCTTGAATTGACACACTCGCGATGGGCACACTCTCCGGGAGAGGAAACTCGAGTGGAGAGAAGAAAGCGGTATTCGCGGAAGTTTCAGCGCATGGCCGTAGAGCGTATGAGGACTTGCGAGAGCGTCGATGAGCTGGCCAAGGAGCTCGGGGTGACGCGGCGATGCCTCTATAAGTGGCGCACGAAGCTTGAGGCGGTTGAACCTGGCGAAGAAGCAGTGCGCCCGAGTACACCTGCATTGGCCCACCGAAAGGAAATCCTTCAGCTAAAGCGCTTGCTCGCCGAGAAGGCGATGGAGGTGGATTTTTTGAAGGGTGCCTTGCAAAAAGTAGAGGCTCTACGCCAGCGCAGCAACGGCTCTGGCGGGAAGGCATCTACGAGCACATCGGAGAACTGATGCCATTGCAAGGCAGGCTGAGCATCGAGCACATGTGTCAGTTGGTAGCGGTGAGTCGCAGAGGTTTCTACCGGTCGTTACGACAACGGGAACCGGCAGAGGAAGAGACCGAAGTGCGGTCATTGATTCAACAGATCGCTCTGGAACATCGTCGTCGTTACGGCTATCGACGGATCACTGCGGAACTGCACCGCCGAGGCGTGCAGGTGAACCGCAAGAAGGTGGCCCGGATGATGCGGGACGATAATTTGCTGGCCATTCAACCGAAGCGGTTGGTGGTCACTACGAATTCGAAACATAAGTGCGAAGTGTACTTGAACTTAGCAAGTCGCATGACGCTGACGGGTATCAACCAGCTCTGGGTGGCAGACATCACCTACGTTCGCCTGAAAGGCGAGTTTGTCTACCTGGCGGTGATCCTCGATAGTTTCTCTCGGAAAGTTGTAGGGTGGGCCGTGGATCGAACGATGATGAGCAGCCGACTCACCGTGGCTGCATTGGAACGTGCAGTCGCGGATCGACAGCCGCAAGCGGGTTTAGTGCACCATTCCGATCGAGGGCTGCAATATGCGAGCCCGGAATATGTGGCGGCGTTGGACAAGTACGGCATGGTTGCGAGCATGAGCCGTCCCGCGAACCCGTACGACAATGCGAGTTGCGAAAGCTTCATGAAGACACTGAAGCGAGAGGAAATTTACACAAACCGGTACAACAACCTGGAGCAGTTGGGCACGAACATCGAAGAGTTCATCGAGGAGTATTACAATCGGCAGCGACTGCACTCGGCCTTGGGCTACCAACCTCCCGAGGAATTCGAACGACAAAGTGAGCAGGGACACAGGGCAGAGTCTCTGGGCGCAACGGTGCAGTTTATTGTGAACGATGAGAACGGTGAGAACGAGGAAAGGATTTCTACTGAGCTATCTGGGGAAGGGGACTCAAACGCCGTCCCCTTCCCCAGACCCCAACCCTTGCTAGGAGATGCAAAGACGTTGAAATAAAATCGGAGACTGTGCCCAAAGTTTTTGTGACAGTTTAGGGGGTCACCTCAGGGTCTAGGAACAATTTGAGAACAGTACAAGAACAAGCACCATATTAGTTGGCTTTTTGTGCGATTATTAGGCTCCGACGGAACCTAGTTTTTCGATCCTCAACCGGGCTTGAATTCCGGCACGGCTTCGCTAGGCTGGAACAGCGCCTTCGCAGGCACGCCGATGGCGTCCGCTGCTGCAGCGGCGATCTCTTCCAGATGGCTCTTGGAAAATCCCACCGAACTCACCTGGATTTTCCCGTCCGGAGAGATCAAAAAGATCGACGGAACGTTGGTGATGCCGTATTGGTTGGAGACCGGGTAACCGGTCGCGTCGAGCAGCGTGGGGAACTCGACGTCGAATTCCTTAAAGAACTCGCGTGTATCTCGCGCATCGTCCTGCGAAATCCCCCACAGCGTGAATTTTGGCCCGGCGTAGGCTTCGTGCAACCGTTCGAGAAATGGCGCAGCGAATTGACATACCGGGCAGCTCACCTTGAAAAACGCCGCGACCACCGGACCTTTCTTCAATCCCTCCGCCAGAGTCTCTGTTTTTCCGTCGATACTCTTCAGCGAAATCGCCGGGGCTTTGGCCCCCGCAGGTAACGCAGCCATTTTCTTTCCTCCCAGAATTTCGCGAACATGGCGTTTCAGGCTCAGTGCATTACTCTAGGTCACAAAGATTCGATGCCGCCCGGCGCGCACGGACGCAATGAAGGATAACGCAACCTCGCGCCAGGGAGCAGAAATCGATCAGTGAATATTGCGAGTCTTCTTGCCGACGTAATCCATCAGAAGGTACTGCCCCAGGGTGTAGGGAGTGGTGAAGTAAGCCTTGCCGCGGCAGAGTTCGGTGATCTTCTGAACAAAATGGACCAGGCTGTAGTCGCTGGAAAGCATGAAGGTATTGATCAAGATGCCGGCACGCTTGCATTTCGCCACTTCGTCCATCGTCTGCGTTACTACCAGCGGGTCCAGCCCGAAAGCGTTTTTGTAGATGCGTCCATCCTCCAGCGTCAATGCCGAAGGTTTGCCGTCGGTGATCATCACAATCTGACGCATGTCTTTTTTCTGCCGCGAAAGGATGCGCTGCGCGAGGCGCAGCCCTTCGCGAGTATTCGTGTAGTAAGGGCCGACCTGAACGCGAGCGAGCTTGCCCAAAGGAATTTCTTCCGCGCTATCGTGGAACAGCACGCAGTGCAGCGAATCTCCCGGATACTGGGTGCGAATCAGGTGCGACAGAGCGAGCGCCACGCGCTTTGCGGGCGTGAAGCGGTCTTCGCCGTAGAGAATCATGCTGTGGCTGCAATCCAGCATCAGAACCGTGGCGCAGGAGCTCTGGTATTCGCACTGATGAACCATGAGGTCGGGATAATCGAGCTCGATGGGAATCTGGGCGCCATTGCGCTGGACAGCGTTGAAGAGCGTTCCGCTGATATCCATATTCAGCGTGTCGCCGAATTCGTAAAGTTTGGAGGTGCCCCCGGATTCGACGCCGGTGGCCAGATCGCGCGTGTCATGCCGCCCAAAACTGCTCTTGCCGACCGACGCGAGCAAATCCTTGAGCGTCTTAAATCCCAGAAAATCGAGCGCCTTGTCCGTGATTTCAAAGCGGGCTTCGATGTTCGGCTGCGCTTCGCCCACCTGTCCGCCGGGAGTCTGCGAAGGAGGCGGCGTCACTTGCGCGGGCTGGTCTGGACGCGATATGAGTCCTTCTTGCTCCATCCGCTGGATAATCTGATTCACCATTTCGCGCAATTCCTGGTTCTGCGCAAGATCCGGATTCTGCAGCAGCTGCTCCATCAGTTCAGGCGGAAGCAGATCGCCTTCCTGCAGGGCTCGCAGGATGGCCTCGCGAAGTTCGTCCATCATCTGCTCGCGGGAACGCTCCGAATCCATTTCGTAGATTCCGTACTGTGATTCGAAGCCGCTTTGCAGCAGGAAATCCGAAAGCCGGCTCATCAATTCCTGCAGGTCTATATCATCGGCGGCATTGGGCGCGTATTTTGAGTAGCGTGTGAATTTCATGAGTCCCTACAGCTCTGTCCCTAAATCTCCTCAGTTGAACTGGCGTCGCGGCACACGGCCGGAGGGCTCTCGCGGGTCCCGCGGCTCGGGGGTCTTGCGCGCATCGGCGAAGAACCCGCGTTCCTCGCTGCGATTGATGCGCTTGTGCGCCCAGAGCCCTTCCAGAATGAATTCCGCAGCACTGGCGACGATTCCGGCGTCGTCCTTCTGGCTGACTTCCAGGACGCTCAAATTGTCGAAAAGCCCCTGGATTTTCTTCAGTTGGGCCATCACCTCGGAACTGGACGCGTTCGCCGGAATTTTCAATTCGCCGCCCAGCTCGAACCACTGAATCACCGGCTGCATGTTCGCGCCGGTGAAATACTGCGTATAAGCTTTCCCGATAGCGGCGCGGATCAACTCGCGCGCGATATTCTCGGCGCCCCGCAGCTCACCCTCATATTCCAATTCGAATTTTCCAGTCATCGAGGGAATCGCGGCATAAATATCCGCGACACGGGCCACCACGGCGGAATCGCGGCTGCGCACCGCGCGCTGTTCCGCGCTGCTGAGCACGTTTTCGAGGGCGCTGATCGGAAGCCGTTGGCTGACGCCGGAGCGCCGGTCCACGCGCTTATCTTCGCGCGCCTGAAAGGCAACTTCCTCCACGATTTCGCGGATGTATTGCGGAACTTCCACGCGCTTCTTGTTGTCGCGCTCGGTCCACGATTCCTGCGACGTAATGGACATGCCTTCCGCCACGGTTGCTGGATAGTGCGTACGAATTTCCGAACCGATGCGATCTTTGAGCGGCGTGATGATCTTGCCGCGCGCCGTGTAGTCTTCCGGGTTAGCGGTGAAGACCAGCAGCACATCGAGGGCCAGCCGGACTGGATAACCCTTAATCTGCACGTCGCCTTCCTGCATGATGTTGAAAAGCCCCACCTGAATCTTTCCGGCCAGGTCCGGCAACTCGTTAATCGCAAAAATTCCGCGATTCGCGCGCGGCAGAAGGCCGTAATGAATCGTGAGCTCGTCCGAGAGATTCCGTCCGCTCCGCGCAGCCTTGATTGGATCAACGTCTCCGATCATGTCCGCGATGGTTACGTCCGGGGTCGCGAGTTTTTCTACGTAGCGCTGATCTCGCGGCAGCCAAGCTATCGGCGTAGCATCGCCTTCCTCGGCAATTCGCTCGCGGCACACCTGGCAAAGTGGCGCATAGGGATTGTCATGAATTTCGCAGCCTGCGATCACCGGTATGTGCGGGTCCATGAACGCCACCAGGCCGCGGAGAATCCGCGATTTCGCCTGTCCGCGCAGCCCCAGCAGAATGAAATGATGGCGCGACAGGATCGCGTTGATAATCTGGGGCAGGACGGTGTCGTCGTAGCCGTGCACGCCGGCGAAGAGCGCTTCGCCCTTCTCCATTTTGCACATCAAATTTTCACGCAATTCCTGGCGGACCGTTCGCCGCGCGATTCTCTGTTCGGACCACTGACTGCGGCGAAGTTCACCCAGGCTTTTCGGCAGTGAAGTCATGAGGGCCTCAGTTTCACCTAAGACGCAACGCTCATCTCGAGCGTCTGCGCTCATTATAGTGGAACGGGGGCTGCGGCGATACCGTCGTTTGGATTGATTGGATAGGCTAATTCAAGGTGTGGCCGTTGCCCGCGGCTCGCCTGCGGGCGCGATGTTGAGGCTCCACGCGCGCAAGCAGCGTATTCATCCACTGGATCAAGAATTCCTGGCGTTGCGGTTCCGAGCGGATTTCAAGCAGCGCTTGCTTGTCGTCAAGTTCGATCGGCAGGCGGGCGGCAAGCTGGTAGGAAAGGGGCCAGAGTGGCTGCTTGCTCGTGGTCACCCAAAGCTGGCCATAAATCAGTGAGTGACATTGCTGAAACAGCGCGAGAAGTCCAGCTTCTTCGCACCCGTCAATGGATTCGTGAAGCGGCGCCGCCGGCTCCGGCAGATATTCGACGATCGCCTCGTGGTATTCGCGTTCCTGCAGGAGTTGTAATGCGCGGAACACGGCGCGGCCTTGGGTCAGAATGTCCATTCGGCCGTCGGGATAGTCCTTGATCTTCTGCGTTATCGCCGCAGTACATCCGAGGGTGGCAACGCCTCTCTCGCTGACGAGAATGATCCCGAACTCATCATTCTTGCGGAGGCAGTGGCCGATCATCACCTTGTAGCGTTGCTCGAAAATGTGCAGAGGGAGGTTAGCGCCCGGGAAAAGCACTACGTTGAGGGGGAAAAGCGGAATACGATTGGCTCTCATAACGTTCAGCTGCTACTCGTGCAACCTAACCAAGACTAGCGGATGAGCGCCAACGCGGCTTGCATTTCATCCCGCGCGTGCATGTCGCCCGCCTTCTGAGCCACCAGAATACCATCGGAAAGCAGTTTGCGCGCCTGCTCCAGTTTTCCGATCCGCGATAGATGCTGTCCGAATTGAAAATAGCCCGCGACATAATGGGGATTCGCGTCCAGCAGCTTCTCGAAATGCTCCGTGGCGGCATCGTTGTCGCCCACTTTCATGCATTCCAGCGCCAGGCCGTACCGCGCGAATGCGTCGGCCGGTTTTTCGGCTACAAATTGTTCCAGAACTTCGCGGCGCGATTTCTGCGTTTGGGTCATAGGCCTAAAACACGTATTATAGCGGGCCGGAAGGCGCGCGCAAAGAGCGCACCTCAGGCGCCGATTGGTTCGAGCGAATGCCAAAGACGAAGCCGAGCACGAAAGCGCCCGCCAAGCCCGCTGCTGGAGCCGCGCTGCCAGGAAAGCCGGTTAAGGCATCCATGTCGGAGATCGTCGAGATCGTGCTGCCAAACGATGCCAATTTGCTGGGCAACATGCTGGGTGGGCGGGTCATGCATTTAATTGACATCGCTGGAGCGCTGGCGGCCAACCGCCACTCCAACAGCCACGTGGTCACCGCCTCGGTGGACTATCTCGATTTTCGCTTTCCCATTCGCGTGGGCGAGTGGATCGTTTTGAAATCAAGCGTGAACCGCGTGTTCAACACTTCAATGGAAGTTGGGGTGAAAGTTTTTGCTGAAAACATTCTCACCGGCGAGCGGAGGCATACCAGCACCGCATATGTAACATTCGTGGCCTTGGACGCAAATCACCAGCCGCATCCCGTTCCGCCGTTGATTCTGCAAACCGAAGATGAACGACGGCGTTATCGCGAAGCGGGGGAACGCCGCCGGGTGCGGCTGCAAATGCGCCACAAGCTTCCGCTGTCGGATATCTAGAGGTTCTTAGATGTCTGCGCGCGGCTCGCAGCGCGATTTCCGTGAGCCACTTCAGGCAGTCACAGCATTTGCAGATATTTGGTGACGGCTTCCGCAGTGTGAAAGCCATTTTCGACACACTTTCCAATCGCAGGCCCTTGCAGATAATTTCCGGCAAAAAATAGTCCAGGATTCTGGCGCTCAACGTCGCGAATCGCTTCGACGATGTGCCCGTGGCCCAGGTTGTACTGCGGTAAGGCTCGTGGATTTCCCCAGAGGACGGTTTCAATCGGCGGCCCGGTGATGTCCAGGATGCGAGCATTTTCCTCTTGGACGATTCGCGCAATCTCCTGTTCGGAATGCTTCACGATGTCGACGTCGGTCGCCCCGCCGATGAAGCTTGTCATCGTCACCGTGCCCTGGCGAGCGCGGCCGGGGAAAAGCGAAGAATTCCACACTGTGCCCAGCGTGCGGATTTTCTGGCCCCGCGGGACCAGAAATCCAAAGCCCTCCAGCGGATCGCCCACTTGTTGCCGATAATAGTTCGCGGCCACGACGGCCACCGGCGCATACGGAATACCGGAGAGAACCTGCGCGACGCGTGCGCACAGCGAAGCGAGCAGTGAGCCTGCGGCATAAGCCGGCGTCGCGATTACGACCGCGCTCACTGAGGCGCGCTGCTCTTGCTCTTGGCGATGCGCGCGAATCTCGAAGGAAGCGCCGCCCTCTCCCCCGGCTCGCTGAATTTCGAGCACGCTTGTTCCCGTTTTCAGACGTTCGCCAAGTTTTGCAGCCATCGCGCGCGGAAGCGTGGCTACGCCATGTCGGAAAGAACAGAGCGATGGCTGGACGCCACCTTTTGGCTTTGCCGGGCGCGACTTCATCGCGCCGCGCAACACGCTGCCGTATTCGCGTTCCCATTCGTCGAGCGACGGAAACGCTGCCTTCAGGCTCAATTGTTCCGGGTCGCCCGCGTACACGCCGGAAACGAACGGCGCCACGAGGTATTCCAGAATCTCGTGGCCGAATTTCCGGCGCACGAAGCTCGCCACCGTTTCCTCTTCGCTCGGTGGTTTGCTGCGTTTGAAAGCTTCGGAAGCGATTTTCCAGCGCGATCCGGGGCCGAGCAGGGAAGAAGTCAACAGCGCCTGCGGCGACATCGGAATCTTGCGGAGATGGCCGTGCAAAAGGACGTATCGCGGCGCGCGAGGATCGGCTTTTTGCAGGTCGCCTTCGATGCCGAGCTCGCGGATTAGCTCGAGTAGCGCGTCACTGCCTTGAAAACTCTGCGGCCCTGCTTCGAAAAGAAGGCCATCCTTTTCCACCGTATCAATCAAGCCGCCGGGGCGATCGGATGACTCCAGAAGCGTGACGTCCACCCCCGACTGTTGCAGTCGGAATGCGCACGCCAAGCCGGAAATTCCCGCGCCGATTACGGCCACTCGTGTGGGGCTGTTCATGTCCGCGGCTCGTCAGAGCGTCTTCGAGAAAAGCGGCCGCTTGTCCATTTGTTGTTCGTGGAGGTAACGATCGAAGGTCATCGCAACGTTGCGAATAAAGATGCGCCCGAGCGGTGTGACGCGAATCTCTGTGGAATCGAGTGCGACCAGCCCTTCATCGCGCGCTTCTTCCAGGCGCTGCAACTCCGGCGCGAAATATTCATCGAAGCATATCGTGAACTGCTCTTCGATCTCGTGTTTCGGAATCACCGTGTGGCACAGCAGCCTACCGATCACCGCGCGGCGCAGTAGGTCGTCGGCGGAAAGCCGATAACCACGCATTGTAGCGATTCCGCGAACACCCACGCTGTCCTGATAGGCAGGAACTTCGCGACGATTCTGCGCGTAGGCTTCGCCGATCGAACTGATCGCACTCACACCCATTCCGTAAAGGTCCGCGCCTGCCTTCGTCGTGTAACCCTGGAAATTCCGGTGCAGAGTCCGATTCTGTTGCGCCGTCGCCAGCTCGTCGCTGGGCCGCGCGAAGTGATCCATGCCGATGTAGAAGTATCCCGCATCGAGAAATCTTTCCAGGCCCGCGCGGAAAATGCGGAATTTTTCCATGCCTTCGGGGAGATACATTTGAAACGAACCCTGCTGTTTCTTCAGCCACGGCACGTGCGCGTAGCTGAACATCGCGACGCGGTCCGGCACCAGCGTCAGCGTACGGTCAATCGTGTCCTTGAAACTTTCCGCGGTCTGGTGGGGCAGCCCGTAGATCAAGTCCACGTTGAGGCTTTCGAATCCCAACTCGCGTGCGGCGACGATCAAATCGCGCGTGAGTTCGTAAGGCTGTACGCGATGAATCGTTTCCTGCACCTTGGGTTGGAAGTCCTGAATACCCATGCTCAGCCGATTGAATCCCAAGCGGCGCAAGGTTTCCAGGTGCGCGCGATTGGTCACGCGCGGGTCAATCTCAATTCCGATTTCGGCGTCGGGCGAAAACGAAAATCGCTCCCGCGTGTAGCCGAAAAGGTTTTCCATCTGCGCGGGCGTTAAGTACGTCGGCGTACCGCCGCCCCAATGAAATTGAATCACCGGACGCTCTTTCGAAACGTGCCGGCTGACGTGGTCAATTTCGCGTTTCAGCGCGTCCAGGTAGGGTATGGCGAACTTTTTATCCTTCTGAATGGAGACGGTGCATGCGCAAAACAGGCACAAACTTTCGCAAAAGGGGATGTGCATGTACAGCGAAAGCGGTGTCGCTCTGGCCTCGGCGCGCGCGTAATAGGATTCCAGATCATCGGGGCCGAAATCATCTTTCCAGACCGGAGCCGTGGGATAGCTTGTGTAACGCGGTCCGGGACGATTGTATTTTTCAAGGGTGGCATCGGTGAGTTGCCCAATCTCGAATTTGTTCACCGCTTTCATGGCCACGTCCGTCATGCCCGATCCGTTCAGCCGATTTCCGCGCGTGCAGGTGCGGGCGCCGCTTTTCCCGCTTCCACAAATGCCTTCGCGCTCGCCACAGGAGTTGTCGGCAAGATTCCGTGCCCCAGGTTCAAGATGTGCCCAAGCCCGCCGGTCTTTTCCACGGCCGCTTGCGCCGCTTGGCGCACTCCTGCTTCGGAGCCGAGCAGGATCGCAGGGTCCACATTTCCCTGTAATGCCACCTTGCGGCCAAGTTTCTGGCGAGCTTCTCCGAGGTCCGTACGCCAGTCCACGCTCACCACGTCCGCGCCCGATCGCGCCATGATTTCCAGCAGGTGGGCGGAACCCTTGCCGTACAGAATCCTCGGCACGTTCGAATTTCCAACCAGCTCGTACAACATTTTCGTCATCGGGAGCTCAAGAGCATCATACTCCGCGCGGGTCAGCTCACCAGCCCACGTATCAAACAGCTGTACGACGGCCGCGCCGGCCGCAATCTGCGATTTCAAGTATTCCGCGGTCGCACGTGCGATGCGCTCCATCAGTTCCACCAAAACCTTCGGTTCCGAGCGCAACATCTGCTTGGCCCGCGAAATGTCGCCGCGAGTCTGCCCCTCAATCATGTAACAGGCCAGAGTCCAGGGTGCCGCGGCGAAGCCAATCACCGGCACCTCTGGGCCAACCTCTTTGCAGATCGCGCGAATGGCATCACCAACAAATCGAGTCTCGCGTTCGGGGTCGAATTCGCGCAGGCGACGCACAGCCGCCAAATCGCGCACTGGGTTTGAAAGTACCGGCCCCGCATCCGGCACATCCAGCGGCAACCCCATCGCTTCCGCCACGATCAAAATGTCGGAGAAGACGATCACGGCATCTACGTCGAGAACGCGAAAAGGCTGTAGCGAAACTTCCGCAGCCACGGCAGGCGTCTTGCATATCTCCAAAAACGAATAGCTCTTCCGCACCGCCTGGTATTCGGGGAGATAACGCCCCGCCTGGCGCATGATCCAGACTGGAACGCGCTCGACCGGCTCAAAGCGGCAAGCGCGCAAAAACAGGCCCTTCCGGTTTTCGGCGAGATTCATAGGTTCCAAGTCATGATAGCAGAAGGGGTTTACAGGCGCACAGCGCTGGGTCAGGGCGTTAGGCCCCGGGATTGCGCAAGGCTCGCCCAGTTTGCGCATCATAAGCGTTATAATCGACAGGTTATTCGAGGGAGTTCTCGCTGTTGACCACACACTTTCTGGGCGACTTGAGCCTGGCACTGTACCTCGCCAGTTTTTTCTGTTACGCCCGGAATCTGTACGTACCCAACCTGTGGGTCGGGCGCCTTGCGTCACTGCTTCTGGCGGCAGGAATCGCGGCTCAGTATTGGGAGCTGTACCAACGATCGCTGGCGTTGCACACGGTCCCGTATGACGATTTGTACGGCTCGATGTCGCTCTTTGCATGGCTCCTGGGACTTACCTATTTAGGCTTGGAAGTTTTCCACCGGCAACGCACGGTTGGCGCATTCGTGACGTTGCTCCTGGTTTGCTGGATCATCCTGCTTGACCTGCTCACGCCGCGTTCTCTTCCTGCTACTTCCGTGCCGCGCGGTGCGATGTTTGCGTTTCACGTCACTCTGAACACCTGGGCCTATGCGGCGTTCGCGCTTTCCTTTGTGCTTAGCGTGATCTATCTGGTACAGGACTGGGTGTTGCGCTCGCGGAGGCTGGGCGTTCCTTTCTGGCGATTTCCGGCTCTGGACGTGCTGGACAGCATGGCACGCAGCAGCGTGTATGTGGGTCTGGTCGCTCTGGGCTTTGGCGTGGCGCTGGGACTCGCTTGGCAGCATCGCTTGAGCGGCGGCTATTCGTTCGCTGATCCGAAAGTGATCGTCACCCTGGCGATTGTGGGAGTTTACGTGGCCTATCTGCTCCTTTCCCGGAATAGGAGCTGGCGCGGGGCGCGGGCGGCGCTGCTGTGCTCGTTTAATTTCCTGATGGTGCTTTTCAGCTACACGTTCGTGAATTTGTATCTCACCAGGTTCCACCGGTTCCTCTGATGACCACGACGGCGAGGGTCACTTCGAATCGTACCGGAGCAGTGCGCATCCGTGTAGCTCTGATCGGCTGCAATCACCGCACCGCGCCTGTCGACCTGCGCGAGCGGATCACGTTTTCCTCGCAACAGGCGTTGCAAGCCGCCGACGAATTGCGAAATCGCGGAATCCTGGAAGAAGCCGTGGTGCTTTCCACCTGCAATCGCAGTGAACTCTACGGCGTGCCCGGCGATCTCACTCCCTCCGCGTCCGAAGCGATGGAGGAATATTTCACCTCGTTCCACCGCATCCCGCGTGGCGAGTTGGAAGGCCGCCTGTATCGCTGGACGGGGCCGGATGCGGTGCGCCACTTGTTCCGAGTTGCCGCCGGCCTCGACTCCATGCTGCTCGGCGAAGCCGAAATCCTCGGCCAATTGCGCACTGCGTACAATCAGGCACTCGATCACGGCGCCACCGGCCCGGTGCTGAATCGCATTTTCCAGGGAGCGCTGGAAGTCGGCAAGCGCGTGCGCAGCGAGACCGAAGTGGGCGCGCGCCCGATGTCCGTGGCGCTCGCCGGAGTGAAGCTGGCCGAACGCGTCTTCGGCAATCTGAAGGGTCATTCCGCGTTAGTTCTGGGCGCTGGCGCCGTCGCGGAGCAAGTCGTCGAGCACATGCGCAATCGCGGCATCGGGAACCTGCGGGTGATTAATCGTTCCTTCGATCGCGCTGCGGAACTAGCGCAGCGAGTGGGCGGCGAAGCCGTGGCGTGGGAATCGCTCGAGTCCGTGCTGGGTGGCCCCGACATTCTAGTTACATCTGTGGGCGCCACGGGCCCCGTGCTGACTCGCGAGATGTTGGAACGAGCCATCGCGGCGCGCTCCGGCCGCCCGGTTTTTGTGGTGGACCTCGGCGTTCCACGCAACGTGGCCGACAATGCGTCGGATCTTTACAACCTCTATCTTTACAACATTGACAATCTTGGTGAGATCGTCGAACAGAATAAGAAGGCTCGCGAATCCGAAATCCCGCGCGCGGAAGCAATCATCGCCGAGCACATCGACAAGTTCGAGGCCTGGCGCGGAGCGCTCGAGGCCGGGACTATCGTGAACGACCTCCGCGACCAGTTCCACAAGCACCGCGAACTCATCATCCGCGAGAAACTCAAGGATATGGACGACGTTTCGCCCCAGGAACGCGACCGCATCGCGCATATCACCGAGGAACTGATCGAACGCCTGCTCGAAGAGCCACAGGAAAAGTTGCAACACGGCCGGGGCATGCGCGGCCGCCTCGCCGGACTCGAAGCGATCCGCCACCTCTTCGGCCTGGACGAAGGCAAGAAGTGAAGCCCTTGCGAATCGGTACGCGCGGCAGCGCGCTCGCACGGTGGCAAGCCAATCATTTTCGCGAAGTGCTGGAAAGCTCCTGCGGAGTCGCCGCCGAGATCCTGGTAATCAAGACGTCGGGCGATCGGTTTGCGACAGCACCGCCCGACCAGATCGGCGTTAAGGGTATATTCACGAAAGAACTTGAAGACGCCCTGCTCGACGGGCGCGCCGACCTCGCCATTCACAGCATGAAGGACGTTCCCACTGAAATTTTGGACGTGTGCCGCGTCGCGATCATTTTCAAACGGGAAGATCCACGTGACGCGCTGGTTTCGCAGCGCGGCGAGACGCTCGCGAAATTGCCGCGTGGCGCGCGAATCGGCACTAGCAGCCTGAGGCGCGCATCGCAACTCCGCCTATTTCGTCCGGATTTTCAAATCGCCGAACTGCGTGGAAACGTAGACACGCGTCTAGGAAAGCTCGCTTCCGGGGAATATGATGCCATCGTGCTGGCGAAAGCCGGCTTAGACCGTCTTGGATTATCTCCGCGGATCACGGAAGTTCTTTCGCCGGAGGTGGTGGTTCCCGCCGTGGGCCAAGGCGCTCTAGGCGTCGAATTCTTCGAGCCGCGCGAGGACGAGTTCAGGTTTCTGGAAAACTTAATGGACAAAGATACGGTGCGAGCGGTGAAGGCCGAACGCGCGCTGCTAGCCGAACTTCAGGGTGGCTGCCGTTTGCCGCTGGGCGCGTGGGCGCGATTGCAAGACGGAACCATGATCTTGGACGCATGCGTGCTTTCCGCCGACGGCGCCGAATCACTTCGTCGGCGCGGTGAAAAAAAGTGCGGATCGGTCTCGGAAGCCGAGTCTCTCGGCCGAGCGGTAGCTGACGAACTCCTCGCGGCCGGAGCCGACCGGCTTCTACGTCTTGCAGGAAGGTCCGTTGGACAATCGCAATAAATCGGGAGCCTCGGGAGCGCTTCGGGGAAAACGAATTGTGGTAACGCGCGCGCCCGAACAGGCGAACGAACTGATTGGTGCTCTCGAAGCGCTGGGTGCAAGCGTGCTGTCGCTGCCGACCGTGAGTTTCGCACCGCCCGAAAATCCTTCCGGGTTCGACGCGGCCCTCCAGGGTCTCGCCGACTTCGACTGGATTCTATTCACTAGCCAGAATGCGGTACGATTCTTCTGCCGCCGGTGGACGGAAACCGGGCGCGACCGTGCAGCACTTGACTCTGCGCGTGGTCGCGTTGCTGCGGTTGGCCCGGCGACGGCGCGAGCTATAGCAGGGGAAGGGCTGCGCGTGGACTACGTGGCGCAAACTCAAACGGGAGAATCGCTTGCCGAAGAGCTTCGCGGCTCCGTGGCTGGCAAGCAAGTTCTGCTGCCGCGCAGTGATCGCGTCGACGATCGCTTGCCATCAGCGTTGCGTGAAGCCGGCGCTCGTGTAACAGAAGTCGTGGCCTACCGCACGCTCCAGCCGAAGACACTCGATAGTGAAATACTGGGGAATGTCCGTCGTGCTGAAATTGATGCAATCGTATTCGCGAGTCCATCGGCATTTCACAATCTGGCCGCGTTCGTCCCGCCCGCGGAGCTCGCCGCACTTTCGAACCAGATTCAATTTGCTGCGATTGGATCCACGACCACGCGCGCATTACGTGAGGCAGGCGTACGCGTGGCGATTGAATCGAACGATTCATCGTCGGCTGGATTGGCGGACGCCATCGCCAAGTATTATCAGCGGCAAACATCCACAGTGAGGCATGCATGACATTCCCAGTCCATCGGCCAAGACGCTTGCGCCGCAACGAAGCCCTGCGCGGGCTCGTCCGCGAGACGCGTCTCACTACGAGTGGCATGGTGTACCCCATGTTCGCGTGCCCGGGGAAGAATGTTCGCAAGGAAGTAAGTTCGATGCCCGGCATCTATCAGCAATCTGCGGATCAGATTGTGGAAGAGTGCCGCGAAGTCGCCGATCTGGGAATTCCCGCCGTGATTCTGTTTGGCCTTCCGGAACATAAAGACGAACTCGCCACAGAGGCTGCGTCGGCGCAAGGAGCGGTGCAGCGCACAATCGAAGCCATTCGCAAGGCAAAGCTCAATCTGTTGGTAATTACCGACGTCTGTCTCTGCGAATACACCAGCCATGGCCACTGCGGCGTCATCAAAGACGGCGAAGTGTTGAACGATCCCAGCCTCGTGCTGCTGGCCGATGCGGCGCTCTCCCACGCCCGCGCCGGAGCCGATATTGTCGCGCCTTCGGACATGATGGATGGCCGCGTCGCGGCCATTCGCCAACGGCTTGACGAAAATGGCTTCGAAGATGTCGCCATTCTTTCCTACGCCGCGAAATATTGCTCGGCCTTTTACGGGCCATTCCGCGACGCAGCGCAGTCCGCGCCGCAATTCGGCGATCGGCGCAGCTATCAGATGGATCCCGCCAATGCCCGTGAAGCGCTGCGCGAAGTCGCGCTCGACATCGAAGAGGGCGCGGACATGATCATGGTCAAGCCGGCGCTCCCGTATCTGGACGTGATTCACCAAGTCCGCGAACAATTCGATGTCCCGGTTGCGGCCTACAACGTCAGCGGCGAGTACTCAATGGTGAAAGCCGCGGCGATCAATGGCTGGATCGACGAACAGCGCGTGACGCTCGAAATTCTAACGGGCATTCAACGAGCCGGCGCCGGAATGATTTTGACCTATCATGCCAAGGATGCAGCGCGCTGGCTGAAGGCCTGCTGACCGCGTGCTGACACGAACCGAGGGCCCATGTCGAGCGAGACGGTGAAAAGCGCGAAAGGAAAACCGGCTGGCGCCGCTGCGCGCGATTCGCGCCCGCGATCCGCGGAGATCTTCGAGCGCGGCAAGAAGACGCTCGTCGGTGGCGTAGATAGTCCCGTGCGCGCGTTTCGTGCCGTGGGCGGCTCGCCGCTGGTGATTGATCATGCGGCGGGCACGCATCTTTACGATGTGGACGGCCGCGAATATCTGGATTACGTCTGCTCTTGGGGCGCGCTCATTTTGGGCCACGCGCATCCGGACGTGGTCGCCGCTGTTTCTGACCAGGCGGCGCGCGGCACCAGCTATGGCATGACGTCGCCGCTAGAAATCGAATTGGGTGAAAAAATCACTCGCGCGATTCCGTCGGTCGAAATGGTGCGCTTCGTAAGTTCCGGCACCGAAGCAGCCATGTCCGCCGTTCGTCTGGCGCGCGCCTTCACCGAACGCGATCTGGTGATTAAATTCGCAGGCTGTTACCACGGTCATTCCGACGGATTTCTTTCGGAAGCGGGCTCGGGCCTCGCCACGCTGGGCATTGCCGCCTGTCCCGGTGTACCGGACGCATTCGCGCGGCTCACACTGAATACGCCGTACAACGACCTCGCCGGAGTCGAAAGCCTTTTCCGCCAGCATCCCCAGAAAATTGCCGCGATCATCGTCGAACCAGTCGCTGCAAATATGGGAGTCGTCACTCCCGCTCCCGGCTTCCTCGAAGGCCTGCGCGAAATCACCAGACGGGAAGGCGCGTTACTCATTTTCGACGAAGTGATTACCGGATTCCGCTTGGCCTTCGGTGGTGCGCAGCAAGTCTACAAGATTGATCCCGATCTCACGGCGATGGGCAAGATTATCGGCGGCGGCTTGCCCGTGGCAGCCTACGGGGGCAGGCGCCAGATCATGGAACGCGTCGCGCCTCTCGGCCCGGTCTATCAGGCCGGCACACTTTCGGGCAACCCACTCGCAATGCGCGCGGGGCTCGCCACCTTGCCGAAGCTCAAAGCGCCTGGCTTCTATGAAGCTGTAAACGCCACGACCCAACGTTTGGCGGATGGCTTGCGCACAGGCCTGAGGGAATCCGGTATGGAAGGTGTGGTGAACGTCGTCGGCTCGCTGCTGACGATTTTCTTTGCGCACGGTCCCATTCACAATTACTCGGACGCGAAGAAGTCCGATACGGCGCAATTTGCGAAGTTCTTTCAGGAAATGCTCGCGCGCGGGATCTTCCTGCCTCCCTCACAATACGAAGCCCTCTTCGTGTCAGCTGCACACACTGACGCCGACATAGACCGAACGATTCGCGCAGCTCACGAGAGCTTCCGAGCAGTCAAAGCCGGATAGGGCCCCTCGCGCGCCCATGGGCCAGCGATCGTTTTAGGCCTCCACCGCGCGCGGCCGACCCCGGGCCGAGCCGCGAGCCTCACTTCTCGGGCCCTGGCGAAAAGCGAAGATGCTGCGAACACCCCAGGATACGTTGTTCCAAATCAGGAACTTAGGAGTGGTAACCCCAGTACTAGTCGAGGGAAATGCTTTTCCGCTCGAAGAGGCTCGATGAGCATCGAAAATTGGCCGGAGTACCCGTCGGCCGCCGTTAAGTGCTGCAAATCCAACGTCGGTCAAGTGTGGCCCCTATGGTCCGGCCCGTGCTTCTCTCCCAGCGCTAGGCGAGCTCAGGAGACCCCTTCTCATGGTATTAGCCGTTGCTGCGCTTTTGCTTCAGGTTCAATCGTTCCAGCCACCGGTTCAAACGTTGAGCATAGCTCCCACGGTCATCACCACTGCTGCTGGCGATTCCGGGATAAAGAGCGTTTCGCCGGCTGCGAATTCGGGGGGTCAGATTGACTACGTCTCTGCGACCACAGATTCTTGGTCGAGCCGGATGAACTTGGCCTCGGTACACTTCGCTAGCGCGGATTCCAAGACGCGCCTGGCCGGCCGGCTGACTACCGTAGCGCTCGAGACAACGTCAGACACGCAGTCGTTTTCAACGGTTCGGATTCCCACATCTTCCGGCAAGGAAAACTCTGTCAGGGAAGCGATGTCCATGCCGTCGCGAAACGCCTGGATCGCGCTTTCCATCGTGCAACACGGCGCTGCTGCGTTTGACGCCTACTCGACGCGCCAAGCCGTGGGACACGGCGCCGTGGAGGACGATCCGCTGATGCGCCCCTTCGCGCATTCACCGGCCATCTATGTGGCGACGCAAGTCGGCCCGGTCATTTTCGATTTGCTCGCCCGGCACATGCAGCGTAGCGAATATCCCCTGGTGCGCCGTTTGTGGTGGATGCCGCAGAGCATGAGCGCGGGCCTCTCAATTTTTTCCGGCGTGCACAATTTGAACGTAGCAGCTGGCAAGCCTTAGGCGACGCGCGCAGAGGTTCGAGCGAATTCACGGTCTTTCTCTGGCGGGGAAGACTTCGCAAGGGCAGCGGGACTCTCTCCCCCGTTGCCCTTTTTATTTTGGCTGATCGCCAACCTACAAAGCGATGCCTGCAGCCGTGTGAATTGCGGACGTCGAGCTACCCGCCATCTTTTTTGCACTCCATTCAGCGGCACGGTGGGCGGCTTCGACGGCGCCAGCCAGGTCCGATTCTGGACCGACCGAATCCGTATTTGCGAAGAAAATCCGATCGAGCGGTTTGTTTGCGGCCGGAATGGACTTGGTGTAAGTACCGGGCAAAGAGAGATAGAGCGGATGGCCGCGGCGATAGAAATGAACCTCTACTGGCTCCGCGGTAAATTCCGGAAGAAGCTTATGAAAATCGCGCAGTACGTTCGCGGCGATTCGGCGGCACCCGTCCGCCCGCAGAAGGCGGTCGCGTTCCAACTCTGAAATCGGCGTGTAGAAAGTCAGGATGTTGTTCTTCTGCTGGTAACCAGGCTGTTTAAGTTCCACCCAATCCGCCACGACCAAATCGGAGAAAGTGTTCCCAGGGCACCACGTGTCATAGGCGCGGCTGTATATCTGCTTGTCGAAGATCATGTTAATGACGGGGTACGGGCAATAGCGGAACGATCGCATCCTGTCGGTTTGATCATCCGAAAGCCCGGAAACAAGCCTCCAGGTGATGAATTTGGGAGTGGCCATGATCACGAACCTGGCTGCAACGGTACGCAAAACTCCCCCGCGAATGTAGGTGACGTGCACTTCGTTCTTCTGCGGCTCGACGGCGACAATCGTCGCGTCGGAAATCATCCGGTCGGCATCTTTCGCGCGCAATGTTTCCGAAAGTTTCTGCACAAGCACCGCATTGCCGCCCGGCAACGTCACCCGCGCGTCGTTTTCTGCGGCTTCCGCCTGGTCCTTCAGTTCGATAAGCGCGACCATCGTTGATGTGTCCGTTGCTTTCGAGCCATAGTTCGACGGGCCGTAACAATCCCACCACTGTTTCACTTCAGGAGCGTAGCCTTTCAGGTACTTGGTCAAGGGCACTCCGTCAAATTGCCTCAGATTTTTATTCGCCGCCAGAGCGAGCATCTCGCTGCGGAACTTCTTGAAGCTCGCGCGAACTTCGGCGGGGTAGGGAAGTTCGTCGAGACCGGCGCCCCAGGTGTCGGGAACCCACTTGCCGTTGACGATCGTTGGGTCGGGAGAATTGATGGGCAGCGGATTCAATCCGAGTTCGCGAGCGAGTTGGTCGCTGGCTGTTCCTTTGTAATCGAAAGCGGAACCTGTGGCGAATGCCTGCCCCTGGTATTCCTCCATAGTGGCGTTGCCGCCCCAGTGCGGTTCCTTTTCGAGCAGCAAGAAATCGTGGTCCCTCAAGAAATACGCAGCGCTGAGCCCGCTGGCTCCGCCGCCGGCGATAACGATGTCGTGTTTCTTCGAGACCGGCGGGCGCGAAAATGTATGGCCGTCGCGAACCTGATGGCATATCGCGAAGTGGTCGCCGAGGAGTTCCGGCTTCGGTCCGGTTTCTACGGCGAGCAGCGAAAGATCGACAGGACAGCCCGCCGCCACTGATCCCGCCACGATGAACCTCAGAAAATCTCGGCGCGTTTCGGTCACGGCGTGTCTCCGTTCACTGGAGTCGGCAGCAGCGGCGCTGCGGATTCATCGGAGCGTTGCGCGCGCGTCCGCAGCCGGTACCAAATCAGAATCGTGCCGATGGAGAAAAGCAGAATCAGCGTAGAGATGGCGTTGATCTCGGGAGTGATCCCGCGGCGCAGGCGCGACCAGATTTCCAAAGGCAGAGTGTTGTCGCGCCCAATCAGGAAGAAGCTCACCGCGATTTCATCGAGCGACAGCGTAAAAATCAGCAATCCAGCGGCCATCAATGAAACGCGCAGATTCGGGAGTGTGATGCGCCAGAAGGTCTGCCAGTGGTTCGCGCCCAGGTCGAGCGATGCTTCCTCCTGCGCGCGCTCCAGCTTTTGCAGCCCTGCGAAAATTTCCGTGGTCGCCACCGAAATCAGCGCAGTTCCGTGGCCCAGCGTGATCGTCACCAGGCTCAGCTTCATTCCCACGGCTACGAAGAGCATCAGCAATGACAGGCCAGTAATGATTCCGGGGAGAATCAGCGGGAGCAGCACGAGCCGTCGGAAGAGCGCCTTCCCCGGGAAATTCGTGCGGTCGAGCGCCAGCGCGGCCGGGAGGCCTAATCCCAGAGCAATCGCCACGGCAATTGCCGCCACGATCATGCTGTTGAACACCGGGTCCCACAGCGCGGCATCGCCAAACAGCTGGCGGTACCAATCGAGGGTCCAGCCCGCCGGCGGAAATCCGCCCACTCCCGAGCCGTTGAACGAGTAGACCACCAGCACGATGATTGGGAAGTACAGAAATACGTACACCAGAAACGCATATGCGCCTAATAACGCAACGCGCCGCGACTGGAGTCCGCCACTCATGAAATCGTCAGCCTCTTTTCCAAACGCTCCGTGGCGAAAAGCAACGTAATCACCAGCAACATCATGCAGAACGAAATTGCAGCTCCAAGCGGCCAGTTATAAGCGGCGCCGAACAGGCTCACGACGATGTTAGAGATCATGATCCCGCTCGGTCCGCCAACGAGCAGCGGTGCGAGAAAATCACCCAGCGTTAAAACGAAAGCAAATGTGGCGCCCGCGAGAAGCCCCGGAAGCGAGAGCGGCAATATCACGCGCCGAAACGTGCACCACGGCGAAGCGCCCAGATCGTGCGAAGCCTCCACCAAATTGCGCGGAATGTGTTCGAGTGACGCGTAGACCGGCAGCAAAGTGAACGGAGTATAGATGTGCGTCAAAGTGATGATCACCGCGAACGGGCTGTAGAGCAGAAACTCCACGGGCCGATGGGTGATGTGCAAATATTGCAGCAGCCCGTTCAACACGCCGTCGCTTCCCAGGATCGTTTTCCACGCGTAACCGCGCACCAGGTAACTGGCCCACAGCGGAATGATGACAAGTTGGTAGAGCAAATCTTTGCGTTTCGCCGCGTGGAACGACAAGTAGTACGCCAGCGGATAACCCAGCAGCAGCGCGCAGGCCGTCACCGAGGCCGCAATCCGCATCGAACGAAATAGCACCTGCAGGTAAATGGGATTGCGCACCAACTGCACATAATTCTGAAAAGTCCAGGTGTGCACAATCACTTGCATCGAAGAAACCGACCAAAAGCTGTAACAGAAGAGAATGGTATACGGAACCAGCAGAAAAAAAGTGACCCACAACAGCGGTGGAATCGTGACGGCGGCCTTGTAAGTGTGCGAGTACACGGTTAAGTACGTTCTCCTTCGCGCACGGGAGTTGCGTCGATGGAATTGAATTCAAATTCGTGCTCTCCGGAAAGCACTCCAGGATTTGCTATGCGCACTCGAACCACGAACGAATTTCCGCAATCAATTTCCACCAGATCCGTTGCGCCACCGAACGACTGATTGCGGACGCATCCCCGAAACCGTGCAACGTGTGCCTCCTGCGAGGGCAGCGTAGCCGTCTCCCGCGCCAAACGAATGCACTCGGGCCGCAGCGAGTATGTTGCATTGCCGGACTTACCGAAGGTGCGCCATACAATCGAGCCCGCGCGCGCGATTCCATCTCGCACTTCGGCGCGCAGCAAATTTGTCTGGCCGATGAATTGAGCTGCGTACGCCGTGGCGGGCTCTCCGTAAATCGCGCGTGGCGGCGCAACTTGTTCCAGCAGGCCCGCGCGCAGAAGCGCCACGCGATCGGACAGCGCCATCGCTTCTTCCTGGTCGTGCGTCACGAATATGAACGTGATGCCCACTTCGCGCTGCAGTGACTTCAACTCCACCTGCATTTGCCGCCGCAAATTCGCATCGAGCGCAGAGAGCGGCTCGTCCAGAAGCAGCACTTGAGGGCGATTCACCAAAGCGCGCGCCAAGGCTACGCGTTGTTGCTGGCCGCCACTCAACCGCGACGGAGCAGCCTGCGCGAATTCGCCCATTTTCACCATCGCCAGTGCCTGCGTGACGCGCTTAGGAATCTCGCCCTTAAGCACATTTTTCGCACGCAGGCCGTAGGCCACGTTTTCGAATACCGAGAGATGCGGGAAGATTGCGTAACTTTGGAAAACCGTATTGACCTGTCGGCGATGCGCGGGTAGCCGATCGAGGCGTTCTCCCCCCATCCAAATTTCGCCGCTGTCCAGCTCCTCAAACCCCGCGATCAATCGCAGCATGGTCGTCTTTCCGGAGCCGCTTTCGCCGAGAATCGTCAAAAATTCTCCGGTCGCGACCTCCAGGCTGATTCCGCGCAACACCGGACGCGTGCCATATCGCTTGATCACTTGCCGGATAGACAGGAGAGATTGGTCGTTCGCGGAAGCGTCGCGCGGAAGCGTCACTGAGCGGCCTTCACTTCGTTCCATATCTCGTTGTACTTGTCGCGTCGCGGAACTTGCTGCCAGAAATAGATGCGTTTCATGTATTCATCCACGTCATCCAGATGCAGCGATTTCTTCTGGTCCTCGGTCATCAAATCCGCGGCGCGCGGATTCGCCGGATCATATCCGGTCACGTCCGTCACCATCTTCTGCGTTTTCGGCTCAATCATGTATCCGAGAAACTCCAGCGCGAGTTCCTTGTGATCGCTTGCGGACGTGATCATCAAATGGTCGATCCATCCGGTCGTGTTTTCCTTGGGAATGGTCTCCGCAATGGGAAACCCGGCCTTGCGGAGTTGGTTGGTCATCAGCGGCCATCCCATCGCCGCGACAATTTCGTGATTCTCGAAAAGATTGGTTAGCTCGCCGCCCGTGGACCAGAACTTGCGGATGTTCGGTTTTAACTCCAGCAATTTCTTGCGCACGTTTTCCAGCTCTTCGTCGCTGAGATTATAGATATGGTCGGCATCGGGCTTGTCGTATCCAAGCACTTGCGCACCCATGTAAATCGTCGAAAGCTCATCCCACGCGGAGATTCTACCTTTGAGTTTGGGATCCCAGAGTACGGACCAAGTATCGGGCGCCTTGGGAAGGTACGTCGTGTCGTAGAGCAGGGGATTCGGCCCCCAGGTGAACGGCACGCCGTAGACATTTCCGTTGACGCGCACCAGCGGCATCGAGCGCAGGCGCTCTGATAATTGGGGATAAGCCGGCAGCTTGGAAAGATCGAGCGGGGCTGCTAGCCCGGACGCAGCGATCATCGTGGCCACGTCGCTGGAGGGAGAAATCACGTCGTAATTGCTGGCGCTTCCTCCGCGCAGCTTTGCCACCAGTTCATCGCTGGAGCCCATGTACGACGCGCTGATTTTGCAGTTGTGCGATTCTTCGAAGGAATGGACATAGGAAGGATCGGCGTATCCTTCCCACACCAGCAGGCTCAACGTCGGAGTCTTCTTGGCGCACCCAAACGTGCCGATCAGGCACGCGGCTGCCAGCGCAACCAGAACTGGTGGCCACCTCGAGCGATTCTTCTCCGTCATCGTTTCACTCCGGCGTTGCTTCGGCCTTGCGCTGCAAAACCGCTCGAAACCACGTGCCAATTTTCCTGTCGCCTCGTGTCGTCTGACGGGCCTAGCGTCAAAAGGTTGGAGGCGTATTGATCCACAGAACCAGTGTTTCCGTTTTTCCCGGATTCTTCCAATGATGCTCATTGGCGCTTTCGAAGTAAAAGCTGTCGCCTTCTTCGAGCTGATGCTTTTCGCCGTTGGGCAGGGAAATGTCCAGACTGCCTTTCAAAATGAATAGAAACTCCTCGCCGTCGTGGGCATACGATTCGCCGCTTCCGGCCGAGGGCGCGATCCGGAAAAGGTGCGGTTCCATCAGGGTGTTGCCCCACGCCAGCAATTCCATCCGGACGCCCGGGCCGGCGTCCAGCACTTTGCGCTCCGCGGGCTTCACGCGCCCTGGGTTTGCGCCCGACGGGTTGAAGAGCGCGAGGATGTTCATTCGATAAAAGCGCGCGAGTCGCCGCAAAGTCGCCACCGACGCCGTCATCTGCTCGCGTTCGAGCGCGCTGAGAAATCCCACGGAGACCCCGGCGGCGCGCGCCACTTGCGAAAGCGAGTACCCTTTGCGCAGACGCATCCTCCGCAGACGGGCGCCCACCGGATTGGCCCGTGGCCGGCTCGCGGAGCTGAGCACTCCCTCTTTCTTCAGCAGGTGCACGATAGCCGGAGCGTTCATGCCGCGCGCGCGGCGCAGAAATTGCGCCCGCTTCAGGATGCGCACGTCACCTTGCGTGTAGAGGCGATACTTGCTGCGTGTGCGTTGCGGCGACACCAACCCCAACGTCTCCCACGTCCTCAAAATCGAAGCGGAGACGCCCACCATTTGCGCCACGTCGCTGATGCGCAAGTATCCGTGGGCCAGTTCGCTCTTCGTGGAGCGCTTCCGCCTGCTCGCCAAATCAGTTTCCCCTTGACAACCTTCGGGCCTTCTTCTAACGTTCGCGGATTATAGTAAGGTTTTTTCGCACGCTGCAACCGAAAAACTGAAAGCTGTACGCGGGGGGTGGTGGGCGGCAGCTTTTTCCAAAGGAGCGGCTATGAGGGCGACGGGACGGTTAGGGGTGTATCTATTGGTGTTTCTGGGCCTCTTCGGTTGCGCTTCCGCGTGGGGACAGACCAACGGCGAAATTCGCGGCACAGTCAATGATCCATCCGGCGCGGTCGTTCCAGGCGCGACCGTTACCGCCACGCTCAATGGCACCGATACCACCCGCACGGTAACGTCCGACAAGGACGGCGCCTTCGTCATCCCCGAGCTGGCGGTTGGCAGCTACGACGTCACCACCGACGCCCAAGGCTTCAAGAAGTTCGTCGCCAAGAACGTCATCGTCTCTATCGGCCATGTAAATTTCATCACCGTCACTCTGCAACTCGGCGGCTCCGCGGATACGGTGACTGTCGAGGCCAATGCCGCGCAGGTCGAAACCACCAGCACGCAACTCGGCGCAGTGATGACCGATACGTCGATTCGCGAATTGCCGCTAAGTACGCGCAACGCTTACCAGTTGCTGCAACTGCAACCCGGTGTGCAATCTCAGTTGGGCTCCGATCTTTTTCTCGGCAGCGACAATCCTGGCGTCGTGTCCGTGAACGGAGGCCGTGGCCGCGCCAACAATTACATGGTGAACGGCGGAGACGGCAACGATATTTTCGTGAACAGTCCCGCAATCCAGCCTTCACCGGATGCGATCGAAGAGTTCCGAGTTCTGACCAATACGTTTGATGCTGAATATGGCCGTAACTCTGGTTCGGTTGTAAACGTCGTCACCAAGTCTGGAACGAATGCGGTCCATGGCGATTTTTACGAGTTCCTTCGCAACCAGGCATTGAACGATCGAGGTTATTTCGATCCCTTCCTCCTCGATTACAAACAGAACCAATTCGGGGCCACGCTCGGTGGTCCTATCAAGAAGGACAAGACATTTATATTTGGATCCTACGAAGGCAACCGATTAGTCCAGGGAATCTCGTCTGGTAACGTGACTCTGCCGACGATCGGGCCTGACGGAGAAGCGAACGGCGTCTTTACAGGACCAGCTTCCGCGCCGCTGCCAACTTTCACCGGAACGCTGACCGATGCTGCTTTTGCTAGTACACTCCAGGGCCGCACGGGCTGCAATGCCGCGCTTACTCCCGGTGGGCAATCCGCGCTCGCCGCGGCTGCCGCAGGTACGCCGCAATTGTTTGCAACAATTTTTCCAAACAATACGATACCTACCCAGTGCTTTGACCCGACCGCCGAGGCGCTCTATCAAACTTACGTCGCCAAATTTTCGACCGGCCCGAATTGTAATAGCGCTGGTTGCACGATTGCCCTGGCCGACAATAGGCACGACACCGGCAACCAGTTCACGATACGCCTGGACCATAAAATCAGTCCTGCGCAGCAACTCAGCGTTTACTATTACTTCAACAATGACAGCGACACGGATCCCTTCTCTACTTTCCAATTGGAGCAGCCTGGCGGACTTATCCCCGGGTTCGGAAATTTAAACAAAACTCGGGTGCAACAGTGGAACCTAAGCCATACCTGGACGATCGGCTCGACCGCCGTAAATGAATTTCGCTTCAACTATTTCCGGGAGAGCGAGGGCAATCTGAACCATCCGTCAAACATTCTTCCGAGCGTCCAGGATTCTTGCGGACCTTCCCTGGTTGATAGCTGCTTTACGGTTACCAATGCACAGTTTCCACAGCCGGGCACGAACCCGATTGGTATCACCAGCAACATTCCGGGACGGCAAGGCGTCCCCTACGTTGAAGTTCTTGGAGGGTTCACGATCGGGAACAATCTTGAGGGTGAGTTACCCCAGACTGGAAACACTTTTCAATGGACGGATAACTTCACAAAAACTCTCGGGAAACACACTGTTAAGTTCGGCGGTGACGTTCGCCGCCAGCAATTCAACCAGTTTGTATATTTCAATATCAACGGCCAGTACACATTCTTGAGCGACGCAAATCTTTGTGCTCCAACGAATCCGACCAACTGTGACAACCCGATTACAAATGACGTGGGCTTTACCGACGCTTACCCTGACTACTTCATCGGGACGCCTAGTTCTTACACGCAAGGTGCCGCGCAAGGCTTAAACGTCCGAAATTCCGCTCTCTATCTTTTTGCGCAGGACAGCTACAAACTGAAGTCCAACGTAACTTTGAATTATGGTTTGCGCTGGGAGCTGAACACGCCGTACTACGATAATGGAAACCGGCTGCAGACATTCCGTCCGGGCCAGGCCACGACCCAATATCCATGCGTTTTGAATCCAAACAATCCAAGTAATCCCAGCGCGCAGATTCTCGCCAGCGCGTATGGGAGCACCGATTGCAGCCAGTCAGGACTAGCCAATGCCGTCCAGCCGCTTGGATTGGTTTTTCCGGGCGATAAGGGCGTACCTCGCGGCTTGACCTCCACCTACTACAAGGCCTTTGCTCCACGTATCGGAATTGCGTGGACTCCGGGTTGGACGGATGGTTGGCTCGCCAAACTTACCGGGGGACCGGGGCAGACGAGCGTACGCGCAGGGTTCGGTATCTTCTACAACCCGATCGAAGAACTTGTCCTGGAACAGTTCAGCGCCGAGCCGCCGTTCGGCGGCAGCGTTTCGCTTTCCAATCCAAACTTCAACACCCCATACCTGTTACAGAGTGGTTCCCAAATCCCCAACGTCTTTCAAGGGATCATCAATCAGACGCCAAAGACTCCGTGTTTTCAGGCAGGCGGACCTAACGGCTGCGTGGATTGGTCGGCATTTCGCCCAATTCTCCTTTTCGGAGAATTTGATCCGCACTTGAAATCCCAATATTCAGAGCAGTACAACCTTACGGTTGAGAGGCAATTGAGCAAGGATACGGTGTTGCGGGTGTCTTACGTCGGAACTCAAGCGCATCATTTGCTCGCGTCTCATGATTTGAATCCGGGGAATATTCAGACTTGCCTTGGTCTTATCAATCTCTCCGCTGCAAATCAAAACAATGTGCTCTCCGCCCCGGCGGCTGCTGGGGGCGTACCAACATCCTGCGGCCCTTTCAGTGCGGACACAGAATATTTCATCCCTCCTGGCACCGTGATTCCTCAGGGCATCTCCGCCCTGCCTCCGGAGCCTTTTCACGTGCCGTCAATCAACTGCAGTGGCCTGGTCCTGCCGTATTCCGGAGCTCCGGGCGGCAACCCGTCTTGCGTCCCGGCAGGCACGGTCGGCGGGAGTGGAATCACGCTGGTTGGCACCCGGCCTTTCTCATCGCCCAATTGCGTGCCTTCTACCGGTGCGGGATGTCCGATTGATGGCGTTCCGGTGTTCAGCAACATTTTTGCGGAAGGCACAATCGCGAATTCGAACTACAACGGGCTGCAGATCTCGGTGGACAAGAGCTATTCCCACGGCTTGTTGTTCGAGGCCTCGTACACGTTCAGCAAAGCAATCGACCAGGGTGCGTCGTTCGAAAACGAGCTCAACCCGGTAAACTTCAGCGCAACCCGAGGACTGTCTCTGCTCGATGCGAAACACCGTTTCGTATTCAGCCCGGTCTGGGATCTTCCGATCCCGAAATACGAAGGGTTCAAAGGAAAAGCGCTGGATGGTTGGGGTGCGTCCGCGATCATTACCTATCAGAGCGGCTTCCCAATTCGCGTCCAGACGCAGGATGACCTCGAACTACAAAGCAGTTTCTTCTTCGAGGACGCCAATACGCCACAAGTGACTGGGCCTGTCGTGTTCCAGAATCCGAAGACTAACGGAAATGTCTATTTCACCGGCAACATCAGCGATCCCGCGGCGGGAACCTTCGGCAATCTACCCCATGCGCTTTGCTGCGGTCCCGCGCTGAGCAATACGGACCTGGTCATTTCCAAAAAGACTCCCATCAACGAGCGTTGGAACACGGAGTTTCGGGCAGAGTTCTACAATGCATGGAATCACACGCAGTTTAACAATCCTGACGGTAACTTCTCCGACTCTACCTTTGGAGAAATTCTGAAGACTCGTGAAGATCCGCGCGTGATTCAGTTTGCGTTGAAATTCCTGTTCTAGCGGGCTGAATGGTCAAAAACGAGCGAGGGAGTCCGGCTCGGCGGACCCCTCGCTTTGTTGCGTAGAGACGAAGCGCGACGGGGCACTGGCGCTGCGGCTAAGCGCCGGCGAGCCGATCGGGGTTGCAGGGGAGATTGATGTGAGGGTTGTCGTACTAGGTGCGGGGCTCATGGGGCGCGCGGTGGTTTGCGATCTTGGCGCAGCGCGCGAAGTGAAGAACATCATCGTGGCCGATTGCGATCGTGCCCGCGCTCAGGAGGTCGCCGGGAAGTTCGGCCACGGCATTGCCCGCGCGGCATTCGCGGACGTGCGCGACACCAAGCACCTCGCGAAACTGCTGCACGGCTGCCATGTGGCCGTCAATTGCACGCAGTACAATTGGAATTTGCACGTGATGCGCGCGGCGCTCGCCGCACGCGTTCATTACCTGGACCTCGGCGGCCTTTATCACATGACGCGCAAGCAGTTTGCGCTCGACCGGGATTTCCGCCGCATCGGCAAGCTGGCGATCCCGGGCATGGGCGGCGCACCGGGCATCACCAACGTGATGGCTCGCGATCTGGCCGACCCGCTCGATCGCGTTGACTCGATCAAAGTTTTCAACGCCGGCGCCGACCAGCAGCGCTACGACAGCCCCATCGCCTACTCGTTTTCGATTGCCACGATCCTCGACGAGCTGACCATGCCGCCAATTCATTTCTTGAACGGGCGCTACGTCGAGAAAGAAATGCTCTCCGAGCCAGAACCCGGTACGTTCCCCGCGCCCATTGGGAAAATCGTCCTGCGCCATTCCATCCACTCCGAACTCGGCACGCTCGCCGAAAGCTTCCGCAAGAAGGGTGTTCACGAGGTATTCTTTAAGATTAATTATGACCCCAAGCTCGTGAACCTGGTGAGAAGTCTGGTAGACGCGGGATTCACGCAGCGCGACCCGATAGCGGTGAACGGCACGCAAGTCGCTCCCCGCGCCGTCTTGCTGGCTTTGATGCAGCAGAAAGCTCCCAGCAAGCCGCCGCTCGACGTCGAAGCGTTGCGCGTCGTAGTCACTGGCCGCGTGGGGAAAAAGCGCGTCGCGACTGCCCTCGAGATGTGGGCGGATCACGCCACGCGCCCGCGGCTCTCCGCCGTCGCGCGCGACACCGGGTTTCCCGCAGCGATCGCTGCAGTCATGCACGGCCGCGGTGAAATTCCGGGCATCGGCGTGCAGGCGCCGGAAAATGTGGTGCCGCCGCGGCCCTTTTTCACGGAACTGAAAAAACGCGGGTTCACTTTTCGTCGTTGGGCTTTGCATCCATAAGTTTCTAGCGTTAAATCTCAGGGCCGTGCGCCGGCCACAGTACCAGCATTTGGAGGAAGTTATGCACGAAGGACTGGAGCAGGAACTCAAGACCTACGAAAAGCGCACACCGCGTTCAAGAGATGCTCACAAGCGCGCCGAATCCCGCTTGCCTCTCGGCGTCGCCAGCAATTATCGCGCTTACGATCCGTATCCACTTTTTGTCCGCGATGGCAACGGCGGCCACATCCACGATATCGATGGCAACGCATATCTCGATTTCAATTTGTGCTTCGGCGCATTGATGGCAGGGCATTGCCATCCGGCCGTTATCAAAGCCGTTCAGGGAAAACTCGCGACCGGCACGATGTTCGGTATGCCCCATGATCTTGAATGGGAACTCGCCGAGGAAATCTGCAAGCGCTTCCCGGTGGAGATGGTGCGCTTCAGCAATAGCGGCACGGAATGCACCATGCATGCCGTGCGCCTCGCCCGCGCCGCCACGGGCCGCGACCGCATCATCAAGATGGAAGGCGGCTATCACGGTCTGCACGATTCGGTCCTGGTGTCGCTGAAGCCCAAAGCCAGCGAAATCGGCGATCCCAGCATGCCGACTCCCGTTCCCGGAGGCGCCGGCATTCCCAAAGGCACGCTGCAAAATACTCTGATCGCTCAATTCAATGACATTTCCGGCGTCGAGCGTTTGTTCGCGAAATATCCCGGAGAGATCGCCGCAGTGATCGTCGAACCAATCATGATGAACGTGGGAATCCTGATACCCGACGAGGGCTATCACCAAGCGCTGCGCGAAATCACCAGAAAGAATGGCGCGCTCCTGATCTTCGACGAAGTGAAAACCGGAGCGAAACTGGCCTATGGCGGCGCCTGCGAATATTTCGCCATCAAGCCCGACATTGTCTGTCTCGCGAAATCCATCGGCGGCGGTTTTTCGCTCGCGGCCTTCGCATCCAGCCGCGAAGTAATGGGCCAGATCTCCGATCACAAAGTTTTCCACGGCGGCACGTATAACACCAATCCCGTAGCCATGGCCGCCGGCATCGCCACTTTTCGGGAAGTGCTGACCCGAGACGCCTACCAGCACGTCACGCGCCTCAATAAAAAGCTGCTGGACGGTTACAACAAGGAAATCTCGAAGACCGGATTGCATGCCTACGTGGTTGGCGCGGGCTCCAACGGCTCGCTGATGTTTTTCGAGAAACCCATCCGTAATTACCGCGATTGGCTCAACGTGGATAGCGAGCTCTGGCGGCATTACTGGTTTGCCATGGTGAATCGCGGAGTGATGGCTCAGCCCTACTGGTGGGACGAACAGTGGACCATCTCGGTGGCTCACACCGACGCGGATATTGACCGCCACATCGCGACGTTTGCCGAAATTGCGCCGGCTCTGGCGAAAGCGCAAAAAGAGCCGCACGTCGCGGTCAGCGCCGGTCACTGAGGTCTGTCGCCGAAAGCTTACGGGCTTTTCCAAGAACGGGGCTCGGAGATCTTCGGCTCGAGTTTCGAAATCTGCGAGGAGTTTCCTTGCCCGATTCAGTCGCGTCAACCAGCGAAACCGTGCACCTGAAGCGCTCACTGGGCCGCTGGGATTTGGTCGCGCTCTTTGTCGTCGCGGTATTCAATCTCAACGTCGTTCCCAGCATCGCTGCAAACGGCGGCGTCACGGTTTGGTTATGGCTGATTTCGTTGCTGCTGTTTTTCTGGCCGCAGGGAATTGCCGTGATTGAGCTGGCTCATCGTTATCCCGGCGAAGGCGGAGTCTACTTGTGGGCCAAGGAAGTTTTCGGCGACTTCCACGGATTCCTTTCCGGTTGGTGCTATTGGACGAACAATATGATGTACGTGCCCACCGTGATGCTCTATTTCGTCGGCGTGTCGGTTTTCGTGCTTGGGCCGGGACATCAGACCCTGGCGGACAACCGCGCGTTCACGGTTATCGCTTCGCTGGGCCTCATGGCTCTGCTAGTGATTCTAAACATCGTGGGCCTGGGCGTGGGGAAGTGGATCAATAACCTGGGCGGCATCGGCACAGGAGTGGCCGCGGCGGTTCTGATCGGTCTAGGCCTAATTATGTACTTTCGGTTTGGCACCACGGTCACGGCTGCTGATTTTCGCATTCCCCCGAATCCAAGGTTCCTTCTGAATTCTTTCGGCGTGATCTGCTTTGGTTTGGTGGGCCTGGAGTTGGCCTCCGTAATGGGCGATGAAATCAAGGATCCCCAGAAAACTCTGCCCGGCGCAGTCGCCTGGGGTGGCGTGCTTTCCGGCGTGATGTACATCGCTACGACGCTCACGCTGCTAATCGCCGTCAGCAAAAATGAAATCAATGTCCTGCAGGGAATCGTGCAAGCCGTCAGTCACATGGCCGCGCGTGTCAATGCTCTGTGGATCGTAGCGCCCTTCGCCTTGATGCTGAGTATTTCCATCGCGGGAATCGGCTCAGCGTGGCTCGCAGGCTCCGCGCGCATCCCGTTCGTCGCCGGACTCGATTCCTACATGCCCAGCTGGCTCGGAAAAACTCATCCGCGCTACGCTACCCCCTACGCGGCGCTGATCGTGCAAGGAGTCGTTTCCGGCATTCTGGTTCTGGTGAACTCCTTCGGATCCGGCGTGCAGGAAACATTTCAGCGCTTGCTGTCGCTCGCCGTCGTGCTGCAGCTGATCCCGTTCGTGTATATGTTCGGTGCGCTGCTGAAAATCGCCGCCAGTCCGGAAAACAGACGGGGGCTTTACAGCAAGACAACTTTGTATCTGGCCGGAGCTAGTGGATTAGTGACTACAATCTTGGGAATCTCGCTGGCGTTCTTCCCGGCGCAGCAGATCAGCTCGTTGCTGTCCTACGAGACGTGGATGTTCGGTGGCACCGCATTTTTCATCGGTCTCGCGGTATTCTTTTTCTATGTATACGGCCGGCGCAAAGTGCCGCAGGCCGCTGCGAGCCGCATCTAAATTATCTGTTGCAGCAGGAGGTTCCGTGGCCAGCAAAGCCAAAGCAATTCAAGGCAAGAGCGCCAAAGCGAAAGCAGCCGTCCGCAAATATAAGATGTATTTAAATGGCGAGTTCGTTGAAAGCCATCGCGGCGCCCTTTTCCCAGTCTATGATCCATCAACCGAACAGGTCATCGCTGAAGTTCCTGAAGCGGACGAAAAGGATGTTGACCACGCGGTTGCCGCCGCCAAGGCCGCCTTTGAATCTGGGCCATGGTCGCAAAGCACAGCCCAGGATCGCGGGCGCATCCTGTTTCGCTTGGCGGAACGCATCCGCCGTGAAACTCCGCACTTGGCCGAGCTCGAAGCGCGCAATTCGGGCAAGCCCATCGTCGAAGCCGAATACGACATGGCCGACGCCGCAACCTGCTTCGAATATTACGGCGGCATGGCCACAAAAGTTCTCGGCCACGTAAATCCGGTCCCCGACAATGCTCTCAGCCTCTCGCTGCGCGAACCCATCGGCGTGGCCGCACAAATTATTCCGTGGAATTACCCGCTGCTGATGGCCGCGTGGAAACTCGCTCCGGCAATCGCCGCGGGTTGCACCTGCGTCCTGAAGCCTGCCGAACAAACTCCGCTCACCGCGCTCGAATTCGCGGGTTATCTCGCAGACGCGGGCTTGCCGCCCGGCGTCATCAACATCATTACCGGCTTCGGGGAAAAAACCGGAGCGCCGCTGGTGAAGCATCCCGACGTCAACAAAGTCGCCTTCACCGGCAGCGGCGCGGTAGGGAAGGCCATCGTGAAAATGGCCGCGGACTCGCTAAAGCGCGTCACCCTTGAGCTGGGCGGAAAATCGCCCAACATATTCTTCGCCGACGCTGATTTCGAAGCGGCGATTGACGGCGCGCTTTTCGGTGTTTTCATTAATCAAGGCGAAGTCTGCTCGGCCGGCAGCCGCATCCTGGTCGAAAAATCCATTTACTCGAAATTCGTGGACGCCATGAGCGCCAAAGCCAAAACCATTCGCCTGGGCCCGCCGCTCGATCGCCAAACCAAAATGGGGCCGCTCGTGAGCAAAGAGCAATTCGATCGAGTCAGCGCGTACCAGGCCATCGGCAAAAAGGAAGCTAAGCTCGCGACCGGCGGTGGCCGTCCATCCACCCTGCCGCGCGGGTACTACGTCGAACCCACGATTTTCTACGACGTTGACAATTCCGCCCGCATCGCCCGCGAAGAAATCTTCGGCCCCGTAGCTACCGTGATCCCGTTTGCCAGCGAAGCCGACGCTATCCGCATTGCGAACGACACTCCGTACGGCCTAGCCGCCGCTGTCTGGTCGCGCGACATCTTCAAAGCCTTTCGCGTCGTGAAAGCGCTGCGAGCGGGAATTGTCTGGGTCAACCACATGCAACCAACTTACGTGGAAGCGCCGTGGGGCGGCTACAAGCAATCAGGCTTTGGACGCGAGCTCGGCCCGTGGGGTGTCGAAGAATACCTCGAGACCAAGCAAGTTCACATCAATCTCAACGAGCAACCGATTGGGTGGTACTAACATGCCGACGATCCAACTGAGCACTCCAATTCCAGGCCCGAAGTCTCAGGAACTAATGAAACGTCGTCAGGCGGCGGTGGCGCGCGGCGTTTCGCACGCGACGCCGATCTTTGCCGCGCGCGCCGAGGGTGCTGTCCTCGAGGATGTGGACGGAAATCGCTTCCTCGACTTCGCTGGCGGCATCGGCGTTGTCAATGCTGGCCATCGCGCGCCGCGAGTGGTCGCGGCCATTCGCGAGCAACTCGACGCGTTTATCCACACCTGTTTCAGCGTCGCTCCCTACGAAAAATATATTGCCCTCGCGGAAAAGTTGAACTCACTGGTCCCCGGCGTTTTTCCGAAGAAGAGCATTCTCGTCAATAGTGGCGCTGAAGCTATCGAAAACGCTGTGAAAATCGCCCGCGCCCACACGCGTAGGCCGGCGATCATTTGCTTCGAAGACGCCTTTCATGGCCGCACCATGCTGACAATGTCGCTTACAAGCAAGACGCATCCTTACAAGGCTGGCTTCGAACCCTTTGCCACGGACATTTACCGCATTCCCTATGCCTATTGCTATCGCTGCTCGTATTCCTTGCAGTACCCGTCTTGCAGCGTCTTCTGCGCGCATCATCTGGAAGACACATTTAAGCGCATGGTGGCTTCCGAAGCCGTCGCGGCCGTCATCGTCGAACCCGTACTCGGCGAGGGCGGTTTCGTGGCGCCGCCGCGCGAATTCTTCGCGATCCTGCAGGACACCTGCAAGCGTCACGGCATTCTCCTCATCGCCGACGAAGTGCAAAGTGGCTTTGGACGCACCGGAACAATGTTTGCCTCCGAGCGTTACGGCATCATCCCGGACATTCTTGTGAGCGCAAAATCCATCGCCGCGGGAATGCCACTGGCGGCGGTAACTGGCCGCGCGGATGTTATGGATGCTGCTGGAGTCGGCGGGCTCGGCGGCACCTATGGCGGCAATCCACTGGCGTGTGCAGCCGCACTTGCTGCAATCGAAACACTGGAGCGCGAAAATCTTCCGGCGCGGGCGGAGAAACTCGGACAACGCTTTGAATCCCGCGCCCACGATTGGAAGAAGCGCTGGCCGCTCATCGGAGACGCGCGCGGCCTAGGAGTGATGCGTGCCTTAGAACTGGTGCGCTCCCGCGATACGCGCGAACCCGCGAAGGAGGAAGCAGAAGAAGTGCTTCGCCATTGCCGCGAGCGCGGCTTGATTCTGCTGTCCGCGGGCACTTACGGCAACGTGCTGCGCTTGTTGGTGCCGTTGGTCATTCCTGACGACCAGTTCGACGAAGGCTTAGACGTTTTGGAAGCATCGCTTGCACTCGTTGCCGACTTGCAAGTGGAAGCCGCCCCGCGCCACGCGTAAGCGACGACTACTTCCTGACCGTTTTCGGCAAGAGCAGCGATGCGGCAACGGTGGTGGCCAGGATTCCCGCAATCGCTCCGAGTGAAACGAGAGAGGGAATCGGCAGCCATTCACTCAGCGTCATTTTCGCGCCTACAAACACAAGGATCGCCGCCAAGCCCTGGTGCAAGAATCGGAGCCGCGGAAGAACGCCCGCCAGGGCAAAATACAGCGCACGCAATCCCAAAATCGCGAACACGTTGGACGAGTACACGATGAAGGTATTCCGCGTAATCGCCAGAACTGCCGGCACTGAATCCACCGCGAATATGATGTCCATCGCTTCCACGGCAACGAGCGCCAGAAACAGTGGCGTCGCGCTCCATTTCTTGCCGCGCTTCACGAGGAGACGTTCGCCTTCATACTCATCAACCACCGGCATAATTCGCCGCGCGGCCCGCACCAGCCAGTTCCTTTCCGGCTGCAGCTTACGCTTGACCGGCAGGAACATCCGCAGGCCCGTTAGCAACAAGAGAGCGCCAAAAACGTACAGGACTGCGTGAAATGTCTGAAGCAGCTCAACGCCTGCAAGCACGAAGGCAGCGCGCATCAGCAAGGCGCCAATCACGCCAAGAAACAACACTCTATGCTGCGACTTCGCTGGGACGCGGAACGCCTCGAAGATCACGAGAAAGACAAAAATATTGTCCACGCTGAGCGATTTTTCGACGAGATATCCAGCAAAGAAGTCTAGGCCCGCCTGTGGTCCCAGGGCCAAGTGCACCCAAACGCCAAAAAGCAGCGACACTGCAATCCACGCTGCACTTTCGAGTAGTGCTTCTTTAGTACGGATCGTACGCGCTTTACGGTGAAAGACGCCCAGGTCTATAACCAGGGCAGCCGTCATTGCGATCACAAAGACAGCCCAGAAGTGTAGCGGCGTTCCCAGCATTTAGGTGTTGTCACTCCTGTGGGCCAATCAGTCTAACCGCGTAGTCGCTACGAAAGGAATACGTTATTACAACGGCAGCCCCCACTTAATTGTTGCAGCCTTTGCGTGGATGCCGGATAATTCCGCCCTGAGTAGTGTCCATTTTAGGGCCGCCCTGGCGGCTTTTCCGTGATTAATTGCCCTCACTGCAGTACGGTTAATCCCGACTTCGCGGAGTCCTGCGCGCGCTGCGGTACTCCCATGCCGTTGGGCGAGTCTGAAACCATTCAGATGGTGGATGCTACCGTCATCGCTCCGGGGAGCGATTTCGGTCCTCGCTATCGCATCGACGCGCTTTTGGGCCAGGGCGGCATGGGCCGCGTTTACAAGGCCTACGACAAGGAGCTCGACCGGACTGTCGCCATCAAAGTGGTGCGCGAAGGGGCCATCGGCCAGGCAGACGCCCTGAAGCGCTTCAAGCAAGAGCTGGTTCTTGCCAGTAAGATTTCCCACAAGAATATCCTACGCATCCACGACATGGGCGACGTCGGCGGCCTCCGCTTTATTTCCATGGCCTTCGTGGAAGGCCAGGACCTGCAGCACATCATCCACGACAATCCGAAGATGCCGATGGATCGGATCTTGAACTTCGCCCGGCAGATTGCAGAAGCTCTCGCCGCCGCTCACGCCGAGGGCGTCGTCCATCGCGATCTGAAGCCGCAAAACCTCCTGGTTGACAAGAATGACCAGATTTTCGTGTGCGATTTCGGCCTGGCGAAATCCTTCGAAGAAGGCGCGATCGGGATGACGCGCACGGGCGCTTTCCTCGGAACTCCCCGCTACATGTCCCCGGAGCAGGTGGAAGGCAAGCCCGCCGATAATCGCGCCGATCTCTACTCATACGGCCTCATTCTCTACGAAATGGTGACCGGCGACGTTCCATTCACCGGTGAATCCACGCTCAAGGTGATGTATCAGCGGATTCAGGAGAAGCCCAAGAGTCCCAAACTGGTAAAGCCGGACCTTCCGAATTGGCTCGTGCGCATCATCATCCAGGAAGCCTTGGCAGCCAAGCTTTTCCAATTGAAGGGCGTCCACGTAACATCGTCAGATGCCGCCTCCAAGGCGGATCAAAAGCAGTCGCTGCCGAAAATCGCGCGAAGTCTGGGCGCGAATATGCTTGTGCAGGCATGCTGCAAAGCACTCACACACTACCCATGTTTTGAGCACTGCCACGATCCACTATCCTCATCATCCGCATTACGGAGTAATAGTAACGAGGATGCGGAAGTGTTCCTCCTTCGGACTGCACCAAGTACAGGTGGCTCTTCCCAGTGGAATGCAGATTCTGATCCCAGAGTGGATGCTGGATGAGGATCGCTGCCATGGGATGGAGATTGTGGAACGTCCCAGTCTGGCAATCACTGCTCTCTTCGCGCTGCGCGAACTGGTCGATGCACAGCAGCGGACTCCAGAACAGACAAGCACGGTAGCCTCAGAAGCATCTTCGCCAGGAGGTGCGTTTGATGAGCCCACCACGCCAGGGAGTTCTGCTCTGGGAGATTCCCCACACACACGAGTTGCCGCAGACCACGCAACAGAGTTGCCGTGAGTTACTAAGTCACTTGCTGCTGGCAGCCGTGAACACAACCCCAACCAGCGTCGAGGAGGAGAGCGATGAGCGAGAAGATCCAACCGAGTCATATTGAGCGTGAGGCCTACGTCTATATCCGGCAGTCGACGATGCAGCAGGTGCGCACACGTCTGGAAGGACAGCGACGCCAGTATGATTTGCGGGAAAGGGCACAGGCGCTCGGCTTCCAGCGTGTGGTTGTCATTGATGAAGACTTGGGTCGCTCCGGAACTGGCTCCGTCGAGCGTCCGGGTTTCGGTCGTCTGTTGGCCGCAGTATGCTCAGGCAAAGTGGGGGCGGTGTTGGCGTTCGAAGCTTCCCGTTTGGCCAGGAACAACCGCGACTGGCACCACTTGATCGACCTCTGCGCCATGGCCGGCACATTGGTCATCGATCATGACGGCATTTATGATCCCAGCCTGCTCAACGACCGGCTTCTGCTTGGCTTCAAGGGCACCATGAGCGAGTTCGAGATCAGCTTGCTTCGACAACGCGCGATGGAAGCACGTCGACAAAAAGTGGGCCGCGGCCTGGTGCTGACCCAGGTTCCCGTCGGTTATATTCGCACTGAAGACGAAGGCATGGAGAAGACTCCGGATCGTCAGATTCAGGAAGCCATCGCGGGCGTCTTCCGCAAGTTTCGCGAGTTGGGCAGTGTGCGCCAAGTTCTACTTTGGTATCGCGACGAGAAACTGCTGATCCCTGCACTCTCTCGCGCGTCCGGTCACCGCAAGGTGATCTGGATCGAACCGGATCTATCCTCGTATTTTCGGACTTCTGAAAAACCCGACCTATGCCGGTGTTTTCGTTTGGGGAAGAAACCATACTCGCACCGCTATCGTGGATGGCCGTGCGCGTAAGACGCGCGGTCATGCTCGCCCGCTGGAAGAGTGGGAAGTTACGATCCCCGACCACCACGAGGGGTATATTACGTGGGAAGAGTTTATGCGCAATCAGCAACAGATACGCTCCAATGCCGGTTGGAATGCACGCACGGGGAGTGCGAATGGCGCGGTGAGAAATGGCCCCGCATTGCTTACGGGACTCTTGCGCTGCGGTCGTTGCGGCCGCGCACTCCAGGTTGCTTACGCTCGCAGCAAACAACATGGCTTGTTGCCGCGTTATTGGTGCGCTGGAGATCGAGGTCACCAGATGGTTCGCAGTTGCATTACCTTCGCGGGCACGCGGATGGACCAGTTAGTGGCCATCGAAGTCCTCGAAGCGCTGCGTCCGCTGGGCGTGCAGGCCGCACTCGATGCACTGGATCATACTCAGAACCAGACCGATGCAAAGCGGTGTTCACTGGAACTCGCTCTTCAGAAGGCACGCTATGAGGCCAGCCGCATCGAACGGCAGTATCAGGCAACGGAGCCGGAGAACCGTCTAGTTGCTGCCGAACTGGAAAAGCGATGGAATAATGCCTTGACCCACCTTACCGAGATGGAGCAGCGTTTGGAAGAGGCCCGCGTTCTGGCTCCACAACTCACAGCCGAACAGCGCCAACAACTGCTGGCACTGGGTGATGACCTGGAACAGCTCTGGGACCATCCTCGTTCCCAGGTAACACTGAAGAAACGCGTTCTGCGCACCGTACTGCAGGAAGTAGTCGCGAACACTACGGACGATCCTCCTTCCGTCCACCTCAAGCTGCACTGGGCTGGGGGTTCACACACCGAGCTCACTGTGCCCAAGAACCGGACCGGCTATCACAACCACATCAACTCCCAAGAAGTAACCGAGTTGATTCGTGAGCTCGCTTTAGTCTGTGAAGACGCGTCGATTGTTTCTATCCTGAACCGGCTGGGCTATCGCACCGGCAACAGCAACACTTGGACGGAGAAGCGCGTGCAACATGTCCGACATACAAACGGCTTTCCTGCCTGTCCACCACCAGATCAGCGGCTGTGGATTACCATGCAACAGGCCGCCGCTGCGGTCCGGGTCAGTGAGATGGTTATCCGCAGACTTATCGCACAGAGGATTCTTCCCGCGAAGCAGATTGTGAAGTTCGCTCCGTGGATGATTGAACGGACACACCTGGAGCTTCCCGCAGTGCGCAAACAGATTCGTCGAGTTCACGAGGGTCGACATCTGAGATGCGCAGTTAACGAAAAACAAGAATGGCTATTCACGGATTCCCATGAAGTTCAGCCTTGACTAGTGTGAACATCGCGCCAGTCAAGCTGGCCTGGGATCATCAGACAGCGCTGATCATTCCTAACGGGGCGCATTATGGACAATCTACTTCCGGTTTGCTCGTGATTCGACCGCAACTGGCGAACTTGCTCCATTTCGAAACCTGGCGCAAATTTGACGAAGGTATGCCGTCCGTGTCAGTCTCGCGAGTCGCAAATGATCCTTCCCGAACAACTCATCGCGAACTGCCGCAATGTGCCCGAGCGGCAGGAATGGCTCCTTAGCTTACCTGCTATGTTGGAGGAATTGACGAGTCGCTGGTCGCTGCGCATTGATGCGCCCTTTGATCACGCGAACGTAACCTGCTCCTGGGTCGCGGCGGTTCTTCGCGCGGATGTGACGCCAGCCGTCCTGAAAATAGGAATGCCCCACATGGAAGGTGCAGATGAAATTCATGGGCTGCGATTCTGGAACGGCGACCCCACGGTGCAACTGCTTGAGGCAGACGACGAGCGGGGCGCTATGCTGCTTGAGCGCTGCCTACCCGGATACATGCTTTGTTCTGAGCCAGAGGAGAAACAGGATCTGGTAATCGCCGCTCTACTGAAGCGCCTCTGGCGAAGATCCACTTCGTTGAATGACATCCGTGCGTTCAGGCACTTATCAGAGTTGTTAAACGTCTGGCGCCAGGAGACGCTCGGCCAAGCTCAGCACTGGCCGGACGCTGGCTTGGTGCGCGAAGGATTGCAAATCTCCCAGGCGCTCGGGAAGCCAGCGCCTACAGACACACTTCTTGCCACGGATCTTCACGCGGGAAACGTTTTGCGGTCCCAGCGAGAGCCTTGGCTTCTGATCGACCCAAAGCCATTCGTCGGTGATCCACCCTATGATGTGGTTCAGCACCTCCATAATTGCGAAGCGCGCCTTCACGCGGACCCCAGAGGTATGGTCAAGCGTCTTAGCGAACTTGCGGAGGTGGATATGGAGCGACTGCAGCTTTGGACCTTTGCCCGCGCCGCCGCCGATCCCAGATCAGAATGGAGCAATCCGCTATGGATGGATATCGCTAGGAGGTTGGCGCCGTAATCCGTGCGCGCTGGTGTTCCAGATCCGGTAAGATCTCTCGAATGCAACTCAAGATTTTGTTCAGCGAAGATCCTGCATTCGTCTTGAGCAGAGCTGGAGTCTTTCTGTCCTCACAGCCGGTTCTCCACAATGTGATTCTCTCGACTCTCCATGTGCGCGTTGCACAAGGCGATCCGGGTCGCTATTGGATGGCGATCCAAGGGGACGACATTGTCGGCGTTGTCATACAGTCGCCACTAACATTTCCAGCTACGCTGACACCGATGGAACGCCCGGTGGCAACCGCCATGGCAGATGCGATTGCTGAAGCGGGTGTCGCTCTACCAGGAGTTAGCGGCGAGGCTGCAACCGCGGCCACGTTCGCTGGGCAATGGAGTGAGCGCACCGAATCGGCAGCTACTCCCGTCCAGGGGAACCGCCTTTACGAGCTATTAGAGGCTGCGGAAGATCCCAACGTCGAAGGAAAGCTGCGGCAGGCAGGTCAGCAAGAGCGCAGCCTAATGATTCTCCGACAGATACCGGCGACAGGCTTCAACTACAAGAAACACATCGAGGAAATGAAAGTGCCCACGCCAACCGAGCCCGAGGTTTTCCTTAAGTCGATGTTCTCGCTTACCGGGCCTTTCGATCCCATCAGCCGCGGTCCCAATCGCGGCGTCAAGCTGGATTGGGAAACCGAACTTGCCATTGTTGTCGGGCGCGAGGTGCAGGACATCACGGCAGAGGAGGCTGCTGGCTACATCTTCGGCTACGTTTGCCTCAACGATGTCTCCGATCGGTCGACTCAGGTGGATGCGCAGAAACAGCAGCACCTTGTGCGTGCAAAGTCGCGTCCGACGTATTGTCCGATCGGGCCCTATCTGACTACGGGCATTGATCCAATGGATCTTGACGTATGGACCAAAGTCAACGGCCGCTCCGAGCAGCAAGGAAATACCAGTGACATGTTGTTTTCCGTTTACCAGATCCTTGCCTATTTTTCTCGCCACATGCGAATGGTTCCCGGCGACATCCTGGCAACTGGAACTCCACCCGGTGTGGGCATGGGCAAGAATCGATACATGGCGGTTGGAGACATCCTGGAGTGCGGCATCACGAACTTGGGTGCACAGCGCCACGAAATCGTGGCGTGATTCCCGCCCATCGCGGCATCGGGCGCTGCAACTTCCTGAACGCAAAATTGCGTCGTACGCGTCCCGTCCGTAGTTCCACGAATTGAGTATCGAATTTAAATAGGTGTACGGGTCATAGAAGTATGCCGGAAACACGAAAAGACAATTCGTCGTCGAAGGAGGAGGAGAAATGCCAATTGTTCGGATCGACCTCATCGAAGGAAAATCAGAGGAATATCGCGCTCAAGTCGGGGAAATTGTCTACCAGACCCTGGTGGATGTTCTTAATGTTCCCAAGGGTGATCGCTTTCAAGTGATTACCGGACATCGCAAGAGCGCCTTGCCGTTTGATCGTGACTATCTGGGCGTCCATCGCACCGACGATTGTATCTTCTTTCAAATCACGCTCAACGCAGGACGATCTGTAGAGCTGAAGCAAAGTTTCTATAAGGAACTTACGGACCGCCTCCATCAGGGAGTGAAGCTTCGCAAGGAGGATGTGTTCATCAACCTCGTTGAGGTGCCAAAAGAGAATTGGTCATATGGAAACGGACTGGCCCAGTACGTTTCGCGCTGACCTATCCATTCAAACCTACCAGGACTTGGTGAATGTGTAGCCGTTTTCGTTGACTGGTGTGTAAAAAAATCTTTCCTTTTCGCTCGACTCTTACATCAAAGGCATGGGAAAGGACACGCCATGCAAATAAGTCCTATGATGTGTATACATCATATGGTTAACACTTTTGGAGCGTAGAACGGGCGTTGCGCAACTTCCAATCAAACGAAAGGAGATGGAAATAAAATGACTTGTCTGAATGATTTAGGCCGCCGGAGCTTTCTGACAATTGCGGCGGCACTTGGCGACGCTTCCACGGTGGGAGCCTTGCCCAACCTCGCTGGCGCTGAGGATACAGCACAACAGACTGGCACCCCAGCTATAACGCTTCAGGACGTACCGTTCAGTTCCGGAGCAAAGCTGACCATAGAGCGCCGCGGGCAGATCGTCCTTTTTGGCATCAATCGTCCTTACATCCAGAACCGCATTGATCCCGAGACTTTCGAAAAACTGGCCGAAGCAGACACCGGCGCGGCTGCGACATTCTTGATGAATGGGAGACCGATGCACTGGTATCGCGCGGGCGTTTTGGCTGTAATTATGTTGCCGGCGTCAGTATTCTCATCGGCCTGATAGTAGAATGACGAAAAGTGAATTGGATTTCACAAAACAGCGATTTGATGGGTTTAGTGCTCGCGGCGGTCACGATCGTCGTGACGGTGTTTATCGGTTGGCTGCACCTTCGAAAGAAGCGATCTCCATTTACAACAACTGAAGACTCTCTAAACCACTCCGCATCCACCTCCGAAGGATTGACTCCATCGGTTGATCCGCTACCGGAACTGACCGCAAGCACATTCTCGGTTGATTTGAACCCAGCAATCCAAAAGAACATTTTCTTGTTGCATGTGCGAAATGGCGCGACGTCCCCACTCGCTACCGCAAGAAATGTCGTCGCTAATATTCGATACAAACGGAAAGATGGACACGCGGTGTGGGTGGACTACGGCGCCTGGATGGAAAGAGGAACGATCACCAATATCGAAAGAGACCAAACGAAGAACCTGGTCGTGGCATTGACCGATAATGGTAAGAATTACGCGGCCAATTGGACCGGTCCGCGAACCAAATTCATAGACCCTGATCTTGTGCCGATAGGGGAATTAACACCCGGTCGATGGATGATGGTTGTGACCATTAACGCGGAACACTACGAGAGAATATTCAGATTCTTATTGACTATCAAGCGGAATGGGGTCATTCAGTGTACCCCTGTTCAGAAATCCCCGTGGTGAAACGCGTGCGGGCTGCGTTCAAGAGAGAAGCGCGCAGGATGTTTGAACTCGCACGCTAGACTCTGCGTGTCGCTCGCTGCCGCACTGTTGCCAAACTGTTGCCACAATTCATGCCTCAACTGCTAATTAATGAAAATCTTATTTTGCAAAACCCTTTGAAACGAGCCGTATTTGCACAGTGTCTTCACTTTTCAAAAGTGAATCGAGGTATGGGTTGTTCCCACCTGCCTCTGAGAGGGGAGCTGGATGGATGACCCCATGATTCGGTCTCGCTTAGGCTGAATCAACGGAACGCGCCCTTTGGGGCTCCCGATCCCAAGCGGCAGCCCTTCCTTTTTTTAGCCTTCACTTCCCAATTCCTTTTCGTGATAGGTTCTCCACCATGAACGCCGCGCTCGTCTTGGCTCTCGTATTTTGCATTGGCCTGATTGCAGGACTTCGGTCGTTCACCGCGCCAGCCGTGATCTGTTGGGCCGCTCATCTCGGCTGGATCAACCTTCACGGTTCTTCTCTCGTGTTTATGGCCAACATAATCTCGGTTATCATTTTCACGATTTTTGCGCTGGTCGAGCTGACCTCCGACAAACTTCCGAAAACGCCCAGCCGCACGACTCCCGTGCCATTGACCTTCCGCATGGTCCTGGGGGCGCTTTCCGGCGCCGCGTTGGCCATTGCGGGCAGTCAATCGCTCGCCCTTGGCGCGGTCCTCGGTGGTATTGGCGCAATTGTGGGTGCGTTTGGCGGATACCAGATACGCCACAGGATCGTTACCGGCCTGCAGGTGCGGGACTTCGGGGTCGCGCTGATGGAAGATCTGATCGCGATCGGCGGCGGCCTGCTAATTGTTTCCCGGTTCTAATTTCCGCAACACAGGAATCCGTGCCTGCCGCAACACGTGCTCCACGGTATTGTTCTGCAGCCGCGAAGCGTCGTAATCAATGTGCAGGTAGTTGGTCTTTTCGTCCAGTCGAAATCCGCGCAGGCCATAAGTGTTTGCAAACTCTCCTAGCGCGCGGAATTGCTCAGGCTTGAGCCGCTCCTGCAGTTCGTACGTCACGGTCATCTGTGTCATGCGCGAGATTATATCAGGTGTCCCGCCGCGTGCTCACCTGGCCGCTTATATATTCACATGACGCAGCCGCAGCGCATTCGTGATCACCGACACTGAGCTGAACGTCATCGCCGCACTCGCCAGGATCGGGCTGAGCAAAAGTCCAAAGACTGGATACAGCACGCCGGCAGCGATGGGCACACCCAGTGAGTTGTAAACAAAAGCGAAAAATAGATTCTGTCGGATGTTGCGCATGGTCGCGCGACTCAACGCCCGCGCGCGCGCCACACCACGAAGATCTCCCTGCAACAAAGTGATCCCCGCGCTCGCAATGGCCACGTCCGTGCCGGTTCCCATGGCGATTCCCACGTCTGCTTGTGACAACGCTGGAGCATCGTTCACACCATCACCCGCCATAGCCACGACGTGCCCCTCAGCTTGCAGCTTCTTTATGACCTCAGCTTTTTCCCCGGGCAACACGCCGGCAAACACCGTGTCAATTCCGAGCTTGCCTGCGACGACTTCTGCGGTCGCGCGACTGTCGCCCGTAAGCATCACCACTTGCATCCCGTCCTTGTGCAGTCGCGCGATGGCTTCTCGCGTCGTGCTCTTGATCGGGTCGGCCACGCCAATCGAGCCAACCACTTGCCCTTCGGACGCAACAAACATCGCCGTCTCGCCGTTCGCTTCCATCTCTCGCGCTTTTTCTTCCAGTTGTGCCACCACAACATTCAACTGCACGAATAGCGCGCGGTTCCCCAGAGCGGCTGCGCGTCCGTCAACCCTCCCGACCACGCCTGTCCCAGTGTGCGATTGAAAGTCTTGCACTTCGTCCAACGCAACGCCGCGCTCTTTCGCGCTCGCCAGAATCGCTGCCGCTAACGGATGTTCGCTCGCGCGCTCGAGCGTCGCGGCGACGCGCAAAACTTGCTCTTTGCTCCATCCCGGCGCCGCGACCACATCGACCACTCGCGGCCGTCCTTCAGTCAGCGTTCCGGTCTTGTCCACCACTACGGTGTCCACTTTCTCCAGGGTCTCGAGTGCCTCCGCATTCTTCACCAAAATTCCTGCCAGTGCTCCCCGGCCGGTGCCCACCATGATCGCCATCGGCGTCGCCAAACCCAGCGCGCAAGGGCACGCGATGATCAGCACCGCGACGGCGTTAAGCAAAGCGTGCGCGATCTTGGGCTCGGGCCCGAACGCTGCCCACACAAAAAACGTCACGACCGCGATAAACACGACCGCCGGCACGAAGTATCCAGCCACGCGGTCAGCGAGTTTTTGCACCGGAGCGCGGCTGCGCTGTGCGGCAGTCACCATCTGCACGATTTGCGCCAACAAAGTTGCGCTTCCCACGCGCTCGGCGCACATCACGAAGGTTCCGGTGCCGTTTACCGTGCCGCCAATCACTCGCGCGTCCGCGCTCTTTTCAACCGGGACCGGTTCGCCCGTCATTAGCGACTCATCCACCGAGCTTTCGCCATCCGTCACGATTCCGTCCACCGGAACTTTTTCGCCCGGCCGCACGCGCAACATATCTCCCGCTTGAATATGCTCGATGAGCACATCTATTTCCGTGCCGTCGCCACGCACCAGGCGCGCCGTCTTCGGCGACAATTGCAGCAGCGCCCGAATCGCCGCAGACGTCCGGCTGCGCGCGCGGAATTCCAGCACTTGACCCAACAAAACGAGAGTCGTAATCGCGGCCGCGGCTTCGAAATAAACCGGCACCTCGCCGTTCACCCCGCGAAACGTCGCCGGAAATATCTGCGGGAACAAAACGGCAATCACGCTGTAAACGAACGCAGTACCGGTTCCCAGCGCGATCAACGTGAACATATTCAAGCTGCGATTCACGAGCGACATCCAGCCGCGCTCGAAGAACGGCCAGCCGCCCCACAGCACCACCGGCGCAGCCAATACAAATTCCATCCAGCCCAACGCGCGCATAGACAAAAACTGCTGCAAGGGCTGGCCGGGAATCAGGTCAGACATTCCGAGCGCAAGCACCAGAACCGTCAGCGCCATGCTGACCCAAAATCGCCGCGTTCATCGAAACGAGTTCCGGGTTTTCTTCTTCGGTCGCTGCAACCGTTCGCGGTTCCAGAGCCATCCCGCAAATCGGGCAGGACCCCGGCTCGCTCCGCACCATCTCCGGATGCATCGGACAGGTGTATTCGACCCGCGTTCCTCCCACCGCTGGCACAGCCGGTTCCAGCGCCATTCCGCACTTCGGGCACGCGCCCGGGTGGTCTTGATGAACTTCCGGATCCATCGGGCAGATGTAATCGTTGGTCCGAGCTGTTTGCTTCAGTCGAGGCGATTCAAATACGCGCAAGTCTTCCAGCTCGGCAATTGGCGCGCGCACTGCAGCGGACGCAGCGCTCGCGCCGGCTCGAGCCGCCTTGCCACCTCCCAATTGCACGAGCGGTGCGCCGCGTCCCGTTTCCGCAGGGGCTTTCGCACTCAAATATTTCTCCGGGTCCGCCCGAAATTTATTGACGCAACTCGCGCAGCAAAAATGATACGCCTTGCCGGAATATTCCGTGCGCGCCGCGGCGCGTTCGGGGGCCACCGCCATTCCACAAACTGGATCAAGTTCCAATGTTTCTCCTTAATTCTCAATTCCGATGCGATTCACCGCGCGTGTGTGTAAATCAATTTCATCAATTCGTCGTAAGTGGCCTCGGCCTTGGCCGGATTGCCGTTGCGAATCGCCTGCGACGCGCAATGCCGCAAGTGATTGCGCATCAATCCGCGCCCGACCGCCCGCAGCGCTTCCTGCACCGACGAAATCTGCACCATGATGTCCGGGCAATAGCGGTCCTCTTCCACCATCCGCGCAAGACCGCGCACCTGCCCTTCGATCCGTTTCAACCTCTTCAAATTCGCCGACTTGATCTCAGGACTAACGCCCGCCGCCTTAAGCGGCAAACGACTGTACCGCGGGCGTCCCGCCGGGTCCTGGGCATTCCGGCCGCCAGCAGCTCTCATAATCAGTATACCCCTAGGGGGTATAGTACACGCGGGCACGAAAAGATGTCAAAGTGCGCCGGATCTCACACGCACCAGCGGAGGCCCCACATAAAAATCGGCTTTTCAAAACTAGTGGGATTTCAAGGAGAGGAAGACTTTGTAGCGGCGGTCTTCAGACCACCATGGCGGCAAGCTATGCTCGAGGCTGCTCCTCGAGCCGCATGCGTTACTTCGCGTCCAGCAGCGCATCAATATAAGTAGTCAACTCCGACCCCGTCCATTCCTGCGGTCCGACGATCTTGCGGTCCACGCGCCCCTTGCGGTCAATCACATAGGTGTCCGGATACATCGTCGTGCCATACATCAAAGGAATCTGTTTCGAAGTGTCGCGATAGGTTGGGAAGTTGATCTGGTATGTTTTGAGGAATTGGTCATACGCGTCCGCATCATCATCCAGGCTGACGCCCAGCACCAACCCGCCGCGCGGCGCGATCTCCCGCTGCAATTGGATCAATGACGGCGTCTCGTCCACGCAAGGCGGGCACCACGTGGCCCAAAAATTTAGCAGCACCACTTTGCCGCGAAGATCGGATAGATGCGCCGGCTTGCCATCCAGGGTGAACGCAAAGTCCTTGGCCGGCGTTCCGCGCATGCTCGCTTCGCCCTGGCGGTAATCGGGATGCGCAAAAAGGAAGAGCAGTCCCACGATGAACGCGAGCACCAGGCCAGTATTCAGTTTCCGTATCAATCCTTTGTCCAAGCACTCTATAATAAAGGCATCCGCGAACCGAAAGCGAGCAGATTACCAGCCAGCTAGCGGGCCGGATAAAGTGCAGCGCGCGGGAGGTCCCGGGATGAACGTCGCCGCGAAGACCCAAACGAACGTCCGGCAAGCTGTTCCGTTTTTTCGTGTCTCGAATATCGAACAATCCCTGCGATTCTACGTAGAGGGTCTCGGCTTCCAGATGGCCAACAGGTGGGTTGACCACGGCAAGCTGCGCTGGTGCTGGCTCGAACTCGGTGGGGCGGCTTTGATGCTGCAGGAATTTCGCAAAGAAGGGCACGATTCCTGGGTACCTGCGGGGAGAGTTGGCGAGGGGGTATCGATTTGTTTTCAGTGCCAGGATGCCTTGGCGATCTATCGCGACGCCAGCTCACGTGGAATCCAGGCATCCGAACCCTTTGTCGGAAATGGACTGTGGACCACGCTTCTTTCGGATCCGGACGGGTACAAGATCGAGTTCGAGAGCCCGACGGACGTCCCGGAGGAAACCAAGCTATCCGAATGGCAGCCCTGAGATCCGCGACCCGTCTCAGCCCACGCCTCACGATAAATCATGGTCTCCGCCATCATTCCGGCACGTAACGAAGAAGGCTGCATCGCACGTGCCGTCGAGTCCGTCGCCGCGCAGCCTGAAATCGCAGAAGTAATCGTCGTGGATGACCAATCCACGGACCACACCCCCGGCATCCTCGCCGACCTTGCCGTGCGCATCCCGAAATTGAAAATCATGAACATTGACACGCTTCCGCCCGGCTGGGTTGGCAAGAATTATGCCGTCGCGGTTGGCGCGGCCGCCGCGCAGGGCGATTGGCTCCTTTTCAGTGACGCGGACACCTACCACATGGCCGGTTCCACTCGCAGGGCGTTGAGCGACGCCGTGGATCGCAACGCAGTTCTCGTCTCCTATTCACCCGAGCAGGAATTGGGTTCTTTCTGGGAACGCGCGCTCATTCCGTTCGTCTATTGCCGGCTCGGCGCGAAATTCTCCTACGCACAGGTAAACGATCCCGCCCGCCCCGAAGCCGCGGCCAACGGCCAATTCCTCATGGTCCTTCGTGACGCCTACGAACAAATCGGCGGGCACACCGCAATCGCCGGCGAGATTCTGGAAGACGTCGCGCTCGCCCGCCGCATGAAGCAGTCTGGATACGCGATTTATTTCACCGCTCCCATGGGCATCGTGCGCACGCGCATGTACCGCAGTTTCGGCGCGATGTGGCAGGGCTGGACGAAGAATCTCTACCCGCTCGTCGGCGGCAATCGCGTAGCCCTCCTCATCGAATTGTCCGAAGTGCTGCCCTGGCTCGAAGCCTTCCTGCTCCTGTTAATGTTGCCGATCCTCCTTCGCACTCGATCCGAAGCGCCCTGGGGCGTAGCGCTTTTCCTTCTCGTCGCGCTTCTGGGACGCACCGTACGCTATGGCGCGGACCTTTATAAGAATCTCTATCCGTTTTCGTACATCCAATATTACGTTCCTGGTGTATGTCTCTATACTGCCGCCCTCATCGCTTCTTGGTGGAAAAACACGCATGGCGGGGTCGTCTGGAAAGGAAGAAGCTATCCAGCAAGAGTTCATTAGAAATTAGAAAAAGGGCGCAATGATCCGCATCACCCGCAAAATCGAATTCTCGGCCGCGCACTTTTACCACAACCCGAATTTTTCGGCGGAAGAGAATCGCCGCGTCTTCGGCAAATGCAATAATCCGCATGGCCATGGCCACAACTACACTTTGGAAGTAACCATCGCGGGCGAACCCGACCCGGCCACCGGCATGGTGCTCGATCTCAAAGAACTGAAAGAAATCCTCCAGAGTGAAGTGATGGACCGCATGGACCATCGCCATTTGAATTATGAAGTTCCTGAACTTGCGGGCCTCATTCCCACTTGCGAAAATATCGCCGCGGTAATCTGGAAACTTTTGGAACCTAAAATCACCGCCGGCAAGCTCGACCGCATTCGCCTATACGAATCGTCCGATCTTTTCGTGGATTGCACCGCGTCGGCCTATGGAAATGGTGCCGGACGCCGCCCATGAACCTCTCTCTCACGCGCCGCTATCGATTCTCCGCCTCGCATCGGCTGAACACTCCGCGATTAAGCGATGCAGAGAATCGCCGCATCTACGGCAAGTGCAATAGTCCCCGCGGACACGGCCATAACTACGCGCTGGAAGTCACTTTGACCGGGCCGGTAGACTCGGCGACAGGCATGATAGTGAACCTCGCTGAACTCGACCCGTTCGTCGAAAGGGAAGTCATCGAACCCTTCGACCACAAGCATCTAAACGAAGAAATCGCAGAGTTTCAATCGCTCGTGCCCACCACCGAGAACGTCTGCCGCGAAATCTTCCGGAGGCTAGAAAAGTTTTCAGCCGCGCGGCTCGAGCGAGTGCGCATTGAGGAGACCAGCAAGAACAGCTTCGAAATCGCGCGCGAAAATACAGTAAGTGGAACGTAGGGGCACGGCATGCCGTGCCCGTTTGTGATTGGTCTTTGTAGCGGCGCGCTTTAGTGCGCCATCGGCGTGAGGGCGATAAACGAACGTGGCCCGAAGACCGCAGCCACGCGCGCGGTCCGGTGTAAACGGCAGGACTGAAATGAGGAGCGAATCGAATTATGAGCGAAACATCTGAAATCCTGGTGCCCGAAACCAGCCATGGCAAGATCACCGAACTCGTCCGCGAAATTCTCGTCCAGCTCGGTGAAAATCCCGATCGCGAAGGCCTGCGTCGCACGCCCGAACGCTTCGAGAAAGCTCTGCGCTTCCTGACCAGCGGCTATCGCCAGGACCCCGAGAAACTGCTGAATGGCGCGATGTTCAGCGTGTGCTATGACGAAATGGTCGTCGTGAAAGACATCGAGCTCTATAGCCTCTGCGAACACCACTTGCTGCCATTTTTCGGAAAATGCCACATCGCCTATATCCCTAACAAAAAAGTCGTGGGCCTCAGCAAGATGGCCCGGCTCGTCAACATGTACGCGCGGCGCCTGCAGATCCAGGAGCGCCTCACCAGCCAGATTGCCACCGCAATCCAGGATAAACTTAGCCCGCAAGGCGTTGGCGTCATTATCGAGGCCCGCCATCTCTGTATGGTCATGCGCGGCGTGGAAAAACAAAATTCCATCACCACCACGAGCGCCATGCTGGGTGCCTTCCGCGAAAATAAGCAGACCCGCCACGAATTCCTCTCGCTGGTCAACTCGCCAAAACCCTAAAAGATCTGTGCGGAAATCCTTGTAGGCCGCAGCTTTAGCTGCGGCGCAAGCCCATCGAGATCAGTGCGGCTTCGGCCGCTGAAGTATGGCTTGGCGATCGCGATTTAGACACCGAAGAAGACAAAACTCAGGATTGGCAAGGAGTTAGCCGCGCGCGGCAGTTGTAGGGGCGCTGCTTGCTGCGCCCCTTGTACGCAACGCGTTTCAAGCAGACCTCCTCGCTTCGCACAAACAGTCCGCGACAAGTCGAATCCACGGCGACCGCAAAAATCCGCACGCGATCCTACAGTCCGTCCCGTGTGGAAAATCCCTTTGCGGTGGTATGGCTCTATGCTAGCATTTCAATGTCGAAGAAAAGACAAGAGCATAGAACAGGGCACGACGTTTCAGGGAGGGGTCGAGTTGAGCGCAGCCAAAGCCGCACTAATCGAGCAGTTCCGGGTTCACACCAAAGACACAGGCTCTCCGGAAGTGCAGATTGCTTTATTGAGCGAACGCATCAGCTACCTGACCACTCACCTCAAGTCCCACGCGAAAGATCATGCCTCGCGCCGCGGGTTGATCATGATGGTCAACAAGCGTCGGCGACTGCTGGACTATCTGAACCGCCGCGACCCGGATCGGTATCGCGAGATTGTGGAACGACTCAGCTTGCGCAAGTAGCGCGGATTTCCTGGACTCCTTTTCCGGCCGCGCGAGCCTTCTCCTCACAAACCAAAGTTTTTCGGCGACACGCGGCCGCCAAAGCTCACGGCTACCAGTCGTAACTGCGCACCGTCGTTCGCTCGACAGGTTTCCGCTCCGCTTTTTCTCTCCCGTCTTCCTTCGAGGAATTTCCCGAGAGTTTTCTCTCGTATCTGAAATGCGACCCCGCGAACGGGCCAAAAAGGATGTGAAGTAATGTTTGAACAAGTCAGTTTGGAAGTAGGCGGAAGAAAGCTCACCTTCGAGACGGGCAAGATCGCTCGTCAAGCGCATGGCGCCGTGGTGGCGCGTTACGGCGATACGGTGGTATTGGCCACCGCCTGCATGGATAGCAGGGCAACCGAAAAAGATTTTCTTCCGCTCACCGTGGACTACCGCGAATACACCTATTCTGCGGGAAAAATTCCTGGCGGATTTTTCAAACGCGAAGGGCGCCCTTCAGAGAAAGAAGTCCTCACCTCGCGCTTAACCGACCGCCCGCTGCGTCCGCTGTTCCCGGAAGGCTGGTCCAACGAAACGCAGATCGTTTCCATGGTGCTTTCCGCGGATAGCGAAAACGATCCGGACGTCATTGGCGTTACCGCCGCTTCCGCCGCGCTGTATATCTCGAAAATTCCGTTTACCACTCCCATCGCCGCCGTTCGCGTCGGAATGCTCGAAGGCAAGCTGGTTGTGAATCCCACGGTCGCCGAACAGAAAACCAGCGCTCTGAACATCGTTGTCGCGGGCTCGGACGAGGCCATCGTTATGGTCGAATCGGGCGCGCTGGAAGTCTCCGAAGATGCGGTTGCCGATGCGCTCCAATTTGGTCACGCGGAAATCAAAAAGATTGTCGCTGCCATTCGCGAGCTCCACGCCAAAGTGAAGCCCCTGAAGGTCACCGTCACGCCTCCGGCGTTCGACGAGAACCTCTATAAGCAGCTCCAACAGCAATACGGCGAAAAACTCCGCGACGCGTGCGACACCGCCAAGTATCCGAAATCGGAAAGCTACAGCCGCATAGATGCCATCAAGGCCGAAATCGTTGCGGCGATTCCCGAAGAAGACACCGAAAAGCGCAAACTCGCCACGCGCGCGTTCGAACGGTTGCGCGAACGCATTTTCCGCGACGATATGCTCATCCGTCGCCGCCGTCCCGATGCTCGCGCCTTTGACCAGGTCCGCGAAATCACCTGCGAAACGGGAGTTCTCCCGCGCGCCCACGGTTCGGCGCTTTTTACCCGCGGCGAGACCCAGTCTCTTTCGACCTGCACGCTCGGTACGAAAGAAGACATGCAGCGCCAGGATCTGCTCTTCGAACAGGACACCTTCAAGCGCTTCATGCTGCATTACAATTTTCCGCCGTTCTCCGTCGGCGAAGTAAAATTCCTGCGCGGTCCGGGACGCCGCGAAATCGGCCACGGTGCCCTCGCAGAACGCGCCCTCGCCAACCTGCTTCCGCCCGATACCGATTTCCCGTACGCGGTCCGCTGCGTTTCGGACATTCTCGAATCGAACGGCTCTTCCTCCATGGCCACGGTTTGCGGCGGCTCGCTCGCTCTGATGGACGCGGGCGTTCCGCTGAAAGCCGCCTGCGCTGGAATCGCGATGGGTCTGGTCGTTGAAGGCGATAAATACGCCATCCTCACGGACATCGCCGGAGCCGAAGATCACTACGGCGACATGGACTTCAAAGTCGCCGGCACGCGGCAGGGCATCACCGCGCTGCAAATGGACATCAAAGTTTCCGGCGTCAGCGTTGCCATGATGCGCGAAGCTCTGGCCCAGGCGCGCAAAGCGCGTCTGGAAATTCTGGACATCATGGACAAGACGCTCCCCGCGGGTCGCGCCGAAATCTCTACCTACGCTCCGCACCTCTTCATGCTGAATATTCCCACAGACAAGATCCGCGACCTGATCGGTCCGGGTGGCAAGAAAATCCGCGGCATCATCGAAGCCACCGGCGTCAAGATTGACGTGATGGACGACGGCAAGGTCCACGTTTTCGCCTCCAGCGGAAAATCAGCCGAAGAAGCACTGAAGATGATTCGCGACGTCACCGCTACCGCCGAAATCGGCAAGACCTATCTCGGCACGGTCGTGCGCATCGCGGATTTCGGCGCCTTCGTCGAAATTTTCCCCGGCACCGACGGCCTGCTGCACATCAGCGAAATCGCTGAGGCTCGCATTCGCGCGGTTCGCGATGAGCTGAAAGAAGGCGACCAGATCCTGGTAAAAGTCCTGGCCATCGAAGGCAACAAAATCCGCCTCAGCCGCAAAGCCGTCCTGCGCGACAAACAAAAGGCCACTACCGAAGCCGCCGGATAAGCTATCGCCATCGCGGTTCTGTCTGGGAGTGGGGCGGCTTGCCGCCGCCGCTTTCCCAAGCGAGGCTCGCCTCGCGTGCATCGCGAAAATCTCAACGCCTTTGTAACGGCGGCGGCGGACGTCATCGGTGTTGCTGCACTGACCGATGGCGGTCTGAAGACCGCCGCTACCGCGAATCCTGCACGATAAACACACCGCCGTGTGGCCCGCTCTTGCTGATTTTGATTTTGGTTTGATTCTTCGGAGGAACTACCCTAATTATGCCGCGCATCCTGCGGCGCATCGTGATGAAACTTCACGTCCACAGCCTCATACATCACCGGATGCTGCATATTCTTCTGTTCAAACGCCGAAATCCGCGGTTCATGCACCAACGTCAACCCGATATCATCCAAGCCCTTCAACAAACAATCCCGCCGGAACGGATCGATCTCAAACGAATAGCTCAGCCCCTGCTCATCCGTCACAACCTGCTTTTCCAAATCCACGGTCAGCCGATAACCGATGTTCTTCTCCGTTCGCGCAAATAGCTCGTCCATCTGCTCGTTCGATAAAGTCACTGGCAAAATTCCGTTCTTAAAACAATTATTATAAAAAATGTCCGCGTAACTAGGCGCCAAAATGGCGTGAAATCCATAGTCCAGAATTGCCCACGGCGCGTGCTCGCGGCTCGACCCGCACCCAAAATTCGCGCGGGCCAGAATCACCGACGCGCCCTTATACCGCGGAGCGTTCAACACAAAATCCGGATTCGGCTTTTCTCCCGGCAAATATCGCCAGTCGTAAAAAAGGACACGCCCATAGCCCTGCCGAGTCTGCAGCTTCAGGAACTGCTTCGGCACCATCTGGTCGGTGTCCACGTTCACCCGGTCGAGCGGCGCCACTAGCCCCGTGTGCTTGATAAAAGGTTCCATCACTCGGCTCCGTCCAGGTTATTCCATTTGCGGATATCCACGAAATGGCCTTCGATCGCCGCCGCGGCCGCCATCACGGGACTCACCAGGTGCGTGCGCCCGCCCTTGCCTTGCCGGCCTTCGAAATTGCGGTTGGAAGTGCTCGCCGAACGCTCACCGCTCAAAAGCACGTCATCGTTCATCCCGATGCACATGCTGCAACCGGCATCGCGCCATTCGAAGCCGGCATCGCGGAAAACTTTGTCCAGTCCCTCGGATTCCGCCTCGGCCTTCACCACGCGCGACCCCGGCACTACCAATGCCTGCTTCAAAGATTTTGCCACGTGTTTGCCCGCCACCACTTTTGCCGCCGCGCGCAAATCTTCCAGCCGCGAATTCGTGCACGAACCAATAAACACGCGGTCCAGCGGAACGTCCTCAATCGCCGTCCCCGGTTTCAAATCCATGTACACCAACGCCCGCATTGCCGCCTCGCGATCCACGGGATCGCTAAACGACGCGGGGTCCGGTATGCGATCCGAAACCTGCATCACCATCCCGGGATTCGTGCCCCAGGTAACCATCGGCGCCAAATCCCGTGAATTCAAGGTAATGGTCTCGTGGTACTTCGCGTCCGGATCCGTCGGCAGCGTCTTCCAGAAATCCACCGCCTCCTGAAATTCCTTCCCACGTGGCACGAATGGCCGCCCTTCGAGATACGCAAAGGTAGTCTCGTCCGGCGCCACCATCCCCGCCCGGGCCCCGCCTTCGATGGACATGTTGCACATCGTCATGCGCCCTTCCATCGAAAGCCCGCGCACCGCCTCGCCGGTGTATTCGAAGACGTACCCCGTGCCGCCGGCGATGCCAATCTTGCCGATCACCGCCAGAATGATATCCTTCGCCGTCACTCCCCACGGACGCTCGCCCCGAATCTCCACCTTGGCCGTCTTGGACTTAAACTGTGTCAGGCACTGCGTCGCCAATACGTGCTCGATTTCGCTGGTGCCGATTCCGAAGGCCAGTGCCCCGAACGCGCCGTGCGTCGAAGTGTGGCTGTCTCCGCAAACAATCGTCTGCCCTGGCTGCGTAATGCCCAGCTCCGGCCCGATGATGTGCACGATCCCCTGGTTCTTGCTGTGCATGTCGAACAAATGCACGCCCGTCTCTTCGCAGTTGCGCGTCAAGGCTTCGAATTGTCCGCGCGCATCGGCGTCCACCACCGGCAATAAGCGGTTCTTGGTCGAGACGGAGTGGTCCATCACCGCAAACGTCAGTTCCGGTCGGCGCACTTTGCGCCCCGCGGCTTTGAGGCCAGCAAAGGCCTGCGGGGAAGTGCCTTCATGGATTAGATGTCGGTCAATATAAATCAGGGAGGGCTGCCCGGGCTCTTCGTGCACCACATGGGCATCCCAAATTTTCTCGTAAAGCGTGCGAGCGGCCATTCGTTTGGTTTCCTGCCTGTGGGGAACTTTGTCCCGGTCGTCGGATGAGAGCCGGAGCCACGGCTCCAGCCAAGGACTATTGTAACAATTCCGTCAACTTCCGCCAATCCCGCCGACAGTTCAGTTCCGGTACCCCAAAGTTGAGGCGGACCGCCGCCAGAAGCCGATTTTGTTGCAGCGCACTTCAGTGCGCTATCGCCCCTTGGCAGAGAATGCTCCGCCCTACTTCCGCTGCTGCGGGGTCTGCCTTGGAACTCGTTTGGCCGCGAAAATGTGCCACGCGACAAAAATGACGGCGGCATAAGCCATGATTGCGAGAAATCCACTCTTCGTGGCGCTGTGAACTTCCCGGGGTCATGATGCAAGCGTAGAAACCTAAAGCCTATGGCCAAAAGGCGACAATGCTGTGAGTTGAATAAGACAAAAGGAATATTGCTATCGAGATCGGTGAACCTGCAAGGATTGCTATCAACGCACGTTGCTGAAAACCGATTTGGCTGTCAGTCACAATGCAATCACGCCGCAACCGCTCATTGCGATGGACCTTCCTCGCGCGCCGTAACCACGTATCTCTGCGGCGCGGAACCGATGTAATGGAAGGGGTAGCAAGTAACCAGCGTCAAAGTCGGTTGCTGCGACGCACTCAATACCTCGGCGTCATCTGGCTCGACAATCCGCGTGGACTCGACGCGATAACTGTAAGTCGCCGTCGGCGATTTGAAACTCACCAAATCGCCCACCCTCAAATCGTCCAGTCCCGAAAAATATGTGTCCCGATGCGCCGCCAGCACAGCGTTGCCGGCCTCTCCCGGAAACGCCGTGCCCGGCACATGGCCCACCGCTTTCCATAGCGTCGCAGTCTCGACGCCTTCTTCCACGATAGCCGCCGTGTCCAGCTTCGGAATCTCGATCAATCCGAGCAGAACGTTGTTCACCACTTTTCGCTTGGAAGCTCGACTCCCGGAACCGGAAGCGTGATTGTCGGCGGTAGCCCGCAGCCCTTGCAGAATCGCCTTCTCCCGCGCCTGATGGATCGCGGCGCTTCCATAGGCGACGGAGCAAAAGCTAAGACAGGTGATCGCCACTACCCACAAGCAATCTTCCGCGACCCACAGAACCGTCTTCCGAGGGATTCTCCGTAAACGCAACTCAAGGTCGCGAACGAAATCCCCCGGCTGCAGCGGCTCATGTAGCCACGTCGCCGTTCGGCCATACCACAATCGAAGTTGTGGTCTGTACGGAAATTGTCTATTCATTCACCGCTCGGCTTAAGACGCCCGCGAAATTCGCCGTAGCACCAGAATCCCCACAACCGCAAGCAATCCGATCAGCCCAATCAAAGGCAGCGGACTGGCCGTCTGCGGCAACGGTTCACTGTTCGCAGTGCTCGAGCTCGCAGCCGGTGCGTCCGCAGACTGCGCCGTTGGGTCGGCGGCTTGCGGCGGGTCAGAAGGAGTCTGTGCCGAAGGTGGCGCGTCCTGGTTAACGGGAGCCGACCACGAACTCGCAGCCGCAGGCAGCGAGCTTGGATACGCGTCCTCAGTTCCCGTCGTCGGCACGCGAACGTGGTTCGCCGCACCGATCTGATCGGCCGTCTTCTTGGGATATGCCAACTGCTGCGCGACGGGGTCGCTATCGAAGAAAAACGCTTCCATCACCTGCGACTGGCTGTCAATACTCTGCGGGTACAGCAGGAAAGCCTGGCCGTTCGACACCAGATTTGGGTTGGGATACGCCAGCAGGGTCGTGACCAGCGACGACTCATCCTGGTTGTAGACTTGTACGATGTTCCATCCCGACTGCTCTCCCGATTGTTTGAAAACGTAGGTGCCGCCCGCGAGCGTCGTTCCCGGCATTTGCGTCGGCGTGTTGATTGTGAAAGTGGTTTTCTTCGCGCTGTCCTCTGCATGGCTCGCATTCGCGGTCATGCCGATACCAGCCCAGCACAGAATTCCCAGCAGCAGCGGACCCATTCTGAGATACGTCCTCATCTACGTCCTCCTGTTGGCATCAGCCCCTGGTCATTGCCGAATTTGCACGCCGAGGGGCCGAAATTCGATGGTGAAGTCTTCTTGCATTTCGATGGGTTGCTGATCGAGCAGCGTCGGCCGGTATTGCCATTGCCGGATGGCGTCCTCCGCCGAAGTGATCAGCAATATAGGTCCGTTGAGCGGCCGCACGTCCTGCACCTTTCCATCTTTGCCGATGGTGGCCCGTAAATGCACTGTGCCGCCCATTCCTTTTTGTGCGGCTTGCACGGGGTACGTCGGGGCAAGTTTCGTAATTCGGTTGCCGACCTGCAGTTTTTCTAGCGGATGACTCGATTCGGGCCCCGGCTCCGCCGGCACAAAAACAATCTGGTGCGAGTGGATCACGACGGCGGCCGTGTCGATGATCCTCTCCTCGGGCAACGCAATTAAACGGGGAACATTTCCGGCAGCCGGCGCGACCACCGGGAAGTAAGACGGTGGCAAGCTTGCCGAATGAGCCGCGCTCTCCGCGGCATGCGCCGGTGGAGTGCCAGGCGCATCCGCAGCCACCGAAGCGGTATTGGCTGGAGTCGCAGGTTCGGGCGTGCGCATCGGCACTGGCGGCTGAGCGGCTTCGTTGGGGGAACTCGGAGCGGGAATCGCTCCGGCGCTAACGTGCGGGGACGGTTGCGGTTTCTCACCCGGCGTTTCCTGGCACACTGGCGCGCGATTCTGTCGCGGACGGTTCTAATCGGTGCTCTTTCACGCTCGGGGCCAGTGCGTGCCCCGTCGGCGCCGGAGCCGCGGTCGTCGCATTGGGGGTTTCGTCGGAGTCACCGGCTGTGGCACGCGTGCTGGACGCATCCTGGTCGGGCGGCGCAGCATTCGTCGCCGCGGGCTCAGTTGCAACCGGCGCGGATGCCGCCGGTGGCGCAGGCGCAGCACTCTGGTTGCTCGGCGCGGTGCTCGAATTCACAGCGGTACCCGGAACCGCCGTCTGACCGCTCGCAGCGCTCGGATTGGTGCTGCCTGCATTCTTCGGCTCTGCCTTGAAGTGGCTTAACTCATCGGCAATGATCCGGGCGGCCTCCTTCACTTTCGGCCACTCGCGGACCAGATCGGGCCCGACGGCAAATCCTAGAGCGAAACACGCCGCGACAACGAATATAACCAGCGCAATGACAGTCCACATGCTCTTTGACCGACCCGCATTCGCCGATGCAGTTGGCGGGGTCGCGGCAAAAGGAGTCCCAAAGGTTCGGCCAAAGTTGCGGCCGAAGTCACGTCCAATGATCGGCTCCATGGCGCGTTGCGGAGTATCCCACAGGGGTTGTAGCGGCATTCTTGGGGGCTGCACGTGTGCAGTCGTCGTCGTTGCCCGCGGCGCGGCTGCCGCCTCCGCCTCTTCCAGCTCGATTGTCGCTACGGGCACGGCCCACTGAGGATTATCAGCGACCGGCGGAACCGAACTTGGTACATCGGCCGCTGGAGGATCGAGTGGTTCAACTGGCGCCTCAATTTCTGACGCTGCAGTTTCCGGCGCGGCAATTTCCTGCGCGGAGCTACCTCCTTTTTCCGATGGGAACAGGCGTTCAAACTCCACCCGCTGCGCCTCCGTGAGTGCCCAATGCTTCTGCCCGTGCCCGGTGAACCCGACTGGAGGTACCTCATCGTTTTCGCGACCCCCGACACTTTCCGCGGGCCTCGCAATAGCGGAATTTCCCGCCGCCAAGCCCGGTCTCATTGTTGAGCGATTCACGCCACTTCCCGGATCTCCTGCGGGCCGCTCAATCCTATTGCCGTTCCTGGGCGCTTGAGAGATCCACCTGCCGATATGCGCGCGACTCCCTTCAGGCAAATCCACAAACCGCACGCCTGCTTCCTTCTTGGATTCTGACGTCCACACCACTTCCGCGCGCGTCTCGAACGGGTGGTCCGATTGCGGTATTCGGAAGCTGACCTGCGGCAACAGCTCCTCGCGCAACGGATCGCCCGTCGTGACGCACATTCCGGTTTCACTGATGTTAGTGATGATTCCGCCGTGGCTTTTGCCGAGAATCACATACGTGACTGCGGAGGGTTGGTAGCGTACTCGGTCTCTTCGTTCCTTGACATGAATTTGGGAAGGCCTGGTGAGCTGCTCGGGAACGGGCCGCATTTCCAATTTTCCCCTCCAACGCTCGCCTGGGCCTAACCGCTGCGCTCGCCACGAGCGCGTCGGGCAGTCGTCAACCACGCGAAAACCTGTTCTTGGCTGGGGAGAGGAGCCAAATCAGGTCAGTATGCCGCCCACATGGTTCTCAGGGCGGCAGTTAGAACCTAAATTATGACTTCCACGCTTCCACTGAGACAGAACCCGCGCCTCGTCAAAAAGTTTTCGTCCACCAATCGTTCCGACGCGGCTTATCGCCAGTAGTAGTTTACGCGCATTTTTCCGGCGCTTTCAAGTACAGAGAAACATGTATAAATGGTGTAAGTAGTTTGCCCGCGAAACAATTCCGAGTCTTAGCTGATCCGAGCCATCCCCGCTGTTATGCGATCCGCCGCCCGCTGTGGACCACCACCGGCGAGCCTTCGGCAATGAACGCCGAATCCGCCGGCCGGCGCAATATCTCACCGAAGCCGGAACCGTATAAAGATTCCGCATTTCCGTCAAAGCCGGATTTCGCGGCCGTCCAAATTCTCCAACGATCGTGCGCCACACGGTATTCGGCGCTCGGGCCGTCTGGCTTCACCGAATATCCCCAGTAGTGCTCCGTGATGAAGTTATCGAGGCTATTCTCAGCGACGTAATCCGGCGTACCGGTTGCTTCGGCATGTAGACGAAAGCTTCGACCTCCGAACTGCCATCCATACGCGGCGGATATTGCGGTCTCTGTCCGCGCGATCTCGTGCCACATCGGGCAGCTATCGTATTTTTCGCCGTACGCCAGTCGCGCCACGCGCGCGATTGCAAAACGCGGAACCAACTCGCGAATAAAGACAACGCCGCGACGCTCTTCTCCACCTTCATGCCGGCGCACGTAGAAACGCAGATTCACTTCGTCGAAATTTGTATGGAAGGGAACAGCGAGAACGCCGAAAAGCTTCGTGCGCAGAAACCGGAAACCCACCAGACTTAGGAATGCCTTCCCCTCGAACGCATCCAACTCAACGCCGCGCGGCACATATGGCCGCAGCAGAGCCGGCTCCACCTCATAATTCAACATCACCAAATCACGCCACTCGGCCGCAAGAAATACGCCGCGCGCGGTGTCAATATCCAACGGTAAATCGCTGTCCCTGGAATCGAGGATTTTCGATTTCATCCGCCACCGCAACCGCGAAATCCTCGGCGGAAATATAGCTCTTACCCTTATCGTCTACGATCAATTGCTCGCTACCGGTGCGATAGTGCCCGGTCCGCGTACCCGCTTCGATCAGCGCCGGCGGACTGATGGCCGTCCAATCAAACCCCGCGAACCCCGCTTTACGATACACCTCGAGCGCGTCGCGATGGGCCATCGCCATCGCCTTCCACGGTGCCGGAAAATCCGGCGTATCTACGAGTTGAACGCTTGGTTTCACCTCCAAGCTTCCCGCGCCGCTGACGGCGATCAATCGTATCGGTTCAACGCGCGTGAATGCCTCGATCAGCGAATGCGCCGCCTTCACCACCAGATTCGCGTCGCCCGAGGCGCCCGGTCCGTACGCGCTAACGACCACATCATGGTCCACAGCTGCGGCCGCAATTGTGTCCGGCTTGAATATATCGCCCGTGCGGTAATCAAGATTGGCCCTCTGCTCGCCGGTGCGGGATGTGTCGCGCACCAGTGCGGTTACGCTGTGGCCGCGCGAAAGCGCCTCGTGCAATATTCGCTGGCCGATCATCCCACCGGCACCGATCAGAACGATACTTTTCATCCGCGTGCCCTTTTCGCCGCGCTCACTGGGAAAGACCAGCCTCGGCCTCCGCCACCGTTAGGTAGGTGTCGAACAGCGGCCCGACCCCCGTCAGATGCAGCACGTTCTGGACGCGATGGTTCAAACCTACCAGCGCCATCTTGCGTCCGGATTTGTGGCAGGACACAAAGGCTCGTACCAGCGATCCAATCGCCATGGAATCCAATAGCGGCACTTCGGTCATATCCACGATCACTCGCGGCGAATCGGAGGCGGCAAGAGCATCAGTGAATGCTGCGGAAGACGCCGAGGTGAACGCGCCTTTCAGAAGCAAAATGCTTTGGCCCTGGTGTTTGCTGGCTTGCGGCACCACGCGGAACGGCTCGTTGGGCATGGCGCGCATTCTAGTCCACTTATGCCGCCGCAAGCAACGAGCCCAGGCTAACGACACGAGCCCAGGCAAGCTCAGCCGGTATGTCTCCCAGATTATGTAGCGGCCGGCCTCCCTCGCCTTTCGGGCACACCTCCTCGCTCGTCGGGGCACATCGCGCACTCGCGAAGCAAACGTTGGCGACGCGCGGAAACAGAGAATTTTATCTGTGTTAATCCGTGTTCATTTGTGGTGATTTTTGTTTCCCGCGACAACCGTGCGCCAGCATGTTACAATGGACTTTCCGCTCTTCGAGTTCTTTGGCACCTGATCGCCTCCCTGAGCGTGTTTGGCGTTCCAGCACGGCGCGATTCATTCTTCAAACGCGATGGTCAACGATTCGGCCGAGTACCGGCGCGTCTTGTTAGCGCAATGATTCTGGGCGGCTCAGGAGAAACAGAATGAAGAACCTTTTCGTAGGCAATATGAGCTTCCAGACCACCGCCGCCGATCTTCGCGCGCTGTTCGAACCCTTTGGCCAGTTGGCTCGCGTCCATGTCGCCACCGACCGCGAAACCGGACGCGCTCGCGGCTTCGGCTTCGTGGAAATGCCGAATGACGAAGAGGCCGCCAAGGCCATCGCGGCGCTGGACGGCAAGGATTTCGGGGGACGCAACTTGAAGGTCAACGAAGCGCGGCCCAAGTCCGAATCGGGCGGCCCGCGCGGTCCTCGCAGCGGAGGTGGTGGAGATCGCGGCGGCAATCGCGGAGGAGGTGGCCGCGGCAAGGAAAAATTCTCGAACGAAGATTATCGCGAAACCGCGCGGCAACCGCGCGAGCCTCGCTGGTAACACACGCATCCTCAGATCTTTCTGGATGCGAAATCGTCGGCACTTAACCGGGGGAAACAAATGACGACCACATTCAAGAAGCGGCAGAAGGAAATGAAGCGGCAAGACAAAGCGCGCGCCAAGGCGGAACGTCGCGCTCAGAAAAAACTGGATGGCACTCCGGGGGATTCCTCCCTCGATAACATCGCGTGGGACGAAGGCGTGGGCACGCCCAACGGTCTGCGCGTGCCGGAGTTTCTCGACACGCCGGAAGACTCATCGGAGCCCAAGGGCTAAGGCTCAAGACGCTAGGCCAAGACACCCGACCAAGTCGCCGGATTCGACCTGCTCCATCTCAAGCACTACGAACCTGCTGGGCGGCGGCCCGCGACGCGTTCAGCCGCCCAGGTTTCCTCTCCTTGATAATTTATTGCCCCCACAGCAACCTACTGTGATTATCTGGGCATCCTGCATCCTCAGAGCCTCTCTCCGTTTCGAATTGAGTGCTATACTCATGGCTCGGCGCATTCCGCGGGGTCTCTGGCTCCGCCTTTCACCGGATCCATTTTCAAAGGAGCACGAGGATGGGTATTGAATTTATTGAACTGGTCACCTGGATGCGCCGCCGGAAAATTTTCGCCTCCCTCCTCGTAGCCTTCACGCTGGGCATAGGCATTATGATCGGGACGCTGCTTTCCGGCCACGCGCAGGCCACCCGCGAACAAACTTCCAGCGGCGCTGCTCTCCTCGTCGTCCCTGATCCAGTCACGCTCTCCAATTCCTTTTCCGGCATCTCCAAGAAAATCGGTCCGGCCGTGGTAAATATCTCCACCACTCAGGTAATTGAAAAGCCCAAGGGCGGTACCAAGAAGCCCAAGGATTTCGGTGACCCTTTCCAGGATTTTTTTGATCGCTTCTTCGACTCGCCGGATAATAGCCCCGACGCGGAACGCAGCCTGGGCTCGGGCGTCGTCGTGGATAAAAAAGGTTTCGTCCTGACCAACGATCATGTCATTGACCAAGCCACCAAAATCCAAGTCGCGCTCGATGGCGATCCAACCAAGTACAGTGCTCACGTAATCGGATTCGACAAGGAAACCGATCTCGCCGTCATCAAGATTGACGCCGATCACGACCTCCCGATCGCCAAGCTTGGCAATTCTGACGGCGTCCAGGTCGGCGACTGGGTCCTGGCCTTCGGCAGTCCGTTTGGTTTGAACTCCACCGTCACCGCCGGCATCATCAGCGCGAAGGATCGTTCGAACGTCGGCCATCAATTTCAGCGCTTCATCCAGACCGATGCCGCGATCAACCCCGGCAATTCCGGCGGCCCGCTGGTCAATATGGCCGGTGAAGTCATCGGCATCAACACCGCCATCTACACCGGCAGCCGCGGATTCGAGGGCGTCGGTTTTGCGCTTCCGTCCACCACGGTCATCCGGGTTTACAACGACCTGATCACCAAGGGTAAGGTGACGCGTGGCTCGATCGGCATCACCTTCCAGGAAGATCGCAGCAACAATCCAGTCCTTTTGAAAGAGCTCGGCGCGCCCTACGGTATCGTCGTCGAGGCCATCGAGCCCGGCAGCCCTGCGGAAAAAGCTGGATTGCAACCGGGTGACGTCATTACCGACATCAACAGCCAGCCCGTCCACACCGGCGCGGACCTAGTGAATCCCATCGCGGACACTCCCATCGGCGATTCCGTGCAAGTTCGCTATGTTCGCAATAAACAGGCTAAGGATGTCGCCCTCACCGTCGCCGATCGTTCGAAGATCTTCCCGCAGACCGCGCAAGCCGCCGAAGATCAGCCCGACCAGCAAGACACGCCCGGTCAGTTCGGTCTGCACGTCGAGGATTTAACGCCCGACCTCGCCCACAAGCTCGGCATGGGCAAAATCACCGGCGTGGTCGTCACCGAAGTCGAGCCGGCTACCTTCGCTGAGGACATTGATTTCGCCCGCGGCGATGTGATCATTGAAATCAATCACGTTCCCATCGCCAATATGACTGACTACAAGACGGAAATGGCTAAGCTGCATCCCGGCCAGGACGTTCTCTTCAAAGTAGCCCGTCGCGGCGACGCCGACCGCGTCCTAACGTTGTTCTTAGCTGGTGCCGTGCCGGTCGAGTAGCGTAGAAAGCCGTTTTGCGCATCCAACCTTGGTCTGGAACCGGGTTACCCGATACGCGCCGCCGGTAATGTCCTGGCTTGAGGCGAATGGTGAAATCCTCATAATAGAGAGACTGCTTGACGCGAGCCCCTCGACCGGAACGGAGGATCAAAGGCCCCGCAGGAACTGAAGCAGAGAGATATGAAAAACCTTTCCAGCCCAGCGTTATTCATTATCGCGTTAGCGGCATTAGCTTGTTCGCTCTCCGCGAGCGCGTCGCCCGCTGCGGCAGCTCCCAGTCCGCAACAGGCGAGCGCCTCCACATCCACCGGGGCTTCCAAATCATCGGCTTCCTCTATGAAGAAGAAAAAGACCAGGCGCCGCAGCTTTAAACGCGAACCCTTCCAAAAAGCGCCCACGGCCGACCGCATCTCCGAAATCCAGTCCGCGCTCGCCCGCGGCGGCTATTACCAGGGCGAACCCAACGGCAAATGGGACTCGAACACAGTCGCCGCGCTGGAAAAATTTCAATCGGACAATGGCATGAACGCCAGCGGCAAACTGGATGCCCCCAGCCTGCAAAAACTCGGCCTCGGCTCCAGCACCGCGGGCGTTGATGCACCCAGACCCCCGTCGCACGCCAGCCCGGCCACCACCACGTCATCCGTGCCCGCTTCCAGCACCAATTCCGCCTCGGCCTCCACCACCGTCCCAGTCTCCGCCGACACGGCGTCCGCAAACGCCGCGGATTCTTCTTCCGCCACCGCCAAACCGCCCCAGCGCTAAATTTAGGGTTCTCCTCGAAAATCACCGATGTTTCTGCACCGATAACCCGCTCGCCGACCGTTTCGACCTAGCAAGTGATTTTGTAGCGGCGGCGCACTTCAGCGCGCCATCGAAGTCGCGGCACCACCGCCGCGTTCGTAAGCGAGACTTGCCTCGCGACCTCGGCCTACGCGTGTCCGTCCCGCGCTCTGAAGATACACGATTCACCGGATTGTCTCCCGCGACCCGTTTTCCGCGCGGTCGAAGACTGTTTGCGCGAATCCGCGCTTTCCGCTAAAATAAATGTTTCAGCAGTCACACGCGAAGCGCCATGAGGCGCGTCTCGCAAGCTGTGCTCGCTGGGCACCCGGACACCCTCAGGGAATGGCGGAAGAAAACGACAGATTTACCCTAACCTTCGACGCCGCCGACGAGTACCGCCCGGAAGCACCTGCTCCCCCTGAAATTCCAGCGTGGAAAGACGGCAGCACCCGCATTGGCATCCACACTTCTATCGCCGGGGATATCTCCGGGTCTCTCGAAATCGCTCACGGTCTAGGTGCTAACGCCCTGCAAATTTTTTCCTGTAGCCCGCGCATGTGGGAACGCGGCGGTGCCCGCATCGCCGAAACCGAAGCCGCGCGATTCCGCGCTCGCCGTAAGGAACTCGGGCTCGGCCCGCTGGTCATCCACGATAATTACCTGATCAACCTCGCATCGCCGAATCCGGTTCTGCGTACTCGCTCCGTGCAGGCTTTTCACCAGGAACTCGTTCGCGCGATCGCCCTGGGCGCGGACTACCTGGTGGCCCATCCTGGCAGCGGCCGCGAGAGCTCTCCCGAAGCTGCCGTCGCCTCGATCTCGCAAGGCCTGAAACAAGCCGCGCGCGGCCTGAAACTCGGCGACCTGAAAATCCTGCTGGAAAATACCGCAGGGCAGGGAACTTCGATCGGCTCGCGCTTCGAAGAGCTGCGCGCCATCCTGGACGCCACGCCCGAGCTTCCTCTCGGAATCTGCATTGATACCGCGCACACTTTTGCCGCGGGTTGGGACCTGCGCACCACCGAAGGCCTGGAAACCACGCTGCAAGCGATTGACCGCACCGTCGGCCTCGATCGCGTCTACGTCATTCACGTCAACGACTCGAAGACGCATCATGGCTCGCGCGTGGACCGCCACGAGCATATCGGCAAAGGCAAAATTGGCCTCGAAGCCTTTGGCCGCATTCTGAACCACGCCCTTCTCGCCGGACGCACGTTCATTCTGGAAACGCCGATTGATAAGCCCGGCGACGATCGCCGCAACGTGGCGGCTCTCTGGAAACTTCTCGGCCGCGTGGTAACGGCCACCGGCAACGGCATGAAGCCGCGGCCGCATCGCAGCAAGCCGAAGCGCGCCAAAGCACCGCGCGCTACTCCCAAACCGTCTAAGAGGAAAAGAAAATCGAAACCGAAATCACGCTCGCGAGGAAAGTGAACTTGGCCGATTCCGACCATAAAACTTCCGCCTACGATCCAGCGCAGATTGAAGCGAAGTGGCAAAAGGTGTGGGCAAAGCAGGGCGCCTTCGACGCTGTGGATAACGACGCGTCGCGCCCCAAGTATTACATGTTAGAGATGCTGCCTTATCCTTCCGGCACCCTGCACATGGGCCACATGCGCAATTACACCATCGGCGACGCCGTCGCGCGCTACAAGCGCATGTGCGGTTTCAATGTTCTCCATCCGATGGGTTTTGACGCCTTCGGCCTGCCCGCCGAAAACGCCGCGATCAAAAATCACACGCCTCCACGCGTTTGGACGGAAGAGAACATCGAGGAATTTCGCCGCGTTCTGCGCCGCTTCGGTTTCAGTCATGACTGGCGCCGCGAGCTCGCCACCTGCAATCCGGATTACTACCACTGGAACCAGTGGTTCTTCCTGCGCATGTTCGAAAAGCGCATCGCCTTCCGCAAGAAGAGCAAAGTGAATTGGTGTCCGGAATGTGGCACGGTGTTGGCCAACGAGCAGGTCATTGACGGCTACTGCTGGCGGCACGAAACCACCCTGGTCGAATCCAAAGAGCTTGAGCAGTGGTTCTTCCGTATCACGCAATATTCCGACGAACTGCTCGACGATATGAAGCGGCTCGAAGGCGGTTGGCCCGAGCGCGTCCTCGCCATGCAGCGCAATTGGATCGGCAAATCGCAAGGCGCGCGCGTTAAGTTCGCCGTCTCGCAAATGAACGGCGTCGCTCTGGAAGTTTTTACCACGCGCGTGGACACCATCTACGGCGCTTCCGCGCTGGTAATTTCTCCGGGGCATCCCAAGCTCGACGAATTGCTCGCAGGAGTTCCCGGCCACGGCGCAATGGAGGCACAGCTGAAAATCATGCGCCAGAAGAGCATGAGGGCCGCGGACGTCGCGACCGCCGAAAAGGAAGGCTTCTTCACCGGACGTTTCGCCGTGAACCCCTTCTCCGGCACACACATCCCGATTTGGGTCGCGAATTTTGTTCTGGCCGAATACGGCACTGGCGCGGTGATGTCCGTTCCCGCTCACGATCAGCGCGATTACGAATTCGCCGAAAAATATCATCTTCCGGTGAAAATCGTCGTCCAACCGCTGAACGGCGTGCCGCTGCGTCTCGATCGCATGTCCGAGGCTTACACCGAGTACGGCCGCCTCGTTGATTCCGGCCCGTACTCCGGCCTCACCACCGAACAAGCTCTGGAAAAAATGACCGCGGACGCGACCGCCAAGAATTTCGGCGTCGGCGAAATCACCTATCGCCTTAAAGACTGGGGCGTTTCGCGCCAGCGCTACTGGGGCACTCCGATCCCGATCGTCTACTGCGAAAAAGACGGCATCGTTCCGGTGCCTGACGACCAGCTTCCGGTGCGTCTCCCCGAAAATGTCACCCTCACCGGGGAAGGGCAGTCGCCGCTCGCCAACTCTCCCGAGTTCGTCAACACCACGTGCCCGAAATGTGGCGGCCCGGCTCGCCGCGAAACAGACACGATGGACACGTTCGTGGACTCCTCGTGGTATTTCTATCGCTACACCGATCCTCACAATGATCACGCGCCCTTCGACAAGGAAAAAGTCCGCTACTGGTTTCCGATTGACCAGTACGTCGGCGGCATCGAACACGCCATTCTCCACCTGCTCTATTCCCGGTTTTTCTGCAAGGTGATGCGCGATCTCGGCCTGGTGAATCACAGCGAACCGATCGCGCGCCTCTTCACCCAGGGTATGGTGCAGAAGGGCGGCGTGGCCATGTCCAAATCTCGCGGCAACGTCGTCGGCGCGGTTGACATGGCTGATAAATACGGCTGCGACACCGCGCGCCTCTACATTCTTTTCGCCGCGCCCCCGGAAAAAGATCTGGAATGGAGCGAGGAAGCCATCGAAGGCGCCTCGCGCTTTCTGAACAAGGTCTATCGCCTGATCGCCCAGAATGCCGATCGCCTGCGCGAAATCCCTACCGATCTGACGCAAAAAACGGACCTTACCAATGCGACCGCCAAAGAAAAGCAAATGGTCCGCAAGGTCCATCAGACGCTTAAACGCGTCACCAACGATTTCGAGGTGCGGTGGCACTTCAACTCCTCCGTCGCGTTGCTGATGGAGCTCGTGAAAGTAATCCAAGCGCAGGAACCGCTGGACGTGGATGTCAGTCCCATGATCCTGAAGCGCGTCCTGGAATCTCTGCTCCTGATGCTAGCGCCCATGGCTCCGCACATTTCCGAAGAGCTCTGGCAGATGCTCGGCCACCAGCAGGGCCTAACGTATGAAAAATGGCCGGCCTATCGCGAAGACCTGGCCCGCGAAGAGCAATTCGAAGTAATCATCCAAATCAACGGCCGACTCCGCGGCAAAATCCTGGTAGACGACGGCCTAAGCGAAGACGAAACCCGAGAGCGCGCCCTGAAAGATCCGCGCATTGCCATCCTGATAGACGGCAAGCAGGTAACAAAAACCGTAGTCGTGCCGAAGAAGCTCGTAAACATTGTTCTAAGATGACCCGACGCCGGGCGATCGTCCGCGGGAACGGTTTTGTAGCGGCGGTCTTTAGACCGCCATCGTTCGAGGCATCTCGCTGGCTCCGGGAGCTGGAACGCCGTTTCTGGAGTGCGGGAGCTTGCGCCCGCCTTTGCAAGGCGAGGCTTGCCTCGTCGCTCTATGGGGCAAAGCACCACGGCCGCGAATTGCGACGCAATTTTTCGCAGCACGACTGACGAAAAACAGGGACGGTCCTCAAATGACCACAACAACCGCATCAGCCGCACAAAAAGACCCCGGAGGCACGGTGAGCACCCGACACGGAATTGTGGTCCTCGATTTCGGGGGTCAATACACCCAGCTCATCGCCCGCCGCATTCGCGAAGAAGAAGTTTTCTCCGCGATCCTCCCGTGCACGGCCAAACTCGAAGAAATCCGCGCGCTCGAACCCGTCGGCATCGTGCTTTCCGGCGGTCCCAGCTCGGTCTATGACGCCGACGCCCCACACTGCGACACCAAAGTCCTCGAACTAGGCGTCCCAGTTCTAGGCATCTGCTATGGCATGCAATGGCTCACGCACTCGCTCGGCGGCAAAGTCGCCCGCGCCGCCCGTCGGGAATACGGTCCCGCGCGGCTCGACATCGCCTGCACCTCCAAACTCTTTGCCGGCATTCCTGACCGCCTGAAAATCTGGAATAGCCACGGCGACCACGTCCTCGAAGTCCCGCGGGGCTTTGCCATCACCGGCCGCACCGACAACGCCATCGGCTCCATCGAGCACGCCGAGAAGAAATATTACGGCGTGGAATTTCACCCCGAAGTGAATCACACCGACCGCGGCACCGAAATCCTCCACAATTTTGTCTTCGACATCTGCGGCGCGAAGAAAAACTGGAACCGTGCTGGCTTCATCTCCGCCACGGTTGACGCCATCCGTAAACAAGCCGAAGGCGCCCGGGCAATCTGTGCGCTTAGCGGGGGAGTGGATTCCGCCGTAGCCGCCGCGTTGGTCCATCGCGCCATCGACGACCGCCTAACCAACGTCTTCGTGGACACCGGCCTGCTTCGTGCCAATGAGTTCGCAGAAACTCTCGAACTGCTCCGCCAGCGCCTCGGCCTCAACGTCATCGGCGTGGACGCCTCCGAGCGCTTCCTAGGCAAACTCGCCGGAGTCACCGACCCCGAACAAAAACGCAAAATCATCGGCAATGAATTCATCGCCGTCTTCGTCGAAGAGCAGCGTAAACTCCTCGCTGGTTCCGCCGGCCTTCCGGTGAAATTTCTGGTTCAAGGCACGCTCTATCCCGACGTAATCGAATCGGTCTCGGTCAAAGGCCCCTCCGCCGTCATCAAATCGCATCACAACGTCGGCGGCCTTCCCGCAGACATGCCTTTCGGCTTGATCGAGCCGCTACGTGATCTCTTCAAGGATGAAGTCCGCCTGATTGGCCGTGAATTAGGGCTGCCCGAGGAAATTCTGGCAAAGCATCCGTTTCCCGGTCCGGGGCTCGCAGTGCGCCTGCTCGGCGCAGTCACCCGAGAGAAACTAAAAACACTGCGCGCCGCCGATGCCGTAGTCGTGGAAGAAATCCGTCGCGCCGGTCTATACGAAAAAGTTTGGCAGGCGTTCGCGGTGTTGTTGCCGGTACAAAGCGTAGGCGTAATGGGGGACGGCCGGACGTACGGATACACCATCGTCGTACGGGTTGTCGATTCGCAAGATGCGATGACTGCCGACTGGACCCGCCTGCCGCGTGAAGTGCTCGAGCGGATTTCCGTGCGTGTCGTTAACGAGGTTCCCGGCGTGAACCGGGTCGTCTACGACATCAGTTCGAAACCCCCCAGCACCATCGAGTGGGAATAATACGAGCCCTATCCCGCCGAAGACTCTTCTAGGAGGGTCTTAACGGTTAGCCATTTTCTGAGCCATGTACAAAAGCAACCGGCGGTCGCCTTCGTCAATTCGGCCCAGCAACCTGCGGAAACGGCCCAGGACACGCGCTTCTTTTCCCCGGCTTCCCCAGGCGATATCGTCCGCCGACTTCCGCTTGGGAAGGTTCGGCAGCACGGGAGGCTCTTCGCCGTCGTAGAAGAGCTGGTACAGCGGCACTTCCATGGCGCGTGCCAGCTTTTCTAGAGTCTCGATCGCCGGAACGGTGTGGCCGTTCTCGACGCGCGAGATGTAACAGCGCAGAAGCCCGGTGCGTTTCTCGATGTCGCCTTGGGAAAGTTTCTTGGTCTCACGTAGCAGACGGATGCGTTCTCCGATTATCATGCGCGGTATTGTCACATGGTACTCTGACTGCTGCAACAACAGATTTGCGCGTTTGGGAAGGCGCTCCACGCTTCCCCTGTAACCAAAAACTGATGCCTGACGTCCCAAAGAGTATGGCAGCCAGCGCTTCCGCCATTTCGCTCCCGGTGAGCCGGCGCGAAAAGGGCGAAGAAGAAAGGGAACTGGTCCGCTTGGCCCAGAGCGGCGAAGAGGCCGCTTTCGAGGAGCTCATTCGGCGCCATCAGCAGCGCGTCTTCAGGCTGGTGAGCGGCATTTTGCGCCGCCGCGAAGACGTGGAAGATGTGGTCCAGCAGGTCTTCCTGAAGGTGTTTGTATCGCTGAAGCGCTTTGACCAGCGCGCGGCCTTCTCCACCTGGCTGTACAAGATTTCGGTTAATGAGTGCTGGGATTACCTGCGCAAGAAGAAGGTGCGCCCGCTGGTGTACGAGGCGGACCTTTCCGAGGAGCAGGTTTCGCGTCTGGACGGCGTGGTTTCGGCCGGCCGGCCCCCGGCCAGCCCCATGGACCGTGCCGAAGCCAGGGATCTGCTCGAGCACATGATGGAGAAGCTCCCGCAGCAGGATCGCGAGTTGCTTATCCTGAAGGAAGTGGAAGGTTTTTCAGTTCAGGAACTAGCGGAAATTCTCGACCTCAACGTCAATACCGTGAAAGTGCGACTGTTCCGGGCTCGTGCTCGCTTGATGGACGTTTATCGCCGGAGGCTGAAGGCCACGCCTGATCAGCCGCCGGAAGGCAGAAAAGGAAGGGACCAATGAGCATGAACGCAGAATATAGCACTGGAGCTTGTAACCGCCGCGAAGCCGCCTTGGAAGATCATCTCCACGGCGACCTCGGCGGCCCCGAAGCCGCCGAACTCGCGGAGCATTTGAAAACCTGCTCCGGATGTCGCTCCGCTCTCGACGCGGCCGTCCTCAGCACTCGTCTGCTTCGCGTCGCCGAGCCCGCCAAGGACCCCGGTCCAGGCTTCAGCCACCTGGTAATGGCGCGCATTCGCACCGAGCTTCGTTTGAACGAAGGCAAGAGCGTCTGGCAGGCGGTTGTTTCGCTATCGTGGCGCTTTGCTGCGACGGCGGCCTTCGCGCTCGTGCTTCTGGTCTCGTTCGACGTCACGCATCACAATCAGTTGCAAGACAACCAGGCGCTGTTGGCTACGAACAAACTACCGGAGCTGGTCCCGGACCATTCGTCCGTGCCGGCCAGCGCCGATGATGTACTTCTTATGATGGCGGAAACGGATCATGGAAAACAGTAAAACACGCGGCGAAGCGGCCATCCTGGTTCTGGTGGTCTTTATCCTGGGCGTTTTGCTCGGCGGCCTTGGGAACCATCTCTGGGGCGAGCGCGTGTCAGGCCATCAGAATCCGCCCGGGCCACCCTCGCACACCGAAATCGTAAACAACCTGACGCGTGAGTTGCAGCTCACCCCCGAGCAGCAGCAGCAACTCAGCGGCATTGTGGATGACACCCGAGCTAAAATCCGCGCCGCCTACGCTCCCGCCGACGCACAGCGCGAGCAGCTGCGCCAGCAGGGCCGCGCGCGCATCCGCGCCATCCTGACCCCCGAACAATTGCCCAAGTTCGAAGCCTTCATGTCCCGCATTGACGAGCAACGTAAAAAAGAAGGGGACCAGCACCCGCCCCCGCACTAGTTGGCGGCGCACACAAGTATTCAAAGGGAAGGAACTCGCTCGGTCGAAGTGTGCGCAGACCCGCTGCCAAAGGAGCAAACGATGAAACAAGCGCCTGGGCGCAAACGAACATTCCACTCTCCCAACCAGAGGACGCCTGTGGACCAGCCAACGTCGACTTCAACGCAAAATTCGATTACCAAGGGCAGCACCTGCCTGGGTACGATCCCAGCAAGGCGCTGGCGTATTTCGTGCAGACTCAAAACGTTCGTGTAATCAATGACTTCAGCGTCAGGGTCGCGGTGCATGGTGCCTGGGTGGGTGCGAACCACGGTGATTCCTATTTCTTTAGTTCGGTCGAACCGGGCCAGCATCATCTTTGCGCCCGCTGGCAGTCCAAATTCGCTCGCGCGCAAATAATTGCTCTGAACAATCTGGACGCGGAAGCCGGGAAGACCTATTACTTCCGCATCAAAATCGCAGGCGGCGATCGCGGAGCATTCTCGTTCGATTTGCTGAAGACCAATACCGACGAAGCGCGGCTGCTCATCGAAAGGTCGCCGTACAGCATTTCACAGCCAAAGAAATAATGAACCTCGCAGTAAAGTAAGAAGGAGTGAAGTATGAAAACCTTGCTCGCGGTCCTGCTTTTCAGCTCATCCGTCTTCGCGCAGAATCAGCCGCCAGCCGGCAATCGTCAGGCCGCCTGCGGTCAAAACGACGTACATTTCGACATTAAGAAGGATTCGGGCCAGCACATCGCTCAAATCGAACCGGGCAAGGCGCTCGTCTATATCATCCAGGATGAAGACCATCCTGACTGCATCAAATGCGATACGACCACCAGAGTGGGACTGGATGGCTCTTGGGTAGGAGCGAACAACGAAGATTCATATTTTTACTTCTCAGTTGAGCCCGGAGAGCACCACCTATGTGCAAACCGGCAGCCCCAGCTGGGCGTAACGACGAAACCGATTTCGCTGCTCGGCTTTACGGCGGAGGCCGGAAAAACCTACTACTTTAGAATCCACGCCGTATACGGCGCGGACCGCGGCGCCAGCTACTCCGATTTCGCAGCGGTGAATCCCGACGAAGCAAAATACCTCATCTCAATTTCGCCCTACAGCGTTTCGCATCCGAAGAAATAGGCGCGGCCGACGAAGGTCGCCTAAAACGGAATATCCTCGTCCGAAATTTCCGACCCCGCTCCGCTCGGCTCCTCATGTATCGGGCCGCCTTCCATATCCGGATCCGCCGGACGTCCGCCGCCAAAACCGCCGCCACCATGTGAGGCGCCGGCTCCCGCTGCGGCGCCATCGGCCCGGCCGCCCAGCATGCGGAAATTCGTCGCCACAATCTCAAAACTCGTGCGCTTCTGGCCTTCCTTATCCTGCCACTCGCGCGATTGAATGCGGCCCTCGATAAACACCAGCGAACCCTTCTTCAAATACTGCTGCGCGATTTCGGCCTGCTTGCCCCACACCACGATCTTGTGCCACTCGGTGCGCTTCTGGCGCTCGCCGTTCTTGTCCTTATACGTCTCGTCCGTCGCCACCGAAAAGTTCGCCACCGCCTGCCCGCCTCCGGTAAATCTCGTCTCCGGATCGCGTCCCAATCGTCCCACCAGAATCGCCTTATTCACTGACATGTGTGCCTGCCTGTTCGCTAGATTGCCTCTGAACCCCTGAGTATAGCCGAACTGGACCACAGGAGGGAAAAAACCGCGTTCGCGGCGAGCCTCCGCAAATTGTCGCCGCAGATTATTCGGGGAGTGCGGGAGCTTGCTCCCGCCTTCACGACGCAAGCACCAGCACAATTGCTCAGGCGAGGCTTGCCTCGCCCAAGAAAAGCTGAAGGCGAGCGCCTCAACTCAGGTAAGGCGCGCGACTCTCAACTCACGTGCTAGAATCCCGCGGCATACCTAGGAGGCCGCCCGATGCCCCAAACCCAAAACTTCACCCATCACACCAAGCTGGTCCCCATGTTCCACTTCGTCGTCCTGCCAATTCTGGCGACCAAGCTAATTTCGTCCATTTTCGGCGTCGTGCATCGCTTCTCCTGGCATTCCGTCCTCGGGTTTCTGGTAGCCGTCGCGCTCGTCCTGCTTGCGCTCTACAGTCGTATGTTCGCGCTCACCGTGCAAGACCGCGTCATCCGGCTCGAAATGCAGCTGCGCCTCCAGGGTTTGCTGCCGAACGAACTCCGCCCGCGCATCCCTGAATTCACTCTCAGCCAGCTAGTCGCGTTGCGCTTCGCGAGCGACGCGGAACTGCCTGATCTTGCCCGCAAAGTCCTGACCGAAAATCTTCATGATCGCAAAGCGATCAAGCAGCTGGTCCGCGATTGGCAGCCAGACAATCTCCGCGCTTAGCGGAAGTTCCGTGCAGAGCGAATCTTAAGGATTGGTTTAGCTGGACCGCTTTCGGGGAACTTTTGCGCCCTTTTTGCGCGCCTCGGAAAGCCCAATCGCTATCGCCTGCTTGCGGCTAGTCACTCTGCCGCCCTTGCCACCTTTACCGGAACGCAATGTGCCGCGCTTCTCCCGACGCATCGCGCCTTCGACGCTTTTGCTGGCCGCCGGGCCGTACTTTCGTCTCGATCCTTTTCTCGCTGGCATGTAATCCTCCTGAACGCCCGAACTTCGGGCCTACGCCATGACTTTAGCGGTGAATAGGTCTGAGTTCTATACAGGGATTACCGGGGAGATGCACTTCACAGGAGGTACGCAGAGCCATCCGGGGAGGGATTGCAGTCGAATTTGTTGCGGGCCGGTTAAGCATCATCGAACCGGTCGTGCCGTCACTTCAGTGCGGCGCCGTAGGTCGGGCAGCAGACGAAACTCCCAGTTCCTTCAACTTCGCTTGCGCGCGCCGCGCATCATCGGTCCCGGGGAATCTCCGCACCACTTCGCGCAGATCGCGGATTCCGCTCGCCTTCGCTCCCAGCTCCAGTTCCGCTAGCGCTTTCTTCAACAGAGAAGCGCCTTGCTTGTAGCTTTGCGGGTAATTGGTCAGCACCAGGTTGTACTGCGCGATGGCTTCCTTGTAATCGCCTTGCTGATAGGAAATCTCGCCCAGGTAGAATTGCGCATTCGAAGCCAGGTCGGTCGAAGGGAACTGCTTGACGTAATCGCTGAACTCCTGCCGCGAAAGGTCGTAATTCCCGGTCGTGAAATCGCGCAGCGCATTCTGGTATAGGGTGTCGGAGGAAATCCCCGGCATCGGAGCCGCCAAATTCCCGCCGCCACTCGGCGCGCCGTTCGCGGGCGCTGCAGCCGGAGCGTTCGTTGCCCCGCCCGGTCCGGGCGCCGGCGTTCCCCCGGGTGCCGGAGCCGCTCCGCCCGCCAGCCTGCCGTCAATACTTTGCAGCGTTCCTTGAATATCGTTCAATTGCGTCGCGATTTTTCCCACACGCGCCTGCACGTCCTGCAGATTGTCGGAAAGTCCCTGCGTCTGCGTGGACATCGCGTCAATCTTCGCGCTGTTGTTCGCCGTCGCTTCCTGAACGTTTTTTTGCAGCGTGCCCATCTGCGCGTTCAGGCCATTCACAGAATCCAGGGACTGTTGCACCAGCGTGCGCATCGAAGCGTTGTTTGCGTCGATGGCGGTGCGCATGGCTTGCTGTCCCTGCAGCAGTTGCGAAACCTGCTCCTGCAACTGGATAATTTCCCTTGAAACCGCGCCCGTTGGCCGGGGACTCAGCATCGAGCCGCCGATTGCGCCAACCAACGCTGCCGCCACCGCAAGCGCAACCGATCTTGTGCGCATAGGAATGCCTCCTAGACGAGGTTAGCTCACATCAAAGGGCTGGGAACGGCTCCGGCCGAATTTCGCGGCCTTCGCGCAGGTGATCCCGTAAGCGACTGGCCCGGAAGGGCGGGGCTGCAGCCCCGCCGCCAGGCTACGCAAACTGAGGGGCTTTAGCCCCTAGAGCCGCGCTTTTCCTTCCCGTCGCAGTACCTGCGAGATAACTACTTAATGCGCTGCGACAAAGTGTGCGCGCCGGTTCTGCTGCCAGCACTCTTCGGTATGCTCGGTGCAGAATGGCCGCTCTTTGCCCCAGCTCACTGTATCCATCCGATCGGCGCCAATACCCAGCGAAATCAAATAGTTCTTCGCTGCCTGCGCCCGGCGTTCGCCCAACCCGATATTATATTCGGTTGAGCCGCGCTCATCGCAATGGCCTTCAATCGTCACGCGCAACTGTGGATACGAACGCAAAAATTCCGCATCCTTCGTCAACGCCTCCCGCGCGTCGGCGCGAATATCGGATTTGTTGAAGTCGAAGTAGGCGTCCTTCACGTTCTGCTCGAACAGTTCGCTCATGTTCGGAGCTTCGGCTGGAGGCGCTGCTTCGGCGTTGACCGTAACCCGCGCGGTCGCCGTGGCGCTTCCACCCGGTCCCGTGGCCGTGATCGTGTACGTCGTGGATTCGGTCGGGTTCACGGGCGTCGAACCTTGCAAGGCAACCTTGCCCACGCCGGGCTCGACATCGGCGTCCGTCGCATCCGTGGACGTCCACGTCAGCGTCACCGTGTCGCCGCTTTTCACCATGCTCGGTGCCGCGTTCAATGTCACCGTCGGCTGTGCCGCCGATGGCGCCGGAGGTGCGCTGGATGGCGGAGTGGTGGCCACTTGCTTCTTGCAACCGCCAACAAATACCAACACCGCCAAGGTGCCCAGCACGAGCGTGCGCTTGCGATTACTGCTTACTTCCATGGATTGCCTCCTTCTTGGTTTCACGAGCAACTCGGCAGGAAGCCAGAGAAATTTAATCCCGCCGGTTTTTTCGTGTACATGGCCCGGAAAAAATCTTCCGCCGCATCGTCCCCGGCAAAAAAGAATGTGTGTTGAGTTATTTCGGCGACCAGTTCGGCGATTCGTTCTGGCCTTCGTATGTCAATTGCCGCGGCAAGCTGCCATCCGCCAGCATGGACCAGATCTGCCGCGTCCCGGTGCGGGTGGATTCGAAAACAAGATGCCGCCCGTCCGGCGCCCAACTCGGACGTTCATTGCGCCCCGCGTCTCGTGTCAACTCCACGAGCTGCCGGCTCACAATGTCCATAATATAGATATCGAAGTTGCCGCTCGGGCGTCGCCAGCTAAATGCCAGCAGTTGTCCATTCGGTGACCATGCCGGATCCACCACGTAGCCCATGTCCGGCATGTCCAGCTTCTGCACGTCGGTTCCATCCGCGTTCGCCAGGTACAACACGGGTTCCCCGGCACGATCGCTCACAAACACAATCTGTCTTCCGGTTTTCGGATTCCACGCTGGAGACGTGCTTACGCCGGCGGCGAAGGTGATCCGCTTTAGTCCTCCGCCGTTCACATCGGACACATAAATCTGCGGGTCGCCGCTCAGGCTGGACATAAACGCGATCTGCGTTCCGTCCGGCGAAAATGCCGGAGAACTGTTCGAGCCGCGGTATCGCGGAAATGAAATCAATCGGTCGGACACCGTCGAGTACACGCAAATTTGTGGCGACACGATCCCGCGGAAAGGAACGTAACAGGTGAACGCAATCCGCGTGTCATCGGGCGACCAACGCGGCGTCAGCGCAATGGATTTCAGGTGGGTCAACTGGTGCTGGTTCGAGCCGTCGTAATCCATCTCCCAGATTTCTTTGTTCCCACTCTTGGTGCTCACGTACGCGATTTGCGTCTGCGCGATTCCCGCCGCCCCGCCGCTCAGGATCCCTATAATGTCGTCCGCGAATTGGTGCGCCAGTTTTCGCGCGCCCGCGTCCGTCGCTGGGCCGCGATAGATTTTTTGCAGCGCGATCGGGGCCTGAGCGTTGCGCACGTCGGACAAAAATCCCGACGCGGCCAGATTCGCGCCATCCGCCGACAAATTCCCATACGCCAGCATATAGGCGTTCGCCGGCGCCCCGGACCAATCCGCAAACTTCACTTCGCTGGGTTGGCCCGGCACCTGCGGCGGATAGAAGCTCGGGCTGACCATCTCGAGGATACCGCTATACTCCAGGTCCGCCCACAGCACGTCGTGAAAGGTTTTTTCCAAAGCCGGCGGCGTAGCCTGCCGCACCGCAAATTCCGGCACCGCGAGCCGCGCCTTCGACACCCCGAGGCCAGTTCCAGTCTTGAACCAATCCTGCGCCGCAGCCGGCCTCGCACACGAAAGAAGAGCAATAAATACCGTCGCAACGATTACAAGTTTTTGTCTCATGGTCTTTTCTTGGAGTGCGGCGGCTTGCCGCCGCTTTTGCACTGTGACACGCACCCCAATTCGCTCTCCGTCCTAACGTTTCTCCTCGGCATTTGTTAAAAACGTCGAGATCCCGCAATTTGTGCCGACTCCAGCAACCTTGCCAGCTCGAGCGCAGCCAGGGACCCCTCGTCTCCGTGCCGTGAGGTTTTCCTCCATGTCCTCTGTGTTAAATCGTCCTCCGTTGCCTTTCTCTGCGCCCTCTGCGTTCCGAACTCTGCGTTCAATCTCTCGATGTTGCCTTTCGCTGTGTCCTCGTATTTTCCGAACTCCGTGCCCTGGCTGTTAAATCTTTGTTCTTGCCGTCGCCGTTCACCTCTTGAAATCAAACCAAAATTCCACGCTAACCTTCGATCCCGAGTAAGCCGCTGGCAACTGCTGCATCGGACTCGCATCCCGGATCGCTCGCACCGCCGACGAATCCACCGACTGATTTCCGCTCGACTGCGTGACCTGTATGTTCGTCACGGTTCCGTCGCGCAAAATGTCAAACGTTGCTACCACCCGCGGCGCAAATTGAATGCTCGGGTCCACGGTTGACTGCAGCCACGCCCCGCTGACCTTGCGCTGCACGGCTTCCACGTACCACGAAAACCGCTCCCCGAAATTTCCCGCGCCTGGCCCTGCGAATCCCATCCCGGCCTGCGTCGAACTTCCCGCCCCTAGCGCAAACGAAGTGTATGGCACCGTCGGCGTTCCGCCTCCTCCGTATGGAACCGCGTTCGGCGGAGGCGGCTTCGGATTCTCTAGCACCTTCGAAGGACGGGTTACATACTTCGGCGGCTTGTTCTTTTCGAATTTCGGAATCGGAGTCGCGTCCGGCGGTATCACCGGTTTGGGCTGAGGCTCGGTCTTGTATAGGCCTTTGGACTCATCTACCACTCGGCTCGGCGTTTCTACCTCCGGCCGCGGCATCGGCACCGCCGGCAAGCTCCCGACAACGCCCACGGTAATCGCGCCGCCCGGCCCGCCCCATGAATCGCCCTGATGCGAAAAAACCGCCGAGCCGATGAAGAGCACCGCCAGCCCCGCGTGCATCATCAACGAAATTGACAGCGGTCCTTTTAGAGTATCCGATGCCGGGTTTGCGGCGAGGGAAGCCATTTCACTGAATTTGCGCGCGCTCGGTGAGCGGCTGGGTCACCACGCTGATGTTTTGTATGCCGGCCTGCCGCATCGCATCCACCACGGTCGCCCAGCTGCCAAAGGGAACTGTCTCATCGCAGCGCACGTACACGGCCTGATGCTGCGGATCCTTCATCTGCGACGTGAGTTGTCCGCCCAGATCGTGAATGTTCACCGGCTTGTCGTTCAGATAAACGCGCTGCGCTTTGTCAATCGTGATCACCATGCGTTGCTGCGTCAATTCCTTCACGGTCTTCGTCTTGGGAACGTCCACCTCGATCCCGGACTGCAGGATCGGCGCCGTAATCATGAAAATAATCAAAAGCACCAACACGACGTCAATAAACGGAACCATGTTGATTTCCGAAAGCGATGTCCCGGTCTCGCGTTGTGTCTGCGGCATAATGTTTTTTAACCCAGCACTGTGAAGTGTTTGTCACCCCGAGCGGAGGGACCTGTCTTGCTCAATCGCTGGAATGGCAGCGACCGCCTCCCTACGCGCTATAAATCGTTTCAATTTTCGCCACAAACTCCGCCGCAAAACTATCCATCCGCGCCGCCACCGCCCGAATCTTTCCTAGATAATGGTTATACGCAACCACCGCGGGAATCGCCGCGAAAAGCCCCGCCGCCGTCGTGATTAACGCCTCTGCAATACCCGGCGCCACAGCGCGCAAACTCGCCGTTCCCGCATCACCGAGTCCCGCAAACGCGTCCATCACGCCCCACACGGTTCCAAATAATCCAATGAACGGCGAAACCGAGCCCGTCGTGGCCAGCCACGACATCCATTTTTCCAGTCGGCGCACTTCCTCGCCCGCAGCGACTTGCATCTGCACTCCCACGGCATTTGCGCTCTTCACTCGCGGAGCCGCAGCCACCGCGGTCGCGCTGCCCCCCAACCCTGGCGCACTAGGACGCCGCTCGGGCATTCCCAGCTGTGCTTCCAACTCGCGATACCCCGCCTGGTAGACATGTACCAGCGGCGTTGCTCCCGCGCCCATGCGCAAAGTTGCCGGGTCAGGCAGGCCGCGCCCGGCGCGAAACATCTCCAGGAATTTTCTTGTTTGTCTCTCGATGGCCCCAAGCTTCTGGGATTTTTGCAAGATGATAGCCCACGAAAAAACAGAGAGGACCAACAGGATGCAGAGTACTACGCGCGCCACCCAACCCGTTTGCGTGATCAGTGTCTCGAGCCGGCTGGTGATTAGCAACAGCGCCAGAACGGAAATTGTTGTCCCCCAGGAGAAAAGTTTTGAAAAAACGACCCACAAACACCGTAGCACACGCAATCAGCAAGGGTCAAACGAATCAATCATCTACATAAATCCCATGATGCCGATAACGACACAGCAATTTCGTGCTGGGACGCGACACCGGCAACAATTTCAACTTCAACGCTCTGAATTAATTCTCGTCGCGCGCGCCGCTTTTTCTCCTTGCTTTCGCTGTTTGCTTTTTCGCGCTGACCAGAAGAACCGCGAATTGCAAACCGCCGGGAAGCAAAGTAGACTCCGCCAGCGAGATAACCACTGAGGTAAGAGATGCTTGGTGCCACGACAGCATCGCTGCTCAGGCCGCGCCCGACCGCGCGCCGCGGCGTACATTGCTCTGGCGTGAGACTGTTTGCGCTCCTCCTCCTCGCCTTCCTTTCACCCGGCATCGTACGCTCTCAGGATTCACTGCGCATAAACAGCGTTGGGCTCGGCGGTTACTACTCCAACGTCGTCCCTGTACCCGTACAAATCCATTTACCGGCGCCTGCACAGCCGCAATCCCTCCGGCTCGAATTGCACGTCCGCTCCAGCTATTACTTTGGCCAACATGGCGTAGTCCGCACCGATCGCTTCGTAAAACGCGTCCGCTTGCCCGCGGGTCAAGCGAGCGAAGTGGAAGTGCCGGCCCTGATTCCTCAAGCCCCGTGGGGCGTTCTGGATGTCGCGGCAATCGCCTCGGATGGCCATGTCGTTGGCAACGCCAGTCAGGACCTCAAATCTCTGGAATTTCTGTCCCAAAACCAATATCTCGTCGCCGTCTATTGCCAGGATGATGCGAGATGCCAGAGCGCGCCCTCTCAAATCGAGTTTCATGGCAGAGGCATTCCGGGCACGGACATGCGCCTAACGGTGTTTCGCGTCCCTCGGCAGCATTGGTGGTCCTATTCGCTCGCTCGCGCCGTCGTGTTGGCCGGGCCCATTGCCGGCCTCACCCTCAACGAACGCGAGGCCCTCGAGGATTACGCTCGTGCCGGCGGCATTCTGGTGATCCTGGAAGATGACATCGCGGACAAAAGCTTCCTTGCGCCCTACCGAGTAGGCTCAGCCACTCCTGCCGCCATATCCATCGGTCGCGGTCATCTCTACCGTCTCCGCAGCGTTGCTAGTAAGGACCTCGCCCAACAATCCTTCGACAGCACCTTTTCAAAGTACGCAAAGTTCGTCGGTTACCTCACAGGGCAGCCCTCGGCAGAACCCCTGCTGAGCCGCGTCGGTGTTTCCTTCACCTTTCCGCGTCTGCGCTGGTTGATCATTTGGCTCGCCGCATATTTGCTGATTGTCGGTCCTCTGAACTTTTTCCTTCTGCGCCGCGCGAAAAAATTGGAATGGGGATGGCTCACGACCTGCCTCCTGGCCCTCCTGTTTGCCGCAACCCTGTATTTTGCCAGCTCCGCGCGCCGGCCCCAGAATTACACACTGGATAACGCCACCGTCTATTGGATGGATGCTCGCAGCCCCGTCGCCGTCGAAGACGTGGGGCTACGAATCTCCTCTCCTGCGCGCGGTGACGTCGCCGTCTCCGTGAACGACGACGTCGTGGCTGTGAACCCCGGCAATGTGTTGCGTAATCAGTCCGACGTTGAATTGGGCGCGGAAATCACCGACAAGCAGCAGATTCAGGAGGGTTGGAATGTGGATGCTGGTCCGCCTGTAACAGCCACCAGGCCGATGCTCCGCTGGTCCACCGAGGATTTCAATTTTGAAGGGTTTCGCACACGGGCCGGCACTGTGCATTGGACTTCTCCGAACAAGTTGCGGAACGACACCGGAATTTCTTTCCGCGAGGCGATTTATTTGGACTACCCGGAAAATAAACAATATCTGATCCCGCATTTGACCCCCGGCAAAGAGGCGGACGTTTCGTCGCTCGATTGGAAGCAGATCTGGGCCAAGGAGTTGACCCCCAACGGTTTTGTGTTGCATCCAAATTCCGATCCGCATCGCGCCGCCGGGAAGGCTGCTTTCTCGATCGAGGATTTCGCCTACGCTGGTTTTGAAGTCGGACAAGGCAGGCACGTTTTTGCGGGCCTTTCAGACGAGCCACTGCCAGCCGCGCAACTGCAAATTCCCGCTACAGCTCGCGCCAAATTCGCCTTGACGATCGTTGACATGGACGAAAAATGATTGACGTCAATCAAATTCAAAAGCGCTACAACGGCTCGCGCGGCCTCGACGGTTTCAGTATTCGCGTCGAAAAAGGCGAACTCTTCGGCCTCGTCGGACCCAATGGCGCCGGCAAGACCACCCTCATCAAGATTTTGTCCACGCTCATTCGTGCCGATTCCGGCGGCGCGCGCATCGCTGGAATGGACGTCACCGCCAATCCGCACGGGGTCAAACGCGTCGTCGGCTACATGCCGGACCAGCCCGGGCTTTATCAGGACATGCGAGTCCTTGAGTTTCTGGAATTCTTTGCCGACGCATTTCGCATTCCGTCAAGTCAGCGGCGTTCCGCGCTAGAGGAAGCATTGGCAAATTCAGGTCTCGCAGCGCGCCGCGATAGTTTCGTCGAAGAACTTTCCTTGGGCATGAAGCAAAGACTTTTCCTGGCCAAGACACTGCTTCATTCTCCGCAGGTTCTGCTACTCGACGAGCCCGCCAGCGGACTCGACCCTATGGCGCGGGTGGATCTCCGCAATCAACTCAAGCGTCTCAACGAACAGGGAATTACGATCCTGATTTCTTCTCATATTCTCGTAGACCTGCAGGAAATCTGCACTCGCGTTGCGTTTATCGCGGAGGGCAAGAATCAACCCGACCAAAGCGGGCGCACGGTCGTCGAATTGCGAAAAGACGACTCCTCCCAGCCACGCTTGTACGAAGTTGAAGTCCTGCAAGACACCCAAGAAGCTGCCAAACAAGCCGCCGCCTTCACCGGGGTCACAGTCCTGGATATTCAGTCGTCCCGCTTCGTCGTGCAAATTCCCGGTGACGCTACGCAAGCCGCTGAATTCCTGCGCCACTTGGTCTCGAGCGGGGTTCAAGTAATCAAGTTCGATCGTCCCCCTGCCACTCTCGAGCAACGTTATCGCGCCGTCTTCGGAGGCCAGCGCCGATGAATCCGATGATCCGCAAGGAACTTCGCCAACGCATGAGAGAGCGACGCGGGTGGATCTTGCCTTCCCTGTATTTATTGACGCTTAGCGCTGTCATCACCGTCGCGTATTACACCACCGCCTGGGGAGGGAACGAGCGCGTCCAGGGCTGGCAAATTGGCGAAGCCCTCTTTCTCACGCTTGCCTACACCCAACTCGTTTTGCTTCTACTCCTCGCTCCCATTTTCAGTGCCGGCGCCTTGACCATCGAAAAGGAACAGCGAACCTTAGGAGGTCTTTTAACCTCGCTGCTGCGCCCCACGCAAATCTGGTGGGGGAAATTTGCCGCCTCCCTGATGTTCGTGCTCCTGCTTTTGATCATCGGCATGCCGGTGCTCAGCGCGGTCTTTGCCTTCGGCGGTGTGGGCCCCTGGGAAATCACTATGGTCGCGCTCACTACCGTCATCATCCTTGGCGCCATCAGCGCCGTCAGCCTCTATTGGTCTTCAGCCTTTCGCCGCAGCGTGCACGCCACCGCCGTCAGCTATGTCAGCGTAGTCGCCATGACCGTCGTCACCTTCATCATCTTCGGCATCGCCCTGTCTCGCCTCGGCAACCACGCTGGAAATAACGGCTGGACCTCGATTCCCGCAATCGTCAAAGCCCCGCTGTACGTGAACCCGGTGTTTTTCATCACCATGTCGCTTGTGCCCAGAGGCCAGCTCTATCCGGAATGGTTCATCTGCCTCGCCATCTTCGTGGCCATCTCAGCTCTAAGCGCGGCACTAACCCTTCGCAATCTCCGCCGCAGCGGGGACATAGCCTAGAATTTCGCTCTACGTGCTCAATTTTTGGGCAACGTTGCGCGCACGACGGTCGCCAACTCTTGTTTGTACAAAGCCTTTGAGAATCGCGAAGCGTGTGCCGTAGACTTGTCCTGTGCAGTCGCAATAATCAGTAGGGAACTGAAAGGAGGAAGGAATGCCAGAAAAAGAAAAATCCCAAGTCGTAAAGCATGGCGACGTCACGCAGCGCGTCGGAGTCGAGGTCATTCGCGCCCGTGGCGTCGACGTCCCAAAACTCATCAAAATGTTAATCGCCAACGCCGCCGCTGAATTCGCCAGCACTTATTATTACTACACCATTCTGCGCATGCATCTTGCCGGACACGAAGATTATAAAGAGATCTGCGAAGACGCCCGGCTCGAGGACCGCGCTCACTGGGAGCTCATCGTTCCGCGCATCTACGAACTCGGCGGTGAACTTCCCAACGATCTGAAGGAATTCCACGATCAAGCCGGCTGCGTGGCGGCCAAGTTGCCCGATCCGCCCACCGTCGTCAACATTCTCACTCTGCTCCTTGAATCGGAACGCTGCGCGATCCGCAGTTGGATCGCCATCTGCGATATGACCTTCGGCAAGGACCCGCGCACCTACGACCTCGCCGCGCGCATTCTCAACGAGGAAATCGAGCACGAAGCCTGGTTCATCGAGCTGCTGGCTCACGAACGCGATGGCAAATCCGTTCCCTCCGGACATTTCCGCCGCGGCGAGCCAGGTCACGCGCCCTACAGCAAAAACGCCAGCTTCTACAATCCATGATCCCAACCACCGTCCGCAGTTCGGCGCGATGGGGCGCATGTTGGTTTTGATTTTGCAGCGGCGGTCTTCAGACCGCCATCGGTCGTTAGCGCAATCTCGTTGGCGCATCACGGCCGCCGCTAGCAAGCAGCGCCGCATGCAGACTTGGAGTGCGGCGGCCTGCCGGCCGGGGCCGGCTCGCCGCCGCGTTTTTGAGCGAGGCTTGCCTCTCGGGACGGGTCCCAGACGTTTTCGTTGGCGCGATCAATTCAATCATCCAGCAGTAGCGGGGCGCCATAACCAATGACTCCAAGCCCAAACGCATTCGCGGTCGTCCTAGTCCTTCCCGCTAACGAAGAACGTCGCATCGAAGTCCGCAGCAACGAACACATCTGGGACGCCGCCTTTGCCGCCGGCATTGTGCTGCCCGCGCTCTGCCACCAAGGCCGCTGCCTAACTTGCGCTGGAAAACTCGAAGCCCCCGGCGAAGTAGATCAATCTGACTCGGTCAGTTACTATCCGCAAGATCGCGAAGCGGGCTTCGTCCTGCTCTGCACCGGAAAACCGCGCTCCCCGCTCCGCATCCGCACCCAGCAACAAACCGAAATGCGCGAACACCGCCTCCAGCAGGGCCTACCCGCTCCCTATTCGTGATGACCAGTAATCGTCACGTCACGAGTTCGCGGCGCGTGCAATCCTGGCTCCCCAGTCCGCAGTCGGGTAGAGCGATGGCGCGGAGCGGGCTTCGAATGATGCCGCCGTTTCCATCGCCCTCCCTAAAATTCCGGAAAGCGGGTTTTCCCCGTTCCGGCTTCAAGGCCAGTTGGCCATAGCGGTAATGTTCCGAAAAACCGAAGGCCTTGCTGAGCCACGCGATCGCTGCCTCAACCTCTTGATACACCCCATGCGGCAGTACGCTATCCACTGGCACGGAACAATTCGCATCATCACTCAACTCCTTGCTCTGGAAGTTTCACCGAATCGCGCTCTCGGAATTAGACGCCCCGCTCGTCACGTCCCGCTTGCGAATCCGTCGCCAGATAATCCATGCGACCCCCGCCAGCATCACGGCAACGAAATACAGTAAATTGGAGGCAACCCACAAGATCGTCTGAATCGTGCGCCGCATTCTCGCCGCTTTCCTCACCGACTCTTGCGAAAGCTCGACCGTCTCGCCCCATTGGAGCGTTTTCATCCGCGCCAGAAATCCTTGCTGGATGCAGCCTTCCAGGCTGTACACGCCCACGATCGGCGAAAAGTGGCTCGCCACAATCAGGTTGCGCGAAAGTTCTTCCCAGTTGAGCGGACCGAACTTCGCGTCCACTTCCGGATTGCCGCTGCTCACGGTGCTGCCGACCGCGATCGCTTGCGCGTCGGGCCCATACTCGTACACCACCGAGGCGCCGAGCGGATGATTCATGCTGGTATAAATCATCAGCACTTCGCGGTCGCCGCGCACGTCCACGATGCCGAAAACCCGCTCGAGCATCGTCGAATGTGCCCTGCGCTCGTCGGCCAAAAACAAAAACTGATACGTCTCCACCACGTAGCCGTGAGCCTGTATTTCGCCAATCAGCGCCGCATACGCTTTCCTGGCTCGCGCAACTCGTCCGCCGTCAAACGCACGCCCAAGCAAAGTCCACGCCAAATGCATCTTGCCGCGCTGATTCAACGCGGCTAGCTCCCCGAAGTTCGGCTCGATGTCCAGGCCGATCGCGTTCCACCGCAATCCATACTCTGCGGTCCACTTCTCGAAATCGGCAAAGCGTGCCGCTGCCTCCGGCGCATTGCCGGCATTTAAGTAGTAGCCCTGCTCGCCGGGAAGCGAGAGCCCGGCGTTCACCGGAATTTCGGCTTGATTCAACCGGCGAACCAGTTGCGCGCGCGCAGGACTCAACTCACTTATGGCTACCGCCAGTCCAGCGTGCAAATCTTTGAGCTCGGAAATCACCTCGCCATTTGAAAGCATTGTTTCCGCGTTGCCGATGCCTTGGTCGCAGCAAGCGAAGAACAATTGCGGCGTCCCTGACGTCGCGCCTCGAACGCGAATACCACGCGCCGGCGTGTTGTCCGCGGCGTCTGGCGATGCTCCTTCAATTCGCGCAGGTGCACCCCAGATCGCCGCGATTAGCACCAGCAGCGCCACACCAGTTCGCAACATCCTTTTGAACTTCTGCTTCATTCGGGCACTGCCTTAATCACCAATCACGCCCCCCACACGCCCATGCTAAACTCGCATCAAGGACATGAGCAAAACTTTCGACATCGGAATCGAATCCCTGGCTGGCAACCGAGCTCAGTCGCCGGCGACCCCGTCTGCTGGGCCAGGTCTGCTCCCGCTCCCCCTCCGCGCCGCTCGCGAAATGCCTCTAGATGCGGCGCACGCGAACCCGGCCGGGAAGTCCTTCTTCATCGAAACCTTCGGCTGCCAGATGAACGATCACGACAGCGAAAAAGTTGCGGGCGTGCTCCAGGGACGCGGGTATCGACCCGTCGAAACTCCCGCGCAAGCCGATCTCGTCCTCTACAACACCTGCAGCATCCGTGAAAAAGCCGCGCAAAAGGTTTTCGCGCGTCTCGGCGATTGGAAAACCATCTCCAACGGCAAAATCATCGGCGTTCTCGGCTGCTTGGCCCAGCAGGAAGGCGAAGAAATTTTCGAACGCGCTCCATGGGTCAGCCTGGTGTGCGGCTCCGCCAGTTATCGCAAGCTCCCCGACCTGATCGCCCAACTCGAATCCGGCGGCCGGCGTGTTACCGGCCTCGATCTCGGAACCGACGAAACTTTCGAGACCGAAATCACGCGCCGCGATAATCTTCTCCGCGCCTATATCACCATCATCGAAGGCTGCGATTATACGTGCACTTACTGCGTCGTCCCGCACACCCGCGGCCCGGAGCGCAGCCGCGCCAGCGACGCGGTAATCGCCGAAGCCCGCCGCCTTGCCGATGCTGGCTACACCGAAATCCAGCTCCTCGGCCAAACGGTGAACTCCTATCGCGATCCTTCACTGCGCCGATGGAATTTCGTGGACCTCCTGCGCGGCGTCGCCGCCGTTCCCGGAATTCGCCGCGTACGCTTCACCACTTCGCACCCCAATGACTTCCACCGCGAGATCGTCCAAGCAATAGACGAAGTTCCTGCAATCTGCGACCACGTACACTTGCCGGTGCAATCTGGCTCGACGCGCATCCTGCGCGAAATGCGCCGCACCTACACACGCGAGGAGTATCTGGAAAAAATCGCCTGGATTCGGGCCGCGCGCCGGTCAATCAGTATCACCTCGGACATCATCATCGGTTTCCCCGGCGAGACTGAAGAAGACTTCGCCGACACTGTTTCCTTGCTGGATGAAGCCCAATATGACGGAATCTTCTCCTTCAAGTACTCGCCGCGCCCCAATACTTCCGCCATGCATATGCCGGACGCCATTCTCGAAGAAGAAAAGTCCCGCCGCCTCGCGATTTTGAACCAACACCAGCGCCAAATCCAAATCGCGCGCAACGAACAGCTGGTCGGCGTCACCTACGAAGTGCTGGTTGACGCCCGCCACTCCGCCCGGAATCAGTGGGCCGGACGTTCCACTAGCAATCGCATGATAAATTTCACTTCGCCTCGCGAGAACATTCTGGGAGAATACGTGCAGGTGAAGATTTTGCGCGCCGGTCCGAATAGTTTGGTCGGCGAGCACATCACTTGAAGTCACGGGGGAGGCCACCATGGAACTCGAAGTGAAGATTCGAGGCTTGATGATGGACCCCGTCACCAACATGCCCGTCGTCGTACTGAAGGAAACCTCCGGCAGCGGCGTCCTGCCCATCTGGGTCGGCATCTACGAAGCCAACGCGATTGCCCTCGAAATTGAAAAAGTGCAGACGCCCCGGCCGATGACCCATGACCTGCTGAAAAACGTCCTCACCGGTCTGAACGTTCATGTGCAGCGCGTCGTCGTCTCCGATCTGAAAGACGACACCTTTTACGCCTTAATCTGGATGGAGCGCGACGGCCAGACCATGTCCATGGATTCGCGCCCCAGCGACGCGCTCGCCCTCGCCCTACGCCTCGATTGCCCCATCTACGTCGAGGATGAAGTCCTCAAACACTCCCGCACGTCCACCGCCGTCAGCGAAAAAAGCTCCAGCGAAGATCTCCGCAAGTGGCTGGAAAATCTGAACGACGAGGATCTCGGCCGCTATAAGATGTAGCCGTGCACCGCTCCCGAAAATATCTTCTCTCGCTGCTGCCGATTTTTCTCACGCCCCAATTCGTCCTCGCGCAGATGCCGGATCGTCAGCCCGGCGCTAATCCGAACGCTCCCCCGTCCGCACAGCCGTCCGAACCCGACGCGCCTTCGCCACCAGCAACTCCTGAGCGCTCCCGCGTGGTTTACATCACTGATTTTGAATTGGACTCTGTCGCGCAGTCGGCCGATTCGAATCACGCCGCGAGTAGTGCGCCGCAAGCGAGCGACTCGAAGCCGCCCGCCGGCAACTCGCCACAAACGAATGCGTCCGCGATTCAGGCGCAACACATCGTGAAGCTGATGTCCGATGAATTAGCGAAGGATTTCAAGAAATCAGGCTACACAGTGAAATTGCTGCGCCCGAGCGATCCGCGCCCAGACGATGGTTTTCTGATCACCGGCATATTCGCGCAGGTCGGGCCGGACAATCGTATGCGCCGTGCCGCGCTCGGCTCCGGCCAGCGTGCGGACGCCGTACAATTGTACGTGGCACTCCAGGATTTCGCGCATTTCACGCCACCACTGTACCAACCGGATCCGACGGACGAGGGCGGAACCAAGGCAGGAGCCGTGATCCAACTGAACCCCAACGCCGACGCCGCGAAGTTCTCCATGGAAGCAGACATCACGGATAAAGCCGTCAAACAAACCGCGCAGCGGATCACCGCCGAATTGGTAAAGCGCATGGACGCCGCAACAAAATCCGGCAACGAGCCCCTAAACCGCTATGCCAAACCGTGACGCCCTTTTTCCAGGCCAAAAAAAGTTGTTGTCCCGAACGAAGTGAGGGACCTTTCTTGGTTCTCTCATGGCGACAAACGTCATCGTAGAAATGTCAGAAGAAGACAGCCGGAAGTTTATCCAATCTTTTCAGCAGGAATCCAGCCACCAGCCCCGCGAATGAATCCTGCATAAAGTGCTGAATCATTCCTGGGCGCAGACTCTTGCGATGCACCGCAAGCACTCCAAAAAGTGCGCCGTAAACTCCAATCGTGATCATGCCCCTGACGCCTTGATAGCTATGTGCCGCTCCGAAAACCAACGCTTGTAGCACCACCGCTGCCGCATGCGAACCGGTAAACGCGTGGAACTGCCTCTGCAAATACCCTCGGAACACAAATTCTTCGCAGGTGCCGGCTGCAAGCGCCACCACAACCCACAGCAAGTATTCCGGCACACTACGCGGCGCCAGAATCATTGCCGCCCGTACCGCCCGCGGATTTTGCCCGAGCGTAAATCGCAGGCCCACCAGCGCGACGATCACCACCAACCAGAACATGAAGGCGACTCCCAGGTCTCTTAGTACGTCGCCGGCCGTTTTCCACTTTCCTCCCACCAGGTCTTCCATGCGTCCGCCCGTTGGCTTCACGCCCAGGAACCAGACGTAAGAGAAGAGCACCAGCTCAAAGCCAATCATCAAGAGATAGAGTGGCACGCGAGTTGTCAGGTGCTGGTTTGCGAGTCGGGCAAGATGCGTGCGTCCGAAAAAAGCATAGCCACACACGAAAAGTACGAAAATAAGGGTGTGCCAGAGTGGCGCCACCAGCTCGCGACGCGGTGCCGGCTGGCTCGCTGTTTCTACGATCGAAGTGGACATTCGTTTGGTACCGCGGAGCGCCTAGCCTTCAGAATATAGCAATACACTCATAATGCACGGTGGAATTCAGTACAGCGAATCCAGACGGTAACCACGAGTCCCGCAGCACAACCGGTTCTTCGCCATAAGCTTTGGAGCAGGCATCGTTCGGCGCGAAATCAGCTGAGCCCAGCCGTCTCTGTGCCCTCCGGTAGCCGTTCTCAGTGCCCTCTGTGTGTTAAGTCTTTCGACTTTCGATGGTGACAGAACGTCCTGCTTCCACGAGCGGCTTGGACATAGCGATGAAATGACATCTCAGCTTGGTCACGACTTCCGCTGGAAACGGCGCCGTACCAGTTTCGATGTACCCCAGCTTCCGGTAGAACGGCGGCAACTCGCTCCTCACATTCACAATCTGGATATCCATCATCCGGCCTCCCGTGCGCTGTCCTCGACCTCCTGAATAAGCCGCCGCCCCAATCCATTCCCTTGCCGCGATGGATCCACCGCCAGAAGCCCGAAATAGGCCCGTTCGCCGCGCAATTCCAGATACACGCATCCCAATAATTCGCCGGCGTCCTCCGCCCGAAGAAACCTGCCCTTCTCCATCATCGGGCACAGCTTTTCGCCGTCGATGCGATCCCGTTCCACGAAGAAACTCTCCGCGCGCCGGAAGGCCACATTCACCACCCGCATGATCGCCTCGACGTCGCCGGCATCCGTCCATCGGATCTGCAACTTATCGCCCATGGTCGTGTCATCGGAATATCGATGGTGAGGCCTGGAGACGTCATCACCAAACTCTCAAGTAGATCTCACCTTATCCGGCCAGAAGGCCCAAGAGACCGCTCGCATGTTCTGCATTTGGCGCGATCTACGCGGAAGCGTCGGGTGCGATTTTGCGCGTCTCAGGCCCTTGCGGTGACAGTCCCAAAAGGCGGGCCAAAATTAGCCCGCCCAGCGAATCGACCGGGAGCGCGCGGTCCCGCGCATTTTTCGCTTGCAGTGGAGCCGCTCAAGTGGGTACAGTGGGCCTACTCGTAGTAGGACTGGAACCAGGGGCGGCCATATATAGCCCCACGGTTGCCGAACCGGGACAGCGAGGGACACAGCTTGACTTGCGTCATCGCAGTTGCCAACCAAAAAGGCGGAGTCGGAAAAACTACCACCTCCATCAATCTCGCTGCCGCTCTCGCATTGAAGAAAAAGAAAACCCTGCTCATCGATCTCGATCCGCAATCCAACGCCACCATCGCCTTCTTCGATTCTGCCGATGTGCAAACTTCGATGTACGACGTGTTCGCCGATCATCCGGCGGAGCTTTCGAAAGTTATTCGCCCCACCAAGGACGAAAATCTTTTCGTAGCGCCGGGAAAACTCGCCCTGGCCAGGCTTGAGCAGCAACTCGCCGGTCAATTCGACGCGCCGTACAAACTGAAAGACGCGCTGACTCCAATCCTCAAAGACTACGAATTCGTGATCTTTGACACGCCGCCCGCGCTTGGCATTCTCACCGTCAACGCGCTCGTGGCCTCCACGCATTTACTGGTGCCGATCCAGGCCGCCTACTTCGCCATCGAGGGCACCGACGACCTGCTCGAAACCTACGCGCGTATCCGCTCGCGCCCCAATCCGGATTTGAAAGTCCTTGGCGTGGTCATCACTCTATACGACAAGCGCACCAACATTTCGCGCGATACGCACGAACAAATTCGCGCGGTCTTCGGCGACGCGCTTTTTAAAACGCGCATCAGCAAAAACGTACGCCTCGAAGAAAGCCCCGCGTACAAAGAAACCGTATTTTCCTTCGCGCCCAAATCGTCTGGCGCCGAGGACTACAAGAAGCTAGCCCAGGAGGTATTACAACGTGTCCAAGAGGATCGGGTTACCCGTCACTCTCAAGATGCGGCATGACGCGCATTATGTAGAAACGCTGACCAGTTTCAGCGGCGCGTCCGTCGGCCGCATGATTCCCACCGACAAGATTCGCCCGAATCCTGACCAGCCCCGCAAAGCCCTCGGCGACCTTCGCGAGCTTACTGATTCCATTCGCGAAAAGGGAGTGCTCGAACCACTGCTGGTGCGGTTTATTCCCCGCGAGGACACCTACTACATCATCTCCGGTGAACGCCGCTACCACGCCTCGAAGGCCGCAGGTTTACACGAACTTCCGTGCATTGAGAAAATCGCCGACGACGCCGAAACCCTCGAGCTCGGCCTGATCGAAAATCTCCAGCGCAAAGACCTTACGCCCTTCGAAGAAGCCGACGGTCTCCAGCGCCTCGCCGATCATTTCGATTACACTCACGACGACATCGCCAAGAAAATCGGCCGCGCGCGTTCCAGCGTTACCGAAACCATGTCGCTGCACGTGATTCCCGATCCTGTGCGCAAGGCCTGCATCGAACGCGGCGTCCTGACCAAGTCGCTGTTGCTCCAGGTCGCACGCCAGCCCAACGAACGCAAGATGATCGAAATGGTGAACCGCATCTCGCAAGGCGGCTTAACACGGGACGAGGCGCGACGCGCACGCCAGCAGGAAACCGAGTCCGCGCCGCGCCCCCAGCCCTACCTGTTCGACTATCGCGCCGACGACGATTCGTTCCACGTCCGCGTGCAGTTTCGCAAGAGCCAGGTAAGCCGCGAAGAACTCGCCTCGGTCCTGCGCAAAATCCTGCGTGAAATCGAGTCCGGCTCCATCTCCTCTTCCGCCGCCTGATGGTTTTGCATAATCTTTGAACTGTCGTTCCGAGCGCAGCGAGGCCGGTCCGGCGCAGGCGGGGCTCCCTGTCTTTCTTTCGACTTTCACTCCGCCCTGTGCGTCTCTGCGGTGAATCGCCTCATCTCCGTGCCCGCGAAGCGCTCTCGGTGTTGGATCTTTCGCCTCTAAATGTTGACCGAGCACCTGCCCGCTCTGCCTTCTACCTGCTATCCTGAACCCAATGGATCTCTCTCCCACGCAGTTGGCCATCCTCGAACGCCTCCACCGCAGCGGCTACGAAATCGTGGCCTTTCCCATGTACGCAAATTACGTAGGCATCCGCAAAGGCAACTGCGCCGCGCTGCTGGCTCCAGCCGCATCGCCCGCCTTCACCATCTACGGCAGTCCCGCATATTTAATCGGCGGCAACTTCAGCGTCCGCGTCACCCAAAACGGTCGCGAATATTTCGTCTGGAAAAAAGAAAAACTGGAAGCCAGCGCCATGCGCATAACAGAACTCGACGCCTTCGTTGCCGAACTGTCCCAAGCCCTGCTGCCGCAGCTCTAACGGAATCGCCGCTGTCTCCGCGACCTCTCTGGGCAGTTCTAGGTGTCTCGGTGTTAGATTTTTCGCCTTTCAAGTCCCCAAGCGCTGCAGTTGAATTCGCCAGCCGTCCATCGCACACTATCACCATGCAACGCTACGACATCATCTGCGTTGGCGCCGGCCCCACCGGCCTCGCCTGCGCGATCGAAGCAAAATCCGAAGGCTTCACCCCGCTCGTTCTCGATAAAGGGTGCCTCTGCAATTCTCTCTACCACTACCCGACGAACATGACCTTTTTCACCACGCCCGAACGCATGGAAATCGGCGATCTGCCCATGACCATCGCCGACGGCAAGCCCACCCGCGCCGAAGCCCTGAAATATTACCGTCGCGCGGTCGAACATTTCCAACTCGAAGTCCACCAGTACGAGAAAGTGGAGCGCATTGCAGGCCGCGACGATGCGTTCACCGTGCACACCGTCGACCGCCTCGGCCATGCGCAGCAATACGCCGCGAAAAAAATCGTGATCGCCACGGGATTCTACGACCACCCGAATTACCTTGCGATTCCCGGCGAAAACCTGCCGCACGTCTCGCACTATTTCACCGAGCCGCACCCGTACTGGAATCAGGAAGTCGTGGTTATCGGGGGAGGGAATTCAGCAGCCGAAGCCGCTCTCGACCTTTTCCGTGCCGGCGCGCGCGTCACTATCGTCCACCGCGGCGCGGAAATGAATAAAGGCCTCAAATATTGGGTCAAGCCTGACATCGAAAATCGCATCCGCGCGAATGAAATCCGCGCGCTGTTTCACACGGAAGTCACTGCCATCGAGCCGTCTCAAGTGCGCGTTAAGAACAGCGACGGCGAGCACGCGATTCCCGCGCGGCAAGTCTTCGCGCTCACCGGCTATCATCCAGATTTCAGTTTCCTCGAAAAGCAGGGCATTCAACTCGACCTCGCCACCAAACGTCCCGCGCTGAATCCCGAAACTCTCGAAAGCAATGTCCCAGGGATTTATCTAGCAGGCGTAGTAGTCGGCGGACTCCAGACTTCCCGCATCTTTATCGAGAACGGCCGCTTCCACGGCCGCCAAATCATCGCGGCCATCTCCGGCAAGGGAAAATTGCCAGAGCAAGAGCCAGTCGCCCCTCCCGGTGAATAGCGCGCCCCAAAGACCGCCCTTTCTTTCATCTGTCATCCCGAGCGGAGCGAGGGAGCTCTCTTCACCTAAGTGTCAGCAGTGCCGCCTCGCCGCCTGGACGTTCAATCCCGGATCCTATTAGTCGCCCATCGAAGGGCTCGAAGAACAATCCGTATTTCTGATGCGAGCCGTCTGGCGATTGAGCATCCACGTCAACAGTCCAGTAAAGCAGCGCGAAATCGCCTACGTGATCAGGATTTGAAAATCGGTTGAATTCCGCTGACACGACCTTTAAGCTCCCCAGGAATTTCTTGAGCTTCTCCAAAGGGATCGACTTGAGAAACGCTTCCTTGTCGTCAGGACCGCAGTGGGCGCCTACGCCCTTCAATGCTTTAAGCGCATCCGCCTTGGACCAGTCGAGATGAGATTGAACGAGCAGGTCATCGTTCTGTTCTGACCGTAGAAGCTAAGAAGTCCACACACCCATTCCCTCGATGTGACCATCCGGGACCGCCTGGAAAAATCCTTCCAAATAATTTCCGCGTGTTTCGCCACGGAAGCGAGGTCATCTCGGCTACTCGGCCCGCAGCGCCTCCACCGGATCCACCGTCGTCGCCCGCCGCGAAGGCAGATAACACGCCAAGTAAGCGACGACCACCACGCCGACGGTCATCGCGCCATAAGTAATCGGGTCCACCGGGCTGACCTTGAACAGAAGCGATGACATCAGCCGCATCGTGGCAAACGCCGCGACCAACCCGCACACCACGCCCACACCAGTCAAAACCAATCCTTGGCGCACAAACATAGACGTCAGCGTCTTCCGCTGCGCTCCGAGCGCCATGCGAATGCCGATCTCCCGCGTCCGTTGCGATACCGAATATGCAATCACGCCGTAAATGCCCACGATCCCCAGCAGCAGCGCCATGCCTCCCGCTACTCCCAGCATCACCAGCGTGAACGAAGTCCGTGCCATGGATCTCGTATAGAAATAGCCGACCGTGTGAACATTCGCCAGAGGAATATTCGGATCCACCGACCACACCGTCTGCCGGAGTTCATTCAAAAAAGCTTCTGACCCCGCGCGCGGGCTGCGTATCGCAAACGCGACTCCGCGGCGCAGGTTTTCCTTTTGCCCCCCGAAACGGCTCATGATGACCGGCCAATACACCGAGGTAGGCGCAGGCGCGTCCACGCCGTTGTCGTAAGTGTTCGCCACCACGCCGACGATTTCACGCCAATCGTCGTTGTTTCCCACTCGGATGCGCTTGCCGAGCGCGCTGCGTGCGTCGTGCCAGTACTCCTTCGCGAAATTTTCGGAAATGAGTACGACCGGGATTCGCTGGTAGGTGTCCTCCCAGGTGATGTCGCGGCCGGCCACGAGCGGTGTTCCCATCGTCGCCAAAAATCCAGGCGAAACGAATTTGAAACGGCGCACCGGCGGCAGTTCGCCTTCCGCGTACGCGCGGTCCTCGGCAAAGACGGGATCGTTCGAGCTATGTCCATCCATCGGGATGGCGGTGGAGAAGCTGACGGAGGACACCCCGGGAAGCGCCGCGAGCTTGTTCAGAATCTCCTGGCCCATGCGGACCACGCGCTCGCCCTGAGCATCTGGAATCTCGGTTTCTGGTACGTAAAACCGGAAAGTTTGCACCTGGTCCGGGCCCACGAATCCGGGAGGCGTATGGATCAGGGCGCGGAACGTGCGAATCATCAGCCCGGAACCGATCAGCAGTACCAGCGCCAGGGCCACCTGCACAACCACCAGGATGTTGCGCGCGCGATGTTGCTGGCGGCTTTGACTGAGTGCTCGTCCTCCCTCGCGCAGGCCAGTATTCAAATGCGCGCCGGCATACTTAAAAATCGGAATTGCGCCAAAAAGCAGGCTGGAAAAAAAAGAGATCGCGAGTGTGAACAGTAGAACCGGTACGTCGATCCCGATTTCATGGATCCGCGGCAGGCCGGTTGGCGCCATCGCTACCAATACGCGCAACGCGCCGTAAGCCAGCCCCAATCCCAACACACTGCCGAGCAGCCCAAGGACTACGCTCTCAAAAAGTAACTCGGCGGCAATGCGTCCCCAACCGGCCCCCAGCGCGGCGCGGACCGCTAATTCCTGGCGACGCCCTTCGACCCGCACCAGCAGCAGGTTTGCGACGTTGGCGCAAGCGATCAGCAGCACCATGGCGATCGAGCCCATCAAAACCCACAAAACCTTGCCCACATCGCCTACCACGTCCTGCTTCAACGGACGCAAGTTGGGCGCGAATTGCGCCTTTTCGAACAGCTTCACGCTGAAGCCTTCCGGGGCAGGGAACGTCCGATTGGCTACGGGAAGCATGCGCGCCACGTCCGCGCTGGCTTGCGCTATCGTCACCCCGGGTTTCAGCCGCGCCATCGCTTCATAGCTGAAGTTTCCGAGCTTGAGTTTGCGGCGGTCCCATTGGAACGGGACGACCAGCGCCGCGTCTTCGAAATCGAGAAAATGGAATCCCTGTGGCAATACGCCGATGATTTCGCGTGGCTTTCCGTCCACGGTGATCGATCGCCCGATCACAGACGAAGCACCGCCGAATTTTTGTTGCCAGTATCCGTACGACAGCAGCACGGTGTCGGGCGAGTTGGGCGAATCATCTTCGCGAGTAAACAGGCGACCTAGCGCTGGCTTTGCACCCAGAATCGGCAGCGTCCCATCGGTCACGTCAAGTCCGCGGACCTGCTCCGGTTCGCCCGCACCAGTGACGCTGAGCGAGTCGGCGTCATAAGCGCCGATGTCCTGAAAGGTGGTATTTTGTTCGCGATCAATAAAGTAGATGGAAGGCGACATGTTCAGGTCTTTGATCCCCACGCCCGGCGCCGTATGCCACACGCCAATCAGCTGCTCAGGATGCGGATAAGGCAAAGGTTTCAGCAGCACCCCCTCCAATACGCTGAAGATCACCGTATTCGCGCCCACGCCAGCAGCCAAAGTAATCAAAGTTATAGCCGTAAACAGCGGCGCCCGCCCCAGCCGCCGAAAAACCTGTCTCAGCTGATCGGTAAACATTTGTGAGGCCTCCACGGCGGAACGCGCTTGCGATTCGGCTAGCAACGGTGAGCCGCTAGGGTTCGACTGTGCGACCCGTGCACTATCTGTTACGACGTTGCAGGGCGAAATGTTTCCAAAGCAGGCAAGAAATGTCTATCCCCGCACGGCCGCGTTCAAAACGTGGGTAATAAGAAAAAATGAAACCCGCAAAGATGCACCTGCTCAGCGGCCTCAGTGAGTTTTGGGACTGTTTCACGCCAATGCTGAGGCGCGGCTGCAGACCCCGAAAGTGCGGCGCCGTTCACCGAGGGCGGGTGGCCAACCCTTCCACACGCCCAAGTGAGCGCCTCTGATTTTTCGGGTGCCCCATCCCTGCGGCGGACATTTGACACACACCTCATCCTCTCTGCCAGTAGCCTGTTTCGTTAAGCATCTTACTATTATAATACGTAACGGATGTGTTAACGTAGGTGGGGACGCTTTCCACTTCGCCGAGGATGCAACATGGCAACCGCAGCACCGGCGACAGGCTCAACAAGCCAAACGCCCAACGACAATCCTACAAGCGCCTCGCGCGGCTTAACCGATCACCAATCACCAACGCACGCCTCTCGCGCCGTTTGCCTGCCCCTCCCAACTCTGCTAAAGTTGAATCTCGATGGCATCCATCCTTCAGGAAGTCGGTGAAACCTTCGTTACGCTCTACAAAGGCTTTAGCGTAACCTTGCGCACCATGTTCCGTAAGACTACGACCGAAAGTTTCCCCGACGTCCCTCCCAGCGTTCAGCCCCGCTACCGGGGTATACATGTCCTTCAGCGTGACGAAAACGGCTACGAAAAGTGCGTCGGTTGCTTTCTCTGCGCCGCAGCGTGCCCTGCAAACTGCATTTACATCGAGGCGGCCGAAAATACGGCGGCCAATCGCATCTCCGCCGGCGAGCGCTACGCCAAGGTCTACAACATTGATTACTCGCGCTGCATATTCTGCGGCTACTGCGTAGAAGCTTGTCCCACGGATGCAATTACCCATGGCCACAGCATCGAACTCGCCCCATACGACATAAACGCCCTAATTTATCGCAAGGAACAGCTCCTGGAACCCTGGCCGCGCACCGCAAACCCTTCCTAGTCTCGAACTTCGCAAGCCCTTACAGTTGACTGTTGAACGATCAATCACAAGCTCGAATTTCGCGGGTCGGATTTGTTCGTCTTTGCTCGTGTCCTTGCCGAACCAAGATTCTTGACGCCATGACGCTGATTGTTTGCTTGAACTCGACTAAAGAGCAGGTGAGGAAAAAGGCATCGAAATCTCTCCGTCGCTCGTCGACCGTGTGGAGTTGTGGATGATGCTCGCGGTAGCGACACAAGCCATGGCGTTTCGATTCCAAATGCGACGAATGAGCCGGTGATTGTCAGCCCAGCGACGTCGATATCGCAAGCCCACGTAACGCCGAAACCAATCGTCGTTTTGCGTTCACCGAGTGAAACTAATCCGGCGCCGTTGCGCTGGCTCGCCCGCATGCTCCGGGAAGTAACGCATCGAGTGCGCGTCGCGGTGTGCGCGCCAGGCATTGAACTGGCGGAAGTTTGTGTCATCCACGCGCGAGATTTCCTCATCCACTTGTTTACACACGATGGAATACAAAAATGCGATCAGGCTGGTGGGAGTGGCTTACGGGACGTTGGACTATTGGGCGCAAGAAGTGAAGCGTGCAGCAGGCCGCGAGTTTTCGCGCTGCGGTTTGTTTTCACCGTCGCAGTTTCGTACTATGGCGGAGAAATTTGACCGGCGCATTCCGAGCCTTCGAATCGCCTACGACTTCCGGTCGTGCCCGACGAGAAGCTGGCGGATCAGAGTGATGCCGCCGGTGAATGGAATAAACAGCAAATTTTTGATCAGAGTCGAGCGCTGCTCGATTTTGTCGTGGATCGCGTCTGCTTCGACCCGCTTGCCCGCTACCACGGCGCCGACGTACTTGATGAAGTTGATTCCGCATTTGTCGCAATTGCCGCCGGTGCGCTGCTGGTGGCCGCACGCAGGGCACTCATAGCGCATCGTGTGGTGGCAACGCTGACAGAAACGCGCGACTTCCCGCACGCTGGCGCCACACTTGGGACACTTCACGGTGGGCTGCGGTGCGGGCGTCATTGACAACGCGTTCAGCGAATTGGGTGCGGCCGCAAAAGGCGCCGGGATGCGAGGCGTCTTGGATTCGTTACCGAGAGGAGCTGCCGGTGACTGTGCCACAGCCGAATTCTCAGTTGGTCTCGCGACACCGGGCGCGGCAGGTTGCGCGGGCACTTCGCTCGCAGCGATGGCATCGGTCGGCTTAGCCGCAACTTTCCCGGGGGACGAATTTTCGGCCATGACTTATCTTAGCGGGGGTGCGGCGGCGATAAACGCTGAAGGCAGTTGAGTGCGCTCGCGGCGTTACCCTGTACGCCTGTACAGGGGTTGCGGGCTATCACTTCGTTAGGAATGCAGACTTCCGGCCGGACCGAAACTCGCAAATCACTCGCTTTCACTGCGACAAACTTCAGCTATGTGCGTGCTTGCTCGACATGCGTAGCCAGACCGGCTCGGGCACGCGCGATTTGCGCGGCAGCGGCGGAATCAGAGGGACCAGAAATGCTATGAGAAAGGCGCAGGCCAGCAGTTTGGCGAAGGCTGCGGCGGCCATCACGATACCGGAGAAACCGAAAAGTCCGGAGAGGATGGCGGCCGACAAGAACAGCAAGGACCAGCGCTGCATCATTTTTCGCATGACGTTCACTTAGCGCAATCGCCGAGCACCGCAGTTAGTCACGATCGCGATGACCGCAAAGGCGCTGAACAATATGGTGGTGGTGGCGAACGTGAGACTGGCTATCAGCATGTCAGACTCCAGAGAAACCTCTAAGCGCGCAACGCATTCACGGGCGTTTTCTTTTGATTCAGGCGGCCATGCAATGCGCGAACCGCGAATTCCAGTTCTTCAGCGCCCGAGTACCATCAAGAGCATCAGAACGACGACCATCAGCCCTAAGCCGGTCATCGGGTTCTCGCCCAATTCCTTGCTTTTCGGCCAGCGCGGCAAGCTTCCCAGCAGCGCCACAATAAAAAGAAAAGCGAAAACTACGATTAGCATGGCAGATGCCCTCAGTATTCAGGCCCCGCTAGACTAGCAGCCTGACTATCCTAGTCAGCGCGTGTAGGTTAGGGCCATACGGTGAATCACCTAGTTTGCCGGGGTAGCTTTACGTAGGGGTCAGGGAGATCTAAGGCCGGTAACACGTGCCGGCTACTGCGCTGGTTCGCGCACTGCCGTTGCGGCTAGTACGTCGGCGGCGTTGGGTTCCGACGTGGTGTGCGCGGGCGGGGGCAGGGTCGCGCGGATGAGCGATTCCACTTGCTGCCAGACCTTGGGATCGCACTCAATTTCGATGTGCGGCTGCATGACTAGGCGATCCCACCAGGGATAGGCGGCTTCGCACGCGATTGGTTTCGGGCCATAGGTGAAGCGGAAGCTTCCGATTATGTGCGTTCGCGCAGGATCGGCCGCGCGAATCGTAGTACGCCCGTGCAGCAGGCCATCGGTCTCGTAATAATTCGCGGCCTGCGCAACGTTGGGCGGAATCAACGAGTCGTCTTCGCCGTGCTTCATCACGCTATCCACTTGAATCGTCAGCAGGACAGGAATTCCGTCGCGGTTGAGCGCGTTGGCTAGGGCGACCGTCTCCGAGCCTCCCCAGCTATGGCCGTAGATCACGATGCGTGCGTTGTGTTTTTCGTCGACGGAAAGCTGCCCATCGCGATTTGCATCGAGCGCGCGCAACACGGCCTGATGCGCTTCCTCGCCATGATGGTTTGCAAAGGTGTGTACGTACGCGCCGTCAGCGTATGATTCGCGGATGCGCGCGGCGAGTTGCACACCGCTATGAACGGCATCATCGTCACGTACAAATCCGCCGACAAACCCAATCACAATGATTTGGGGGGTGGCGGTTACCGTCCTTGCCGCTTCATCGGTGCTGACGCCCGTGCCGCTGGTCGAGCCTGGAAACTTGGGATTTGCAGCGGCGGCCAGGCCGGCGGCGACAATGGCCGCGACAAAGACCGACAAGGTGAAAAGGGAAGCTCGCATGCTCTTTTGCGTGCGGAGAAAGTGCATCTTAGCACAATCGAGCATCGCGTGCGATGGTGCTTGATCGTGGGTTTGCCGCGCGAACTCCGGCAAATGGAATTATGCCGCGATTGGCTTTCGCGTCTCGGCCGGAGTGCCGCGCCAATTTAGCGCGGGAAAAAATATTCCGCGCGGCTACGAGGGGCAGGTGAACTCGAGTAAGTTGTTCAGTAGGTCGAAGCGCTTGTTTTCCGGGGCGATGGTAGTCGCCAGCACGTGCGCCTCGCAGTCGGGGTTGCTACATATCAGGCAGGGGTTCCAAATTAGGAGCTAAAATTGGCCTCAAAGGGGTCCTCGCCTTTATTACGGTGCACAGTGCCGACGAACCTTGGTCCAACGCCGCTTTCCCTCACCGCAGAGTCTCCCGTTGATGTGCTACAGGGAAGCCTGCGAGTAATACAGGAATCGCCTTAGTTAGAAAAATATAATGTAACTGTCTGGCGTCATTCATCTTCTAGGTTCACCCAACGCGCAAGCGCGCCTAAAAAATAAACGACGTTGTCGCGTCGGTATGTTTGCGGCGTTGCAATCCCGACAACAGCGCGCAGTCTGAAGATCGTGCCTGATCCTCTCTAGAAAAAAGACCCCAAAATACTCAGAACACCTGATGGAGGGATCCCGCGATTCCGGTATGCTGCGCGCAGCGAGGTAATCCATGCTGCGTACGATTCTGCTCATCATTCTGGTGCTCGCGCTCTTGGGAAGCTTGCCGATGTGGCCTTACAGCTCGGGTTGGGGATACTACCCTAGCGGCGGGCTCGGGCTGCTCCTCATCATTTTAGTAGTTTTTGTCCTTATGGACCGGCGCGCCGTTTAGCGCGACGCCACGGAGGGCTCATGAACACCATCGTTGGCGTATTTGAATCGCGTTCGGGCTCGGAGCGGGCTTGCGCCGCGCTCGCGCCATTGGGCATCGCGGAAAATCGTGTGAACATTCTAACGCCGGAGATGACCGAGCGCGAACTCGCCCGAATCCCCACAATTGAAGCGGAACAGCCTGGCATGGGCAAGGCTCTCGGAGCGGCCGTCGGCGGAGCCGTAGGCATTGCTGGCGGAATGGGCATTGCGGAAGTCGCACTGGCCAGCCTGGTGGCTCCGGGCGTTGGGCCGGTTCTGGCCATCGGACTGCTTGCAGGAGCCGTGCTGGGCGCGCTTGGCATGGTCACCGGCGGTACGATCGAGAACTACATGGCGCAGGGATTACCGGGCGACGAATTGCTCGTATATGAAGACGCACTCCGCCGAGGACGCTCCGTCGTCGTGGTCATACCCGAAAATAATGAACAGGAGAAAATTGTGCGCGGTGTCTTCGAACGCGCGGGCGCAGAAACATTAGACCGCGCGCGGGAAATGTGGTGGCTCGGCCTGCGCGACGCCGAGAAGGAACGGTATCAGGCCGGCGGCGACAATTTCGGGGATGACGAGCGTTACTTCCGCGCCGGCTTCGAAGCCGCGCTGCACTCGAAGAACCGCGGCAAATCTTACCAGGAAGCGCACCGGGAGCTTGGCGATGCCAAGCCGCGTCTGCACGAGAGCGGCCCGTTTCGCCGGGGGTATGAGCGGGGCACTGAGTATCTGAACGCCGTCCGCAGCCAAGGCAGCAGCTGAACGATCGAGTTGGCGCCCTTCCGGTTCTACTACATGCCTCGTCATACTCCACCAGCTGGCCTCATAACTCGACCACCGCTTTTGGTTACCCTTTCACTCTCTCCTGGAAACCGCGTGGACGCAGAGGCGCCGCTGTGATATACTCGCCGCGAGTAAATTCAAAGGATTCAGAGCTATAGCTAGCTGAGGGATAATTGGGGCGGAGCGAAACCTTTCGCTAGGTTATTGCATCTAAGCACATTATGGCAAAAGAACAACTGAAGGGAAGCGGACGACTGGTGCCCACAAGGCTCACTGGCGTCGAGTACAAAGTTAAGTACGGCATCGAGCTCAGCGAAGAAGCCCGCGAACACGGTGGCGGCTGGGGAGCCGCTCGCGGCGGACGCTGGACCCGCTGCTCCGTGCGCGCCGCGCACCATCACCCGATCCCGGATGGCAGCTACTTCCTCCATGCTGACGATGGCCGCGTGCACCAACTGAAGTCCGAAAACGGGCAGTGGCAGTACCTCGCAGTCATCTAACTCCGCTGACTGCTGGTCATTGGTCAGCAACACTCGAAGTTTAAGACCCCGCTAGGGGTGTACCTGCAACACGGCCTCTAGCTCGCCCGCCCACGTGCCTGCAACCAGCTCCCGCCGATACGGAACGGCCGTGCTTCTCACGCCTCGAGCTTGATCGGTCGCGGTCGGTTTACTATTTGCTGTCCGTGAATTCGTGCGTTACTTTGCCGTCAGCGTCCAGGAACTGAATCACGGGATTGCCGTCGGCATTGACGCGCAGCACCAGGCGATCGCGGCCTTGTTCGTCCTTCATGCGCAGAGACGCGGATTTATCCGGCGAGCGGCCGAGGTAAATCCGGTTCGCGTCCCCGGTGTGCGTAGCCAAGAATTTCTTCCGCTCGGCCTCCTGCTGATCTGGGGGCAACGCTGTTATGCGTGAACCTTCTTCGATTCCCTCCTGGATTGGATAGTCGCCCCGGTCGTCGATTTGGATCCCCGAGAACTTATCCTCGCCCTCGCGTCCCGAATCAATCGTAAAGATCTGGTCCTGGTCGTATTGATCGAAGCTCAAGTGCCCGAAGCTCTCGATCTTGCCATCGCTATTTTTTCGTCCGCCCCACAACATGCCGCCATTTTCGGTGGCTTCATCGTTCATGAAGAGCATTCCTGCGGCATCGTTCCGGTCCGGGCGCGGGTATTCCTTCCCGCGAATGTACGCGCCGGGAAACTCTGTGCGGTCGGAAATAATCAGGCGCGGCGTGCCGTCGGGTTCGACGAGATTAATCCGGTGCACCGTGATCTGATCGAATGTCTTATTGCGCGGCGCCGCAAACCCGCAAACCACGGTGATAGCGAAAACCAGGGTAAGAACACCCGCATAGATGGCCAGAAAGCGCTGGCTGGCGAACCATTTCATACTTTCCTCCTTAGTGATCCATCCGTCTTTATACCCGAATCAACGCGGCGTGAAATCTAGATTCGTTGACACCGCTTGCGCGCCTAAGGTAGCTTGCTCGCGAAGCTTTGGGCGGGCTTCGCGCCATCTTGCACATTCGGCCGGGAGAGGTTTGCGATGAAACCATTTCGCGCAGCAATTTGCCGCGCGTTTCTGCCATCTTTTGCCCCTCGAGTTGCGTCTCTTGTGCTGCTGCTGGCCCTGCTTGCGCTCGTGCATCCCGCGGCCTTGGCGCAGAATGCTTCGTCCGCCCAGGATGGAAATAAGCCAGCGGAGGCCGTAGTGGCGCCCAACGAGAACCTTATCGTCGAGGGCATACCGCCAATTTCCGCATCGCTGGCCGAGAACGCGGACCGCTACACGAATTTTCGCGCCGCGGTTTTCGCCAGCTGGCATCCCACCCGGCGCGAAATGCTGATCTCCACGCGATTCGCAGACACGTTTCAAATTCATGAGGTGAAAATGCCAGGCGGCGCGCGCACGCAGCTCACTTTTTATCGCGATGACGTTCGCAGCGCGCAGTTTCCGCCGAAGGGCGGCGATTTTTTTGTTTTCAGCAAGGATATTGGCGGAGGCGAGTTCTACCAGCTTTATCGTTATGACCTGGCGACTGGTGCGGTGACGTTGCTCACCGACGGAAAATCACGCAATACGGACCCTATTTGGTCGAACGACGGGAAGATGATGGCGTACGGCTCCACGCGGCGCGATGGCAACGACGTGGACGTATGGCTCACTGAACCTGCCAATCCCAGCGACGCCAACGGCAATCGTCTGCTCGCGCAGATGACCGGCGGCGGATGGGGCGTGCTCGATTGGTCGCCCGACGACGAGCGGATTCTGCTGATGGAGGAAATTTCCGCGAACGAGACGTACTTGTGGCTGGTGGATTCGACCAGCGGCGCGAAGACGCTGCTGACACCCAAAGGCGGCGCGGAAAAAATCGCTTACGGAGGCGCGAAATTCAGCAAGGACGGCAAAGGAATCTACGTCAGCACGGATAAGGATTCGGAATTTCAACGCCTCGCTTACGTGGATCTCGAATCGAAGAAATTCACTTACCTCACCAGCCATATTCCCTGGGACGTGGAAAGTTTTGACAGCACTCCGGACGGCGCGACGATCGCATTTACCGCAAATGAAGACGGCATCGGAGTCCTGCACTTGCTCGACACCAAGACTGGAAAGGAAAAGCCCGCGCCGAAACTGCGACCGGGCCTGATTTTTGGAGTGCAGTGGCACAGGAACGGCCGCGACCTGGCTTTGACCGTTGGTTCCTCGCGCTCGAATTTCGATGTCTATTCGTTGGACGCGAGCACCGGGAAAGTGGAGCGCTGGACGAACAGCGAAACCGGCGGCCTGAATGCGGAATCGTTTTCCGAGGCGCAGTTGATCCACTGGAAGAGTTTCGACGGGAAGACCATCAGCGGATTCCTGTACCGGCCACCCACGAAATTCACGGGCAAACGCCCGGTGATCGTGGATATTCACGGCGGACCCGAAGGGCAGTATCGGCCGGGCTTTCTGGGCCGCAACAATTACTACATCAATGAGCTGGGTGGGGTCATGATTTTCCCCAACGTGCGCGGGTCCACCGGTTACGGGAAGACTTTTCTCAGGCTCGACAATGGGTTCCTGCGCGAGGATTCCTACAAAGACATCAACTCGCTGTTCGACTGGATCGCGCAGCAGCCTGAACTCGATTCCAGCCGCATCATGGTCACTGGCGGCAGCTACGGTGGGTTCATGACTCTGGCAGTGGCCACCCACTACAACGACCGGATTCGGTGTTCGCTCGACGTAGTGGGCCCGTCGAACCTGGTGACGTTCCTCGAAAATACCTCCGGCTATCGCCAGGACTTGCGCCGCGTGGAATACGGCGACGAACGCGATCCCCCCATGCGCGCCTTTCTCGAACGCATCGCGCCCGCCAATAACGCCGACAAAGTGACCAAGCCGCTTTTCGTTGTGGCCGGCAAAAACGACCCGCGCGTTCCATGGACCGAGTCCCAACAAATGGTCGCGGTGGTGCGCAAAAACGGCACCCCCGTCTGGTTCCTGATGGCCAATGACGAAGGCCATGGCTTCGGCAAGAAGAAGAACGTGGACTTTCAGTTTTACGCCACGATCCTGTTCATCGAAAAGTTTCTGCTGAATTGAACGCGCTCGAATCGCCGCGAATATGTCTGACTCGATACGTGCAAGACCCTATAAGCTTCTCGACATTGCGCCGTCGTTCGTGGTGGACGATGTCGTTAAAACGGCGGAATACTACCGCGACGTTCTCGGTTTCAGCTTCTCCCGTTACTGGGGTGAACCGCCCTGCTTCGTCATCCTATGGCGCGATTCCGTGGAGATCTTCATGAGTAGTCCTGGGCCTCAGGGCCTGGTGCGCCCGAACCGGACGGCGCACCCGGAAGTGGTATGGGACGCTTATGTTCGGGTTGCCGGTGTTGAAGCACTGCGCGACGAACTTGCCGGTCGCGGAGCAAAAATCATTCGTGGCCCCGAGTCAACTTTCTATCACACACGCGAGATCGAGGTGGAAGATTGCAACGGCTACGTCCTCTGCTTCAGCGAAAACGCCCCTGAATAACTTACTGCCGTCCCCATCCCTCCGAACTCCGTTTGCCGAGTTCATCTCCTGCTGACTCGTCACCTGTGACGAGCTCGAGGTCTCGCTCTGGTCCTCAGCGCCATTGTGTGGCGCCCAACCCTTGCGGCGCGTAAGATCCGGGAACTTTCTAGCCCGCTGCCGGGAACTATGTACGCAGGGCGGACGAGGACACCACCGTAAGCGTCCCGGTAGCGATGGGAACTCGCAGCGGCCCGATTTTACAGGAGAGAGAGTTCACCAATATGAAAACGACAGCCCTAGCATTGCTGCTTGCTTGCGTGTTTGCGGCGCCGGCCGTGTTTGCCCAAGAGACCGACACAACCGGCGCTGCGCCAAACGGGGCGCCGCGCGCCGCGCACATGGTGCAGCACCGCGTCGCTTATTTGACCACCGTATTGTCGCTTACCTCAGCGCAACAGACCCAGCTAACGAATATCCTTACCACCGCCGCGACGAACCAGTCCACCGCCCACACCAGCATGAAAACTGCACACACTAACCTGCAGAACGCCATCCACTCGAACGACGCAGCGGCGATGGAAGCGGCGGCCAATTCAATCGGTACACTGACGGCCCAGGAAGCTCTGGCGCATGCCAGGACCGAAGCGGCCATCTATCAGACGCTCACGCCCGAGCAGCAGACCAAGATGGCGCAGCTGGAAACCGAAGGTCACCGCGGCGGAGGTTTCGGACCGCGGGCGGGGCACTAATCCGCTTGTACGGGAGCACGATTGCTCGATCCCTCGTTCGCTTTGCGGCGGACGAGGGATCTGCATTTCGCCTGTGCCGCTAAGGGCGGTGCACGCGCTGCGAGTCAACGGTGGCGCGCACGACAATGCAAAAACGGCCGCCCAGTTGACCGAAGTCGCTTCCGCGGCATCCCAATTATCCGAATCTGGACCGAGCGCAAATCAAGTCCGCAGCTTCCTCAGCTGGCTGCCGTGGAATCCGCAAGAAGGGTATTTAGATTTTGCATACGCCGAGGTGCGCCGGAATTTGCGGCACGATTGGGTGGGGTAAACTGAAAGCTCAGCAGGCAGCAACAAACTTAGCTCGGGTGTGTTTAATCCGCGGGGTCCGGGGAGTCCAATGCGACTGAGGCCAATTGCTATTTCTGCCGTGCTACTGGCGGCAATTTCCATTTCACTGATCTCGCAGCGCAGTTCGGGGCAATCCAGCGCAGCGCGTTCGCTGATTACGGCGCCGATTGACGAAAGCAAGCTGACGGTGCTGGAAGGGAACACGTATCCTCTGGCGCGTGCGCAATACGACCAGGGCTCTGCACCGGCCAGTCTGGCGATGGATCGCATGCTGCTGGTGCTGAAGAGCAGCCCGGAGCAGGTCACTGCGCTGCAAACGCTTTTGGCGGAGCAAACCGACAAGACTTCGCCGAATTATCATAAGTGGCTCACGCCGCAGCAATTCGGGCAGCAGTTCGGCGTGTCAGACGATGACCTGCAAAAAATAACCATATGGCTCGCATCTCACGGCTTCCAATCCATCAAGGCTGCCAACGGCCGCAACGTGATCGAATTTTCCGGCACCGCAGGCCAGGTACAGGACGCTTTTCACACTGCGATTCATTACTACGCGGTGAACGGTCGGCAGCACTTTGCCAATTCCTCCGATCCTGCAATTCCGACGGCCCTCACTCCCGCTGTCGCCGGCGTACTTTCACTGCACAACTTTGGCCGGAAGCGCATGAATCATTTCGCCGGGACGTTCCGTAAGGATCAGAATACCGGTAAGGCCGAACCTCTCAATCCGCAATATACATATGTCGGTGGATGTTTTGGTTCCGGCACGGATTGCTATGCGTTGGGGCCCACCGATTTCGCGACGATTTATAACGTGACACCCTTGTGGAACGTCGGCATCACGGGCTCGGGCGTGAAAATCGCGATCGTCAGCGACAGCAACATCAACGTATCCGACGTAAACCAGTTCCGCAGCCTGTTCGGTCTGCCGTCAAATCCTCCAGTCGTGACCGTCAACGGCACAAATCCGGGTGTGCAACCCTGCGCGGACAACGGCGACGAATGCGAAGCGGTGATTGACGTCGAATGGTCCGGTGCAGTCGCTAAGAACGCCACGATTGATCTTGTGGTTTCAGGTTCGCCGAACAGCTCAACGTTCGGCGGCGATCTTTCTGCCGAATACGTTATTGACAATCAGTTTGCGCCTATCTTGAGCTATAGCTACGGCGAATGCGAATTAGGGCTCGGGCCCGCGGGCAATGCGTTTTACGGTGGAACGCCGACGTCGAAGGACTCCGTCGGAGAATGGGCGCAAGCGGCGGCGGAAGGCATCACGGTGATCGTGGCCACTGGCGACACCGGGTCGGCTGGCTGCGATACCGATGAAACGCAAAATCCGGCGGAGCAACCGGCACGGTTCGGGCTGGCGGTGAGTGGCGTCTCCTCCACGCCCTACAACGTCGCCGTCGGCGGCACGGATTTCAATCAGATCGCGAACCCCTCGACTTATTGGAATTCCAGCAACACATCCGGCACGAACTCTTCGGCGAAGGGTTATATTCCGGAGACCGCCTGGAATGATTCCTGCACGAATGCTTTTCTGGGGATTTATTTCAGCAACTACGGGTTCAGCACCGACGCCGAAGCCAATTGCAACAACACCTCGAACGCGAATGTGGTGTCAACGATTGTGCCCGCAGGCGGAACTGGTGGCGCGAGCAACTGCACCACGTACAACGGGCAGAATCCAGCGGATTGCACCGGCGGTTATCCCAAGCCCTCTTGGCAGACCGGCTCTCTGTCCGACGGCAAGCGCGACGTTCCGGACGTGTCGCTGTTTGCGGGTGACGGATTCGCCGGAAGCTTCTACGCGGTCTGCGAAGCCGACCTTGCGAACGGCCAATCCTGCAATCTGAGCAATTTCGCCGGTTTCGGCGGCACTTCGGTTTCGACGCAAGTCTTCGCCGGCATAGTGGCGCTGATCAATCAAAAGGCTCAGCAGAGCCAGGGGAATCTCAACACCGTTTTGTATCCGCTCGCGGCCCAGCAGTCTGCGTCAAACTGTAACTCCAGCAGTCCGGCGAGCAGTTGTGTTTTTTACGACGTCACCATCGGCACCAACGCGCAGCCCTGCCTGTACGGAACCAGCCCGGACTGTTCCAGAACGAATTCTGGCGACGCCAACGGAATCCTCAGCGGCTATTCCGCGGGCACCGGCTACGACGGCGCCAGCGGTCTCGGTACCATCAATGCGGCCAATCTCATCAATAGTTTCAGTTCAGCCTTCACTCTCACCTCCGCCAGTCCCACGGTGACAGTAGCTGCTCCGGGCGATAACGGCACGATGACCACGACGGTCACCGCGCAGAGTGGCTTCAGCGGAACCGTGGCATTTGGCTGCGCGGGGTTGCCCAGCGGCGCGACCTGCAGCTTCAATCCTCCATCCGCGACTCTAAGCTCTAACGCCACGACGGCAGTAACCACGCTGACCGTCTCGACCACCGCGCCCAGCGCTCTCGCCCCCGCGCGTCGCCAGCAACCTGCCGCGCCAGCGCCACGCGGCGTCGCACTTGCCACCGCACTGTTCTGCGCGTTCGGCGTCGCGATTCTCGCGTTCAGCAAGCCCAGCCGTCGGCTGCGCTCCGGAGCAGCATTCGCGCTGGTGTTCTTCGGCATGGTGGGCCTGATGCTCATGGCCAGCTGCGGCGGCACCAGCAGCGGCACGTCGGGCGGCGGAGGCACCGGCGGATCGGGCGGTACGCCCACAGGTTCCACCACCGCAACCATCACGGGGACAAGCGGTAACGCCTCGAGCTCGCTGAATTTCACGCTCGACGTGCAATAGGCTAACGGCCATGGTTAGATTGGTTGGCTTACTGCATTAAGAGGCAATCGGCGCTGTGGTCGTGTGTGATTTGACCGCGTGAAATTCGGTGCGATATGAAGCGCTGCCGCACAATTCAACTCGGTTTGTCATGCGCGTGCCTAGGCATGTTGTTCGCGGGAAGCCTGAGCGCGTTTTACTCTCCTTTGCAGCAGACGCAGATTCGCGAGGCGTACCTGCTCGGTCATTCGAGCGACACAAGAAAGCTGGCGGAACTGCTGAATCCCTACACTCGACGCTTTCCGCTTCCGCCCAGTGGCCCGCGCGTGGAATCCATCGAGTTCGGTACCCCGTATGAACAAGTGGTTCGCCGCTCCTGGGAACACTCGAATGATTACGATTTGGATCGTGCGGAAAAGGATTACGCCGTTCAGCCGGACCTCGTCGTAGTCAGCGTGGTTATCTACGCGCCGGAGGCGCACTCGGACTCCGCCACGCATTCTTCTGACGCACAGGCTCGGCCAAGCACAACCGGCGATGACTCGCTGGGCTTTCAGTTCCTGGTGTCGCAGCAGCGCTCCATCGAACCACAGAAGATGCGCTCCAAGTCCCTCTACGCCGGCCGCTACGATAAAGGGACGCGGAAAGAAGTGCTTATCGAATTCGACGCAAACGAGTTCAGTCCCGGCACGGCTAAAATTCTGGTTACCGCATCCGATGGCCAAACCATCGTCGCCGAATTCGACCTCGACACCCTCAAATAGTTGGAGAAAGTTAGAAAAACCACCGTGCTGGTGGAAGTGTCTGCGGGAAGCGCCGCTGGATTACGGCAGAGTGCCGTGACCGCCGTGCGCGATGCGGTTTCCGGACGCCGGTGCGGATGGCGCACTCGCCGCATCGGCGCTTGGCTCGGCGGGATTCGGTGTCGCTCGAGCCGCTCCACTGCTCTGCCGCGCGAGCAACTCGTGGCCCTTCGCGTGCAATTCCGCTACTAGCGCCCAGTCCTGCTTGAACTCGAGCATGGTCTCGCGGCTGTGCTTCGGGCTGCTGAGCTCCGCTTCCATGCGCGCCAGCATGATTTGATAGGCGATCTGCGCATCGGAATCAGCGCCAAAAATATTGCTCGCGCTCAGGCCCACGCGTCCGGGCGGCTGCGCACCTTTCAGGTTGATCCACAGCGCGCCGTCAGCGTCCGTCGAAAGCGTGCCGGCCTCGCCGAGTTCCTTAAACACGCGCTTCAGATAGCCGCGGTCGGGGATCAGTTCATCGTGGATAGCCTGGTCCACGATCACGCCGAATCGCGCGTCGTAATCCTTCCATTCGTTCTTATTCCCTAGGATTTCCTCGTCCGCGCGCTTTTGCTCCGCAGCGAGTTCCTCAACGCTCACGGTGTAAGTATCGGTCACGTAGTCAGGCAAATCGCCGTCCGGTTGATCGTCCTCCGCTCCCGCCGCCTGCGCGGAAGGATGCGCCTCGAACTGATGTTCGGGATTGAAGCGGCCCATGATGAGGTAGGACGCCGTCACCGCCGGGACGCTTTGCCACGCGAACACCGCGAGCGGAATTACCAGCTTTTTCGAGTGATAAAGCTGTTCGGTGCCGCTACGGCATTCGCTGCTGCGCTTGATCGTCCCGGGCACTTGCGAAAAATGCAGCACGCGTAAGTCGAGCTCAGGATGCTCCTGCGCGTAATGCGTAAAGGTGCGCGCGGCGGCTTTCGGGCTGGTCATCAGGAAATCGTTGATATAATCGCGCTTCACCGCGTCCGGGAAATAGGTGTTGAGCACCCGGCGCGTAAAATCCGCGCAGTTATTAGTCATGCCGTTGAAATGGTTTACGTTGGGCAGGGAATTGAACTCCGCGATCAACTCCTCGTCCTGCTCCACGGAAGTTTTCACCACGAACATATACATGCTGCGTTCCAGCGTCGCAGCCACCATCTCCCGCCATTCCGCGCTGTTGCTGGTGCGGCAGTGCTGGCCTTCACAGATGCCCGCCAAATAATTTTGGCGATAGCGTTCTTCCAGCGCCGCCTTGATCGCTTTCGAGCTGACCAGTGGGCGATTGCGCGCGTCTTCCACGCCGTAGAGATAAATGCTGAGCGGCACGAGGTTCCACTCATACGGCCGGTCTTCGCCGAGCGTGGTGTAGTTGCTCAGCACCGAGCCTTCTTCGCCGGGGCGGCACAAGCGCATTTTGACCGGAGAATTGTCTGGGCAGATGCGCGAAAGATAGATGGCGCTGTGCCCCGAGCCCGTGATGCGCGCGACGCTGGTATCGAGCGATTCGTTGAGCACCACGCCGGCGTCAGCGGACGCGCGCGGCGCGAGCGCCCAGGACGCAGCGATCAACAGAAAGCAGGAAAAAAACAGTCTCGCCAATGCGCCGTCTGCCAGCCAGTGAACACGAGGCGAAGTGTCAGGTGAAGGTGCGGCCGAAGCGCCCGTGCGGAGTTCCGGGGCGTTCCCCGTCGCGCGCTGCAGTTGTCTCCGTCCCAGCAAGTGGCTCCTCCGTATCGTGGTCTGGTTATGCCTGTGACGCCGAATGCGAGGCCGATGGCTTGCTGGGCAGAGCCATAAATTTAGAACACCTGAAAGCGCCAAAAGTTGCGCCTTAACTTGCACTTGCGCTATGCAAGTGCAAGGAGGTCATGCGCTTCGGGGCGCTGGAGGTTCTTGAGGCGCGCTTCGCGGCGCGCAGTTCGGTTTTCTAGCGGCGGCAACCGGAACGACTGGGGCTGAAGAACGAGGGCCGGGAACGTTATTCCACGAGGCAGCCAACCAATCCGCTACAACGACAACCATTATATCGCGTCCGGGTCATTACGGGGCTGCGATTATTCAGCGCGTGGCAAATCTCTAATTCCGGCAGGCGCCCAAAACTTCGGGTCGGCGGCGATCCATTCCCGCGGGACATAACTGAAGTCGGGCCGTAAGTTAAAGGAAATAGTTTCAGAATTTGCGATCGCTGCGTCGCCCAAGCGGTCGACGTCTGCTTCGGGGCCGGCGTCACGCGGTCTGCTTGCCAACAACACTTGTTTTTTTATCAAGTCGCGTCGCGGCTGAATTACATAAAAGTCATGAGCAGCGTCCTCCGACGCGCCTTGGTACACCAGCCCGGCCGGGCGTACGACGGCCGATTCTGATTCGCGGTTTCCTGCCGCGCGATTGATGAGTTTTTGCCGCTCTTCGAATTCCGCAAGATGGCCGCCAGCAACCTTGATAACGGTGATCGTGAACCAGTGTGCGTGCGGGAAATCCACTCCGAAATCGTGGCTCAGCTCGGCGCGATATTTCACCAGGCCCGTCTCGGGCGGCGTGACAATATCTTTCTTGCTCTCCACGATGCGCGCCATCGCCTTCTTGAGTTCGCTATTCTGCGCATAGATGGCGTTGACTCGATCCACTTCCTCTTGCGAGTCAACCGGCGTCAAAAACCAAACCAGGTGTATATCGCGTCCGGATTCCATGGCGAAATAGGTGTTCGGGCATTTCAGTCGCACGCAGGTGCGCACCGCCTCTCTTTCGATCGCGTTGTAGGCATCCATATTCGCGGCCTTCACGGATTCGCGATGGATAAACAGGAGTTGCGGAGGGCGGTTGGACGGAACTGGAGAGGTCCCTTGAGTCGTGGTGAAAACCAGGGGCCCCATCAAGGAAATTGCCAGCCAAAGAGAGGCAGCTCTACTCATGGCGGTCCTCGAGCCGGCAGACGCGGCGGCCATACAGTAGCGCTTCCGACCAAACCCGCGCAGGGCTTTCTTTTTTCCGCGTACTCAGTATCGTTCCGGGTCCGCAATACACCTTTCACCCGATTCTTGCCCGCTGGCAGAAATGCAAGATTGATCGAGGCCGCGCGAGTTCGCGGGGAAGTTCTTGCGGAATAATCCCGGCAAGGCGGACGCGCTTACAGCGGCGCAGTTCCGCGGCAAGCGGCGCGTGTGGCGGAACGAGCGGCGACGAAGGCGATCGAAAGTTGCCGCGGCGTCCGTAATTCAGTAGTTCAATCTGCATCACCAAGCGTTCAGACAAGATTCAAAATCTACGGAGGGTCCCATGCATCAGCAAGCTTTGCGAGAACTTTATATTGATGAACTCAGGGATATTTACAACGCCGAAACGCAATTGGTGAAGGCCTTGCCGAAAATGGCCAAGGCCGCCACCGACAAGCAATTGCGCTCCGGTTTCGAAGAGCATCTGGAACAGACCCGGGGACACGTCTCGCGTCTCGATCAGATCTTCGAAGAACTGGACGAAAAACCCACCGGCAAGAAATGCGCAGGCATGGAAGGCCTGGTGAAAGAAGGCGGCGAAATGATCAGCGAAGATTTCGAGCCGGAAGTTAAGGACGCGGGATTGATCGGCGCCGCGCAGCGCGTGGAGCACTACGAAATCGCTGCCTATGGCACGGTCCGCGCCTTCGCTGAACTTCTGGGCGATAGCAGAGCCGTGGATCTTTTGTCTCAGACCCTTGAAGAAGAAAAGCAAACCGACAAGAAGCTGACGCAACTCGCCAGCGAAATCAACGTGGAAGCAAACCAAGCTGGGACTTCCGACGAAGAAGGTTCGGGACGCCGGAAGAGCAGAACAGCGCACGCGTAAGCTGCGCGCCGGCACTGGGTTTTGTAGCGGCGCACGTCAGTGCGCCATCGTTCTGGCGGCAACGACCGATGGCCGCTCAAGGCCGCCGCTACAAAACCTTTTAGTGCCACAAGATCAGCCTTACATCACACCGTACCCGCAGCCGCAACGCCAAACGGTACTTCGCCACGCGCTGCCGAGCTTTCCACTCCCGCCTCAAGGACGCGCATCACCAGCACTCCATACTGCGCCGGCGCCGGATTCGGAGCGCCATGCAATATCGCGTCGCGAATTGCTTCGTAATATCCGCAATAATTGCCCGGCAAGGTCGGCACTGGCGCGCTCGTGTCCGTGTCCAACTCGTTCTCGCGCCGAATGATCAGTACGCCATCGCGCGGGTCCACTCCCCAATTCGCTCCGCCGGGGCGCTCGCCGCCTTTCAGCCCTTCTTCCTGCGTGTCCATTCCATACTTGATGTAGCTCGCGGTCCTGCCATGCACGATGAAACGCGGCAGGTCGCCGCGCACCAGCGAACTGGCGTGCAGAATCACGCGCCCTCGCCCGTAACGCAGCAGCACGTGAAAATAATCAACCGTCTGCGCGCCTCCGCGCTGCATTTCCAGGTCCGCGCGCACCCCCTCTGGCGTTCCAAACAGCTGCAAGGCCTGGTCAATCAAGTGCGGCCCCAGGTCGTACCAGATTCCGCTGGCCGGGCCCGGCTGCTCGCGCCAGCGCTTTCGCACTAACGGTCGGTAACGATCGTAGTGCGATTCGAAATGCAGCACCTCGCCCAGCCGGCCATCGGAAATGAGCTCGCGAAGAGTGAGGAAATCTCCATCCCAGCGACGATTCTGGAATACAGCAAGCACGCGTCCGGATTGCTTCGCCAGCGCCGCGAGTTCCAATGCTTCCGCGACGGTCGTAGTGAACGGCTTGTCCACGACCACGTTTTTTCCAGCGGCGAGTGCACGCCGCGCGAGGTCGGAGTGCGAATCATTTGGCGTGGCCACCACGACCAAATCTATTTCAGGATTGCTGAAAGCGTCGGCAGGGCTCGCCAGCACGGTCGTGCTCGGCCAGTCTTGTTTCACCACGTCCGGTTTGCTGGAGACAATGTGCGAAAGGCGCAATCCACTGACACTCGAAATGAGCGGCGCGTGAAACACTTTGGCCGCCATTCCGTAACCGATCAGTGCAACGTTGAGATGGTCTTTATGGGGCAGCGTCATTGGTCAGAGGCGTCGAATTCATCCGGCGTCTATTCAACCACAAATTTCACCGCGCGTATTTGCGTTACGTCGCCGGGTCCTTCGCTGGCCTGGACTTGCAGCAAGTATTCGCCCGGTTCGAGTCTTTCCAGCGGCAGCTTGAGCGCCACGGGAATCACCGGACTGCCTTTCTGAACGTAACTGGTCATGTCCACCCCCGTCGCGGCGACCAGCGGTTTCCCGGTTTTCGGATCGGCGACGACGTACGTGCACTTCACCGTCGGCGGGTTCGCTTCGGCCAGGCGCGGCACGTAAATCTGCGCGTACAGCGCCGCTTTGTCTGTCTTCTTGAAATGGTTGCTGCCGGAAGGCGTCAACTCCAGGTCCCGAACCACCAGCGGCGCGCGGTCCGCCAGCAGATCGGCGTCCAGCGAGCCGCCCAACTCGGAAACCGGCTGGAATTGATTGCTCAGCGCCACGCCGCTGAGGCTGAACTTCTTTCCGTCGTAGGAATCAATCGCCAGCGGCGTTTGATAGCTCGCAAATTTCTCGCTGCCACCGCTGAGCACGACGCTCAGGCGATACTGCCCCGGTGCCACCAAGAACTGGTTTTCATAATGCATCGGGGTTTTCGTGAATTTTTCCCAATCGTCTTTCTCCATGTCCAGGGTGATTTCATCGCTGAAGCGCGACGCCACCGTGCCATCCGCGCGGTAAGCGATCCCCAGCACGTTCAGGTCGGCGTGATATTTCCCCTTCACTTTGGCGAAGTCAATCGAGGAAGTCGGAACATCCATCGCCAGATGCACGCGCGCTTCGTTGGGGGAAGTGTAGAAGAACGGCGCTTCCACCGAACCGGCACTGACTGCAGCCGGAGCTCTGCCAGCGCCACCAGACGCTCCTGCGCCACTTGGCGCCGAGGCGCGCGATTCCAACTCTTTCTCGATTGGCTTTCCTGCCAGCGGATCGTGCGGTTGCACGTTGCAGAATCCACTGCGCGCGCGAACGTTGGCGCCGCCGCGCTCCACTTTTACCTTGAGCGTGTGGCAGCTTCCCGCGGGCGAATCGGCGGGCGAGTAGCCGAGCAAATAGTATTGGCTCTGTTCGCGCGCGATTTTTTCCAGGCCCGGCAATAGGTCGTTTGTATCCACGATCGGGAACCCGCCAGTGCCGGTCGCGAGCGCGTACATCACCTGCTGGTTGGTCGTGGAACTTGTCGGGAATGGCGGAACGATCTGGCGCGCCTGATTATTGTAGTTCGCGTTGCCATAGGAAGCGCCGCCGGGCGTGCCACCACGGCCTCCGCCGCCACCACCTGTGCCTCCCGTACCACCGTGTCCACCTCCGGTGCCTCCGCCACCACCTGTACCGCCGCCGGTGCCGCCACCACCACCGGTCCCGCCCCCGCCGCCATGTCCTCCGCCGCCACCACCTCCTCCTCCACCATGTTGCAGCGCCGTAAGCAGCAGCGAAGCCCCGGGATGATATGCGGCAAGCTGAAAGCCTGAGCGTGAAGATTGTGTTTCTTGCGCATCAAGCGCCGCGCGGCTCGAAGCGTCGCTCGATGGAACCGACGTTGCACTCCAACCTGCTGCGCGATCGGGTGCGCTGGCCCACTGGTTGGGTAGGCCGTCGCGGAGAATTTGCGACATCGGTGTCACCAGCCCGCGCACGTCCATCGGATAGACGGCCACGTTTGCTTTGTTGCAGGCATCAATCGTCGCGGTTAACTCCGAATAGCGCTCCGGGCTGAGCGCGAAGCCCGCCGTAAACAAAATCAAGCTCTTTCGTCCCGGGATCGGCTCGAGGCTCTTGGCCAGTTGCCGCAGAGATAGCAAAAGCGTGTACGCGCCGAACTCGCCTTCCGCATTACCGAGGCTCGGCAGTCCGGTTTGTAGCCCCGCCATGGGCGGCGCGGCGCTGGCCGCGGTGCCGGGAGTTGTAGCGATGGATCCGCCGCCGCTGGCGTTCGCCGCGCTGGCATTCGGCGAGACACTCGAAGTGGCGATGCCCGTAACCGCCTGCTTCAAGCGCGCGCCATCAGTGGTGAAATTCTGCACGATTTGCAGCGTTCCTCCAAAATTCATGACGGCCATCACGCGGTCCGGACCTGCGTACGCATCAATAAATTTTGCCGCGGCCGCGCGTGCGCGCGGCTGATCGCTCAAGTCCATTGTGGAGTTGTCGAAGAACAAAACGATGTAATGGCGCTTGGCTTCGATCGGAGCGTTCGGATCCGCGCCGAAAGAGAACGTATTGATGGGCTGTTCCTTATTGTCTTCGTACAGCCGAAAATCCTTGGTAGTCAGATCCTGAACGTAGTTGCCCTTCTTGTCCGTCACCACCACGTCCACGCGCACTTCGCGCGTTACGGCCGTGATCGCGTGGCCAGGAGGGGTTTGCGTCTGCTGCGCACCTGTAGCTGCTAGAGACGATTCCTGCGGCGGAGGAGCAACCGGCGCCGGGGTTTGCGCCGCGCCCTGTTGCTGCGCAGGCGTCTGCGCGGCCGGCGCGGTGGACGATTGCTGCGCGCGCACAATCCCTGGCGATTGCAGCGCATGCCAGCCAAATCCAAGAGCGGTCACCGCGAGTAGCAGAATCGGAACGACCTTCACGTTCGAGTGCCTGTTCATGTGTCACCTTCCTGCAGGGGAACTATCGAACCTGTGCAATCAGCCGCGAATCCACGCGCGTCCGCCGGCTACGGAATCTCGACAACGCCATTGCGCGCGGATATTTGCGCGTCCTTGGAATCGCGCACCACCAGCCGCACCACATACCCTCCGGGCTTCACGTCGAAATTGGTCTTGAGCGTCACGCCCGTCTGATCCAGCCTCTCCAGCGTGGTGTCCTTCAGACGCATTTCCAGCGTCTTCTGCTCGCCGGTAATGAAATTTCCGTTGCGATCGAAAAGCCCGGCGACGATGGTCAAATCATCCCAGTTGCGCCCCTGGGACTTTTCAAAGTGCACCTTGGTCAGATCCACGTGTGCCAGCACCGAGAGCTTCGCGTTCGTCGGATCCACTTTGTAATACTGCAAATGAAGCTGCACGGGCAATCCCTCCTGCTCTTCCTGCGAAAACAGGGCGTCCTCGATGTCCTGCTTTGCGACTTCCTCGGGCGTCTGCCCTCGCTTGGGCGCGAAAAATCCGCGGCGCGCCTGCACGGTATATTTTTCCTTGGTCAGCAGCTTCACGTTCAACGAATGAAACTTGGCGTCATTTTTCAATCCTTCCGGAACGATCGCGAGCAGATAGGAGACTTCCGGCTCCGCTGCGGTCACCCGGAATCCGGCGTCGAGATCGTTGTTGTTGCGAAAGTAGAAGCCGCCGGTGCTGTACGCGAGATCGGAGAGCACTTCGGACTGCACCCGCTGCTCGTCCACGCGATATTGCAACGCCATTCCGGACGTCGCGGCGTTCGCCCGCACCGGCGCATCCTGCGTGATGTCGCCGATCGGATCCACGGTGTAGAGCCCGCGCGCGTCCAGCGTGTTGATGAAGACGTTCGAGTGGTTGGCTTTGTCTATCACCTGCGACACTTCGTATTCATAAGTCGAGGTCAGGAAGCCGGGGGAAACCAGCACGAGGCTGCGCTGTCCGGGCAGCGCCGAAATTCGCCGCACCACTTCGTCCAGCCGGCGTATCGCGTATTGCGTATTAATGTCCCCGGCTTGTAGGACCATCGGAACCGTCGAAGCGACCATGGCGGCGGCTTGTTGAGCTAACTGCTGTGGACTCCCGCCTCCGCCAGCGTTTATGGCGCACGCCAGGGCATCGGCGTTGGCCGCGGCCGTCGCCTGCGGATCGTTCTTGTTCTGGATCAAATCGGCCTGGTAGTAAGTGATCTGCAGGCAGTCGTGCTGGGTGGCCGGATCGTATGCACCGACCGGCGTGGGAATCATGCGGTTGATCGCTTCGCGGATCTTCGCGTGATCATCCGTGAAGTCTACCTGCGATCGCCCGGATATGTTGAAGATGGCCAGGCGCTCGCTGGGTTTCACCGACGTGTCAATAAACTTCAGCGCCGCGATTTTTGAGCGCATCAGGTCGCCGATATCGAGATGCGAATCGTCAAAGAGCAGCGCGACGAAGCGCGTGGGCATAGCCAGTTTCCCGCTCGCATCGGCATTGCCGCCCGCCTTGGCCCCCGCTTCGGGCGCGGAATCCGAGATCGCATACGAACCCGAGTCGGGCGGGAGCGGGATCGCTTCGCCACGCGCCACTTGGCTCGCCGCGGACGCCGGCGTCTCCACCGAAAAGTGCGTGATGAATCGGATTTGGCCGTCCTGCTTCACCTGAAAATCTTCCTTGTGCAGGTTTTCCACGGCGTGGCCGCTCGAGTCGTGCACCACCACGCGAATCGGCACCAGGTTCACGTGCGATTGCAACGGAACCTGCGAAGTGCGCGTGTTCATCTCCGGCGCGGAGGCCGTAGACGCGGATGTGGAGGTAGTCGCGCTCGTCGAAGATTGTGCCGGGCTGGATGATGATGAAGACGTTGGTGTCGAGGTAGGCGCGGTTGCCGAAGATTGCGCTGATGGCGTTCCGGAGGGTTGCGTCGCAACACTTGGCGCTGTGGGTGCTTGCGTACCGGAGGTTTGCGCCGAGCACGGCGGCAGGGAGCACAAGACCATCGCACAGCCTAGCAGAACGACCCACCCTGCGGTCCTTCCACCTGGCAAACGCTTAGCCGCAAGTGCATTCATCCGGCACCCCAACCGCGCCGCCTCGGTGCGGAACCCGCGTGTCCTGTCCAATTACGCGTCAGTCAACGTACTCGAAGTCTACTCGCCCACCCGCAGCGCGTCAATCACGCCAGTCCAGCCCAACGATGCGGCAAATCGCCTTTGTAGCAGGGCACTTCAGTGCGCCATCGGTGTTGCGGCACACGGGCATGTTTCGCTAGTTCGCGACGGCCCAGGGCAACTTAATGAATGATGCAGGACTTATCGGTGGCGCAACATTTTGGAGTGCGCCGGCTTGCCGCCGCTGGTCCGGCGCGGCGCTCGCTTCGTGTGCAGTAAACCTAACGTGGGCACGTCTCGCCCAAGGGAAGGCGGGAGCAAGCTCCCGTACTCCATATAGATCTCGTCCCCTCGAACCTCCGAGTGCGCCATTGGTGCTGGGAATCTACTGGATCCTTCTAATGGGGATGTCCTGGCCGCCGGTGTGCAGGATCATCACCGTCGCGCGGCCTTGGGCATCCACCTCGAAGGTGTACTCGTCATCGGCCGTCTCGGAGAAAAAGGCGCGCGGTCCTTCGGCGAGCAGCTGCTGCACCGGCTCGTCATTTTCCTGCACCGCAAGGTGATCGCCGCTGCGCGTAATCGTCAGAACGATATTCGGCGGCAGCCCGTAACGCCCGGCGTAGCCTTCGAGCACCTTCGGATCAACCACAATCACTTTATGCTGCTTCAGCGGCGGGCGCGCCGACATCTTGTCATACGGCGTGAATCTTTCCCATTCGATCGGCGTGTACGGATTCTTAAGCAGCGTCTCGATCAGTTCCTTGTAAATCCCCTCGCCGTTCGAGCTATTCGTCATAATGAACATGCCCATCTTCTTTTCGTCGAAGCACACGACGTAGTTTCGCCAACCCTCGTCGTGACCTTCCTTGAAGAACGCCTTCCCGTAAGGCGTCCAGTAAAGCCCCCAGGCAAGTCCGTAGCTCAAGCGCATCGTATTATTTTCATCGGTAGTCTCGCTATCCAGGGAAGGGAACTCGTGCTTCGAATAAATTGCAATTTGCGGGTTGAGCATCAGTGCGCGAGTTTTGTGTGACAGCAATCCTTTTCCGTCAGATGACTTTTCTTCTAACACAGCTTCCATGAATCGCGCAAAGTCCGCCGGGGTCGTCAACATCGATCCAGCCGCGTCGGCCGTCTTGCGCTTTTCCGGGCCGAGCGAGCGGCCATACTCATCGTACCCGTTCGCGTAATTCGTATCGAAGCGGCTCTGCCAGATCATGCTGGTGCGCGTCATCTCCAGCGGCTGAAACACTCGCTTCTGCATCAAATCTTCCAGCGGCGTCTTGGTGATTGTTTCCACCACCAGTTGGAGCAAGTCAATCCCTTCGCCCGAATACGCAAACCGCGAGCCCGGTTCGAAATTGATGTTCAGCTTGCGGTCGTCATTCGCATATCTCCAATTGGGAAAACCGCTGGTGTGATCCAGCAGCATCCGCGCCGTGATTTTCTGGTAGCGCGAATTGCCCCCCAAATCAACGTAATTGGAATATTCCGGCAAAGGCTTCGGCAGGTATTCGTAAACGGGCTTGTCGAGGTCGAGTGCGCCTTGGTCCACCAGCTGCATCACCATGTATGCAAACGCGACCTTGCTCCACGAAGCCGCCGTCATCACAGTATCCAGTGTCAGCGGCAAATGGTTGTCCTTGTCGCGGAGTCCGTACGTTTTTAGGTACGCCACTTTGCCATCGTTGAACAATGCGATCGCCGCGCCGGGAACTTCGGCGCCCTGCATCAGCCGCGCAGCCGTTGCATCAATTTCGGCTGGCACAATCGTGCTGCCATCCAGCCGCTTCACGGGTGCATTCTGCCCAAACGCTGCCACCATAAAAAGTGCAGCGCACAACACACAAATCAGAAACGCACGCGTCATCGATATTGCCTCCAGCCACGAGAAAGTACGCAAGCGAGCGAAAAAATGTTCACCACAAGCATTGCGTCTGCGGGGGCTTTGTAGCGGCGCACTTCAGTGCGCCATCGATGGTGTGGCACGGACCAATGGCGGTCCGCAACGTCATTCGGGACGCAAACAGCCTTTCGCGTCATCCAGAACGCAAACAAACATCGTCAATTACGCGCAGGCCACTTAATTCCAGGACCCAGCACGGCAATGAAGCCAAGCGCGAGAACCCCCGCGGCGATGATCCAGCCCCAGCTGCGCGTGATCGGCGGCATTTGAAATTCGGTGCTGCGGACGCCCGGCCCGCGCGGCAACATTCCCATCCACGCGAGGCCGGACGCTCCGCCGAACGAGGCCGCAGCCGCCGAAACGGCAACCAGTATCATGCCCACAGGATTGAACAGGCCCGCGATGCACGAAAGGATCCCGTCGGTGTCATGAACTGCGGCCGTTCCTAGGCGTGGAAGGCAACGCGCGCCTGCGGCGAGCGCGGCGATTGACGCAAATTCCCTACTGCATTTTGTCCTATGTGCCGATTTCCGCGACACGCTAGAATCCCGGTGCACATTGATTTTTCTCAAGGGTCGAGGAGCGCCATGAATCGGGATTCGAAAGCGAATCAGAATGCGCAGGCGGAAAAAAATCGCGGCGAGCTCACGGCCACTGGGGCGAAGGTGTCTCCATACAGCCGCCGCAAATTTCTCGCGGACTCAACCGGGCTCGCGATCGCGGGAGCCATCGGCGGGTTAGTATCTCCGCTTCCCGCATCCACGCGCGAAGCCGCACCCGCCACCCCCAACGGCGCAAATGCTGGCACGATCAGCGTGACGTCAAACGCGAACGTGTCACCCGTTTCCACGCGCGCGGTCGCATCGCCTGCGTCATCGCGCGCCGCCGCGCCCACCAAACTGCGTCGCATCATCCTGGACACCGACCCCGGCATAGACGACATGATGGCGATCTTTCTCGCCCTGCGCTCGCCGGAACTGAAAGTCGAAGCCATCACGCCGGTCTGCGGCAACGTGCCGCTGGAATTCACCCTGCCCAACGCGCTGCGCCTGGTGGAAATCGCCGGTCGCACGGATGTGCCCGTCGCCGCCGGTGCGAGTCATCCACTGCTGCGCCGCCTCGTCACGGCGGGTCACGTTCACGGCGCGAACGGCCTCGGCGGAGTGGATTTTCCCGAGCCGAAAATCAAGCCGGTGCGCGAGACCGCGCCCGAAATCATTCGCCGCATCGTGCGCGAGAATCCCGGCGAAATCACCATCGTCGCGGTCGGCCCGTTGACCAACGTCGCGCTCGCGCTGCGCAGCGATCCCGAACTCGCCGCGATGATTCCGCAGATCGCCATCATGGGCGGCTCGCTTTCCGGCGGCAACATGACACCCGCGGCGGAATTCAATTTGTACGTGGATCCCGAAGCGGCGCGCATCGTCTTCGACGCGCACATCCCGCTCGCCATGGTCGGCCTGGACGTCACGCGCAAATGTCAGCTCAGCGAGCAGCAAATCCAGCAGCTCGAAGCCGCACAGAATCCAGTCAGCCAGACGGCGGGCAAAGTCATGCGCGCGACGTTCGACCGCATGAAGCGCGGCGGGGAAGTGACGTCGATCACGATGCACGATCCGCTGACGGTCGCGTCGCTGATTAACCCCGAGGTGATTACCCTAAAGGATTATTGCGTCGAAGTGGAAACCACCGGCGAATGGACCGCAGGACAAACGCTCGGCTACGACGGCCACGCCCCGGTGCGCAAATCACCAACCATGGACACGAGCTTGCCCGGCCCCGCCGCCCCCGAAGAACCATTCAAACCGAACGCAAAAGTCGCGATAGCAGTGGACCCCGGCAAGTTCTTCCAGCTGCTCATCCCGCGCCTGACGGGCACCGCTAGTTGAAAGCATCATCGATCTTGCAGCAGCGAACGATGGCGGGCGAAGGACCGCCGCTACAAACCCCTCGATTTGGTCGCCGCAGTTGCCTTTGTAGCGGCACACTTTGGTGCGCCACGATGCCGCGACAGGGGTTGTCAAATGCGAAATGGGGAATGCTGGATCGTGCTTGCGCGAACGGCCCAGGCTGGTGTTGAATGGTGCCAACGCTCCGCGCGTGAAAGACACAGGAACAGGGGAAAGAGAACCCAACATGCGTCCTGGGAAACCAAACAAGATCAAACTCCGCGCAAAGAAATTGCCGAAGGTCGGCAGTATGTCCGTGATCAGCGGGCCCGGCAGCATCGCGACCTTCCGGCCGCCGCTGGTAGAACCCGAACAAGAAAAGGTCAAGCAGCCTATCGCCGATTAGAGCACGAACGGCACGAGCCGCTGCGTCCGCCCCATGTATTGCTTATAAGGTTCGCCGAGCGCGGCGACCAGCACCGCTTCTTCCACATGGATTCGGTAGGTATAACCGATGCCCACGCACGCGAGCAGCGCGACGAGACCCGCCCAATTTCCCAGTGCCAGTCCGAGTCCCAGCACCGTAATCAGCGCGCCAGTGTAGGACGGATGACGGATGTAACGGTATGGCCCCGCCTCGATCACCGTCTGCCCGGAGTGCACGTCCACTTGAAAAGTGAAATAGTGCCCCAGCACGCGCATCGCGTAATAACGAAACGCCAGGCCTACCCACATGAGTGCAATCCCCGCGAAGAAAAGCTCCGTGCGCATCCAGGGAATCGCGGCCTGGGGCAGTCCAAAGCAGGCGGCAAACTCCAGCGCAAGTCCAGTCCAAATCATGAGGATCAGAAAACGGAACGAGCCGCGGTCTCGCGCCCTTTTCGGGTCGCTCGATTTTCGCGAGCTCCCGCTCACAATCTCAAAGAGCGGCCACGCAGCATACGTGACGATGAAGATCGCGTCGTAACCGAGGCGTCCCACAAACGGCACGGGCAACATGGGCATCTCTCCTACCGGATGTATACGCTATAGCACAAAAATAATTTCAGGAGTGCGAAAGGTCGTGCGGCGCAGGCCGCCGGAGGCGTGCGATCGAGCAACGCGTCGTAATGATGCGGGGAGAACGCTGGCGGAAAAATTATTGGTGCTTCTCTGAAATCGTGAAATCCACCACGGTGGCTTCGCCCGGCTTTACCGTAACTTTTTTCACCCACGTTTCGGGCATGCTGTACATCGGCCGCTTCACTTCCACTTGCGCGCCCACATCCAGCACTTTGGCCTCGGACAAAATCTGCCAGCCCTCGTGCCACGCCACGATTTCGTATTCGCCCGCCGGAACGTCGGAAAGCTTGTAGGCTCCGTGCTCGTCGGTCACCGCGTAGTAGGGATGTTTCACCACCAGCACGTTCGCGTTCATCCATACGTGACCCGCGTTGCATTTCAGTTCCACCACGCCGTTGCGCTGCATGCTGACAGGAATGAACTGATTCTGAAACGGAAACGGAATGTTGTTGCTGGCCGCGCCAAACATTTGCACGGTATGCAACACCGGATCGCTGCTTTCAATCTTCAGGGCGGTACCTTGCGGCACGATCATAACGTGCGGCACGTAACGGCAGGTTTTCTGGTTGAGTTGCTCGCGCGCTTCGGGCAGGTCCATGGCTTTGCCCTTGGTGATGCCGCGCAGATAGACCACGGTATTGGCCACGCCGTTGCCGTCCGGATTGATCAGCAGGCGTTCCAGGTCGCGCGTCTTTTGTGACTCAGGATCGCAGATGTCGGTATTTTTAGTGATCGGAAGCTTGGGGACTTTCGGGACCGGCCCGGACCATTTCACGGTTCCGGCGATCGCTCCGCCGTTTTCCACCTTGATAACCGTGTAATCGGACTGTGCCGCCGCGCGCCCGGCGCAGAAGGGAATTGCCAGCGCGAACATACAAACCACCACCGCCAAACGTGAGATTTTCTCCATCATCGCTACCTCGCTCGCCCCAATAGCGCGGAAGCAGTCTTCCCAATTACCGGTTGCTCCAGCAGTCCCCGATTACTGGGCTGTGCTGGATTCGCCGCCTGACGCAGCGCCGGATGCCCGCCCCCAAGACGTGCTCCCGCATTCTTCCGGTTTTTTCGAGCCGGACCTCGAACCACGAGCCCTGGAAAAACTTGGCCCAATCGCTAAAAGGACGTTGATAAATTGTCAACCGAAGACGGGCCGCCGGTCGGGTGGAGCGCCTGGGCGTGTGGTCCTGCGAGCCCGAAAGTGTAAGATACGCCTCCCGCAGCCCCTCGAACGCCCGTTCTCTCGCATGTTTGCCCTATCAGTATATGAAGCATGCGCAATGACAAAGGTGCGTGAAAGTTGGCGGTTGAGAAGGGCCGCGGGTGTGTGTTTTCTGTGAGTTACAAGCATCTCTAATCGCCTGGGTTGGCGATTGAAAGAGGCGCGATTGGTGATCAGGGATAGTGACGCGCGAATCGCGCTTGTAACATTGTAGTTCGAGGGCGGACTGTGCGCGTCCCGCAAAAACATCCGGGACGCAAACGGCGCGATTCGCGATCCGTGGGCAGCTGCCTGTGAAACGCTGGCGGATGGCGTGCTCATTGCGATCAGAAAGGCGTTCCAAAGTGTGTGGGCGAGCGGGATGGGGTTTCGAGCGATGCCAGCGACGCCGTCGTTCGCCATGTCCGTTCCTCCCTTGAGCGCAACGAGAGCGCCCGATTCATGATAACACAGTAGGTAATATAAGGAACGGTTAAATGCTCGCGGGGCTAGCTACCAGAAACGATGGGCTGTAAATCGCAGCCGTGAGTGTCGGACGAATCCCGACGAAACCTGGACTTGCCGGCAGCAAGGTGAGAGCCGCGCACCCTTTGCCGACCCGCAAAGGGATGCGGCACCCCAAACTACAATACCAACTGCAAACCTGAAACCGATGAACCTGCCTTCAGGCACCGCAGGAAAATGAAAGCGTGCACGGCCCGCCGAGGACGCCAATCGGGAAATGGGCGTTCCCGGGAGTGGGCCCGCCCGCTACTATGCTCGAGCTTGGAAGATGCCGGAGAAGGCTGGTTTGTGGGCGAAGAAGAGGATGAACCAGGAGATGGTGGCGATTAGGCCTGGGAAGATGCCGCATCAGCGGTGTCGCCATATTCGCCTGCGGGATCGTGCTTGCCTCCGGCAGAACCATGTTCGACTGGCGCGTCTTGTTCTTCGTATTTCTGAAAAACATCGTGCAGCCCGCGTTGGTTCTGGGTGGCTTGCGATGGCTCTCCTACGGCAATCCGACTGTCAGCGGGGCGGTGCTGACGACGGCGATTCCAGCCATGCCCATTGTCGTCATGTTAGCCCTGCAATATCGCGTCGTTCAGGCGGAGGCTGCTTCCGCCGTGTTCCTCAGCGTGCTCGGCTCGGTGATCACGATGGGGATTTTCATCGCCCTGACATCCTAGACAAATTAACCAAAAAGGAGGATTCCGATGATGACTCAAGTGGAAAGTCTCGCGAAGTATGCCGCCCGCGCTTCTCTTGCCGACCTCTCGGCCGAATCGCGCAGGCAATTGCCAATCCATATTCTGGACTCGCTGGGCTGCTGCATCGCCGCCCTGGGAGCCGGTCCGATCCAAGCCTGCCGCGAGCAGGTCGCGGAGTTCGGTGGCACAGGTCCGTCCCCACTAATTGGCGGCGGGCAGGCGAACCCGATCTACGCTGCATTCTGGCACACAGCACTGGTGCGCTATGTCGATTTCATGGACAACTTTCTTGCGCAGACCGAGACGTGCCATACGGCAGATAACTTCGGCGTGGCGTTGACCATCGCCGAGTATGTGGGCGGCAGCGGAAAAGACCTGATGCTCGGGGTGGCGCTGGGCTACACGGTCCAGTCACGGCTCGTCGATCACGCCAATTTCATGACCAGCGGCTTCGACCACACCTCGCAACTGGCCTTTTCGCACAACGCTGCTGCCGGCCGCCTGATGGGGTTAAGCGAGCGGCAGATCGCGCACGCCATCGCGATGGCTGCGGTCAGCGATGCGTCCTTCGCCGTTGTTAGGGCCAAGCCTCTGTCCCAGTGGAAGGGCCTGGCCTCGTCGCAGTCTGCGCTCGGCGCGATGAACACGCTGTTCCTGGCTCGACGCGGCGTCGAGGGACCACTGCAAGTCGTCGAGGGCCCGCAGGGCATCGACCATCTCCTGAGGATGAAGATCAATATTGACTGGGACAAGCAGGGATACGAGGGTGTTGTGGAGAGCACCATCAAAAAGTACAACTCCATGATCCACACGCAGTCGGCTGTTCATTGCATGGTCGAACTCGCCAAGCAGAACAAAATCAATCCCGCGAAGGTTGTATCCATTGAGGCAGAGGTTATTCAACTCGCCTACGACTTTGCCGGCGGCGGCCTCTACGGCACGGACAGAGTCATCCAGACCAAGGAACAGGGGGATCACAGCCTGCCCTATCTGCTTGCGGTAGCGCTGCTTGACGGCGACGTACAACCGGCGCAATTCAAGCCGGACCGCATCGCGAAGCCGGACGTACAGGGACTGCTGAAAAAGGTTTCCGTCCGGGCGAACCATGAATACACGGAAGAATATCCCTAGAAGATGCCGGCCAAGATCACCGTCCGCCTGCAAGACGGAAAAGTGATCGAGCACGAGGTTCAGGACTATCCGGGCCTCGCTTCCCATCCGTTCACGTGGGAGGACTCCGTCGAGAAGTTCGACAGGCTTGTGGTTGGCCGCGCCGAAGACGCTCTCAGCCGGGAAATCAAGGATGCCGTGCGTTCGGTGGAAAACATCCAGGTCAGGGACCTGATGAAACTGCTCGGCAGCGTTAAGGCAGCGGCTTCGGCCGCGACGTCGGGTACTACCTGACAGGACACACAAGGGGCGGTCCAAAGCGAGGAATTTTGTGGAGTGCGCGGCTTGCCGCCGCCTTGAGCCGCCCGGAACGACGAAATCGCGCCACTGCACGCGAGGCAAGCCTCGCGCAAGGAACGGCGGTGCAAGCCACCGCACTCCACGGGGTTCGTTGCCGAGCGGATCGATATGGCGCTATGGAATTTTTGGGAATGCACTTGCAGCTGATTTGCTCGCGTTGGGCTTGAATTAAAGCGACGCCAAGGGTTGTTCTGCTTCCTGGTGCAGCGCTTCACGGAGTTTCTTCAGCAGGGAATCGCGGGAGAAGGGTTTTTGCAGGTGCGCGGAGCCGGCGACAAAGCCTTCTTCGCCGTTGTGTTCCAGGTAGCCGGACATATACACGATCTTCATGGCGGGGTAGACGCGCTTCAAGCGCTGCGCGAGTTCAGTGCCGCGCATGCGCGGCATCACGATGTCGGTCACTAGCGCGTCAATCGTTCCGGCTGCCTGCTCGGCTTTCTCCAGCGCATCCAGCCCGTCTTTTCCTTCGATCACCTCGTACCCGCTGGAACGCAGAAATTCTCCGGCCAGCTCACGCACCGCTTCTTCGTCTTCCGCAAGCAGCACGGTGCCGATGGCGTGCGAATATTTGGCCGCGGGCTCGTGCTCGGAGGGAAGTTGCGCGACTTCGTTGCTTTGCGGCAGGAATATCTCAAACCTGGTGCCTTCATTCGCCGCGCTGTCCACCCAAATGTATCCGCCGCTTTGCTTCACGACGCCGTACACGGTGGAAAGGCCGAGGCCCGTGCCTTTGCCCAGTTCCTTCGTGGTGAAAAACGGCTCAAAAATTTTGGCCCTGGTCTGTTCGTCCATGCCGCAACCTGTGTCGGTCACTGTCAGCAGGACGTAACGCCCCGGAACTGTAGGCGGATGCGTGCGCGCATACTCGGCATCGAGCAGAACGTTCCGCGTGTTAATCGTCAGCTTGCCGCCTTTAGGCATGGCGTCGCGCGCGTTGACGGCAAGATTCACCAGCACCTGTTCGATCTGCGAAGGATCGGCTTTCACCCGCGCCAGCGATTCGCCGGGATGAAAAGCGTATTCGATTTCCTCGCCGATGAGCATGGGCAACATCTTGTTCAGATCGGCGATCAGCGCGTTCAAATCCAGGACGCGCGGCTGCAAGACCTGCATGCGGCTGAAGGCCAGCAGTTGACGCGTCAGCGCCGTGGCGCGGTCCGCGGCCTTGCGGACTTGCGCTATGCTCGCTTGTGCGGGACTGAGCGTGCCCAGCTTCATTTCCAGCAAATCGCTGTGGCCCTTAATTACCGTGAGCAAATTGTTGAAGTCGTGCGCCACTCCGCCCGCCAGCCTGCCCACCGCTTCCATTTTCTGCGCTTGCCGCAACTGGCTTTCCAGCAGCTTGTTTTGCTCTTCGTTCGTTTGCAGGGTGACGCGCATGCGCTCGAAGGCGGCCGTCACCTCGGACACCTCGTCGCCCGCGCCCGGCACCAGGGGATAATGATAGTTGCCTTGCTCGAGCGCGCGAACGCCTTGCACCAGGGTGTCCAGAGGACGCGTGATCGTGCGCGAAATCAGAAACACCAGAATGGCGCCCGCGAACACGGCGCCGCAACCGAGAGCGATCAGCGTGTCGTTCAAGCGTCCCGAGAATGCCATTGCGTCGTCGTCGGATTTCAGAACGGTCAGCGTCAATGCCGGGGCCACGCCCGGCGTCAAATTCACCGAGCTCGCAAAATAGGTTTTGCCGGAGATTTCAATCTTGCCGGGCGTTACGGGGCTGCGCAGTTTGCCCGCGATCATGGCGTCGTCCATCGTCGAAAGGGAACTGACGACCGGCTTGTCGCCGTAGCGGAAGGCCACTTGGCACAGCGCAATCCGCCCGACTTCGCTGGCCACGCTCGAATCAATTTCGCGTCCGACCACCACTCGACCCAGGCGCAATTGCGAAGACGGCGCGCCGAGTTGAATCGCGCGCGACGCGACTTGATAGAGGCGTCCCTCGCCGAACCACCATCCGCCGCCGTCGCCCAGGCCCGCCGAGTGCGACATCATTTCCTGCGCGGCGCGCCGCGAGAACCCGGGCGTCACTGTGTGCAACGCCAGAATTTGTCCCTTCCAATCTGCCAGCGCGAAGAGTTGCGCATCGCCCGAGCGCCATATCACTTCGGAGGCGTCCTGAATATTCGTGGGATTTTCGTCGGCCATCAATTGCTTTACGGCGGGCAGGGTGGCGAACAGGTCTGCGCTGCGGTTCAGTTCAATCTGCCGTTCCGCGCGCAAATTCTGGAAAGTCAGGACGGAGTTGCGCGTGTCTTGCTCGACGGACTTCTGTACCTGGCCCTCGGCGGCGTGGCCCACGATCAGCAGCGTCGCGAAGGTAAGCCCGGTAATAATTGCGATTACGGAAAGCAGAAATTTCGTGCGTAAACGCAGTTTTGCCGACCACTGCGGTGGTTGGCCATGCCAGCGGACATAATGCGGCAAGCTCTTGAAATCCATGCTTTCCCAAAACGGCAGAAAAGATGCGCCTGAAGCGTAACGAAGGCAGACGGGCTGTGGAATGGCCCGGTGGTACTAAGGTACCTAGCTCCGCAGGGGCCGACGAGCTAGGCCGTCGGGCGGTGCGCGAAGGGCGAAGGAAATCGTAGGGAACCCTACGTTCGACATTTATCGTTTCCATTTGCGCAAGACAATTTGGCACACACGACAAGAGGTCACCGAGGCGGTTGGATTTCGCCCCCCAGAATGATGATCGTGAGATTTCTGCGTCTTGGCCAGTTCCAGGGCTGCGATCGCGGCGGAGCGCGTAACCGTGGGAAAGTCGTCGAGAAACTCGTCGAGCGTCTGGCCCGCCTTCCAAAGTAGTCCAGTGGCGCTTGGAAACCGGGCATAATTACCTCGCGATACGAGCAGAGCGCGAGGTTTTACCGGTGATCGGTTAACTGGGTCGGGTTGTAGCGGAACATCCCCACCCTTCTGAGACGGAAGGGTGGGGCAGCCGTGCGTGCGAAAACGAGGAGAAGTCCTCACTTCGTTCGGGATGACAGCGATTTGTGGTTGCGGCTACATTCCGGTTTCGTCTGCTGACGGGCCGTAGATTGCCGGGACTGGGATGTTGTTGAGGCGCAGATAGACGCCTAATTGCGCGCGATGATGGATGGCGTGGTTCATCACCCAGGTGCGCAGGCAGGCGATGCGCGGCATGGCGATGATGGTCTGGCCGTTATTCAGCAGCGACCAGTTCTTGTGCAGATGCGCGTCGTTGGTTTTCGTCAGCGCGGAGCGCGCAGCGGCGACGTTTTTATCGAATTTCTCGAGTAGCCCTTTCGTCGTGGTGGGAGCCGGCGGCGGGGTAATCTGCACGCCATTTGGCGCCATGTCCAGCGAGTCTTGATTAATTGTGTAGGACGCCCACTCCGGAATGTCCGCCACGTGGTTCGCCAGCCAGCCCATCGTTCCGGACTTGTCATGCGGCTTCCAGGAAAATTTCTCCGCGGGAACGCGCTCCAGGGTCTTGCGCGTATTGGCCATTTCGATGTCGAATTCAGGGAGAAGTGCTTCGTTCAGTGCCATAGATCCCTCCAGAAGGGTGAAGGTGGTGAAGCAACAGCTGCGGGAATCATAGGCGAAGAAAAGGCGAAAGTCAAACGGCAGCGTCGGCCGGTAGTGGGCTATTTGGAATTCAGGTTCGGCTGGCGAATGTGGCATCGTAGCGGTATGCAAAAGTGCTCTCGTAAGCCTAGACAAGCGAAGAATAATGGCGAGCAGGGTGGCAGGAAGGGCGAAAAAAGCGGCATGATTTACGTTAAGAGCATATTCGTAGGGCTTGTATGCGTGTGTGTGGCGTCTCTCTTGATAACGGAAGTCATTGGTGCCTACCTGTCGGTTGTGTACCGCGTGGGAATGGGGCCTATGGAATGGAACTCAAGTTTCTTTGCCAGTCCGTTGGATTGGCTCTTTACTACTGCGATGTTTTCCGGTGGCTTCTTTTGGGAATGCCGTCGCTCTCGCTCAAAGTAGCCCACCACGCGTCGGCCAGTGATCGCTATGTCCTTAGGCGGGGGCGTTTGCCTGCCGGGCGCGCGGGAATCCTGGACTGGCCATCACCTCTTCGCTTTGTGCGCGATGCCGGTCGCAATGCGCTGCGATCATGAGCAGCCATTGATACAGATCGAGCTCGCCCAATACGGGATGCTTGAAAAAGTGCCGGCGCAAATCGGCTCGGGTGCTGGCGGCAAAGTCTCGCGACCGCTGGCGCGCCGCTTCGAATTCCGGCAATAGTTGCTCATCCGGCCAGCGGCCTGTCGGCACCAGGGGCTCGGGCGCCTGGAAGCGAGCCACGCGACCCACCGTTCCGGCGACCAGCGCATCGTCCTGGCCCTCCAACGCGCTGCGCTTGGAATCGTCGGGACCGATCTCCAAAACCTTTTGAATGCGGCCGAGCAGCCGCCCTTCGACCGTCACGATATGTTCCAAACATTCGGCGACAGTCCAGCGTCCAGGCGCGGCACAATAATGCAATTGCTCGCGCGAGAGCCCCTGGGCCATGCGCAGCAAGCGCTCGCGCGATTCCGCAAGATTCTTCAACGCCGTTTCGCGTTCGGCAGACGTCATATTGTTTTCGCCCCTTGAGATGGCTTATCGCCCGCCATTATACGACTCGGGCGACCAAGTTGCCCCTCCACGCTCGCGGCGGCTCCGATCGCTGTGAAAGTCCGAAACTCGGCGCCTCTTTGCTGAATCTAAGCCCAAGAGCGACCTGACATTCAGGGGGGAGAGCCATGGCCAAAAGCGCGAAGCAGCAAATGGAAACCCGCGAAGGCTCCAGCCCGACCAGCGCGGAGCAGCGGTTGAAAGAACTTGGCATCACGCTTCCGGCGCCGCCGGAACCTTTTGGTGTTTACAAGGAAGCGGTGCAGACCGGCAACCTGCTTTTTCTGACCGGAATGATGCCCACGGAAGGGCGCACCGCGAAATTCATTGGGCGCGTCGGTGCAGAGCTTGACGTCGAAGCCGGACGCCAGGCGGCACGGCTCGCGGCGTTGAATGTGCTGGCGGTGGCGCGGGAGCATTTGGGATCGCTTGATAAAGTAATGCGCGTCGTCCGGCTCGGCGTCTCCGTAGCCACGGTGGGAGACGTCCGTGAACAGGCAAAAATCGCCGACGGCGCTTCGCAATTGCTGCAAGACGTCTTCGGAAAAGACAAGAACCCGTGCCGTTTGGTATATGGTGTTTCGAGCCTCCCGCTCGGCGCGCCCGTCGAGCTGGAAGTGATTTTCGAAGTGACCGCGTAGCAGAAGTTAGCTGATTTGAAGGTTCACTACTGCAACGCACAAACAGCGAATACACCCTACCAGCGGAATCGCCACTGCGAATTGGATCCGACCTTTCGAACAAAGAGGTACATATGTCTGGCAAGAAAACAGCAATCGTCACGGGAGCATCAGGCGGTATTGGTGCCGGTTTGGTCGAGGAGTTCCTGAAGCAGCACTATAACGTTGTCGCGACGTCTCTCAATACCAGTCCAGCGTTGACTACCTCAGCCAGCCTGGTTCTCGTTGATGGGGATATCAGTAAACAGGAGACGGCCGCCAAAACGGTCGAAGCCGCGATCAAGAAATTCGGAAGGATCGATGTACTCGTGAACAACGCGGGAATTTTTTACGTAAAGCCCTTCACTGAGTTTACCACCGAGGACTTCAATTCCCTGGTCTCGATCAATTTATTTGGCTTTATGTACATGACGCAGCTCGCTGTGAAACAAATGCTGCAACAGAAATCGGGCTGCGTCGTGACCATCACTGGATCGCTTGCCGATCAACCTATCGCCGGCGTGAATGCTTCGGTTTCGATGATTACGAAGGGCGGCCTGAATACGGTAACCAAGCAGCTTGCGATCGAGTACGCAAAGGAAGGCATTCGCTTCAATGCGGTGGCTCCCGGCACCGTAGACACGCCCCTGCACAAGAATGATCCCAAGGACCATCTTAGGACGTTGCAACCGATGGGGAAAATTGTGCAGATCAAAGATATTGTGGATGCGGTTCTTTACGTGGCTGAAGCAGAGCAAGTGACCGGAGAAATACTTCACGTGGATGGCGGCGCCCACGCGGGACGTTGGTAGGCGACCGGTCGGACTGGAAATGTTTTGCGAGGAGGCGTAGTAATAGAACTTGCGGGAAGAGTGATTCAACAGCGCAACGCACTTGGGCTCGCGCGGACCCGCAACGAAAACCACGGGCGGCGAGGAATGTTCAGGTGCACCACCCACCAGTAATTTTCAGCAAGAGAATTCAAGATTCCAAGGGGGCCATCATGGCAACATCGAAAGCCGGAATGGCGCCGATGAACGCGGCGCAGGAAATCGCGAAGGAGAAAATTCGACGCGCGCTTTTGGCTGGACCTGATTGCATCACCAAGGACGCCACCGTAGCCGAGATGGATGCTCAGGGCAATTTGACTGTACTGCGACAAGGTACGAACCAGTGGGTGTGCGTCCCGGGTAACGAAAATATCATCGGCGCCGCGGACATGTGCGCGGATCCAATAGGACTGCAGTGGATGCTTGATCTGATGGCCCACAAGCCCAAACCGTCGAATACCGCGCCCGGATTGATCTACATGCTCAATGGCGCTAACCAACACAGCTACACCGATCCGTTCGATCGGACCAGCCCGTCCATCCCCATTGGTCCGCACTGGATGATCATCTGGCCATTCGATGCGAAACTCGCCGGATTGCCAACGGTGATGCGCGATGGCGGAACGCTCGTTATGTTCGCCGGCACGCCGTACGCGCATCTGCATGTTTGCGGGTCGCCATGGGATGGGAATGAGTATCAGCCCGGCGATAGAGCTGTGCGCACGTTGACTTACGCCCGGCCCTGACGATAACGTTCGTTCGCCTCGTCACTAGAATCAATGATTTTGAAGAATAATTGAGAGTTCACAGGAGGATTCATGGCGACTACGAAAGTGGGAATCGCACCAATGAAGGCGGCGCAGGTTCCTAAGCCGGGAGCAGATTTCGAGATCGTCGAGCGCGAAATTCCGAAGCCGGGTGCAGGCGAGGTGAGCATCAAGGTGCATGCTTGTGGCATCTGCCACAGCGACATGTTCACGAAAGAAGGCGCTTGGCCGGGTATTCAGTATCCGCGCGTTCCAGGGCACGAGATCGCGGGCATCATTGATGAATTGGGCGACGGTGTTTCGGAGTGGAAGAAGGGGCAGCGCGTCGGCGTTGGCTGGCACGGCGGCCACGACGGCACATGTCTCTATTGCCGGCGCGGAGATTTTGGCAATTGCCGCAATCTGAAAGTTCCAGGCATTAACTACGACGGTGGGTACCAGCAATACATGGTGGCTCCCGCCGAGGCAGTCGCGTCAATACCGGACGGCCTGAGTGACATTGACGCGGCCCCGCTGCTGTGCGCCGGAATCACCACCTACAACGCGCTGCGACATAGTGGCGCCATGCCCGGCGATGTGGTTGCGGTGCTGGGCGTCGGCGGTCTGGGCCACCTGGGAATTCAATTCGCGAACAAATTCGGTTACAAGGTTGTGGCTGTGGGGCGCGGGCCGGGAAACGCTCCGCTCGCAAGGAAGCTCGGAGCGAGTGTGTACATTGATAGCGCTTCGACAAAAGCTGCGGAGGAACTGCAAAAACTGGGCGGGGCGCAGGTAATTCTAGCCACAGCCCCCAGCTCGAAAGCGATGTCCGAGTTGATCGACGGTTTGGCGCCGAACGGCAAGCTCATGGTACTGGGTGTGGAACTTGAGCCCATCGCGGTCACCCCCGTACAGCTCGTCAGCGCAAGTCGAAGCATTCAAGGCTGGGCCTCGGGAACACCGACGGACTCCGAGGACACCCTGCGCTTCTCCGAGCTGACCGGCGTGCGCCCCATGATCGAAACATATCCACTCGAAAAAGCGGGCGAAGCGTACGCGCGGATGATGAGCGGTAAGGCCCAGTTCCGCGTCGTTCTGACGATGTGAAACTGGTTCTCGCGACGTGAAATCGGCCAGCCTTGTGAGGCTGTTTGCGCTAGTTCGCGCGGGGGCGCGTCCGTGGCACGTGCAGCGTGCTCGACCTCTTCCCGCGCCACGCGCACGCGCGGCAACATCTATATGTCCAAGTTTTCCGCTTGGCACGCCATCCGAGCTGCAAGCGATCCTGGAGGTGTCCGCATGGTCCCTGCCGCCTGGAATCGGAACCGGCTCACTGCGAAACTGGGAATCGAATATCCCATCATTCAAGGTCCGTTCGGCGGGTTTGCGTCGCAAAGATTGACGGCCGCCGTTTCCAATTTTGGTGGACTCGGATCGTTCGGTGCCCTCAGCCTGGCACCGGAGGCCATCAAAGACGTGATCGCGGAGATTCGCTCCCTTACGTCGAAACCGTTCGCCATGAATTTGTGGGTCTCGATGGAAGACGCAAGCGCGCGCACATCGGATGAAAGCGCTTTCAACAGAAGCCTCGCGCCTCTAGCCAGCCATTTGGCCGAGTTGGGAGCGCCTCGTCCCACCTACAAGCCATATTCGCCGATCCGCTTTGAAGATCAGGCGCGCGTGCTGCTGGATGCGAAGGTGCCGGCATTCAGCTTCATCTACGGAATTCCGCCGCGGGAAATTTTGGACGAGTGCCGCGCGAAAGGCATCGTCACGATTGGCGCGGCGACCACACCCGATGAGGCTGCCGCGGTTCGCGACGCCGGCGTGGACGCTATCGCCGCCTCTGGCTTCGAAGCCGCGGGGCATCGCGGTTCGTTCCTGCGCGCCGCGGAGGATTCACTCACGGGTACGTTTTCGCTGGTTCCTCAAGTTGTGGACATCGTGGATGTGCCGGTGATCGCCGCGGGAGGTATCGGAGATGTGCGCGGCGTGATCGCTGCGATGGCTCTCGGCGCCGAAGCCGTACAAATGGGAACGGTATTTTTGTCGTGCGAGGAATCCGGCGCGAGCCGGCTGCATCGCGAAACTTTGCTCTTAAGAAAAGCCGGACACACCGGCTTGACCAAAGGATTCACGGGAAGACTCGCACGCGGAATCCGCAACCGCTTGATGGAGGAGTTGAACCAGAAGGGAACTGAGATTTTGCCTTATCCTCTGCAGCGAGGACTCGTCCGAAATCTCTCGAGCGTGGCTGAGGCGTCGGGCCGATCGGATCTTGTGCCCATGTGGGCCGGACAAAGCGCCAGTCTTTCGGCTTGCACCAACGTAGCCGCTTTCTTGAACTCCTTGGTGAAGGAAATTTCCGAAATCGCCGGCCCGGTGGTGCAGTGGACCGCCAACTACCACGAGAAACGCGCCAATTCTTCTGCGTCCCGCCGCGTAGGAATCTGAAAGAGGCATGAAACTTGGAAATCTTCCCCAAAAGGAGTCTGCAACGGGAGTTGGTCGATCTGAACACGATTATTCGAGAGAGCTGCTTCTCGTGCATGGCGCAGCAACGCAATTCGCCGTATTCGTTCGGACGGAACTTGCCGCAGGCCTCCCTCAGGTCATGGGAGATCGCGTGCAACTGCAGCAGGTGCTTATGAACCTCATGATGAACAGCATCGACGCGATGAAAGATGTGGATGGGACGCGCGAGCTCATCATCCGGTCGCAGCGCGGTGAGAATGGTCAGGTGCTGATCTCGGTCAGCGATACCGATGTGGGGCTCCCACCACACCAGGCGGACAAGATCTTCAATGCGCTCTTTACACCAAGACTCACCGCACGGGCATGGGGACTGCGGGTCAGCCGCTCCATTATTGAATCGCACGGAGGCCGCTTGTGGGCTGCCGACAATTCCCCGCATGGCGCAACTTTTCAGTTCACCCTGCCCGCCGCCACGGTCGCAGCCCACGCATAAGTTCCCCGTCGCTCCTACGTGGTAGCTAACCTTCGTTCGTAACTCCCCATAAGTTGCCTGGCGGACATCGCGGTGGGTGCACCGCCTGACTGGCGAAATATTGTCGAAGGTTATCACTACGCACGGTGACGTTCTTATCGTGGGGGAAGTCGTCACGCGCTGGCGTAAACTTTGTGTGTAGCACTCCTCGAAGCCGCACAGCCCGGCGGAGACCAAGTGATTCAACAGTTCGATGTTTTGCGCGTCACAGGTGACGTCTGCACGTGGCCGGAATCCTCGACAAGTCTTGAAGCTGCCAAAGCGCGAATTGCATCGCTGGGTGCTGAAGGACGATTCTCGAAACGCCGAGTGCGGCGCCAAATCGAATCTCGACACTGTGCAAAAGGGGACAGTTTTTTTGCACCACAACCTCTAGGCTTGGTTTCGCCTGTTCGAGCGCATGGCTTCACGCTCTTGCGAGGGGTTTTCGCGACGTGAATAACGCCAGATAGGAATGACTGACGATGGGTCATCGCAGGTTGTCACTAAGATTAGTGAGGGGTCGTCTCGACGCCGTTTTCGCCGGCGCGGCACTTCTGCTGTGCGTGATTCCTGCGAGCGCGCTCGCTCAGCAACAAACTGCTGGGCGCGAGGCTGGCAGCCGCTCGCTTCCAGATGCGCCTGTGCCCAATCCCGACCCGCAGAATTCGCCTCCGCAAACGCTCCCTGCCGAGCCAGCTGGCAGCGTCACAGGCATCGTACTCGACGTAAGCGGAGCGTGCGTTTCCCACGCGCAGGTAAGCGTGATGCATGAGGACGGGACGGAATTGCACACGATGCTGTCCGAGGCGGACGGCGGATTCAATTTTACACAAATTCCTCCCGGTTCCTATCTGCTGATCGTCAGCGCGGAGGGTTTTGCGACATTCACATCGGCAGAGTTCGCCGTTGCGGACCAGCGCGCTTATGAGGTTCCTGGCGTTTCCTTAACTGTTGCGACGGCGAACACCGAGGTTGTGGTGCGTCCTGCCGAGTTCATCGCCGCCGAGCAGATACGAGCCGCGGAGAAGCAGCGCCTGATGGGCGTCATCCCAAACTTCTACACCAGCTACGTGATTGACGCCGCCCCGCTGACTGCGAAACAGAAGTTCTTGTTCGCGGCACGCGGCACATTCGATCCGGTGGCCATGGTCGGCGTCGGCTTCGGCGCCGGCATCGAGCAGGCTACGAACTCCTTTTCCGGATACGGACAAGGCGCCGCGGGATACGCCAAACGCTTTGCTGCAAAGTTTGCCGACGGACGCACCAGCGACGTCCTGACTCACGCGATCTTCCCCTCGCTGCTGCACCAGGATCCACGCTACTACTACCAGGGCAGCGGCTCGGCTAAGTCCCGCGTGCTGCATGCCGTCGGCTCCGCATTTTTCACCCGTACCGATACAGGGCTTACTGCGCCCAACTATTCTTTCTTGCTGGGCGACCTTTCCTCCGCAGCACTGTCCAATCTCTACTATCCCAAAGCGAATCGCGGAGCGAACCTGGTCTTCACCAATGCTGCCGTGGGCCTCGGCGGACGAATGGCTGGGAATATCCTCCGTGAATTCTCGAAACGCTTGACGACGCACACGCCGGGCAACGAAAATCCCTAAACCTGCCGTCTGACAAACGCCGCGAGCGCAAAGTCCTCGAGCTCGTATAAGCGGACTGCACCGGGCGGAAAGGTCACGAATTGCAGACTCGTGCCCCCAGGCCCTGGAACGACAGAGTCGGATCGCTGTCGAACCTTTGCTCCTTACTGAGGTCCGGGGTCGCCGGGTTGACCCAGATGAGCGTGTGCTCGTAGCCGGGAACAGTCTTGAACTCGTAGGCTTCTAGCCTGCATTATTCGCGAAAGTGGATCGCGGAGGAGTTTTTGTGAAAGCGAGACGTACGTGGGACAAGTCCAGAATTTCGTTATACCGAGACACTGATTCTAGTTCTTGGCGAGGCTCACACTCGGATTTTGATGCGTAGCAAGACACCACGAACACGAGCATGACCAGGGTTAGTTTGGGCTTGAAGAAGTGGGAGACCTAGCCGGTTTGCGCGCCCAAGGCCAAGGCAAGATGATGAAAGCTATCACGGAAGGGAAACGCTTCAGGCAAGTGCAGCACGATACGGCGCACCGAGACGATGACGTGGGCTCCGAGTTTTAGAAAATGTGCGCGCAAGGTCGAGACTTGTGCGTGGGCGTGGGAAGTGCGGGCCAAGCAGAGACGCATCTCCTGCATCAGCACGTAAGCCGCGGCGGTCAACAGCACGCGGAAGGTGTTCGCCAAAAAGTTCGAGCAACTGGTTCGGCCGATCTGCATGCCATCGTGCAGTTCCTTTATCCTGTTCTCGACGTCACCGCGCTGACAGTACACCTGCTCGTAAATCCAATGCGGACTCTGTTTTAGGTTGGTGACCACGAAGCGTGGGTTGTCCTTCGGTTCCTTATTCGCAGCGCGCACCACCTCGGCTTTGTAGATGATGCGTCGTTTCCATGGCCAAGTCTTTTTAGTAGCGTAGCGGCACTCGCCATAGACATGCTCGGTTTGGTCCGAAATCTTCGACGCACGACGAGCCCGCTTCATCGCCGACTCCGCTGTACGCTTCAACACTGCATTGCTGGCCAGGTTGACGAGATATTCCACTTTCGGTTCGCAGTCCAGAAAATCCAGAACTTCCGGGGACGCGAAGCCGCCGTCGAGGCGCACCCGGATTTTTGCCTGGGGAAAGGCATCGCCCGCTCGTGCAATCAAACGGCGCAGAATCCCGATGGCGCCCGCAGAACCAGGCGCATTCCCAGGCCGCAACACCGCCGCGACCAAATACTGCTCGGCCTCCTCATCAAAGGTGAGAAAACAAACCATCGGCAAGTAACAGTAGCTATCGTAGTGGGAATTAAAAAAGGTGAACTGTTGCTGGCCGTGCGTGGGGTCGTCGGTGGGATCCATATCGATGGTGATGCGCCGGGCGCGACCATGCAAACGCTGGCGATGTCGTGCAATGACACAATCCGCCAGCGCTTCCGTCATGCGCAACAGTTCCTTGCGATCCGGAGCATTTTCAAAACGCGACAGCGTAGGTTGCGAAGCTAGGTCCGCGCCGGCGACGGGATCCCGACCGACCAACAGCTTGTGGATCGGATCAGACGCCAACCGTGCCGCATCGTTAGCATCTTCATATCCCAATGCGATGGCCATGACTCGCTGTGTAATCAACTCACGCAACTCGTGCTGCACCTTACCGGGTTGCCGCTCATCTCTCAGACCACCCGCCAATGCCGAACTCAGGCCTAACCGCTGCTCGGCAGCCTTCAGCAGAATCGCTCCACCATCGGAGCTGCCCTGCCGTTGATCAAACTTTGCGACCACCGGTCGATCAAAAATATCTGGAAAAAGGAGACAGTCTGTTGTGGTATGTTCGTTCAAGCGAAAGCCTCCGATTGGTCTCAAAACCGCCTAGACAACGGCTTTGTACCATGAAAGAGGCTTTTCGTGTTTCTAAACGCGAATTATTCAGGCTAGCTGTCCGTCGCTTTGAACGACGGATTTCCCATTTATGTTTTCGGTTACAATGCGGCGATACACGCCCGGTCTCTTGCTACCTTTGGACAACTCAGTTTTCTCAGAGGTTGTTCTGTTCACGAGTAGATCCGTGCAACCGTCAGATTCCCTTCGTTTCGTAGGTTGGGAAGCTTTTTCCGAACATGGGAGCGCCACTCTTCGATTGCTCTTCTGTAGCCTCGTCCTGAATTACATCCCAGTGCTCGACCAGAATTCCGTCTTTGATTCGAACAATGTCCGCTGCAATCCAGTTGACGGGCAAGCCGAAATCCGAGAATCGCCCATGCACGATCACGAAATCTGCTTCAGCCACGATCGTCCCCGGCTCGTACTGGAGCGTTGGCGGAAGGCTCTTGATGAGATTGAAGAGACCCTCACGACCAGGCGCGATATGCGCGCTGTGTTGAATGTAATGAGGAGACCAGTAGCGCTCGGCCGCAACGTAGTCCCGTTTGTTGAAGAGAGTGTCAAAGGCTTCGAGCACGAGTGCCTTGTTGTTTTCCTGTTCCGTCCGGCTCATTGGATTTTTCCCTCGCAAGTAAAATCAGTGCTCGACGTACAGTTCTGGGCATTGCTACGCCCGGAGTCTGTTCCTCGGTTCAAGCATTCATTCCGCCATCCACGGTGAGATTCGCCCCGGTAATGTACGAGGACTCCGGACCGGCGACAAACGCCACCAGCGCAGCGACCTCATCAGCGCGCCCAAAGCGGTCGAGCGCTGTAACGGCTTTCTGCGGGACCGCCCATTCGCTCGCGGCAGGATTTAAATCCGTGTCGATCGGACCCGGCTGCACATTATTGACCGTGATGCCCCGGCTCCCGACCTCTCTGGACAGGCCCTGAGTAAATATCTTCACTGCTCCCTTGGTGGCCGAGTAGGGCACAAGCCCGGGCACCAGGACCCGCTCACCCACGGCCGAGCCGATCATGATGATGCGACCGCCGCTCGTCATGTGCTTTAGCGCCGCCTGCGTCGCGACGAATACGCCGCGGACGTTGATGTCGAGCACACGATCCATCTCTTCGATGGTCGCCTCCTCGAACGTTTTCGGAATGGCCGTGCCGGCGTTGTTCACCAGCACATCGAGCCGACCGAAGGTCGCGACGGTCTTTTCAACTGCGGCTTTGCCGGCGCCAGCATCGGCGGCGTCGGCCTGAATCGCAATCGCTTTTCCGCCGGCACGTTCAATTTCCTTGACGACCGCCGCGGCCGCATCAGCGCCTTTGGTGTAGGTGATGGCCACCTTCGCTCCGTCCGCGGCGAGACGCTTCGCGATTGCGGCACCGATGCCGCGCGAGCCGCCCGTAACGAGTGCAATCTTTCCTTCCAGGTTCTTCGACATTGTCCTTCTCCTTTTTGCCCTGACCTGTGGGAACGAGACGTATGCCTATCAGGCATAAACCGAACTGTTGTTGCTCGCCTGACGCATCCCAAGCTCAGCTCATCAGATGCCCCGGATCGTTCGTCGTCGCGTCCGCCAAAGCTGCCTCCGAGATATACATGCCACACCATTGGATGGCGAGCCCGGGCGGTTGTAGCGACCGTGAAGCATACTTTGTTAAGCTGGCGGCGATGCTTGGGAAGCATAGGAGTGCGAATGGAATTACGACATCTTCGATATTTCGTTGCAGTGGCGGAAGCTGGGAGTCTGACCGTGGCAGCCCAGCGAGAACTACACACATCGCAACCTTCCCTGAGCCGGCAGATTCGCGATCTTGAGGACGAGGTAGGGGCTCAACTCCTGACGCGCCGCGCTCGCGGGATCGAACTGACGCCGGCGGGTCGAGGGTTTCTCGATCACGCCCGCTCAGTACTATCGCAGGTTGACGCAGCAGCAGAGGCTGCTCGCCGGGTCGCTCATCCCGCCAAGCCCTGCTTCTCGGTGGGCTTTCTGACCGGACACGAATGGACGTGGATGCCGGAAGTTTTGCGGATCTTGCGCGATGAACTCCCGAACATCGACGTGATGATATCGAGTCAATACTCGCCGAGGCTCGCGAAGGCCCTGTTGAAGGGAACCCTTGATGCAGCCTTTCTTCGGCGAGAAAAAGGGGTGTCCGAGTTGGCGTACCGTGTTCTCATCAAGGAGCCCTTGATGGTGATCTTGCCGAGTGACCACCGCCTCGCAGCGTGCAGGGCCATCGGACCGAGAGACCTAGTGGGCGAGACCTTCGTAATTGTGTCCGACACGGCTCCCGTGCTGCGCGTGGTCATCGACAATTACCTGAAGCGCTCCAGAGCGAATATCAGGCCAGCTCACGAGGCCGACCATCTCTCGATGGGAATATCCTTAATCGCGTCGACGGGTGGTGTGGGGCTGTTGCCTGCTTACGCACAGAACTTTCTCCCTTCGTCTGTAACGAGCCGTCCTCTCAAGGGAGACGTGCCGACGATCGAGCTGGTCCTCGGCTACAAAAAGTCGAACCAGTCTCCCATCCTGAAGCTTCTGCTTTCGAGATTGGACGAGTTGGTAGCTCGTGCCTCGAAGAAGGCGAATTAAGCTTGCGTTAATCCCTCCAGAGTGGATGTCAAGCGCGGAGATCACATCCTACAAGCCGACTTGCACTAAGACTTCGCGGTACCGATTCAGGCTTCTCCTTCCAAGACCTCGAAACCAGGTGCATCAGATCGAGAGTTCCATGTAGCCGGTATTCAGTCGGAAAGGCTATATCGATGCGCGCATACGGAAGGCCGACGCTTCTACGGCTCGTAATGGAGAGTTACCTACTGTTCGGATCAGAGGGTTTCTGCGCAGGCCTAAACTTGATGCCCATAAAGTGCTCCGGGACGCCATTTTGCGCGGGGGTCTTTTCCAGAAACACCTTCGCAGAAGCGTCGTGTTTCAGGTAGGCATCCAGAAAGTTCAAAAGTATAGAGCGCAACCCAGTCATAACTCGTGTTGGCGTCCTTCCGTTCGTAGTCGGCTACCTGATCTCCGCAAAGCGTTGCGTACTCTCCCGGCGTTGGAACATGGAACTGAACTCCCTCTCTGCATTCCTTGAAGTCAGCCCAGAAGGTCAACTACTGCTTCACGCGGAATCGGAGGCTTGTTCCCGCGCCAACTTCCTGCACGTTGATTTTCTCGAGCCGGACGCGCTCAAGGCTGGAGGTTGCAAACGACCGGAGGCCGATGCCTAAAAATACCGGCATGATATCAATATGAAGCTCGTCGACCAGTCCCGTATGCAAGAGCTGTTGGGCTATGCTGACGCCGCCGACCACCTGAACTGCCTTATCGCGGGAGGCAGCTTTTGCTTGGGCGATTGCTGATTCCACACCGTCGGTTACGAACGTGAAGGTCAGGTGCTCGTCTTGTTTCGGTGCAATGCTCGGCGGGTGGTGGGTCAGCACGAAAATCGGCACTTGGAATTCGTAGTTGCCGACGTACGAGTCCGGCTCCCCCATCTCGAACGTCCTTCTCCCCATGAGGACTGCACCAGTCTGCTCGATGGCGTCCTTCATGTAAGCGGTGTGCCTGAGCGCCGCCAAGTCGGGATAGAGGCGACCTGCGTTGCCGTCTTGGTCGGCTACGAACCCGTCAAGCGAGATGGTCATCCCGACGATTACTTTTGCCAATAGTTCCTCCGTGTCCGATCATGTCGATCCATCATTTCAGGATTATCTCCGAAATGGGTAACGGCGTATCCCACTGAAAAGGCCTGAATTTTTGAAGCTGGTGTATCCGGTCTCCGTCTCTTTTCCTTCACCCTCCGCAAACCCTTCCGAGCCCCCCTTTTCCGCTCGCTTCACTTGGTGCGACCGTCCCTTGCCAGCGACCCGCCGCGCAGGGGAGTCCTAACTCGCGATTCGTTTGAATGCATAGATCAAAGGAGGAGCGCTTGGTGTAACGAATAGGAAAGGTAAGCGGCGCAGATGGGGCCGCCACGGCAAGCGCAAGTAAAGCAGCGCTTTTAAAGACGAGGCTTTTATTATAAGAAGGTGGCAGAGAAAGCAGCCAAGAAGCTCAAGAAGAGAAGCTCAGGGGGAAGCAGGTACTCCTCATGAAAAAGAGTGGATCCCAGAAAGTCGAATCGGCATCTCGACTAATAGACGCAAGAATCCGGGAGCTAGGCGACTGGCGCGGAGAGATGCTTTCCCGCCTCCGCGCTTTGATCAAGCAAGCCGACGCTAAAATCGTCGAGGAATGGAAGTGGAAGACACCTGTGTGGTCCCACGACGGGCTGATCTGCACCGGCGAGACCTACAAGAATGTCGTAAAGATGACATTCGCCCAGGGCGCCTCGTTGGATGACCCCTCAGGTCTCTTCAATTCCAGTCTCGAGGGGAGAGTGAGGCGTGCCATCGACTTCCGCGAAGGCGACAAGGTTAACGAGAAGGCTCTGAAAACTCTTATTCGCGCCGCCGTGGCGCTGAACACGTCCTTGGCCTCATATCGCTGACAAAAATTCTGCCTCGGCCACTTCGTCGTTATGTTCACTTGGATTCCATCGGGGTCCAGAATTCCATGTTTATACCGGCCCGCTATTTGTGGCAGGAAAGAGCACGCCGATGGTACGGCTTTGCGGTCGCAGCGCCCACGATGCCACAGTAAGACCGGCAATCACGAGCGGGGCGATGACGTGAAATCCGTAAGCGCCGTAACCGCCGACTGCCGCGCAGGATACGGCGGCGCCCGTCAGGTCGAAGAAGATGCCGGCATATGCCCATTCCTTGAGCCGCGGAAAACGCGGCGCGAGTATGGCAATGGCCCCAAGCACTTTCCAAAATCCCAGAATGGCAAAGAAGTACATTGGATAGCCAAGCTGGGGCACTACGCCATGGGGGTTGCCCTTAAATTGTGCTATCTGCGCAACGCCCCCGCCTCCGATAAAAAACGCTACGAGTACGGTAGTCGTCCAGTAAATAATGTTTTTCGCTTTCATGGTCAGTCCAACCTCCCAACGACACGCTCCATCTTGCCGATGAACTTCTGCCATCCATAGTTCGCACCCTTGTAATTGGCATCTTCTTCCGACCGGAAACCGGTTTGCTCCATGCGGAGATGCGTGCCGACCTTGGTCGGCGTCAACGTCCAGGTGACGACGCTGGTCGAGCCCATCGTGGCCCAACTGTACGAGAGGCGTGAATGTGGTTCCACTACCAGCACTTCCGCATCAATCACGCCGTCCCAGTTCGGCACGGGCGTCGAACGGAAGTTGAACCGGTGGCCCACCTTCGGCTGAAAATTGTTCTTCATCAACCACTCCTCGATCAGCGGCCCTTGCGTGAGCGCGCGCCAGATTTTTTCCGCGGGATGCGGCATCTCCCGTTCGATAACGAGACTACGTGTCGGTGCGGTATTGGTCATTGGTCCATCCTTTTCAATAGAGATTCGAGCCGATCGAACCGATCGCGCCAGAAGGCGCCATAAACGCTCATCCAATCGGCCAGCGGTGCCAGCGCTTTCGGATGCGCACTATAGTGAGTCTCACGCCCCTCACGGCGATTGCGCACCAACTGGGCATTCTTCAGAACGCTTAGATGCTTGGACACTGCCGGTTGTGATACGCCGGCACGATCGGTTAAGGCATGTACGGTCTGTTCCCCGTCGCGAGATAGGTGCTCGAAGATTGCGCGACGGGTCGGGTCGGAGAGGGCCTTGAAAAGATTGTCCGCTACGGCGTGCATGTCAGAATCATAACCATACGGTTATGGGTTGTCAAGTCCGAAACGCGGGCGGGTTTGATGATGCGTCGCGAATCAAGACGGCAGACGTAACGACACTTCTTTTCCTCGTTGAGGGCGTTCTTGCGAAATAGCTCCTGAGCAATCAGATATCGGGAAGCCTGGTAATTCGGTGCACCATTCTGGCCGAATCAATCATTCCTGTGCGCGCCCGGTTGAGTGCCAAACGTAAGAGTTGCCGAGGATGCGCTCAGGATCTAAAATTCAATTTTGACGCGCTGTTTCTACACGCTCTTTGGCATTAGGAGCATCAATCGAGATTTTCATACGCGCGAGACGGAATTCACAATGGCGTTCGGGGGTACGGGGAGTCGGAGCAAGAACAATGGCGAATGTGAGCAGACTGTCAAATAAAGTGGCAATCGTGACGGGCGCGTCCAAAGGCATAGGTGCTGGGATTGCGACGGCCTTGGGAGCTGAGGGCGCGCGCGTGGCCGTGAACTATTCTTCCGACCGGGAAGGCGCCGAACGCGTCGCTCAGGCGATCACCAACAACGGGAGCAAAGCGATCCCGGTCGGGGCAGACGTGTCCAAGGCCGCGGATGTCGCGCGGTTATTCAAAGAGGTGGATTCCGCGTTCGGAAGACTGGATGTTTTGGTCAACAACGCCGGGGTATTCCGCTTCGGCGCCTTCGCGGAGATCACCGAAGCGAGCTTTCACCTCCACTACAACATCAACGTTCTCGGGACGATTCTCACCGTGCAGGAGGCGATCAAGCGGTTTGGGGCCGACGGCGGGAGCATCATCAATCTCAGCTCTATCGTCGGCTCGCATCCGGTCCCGGGAGTCCTGCTCTACGCGTCCACGAAAGGCGCCCTCGAAACACTGACCAGGGGATTGGCGCTCGAACTGGCGCCGCGCAAGATACGCGTCAACGCCATCGCTCCCGGTCATACAGAAACCGAAGGCAATGTAGCGGCGGGGACCTTTGAGGGTGGTGCCGGCGCCGTTCTGGCTGAGAAGACGCCGCTCGCCCGGCTCGGTCGCGTCAGTGATATCGCCCCGCTGGCGGTGTTCCTGGCGTCAGACGAATCAGCCTGGATCACCGGGGAAGTCATTCGTGCCGCAGGCGGTCTCGTTGTGGCCACCTGAGTGCAATGTGCTTGGCCTCGAAGCTAGCTGTGGATCTACTTTATATGAAACTGCCTAAGCTGCAGAAAACCAAGTCAACGATTCGCTTCAGTGCCAAGTTGTTTCGGACTAAGGCAACCGAAAAGCCTGGATCCTGGACCCTTCTAACTTTGCCAAAGAACGCGAGTGCGAAGCTTCCATCACGAGATATGACGATGGTTGAGGGAACTATCAATGGCCTCCCTTTTCGAGCCGCTCTCGAGCCAAACGGCAAAGGAAGTCACTGGCTCAGGGTTAACAAAGCCATGCACGACGCTGCAGGCGCCGACGCTGCAGACACGGTAACGGTGGAGATTACGCGGGCCGAAGAAGAATCGGAGACCAGGGTGCCGATGGATCTACGCAAAGCCCTTGCAGCCGCCCCGCTGGCGCAGGCAGGGTGGAAGGACATCACACCAATGGCGCGCCGGGACTGGATTTTCTCGATAAGCTCAGCCAAGCAACCGGAAACGCGCAGGCGCCGGATTGAGAAAGCTTGCGACATGCTTGCCTCCGGAAAGCGACGATTATGTTGTTTTCCCGGTATCAAGTGGCTTATGAAAGAAAACGCAAAATCATGTGGAATGTGGCTTCCGTTGCCGAACTCACAAAATCGTTTTTTGCCGAGATCGACAAAGTAGAAACCTGCGAAGATTGGGAGAAGCTGCGCATGAAATTTTGGGCCGCCAGAAGGGGATTCTCACAGCAGTTTTGCGTTCATTTGGTGGGTCGGGTCGCCGCCCCATACTGCGCAAAACTTCACCACGCTAACAACGAACTTCATCTTTCATTACACCCAACACCAAGTTTAGAAAGGAGAATCCGATGCAACTTCAAAATGAATACTTTGCTGCTTATCACAACCTAAAACTGACACGAGATGACAAAGGCGTGCTGGTTGCTGAATTCCACACCAAGGGCGGGCCCTGCATTATGACCGCGCAATCTCACACGGAATTTGTCGATGGGTTCTACCGGATTTCGCAAGATCGAGCGAACAAGATCGTAATCCTTACGGGCGCCGGTGGGCAGTTCATTACTGATGTCGATTGGTCCTCCTTCGGCAACGTCGCCGATCCCGGCGTTTGGAGCCAAGTTCACGATGAAGGTGTTCAGGCTTTGGAAAACATAGCCAACATACGCGTCCCAGTCATCGCGGCAATCGAGGGACGTGCCCATGTGCATTCAGACTACGCGCTACTTGCCAGCGTAATTGTGGCGGCAGACGGCGCGACCTTCCAGGATGTGGCCCACTTCTCCGCGGGCGTTGCGCCCGGTGACGGAATCTTTACCACCTGGAGTCATCGTGCCGGAGCGGGACGAGCGGAGGCGTTCCTGCTCAATCCACAGCCAGTATCAGCGCGTCTGGCGCACGAATGGGGAGTGGTTGCCGAAGTTGTGGCGAACGGAAAGGCGCTCAGCCGGGCGCGGGAATTGGCCGAGTTGTACTTGAAGGCTCCGGAAGTGACGCGCCGCAACACACGCATCCACTTTATTCAACCGTTGAAGGAGCGCATCGTGCGGGAAGTGGGCTATGGACTGTCGCTGGAAGGAGCATCGTCTGCCGCGCTCATGAACTCAATGCAAGCCAAGAGTGGACCTGTTGCTCGGAAAGGAAAATCCGCATGAAGAGCACTGCATGCGCCCACAGGTAAGAAGACGCAGCGGAAGATTTTGATCTCGTGATTCTAGTTGGCGGCACAGGCGCGCACGAAGCGATGCCGGGCCACTTTCTGCAGCCGAGGCGACCGTTGTGTTATGGACGGTTAGTCGGAAAAGCGGCCCTCACTTGCATCTTTTGAAATGTTTCACGAGTATCCGCTGAAGTTCCAGGGCTACCTGCTCTCGCGTGCCAAGATGCCGGCCGCGAAAGAACGCGATTCTGATCGTAATGTTGAAATTCGGATGCTCAATAATCCTTATTCGAGTGCGCAACGAGTGTGTCCGCAGAAAGCTGGCTCGTAACATTCCGACCCCCACGTTTCCAGCAATCAGCGACAGTTGTAAGTCTGGATTGTCCAGTTCGGCGGCAACAAGGAGCGGAGCCCGGCGCGTTCTTCAAAGATCTAGGACTTGCCGTCGGATTTATTGTTGTTGCGATCCCGTTGGTGGGGCTCTTGATCCATCTTATTGGAGGCAGCCTCGCTAGCACCGTCGCGAGCATCACCCTCAAGACCAGGGGCGAGCTCGCGGTATTTCTAGCACTCGCCGTGACGGCGGGCTTTGGAGAAGAGCTCACCTTTCATGGATATCTCATCCGGAAATTCTATGCGTGGAGCGGCAGCCGTGTATTTGCTGTGTTCCTTCAAGGCGTGATTTTTGGCCTGGCCCACGGACTGCAAGACGCCTTTGGCGGACTCATCGCATTCTTCTCCTAAAGCGTAGATCCGATCGGTGAAATCTTTGTCGACATAGCGGTACGCTAGCAGACTGATCTTTTCAGTGGACACGCACAACGGCGACTGTGGCGTCATCCGTCTGGCGTCCTTGCGAAAAATCATCCACGGATGTGAACACCGCGCGAACGATGTCTTCGGCGCATTGCGCTGCACTCTCGCCCACGGTCTTTCGCAGTCCCTCTATTCCCCACTCTTCGCCAGTCGGATTTACGGCTTCAATCACTCCGTCAGTATAGGCGAGGATCAAGTCGCCTGGATTGAGCTGAATTATCTCTCGCGTATAAGTGGAATCGGGAAATATTCCGAGGGGCACTCCACCGGCTCCCAGCGGGAAGATTGAGCCGTCTCGGCGAATGAGCATCGGAGGATTGTGGCCTGCATTAACATACTGCAGCCTCCGCGTGGCTCCGTCGAAAACGCCGTAGAATAGCGTGGCGTAGCGGTCTTCGAGCGATGATGCGTGCACCTGGCGATTCACCGCCGCGAGCACTGCAGGCCCGTCGCCTCCGATGAATGTGGCTGCCGTGCGAAGCGAGGACTGGACATTCGAGATCATCAACGCGGCGGCGAGCCCTTTGCCGGACGCGTCTCCCATCGCGAGTGCCAGCCGATCATGCGACAAAGGCATAAAATCGTAGAAATCCCCGCCCAACGCCCGCATCTGCCGGCAGCGCGCGCTGTAACTGAGTGTGGCGATTGTGGGGCCAACCTGCTGCATGAATCGCTCTTGCACATCGCAGGCGGTCACCCAGTCCCAACTGACATCCAAAACTTGTGCATCGCTCGTCATGTTCGCACCTCTGCAGGAAAGTCGGTCCTTGGGGGGCGAAATCGACGCCATCGGGCCATATTTTCCCAAAAATTTTTCTGTCGCGGGATGTCGAGGATTCCCGGTTTGTTCCGACTCGTTTGTGAAAGCGCGGCATTGAACCGCGCAAATGAGAGGAGCTAAAAGACATGAAATACATACTGTTGATGACGGGGACAAAAGCAGGCGTGGACACCTATCGTGCATGGACGAAGGCGAACGCCGACGCGCACATGGCAGTTCTCAGAAGCATCAATAAGGAACTGATCGAATCCGGAGAGTTTGTGGGAACCCAGGGCCTGGGGGGCCCGGACCAGGCCAGGATGGTACGCGGACAGAAAGACGGCGTGCCCATCACTGACGGTATCTTCCCTGAATCCAAGGAGTTTCTGCTCGGCTACTGGATCGTTGACGTCAGGAGTCCCGAACGAGCCTACGCCATCGCCGGCCGGATTTCAGTTGCGCCGGGTCCCGGCGGAGTCCCGACAAACATGGCCATCGAAGTCCGGCAGATCATGGAGCTTCCCGAGAAATCGTCCTAGGTGGATGTCGAGGATGCTCCGCGAGCTGCGACTACACCATGAGAACGCGGCAAACGATAAGAACGGGCCAAACCGTGAGAACGCAACAAACCGGCGTCAGAATCGAGAGGAGAAAAAAATGAAGTATATTCTGATGATGAATGGCACGAAGGCCAATTTTGCCGAGTACGCCAAATGGCCGAGGAAGGATATCGAGGCAAACGTCGCTTTCATGCACGCTTTCAGCAAGCAACTCAAGGACGAAGGGGTATTCGTTGCCACAGAAGGGCTGGTCTGGCCCGACCAGGCCAAGCTGGTTCGCACGGGCAAGGACAACGTCCCGATTACCGATGGAGTGTTTCCGGAATCCAAAGAGTTTCTCGCCGGATACTGGATCGTTGACGTGGAGGGCCCCGAACAGGCGTACCAGATCGCGGCGCGGGCTTCGGCGGCGCCCGGCCTCGGTGGCGTTCCTGGCAACATGCCCATCGAGGTACGTCAAGTGCTCAGCAATCATTCTGATTTGGGACTCTGAGACTCTGGAAGGGAAACGCACCGTGACCACACAGTCTGCGATCGAGCACCTGCTACGCGAATTGACGCCGCAGGTGCTCGGCATCGTGGTCCGAAGATTCCGCGACTTTGCCGCGGCCGAGGACGCTGTACAGGAAGCCTCGCTCGCTGCGACAATGCAATGGCCGCGCGATGGCCTGCCGGAAAATCCGCGCGCCTGGCTGACGCAAGTTGCCTTCCGTCGCGTGACCGACCACATCCGCAGCGAATCAGCCCGTCGCCGCCGCGAAACTGAAGCGGCCCTCGAGATGGAGCAACTCGCGCCTCCGGTGGACCCCGCTCGCGAATCGGATGAAGACGACACGCTCATCTTGCTTTTCATGTGTTGCCACCCTGCATTGACTCCGGCATCGGCGATCGCGCTGACGCTGCGCGCGGTGGGCGGCTTGACGACAGCAGAGATCGCCCACGCTTTTCTTGTTCCTGAGCCAACCATGGCGCAGCGGATTAGCCGGGCGAAGCAAAGCATCAAGGACTCGAACATTCCATTCCAACTTCCGACGAGCGAGGAACGAGAACAGCGCCTGCACGCGGTTCTACACGTGCTCTACCTCATTTTCAACGAGGGCTACGCGAGCAGTGGCGGACCCCATCTGCGGCGGGCCGATCTGTCGCTTGAAGCGGTGCGCCTCACTCGGATCGTGCACCATCTGCAGCCGAATGACGCGGAGGTCGCTGGATTGCTGGCCCTCATGTTGCTGACCGATGCCCGCCGCCTTGCGCGAACAGGCGACGGCGGGGAGTTGATCCCACTCGTCCAGCAAGATCGGACGCTCTGGGATCGGCAACAGATCGCCGAAGGAGTCGCGCTGCTCTCCGCCACGTTGCCGAAGGGTGCTGTCGGCCCATATCAGTTGCAAGCCGCCATTGCCGCCGTTCACGACGAAGCCGCCAAGGCCGAGGATACGGATTGGCCGCAGATCCTGGCGCTTTACAATCTGCTGAAAGGTATGTCCGACAACCCCATGGTCGCGTTGAATCGCGCCATCGCGGAGGCGATGGTCCACGGAACAACGAAGGGCTTGGAACTCTTGGATGTGCTCAAAGACGATCCGCGCGTCGCCGAACATCACCGCTTGGACGCTGTTCGAGCACATCTCCTGGAACTCGCTGGAGATCAGAATGGCGCCGTTAGGCACTACCAAGCGGCGGCGGCCAAAACAGGGAGCCTCCCCGAGCAAAACTACTTGCTCGCGCAGGCCGCGCGGCTGTCCAGCAAACTGCCACCAACGAACGAACAGGAATGAAACGAAACGGCCCTTCGACCGTAGCCCCACCGAGCGTCGTAGCACCTGACACTGCGTATCTCCAACCGCGAATTAGCCCGACGCCGCACCGAGTAAAGCGCCGAGTTGTTGCAGGCAGGCGTTGCCACCGTCGCGCTACTATTAATTCTTGGTCGCCTGTTTTGTCTACTCGGGTCGAGGAGCCGACATTGTTAGGCAATCAAGTCCAAGGCAGCAAGGACTCCGACGCTCGCTGGTGTGACGCAGTTCCGCTCCGCTCGGTTAGAGAGAGCGCGCCCTCCGAAAAACGAGAACAAAGACCATCAGGCCAACTATCAGTGCAACAGGAAGCCCGGGCATAATTCCGAACCAAGCGCCAAGTTCGCCGCTAAGAAATTTTGCACCGACGAATATCGTCAGCAACAAGCGCCGATAGCGCCAAACATGGTAGCGATCGTTGCTACCACCAAAGCCCCGGCTTTTTCCTCAATCCACTCAAGAACCTTCATACGCGCCGCGGACCGTTAATTGGTACTGTTTCTTGGCGGCCAAGCCCCATTTGGGATTGCCCGTAACGCTAGTTTTGCACCGCGTGCGTATCTTCTTTCTCCGGCCACAAGACGCTGAAGATCAGCGCCACCACGATTCCTATCGACACTTCGGCGAATCGATAAAACGCGACCTGCCACGCTGGAGCTTCTCGTGGTTTCAAGAGGACAATCGCCAAGGTCACGCCGCCGAATCGATATGCGGATCGGTCTGAGCCCGCTATGGCACACAGACATCCCAGGAGAAACACACCTGCGCCAAATACCAGCGCCCCGTCTCCAAGGCAGGTCGCCGCAATTGCTCCAACCACGGCCCCGAGCGCGGTCCCAACGAATCGCTGCAAGGAAACCGGAAGAGCTGCTCCCAGCGACGATTGCGTAATCACGACCGTGCTGATTGGTGCCCAGTACGCATCTGGCAGCCGGAATAGTCGCGCCACGAGTAAGGAGATCACCGCCACGGAGGCCGTTCGCCCCGAATGGATCAAAATCGGCCAGACATCTGTCTTCCTAATCTGCATTGGTCATCGATTAGACAGACCCATCCAACCCCTTGTTGCCACGCCGGGCCGCAGCCTGGCGCCGCTTGCTCTGGACGGTAGTATGCCTGATTAGCGCGTTTTGGCGGAAACTAGCCCTCAATGATTTCATAACAAGTATTGAGGACAGTGATTATCACCGCCTAATGGGCTTTTGCCTGATAAACGCAGCGTTAATCGGGAGTTAGGCCACGCAAGACTCGATCTCAGAAGGTAGTTGTGAGGCGCAGGGCATAGCTACGCGAAGGCCCGATGGCGTTCCCGGAAAAGAGGCCGCCGAAATCGATGACGTTTAGGACGTTGTTAAGATTTTGGCCATCTGCCTGAAGTCGGACGTTCATCCGCTCCGACTTGTATATATCGGCGCCCGCCGAAGCATTGACCTGGAAGGCAGGAAGTATGCGGCCGCGAGCGAAGTTAAGACGATTCACGACCTGCTGACCATATTCCGCGAGAGCCTGATCATAGGTGCCCTGGAAGTCGAAGGGAAGGCCCGTGTCATATTGAACGCCTCCCGCGATCCAGAAATGGCGGGTCACTTGATAGCGAAGACGTCCGCGAACGTAGTTGCGCTGATCCTGCGAATCCGGAAGATGGCCGGCGGTCGGTATCACCGCGTCGTCGCCCAGAAATAGCCCGCCCGTTACGGGGAACCACGCGTTGCCCAGAGTATAGGAATAACTCACAAAACCGGAAAAGCCGCGCCAGTCCGGCAGGCTGATTTTCGCCTCCGCGCCGTAAATGATGGCCTTCCGAAAAGCGATAGGATAGCTGATGGTGGTGTTGTCTATCTGATCATCATCCGCATAATTGCTGACAAGCCGGCGAAAATAGTTGGCGTCCAGCTTGAAAATCCCGAAGAAGGATTTGGTTAAGCCCACTTCGTAGTAGTTTCCTTCGGAAGGCTCGACGGGCAATTGCAGGGAGATCGTGTCCAGACCCACAGCTGCCGTGGAGCTCGAAAGCAGGATATTCTCGAACGAAGGCGTCTGGAAGACCCTGTCATAGGAGAAATGCAGCACAGCACCGGCGGACGGGAAATATCGGGAAATCGAGAAACGCGGGTCCACGGCTTGCCGGTTCAGCAAGAGCTGATAATGATCCCAACGAAGTCCCGCGCTAATGGTCCAGTTTCCCAGGCGGATCAGATCTTGTACGTATGCGGATTGCTCGAGATCCGGGCGGTTGGCTCGGAAGCTGAAGGTGAGCGGAGTGCTCAGATCAAACTGGGTTGGGTCGGTGATGATGTAACTGAAATTCTCGTTCAGAAAGATATTGTCCGATTCCACGCCCGCTTTGATTTCATGGCAACCATGATTGATCGTGACATTGCCCCTGAAATATCCCTCGCGAAACCAATTATGTTGGGAAACGAGTATGGGCGTCGAGTAAACGTTAGAGAAAAAATCGTTCGACGTGTCCCGCACCATGCCGTGAAAGTCGGCAACCGCGTTGGAGGAGAATATATGTTGGTAGGAAACGGAGCCCATGGTTTCCAGATTGTCGGCGTTCTGCCGCTGCACCCCGGGCGGCAGAGAAGGATCAAGCGGCGTGGCATGGGGATCCTGCTGCACGAATTCGTTAGGCAGATCATAACGGGCGAGCTCGTGCCGAACGCTGAGGCTTAGGCGGTCCTTGGGCGTCAGATCACGTGCGTAACGAACGGAAAAATCACCGGTGGTGCCAGCGTTCGAATAATTCTCGGGAACCACAGGATTGAGATAATGGTCGGTCATGGCGCCGCTGGCACTTGCGCCCAGCGTGTTTTTGCCCCAGACGTACTGGCCGCTGGCGAATGAACCAGCAGTATCGAAACTGCCGCCGGACAGAACAACTTGCCCGTGCAAGCCTGGTGCGGAATCTTGAATGGTGTTGACTTCGACGACCCCGCCCATCTTGCGGCCGTACTCCGCGGGGATCCCGGCGGTGTAGATGCTCATGGATTGCACGTCGTCCGCTTCAATTTCATTCCCAAAGCTCGGCGAGCGATTGTCCGTCAGAGGAATGCCGTCCACAACGAATTGCGTTTGATACTCGGAGCCTCGGGGGTGAAGGACCGCGTTGCCTTCATAGAGCCAACCGGGCTGTGAATTCACCAAGTCCTGCAAGGAACGACCCGGAAGAGAGCTGAGGCGGTTTTGGATCGTGTCTGAGCCTATCTGGCTAACGGCACCAGGTTGATCGGGGTCAACCAGGGTGTCGGCCGCACTGACAGTGACGAATTGATTCACCGACGGCAGCTTCAGTTGAATAATATGTTCGATCGGAATCGAGGAGTGAATTTCGACGGATTCGGATGCGACGGCAAAGCCGAGCTGGGCAATTTCCAGTTGGTAGATGCCAAAAGGCAGGCGCTGCACGTCGAGCGTGCCCTGATCGGTGGTCGCCAGTGAATTTCGATACTGGTTGGCTTCGCTCACGATCAACACCGTCGTTTTCACGGCAAGACCGGAAGGATCCGTCACCCTGAGGCGCAATTCGCCGCGGTTGCTCTGGCAATAGAGCGAGAGGGCACACAGAAAAAAAAGACCTGCAATCCTCCTCATGAACAAGCCACCCCCTAACATTTCGCGATTGATCCCGATGAATGGAAAGAGCCTCACCGCGCCGATTGCGCCCCCAGCAAGTCCGAGCGCTCCTGTCCGCCCACCTTTCAGCCTGAATATTCCGTTCGCTGCCGTTTTGTTCAGTCTTTCTATCCAGCTTAGCTCCGAACCGAAGAACGAGCTGCTAAAAACCTTGAACAAAATCCGAACGATGGGAATATAGATATGGGGACCATGCTCATTCCTCCGAGAGATTTGATCGGCGAAGCGCTTTTTCCGAGGCTGGTAGTGGCGGCAGGTACCGGCGGCCTCTCCGAGGTCGAGTGCCGGGTAATTGACCTATTCGACCGATTTCGAAATCCGCTTCTGCGTTATACGTTGTCGTTCGGCTTGTCCGTGCAGGATGCAGAGGAGGTCACTCAGGAGGTATTTCTCGCGCTCTTCGGCCACCTGCAGCTTGGAAAATCTCGCCGCAACCTCCGCGGCTGGATTTTTCGCGTGGCACACAATCTCGCCTTGAAGAGGCGTGCCGCCAACAAACGGCTGCAAGACACGTTGGATACGGACGCGACCGTTGTAAGCGAATTATTGGATGCGGCTCCCAACCCGGAAGAGCGAATGGCATCCGGCCAGGAGATGGGGCGTTTGCAAGCCACTCTGCGCGCTTTGCCGGAACAGGACCGCTGGTGCCTCACGCTCCGTGCGGAGGGCCTGCGTTACCGTGAAATAGCGACCACTCTGGGGATTTCTCTGGGGTCCGTATCGATTTCGCTGGCGCGCTCTCTAGCGCGCCTAAGAAGTGCAAGTCAAGGACAGACCTTATGGTAGACGAAGAGCTCCACGTATCAGACCAGGACCTGCTGCGCGCCGCTGATGGCGAGCTGCGGCGAAGGCGAGCCAGGAAGATCGAGAAGCACCTGGCCTCTTGCTGGACGTGCCGGACTCGGTTGCGACACATGGAAGCCAGCATAGCGGACTTCGTCCGCTTCCATCGCGGCACGCTCAATTCACAATTGCCTCCGGCCGCAGGCTCACGCGCTCTGCTCAAGGCCCAATTGGCCGACTGGGCGGCCAAGCCCGCAATGGGAGTGTGGCCGCAACTTTTGCAATTTATTCGGCCCAGCCGCGCTGTGGCATATGTCTCCATGGCGCTCTTCCTGGCCGCGTTGGGAGGTGAGGTTCTGCTGCGGCATTCGCAACTGCAACGATCGCCGTCGTCAACCGCTCGGTTCGAGAGCGTGGCAATGCCGAATCACATCCTGACGCCTGGAGCGACGTTGCCCGTGACTGTCAACGACGTGTGTGCGGTGCCTCACGAAGAAGTGGTCCGACAGGTTCCACCGTCTTTGCGCCAACAGGTTTTCCGAGAGTATGGACTTGTCAATGCTCGCGCGGAAGACTACGAAATCGATTTCCTGATTGCTCCACGATTGGGAGGAGCAGAAGATATTCGGAACCTTTGGCCGGAACCCTACGCATCCTCGAGGTGGAATGCACGTGTGAAGGATACCCTTGAGGAACGTCTTCACCAGATGGTTTGCGCTGGCAAACTAGAACTGTCCACAGCTCAGCGGGATATCGCTGCCGACTGGATTGCAGCCTATAAGAAGTATCTTCATACTGACAGGCCTCCCTCCGGAGACTCCGCCGTCCAGATGCTCACAGCAAAACCACAACGCGCTCGCGCCGCACAGGGTGTTCCACAAGCTCGTGCGCGAGAGCGATATCTGCGAGCGGGATTCGCTCGCCAATCTCGAAGCCTGGCCACCCCGCCTCCAGCGCGCCACTTAAATCCCGCGCTGCTTGGAATTTCGCTTCCTTCGGGGAATCGTCGCCGCCTAGAAAGAACACGCGAATATTCTTGAATACCATTTGCCAGAAGGGAATTGGCGCAGCGGCGTTATCGGTGGCATAGCTCGCGATCGAACCGCCATTCTTACCGTTGGGCCAATTGGGAGAAGTTCCAAAAACGAACGGCCTGATCGCCGCGTACATTCGCACGCAACCCAGGGTCCAATTCATCGACGCTGGCGCAGCCATGCTGGACGCGCAGGGCCACCCGCGAGGCGAACTCTTCCGCTGGGACGGCCTGCACATGAATGCCAAGGGATACGCTGTCTGGATGACGATCATCAGGCCAATACTCTTAAGCCGTTTTGGAGATGCGAATCACTAGTTCGGAGTAGCGATTGGCTTCGCGGGGACTTTTCAAACTCCCTCGATCTCATCTGGCGGCGGGTGGCGGCGCAAGAGGGTGATAGAAAATACGAGAACAAGAACGAGGAACCCGAGCAGTCCCAGTTCGATCATGGACGCGCGAAAGATGCTCTGGCCCTCGGGTGTCCACGCTCCGTTCTGTACCAGGCTGGCCGCTTCCAGGGTAATCACCAGCATGCGCCGGATCGAAGCGATCAGGCCGATAACCAGGAAAGGTTCGGTAACCAGAATATGCGAGCGGATGGAGATGCGCACCGTATGCAGAACTTCGACCAACATCAGAACCACCAGCAGTTGGTCCAAGACGCGCAGTATCTCGATGCCGATGGACCTTTGAACGACGCCGTCCCAGAGCATTCTGGCGGCGGTGGCGCTGGTAATGAGCGCGGTAACGAACAGCAGTATCGCCAGGACGGAGTACACGATGACTTCGCCCTTGCCCACATATTCGCTGAAATGGAACCGGAGTTTCCTTTCAACCATTTGCGTGGATGGTACAGCCGAGCCGTCCGCTTTTCAACGCTGGTCGCATCGACCCTGATCTTCATTATCACTACGGGCAGCAACACCGCTATCGTTTCTCAGTTAAGCGCATCCGCCGGTGCAGTGCATAACCTCATTACCAGATGAACTTCGCGCCCAATGGAATATGTCGCGAGCCTTCGCTCCCCAGAACGGGATCCGAAGCCCCCAGGTCGGGAGTAAATGCGGCGAGTCCAGGATTGGACCCTGCTAGGTTATTGTTAATGCCTGTAAAGTTGGGAGTAACAACGCTGCGACGATCACGCTCAGGAAGCGCAAACTTTTCATCGCCTGCTCCTTTTGCACGTAATTCCGTCTTTTGCTGGATAAGTGCAATTTCTCCCTGCGGCCTGAAACGGAAAGGAAAAATGCGGGCGCGGAAAAAAATTACAAGCCTGCGGCGAGTTTACCCATGTCCACGAGACAGCTAAGGAAAATCCCGGCCGGCGATACTGGCTGGCCCCGAGTACTCGTGATGAAAGGACTGCGTCCCATAGGAAAGGATGGTGTGCGCGACAAAGTAGAACACATGCACGAGGAAGTCAACGCCGTTTCGTGACGCTGGGAAAAACTCGAACCGGAGTACGCCGGGACGCGTAGCGGCTGCCCTTAGCGGCTGCCCTTACGCCTGAACGTCGGAAGATGCACCACGTCCGTTGGCGGCACCGGCTCGAGCGGTTCGCCCGCCTTGCGCCACGCCGCCAGGCCGCCCGCAATCACGAACGCCTGGAATCCCTGGTTGCGCAGCAGATGGGCTACGCTGGCGCTGGTCAATTCGTTCCGGCAGGTGCAGTACAGGTATATGTCTTTACTTCGCGGAAAGGTTTTTATTTCGGCGCTCAGGTTATTGGGCTCAATGCGGATCGCCCCGGGAATGCGCACGGCGTCGCCGGAGTAATAGCCGTGGCTGCGCACGTCGGCGAGCAGAATTTTCCCCGTGCCTTCGGACCGCAGCTTGGCCGCTAACTGCGCAACCTGCACTCGCGGCACCACGCGATCGGCGCGGTGCCTCCAGTACAACGAAACGCGATAGCCGATATATGCGAACACGGCGAGGATGATGACAACCTCCACCGCGTGTCCCGCGGCGAGAACTCCGTTGACGATCTTCGTCACCAAATCGCGAAAAACGAATCCGACCGCGCCGTAGCTGAGCGCGTAGGCACTCGCGCCTAAGAAATCCAGCGCCAGAAATTGCGCGAACGGCATTTTCATGCTGCCCGCGAGCGGCGCGGCCATCGTGCTCACTCCCGGTATGAACTTGGCGGCCAGCAGCGTGGTGCGGCCACGCTTATAGAACGATTCCGCGGCGCGCAGCACGCACGTTTCCGGATCCACGGAAATCCGGCACAGAAATTTCAAGATTGTCCATCCCGTGCGGCTGCCCAGCACGTACAGCAACGAATCGGCTACAAGCATCGCGGCGATCGCCAGGAACAGGACCGCCGGGCCGTACAGCGAGCGCGCGGCCGCAGCCGCTCCGCCGGCCACCAGCGCCACCGCGCCCGGCACTGGCACGCCGATGGCTTCGGCAAACACAACCAGAGCGACGACGAAGTATCCGTGGCGGAGAATCAACGAGACGAAACTAATCATGGAGGTCGGGCGTTAAGTGTAACCCAGTATCTCGCGAAACGTGGCAGGTGTGGAAACCTGAAGCCCAGCGGGCCTCGCCTCCTACCGTTCCGCCAGCGATTACACCCGATGGCACCAAGATGGTATTTTCGATGCGCAAGCGGCTCTTCGCACTCTGCCGCAGCGACAATCTGAAATAGCGGAATCGGCCAGCATAAATCACTGAGATGTTTTCGGGCTCATCGGCATTCGGTTCATCGGCGGTATACTTACGCCTGTTGTAAGACCGTGTTCACCGGTGCCTCGGATCGACACCGACATAGAGCCCGTGCGTGGGCGAGAGGAGGTTAATAATATGGATTCGTTACAGGATCTCTTGCGGGACGCGCAACAAACTGGGAAGGCGATCGGGCATTTTAACATCTCTGACCTGGTTCTATTGAAAGCGGTGTTCGCCGCTGCCAGGGAACTAAACGTTCCAGTCTTGGTTGGTTTATCCGAAGGGGAGCGCGAGTTTGTGGGAACTGCCCAGATTGCGGCTTTCGTGCGAAGTTTGCGCGAGGAATTCGACTTCCCGATTTTTCTTAACGCAGATCACACCCATTCACTCGCGAAGGCGGTGGAGGTTGCAAAAGCCGGGTTTGACTCAATCGTCTTTGATATGTCGGCCTTGCCCTTCGACGAAAATGTACGCCAAACCAAGCAGGCGGTCGAAGCGCTGAAAACGATCAATCCTTCCATGCTCGTAGAGGGAGAAATCGGGGACATCGGAACAGGCTCTGAAATACACGAACAGTCGCCCGACCTGTCGAAGGGGCTCTCGACGCCGGAAGAAGCGAAACAGTTTGTGGAGAGTACTGGAGTGGACATCCTGGCTCCCGCGGTGGGCAACATGCACGGTATGCTCCGCAGCATGGTACGGGGAGAAACGAAGAAGCGGCTGGATATCCAGAGGATCGCCAGCATCAAGCGAGCGGCGCGCGTCTTCCTGACGCTCCACGGAGGCTCAGGAACCGACGATGAAGACTTGCGCAAAGCGATCGCGGCGGGAATCAACATTGTCCACATCAATACTGAACTTCGGGTCGCATGGAGACATGGTGTGGAACAGGGTTTGGCCAAATATCCTGACGAAGTCGTACCATACAAGATTCTGCCGTCCGCCGTGGATGCAGTAAAGCAGGTGGTCCTCTCGCGCTTGAAGCTGTTCAACGGCGAACGGCATTTCGCCCAAGGAATATAGCGCCAGTCTACGGCTGCTGCGAACTCCTGATGCGAGCCAATCCGTTCATCCGATGACCAGGTAGTTTTGACGAACGCGCGAATCGGAATCGTTTTACAGGTGAGACTTGTCCGGCGACGCCGCGTTGGCGCCGGACAGAAGGGCGCTGTCGCGGTAGCCAGGCTTCACAATGATGTTGCTTTGTTCGCGGAGTTCGGCGAGGTAATCGCGCATGCGGGGCTGCATTTTCTGCGCGTGGATGGTGTTGCGGATGTCGGGTTCCACTTTGTCCATGGACTGCAATTCCGCCGGGAGGTGATCTTCGACTTTCAGGATTTCGAATCCGGTGCGGGTCTGGATCACCTCGCTGATCTGGCCTTTGCTCATTTGGAAAACAACCGCTTCGAGTTGTGGCGAGAGCTCTCCCCTTTTGAAGGTACCGAGAGAGCCGCCCTCTTTTGCGGTGCCGCCCTGGGAATAAAGCCGTGCGACTTGGTTGAAATCGTCGCCGTTGAGGACGCTGGTGCGCAGGCCCTCCGCTTTGCTGCGCACGGCAGCAAATTCTTCCGGCCTTTTTCCTTCGGTGCTGAGCGAAATTTCAGACAGCACTACGCGCTCGGGCAGCGTGAATTCCTGCTGGTGCGCTTCATAATATTGCTTCACTTCGTCACTGGAGACGTCCACGTGCGAGCCGACTTCCCGCCGCACGAGTTCCTTCTGGAGTAGCCCGTTGCGAATGGTGGTCTTGTAATCTTCCCAAGTGAGGCCGGAAGCTTCGACGCCCTTTTTCAGATCGTCGAGGGTGGCGAGGCCGTTCTGCTGGCGCACTTCGTCGAGGCGCTTGGCCAGGTCTGATTCGACGCTGATGCCCATGTCTTTGGCACGTTGCACCATCAGCGACTGGTCAATCATGCCGCGCAGCAGATCCTTCTGCTGCTCCTTGAAGTGCGCGTCAATCTGGTCGGGCGGGCAGCCCTGACAATCGTGCGCTACTTCGTCGCGCAATTGCTGTTCGGCTTTCTGATAATCGGAGAGCGTGATGACGTCGTCGTTTACGCGCGCGACGATGTCGGCATCGGCGGCGGGCTTGGCTTGCGCGCGCACGCTCGGAGGAAGCAGCGTCGCGAGCAAAGTCAGCACAACGAGGACCAAGAGCAAGGTTACCCCCAAGGTTTCGACCGATGCATGATCGTGATTTTTCATGGTGTGCGCCGCCTCAGATTTTGTCCACCACGATTGTAGCCGGAATTTGAGATTTAGACCTATGGACGGTTGTAAACAGGCCCGATTGTAACCGGACGTGATTGCATAACGATGTCGGCTCCTCGTGCGGCCATGTGTTCTACTTCGTGCAGGTAATCTAACCAACTGGCTTGTTGCGCCAGCAGTTTGAAAGGCACTTCCTTCATCACCCAATTCATGTAGTTCCATGTCCACGGATTTACTCCCGCTGCTGTTTGAGCAGGTGTGCGAGGGCAGCATCCTTTAGCCCCGGAGCGCGAAATCCATGCCGGGCGTGCCGCTGCAATGGTTTGCAGTTCCTGGCTGAATGTTACTGAAAGGAAAACGATATGCGAATTCTAGTCGTCGGCGCTGGCGCAGTTGGTGGCTATTTGGGGTGGCATTGCCGAAATGCAGTCCACCCCTTTCCGGTGCCAATCGCGGGGCTACCATAAAGTTTAAAGTGACGGCGCACAGGGAGTCACTTCGCATCGGTGAAACACGCAAGAGAATTCGGGCGTTCCAAGAACCTCTTCGACGCAGCCGCCGTAAATTGTTGAATCAGCACACTTGGAAACCGTCCGATAGCGTCGTTCCGAAATCAGATGTTTTTAGTCCAGGCGTAAGAGCAGCCTTTTTTGTCTTTGGTCTTCGGTAGAAATTCGCTGGCGGGGCGTCACATTTTCACGGGTGGAGGCCATTCTAGCATTCGCCGATGCGCTCGACACTTCATGGTGAGTCCCCCGCGGACAAGTTGACATCGATGAAAGCTCGATGTAGAACTCTTGCCAAGGTGTGAACGTCTCCCACCCAGGAGGTCAAACCCATGAAACGGTTGTTTCCAGCCACGCTGTTCGGGTGTCTTCTGCTCTTCTCGCAAGCATGGGTTCCCAGTTTCGCTCAAGAAGCGTCGCAACAGAGTTCTCCACCACCCGCCTGGCAAACATTGTTGCCGGAGCGCGCGTGGAAAACCGATTTGGGCGGCGACCAACCGGAAGTCTTGATTCTCAAGATGTCGAACGATGAGTTTGAGAAGTTTCATGCGAGCAAAGAAGCTGCAAAAGCCTATATCGACGGGACCGGCTTCTTCAAAAGGAAACTGATCAAAGTAGTTTTTTGCGATATCGTGCGACACAAAGACGGTAAGGAATGGTACTTAATTATCCCTCACACTACCCACAGCACCGCAGTAGTCGTCGCGTGGCAGATTCCGAAATAGAGCAGGAACCACTTTTCGCGGCCCGAAAGCAGCACGCATTGGTACTCAATCCGTGAAGCCGACACGGCGCAACAATTGCTGAAAGCGCATGTCGTCCCGCAGACGATCCACGCCGGTATCCACCTTCAGCCAGACCAGAAACACGTCGCGCTCGCGGTAGGCGCTTTCGAGCGAACCAAAAGCTTCTTCGCGTTGATCCATAGCTGCATAGATCGTCGCGAAAAAATAAGGCGGGACGTATGCCTGGCGAGAGAGCTGGCGCAGTCGTTCGAGAATCCTTAAGGAATCGGATTTCCTGTCCGCGAGCGCGTATGCCCGCCCCAATCCTACCAAGCGCTGCGGATCATCGTTCCAAAGATTACTGGCTTTCTCGGACGCCGCGATGGCCTCTTCGTACTTGCCTTCGGCCAGATAACTTGACCCCAAGCAGTCATACGCCCCCGCTGACTTTGGATCCAAGTCCAGCGCCTTCCGGCATTGTTCAATCGCTTTATCGAACTCGCGCGCGTAATAGAGCACGAATCCCGCCGTCACTTGAGTCGAGATCGAAAGAGGATCTAGGTCTTGGGCCTTTCTACTTTCGGCCATCGCTTCGTTCCCGCGTCCAAGAGCCGCCAGGAAAAAGGAGTAATAACGGTGGCTCTCTGCTTCGCTTGGATTGAGTTCGAGCGCTCGCCGGAATTCTTTCTCGGCGCCCGACCAATCCCAGTCGCCAAAGAAGTGGATCGCCGCTAACTCTGTATGAGCCTGTGCCAGATCGGGATCGAGTTCGAGCGCCTCGACCGCGTTTTCTTTCGCCTTGGGCATGCTGTCGCTCGGACGCAGATCAAGACTTGACCAATAGAAGTCGGCCAGTCCGGCATAAGCCGGCGCATACTTCGGGTCGATCCGAATCGCCTCCTCGAAGTACTCTTTGGCTTTGCGCTGCTGTACCCCGGCACCCTTGTTCAAATAGCTTCCCTTCAAATACGCTTCGTGAGCGGCCGGATTTACAGGCCGAGAGGCGGAAAGTCGCGTCTCCTCCTGTGGCGTGAGTTGGACCTTCACTCCATCCGCGATGGCGTGAGCGACTTGTTGCTGCAAACCGAGCACGTCTCGCGCGTCCCCTTCGTAGCTTTTGGCCCAGAGATGCTTGTCTGTTGAAGCCTGAATGAGCTGCGCCGTAATTCGCACTTGGTCGCCTGACCGCATCACCGAGCCTTCCACCACGGCATCCACGCCGAGTTCTTTCGCAATCTGAGGCAGCGACTTCTTCGAATCCTTGTATTGCATCACGGACGTGCGTGAAATTACGCGCAGCGCACTGATCTGCGCTAGTTGGGTTGTCAGTTCCTCCGTCATCCCGTCAGCGAAGTATTCCTCCGCCGGATCGCGCGATAGATTCTCGAGCGGCAGCACGGCGAGGGAGTGAATCGGCCCTGTGCCGCTGCCCCCGGGTTTCCACTTGTGAGATGCAAACCTCCATCCGGCGATCAGCAACAGAAGCGCACCGACTGCTGCCGCCAGAATGATCAGTCGTCTGCGGTCGCGCAACGGGGCGGCCGTCTCCACAACCGCAATCAGCGGAGACTGCGGAGTGGGAGTCTGGATCCCAACGGCCCCGAGTGCCCCGCGCACTTCACTCGCGTGTTGATAACGTTCGGTTGGTAATTTCGTTAGACACTTCTCGATGACCCCGCGGAGGACTGGCGTGACAGTTGCCGGCAGTTGGTTGGGTTGGTTGTGCAGGATGTGTGAACTCAATTCGTAAGCGGTCTTGCCATCGAACGGGCGCTGCCCAGCCGTCATTTCGTATAGCACCACACCGAGCGCCCAAATATCGCTGCGGGCATCTGTCGGCTCGCCCCGGAACACCTCTGGCGCCGTGTAGTGCATGGTGCCGGCTCCAGTTCCTTCATCGGGATACGAGTCCTCCGAACGCGTCTGCTCGGTCACTCTTTCGATTGACTGGCGTCTTGCCAACCCGAAGTCGAGCACTTTCGCACGTCCTTCGGGCGTGATCATGATGTTTGAAGTCTTTAGGTCGCGATGAATCACGCCGTGCTCGTGGGCGTGTGCTAGGCCGTCGGAGATTTGTTCTCCGTACTGGATTACTTTCTCTTCTGGCAAGCCGCCTTCCCCAATTAGTTCCGAGAGCGGGCGGCCTTTCACATACTCCATGACGATGTAGTTCCGGCCGCCGGTTTCACCCACATCGTGGATCGTACATATATTTGGGTGGTTCAGCGAGGAAGCCGTGCGAGCTTCGCGAATCAGGAGCTTCCGTGCGGAATCGTCGGCCAACAACTGCGCGGGGAGCACCTTCAGTGCGACGTCGCGGCCGAGTTGCACGTCGTGAGCGCGATACACTTCACCCATTCCGCCAGCGCCAATCTTTTCGAGGACGCGATAGTGCGAGATCGTTTGGCCAATCATGCGCAGAAACTGGCGCAATCTTAGGTTCCACCGGTCAACCAAGTCAACGTGAGAGGGAAGCTGATGGGCTCAGGCGAGCTAAGTGCAGCTAATTCATCGTTGATCGTGCGTGAAGCGAATGAGACACACGTGTCTAATTGGAGTGGTGAGGACTCGATTCCCAAACTCCAGCCGAAGGCCGGGCGCAGCAATAATGTCATGCTTGTTTGCGCTTCCGCCCCAGGTGCAACCGTTAGCCTCCAGGAAAAATTGCAGTGCGGGCACGCATTCGCTGCAGCAAGGTTGCCCTCACACGGCCACTTACGTTTATAGTGAGAGGCGGGTTGGAGGAAAAACGATGCAAGGCTGGTTGATCCCGTTACTGATCGTGATTTATCACTCAACTTTGTTCTCCACGTCCGCAATCGCACAACCGGCGCAGGTGCCTTCTGCCAGCCAGCAAATCGCGGCTGCGGTCTTGCCTTTGCCTGAGGTTATGCGGGAACACGCCACAGTACTCGGATACGCTCCTGACCTATCACTTGTAACCCTTCGGGAGGGCACCAATGGGATGGTGTGCACCGCTTCTCGTCCCGCCGATGCCGAGTTCGATGTGCGCTGCTATCACGAGTCGTTCATGCCCGTTGTTCGTCGCATGCGCGATTTGCACTCCCGTGGCGTAAAGGACGACGAAATCTATCGGACCATTGATGCGGAAATGAAAGCAAAGAAGCTAGCGATTCCCGACCATCCTGTTGCCGGATACCGTATGCTCGGCCCGATTTCCGCCTACAGGGCGGAGACCAACACGGTGGGGCCGGAGATCGAGTCATGGCAGTCGGTTCACTTTCCTTACAAAACCGCAGGGGAAATCGGCTTGCCTGAAGAGGGACAGGTCAGGCCCACCATGCCTTATGTCATGGCTTCGGGTACATTTTGGTCCCACGTGATGATCGAGCACGAGAATGCGTTAGCTCAGAAGTAAGGGACCCCAGGCTGGCTACGACAACTTTATCCGATAGATAGGCAGCACGGAGTAGCGCCATTGCTGCTGCGCGCAAGCTCTCGGTCCCTTCTCTAGCTCGAAGCGTGCGACGCGATAGAAACATAGCGCTGAGCCTCTTCTTTTGGCGCATAACCCGGATCTGCATTCTTCCAAACCTCGAGAAGTTCAGCGTAGCAATTCGCTGCTGCCGCTTTGTCACCCGTCGCGCTCTCGGCTCGCGCCAGCCCCAGCAAGGATTCGGCTCTTCTCGGAGCGCGCTGCAGAGAGGCTGCAAAAGCCTCCCGTGCCTGCGGAGCCTCATCAGCCTTCAATAGGAGTTCTCCGAGAAGTTCCTCGGAAGGCTTCTCAGGACTTGGCGGGCCGAACGCATAGGGCAAGTCCTTCCCAGTTGCGATCGCTTGCTGCATGCTTGCGATCGCCTGATCGCCATGGCCCTCGGCCGAGAGAATGACCGCCTCAATCTGTAGCTTTTGAATCTCCGGCACACGGCGAGCGGGATCGTCGGCGGGGAGCCCTGCGTGGTCAAAGAGGGCCGGGAGCTGGGCAAGCAGCCGATCGAGCGAGGCGAGAGATTCTCGCGCTGCCGCCACATCGCCAAGCTCAGCGGCGGCAAAACCAGTACCGAATGCGTAATTGAATTCTGGCATCTGTGCGCCGCCCAGGTCCACGTTCCAGCCAACAACTTCGCTATTCCAACGGCCGGTATCAACGATATAGCGGCTACGCATCACGGCGAAAGAGCCGACATGAGCGTCGTCAGGATCTACCGTACCGCGCGCCCGTGCGGCCATGCCAGATTCCGCTGCCTCCGCGCGGCAGCCGGCGACCACTTTTTCTGCTTCGCCAATGCGGCCTTGTTCCAGATAGCCGTATTCGAGCCAGTAGGTGTAGTGGCCACAGAGTTGGGGCGGCTTTCCTGCTGCGGCTGCCTGGCGATTCACCACGCTGATTGCGGCGATGTTGGCCTGTACCACGTCGTCCCACATACCAAGCGCCATGAAGATGTGCGAGCACATATGTTGCGCGTGGCCCGCGTCCGGCGCGATCTTGGACAACGCGCGCGCCGCTTCCAGGGCGCCAGCGGCATGTTGCGGATCGTCCATCCCATGAATCCAGTAGTGGGCAGCGCCGGGATGCTCCGGGTTCCTGATGAAAACGCTCTTCGCGATTTCCGCAGCCTTCAAATACGTCGGTACATCGCGCACACCCTCGCTCGTTCCCAGCAAGGCCAGGGCATAAAAAAGTTGGGCCTCGTCGTCCTTTGGATAAGCCTCGGCCAACTGCTCCATCGCCGCGGCGTACTGCGCGTCCCGTTCGCGCTTGTCGGCTTTGCCGCCGTACAGAATTTCCACCGCGCTCATATAAGTCCGTTCGCGCGGATCGGCAATACGGCGGGCGCGCTCTTCCGCAGTGGCGCCGAACTTGGCGAGGGCAGCCTGACCCGCTTTTACATCCACCTGGTTCCAGACCCCATGATTGAAGGTCATCGCCTCTCCCCAATAAGCCATGGCAAATCCGGGATCGGTCGTTTCGGCGGCAACAAACGACTTGGCTGCGTCGGGATACTCAAAGAGGTGTAGTAACAACAGACCGCGCATGAAGTCGCTCTGCGCGGCTGCCGAGTGGGTTGAGGTCGGAAATGTGGCGTTACCCAAACCTGGGGTCGTCTGCGCCTGTAGTAACCCCGCAGACACGGGCAATAACATAACAAAAAGGAATGTCTTCTTCATACGAACGCTCGCTATTGAAACCGCGGCCGCTTGCGACGGCTTGCGGTCGTCGAAAAATGGAAAAATCAGCTCAGTGCGTAATGCCTGGGTGAGCTCCGTGCGCGCAATCATAGCATGTGCAGCACGTTGCACTCGGATGCCAATTAATTCTGAGGCGCAGCAGCTCGGCCAAGCGGCGTGCGTCGATCTTGTCATTCTGGTTGCCTTCCCTCACGGCGGCATTCTTGCGCGGATCGCACACCACCCATGTCGTGACGTGTGGCTTCAACAGGTCATACAACCAGGCCGCCGAGGTTCCTTCTTCGAACATGACCTGCAAGTCTTCACGCAGCCCATCGATAAACTGCAGGATCATGCTGGCTTGGTCTCGATGACGCATTCCATCACGATCTTTCCTGCACCATTCCTCACCGCAAGCGAAATGCTTTCCTTGTGCACATCCATACCGATATACTTTTTGCTAGTCATGGAGGGCGTTCCTTTCTGTAGGGGTTGAGGCAACCACCCAAACCCTACTCTAAAAGGGGCGCCCTTTTATATTGCGTCGCGTAACCGTCCATCATTTGAAGTGACCGTCACCGGTTAATGTCGCGTTTATCAGAAGGGAGTTAGGAATGGCGGACATCAACCGTTTTCGATGAGTCTGAGATTTGAGGTTCGAGTCCCACCGTGTTAGCTTTCCCTGGCAGTTAGCACTATGCTGATGACCCGCAGACCGAGTTCCGTCCCCTTCGTCATTCTAACCATTCGACTAGTACGGTATTGCGAATTTGCGGATATCAACACTGATGCACGCGCACCGCTGTGACGATCAAGCCCACTTCCCGGATTGGAGGGCCATGATGAGTAGCAGCTCAATGAAATCGTTGCGTTTTGCCGAGTTTGGACCGCCGTCGGTGTTGCGAATCGAAGAAGTCCCGATTCCAGAGCCGGGCGAGGGCGAAGCGCTCGTTCAGGTAAAAGCGGCGGCGATCAATCCGAGTGACTACAAAAACGTCTCGGGATACTTCAAGGGCACAACTCTGCCGCGAACTCCCGGCCGAGACTTTGCAGGCATTGTTGTGAGAGGGAAGCCGCACGAAGGGGAAGAGGTTTGGGGCAGCGCCCCGAAACTCGGTGTGGTCCGTGACGGATCTCACGCCGAATACGTAGTCGTTCCTCTGGAGACGCTGTCGCTCAAACCGAACTCGTTGAGTATGGCTCAAGCATCCGCGATCGGAGTTCCCTACGTTACCGCCTGGGCATCTCTCGTGAATGCAGCACAAATCCGGGCGGGCGAGACTATTCTGATTGTGGGCGCCGCGGGCGCTGTGGGACAAGCGGGCACACAGATTGCGAATTGGAAGCATGCGCGCGTGATTGGCGCCGACCGCTCATCCGATCCGATTCCCGGGACCGAGGCGGTGGTCAACACCACGACCGAGGATATTCGGCAGAGAGTTCTGGGATTGACGTCGGGAAAAGGAGTCGATGTTGCCTTCGACACCGTGGGTGGTCCCCTGTTCGAGCCGACGTTGCGAACGCTACGATATGGGGGGCGGCAGGTGGCGATCACAAGCACGGGAGATCCGCGCGTCAGCTTCAACCTCATCGAGTTCTATCACAATTTTTCCCGGCTGCTTGGAGTGGACAGCCAGGGGCTGACGCCCCGACAAGTAGGGGAAATCGCCGACGCGCTGCGCCCCGGCTTTGAAGTAGGAGCCTTGAAAACGCCGCCGATTGAAATCGTTCAATTTGAGAACGCGGTGGACGCGTACAGCCGGATCGCTGCCGGCCAAGCGAAATTGAAGCAGGTGCTGAGTTTCGACTGACGGGGGAGAGGAATCTCCGATAAGGGTAAGGTGACTGAAACGAATTCGGGAGATGCCCCGCCGCATAAACGTCCGAGACTTAGGGCCGTCGTGCGGTCGGTTCGCCGGCGCATCCAATAAGTGTGCGAGCCTTTGGTACCTCGCATGGATCACTTCTCATGTTGCTCTCGGCGTTGCCTGCGAGGCGCAGACGCCGGATCCTCAGCCACCTGGTCCGGCTCCAGATCCGCGCGTCCACCGCTGAATCCATTTCCTGCAGAGCAGAATTGGAGTTTTCTCGCCGACTCTTCCAAGCGCACGGACTTTTTCGATCCCGCCAAGTACATTCCATTTGGCCACAATCCGCAAATGTACCTCTCACTCGGATTCGAATACCGTATCCAATACGAGTATTACGACAACTGGATGTTTGGCGCGGGGCCTCAAGACCACAATGGATACGTCATGAAAGGTGTGATGCCCCATTTCGATTTCCACGCCGGCAGGAATTTCCGCCTGTTTTCCGAGTTCGAGTTTGACTACGAAGACGGGAGGAACGGTGGCCCACGGCCGCAAATTGACGAAGACCGCGGCGACATTCATCAAGCGTTTATAGAGATCGGTCCCCACGTCAGCAGTCGGCACGGCATAAGTCTGAGGGCCTGACGCCAGGAGGTGGTGTTTGGCACGGGGCGCTTATTCGACAACAACGAAGGTCCCAACGTGAAGCTGAGGCTCACTTGGCGTAATACCCGGCCCTGGTGTTGACGACCAGGTGGCGGTCTTTCGTGGTCAGTTTGATCTTGTGATACTTCCCGTCCGGCTTGGCGCGTCCCGGCGTGTAGCCGATGCTGTACTGATTGCGCAGGTCCTCCTGGATCTGCGCGTAAATGTCCTCGATTGACTGGCTCGCCGTCACCTCAAAGTACGCCCCGCCGGTTTCGTTGGCCAAGCGATGCAGCGCTTGCTTGCCGTGCTGGCTGGCGATGGCCAGGATCGCGCCTATCACCGGACGCGAAAACGGCTCCGGGTCGGAAAAGCGTATCGGGTAAATGATGGTGTCCGCGCGCTGCACGTATTCGATGGCCTCGGTGATCGAAGTGTGCTCCTTGAACGCCACTCCATCCGACAGCAGAATGAACGCCTTGCGGCCCTTCAGCCGGTACATGGGTTCTTCGGAAGCCTCCTTGATCGCGCTGAAAACGAGGGTGGAATCGCGCTCGGGAATCTTCAGCCGGGCGAGCGCCAATTCCAGGGCATTGCGCGAAGGCGTCGGCCCTTGCAAAGTTCCGACCTGTATATCGAAGTGCATGACGAATGCCTGATCCTTGCCCTCGCGCAGGACTTGATCCAGGAACGTATAGCTGGCGCGCCGCTCTTGTTCCAGCACGCCCGTCTGGCTGCGGCTGGTATCAACTAAAAGTCCGATGGTAAGCGGAAGATCCGACTCTTGCGAAAAATATTCAATCTTCTGCGGCAAGCCGTCTTCCTGCAGCACGAAATCGTCCGGCGTTAATTCCTTCACCACCTTCCCGGCGGCATCGTGAACTGTGGCGAAGAGCGTAACGACATTCACTCTGCTCGAAATCGTCGGCCCTTGCTGGCCGCCCGCGCCTAAAGCCACAGCAGCGACCCAAATGAACAAGGCAAGTGTGATCGTTGCAGCCTTCAAGCGGAGGGTTCCGCAGCAAGAAGAATTGGACGTGCGTGTATTCACGTGAAAGGGCGGCCGCCAAAGCATTGCAATGTTACTTTCGATTTTTAGAGTTGCCAGGATCGCTTGCGGTTGTATGCCCGCCGGCAGAGCCGAGCTGCTGACCATCGGCGATAGCCGGCCACCCCCCGCACCACTCGCCTTGACATTCTACTGGAGTGGATTTACTCTCGCCTAGAATGTCTACTAAAGAACTGAGAACGCAGAACGCAGCGCAGATCTTGGGGGGCGAAGCATGAGCGGGCGAAAGATGCGCAATGACCTCGATCAGGCCAGCAGCGAGCACAGCGGCCGCTGGTTCGACATGAGAGCCGGCGTAACCCTGTACGGTCTAGCGTCACTCGCTTGCGGCATTATGGACTTGATCTGGGGCGATTTTGACTCCTCGCATCAACCGATTCAGGCCTTTGGGGACCACATTCCTGGCCGTGAGATCATGGCATATATCACCGCGATCGTGATGATTGCAGGAGGCGTGGCGATCCTGTGGCGACGCAGCGCTCGTGCGGGTGCTGCTGCGCTGGCCATCATCTATTTCATCTTTGCCATCTTCTGGTTGCCCCGACTCTATACGGCGCCGTCCTTTCTCGGGTATCGAATTCCCGTCTATGCCGGTGTGTTGGCCGGAGTGGGCATGGAACTCATCGCGTTCGCCGGTGGAGCGCTCGTCTATGCGGCCCTGGCAACGCAGAGTTCGTCATGGCCACGGTGGCCGCGAACGATTCTGATCACCCGCTGGATATTTGGGCTCTGCTCGATCGACTTCGGCTTGAACCATTTGATGGATGTTACGCACAACTTTATGTATGTTCCCAAGTGGATGCCTTTGGGAGCAGAATTCTGGGTCATCTTAACCGGAATTTGCTTCGTGCTCGCGGGCCTTGCCATACTCTCCGGAATTCAGGACGTTCTGGCGGCGCGGCTGCTGGCCCTGCTGTTTTTGGCATTTAATTTATTCGCATTGCCGCAATTCATTTTTGCCCATCCCCATGAGCATGCCGCCTGGGGCGGCAACGCGTTCAATCTAGCTTTAGTGGCCGCCAACTGGATACTCGCCGACTCGCTCGCGACCCGCCGGCAGGAGGTTCAGGATCAGCAAAGCGGGAAGTCAGCGACGCCGTCGCTGGCATAGGATCGCGGGTTGGCGGCGCGCCCATTCAGAATCATCGCGTCCTCTCCAGCGTGCTGCACAGGCTATAATCCCTCCCCGTTTGAGCCTACTTTGTCACGCGATTGCTTGCGGTTGTATGCCGCCGGCAGAGCGCGTCCTGCAGCCCACGGCCGGATTCCATCCGACGCGTTCTGCAATCCATCCTGGCCGGGGAGACGTACTATATAGAGGTGGAACTTGTGAGGAGCTTATTTATGCGTGGGCGATTGTTTTTGGGTGTTGCATTTGCGTTTGCGATCTTGATTTTGCTGTATGTGGTACATGCCGCGCCGAAGGAGCCAGTACCTCCGCCGAAGGTTGACGCACCGCTCGCCGCGGCGGCCGGAAAAGAGACGGCCGTTTTTGCCGGCGGCTGTTTCTGGGGCACGCAGGCCGTGTTCGAACGGGTCAAAGGCGTCCTCAAGACCACCACCGGGTATGCAGGCGGCTCGGCGGCGACCGCGACTTACGATCAAGTGGTCACCGAAACCACTGGACATGCCGAATCGGTGGAGGTGGTCTACGATCCGTCGCGAATTACGTATGGCCAGCTGCTGCGCATCTTCTTTTCCGTGGCTCACGATCCCACAGAACTCAACCGCCAGGGACCGGACGTCGGCACTTCCTATCGCTCCGCCATTTTCTATACCAACGACGAGCAGAAGCGCGTGGCCACCGCGTACATCGCGCAGCTCGACGCCGCGAAAGTTTTTGCAAAGCCCATCGTGACGGAAGTCAGGCCCCTAAAAGGTTTCTATCGCGCCGAAGATTATCACCAGGACTATGCCCTGAAAAACCCCGGCAACCCCTACATCCAGATTTGTGACCTTCCGAAGATCCATGCGTTAAAGCAGGAATTCCCAGATTTGTTCGTGGATTACAAAGAGAAATGAAAGAACCGATTACCGGCCCAGCATTTGTTCCGCGCTGACACGAAATTTTAACCGGGCGTTCGCTGCAACGTCACCTCCGTCGCGTAATAGATTTGCACCCACGAGTCCGCGCTTACGCGGCCCGCGGTCCGACACATACTTCGGGAGGAATCAGCGATGTCTCAAGCAAACCTGTTTCGCCGTGTGCTTATGTCCGTGCTTGGCTGCGGGCTGCTGGCCACCGGGCTGGCTGGATCCGCTTATGCGCAATGTCAACTGAACTCGCCCTCGGGAAAAATCAAGCACGTGGTCTACGTCGAATTCGACAACGTGCACTTTACCCGTGACAATCCCAACGTCCCGTCCGATCTGGAACAAATGCCGAACCTGCTGAATTTCATCGAGCAGCATGGCACGCTCGATGCCGGCGACCATACCGTCCTCATCTCGCATACCGCCAACGACATCCTCACCACGCAAACCGGCCTCTACTCTGACGATACCGGGATCTTCATCGCCAATAGCTTCGGCGTCTTCTCTCCGACCACCTCCGGCGAGAACGGCTTGTTTCCCTCGTCGTTCTTCTACTGGACCGACAAGGTTTCTGACATCACTGCGGCTACCGACGACAACACCTTTGCGCTAACGACGCCTTCAGGCCAGAACGTGCCTGCGCCGTGGGTGCCTTTCACTCGCGCGGGTTGCACGGTCGGCGCCTTCTCGACCGCCAACATCGTTCTGGAACGCGCGCCCTTCGACGTATACAAAGTTTTCGGCGGCCCCACGTCTCCGCAGGGAATGGAAAGCAGCAGCAACCAGAACAACGATTTTATCGGCGTGTCCATCCACTGCGCGCTCGGCGACCCGATCTGCCAGTCGAACTCGGCTCTGGGCGTGGTGAGTGTTAGCGACACGTTACCCGACGAAGCGGGGGGCTATTCGGGTTATCAGGCGCTCTTTGGGCTGAAGTACATCAACCCCGCGCTGACCGGCAACTCCACCGGAACGATCGTTGACTATCATGGAGTCCCGCTCACCGGCTTCAACCAATTGGATTTCGACCCGGTCCCGGCACAGACGCTTGCGGTGATCGAGGCCATGCTGAAGAAGGGCATTCCCGTCGTCTACGCTTACATCGCCGACGCCCACGACAATCACGAGGAGACCACCACCACTGAAGGCACATTCGGCCCCGGCGAGGCTCCTTACGTGGCGCAGTTGGCGGATTACAACGCCGCTTTCGGAACGTTCTTTCTGCACCTGAAGGAAGCCGGTATTGATGAGACCAACACTCTTTTCATTTTCACTCCCGACGAGGGCGACCACTTCGTCGGCGGCGCGCCGAGCCCGGCGAATTGCGACGGCGCCAAAATCGAGCGCAATGGCAACGCCGTTCCGGACATTCCGTGCACCTACGGAACGAATGGCGTGGGCGAGCTGGACATTAATCTCGCAGGCCTTACGGCAGCCGCTGGCGATCCGACTCCCTACGCGATCCATTTCGACGATGCCGCTACCACCTACGTGAATGGACAGCCGCTTCCAAATAGCAGCACGGTCCGCATGCTGGAGCAGACCATGGCCGGCCTAAGCGCCGTGAATCCGCACACCGGACTGAGCGAGAGCTTGCTCGGCACCGGGTTGGGTCCGGATCTCCAGGGAGCGATCGTGGATCCCGTGGCGATGCAGCTGTTGCACATGAACACCGTCGCGGATCCCAACCGCGAGCCAACCTTCACGTTCTTCGGCAATCCCAATTTCTTCTTCGAGACGACGGGCAGCACCACTCCGGTCGTCGGCACCGGGTTCGCCTGGAATCACGGCGACATCCAGCGGCAGATCGCGCGCACCTTCATTGGCATCGCCGGCCCCGGCGTGAAGAATCTGGGCGTCACCTATCCCGAAGATTTCTTCACCGACCACGTGGACCTGCGGCCGACGATGATGACGCTTCTCGGCCTCGCCGATGACTATCAGCACGATGGCCGCACCATCGTCGAACTGCTTGATTCCAGCGTCCTGCCGCAGAGCCTGAAGGCACATTCGGACACGCTGCTGCAGCTCGGACAGGTCTACAAGCACATTAACGCGCCGTTCGGAGAGCTCTCCAGGAGCACGCTGGCTGTCTCCACCTATGCGATCACCAGCACCTCCACGGGGGACGCGGTCTACAACAGCCTCGAGAACCAGATTTCGCAGTGGACCCTGGAACGCAACGGCTTGGCGGCACAAATCAAGTCCCTGCTCGAAGCCGCCGAGTTCAACGGAAAGCCAATCGATGAGAAGCTGGCCAGCGACATAATCGCCCAGGGGCAAGCCCTGCTTGCTCAAGCGAAAAGCTGCGCCGCACACCCCGCTAAGTGCGCTAACTAAAACCACTCGAATGCACTGGCGCCCGAGGCCGACGAGCTCGCGCGCCAGTGCCGCTTTCTATCCTCTGCGTAACCCAACCCATGGCAAAAGCTTTTGATTTCGCCGGCAATATAGAACTTCAACTGGACGCAACGATCACCGCTCTGGATACCGGTTGGATTGCAGTGCTCTTCGATATTCCGTCGCACGGCGAGCCATTCACGATTACTGCCGGGTGGCTACGAGCTTCGCTACGCCAGGTGAATGAGGAGAGGAGCAAACCGGGTGCTCCAGTCCTCGATTGTCGTGAACCCGTCTCCATCCCCATCGGCGGGCGCGTAGTGTATCGGATCCCGATTGTCGCGAATGCGCGTCGGATTGCTGCGGGTCACCGTTTGCGCCTGGTACTCGGCTCGGCGGACGAAAACGACCAGAAACTGGCAATGTTCGGTTTTACGCATACGGCCGTGCACGAGGCCAGCATGAACACGATCCACAGCGCTTCGCGCTTGCTCGTGCCTATGCTTTCGCACTCGACCTAAGCGCATCAGCCGCGCTATGACTTCCAGCCTTGCGGCGAATGCCGCTACGGTGCCGCGACACGCGCGAGCAATGCTGTCAACTGTTTTACTGAGACCGTATCCATATCGGATGCGATAGCCGAGATTTCACGGCCGATTCCCTTATCCTGCTTTCCGTCCGTCAGCCGGTCGAACTTCGCACGCACCTGGTCCCATGACATGGGAGTTGAGTGGAAACCGTCGAAGACAGACTTCTCGCCCCGAATGGTCTCACCATTCTCGAGTTCGATCTTGATGGAAGCCGGCATTTCAGGACCGATGCGACGACTAAAGGCGTCATTGGGGCTGGCCGTCACCTTCTTCATCAGGTCCTGGACGTCGCTCCGGTTGATCCGCTCCTTAGTGAACTGTGCCGGCCATATTTCGCCGTCCAGCAGCGCGACCGAGAGCAGATACATGAGGTTGTGATCTGCCTGCTCCTTTAGTCGAGTAGATGCTTCCTGATCGTGTCTCGCACGTCCAAAGCAATCGACTGGCTATCACACCCGACGACGAGCGCGGCAATCTTCTCAACTGTCCTAGCAGCTAACTCTGGCATTGGATACTTCTTCTCCCGCACATTGCAGGAAATTGCGCCCTGAAAGTTGAGTTGACTCCTGGTCCCGTCTGTCTAGGAATGAGCCAACGCCTTGGTGCACTCTAAGCCGCTTCGCTTTTCGGGACTAATACCATGCGGAAGCGCGCTTTGCCTTCCATCATGCGCGCGTAAGCATCGGCAGCCCGTTCGAGAGGAAGTGTTTCGATCATCGGGCGGATATTCTCGAGGACGCTGAAGGCCAGCGTGTCTTCGTTTTCAATCGGCGTGCCAGTCAGGCTCCCGTATATCGAGCGGCCTCCAAAGACGAGCGGGAACGCGCTCAATTGGATCGGGTCGAACGGCACACCTACCACAATGAGCTTCCCGCGGGTTGCGAGGCCGGACACGAGCGGTCCCATGCCGTTACCACTTGGAGCGGTCGCGAGAATCGCTCTGGCCCCGCCCATATGCTGCAATACCGCCGCCGCATCCGCCGTGGCAGTATCTATGTAAACGTGTGCGCCCAAATCTTTCGCGAGCTTTTCCTTGTCGCGTCCACGCCCGATGGCCACCGTACGGAATCCCATGTGCCGCGCAAACTGCACGCCCAGATGTCCAAGTCCGCCGATGCCTTGTACCGCGACCAAATCGCCGCCGCGCAAGCCGGCGTTGCGCAGAGCGTTGTAAGTCGTGATCCCGGCGCAGAGCAGGGGAGCGGCTTCGGCCGAACTGAGCTCATCAGGAACGGAAGCGAGGCCGCGCGCTTCCGCGATCATCACCTCCGCGTATCCTCCATCCATGGTCACTCCCGGCATCACGGGGTTCAGGCAATTCACTATGTCGCCGCGCCGGCACGGCTCGCACAGGCCGTCTTCGCCGCCGAAGAAGCCCACACCCACGCGTTGACCGATTTTCCATTTGGACACGCCGCTGCCCAACGCTTCGATGCGTCCCACAACTTCATGCCCAGGGACGCGCGGCAATTGCAAACCCGGATACGTGCCGGTGATCGTGGTGGCATCGGTGTGACAGACTCCGCATGCTTCCACGCGAATCCGAACTTGATCCGCTCCAGGTTCCCGCACTGGCCGTTCCACCACGCGGAGCAGTCCGGGTGCGGAAACTTCCACTGCTTTGTATGTGCTGCTCATTTGTGTGCCTTATATTCGGATTTTGGTGCGCCTTGCGCGTCGTCCCATTGACGGATCGGGATCACCAGAAATAGCTCGCTGTGCCCCGGAAGACTGTTGACGTAAGGCTCGCCATTCGATCCATCGTGGTTCAATGTCTGCAACACCCTTTGATCCAGTCCGATGATCATGATGTGTGGGCCAACGCGAAATTCAGCACCGCTTCCCATCGCATGGGACTCGTTGGGCAGCCATTTACCTTCATACATGTACGAGACTCCGGCGTTCTGCACGTTGGGCGTACGGCCGGCCATACTGTCCTTGATGAATGCCAGAAAGACTTGATCAAAGCATCCGGGCTCATCATGGCTGTCGCCAGGGGGACCCGGAAGACAGGTCCACCCGTTGGTGCCAGCCCGGAGAACGCGGTACTCGCCACCGGGCGCAGCTGGATAGTCGAGCACGGTTGCATCCTGCGTGACAAACCTTGGGCCCCCTTGCAGAGCGGAGGCGATTTTCTCCGCGTCAGTCTTCGGCTTGTTGGACGCCGGCGTTTGAGCGTAGGTGACGCCAGCAGCGATCAGTACGAGCAAAGCAACGGTCTTCATTCTCATCACGATTCTCCTCGGCAATGCGTAATCGGTTCTTGCATTCATTTCAGTCTTCTTGCGATTCGAGTTCATGCAACTCCACACAAAAACGGATCTGGCTTGCATGCGAGAGCTGGATTGTTTCGGCGTCGCTTCTTCTATGGACGCCCCATGATGTGCACATGCGCGTACGGCGATCCGGCCCACATGATGTAGGCTCCCGTCGGCCTGTGGGTGGTTGGAAGTCCGGTGGTTTTGGGATCAAACGGCCACATAATCATCCAATGCGGACCGATCGTAATGGCCGGGCTCGAGGTGTCATACGGATCGGAGTCGCTCCCCTGGGTAGCTCCCGCGAGCATGTAGGTTATGCCCGGGACGGTGTTGGTCGGCTTGGGCTTGTGTTCGGCGAAATCCTTGAACCATTGCATGGACGCTTCGTCCGCGCACATGGCTGGCTGCCCAACTCCTGAGGGATCGCCCGGCATACAGGTAAATCCGTTGGTTCCGGCGCGCAAAACCGTCATCTTGCCGTGGCCATCCATTTCCGCTACGGTCGCGGCCTTGGCCACATCGGGCGGCGCCGCCGAAAGCGCGCGGGCTATTTTGATCTGGGTAAGCTCGTCAGAGTAGAGAGCCGATGGTTGGGTCGCGTGCGTTTGCGCTGCTGCTTCCGGGCCGATTCCGGCAATCACCAGCGCGGCCAGCGTTGCCGCCAGGACGCCAGAACTACTTTTCATATGGAACATAAGAAACTCCTCCTCTGCTCTCCAGTGATGCGCCCATCACCTAGTTCGATGCTGGTGCGACCGTACGGTCGCATATTTCTTCAACAGCCCGCCCCGAATCTCCGGGGAAATCCGCGAGCCGGTTTTGGGGCTCTGGGGTATTCTTGCAACCTGTGGGCGTTCATCGCAGTTGTTCGATAAATCGTCGGGCGCAGACATGAAAGAAGAGATGAAACTCTCGTGACGAGTCTCAATTCCGTGGAACGTCCGTTTCAGGTGACGGTGATTGGCTGGCTGTTCATCCTCGTGGGCATCGCAAGCACGGGCTATCACCTGTGGAAAGGTTCACTCGATCGTTGGACCGTTCCGATCCTGCTCGTGGGAGTCACCGCGATCGTGGGCGGGATCTATCTGCTGCGCGGTGCCAGATGGGCTCGCTGGCTGCTGCTCGTTTGGCTCGCCGCTCACGTCGTGGCGATCGCATTGATTTCGCTGGCGGACGCTCTGGCACACATAGTGCTTCTCTTGGTTATCGGCTATTTTCTGCTAGGCCCACCGGCCGCCCAGTATTATCAGCGCGCGAAGCAAGAATAACGCGAGTCCGCCGGTTTCATCGGGCGCTAGGCGTTCGATGCGTGGTGACAAACGCCCCGTGGGCGCCGAAGGCTCTCTTGACATGCTGCTCTCGATTTCTGCTCAGGAAAATCGCTGCTCCACCGCGCGACCAATTCCGTTTAATCTTTCGCTTCCTTCGTAAGGCGGCTACACTCCCCGCGAGAAAAGCAGCTCAAGCGAAAGGCTTCGGCGGCGCAGCAACAGACCCCGGGTCGCCGCGATCGGTGGCGCCGCTCCTGGAGGCAACGAAATGACACAACGCATCACAGAAGTTTCGCCGCGCGTGCAAGCCCGGATCGCCGGGCTTCTCTACTTGATCGTCATCGCCGGAGGCGCTTTCGCCGAACTCGCCGTACGCGGCCGGCTTGTCGTGCCAGGCGACGCCGCAGCCACGGCGCACAACATCACCACCCACCCGCTGCTCTATCGCCTGGGCTTCATGGCCGAGCTTTTCTACTGTGTGTGCAATGTCCCGTTGACGCTCCTCTTCTATAACTTGTTTAAGATCGTGAACAAGAACGTCGCCTTGATGATGGTGCTCTTCGACGTCACCGTGAACACCATTGAGAGCGTCAGCCTGCTCGGCCATTTCGCGCCGTTGCTGTTTTTGAGCGGCGACCGCTACTTGAGCGCATTCACGTCCGCGCAGTTGCAGGCCGCCTCGTACTTTTCAATCCAGATGTTTGAACACGGCTTCGGCATCTGCCTGTTGTTTTTCGGATTCGACTGCTTCACGATGGCCTACCTGATTGTGCGCTCGACCTTCTTTCCGCGAATCATCGGCGTACTCCTGGTAATCGAGGGCGTGGGCTACCTCATCAATAGTGTCGCGCTCTTTTTTGCCCCGGCGCTGCAAGCCCGCATCTTCCCGTACTTCGCGCCCACAGCGCTCGCAGAAGTAGCGCTGGCCCTGTGGCTCCTGGTGGTGGGCTTGAACGTGCAACGCTGGAACGAGCAGGCCGTCGCCGCGCGCCTGCGTTCCAGCGCTGCATCCGGCATTTGACACGAATGGTGGGGCGGGGCGGACCGCCGCTACAAGGCTCTTGGTAGGTGACGGACATGAAGCCTCGTCGTCAAATTTTCTTGTGCCCCGGCACCCGAGCCGCGTAGGATGCGGAAGGCTCGGGGTCAAAATCTGAAATTGTTGTTGAAGGCATTGCAACTCCAAATTCCAACAAGGAGAATTATCATGAACCGGCACCTACTGAGTTTTATGGTTTCGATGGGGTTGGCGCTTGCTTGCGTTTTGGTGTTTGTCTCACCGGCAGTGAAGGGCACAACCGCTGTGCCAAGCACGGCTATCAGCGCCCTGCCTGCACAGGGGCATGAAGCGCGGCAGGATCTTCACGCCGCAGAGGACAAATTGCGCGAGGCGCGGGGACTCCTCGCCAACGCGCCGGGCGAATACGGGGGACATCGCGACAAAGCCATCAAGAAAATCGATGAGGCCTTGGCGGAAGTTCACGAAGCTTGGCAGAGTCACTGACCCGCTGAGTGAGCGCTCCGAACAAGCGAAAGCGCTGCCCGTTCCGTCGTACTCGTCGTAAGGCATGCCAATGCGCGGAGGTCGTCGCCACGAAACCCGGCAGACAGCCTGCGCACACACATCGGGACCTAGCATCCGTCTCAAATAAGATCAATGCGAGGCGGATTGGCTGGTGTGGTTGCTTTTGTCGGCGGGCAGCAACGGAATTGCAATGATATCGAAAGAAGGCCCTCCGGAAGGGATACAATCGCCTTCCCTCGCCTGGATGCGGATCGAGACGCGCACGCACCCAGTAAGGTCAGTAACGGAAGCTGGAGATATGTAGTGGGTACGGTGCCCGACGGTATAAACGATTCTATCGGAGAATTTCCGAACCGTGTCCGCACGAATTACCTTTCGATTGTCGAGATGCAGATAAGCGGGTTTGCGCGGGTCTTCGATCTTGAACGTGAAAGAGATTGAAGCCTCCATTTCGCTGGGCCCGCCGACCGCCCAGCCTCCCATTAAGAAGGCCATTGGGGAACGGCCTTCATGGCGGATTCCAGAAGGAGTGGATCGCCGGAAACGGCTTCCAACTCGGCAACGGAACCGTCTTTAGCAATAACCAGGGTGAGCTTGACTACCCCTTCGGTGTTTGCGAGCCGAGCTTCTCTTGGGGGTTCACGACATACCTGGTAAAGCGGAGAATCGAGAACAGGAAATAGAGAAACACTTGGGCTAATGGCGCGGGCGACGGCATGAAGCTCTTTAGCACACGGCGACGACTCCGCGCGTTGACTCGCCTTAGGATCAAGCGCGCGGTGCGGCGAGGCAACCGTTGGCGGTTATCTTGGCTCTCGGCGTTAGTCTCATGCTCGTAGCGCCGCTGTTGCGCCGCTATCAGCTGAGGTCGCCCGCGCTCGCTGGCGGCGCGCTTACGGTGCTCGCGGTCGTCATCGTTGGGTTAGCGTACTCGGATCCCAGAATCGGCCAGGCGGCGATCCAGGCGAATCGCCGGCAGTACCTCTTCATTCTAGCTTGCGAACTTCCGGTGCTGGTGCTCGCACTGCTTTCCTTTAGATATTTCAAATGGCCGTTTTGGCTGGGCTGGACGATCAATCTAATTTTTGCGTTGTATCTCGCAGTGATAGTCGTGTGGCTTGAATTTTTCTGGCATTGGTAGCTTCCGGCAACCCCGCTGCTTTGCAAAGCGTCGGAGCGCCCGCTTACCGGTCGGTGCCGCCCGCAGCGCGTGATCAATGCGACGTCTCGGTATAGCAAGTCTCCACGATTCACGCGGAGGTGCCGGAGGTCGCTGTGCTTTGGCATCACTTCGCGTTCCGACTGGCGCTCGCACTGGTTCCCGGTTCCCTCATTGGAACGGCACGATTCTCGTCGGCATCGGCTTTGCCAGCTATCTTGTGCCGGTGCTAAACCCCGAAGTGCAGGTAAGGCCTTCCCACAAAGACAAGTCCCACGTGAAATACGCTACGAGATGACCAAGCCGGCTTCGCTGGCTTATTCGTACCGCAGGGCAACCATGGGGTCTACGCACATGGCGCGGCGCGCGGGTAGGAAGCAGGCCAGCAGCGCGACGGCGCAGAGCACCAGCGCCACGCTGGAAAAAGTGAGCGCGTCGGTGCTGGTGACGCCCAGCAGCAAGCTGCTCAGGTAGCGCGTCAATGCGAAGGACGCTGCCAGTCCCACAGCGACGCCGACAAAGACTAACCGCAGCCCATGCCCCAGCACGAGCCGCAGAATGTGCTCCTTGCTCGCGCCCAGCGCCATGCGGATGCCGATTTCGTGGGTGCGTTGCCGCGTGGTGTAAGCGGTGACGCCGTAAATTCCCACGGCGGCCAGCACCAGCGCGAGTAATCCGAATGCGCCCACAAATGTTCCGGCAATGCGCTGGGGAAAGCTGAAGAGTTGTTCGCTCTGTTCGAGCGAATTGACGTCATAGACCACCAGGTCGGGATTCAGTTCATGAATGGTTCGCTCGAACGTCTTCGCGTAAGCGAACGGGTCTCCGGCGACGCGCGCATGAATAATCATCGTGGCGCGATAAACCTGGGACAGCGGCAAGAACACGAAGGGCGTCGGCTTTTCAGTCAGGGTGCCCACTTTGCTGTCGCGCGCGACTCCGATGACGGTGAACCACTCGTGCGTCAAGTCCGAACTGAGTTGCTTGCCCAGCGCTTCCTGCATTGGCCAGTAGCGATTCGCGAACGCCTGGTTGACGATCACCACGCGCTGCGAATCCTTGCTGTCCTGCGACGTGAAGTCGCGGCCTTCCACCAGCGGGATCTGCACGGTCCGCAAGAAATTCGGCGTGACGATCGCCTCCGGCATTTCCATGGATTCATTCGGCTGCGCAACGTAGCCCGCGGGCTTGATGCTGGTCGAGTCCGGGATCAGCCCCATCGGCACGCGACTCGACAGGGACGCCGATTGCACCCCCGGCAGCGCTTCCAGTTTTGCGACGAGCTCGCGGTTGAATTCCGCTCCGCGCTCGGGCGAATATCCCGCGGTAAAGAGGTTGTAGGAAGCGGTCAGCACCTTATGCGCATTAAATCCCGGATCGATTTGCTGCGCGCGCATCACGCTGCGAATAAATAATCCTGCGCAGATAAGCAGCAGCAGCGAAAGCGAAATTTGCGCCACCACCAGGCCGCTCGCCAGGCGCGCCTTGCGCAGTCCGCCCGAGGCGCTTCCGGTTTCCTCTTTCAATACGGTTACGGGCGCAATGCTCGAAGCCCGCAGCGCAGGCAAAATTCCGAAGATCACGCCCGTGAGCATCGCAATCGCCATCGTGGTCAGCAGCACGGTGCGGTCCGCATGGACGATCAGCGAGATCGGAAAATCAATCATCGGGACAAATTTCATCAAGGTGCCCGCGGTCCACAGCGTGATCAGCATCGCCAGCGCGCCCCCGGCCAGCGCCAGGATCAGGCTTTCCACCAGCAGTTGCCGTACCAGGCGCCAGCGGGTGGCGCCCAGCGACATGCGAATCGCGATTTCACGCCGCCGCCCCACCGACCGCACCAGCATCAGATTCGCCACGTTCGCACACGCCAGCAGCAGCACTACGCCGGCGATGGCCATCAGCACAGGCAGCAGCGTCGCGAAAAAAATATTGAAGCTAAATGGATTGCGCCACAGCGGGTGCAACGTCACGCTATCGTGGCCGCGGTGTTCCTCGGGATAATTTTTCGCTTCGTCCTGCAGCAGAGACGTCATTTCCGCTTGCGCTTGCTGCCGTGTGACTCCCGGCTTCAATCTTCCAAACGCGAACAGCCACAAATTGTGATGGTCATGCAGCACGTCGCCTTCCGGTGACAACTGCGCTTCCATCATCACCGGGATCCAGATCTCCATGCGCAGTCCCGTAATGCTGCCCTGAAACACGGCCGGCGCCACGCCCACAATAGTGTAGGGATGCTGGTTGATTTCGATGGTCCGGCCCACCACCGCCGGATTTGCGCCGAAGTGCGTTTGCCACAGCCGGTAACTGATCACTGCAACGGGTGCGCCTCCGGGGGTCTTGTCCTCCGCTGGAAGAAAGCCGCGACCAAGGATCGGCCGGACGCCCAGGACGTCAAAATAATTCGCGCTTGCCAGCATGCCCCATAGACGCTCGGGCTTGCCTTGGCCGGTAAGGCTCAGTGGGGTGAATATGCACGCCATGATTCCCGTAAAACTGTGCTGGCCGTCGCGCATCGCTTCGTAATCAGGATAGGAAAAACCCAGGGGATTGCCGCCCGGCTTGCCTTGCGTTAGCGACACAACTTCGCTCGGGTGGCTGATCCCGGGAACCGGGTTCAGCAACGCCGAATTGATCCAGCTGAAAATCGTGGAGTTCGCGCCGATGCCCAGCGCCAGCGTCAGGATGGCAATCACCGCAAACCCCGGCGCCTTCGCGACCATCCGCAGGCTGTACCGCACGTCTTGCCAGAACGAGGTCATCAGCAACCTCCAAGAACAGGTTGCGAAGCTTTATAGCACATCCCCGCCCATCCGAAGCGCCCTGTAGCCAATTGGGAATGCGGCACTTAATGGAGCCGCGGCATGTTCATTGGAACGCCGCTGTCCGATTCTGGGATGAATCCTTAGCAAGACCGAACAGAGCACTGAAATGAGGTGGCGAGCCGCCTTAGGGTAAACGGGTGCCGCAGCGGCCGCACTCTTCGAAGAACGAGAGGACGTTTGCCAGGCTGAGAAGGTCGCGGATGTGTGGGCTCAAGTTCAGCAATTGCAACTGGCACTTGGCGCCCTTCGCCGAGATGTACAAACCAACCAAAGTGCCGAGCCCAGAACTATCCATGTGCGCTAGCGCAGTGAGGTCGAGAATCACGCGGCGCTTATTCGGCAGCAAGAGTTTCACTTCACTCTTCAGTTGCGGCGCAGTTTCGATCGTAAGCCGCCCCGTGCAACGCACCACGGTAGCGTCCTCCCAAGCGTACGTGTGCAGATTCAGCGCCCCAGGTGAAACCGGAGGAAGCGGTTGCGATGGAACCGTAGCCATGTACACGTTTGTTTACCCCGCCAGCACCGCAATAACAAGGACTTTTTTGCAGCGGCGGACCTCAGTCCGCCATCCGCGCCGCGGCGCAAAACGATCCGGTTTTGCAAACCCCAAAAACGATGTCATCCCGAACGCAGTGAGGGACCTCTCTTCGTAGTGATCGCCGCAACAAGATCAGGCGCCAGCCGTTACAACGGTCGGCCCAGGACAACGGATTTGACACCTCGCCCGCCGGAGCTTTAGCATCGCTATCGCTCGTTCGTATCAGCGAGCCACCACGTCGTCGGGGAACCCGAGCGCATGCGCAATCCGCCACCCAAACTCTTCACGCCGCGCGACGCCGCACAGGTCCTGGGAATCAGCTATCCCACCGTGAAGCAATGGATCTACAAGAAGAAAATTCGCACGGTGAAGACCGCCGGCGGCCATCACCGCATCCCCGAAAAAGAAATTGACCGCTTCCTCTATCGCGCAACGGAGCGCGGAGACGTTTCCGACCGGCGCGCCAATTTTCGGCGTATCAGCGGGCGCAATCAGCTCGTCGGCCGCGTGACCGACATCAAGATCAACGGCCTGATCGCGCAAGTAGCCCTCTCGATCGGCGGCCAGCGGATTACCTCCATCGTCACCGCCGATGCCGTCCGCGAAATGCGCTTGAAGAATGGCCAGACCGTCGCCGCGCTGATCAAGTCCACCGAAGTCATGCTCATCCGGCTGTAAACTCCCGTTTCGCCCCGAACACCTTGCACGGCCCGCGGAAACACGTCCGTCTATCTGACGCCGGGACTCAGAATAGGGCGATTCCGCATTCACAACCGCTTCGCCTTCGCCATCGGCGGCGGCTGCGAAATCGCCGTGACGAGCTTCCACCCCACCAACCACGTCGCCATATGCTCGATCCGTTTGCCCTTCTAGATACGACGGCCAGAGTTGCGCGGGAGCTACTTCGCTACGCGGACGACTGTAATTGACTGCAACATTCTGATCCAACGCGCGGGTCTGTTGTCATGGTGTCCGCCACGATCACTTCGGAATCCTGGAAGTCCGCATCCAGCTCGGGCAGTGAAAAGATCACGCGGTAACCGTCCGACGCATCCGCCTGAACGTATGTCGTGCGGCGCCACAATCCTGAATGGTCCGGTCTTCTCATCCAACGGCGCGCGTCATAGCGGCGCCGCGCAGTTGCGCGCCTTGCGGCACTCCGGCACGCTTCAAGAGTTCCGCTAGCAGCACGCCTGCGTAGGTTTCCTCTTTCTTGTCGTGCGGATTCGTAACCTTCAGCGTCGTGCGCGGCATGTGATGCAAGTCGTCCAGCGTAAGCGACAGAGTCTTTCTAACGTCGCCTTTAATGGTAAGTTGCGCGGCCGTTGCACAGGACTGCCCAAACCCGCCAGGGCAGTAGAGCGCGGTCGAAACGAAAAGCAGCAGAAGAAGTGTATCCATGCGAACCTTGTGTCTACTCCGGCAGCGTAGCAATGACAAGGTTTTTTTGCCCTGCCGCGGTTGTCCTCGTAGCGGCGCCTTCGTAGCGGCGGACTTCAGTCCGCCATCGCTGTTGCTCCGCAAGACGCATGTGGTGTTCGCCGGTCGTCTCTCGGGCAGGCGCGCGCATTCTCCCGCATTCCAATGAGCGAGCCAGTTCCTGGACAGTGGGCTCTCACTCCTTGCTGCAATACTGGTTCAGAAATCCAAAAACGTCTTCGGCCCAGACGTCGGGTCCAAAGTAGCCAAGGGTGTGGCCGTCCTGAGGGGAGTCGCCGTACGAAGGATAAATCTTCAGTTTGTATGTCTTGTTCACCTCGCCCATCTTCGCTGAGAGTGTCTTGCTCGGCGATAGGTCAAAGTCGTTAGCGGCCTGAAAGAAAAATATTGGTGCTTTTGCATTTCGCACTGCGCGAGTCATTAGCGACTGTAACTCGGGGGTCTGTGCCCAACTCTGGGCTCCCCCCGCTGAATCGATCCCCGCACAATATCCTCCTCGTTCTACTCCCAGTACAGTTTCAATGCCACCAAACGAGTTTCCCGCCACGGCGATGCGATTCGGTTGAATGAAACTCTGTTTTCGCAACCACGCTTGGGCCGCTAACTGATCGTCCAGATGGTCCGTCTGCAATAATCGCACCATCGTTGCGGCCGCTGCGGTGACGCCTCCGGTTTTCTCAGCCGCCGCGATCTGATCGCCAATATACGGACCTGCCGAGGCACTTAATCCTTGCCCTCGCCGATAGGGTCCAAAGAATACCCATCCACGGCTTGCGAATACCGGACCCAGCGCGGCAAATGCTTGCTCGCTCAGCGTGCCAGGCGCGCTCCCGTGATTATAAATAACCGCAGGAAAGGGGCCGGTTCCTGCGGGTCTATATAGGACTCCGTGCAAAGTGATCTCTCCGCTAGGAAATGTGACGGTTTCTGCCGCAGACAAAACTAAGGGCAGCAGCAGTGCGAAGAGCGCGGGAAAATATCGTTTAGACATTTCTGTATCAACCGGGACCACACTATCACTGATCTGCGATTTACGAAATTACAGCCCGGGCTCATGTTCCCGAATCGGACGAAATGCGCAAGCATGCGCTCCCCCCAATGCCGCCGTCACCGCTTCCCATACCACCAACCACATCGCCGGGATCAGAGGCCTGCCTGCCGCAGGCGGGGACCTGCTTCATTCTCGCGATTGGCGGCGGGCACGAGAGCATAGCCAGCAGAATAGCCTCGGAGAATCGGGCAAGAACTTCATCGAAACAGGCAAGCGGCAGAAGCGTCCGGAAGCTATGCTTAGTCTTGAGGCCAGCCCAAATTCAGCGGCGTCGTCTGCCGCGCGAAGGAGAAACAATGCAAAAACGCAAACTTGGAAAAAGCAACTTGGAAGTCTCGGCTCTTGGCCTCGGCTGCATGGGCATGAGCTTTTCCTATGGCCCGCCCAAAGGCAAGCAGGAGATGATCTCGCTGATTCGCGCCGCAGTCGAACGCGGAATCACCTTCTTCGACACCGCCGAGGTCTATGGCCCGTTCACGAACGAAGAACTCGTGGGCGAAGCGCTCGCTCCTTTTCGTGGTCAGGTCGTGATAGCGACGAAGTTCGGGTGGAAAATCGATCCGAAGGCGGAGCGAGGTTTGGCCGGGCTGGACAGCCGGCCGGAGCACATCAAGGAGGTTGCCGAGGGTTCGCTTAAGCGGCTCAAAACCGATGTCATCGATCTGTTCTACCAGCACCGTGTTGATCCGAATGTGCCGATCGAAGACACGGCGGGAGCGGTTAAGGACCTGATTCAGCAAGGCAAGGTAAAGCACTTCGGCCTTTCGGAAGCGGGAGCGAAGACGATCCGTCGCGCGCATGCAGTCCAGCCCGTCACCGCGGTCCAAAGCGAATACTCACTGTGGTGGCGGCGCCCTGAAGCAGAAGTGCTGCCGGCACTTGAGGAACTCGGAATCGGCTTCGTGCCCTACAGCCCGCTGGGCAAAGGTTTCCTCACGGGAAAGATCAATGAGAACACGACGTTCGACAGCTCCGATTTCCGCAACACCCTCCCCCGGTTTAACCCAGAGAATCGAAAAGTGAACCAGGCTTTGGTCGACCTGCTCGGCCAGATCGCAGAACGCAAGAAAGCAACGCCGGCTCAGATTGCCCTCGCCTGGCTGCTTGCGCAGAACCCGTGGATAGTTCCGATCCCCGGCACCACCAAGCTGGCGCGCCTCGACGAAAACATCGGGGCACTTTCAGTCAACCTCACGCCCGACGATCTCAGCGAAATCGAAAGCGCCGCTGCAAACATCAAAGTCCAAGGAGCCCGGTACCCCGAACATCTCGAGCAAATGAGCGGCCGCTGAAATGACCGGCCGCTGAGCGAACCAAACCTCACCGAGCGCGAGAAGGAGCGAGCATGAACAGAAATCCTTCAGCAGCCCAGAAGATGATTGGTGACTTCGCCCCCAAGCTGGCCGATTTGACGGACCGTGTTCTCTTCGGCGATGTCTGGGAACGCCCGGAGCTGCCCAAGCGTGACCGCAGTCTCGCTACCGTGGCGGCGCTGGTCGCCTTGCAGCGTCCTGAACAGCTGCGGTTTCACCTCGATTACGCGCTGAAAAATGGGCTGAACAAAGAAGAATTGATCGAGGTAATCACCCATCTGGCATTCTATGCGCGCTGGCCGAACGCAATGAGCGCCATCCAGATTGCAAAAGAGGTATTCTCCAAGACGTGAGAATCCCTGACAAAACCGCGTTTCCGCGGGTGGCCTACGCGCTTCCAGGCTCCGACGCACCGGACACGGCTGACTTGGCTCGCCTAATTGCCGCTTATGCCCCGCACGACGGTAGTTTTGATCTGCGCATCCCGGGTTTGTGCGCCAGCCGTTTTTCACGAATAAACAGGGAATGTGTGCACGCCCTGCGGTTGCCTTGCTTGTCCATCATCGCCCAAGGGGCGAAGACGGTCATCGTGGGGCAGGAGGTCTATGAGTACGACCCCGCGCGTATGCTCGTTTACTCGGTGGCACTGCCCGTTGCTGCGCAAGTCACGCGCGCCAGCCATTCCGAACCTTACCTCGCTCTGCGGCTGGACCTCGACCCGCACAAGATTGCCGAACTGGTCTTGAAGGTATTTCCCCGCGGTGTGCCTCCCGTTCAAGAACGAAGCGCCGTTTACATCACTCCGCTGGACGCGAATGTTGTCGAAGCCGCGACCAGGTTGGTGGAGTGTCTGGCGCAGCCCGGTGAGGTCGAACTGCTCGCTCCGCTTATACTGGATGAGATTTTGATCCGGCTGCTTCGCGGACCCATCGGTCTTCGCGTGGCTCAAATGGGTTTTGCGGAGTCCAGCGTGCACCGCGTGGCCAAGGCCATTTCTTGGCTCCGCGCCAATTTCTCGCAACCCATGAAGGTCGAAGAGCTGGCCGAATCGGTGCACATGAGTGTTTCCTCGTTCCACGAGCACTTTAAATCCGTTACTTCCATGAGCCCGTTGCACTATCAAAAAGTGCTGCGTCTTCAAGAGGCGCGGCGCCTCATGCTATCCACAATGATGGATGCGGGCGCTGCCAGCCAGCGCGTGGGCTATCTGAGCGCTTCGCAGTTCAGCAGGGAATACAGCCGCTTCTTCGGGAGTCCGCCGGCGAAGGATGTCGCCAGATTGCGCCAGGAAACTCGGCTCGCGGTCTAACTCAATTCTCGGTGCAAGTTGCAGACTTTTCTAATCCTGCGCCGCCACCTGGAACTGTTCCAGCTTGCCGTCGGGCATTTCGTAGCTCCAGGCGCGCAGCTCGGTCTTTGCAAATTTGACGGCATAGACGCGCAGCGTCATGCCGCCGCGCAACGCCTGGCGGATCTGCACAAATTCTTGCGGAGCGCCCAGCGGGCCCAAGCTGCTCGCGAAATCCTTCAGAGCCTGCTCGCTGAAATAGAAATTGGCGTTGTCGGTGAAGAGAGAACGGTCAATCGTGCCCTGCTGCAGCCCCGCGAAAATCTTTTGCGCTTGCGCCAGCTTCTCGGGAGTAGCCGCGTCGTCGTTCGCCAGCAACAGCGGAGCGATGCCCTTGGCAATGGCCGCCGCTGCCTCGGAGGCATCCTCGTTGGTGAGCACTACCACGGCGACACGCTCGTCCGGAAACACATCATTCTCCGATGTGAAGCCCGAAACCTCGCCGCTGTGCGAAAGTTCACGACGGCCAAATTCCGAGCTGACTTCCAGGCCGAGCCCGTAACGCGTCCCGAGTCCATTCACAAGCAGGACTTCGGTTTCGAATTCTCGATAGGAAACAGGCTTCAGCAATTTCTGGTTGATGATGGAGATGTCCCACTTCGCGAGGTCTTCGGCGGGCATGGCCAGTTCGCCGGCCGCGAAGAGCCAGCCGCTTCCTTCCTTGGGCGCCACGCGCAAAGGCCCGAGCGCATAACGCATGTAGCCGGTGGGATCGGTGTCGCCGAGCTTGGCTTTGTCGGTGTCAGCGACGCTCTTCATATCGAGAGGCGTGAATATCTCTTGCTGCAGAAATTGCAGCAGCGGTTCGCCGCTGGCCTTCTCGACGATCAATCCCGCAATCACGTAATTCGTGTTGCTGTACTGCCATTTCGTTCCCGGCTCGAAATCGAGCGGCTTGCGCGCCCAGACGTCCAGAATTTTCCGCGCGGTGGTGGGCTGCAACATCGCAGGCATCACGTAATCCTGCGGCCAGAAATCCTGATAGCCGGAGGTATGCGAAAGAAGCTCGCGAATGGTCACGTCGCTTGCGCGGGTAAGGTCGGGAAGGAATTTGCCGACTTTATCGTCGAGCGAAAGTTTGCCCTGTTCCTGCAGCAGCAGGATGCTCGCGGCAGTGAACTGCTTGCTGACCGAGCCGATGCTGTAACGCATGGAAGACGTCGCCGGAGTTTCCGGATCGAGCCGCGCGTTGCCATAAGCGTGCAGATAGGCGATCTGCCCATCCTTTATCACCGCGAGGGAGGCGCTGGGCACGCCCGTTTTCGCAAGCGCGTCCGCGGCCACCTTATCAATCTTCTGCCGCATTTCAGGCAAAAGCGGCGCCTGAGCGTGCGCGACAGCGTAGCAGCACGTCAGGATCAAAACTGCTAGACGGACACCCGAACCTAGCACTGCTCGGTACATAAAAACCTCTCTGGGTATCGGCTTCGTTCCAAAAGCCGAAAGTGTGCAATATAGAACAGTTTTCTGCCGGCCGGGCGTCCATACTCTCCGCGCAGACCATGACCGCGACGCCCGTCTTGCAGTTGAATAGTGTCCCGAACAATCAGGCCAGCCAGAATCGGTTGAACTGGGCAGTCGCGCCTGTCCTCACGTTGTTCCACGTGGGCGCCGTGGTGGCGCTGTTTTACTTCTCCTGGAATGTGCTGTTCCTCGCGCTCTTTTTGTACTGGGTGACGGGCGGTCTGGGACTCGGCATATGTTTTCACCGGCTGCTCACCCATCGCTCCTACACGACACCCAAGTGGTTTGAGTACTTTCTCACGATTTGCGGTGTCACGGCTATGGAAGGGGGGCCTCTGCTGTGGGTGGCCAACCATCGCAAGCACCACCAGTTTGCGGACAAGGAAGGGGATCCGCACTCTCCGCGCGATGGCAAATGGTGGGCGCATGCGGGCTGGGTCCTGATGGGCAATGCTTTGCGCCAGGACGTTGCCACACTCAAGCGCTATGTCCCCGATCTGGCTGAGGACCGCGTTCACGTCTGGCTCACGAAGTACCATCTGGCGCCAACGCTCATCCTCGGAGTCGCGTTGTTCGCTATTGGTGGATTCCGCTTCGTGCTCTGGGGCACTTTTTTGCGCACGGTCGTGGGACTTCATGCCACGTGGCTCGTCAATTCCGTCTCGCATATTTGGGGGTCGCGCCGCTTTCAGACCCGCGACACCTCCACCAACAATTGGTGGGTGGCGCTGATAAGTTTCGGAGATGGGTGGCACAACAACCATCACGCCCATCCGCTTTCCGCCCGCCACGGGCTGAAGTGGTACGAAATTGATTTCAATTGGTACACGATCTGGATTTTCAAGCAGCTCGGACTTGTCTCCCATATCCATGACGTCCCGCTAACAGCTCGTACCTACGCCAAGCAAACTTAGACGCCGTTGCAACCGACGACGCGTTGAGAAAAGATTGGCTTGCGTTTGAGATGAAGGACTTGTCCGGCGGTGGCGTTGATCAGCCGCTTGCCGCGGATGCCACGCCGAATGAATTCTTTCAATCGTAGGGAATTCGGACGGTCCTGAAATGGTTGCGCTGCTACGAAGGCGTCACGCTGAAGCTCGTGCTATGCCTTTGTAGCGACGGACTTCAGTCCGCCATCGCCGTCGCGGCGCAAAACGGATGCAGCGGGGAAAGAAGGGAAGAGGCGCTCGGTAACCTCACAAGCGCCTCTTTGCTGCTTCAACGTAAACCGTACCTCACTGGATCACCTCCTTCTCGGCGAGACCGCCGATGTCGACAAGACCGTCGAGTAATCCGAGTATAGCGCGGGATCGGGCTAATGTCAGACCAAGCAATTCCTTAACCTTCGAGTCCGGCACGCGAAATCCCGCAAGCGATTGAGGATTTCGTCTCGCCCTCTGCAACTATTGCTGCAGCAAGATTGATACCGTTCCATCCGTCCCATTCGCCACCGCGAGATCGAGCTTGCCGTCGCCGTTGAAATCCGCCGCCGCGATCTGAAACGGGCCGCGTCCCACCGCGTAAGGCGAACCCATTGCCTCTATGAACGTCCCATCGCCGTTCCCCAGCAGAAGCGTGATGGTGCCGTCTCCAAAGTTTGCGATGGCCAGGTCCAGCTTCCCGTCATCATTGAAATCCGTTGCAACGATCGCGTTTGGCGAATTTCCTGCCGCGATGGTGGTAGGTGCCCTGAACGTCCCATCGCCGTTCCCCAGCAGGATGATCACTGCGTTCCCAGCGGAATCGGTCATCGCGAGATCCAGCTTCCCATCGCCGTTAAAGTCGCCTGTAACGATTGCTGAAAGGTAATTGCCGACGGCCATCGGGGAGCCATTTGCCTCTGTGAACGTCCCGTCGCCATTGCCAAGCGATACAGCCACTCCCGAAGCGGGATATTTGGCCGTCCCGCCGCTGGCTACAGCCGCATCCAGCTTTCCGTCCGCATTGAAATCCCCCACGGCCACGCCTTGAGCGAATCCGCTGGCGTAGAGATCTCCGGCCGTGTTGAACGCGCCCTTCCCGTATCCAAGGACAACAGGTGATACGCCCGAGATTTGGTTCGTGATGGCAAGATCGAGGCTCCCATCGGCATTAAAATCCGCCGCTTCTATACCGGACATCGGCTCGCCAAGCGTGTAGGCGATCTCCGCCGACGAAAAGACGAAGGTGCCATCCCCTTTTCCTAACAGGATAATGGCCGCCTCATTCTCGCCCTCATCGAGCGCGAATCCGAGATGACCGCTGTTGTTAAAATCTCCCACGGCGATATTCCCGATATACGGCGAAGCAAAGTCATTGTAGGGTGGGCTCGGCACGGGCATTGGAGAGTCTGCCGTAGCAGCAAATGTCCCGTCGCCCTTCCCGAGGAATACATACACCTTCGTGGCCGATGTGATGACAAGATCCGGCTTACCATCCTCATTGAAATCGCCGCTCGCGATCCCATTCGGCTCTGGAATTTGTAGCGGCGAATTCGCCGCCGCCGTGAAATTCACTGTCGCTTGGGGTGCGGCCACTTGGAAATAGACCACGTTGGACTGCACGGAGGCCGTCCCGGGATTCACCACCGTCACTGCGGCCGTCCCCGCATTCGCAATGGCCGCCGCTGGAACCGTTGCGCTAAGATGCTCGGTGTCCATAAACGTTGTCGCCAGCGGCGTGCGATTAAAGTTAACCATCGCCCCGAAAACGAATCCCGTCCCCCTCACTTTCAGCGTGAATCCTGGACTTCCCGGAGAAACCGCTGTCGGCACAAGCGGCTCGTTCAGGAATGGGACCGGATTCCCATCTGGGCCAGTCGGTGTGATTTGAAGGCTCAAAAAGCCGTTGACCGCACTCGCCGCGGTCGTGTCCGTTACCGTCGCCTCGAAATACCACGTTCCGGCCGCGGTCGGCGTTCCGCTAATGATTCCCGTGTTCGGGTCCATCCTCAATCCGTCCGGCACGGCTCCGGCCACCATCCATCCGGTGCTGATGGGTCCGTCGTACACGCTCCATTGAAACGGAGAGGTGCCGCCGGTGAGTGCGATCGGCTGGCTGTACGGCGCGCCCACCGATCCGCTCGCAAGTGTCTGAAATGGAATTTGAGGGTAGGCGTTCACGGTGATTTGTAGCGAAGCTTTCTTCGTCTGGTCTGCCTCGGAGGATGCCGTCACCGTCGCCTGTTGCGTGTTAGTGAAGTTGGTCGTCGGAGAATTATAGGTGACAGATAGCTCCGTCGAATTGCTGAGAGTGCCCGGCCCCGTCAGACTCCACAAGACACCTTGGGAAGACGGGCCGTTCGCCACGGTCGCCGTGATCGCGACCGTCTGGCTCTGATCAATCGCCTGGGGAGAGGACGGGGATAGGCTCACCGAAATTGGCGGCGACGAACAGCCGCCTGTAACCAACGCCATCGCTCCGACGCACAGCGCCACCCACCCGGGGCACACCCGAAGCATGGCTCCTCCAGCAGTATTTCTTTGAGAGGGTGGAGTATCGCACATTTGAAGATACCATTCTATTACTTCTTGGACATGACCGAACGTAGCCAGGAATTCTGTTCATCCGAGCGCCCAGACTAGCAGCAAACCAGTAGCGCCAAGCGGCGTGCTAGGTTGCAGGGTGCGGCACCTTCTTCCGCAGAATCCCCGCCGACGCCGCTGTCACCACCAAGCCGATGGGGAACACCTCCATGAACGTCATGGCCACATTGATCGCCGGGTTCGCATACATCTGTTTGAACTCCGCCGCTTTCCGCTCCGTCTCGTCCACCTTCTGCTGGCTAGCACCCGACGCCTTCTCGTGCTCCACCATATGCGCGGCATATTTGTCGGCAAAATCGGGCATCAGCCTGAAGTAGACAAACTCCCAGGTCCCCACGTAGCACGCGCTGGAAATCAATGTAATAAGGATGCCGACCGCGAACCCCCGCCCGAACGTGAGACGCCCGCCCGCGACACTCTCGCGATACGAACGCACCCCAAAGAATACGAAGAGCGCCGACAACACGATCCCGGCGTAGCCGAGAATTTCCCCTTTGTCGAAGCCGATGCGATCGGCAAAACGTAACGTAACCAGCATCATCGCGGCAGACACCGCGCCAGAGATCAGCCCGAAAATGAGCACCGTCTTTTTCATGGAAGTGAAGCCTCCTTGCGTGAACTTTCGCATTCAAGCGTGCGAATAGTAGCGAGCGACGCACGCCGTGTCGTCACACTTTCGAGTGATTTTGCACGAAACAGCGAAAAATCATGCTTTTGAGTGGGCCCATGGGTCAGCGGGCTATGTGACGATGCTCCATGCAACGTTGATGTTGCGGCTAAAGCCGCGACTCACAAAGATTCCGCGGGCAAACCGTTCATGGAATCAGCCGCGCAGCCTTGCCAATCTGTACGGCCTGCGTGCGCCGCTTGGCGCCGAGCTTATCGAAGAGCCGGCTCGAATGGGTCTTCACCGTGTTCTCGCTGACGAATAGATGTCCTGCAATCTCGCGATTGCTCAACCCGGCGGCGATCAGCCCGAGAATCTCGAGCTCGCGCGCAGTGATGCCCAGCTCGCTCACGCGCGCCTGGTCCGCAACGAACGGCTCTCGGCGGTCAACGGGAATTTCCTTGACAATGACCGCGCGCTTTTTTCGGGTCAGCGTCGAGCCCAGCCAGATGCCCAGTCCGGCAAAGAGCGCCGCAACCAGCCCGCCATAAATCTCGAGCGAATGTTCGACGACCAGAAACCGGTACTCGGTGAGTTTCAAGACTACGATGAGCAGCCCGCCGCACACGCCGTAGAGCAGAATGTCGCGCACCGCACGGCGGCGCGAACTGGGCGCGGACTCTTTCGTCGAGGTCACAGCCCGGCCATGATATCCGAAGAGGAAGACTTTGGGCAGCGGCGGGCAACTATAACTGGGCATACCCAAAATTGATGCCTGACTAGGTGGGAATGACTACAGGCCGCCGACTACGAACGGCCTGTAGTCACATCACTGTGCACTCTGAACCTCGCTGCGTGCAGCTTTGCTGCGTCATTCAGCCGCGCCTACTCGCAGACCGGTCCAGCATCTTGCATGAACGTGCCGTTGTCAGAGAACCATCCGTGGATTCCCACAGACGGCGCCCCATAAAACCACGAGAAGAACACCAACTCCTGCATGTGGTAAGTGAAACCATTACTCGGCGAGAAAATTGGCGGAGCTAGCGTGCCGCTCAACGGGTCACCGACTTCGAGGTTGTTTTGACATCCCGGTTGCTGTCCAATGTGGCCCCACGGTGGAACCGGATTATTCCCAAATGGGTCGTTCATCCATTCCGCTACCTCGTGGGACATATCGGACACATCGGGCACCGGACTCACAAAAATGCTGCTGGTATCAAAATCCGCCGTTCCGATCGTTTGCTGCCCGCTCGAATCATGGAAGCCGAGAATGCAGCATCCCGTACCCGGCGCCAGCGCTCCGCAGTTCGGCCCTTCGCACTCCACCACGTTGTGCGTGACAAACATCGGAAAGGTGCCGGCGTTCACGCCCTGCGCGCCGAGCGTCGTCGAGATCGCGTTAAAGAGTGGCGGCTCGTACGCATTGATGTCAATAATTGCCTCTGTTCCGGTGGGACAGCCACCGAACAGCGCGCTGGGATACGCTACGCCGAGCGCTGCCGGAACGTTGATCACGATCGCCGATATCGTCCTGACCGGACTAAGCAGCACGTGGTAGAAAATATTGTCGTCAAACGGCACGTCCCCGAAATTCAGCAGCTTGTAGAAATTCGCCCGCTGAAACGCATCGGTCGTTTCGGTGGTGCCGACATCGGTGCCGCCGTAGTTGAAATCAGCAGCGTTGTAGATAGGCGATTGTTGCACCAGTTGGAGTGGCACGTCATTGGGTGCAGTCAAGCAGCTGTTGTCGGGCACCGACGGATTGAACGTTGTAACGCCGGGCGCGGTGATAATATTCCCACTCGCGTCTATGCCCGCGAAAATCGAATTGGTGACCACGATCACAGGGACAATCTGGGCGGGAACCGCCGTGAATCCGAACACGTCCGTGAACGGGCTGCGTCCCACAATCGTGCCCTCGTAACTGTTGCCGTCCCTGCTGGAAGTTACTTCGTAATTGAACAGCGGAAGCGCGGGGCCCCCGCTCTTGTCGCTCTTGCTCGCCGCGCTGCTCGCCGCGTTCGACTTCGCGAGCGCATCCGCGCTGGCGCCTGGGCTCTTCGTGGGTTTCATAAACGGATTCAGTTTCGGCAGTTCAGCTTTTTGCCCGAACGCCGCGGAGCTGCTAAACACCAGCGCCATCGCGGCACACCCAAACCACATCATTGATTTGCGAAACATGTGTTTCCTCCTAATGACCTCGATGAACTGAAGATTGCCGAGCCATGGCACGCCTGAGACGCCATTGCCATGGTTGCTCTTACGCCTAGGGCCGAGTTCCCCGGCGCAATGCAGAGCGCCTCACGCCGGCACGCTCGCAACAGGGAGAACGAAAGCCGAATCTAAGACCCACCCAGAGAGAGAAGACTCTCGATGTGCAGACTAGATATGCTCGCGAGAGAGGTTTGTCAAGAAGATGGTGCGTAAGAACGGACTCTGTACCGGTATTTTACAAAAAATTGACAATTGACTCCGGCCTCTCGCGCAAAGCTTTCCATTCCCGGACAGTGAATTGTAGGAAGGCATACTGACCAGGCTCGGGAGGAGTACCGCGGTCGGCCCGCTGAATCGGAGCTATCGCCGCGCCAAAACGCGCAGTCCTAGTAGTTTTGTAACCAACCCGCCACTCGCATGGAACTCTGCATTTGTCTCTCGCCTTTGAATTTGTAGCGGCCGGTCGGTGCAGTATCAGACCGGGCACGTAAACTGAGCGCAGGATTCGGCATCGGAGCGCGCATGGCCTCCCCGGGAACGCCAATCTAGCGATTGGCATCGCAGCGCGTTTACGGGGGCGTAACAACAATTTTTAAACGATAATGCCACGAAGCTCAGGGATGTCCGGAGGCGACGTCATGAAATCCCTCACGGGAATAGCACTAGGGCTTTTGCTGGCAGCGTGGGTGCTAACGGCGCAGATGCAACCACCCAACAGACGTGTTCTCCTGCGGGAAGCCGCGAACGCAAAACTCACACTCACCACCATGCCATCGACAACCGAACCCGCCCTGCGCTACGAGCCCGGCTCGACCGTGAAGGTCGAACAGCTTCTAGGCGAAGAAGACAAACAATTGCACCAACCGACTCTCAGCCGCACCTTCACACGTTACGGCATCGAAGGCACCGACCTGGGCAATTCCTTCGAGCACGCCGGGCGCGTGTATTTTCTCTTCGGTGACACCGTCGGGCGCCTGCGCCGCGCGCTCGACACGATCGCCACAACCGACGCGACCGATCCCGAGAGCGGCGTGCGCTTGGATTTCCTCAAGATCGGCAGCGCTTATCTGACCATCCAGCCTCCCGGCGTCAGCATGGGCGCGTTCGAAGTGCCGGTCGCCGGCATCAGCCTCGGCGGCCAAATGTATGTCGTCGTCTCGACGAACCACTCCGAGGATCGGTTGACGGATCGCTCCGTGCTCACCAAATTCACGCTCCCTGCAAATTTCCAACCGCTGCGCACGATCTCTCAGCTTCCCGAAGGGCACTTCGTTAAGATGTCCTTGCACGCCGAACCCGGTGCAATCGCGGGACTTCCTTCCGGCGGGCCGTTCGTTTTCGTTTGGGGCACGGGCGCGTACCGCAAAAGCGACGCGCATTTCGCGCTCGTGCCCGCGGCGCAATTTGAAACCGGGAAAGGCACGCGCTATTTCGCGGGATTCGACGCCGCCAGCGCTCCGCTCTGGAGCGAAAGGGAAGCGGACGCCAAAGCCATCGTGCAAAACGGCACGATGGGCGATCTTTCCGTCACGTGGTGCAAGGAGCTCGGCCTGTGGTTGATGACGTACGACAGTCGCGACCCGGCCGCGCGCGGCATCCTGTTTTCGTATTCCCGCACGCCCTGGGGCCCGTGGAGCGAGGCGCAAATTATTTTCAACGCGATGCGCGATGACGCGCTAGGCAAATTCATCCACAATCCCCAGGCCAATCCCGACGACGGCCTCGCAGGCCCGGTAATCGGCAAGGGTCAAGCAAATCCGCAAGCAGTCCACGGCGGCGCCTACGCGCCATACGTCGTCGAGCGCTGGACCAAGCTGCAAACCTCCGACCTAACCATCTACTACACACTCTCCACCTGGAATCCCTATGTAGTCGTGCTAATGAAATCCCGCCTCCACATCGAGTAGCACCTTTTGAATTTGTAGCGACGCACTTCAGTGCGCCATCGGTGTGGCGGCTCGGTTCGAGCGAGGTCTAATGGCTGGGTGGCGGAGTATCCACGCGCGCTGCGCAGCGCAGCATCGGGCCTTGGCCGTTGCACGTTAGCGTCACGTTTCCCGACGCGGTGAGGTTCTTACTCTCGCCTTTGGCCAAATTCCCAGTGAAGTCCGGCGCAACGACGTGGCAGGACGGCACGGGCCGCGAATTTGCCGCTTCGGAAGTTGCGTTGAGGCAAGTGATACTCGCGGGCGTGGTGATCGCGGCCGTCGCGGGATGCACGCCGGAACTGTCGGACGTCGCCTGCAGCGACGTCACTTTGCCCAACCGCGCTCTCTGCGCGCTGCCGCTGTAAGCCATTGCAACCACGCCAACGGCCACTAGCGCCACGAATGAAATCCGGATCCGGTACGTTGGCCTCATCGCACACCTCCCGCAGCCCGCAGATTGTACACTCCCCGCGCGAATTTGTAGCGGCCCGGTCTGGCAGTATCAGACCAGGCACGTAACCAACCGCGATTCGAGTACAATCCTCAGCCACTGGAGAACGCCCGTGGCGCACACGCCTGATCTCCCCAGCACCGCGCGTCCTGAGCGCCTGCTTTTCGCGGCCGACATCGCTGGCACGCTGGTCTTCGCCGTCGAAGGCGCCATGGCTGCGGTCAATGCCAACCTCGACCTAATCGGCATCATGACCTTGGCTTTCTGCACCGCGCTCGGCGGCGGCATCATCCGCGACACGCTGCTCGGGACGCTGCCGCCGGCGTCCTTGCGCGACTGGCGCTATCCGACCATCGTCCTTTCCGCGGCGGTGCTGGTTTTCTTCCTGCATCACGAAGTCCGCGCCATTCCCATCCTTTATATCCAGGTCTTGGACGCCGCCGGTCTTGCAATCTTCGCCATCGCCGGCACAGAAAAAGCGCTGCTGCACAAAATGAATCCGCTGGTGGCCGCCCTGCTCGGCACCATCACCGGCGTCGGTGGCGGCACCATCCGTGACGTGCTGCTGAACCAAGTCCCCACAGTGCTGCGCTTCGAAGTCTACGCATCCGCTGCGCTCCTTGGCTCCATCTGCATGATCGCCGCCACAAAACTGCGTCTCCCATCCACACACGCCGGCACCGTCGGCGGCGCAGCCTGCTTCCTACTGCGAGTAGTAAGCCTCTTGAAACACTGGAATGTTCCCCGCGCGCTGGGCCAATAGCGCGCAGCTGGCACCGTCCTTGCCTTTGTAGCGGCGCACTTTCAGTGCGCCATCGGTGTTGCCAATCGGAGTCCTGTTTTCCACACAATCTTCGTCGGGCCGCGCGTCGTCGCGGCTATAATTCCGCCCGGGTGAATTGAGCAATTCCTCGGAGGTTACGCCTCGTGACCAGCGATCCGAATCAACCTCACAGAAACATTCTCCGCCTGAACATGAGCGAGTTCTGGTCCGGCGACTTGGGCCTCACTCTGGTGACGATCTCGGTGACGATTCTGATATTTGTGATCAGCCCTTTGCGCGAAGCGGGCCTTTCCGGGCGCATTTTCTTCGATGTGGTCGTTGTGACGCTGATGGTTTACGGAGCCGTCGTCGCCAACCCGAGCCCCGGCTTCAGGGCTTTTGTGCTCGTCTCCGTGGTCAGCACGGCCGTGATCTTGGCCGCAGGCCGTTTGCATCCGACGCCTTTTCTTCACCTGCTGGGCAGTCTGCTTGCCACCCTCACGCTGCTGCTCTATGTGCGCATCGTTTTGCTGGTGATGTTTCGCGCGGGGCCGATTACCTGGAGCCGCATTCAGGGCGGCGTTTGCGCCTATCTTCTTCTGGGGATGGCGTGGGCGTCAGCGTTTCAGTTCCTCGAACAGCTTCACCCCGGTTCCTTGCAGTTCGTTTCCGCGCCCGCGGATTTGGACCAACTCACCTCGAAACTCACCTACTTTAGTTTCGCAACGCTGACGACCATTGGCAGCGACATCATCCCGGTCTCTCCCTTCGCGCGTTCGCTCACCACCGCGGAAGCCATCGTCGGCCAGCTTTTTCCGGCGATTCTAATCGGCGCTCTAGTAGCCATGGCCATGCAATCCCGCCCCAATTCCTGACGCCGCGCACAAATGCGCTTGGGCGGCGCGACCTCACGCTCACCCCTGGGGACGTCGTTGAATGTTCGGGCGCTCCATCCTTCCCGAAGTCGGGGAAGGCGGTCGTGGCCCTTCCCCGGGAACGCCAATCTCCCGATTGGCGTCTGCGGTCGCGCACCATTTCACCACGCAGCGCATACAACGCGACCTTGTCATCCCGGCAGTGCTCGATGACGCGATTTTTAGCTTGGTCGTCGTGCGGGCCGCACGATCTGCACACGAGAGTCTCTGAATTTTTCAAAGATGACGGCCCTGCGCGCCAGTCCAAAAAACTGCCCCGTCTACCTGATCTCGATGCGCTGGCGCTTAGCTTTTTGGCTGGGGGAAAACTCCGCCGACAACCGCGCGGACCTCGGCGTAATACTCAGGATGCCTCGCGAGAATCGACTTAATCTCCTGGGCGAGCGGACTTTCCGCCACCCATACCTTTTGCTGGTCAGGAAACATCGGAAGATTAAGGGCCTTCGCTTCTTCCAGCAATTGTTGCAACTTCAGATGGTCTGGATCTTCGCTCATTTTGGTTCCTTCGCTATCTTCGATTGCACATCTGACCTACAGTCGTGGTTTATCACAGGCAACAGCCTGCTTGCAAAGCGTACTTCTGAACGGCGCGTAAGCCGGTGAATTTGTAGCGGCTGGTCTAGCAGCACCAGACCGGAATAACTTCTGGTTAGCCCACACGGAAATGATTACTAAGAGAAGCGAGGAGTCTTGGCAACTGGTTTGGATTCATCCTTAATTGCTACAATCGCGGATCGGTCTACGCGCGGCACGGGGGCGGGAAAATGAGTAGCACAACGATCCACTGGGGTCGAATTTTGCTCGGCGGGCTGCTCGCGGAAGTAGCTCTCATTCTCGCAATTGTTCCTCTTGGCTTACGTCTGGGCGACAATTTCCTGCACGACGCTGCTCCCCCCGGATCCTTCGTCATGTGCTTCCTAGGAGCGCTCTGGGTGTGTCGGCGGATCGAATCCCATTACATTCTGCATGGGACAATGGTGGGAGTGGTCGCGGGGCTGATCTACGTTGCCTTGACGCGCGCGCAGCCTGAGCCTTTTGCGTACATTGTGGCCCACGCGCTGAAACTGGTGGGTGGCGCATGCGGCGGCTTCGTCGCCCAACGGCGTCGGTCACCGTCTCCGCCGCAACCCGTTCACGATTGATTCACTGCCTCACCAGTTCCGACTCGCGCTTTACAACAATTCACCTTCCGCCGGGCTTGCGCAGGCTATATCAGTCACGGTCCCCTCATCTTCTGGTTGTACCCCGTCCTCGGCATTCGCGGAGCAACCTACTTTCTTGGCGCCTCGGAATGGCTATTCGGCGCGCTGTTGTTCGCTGGATTCTGGAACAAAAAGTTGGGGATTCTCGGGGATCTCGGCTTATGTTTCTCTATGCTGGCGACCTCGACAATCATTCCCTTCATGCCGGACGGTTGGGCCGCTTCGGCCGGCGGGTTCCCGGCAATGACCGAGAGGGTTGCATTCCTGATGAAGGATCTGGTTCTCTTTGGTGTTGCTTTCTATTTGCTGCGGCAGGATGTCCTAAGAGTGTCGCTCGCCAATACGGCGTCATCGGAGTCAACCGCGGCACTTCGGCAGGATCTCCGTCCCACGGGGTAATGGAAGGGGCGGGTGGCACACCGTATGCTCCTTCGCCCAGTCGCGTTAACGGCAAAACCTGGCAGGCCACGCGCCGAAGAATTCCTCCGTGTGCATTCGCGGAAATTGCGTCGAAGCGCCAGCGATCAAGCTGATCAGATCTGGGTCATGCCGCCATCGACGACCAGTTCGATGCCGGTGATATAGCTACTTTCGTCGGAAGCGAGAAACGACACGACTTTGGCAATTTCGTCCAAGGTTCCGGTGCGACCGAGGGGTATATTGCCCACGACGCTGTCTGCGTACTGCTTGACTTGTTCTTCCGTCATCCCCAACGAATTGCGATAACCCGGTGAGGGAATTACGCCAGGACTAATAGCGTTCACGCGGATTTTGCGGTCTCTAAGATCCGAGGTGAAGGTGCGCGCGAAGGAACGCACGGCGGCTTTGGATGCGCTATAGACACTGAACGCGGGCGCTCCCGTACTCGCAACGATCGACGCATTCAAAATGACGGAGCTTCCATCCTTTAGGAGGGGAACCGCCTTTTGCACGGTGAAGAGAAGGCCCTTGACGTTGGCGTTGAACGTTGTGTCGAAGTGCTCCTCGGTGATTGCCCCGAGCGGGGCGAATTGTCCGGTGCCGGCGTTGGCGAAGAGAATGTCGATGTGCCCCTTCTGCTGCTTCACGGTGGCGTACAAGCGATCAAGATCGGCAAGATTTGAGACATCGCCCCGCACCGCGGTAATGCTCTTGCCGATCTGCTTCACTGCTGCGTCGAGTTCGCTTTGACGACGGCCCGTGATAAAGACGTACGCGCCCTCGGCAACGAAGCGTTGCGCCGTGGCGAGACCGATTCCGCTATTGCCTCCCGTGATGACGGCTACTTTTCCTTCCAGCTTACTCATGAGCCTTCTCCGGATCGCAGTTTGCTCGGGCGGGCTGCTAGCACACCACCGTCGTAACGCCTGCAGCCGCTCCCCCGTCTCCCGATTGGCGCCCCGCAGAGCATCTTCGTTGACCCAGCGCCAGAGGCGCGGCACAACTTAGCCAAGGACGTAAGCCCCGGGGAAACCTCGCGAAAAGAATTGCGAGCGCCGTAGATGCGACACTTCACGGCAACAAGCACCGATGATAGCAGCTGGTCCAGCTCGTCGCGATTCGCCGCTGCATTTGTAGCGGCGCACTTCTATGCCACCGGTGTTGCGGCCAGGACCCACGGCGGTCTGGCACCAACAGACCGCGCGCCTCTAGTTAGAGCACCATTCCATCCACGTAGCAAGCACAACGCGACACTGTCATCCCCACAGAGGCGCGCTGCCCCTGCGCGCCGACGATGGACCTCTCTTCGCAGTTTGAACTTTGAACGACATTCTAAGTTTGAGTATGGCGGGTGGCGCACCGGTTCGAACTGCTAAGATTCGGCCGGTCAAGTGCTTGTGCTTTGAGTCAAGCTAGCGGCCCGCCGCTTTTGCTGCGGACTGAGTGACCCACGTTTCGAAACGCGTTTCGCCAAGCCGGGCGTCTTTGCCGGGGACTAGCGTTCGCTCGCCGAGCTCCGCGCCGGAGTATCGCGCGTGTGGGTCGGCGATGACTTCGCGGGGATCTTTGAGGGTGGCCAAGCGCCGCCGGACGAGTTCATCCACGCGAAACTGTTCCGGCCCCGCTATTTCGACGATGCCATTTACCGGCGGCTCGACAGCAATCCTGCCTACACCACTCGCGACATCGTTGGCAGCCATGGGCTGGAAAAGCACAGGCGGCAGATGCACCTTGCCGCCTTCGACGGAAATGTCGGCAAGCCCCTTGAGGAACTCGAAGAACTGCGTCGCGCGCGCGATGGAGTAGGGAATTGAAGATTCTTTGATAAGTCGCTCCTGAGCGATCTTAGCGCGGAAGTAACCGCTTTCGGACAGCCGGTCGGTTCCCACCACCGATAACGCAAGGTGATGTCCTACCCCTACAGCCGCTTCATAGGTGAGGAGGTTACGAGTTGATGTTTCGAAGAACTTCAGCACCGCTGCGTCCTCCCAGGAGGGAGCATTTGATACGTCAACGACTACCAAGGCACCTTTCAGCACTTCGGCTAGTCCCTCGCCCGTGACAGTGTTGACCCCCGACTGGGGTGATGCCGCTACTGCCTCGTGCCCGCGCTCGCGCAACTTGGGAACGAGCTTTGATCCGATGAGTCCACTACCGCCGATCACTACGATTTTCATGAGTTCACCTTCCTTTCGACCTGGGCTTTTCAAAACTGCCCCGTCGTACTCGCTCAGACTAGCACCCGCCTCGCAGGAAAACCTGCGTGCGATTCTAACGTCCTACAAAGACGCTACTCCACCGGGTCATACCCCGAAACGAAGAAAAAAGCTGGCCGGGTGCCCGAAGCAAAACAGGCCGAGCACCGTAGGCGCGACACCTGGTAACTGGATGCTAGAATGAATTCATGTGCTTCGTCCTATACGCTGGCACGACCGTCGCCCTGCCGCGAAAGGCGTGGAATAAAGACGCTCCTGATCTGAGTGTCGCATCGCTCTCTGAGAGGGAGATGGCAATCAAGAAAGTGTTCAGCAACCCCGAGGTCCAATACGTTGGTTCCACTTCCGACTGTGGGTGCGACTTTCCGCATGCGGTTCTGCAAAACGGAGAGTGGCCGAGACTCGAGAATACCGAGAAAGATGAGTTCGAGCTTGCCCGTGATGCTTCCGATCGCCACAATCAGGAGGCATTAGTCGCTCTGTTGCGGTCCACCGGGGACAAGATGGTCGAGCTCTTCGGAGTTTGGGATGGCGGAAATGAAGCCTTCGATAAACCGCCTCAATCCTGGGAAGAGATTTCACTGGAAAGACTCCTCGACCCAGACTTTTATTTCAGGGAACAAGGCTTCTATAAAGTTCACCTGGAGAATCGGACCAGCCGATAACCACAGTTCGCAATCCTTGCGTCCGTGGCAGTTCCCGGGAACGCCAACCTCCTGATTGGCGCCGCAGCAGCATCGTGGTCCAGCTCGGGAGGCGCAAAAACAAATTATGAGCGCCTGAGGCGCGACACTTCACGGCGGCCACCCCCCAGGAGACTCCATTTTTTCTACGAAGTCTTTGGATAGCGTTTAATGGATGCTTGCTCTGTCTACGTCTGACCGGAAATTTTCACTTTCCCAGCATCTGATTACGTAATAGCCAAACATGTAGTGGGCAACACCCTGACCAATCAGGCCGGAGTTCATCATTAATGCGTACAGCCCCTTCGCTTCCTGGAAGGTCGATCACGCGGGAATTCGCGTGCCGGATTTTGATACGGTGGTCGCCTGGTATAGCGGGCGGTGTGATCGTTGTAGGCATCGTTCTCTCCTTATCGAGGTTTGAAGAAGCCGGTGGACTTCTTCGGCCGCTACAGTTCAGAGGCTCTTTAGAAATGTGAGCAGCGCCGCGTTCGTTGCATCGGGTGCTTCCAGCTGTGGCCAGTGCCCGACGCCTTCGAGCATGCTGAAGGTACGAAGATCGGTGAGGTTGCCGCGCATCGACTCAGCGTTCGGCTGCGCCACGAGGTTCAGCCCGTCAAATGTGCCTGCCAGAAACATGGATGGTTGATGAATCTTGGCTCCCGCGAAGGCAGCCGAGTGCCGTGTGAAAGGGTCGACTGCACGGTAGTAGTTCAGCGGTCCATGGAATCCGGTGCGTGTGAAGGCTGCAATAGCATCTGCGATATAGATTGAATCGATCGTTCGCGAAGCCATGGGAGCCGGACGCAACAGGCCGCGTGATGGATCGAAGGGATTCCATCGGCTTGCTTCCGGTGCCTCGCCTGATGTCCAGTAAATCATCCCGGGGACCGAAACCGCTGCGTTGGCCCAGGCCTGATCCGACTCCGCTCTCATCATGTCGAACCAGTAGAACTGGTCTTTCCCGGCGGCGCGTAGCTTGTCCAGGAAGCTCGGGCCACCCGGCTGTCGAAACTGGACGCTCAAGCCGCACACCGCAGTGAAGCGATCAGGACGCATCATCGCGGCGTTCCACGCAATGTTGGCACCGAAGTCGTGCCCAACGACGCACGCAGCCGCAAATCCAGCCGCATCGAGTATCGCCACAAGGTCGCCAACCGTCTCGTAAGGCGTATAGTCTTCGGCTTCCACAGGAGCAGAGCTTCCTCCGTAACCACGCATGTCGGGGGCGATGGCCCTAAAACCTGCTTTCGCTACTGCTTCCATCTGAGCCTTCCAACACGACCAGATCGCCGGAAAGCCGTGGCAAAAGACGACTGCGGGTCCCTCACCCTCCTCTACGAAATGAAGAGAGACTCCATTTGATTCTATCTCACGATGCTTCATCGTCATCCCTCCTGGTATCACCAAATTACAGCTCTTTTGTTCTAAGTCACGAACGGATGCCTTGGGCGAACTCCAGCAATTGCCAATCACTACTCACCACTCACGCTCCAGGCTGGAAGTTTGCTTGTCCAGGGTGTAAATTCCTTCCACATGGGCTCCATCGGCAAGCTCGCGGACGCGGAAATGAAGGGCGCGGAACAGGCCGCTCGTTCAAAATCGTATTGGCCTGCGCTGAGCCTGCGCACGATACCGCAACTCGCCGCTCAATGCGTGGCCGTGCTGGTAGCTTTGGCGAGCATTGCCGCGGTAGCGATGGTTGGCGTGCTTTCCTTTGGACTGTACGGCGTGGCCAAGGTTCTGGGCCAAGTTCGGCCCCTGCGCGACGCATACGAATTTCTCTCCCGCGCCTACGACCGGTTCATCGAGCGCCTCGGCGAAAAAGTTCTGCGCGATCCCCGCGACGCGCCCGCGTTGCGGCTCATGGTTTCCATCACCCTTACCACGCTGCCGATTTTCGTTGCGCAGCTCGTTCTGCGCAAACCGAGCCTCTGGCTCGCCGTCGCTTTCTATCTTTCGCTGTACGGCCCCAAATTTCAGCGCTTCGTCAGGATGTTCAGCGCGAAACACCTGGAAGCGCACCGGCCGCAAAGCTACTTCGCGGAAAAATACGAAAGGGTCTTCGGCCGCTACATCGAATTTTTCCTGGGATATTTGTACGGCAATCTTCCGGAGCTGGATCGCACCGTGCATGTCCGCCTGCACCACAAAGAAAACGGCGGGCCGGACGATACCGTCACCTCCACCTGCTACGACCGCACCAGGCCGCTGGATTTCCTCTGGTATCTCGCCGACAACATTTGGACCGCGCTGGGCTTCGCGCCCTACGCCTACTTCAAATCCAAAGGCGATGACAAAAACCGCCGGCGAATGTTGTGGGGCATGGCGCGCTACTACATTTTTTTCGCCGCGGTTTTTACTTACAACTGGCGAATCGGGATCTGGTTCGCGCTGGTTCCGTTTCTGGTCATGGATTTCATCATGGCCATGACCGCCTGGGTGCAACATGCGTTCTGCGACGCGGAACATCCCGAGGATTATTTCGCGAACACGGTGACCGTGTGCGACGAAGTGAATTTCATGAACGAGGGCTACCACCTCTGCCATCACCACCGCTCGAGCCTGCATTGGACCGAGATGCCCGCGCACCTCGAGCGGATCAGCGACAAGATGCGCGAGTCCGGCTCACTGGTCTTCCGCGACTTGGATTTCATGGAGCTTTTCATCGAGTTGACGCTGCTGCGCCGCATGGATGTCCTGGCCGAAAAACTCGTCCCGTGGCAACCAATGAGCCACGCAGAAAAACGAGCGCTGCTGGAGCAGAGAACCAAGCCCGCTATGGGGTATGACGAATCGTGAATCCACTTCGTCGAACTAACGTCTGAGAATGAGGGGGATAACGGTGCAAATTCTAGTCGTCGGTGCTGGGGCAGTTGGTGGCTACTTTGGCGGTCGCTTGGCTCAGGCAAACCGTGACGTTACCTTTCTGGTTCTCGCCGAGCGAGCCGAAGAGTTGAAAGCAAATGGACTTCAGATCGTCAGTCCACATGGGGATGTAAAGCTGCACCCGAAGACTATAACCGCCCGCCAAATCTCCCGACCATACGACCTGATCCTGCTCAGCGTAAAGAGCTACGCGCTTCCAGGCGCAATGAATGACTTGGCTCCTGCGGTTGGGCCGGAGACGATGATTCTTCCGGTGCTCAACGGCATGCGTCACATTGACCTCCTCGCTGCGCGCTTTGGAAAGCGTAGCGTTCTGGGCGGCGTCTGCTTGGTCGCGACTGAGATTGACAAGGAAGGGCGGATCCATCAGCTTACTGATCTTCAGTCGCTCACCTACGGTGAGCTCGACGGTGACAGCACGCCACGTTTGGAAAAACTCGACGAGACGCTCCGCGGCGCGTCTTTCGGTGCTGCGATCTCTAGTCACATCTTGCACGACATGTGGGAGAAGTGGGTGCAGATCGCAACCGTTGGAGCTATTACCTGTCTTATGCGTGGCAACATCGGCGAGATCGTCTCCATCCCAGGAGGCGCCGACCTTTCTCGCTCGGCGCTCCGCGAGTGTGCCGACATTGCTGGTGCCTGTGGGCATCAGCCATCCGACGACTTCCTTGAGCAACAAACCGCCCAGATCACTGCCAAAGGTTCTCAGTTGACGTCTTCGATGTGCCGCGATCTCGAAAAGGGCGCGCCAGTGGAAGTAGATACCATTTTGGGTGATCTTCTCGAACATGGGCGGAAGTACGGATTGACAACACCGATCCTGCAAGCCGCGTATGTGAATCTGTCGATTTACCAGCGTAGGCGCGATAGAGTGAAAACAGCGTCAGCTTGAACTATTCCTCGCTTTCCGGTCGGAGTCTCTCGAACTGACTCTGCTGCGCAGAATGGACGTCCTGGCCGAAAAACCCGGACCGTCCGCGCCCATGACCCACCAAGAAAAATCGACGCTGCTGGAGCAAAGAACCAAGCCAGCACGAGGCGTCGCGGCTTGAGCCGTCACGCGCGCAAACGAAAACAGCGCCAGCTACTTCATGATGCTGTGCGCGGTGTGCCCGCGATAGAGATTGGCTCCGGGGTAGTGGGCCTGAATCACGTCAAAAACGTAATCGGACGGGACCATTTGGCCCAGGTCCACGTTCGGGATTGATCCTGCCAGAATTCCAATCAACATCACGCGGTGCACCGCGGAGGGTTGCGGCGGCAGCAGGTATACAGGCGAGCCGCTATTGCCTCCGACAAAATTTCCCGCCAGCAGCCACACGTTGCGCGGCAGCGGCTTGTCTTCCTGCGTGCACTTCATGTTGATGGGCTCTTCCGGGATGTTGGAAATGCGTCCGAACTTGAACGCGGGATAATTGCGTTGCGCATCCAGCAACGCCGGAACCAGGCCGGCGGTGACGATCTGGTCGCCGATGCCCACTTTGTAGTTTTCGGTTTCGGCTTTGGTGGCGAAGTCGGCGACGGGAATGAAGTGCACGTCGTTCTGCAGCAGCTGTTCGACGTGCGTAGGTGAAACCGGAATCACGGCTACGTCCACACGGTCGTTCGGGTGAGAGAACCACACCTCCTTTCCCGCGTTGACGAGATCGAGCGTCAGTTCGTCGACGCCCTCGCCTTTCTGGCCCACTGTGTAGTTTTTCGCATTCACGCGCGCATAAACCTCGTGCGGATTCGACCACGAGCAACCCGCCCACTGCGGATCAACAATGTGCCGCGCCGTGACGATGACTACGAAGCTGCGCTCGGGATTAACCTTCGACGGAATTTCCACCAGGAAGCCGGTGCCAACTTCAAACTCCTCCTCTCTCAGGTAGTAGAGGAACACGACGCTCTTCTTCACGATGCCCACATTGAAAGGCATCGAGGAGCCGCGCACGTGCACAGTGGGAATGACGAGCACGGCAACCAGCAGCATCACGAATGAGACGATCAGAAATTGTTTCATGGAACCAGCTCCTGGAAGCGTTTTGTCGGGGGATGATACTCAGAAACCGCGCGGCGCACCAGTTCGGCGATCTTCAGCGAGCGACTTCAAATTGCGCCACGCGGGCGGACGATTCTGCTGTGAAATTTTTGCACCACACTGAATTCGGCATTATGACGCGTCGCGAGGGCAAGCACGCTTGCGGTTATTCGCAGGCAGGTGTTTACCGTTATTACGCGCCTGTTATTACGCGCTTGACAACGCGCTGCTTTAGAATTATGTAGTGCAGTTCGCAAACTGAGGGTTCTTGCATAACATTCGATCAAAGGCCCGTGTCCCCGCGCGACGTGATACCCGGAGGAAGTGATGACCCTTTCGCGCAAGTGTGCGCGTTCGCAGCATGTCTTCTTTGAAGTCCAGCGGTCTCTTGGCCACAAGCTGAGGCCTTACGTCGAACGCGGCAATGTCGCGGTCTGCGCCTTCGTGGCGTTCAGCTACTTCTTCATTGGGAAGTTCGGGCTAAGGCCGGCTACGCCGAACCACTCGGTGACCGCGATTTGGCTTCCCGCTGGGATTTCGCTGGCCGCGTTTCTCTTGCGGGGCAATCGCGTGTGGCCGGGAATATATTTGGGGGCATTTCTTCTGAGCGTGGCCATCACGGGTTCAATTCCACTTTCAACGGTTCTTGCCGTTAATAACACAGTCGCGGGGCTGCTAGGCGCCTATGTCGTCAACAAAACTGCAAATGGCATCCGCGCGTTCTTCAAGACCGGCGATGTTTTGCGTTTTATCTTCCTTGTGGGTATGGCGGTCCCAGCGCTGGGCGCCACTTTTGGCGTCGGCCTCCTGTGCCTGGATGGTTTTGCCAAGTGGGCTGATTTCTCGGCACTATGGTTCGTTTGGTGGGTTGGGGACATGCTGGGCATACTTTTTCTGGCGCCGTTTCTGGTGCTTTTGTTCGGACACAGCCATCATTCCCCGGGTCTACGCGAACGGATCGAAATTGCCGCTGTGATTATCGGACTCAGCCTGGTGTGCGTGCTGAATTTTGGCCCGCGGCCGGTGTCCTGGATCCCCGGAAACGCCTTCCTGTTTTTGTGCGCCCCCTTCCTGGTGTGGTCGGCGATTCGGTTTTGTCCTCTGGAAGCGGCCGGGGCGGCGCTGGTTATGGGTGGATTTGCCACCTGGGGTTCGCTGCACGGGTTAGGGCCGTTTGAGAATCCCACCGGACTGCCGCTCTTCGTCGGGGGCTTTATGGTTGTCGGAACCGGAATCACGATGACAATCGCAGCAGCCAGCGCGGAGCAGAAAAGCGCGACAAAAGACGTCCTGGGTCTGTACTGCGTTCTTAAGGACGCCAAAGACGGTGAAATTCGCGTGCTGCGAGATACCGTGGAAGCCCTGCAGGTGGAGCTGGGAAGGCACGAGTCTCGCACCACAGGCGGCTCGTCTCACAAGAGTATACAGTGAGGTAGTATCGCTGTATGTTGTGACGGGCGTATTTCTGCAATTTATGGGGCGGCGATATTCGGCTTGCCCGTGATTTTTCGAAAACCTTTACTGGAGAGGTGCTGAACATGATTATCGGTGACAGATTGCGAACCTTAAGGGAACAGAAAAGCCTATCGCAGGGTGATATCGAGAAACGCACCGGCTTGCTGCGCTGCTACATTTCACGCGTGGAGAACGGCCATACGGTTCCGTCCGTGGAAACGCTGGAAAAGATGGCGCGGGCTTTGGAAGTTCCGCTCTATCAGATTTTCTATGATGGCGAGGAGCCGCCGAAGCTGCCGGATTTGCCAGCGCGCAAGAAGGGAAGTGATGTCGCTTGGGGCAGTTCCGGCAAGGATGCCCGGATCCTGAACAATTTCCGCAGACTGCTGAAGCGCGTGAGCGAGAGCGACCGCAGGCTGCTGGTGTTCATGGCGCAGAAAATGGTGGGACACACCGGTCTGCGTTCCAGAACCTAGTTAGGCAAACGTCAATAAGGTACGGACTCTGGAACATCCGACGCACGTCGCCGAGCATCGGGCCTTCGTGAATGAGAAGCGATGGCCCAGCGGTCGGTGCTCAGTGGGGACCCTCCTCATGTGATAGGTGATTCGCTGTAAATTGCGCGGTGTGCGATGCTGGTGCGCGAGGAGCGAGCAGCACAGAGGTAAGCGTGAACTCCTTGATTCAGGATTTGCAGTACGGTCTCCGCATGCTCCTCAAGTCTCCCGGATTCGCCGTCCTGGCTGTAATTACCCTCGCGCTGGGAATCGGCGCCAACACAGCCATGTTCAGTATGGTGAATGCGTGGCTGCTACGTCCCCTGCCGCTCAAAAATCCGCAGGAACTGGTCGGCGTTTGGAGAACGCGGGCGCAAGCTCCGCGCCAGCCGGCGTTCTTCAATCTTTATCACGACTACGTGGTCTGGACCTCGCACAACCGGAGTTTTCAATCACTGGCTGCCACGTTTGAGCAGAGTTACGCTGTAACAGGCGCGGCTGAAGAGCCGGAGCAGATACACGGCGCGGTCGCGAGCTGGAATCTGTTTCAAACCGTGGGCGCCACGGCGGCTGTTGGCCGGCTGTTCGCGGCGGAGGATGCGCACGGGGAGCAGGCATGCGTGATCAGTCATGCGCTGTGGGTTGCGCGGTTTCATGCTACGAGCGACATTGTGGGCCGGACGATCGAGTTAAATCGAAAACCGTATCGCGTTTTAGGCGTATTGCCTGCGAACTTTTCATTGCGTGTTCTCGACCGCCCGTTTGAAACAGATGCGTTGACGGTGATCACCGACAACGATTTGCGCTATAGCGCGACGCAATCGTCGCCGGTGGCGGTGATTGGCAGGCTCAAGCGTGGAGCTTCCGCTGCGCAAGCCGAAGCTGACCTCTCCGCTCTGCAAGCGCAGCTCAATCGGCAATTTTCCGACGAACCGGCGGACTCCGGGGTTCTGGTCGAGACCTTGCAGCATGACAACACGCGCACGATCCGCAGCTCGTTATTGCTGCTGTTCGGGGCCGTGAGCGTGCTGCTGCTCATCGCGTGCGTGAATACCGGCAGCTTGATCCTGGGACGCAACGCGCAGCGCGCCAAGGAATTTGCGGTGCGCGTAGCTCTGGGATGCAGCACGAAGCGCTTGTTGCAGCAGTTGACCGCCGAGACCCTGACCATCTTCGTTTTCGGCGGACTGGGGGGCCTGCTACTCGCGTTCGGTTTGTTGCGGTTGTTCGCCGCCTGGAGTCCGTTCGGAGTTTTGCCGGCGGGCGGCTTTTCCCTCGACCGAACGGTTCTGGCGGGAACGGCCGCGATTGTGTGCGTGACCGCGTTGGCGTTCGGATCGTTGCCAGCCTTGCGCGCGCTAAAGGCGCTCGAGCAGGATGCGCTGCGAGCAGCGGGTCCACGGTTAAGTTCATCGCGAGAGCATCTGCGCTTGCGAAATTTGTTAGTGGCCACCGAAATCTCGCTCTCGGTGGTGCTGCTGGTGGGGGCGGGACTTCTGATGTCCACCTTCCTGAAAATAGGGTCAGAGCCTTTAGGCTTCCAGACGCGCGACGTGTTCGTGGCCGACGTCGCGCTGCCGCGCGCAACCTATCGCACGAGCGCGGATGAAATTCATTTTTGCGACAGGCTTTTGCAAAGACTGCGTGAAGCTGGGGGCATTCGGGGTGCGGGCGCAGCGCTTTCGTGGCCCTTCAATGTTGACGGCCTGACGCCGCTGGAAACCGAAAGAGAGCAGGGCGTGCCGCTGGAACAACTGCCGCGGGCCGCGACTTTCAAGGTCAGTCCGGGCTATTTCGATGCTTTGGGGGTTCCGCTGTTTCATGGAAGAACCTTCAATGAAAGTGATCGCACGGATTCGCTCCAGGTGGCAGTGATCAACGAAGAAATGGCGCGCGAGTATTTCGCGGGACAAGATGCCATCGGCAAGCGAATCAGGTATCGCTATATTGACCAAAAGGCCCCGGTCGAACCCTAGCTGACCATCGTCGGCGTGGTAGGCAGCATGCGCTCGATTCGCTTTAACCATATTGAATGGGATTTGTATCCGGCCGTTTACACGTCCTTCTTCCAATCTAAGGACGAGCATTTACGCGGTGCCGACGCGCAAACTATCTTTCTGTATGTTCAAGGACGTGGGCGATTCGATGAATCGGTGATTGCCTCTGCGGTTCATGATCTTGATCCGGACCTGCCCTTGGGCCGCCTGCGAACAACGAATGAAATCGTGAGCACTCTTCGTTCTCAGCCGCGCGTACGCGCAATTTTGTTGGCGAGCCTGGGATTTCTGACGCTGCTACTCGCGGCAATTGGTGTGGGCGGCGTAATGGGACAGATGGTGGAGCAACGGCGGCGGGACATAGGCATCCGGATGGCGTTGGGAGCGTTGGCTTCGGATGTTCGGCGATTGGTGCTTGGCCATGCATTGCGCTTGACGTTAGCAGGGATGTTTGTCGGCTTGTTGGGAGCGGCCGTTGTCGCACACGTGTTGCGTGGTTTTTTGTTCGACGTTTCAGCCTTCGATCCGATTACGTTCGCAGCTGTGATTGTGCTGCTTCCTGTGGTGGCCCTGTTCGGCGCGTACCTCCCTGCGCATCGGGCGGCGAAGTTGGATCCGATGGACGCTTTGCGAGCTGAGTGATGCTTTGGCTATGTCTTGGACGGCACCCTTAACGCTTTGCTCGTTGCCGCGGAGAAGTGAGACCTGTGGGAAGGCCGACAGGAAGATGCCCGTCACGAATGAAGTAGAATCTTGAAGTAGCGCCTTCTGCCATTCCTTCCGTTATTCGGTAAACTCCAAATTGACGGGCGTGGTTGGGGAGCTTGTTATCGAGAAATGGGTAGGTTGTCACGCATATGAGCCGGAAGAATCGTTGCGGTTCAGCGTGAGTTGAGCGCGAATCGTTGGTAGATAGTTGAAACTGGACGATCGGATCCTCTGGAAACTGTTTGGCCAAGTCGTCGGCCAATTCCTGCGCGCTTGACGCATCTCCAGCCAAGGCAAACCCGACCGCGTCGGGATCGGAAAGCATGACGAGCTGGCGGGGGTTCGCGACCGGCAGCGTGCGCAGCAGCACCGAATCGAGGATCGTGAAAATCGCGGTGTTCGCGGCGAGACGTTGCAACGGAAGTTAGTGCGATAGATCGGTCGCGATAGTTGCGTTGACTATGGGGAATAGGGGGTATATCGTCCAGCTCAACTGCTTCCGGGCAATTCCATAGCGGTCACTTTTCGGGGAATGGGATGAGCGGCGAACATAATCTCCCCCGAGTGTTTTACGGCTGGTGGGTCGTCTTAGCGGCTGCGGTGGGCCTATTCCTCAACACTGCCACGGTCATCGTATTTCCATTCGGGATATTTGCGAAGGCTATCGCCCAGGAATTTCATTCCGGCCGCTCCAGCATTTCGCTCGCATTCACATTTCACAACCTAGCGGCGGCTGTGTGCCTTCCCGTCGCCGGGAGATTGGTTGACCGTTATGGCGTCCGCAGGGTGCTGCTTCCGTTCACAATCACGTTTGCTCTGATTCTGCTGTCGAGCGGCGTGCTGTCAAATGCGATTTGGAAACTGTACGTGTTTTATCTGGCCTTGGGCGTCGTCTCCGGTGGCGCGGGAGCGATGTCCTACACCTATGTGGTCTCGCGATGGTTTGACCGGCGCAGAGGACTCGCGCTGAGCGTAATGATGCTCGGAATGGGTTTGGGAGCGATCGTGATGCCGTCGGTGGCGCAACGTCTTGTGACGATTTTCGGATGGCGTCATGCTTACGGCATTTTCGGTCTGGCGATTTTGCTCCTGCCATTGCCGGTAGTGGCGGCGTTTCTGAAAGAGACACCGGAGAAGATGGGCTTGCATCCCGATGGTGCGGCAGAATCTCACGTGCACGCGGCAAAAAGCATCGCGGTTGATGAGGAAGGATTGACGATGCGCGAAGCATTGCGTACAACGGAATTCTGGACCATCGCGTGCGCGCTCGGGCTAGTTACGGCGAGCGTACATGCGTGCTTCATTCATTTGCCGGCAATACTGACGGACCGGGGCAGCACGGTTCAGACGGCTGCATTTGTCAGTTCTCTCTTCGGTATTGGGCTGTTTTTGGGACGAGTGGCCTGCGGCTACTTGATGGACCAATTCTTCGCTCCACGCGTTGCCGCAGTTTTTTTCGCTTGCGCTGCTGTCGGCGCGGCCATACTCACGGCAGCCCATTCGTTGTGGTTTTGGTGCGTCGCGTCCTTGCTGGTTGGCCTGGGAATCGGTTCGGAGGTGGATATCATCGCGTACTTGACCACTCGCTATTTTGGACTGCGCTCCTTCGGTGAACTTTTCGGCTGGCTCTGGGCCGTCTTCGGCGTGTCCGGAGGCATAGGAGCTTACTTGATGGGCGTGGGCTTCGACAGAACGGGATCCTATGCGGCGCCGCTCGCAGGGTTTTCCCTAGCTGCGTTCTTGTCGGTGCTTCTGATGACGAGCCTCGGACCATACCGCTATCGCGTAAAAACGGCAGCTTCGGAAGACGTCGCGGCCCCCGTCATCGCCGCGGCTCCGACTGTAGGAGGCCGATGACACCGGAAGCGAACTTGCCCGCGGCTCCTTTCCAACTGCTTCGTCTGCGGGAAGGCCTGGTCGTGCATCAGGCGCTCTACGCTGCGGCGAAGCTAGGCGTGGCGGACTTATTAAGCGACGGGCCGCGCACCACAATAGATCTTGCTGCTCAACTCGAAGTCAACGAACCCGCGTTGCGCCGTGTCCTGCGGGCCCTGGCGAGCAAGGGAGTCTTTGAAGAGACCGAGCCGCGCAGCTTTGCCAACAACGCTGCGTCCAGCTATCTCCGCACCGGAGTGCCCGGCTCAATGCGTTCCATGATGATTTTTGGGGGAACGGAGAGCTTCTACCGTCCGTTTGGGGAGATTCTCTACAGCATTCAGACCGGTCAATCGGCCAGATCCAAAGTGCTGGGGATGGACAGCTGGGAGTTCATGCAGCAAAATCCGGCAGCCGCGCGCATCTTCGATGACGCCATGACGGATTTTTCCGCGCTCGTCGGTCCGGCCATTGCCAGCGCTTACGACTTCGGTCAATGGGGCAGCATCATGGATGTCGGCGGCGGCAATGGCGTCCTGCTCGCCGCGATCCTCAAAGCACATACCGGGCTGACCGGCATTCTGGCGGACCTGCCACACGTGCTGGAGCGCGCAGTGGAGCGTGGTTTCCTGGGTGGTGAACTCAGGTTCCGCAGCAGCATGCTGCCATGCGATTTCCTCCATGAAGTGTCTTCCGGCTGCAGGGCCTACGTGATGAAATCGGTGATCCACGACTGGGACGACGGACACGCTCACACCATCTTGGTCAACTGTCGCCGCGCGGTTCCCGCAGACGGAGCGCTCCTGCTTGTGGAGTGTGCCCTGCCCGAGGCAAACGTTCCATCCGCCGGCAAACTTCTCGATGTCGTGATGCTGATTATGACTGGCGGGCGCGAGCGCAGCATCGAGGAATATGGCCAGCTGCTCGCCAACTCGGGCTTCCGTCTGAACCGCGTGGTCCCGACTACGACCGATTTTATCGTGGTCGAAGCCCTACCGGCCTGACGTACCCAGACCCGCCGCGATGACGACTGCAAAGTCCTTAACAAGGAATGAGCTTTGACGCTGCCCGGGCCGATGTTTGTTGCTCTTGGGGGTCGCCGCTAGCGCTGGAACTCGACGGTGAGGATCATGTGCGCGGGGATGGGCTTGCCGTCCTGTAGCGCCGGCTCGAAGATCCAGAGCGCGACGGCTCTTTCCGCTTCGCCTTGCAGGACGCGCGGGCCGGACAGCGGCTTTGTTGATGTGAGGTTGCCCTTCGCATCAACCACGGCCTCGAGTAGCACGACCGGGTGGTCGAGCTCGAGTTTCTTGGCCCAAGAGGGGATGGCCGGCGGAGCCTGCGACACAATTTTTGCAGGGATGATTTCTCCGGTACGCGCTTGCTTAGGCTGGTGATGTTTAACCTGTGCGAGTGTCGGGCCGTCGGAGTTGTGTTTGTCTTGCGCAGCGGAATCAGCAGACGGCGGCGGAGCCGTGTCTGTCGGCGCAGAAGTCGCGCCAGAGTTCGTCGGGCTGCTAGTCGATGTTAGGGTCGGCGTTGCTGCTGCGGAAGTGCTGGAGACCGATGTCGGCGTCTGCGTTGGGGATGTCTGGGAGGCGATTGTTGGCGCGTGCTCTGCGGATTGAGCGGAAGGCGCGGCCGGGTGATCGTTCGCATGGGGCGCAGACTTGCGCTTCGCGTGCCACGCGATCCCGAGCATCACCACTAGTACAAGGGATGCGGCAATTCCCACCGTAATTTTGTTCTTGGCCAGATCGAAGTCGCGGATCTTGCCAGTCAATGACGGCAAGATTGACGAGACTTTCGCGTCGCCTGCGGCTTCCAGGGTGGTCTCCAGCTGCGGCGTCCGCGTCGTCTGTTCCATTCGCTTCCGCGCAGGCTACCGCAGATTTTCGCTGCGGCTTTGATTTGGTTTTCGGCTTGGCATCGCCGGCCATCAACTCGAGCGCGGCCGCGAGCTGCGCGTCCTTGGCCTCGTTCCAGTCTGCCTCAGTGTCAGGTGCCGACACCGGCGCTGTCGTTGCAGTCGCGGAAGTAGGGGGCTTCGTCTCGGTAGTTGCTGGTGCGCTCGTCTCTGGCGGGTTTGCGGCGGTCCCTGTTTCGACTGGCGCGCCCACCGGTTCCAATTTCAGCGCTACGACCTGAGTTTCCGCTGGCGCTGGAATGCCGGATGGTTGGCTGTCATTTTGCGCGACGGCCGCGGGCTTCGCGGCGGGAGGATCCCAAAATCCCGGATTGCGTGATGTGAATTCGAGGTCCGTGTAACGTCCCGTGCCGCCCGGACGCGTTTCCAGGACTTTGCACAGGATTTCCCTTCCGGACTGCTCGTTGCGGAGAAAGAGACACTGACCCGGGGCTACTTTCGCCTTCAGGCTTACTACTGCGCCGTTCTCAAAGACCAGGGTGGTCTTGGTAGTTTCGGTGAATAGCTCGCGCCGGTCCGAACCCGCGACGGGCGTCGCCCCTTGAAGGGTGACCGCGATCTCGAGCGGGGTTGGTTGGCTACTCAACACAGCTTAGCCGATCCTTTTTGGGCCGCCGGATGAAATTTGCAAGGTTGCCATATTGCCCCCGGGGCATTGAGTTTGCAGCCGTTAGCCAACGTGCGGGCGCACCGGCCCCATGTCCGGCGAAGATTCTCGGCCCGGCTGCTAAGGTCTATATTGCAAGCCTTGGGTGGCTGCCGCAATAGCCGGGAAGTACCGACTCTTTACTAACTTGTGTCATGGGCCGCTTTCGTGTCTGGACGGCTGCTTCGCCCGGAACACGCCCTCTGACGCAAAGCCTGTGGTTCCTGGAACTTATGGTCCCTTTGACGGGCTCTCGGTAAATTATCGGCACTTCGCGTACGGACCTGAATAACCGGCGGGCAGCCTTGCGTGCAATGCGGAGGAGAGAACGGCCGACGAAAGGGAAAGCTACGCTTTTTGCAGCATCACTTCGGTTGACTTGATCACAGCGGCGACGGTATCCCCGACCTTGAGGTTCATTTCCTCGGCGCTGCGTCGGGTGATGACGCTCTCAACGTGGTGCTCGCCGACTTCCAATATGACGTGCGCCATGATGTCGCCAAGCTGCAGCTCCACGATTTTGCCGATCAGGCGGTTGCGAGCGGACAATCTCATGCCGGGATTGTAGCCAATCGCAGGAGCTGTGTCGAGAGATTCGCCAACCGCGGCGCGTGCGGCAAACCAACGGGCAGCTTCTCGTGGCTTCGCGGTTACCTAGCCGGTGAAGTGCACGCTGAGCCGTCAGAAATATTTTGCGTTCTGCGACGATAGATGAAATCCTCTGCGGGGAGAAAACCAGCCGTGTGCTTTTCAGCGACAGCGAACTTTGTGGGCAGCACCGCTTTGGGTGCGGTGGGCGTCGTCACACTAAGCAAGGTGAAACACCGGCGCGAACTGCTTTTCGCGTCGCTGCCCATCCTGTTTGCAGTTCATCAATTCATTGAGGGATTCGTGTGGCTCGGGCTGGATGGGATTCTCTCGCCAACGGTGGCGCACAACATGGGCGCGGCGTTTATGCTGTATGCGCAGGGCCTGCTGCCGTTTCTGTTACCGCTTAGCGTGATGCTCTTTGAAAACACGCGGCAGCGCCGGCGGCGCATGCTGCCGTTCGTGGTGTTGGGCGGAGCCTTGACGCTTTACATCTTATGGGCGCTGACGGCGTACCCAACACAGGTGTTCGTGCGGGGAAACAGTATCGTGTACATCAACCAGGCGACGAACAACACCGTGGTTGCGGTGCTCTATGTGATTGCCACCTGCGGCTCGCTCTTTTTTTCGGAGGAGCGGCCCATGGTCATTTTCGGCGCCGCGAACCTGGCGATTCTGCTGGCGGTGATGGCGTTCAAGCGCTACGCGTTCACGTCGCTGTGGTGCGCGTACGCAGCGGTCGCGAGCGTGATCATTCTCGCCTACTTTTGGCGCACCAGCGCACACCGTCCGTTCCGCTACGCGTAGCCTAATACGAAAGTTTTATTCATCGCGCATGCACCCACGCGTCGCATGCTCGCGCGAAGATTCGTCCCACAACCCGGCTGATTGCTGACCGCGCACAAGTAGGTCGCTAACCGGCAATCGGGTAGGGCAGAACGATTTTCTTTTCGCGGAACACCCGGAAGATTTCCGTGAACAAATCGCTTATGAGTATGCTCGTACGGTCAATCATGGTTGCGGTGGAAATGCGCAAGTTGATGTTGATACTGTGATCGCCAAATCCGGTCACCAGCACTGCGGGCGCGGGATCTTCCAGAACGTGCTCGTTGTGCCTGGCAATTTCGAGCAGCACGTCGCGCACCGCATCCAGATCGCTGTCGTAAGAAACTCCCACGGCAATGGTAAGCCGCACGGTGCGGTCATTGGCCGTCCAGTTGGCCACGCGCGCGTTGATGAATTCGGAGTTCGGCACGATGATTACTTCGTTGTCGAACGTGCGCACCCAGGTGCCGCGCGCGCCGATGCGGATCACTTCACCGTGGGTGTTGCCGACGTCAATGAAATCGCCCAGCTTGATTGGTCCTTCCCACAAAATCACGATACCTGCCACGAAATTGGCCACAATGTTCTGCAAGCCGAAACCGATGCCTACGCCCAGCGCGCTGCCCACCACCACCAGACTGCTTAGATTCAAGCCGGTAGTATCCAGGCCAATAATCAGGCCCAAGCGCAAAAATGACGTAACCGGTGACGCGCACAAACGCGTATTGATGGCCGGCGTCCAAAGACGTGTGAATCAGGACTCTCTTCCCAAGGAAGTTCCGGAATAAGCGCGAAAAAAGCGATAAGACGATCAAGAACAGGCTGCACTTGATCAGAAACAGGGGCGTCACCGGCAGTTTCCCCATGGTAAAGAGCGGCCATTGCAGGAAACGGCGTACGTCGCCGTTAAGCATGTTATATAGAGACGTGGATTCCGGCAGGCGGAAAAATCCCCGGCTTAATAATCCCCAACCCAGTAATCCTGCTACCAGCGCGCTCGCCAAAATGACAACCCGACTTTCCCAGCTCATTTTCATCTGAGTCACCCCTTTCAAGGGAACGATAGCACTGTACGCGTTTTTCGGGCGCATCTGGATTGTGCCAGCACCGCCTATTTCACCTGGCGACAATCGCAGTAAGATGTTCGTAGGAGCGGCGCGGCGATGGCTGCACAAACCGATGGATCGGTAGGAGCCGGAACACATTTTGTTGACGGGCTCACTCTAGCGAGCGCGTTTTCCAACCCGCGAAATCTTGACCTGATGCAAGTGGTGAACGAACGCGGCAAGGTGGTCTGGAATTTGACGGCTGCGGGCGACGTCCATACGAACCCGGCTTCTCCAACGACCGACGCGCTTTTAGGGAAATATCGTGGGGATAATTTCGCTCAAGCTTTTGCGGACAATCCGATGCAGTACGATGTTTTTCAGGTAGTAGGCCCGGGTGCTGCGGGCATATTTCACGTAGACCACACCGGCGCCGCCTTCGCGGATTGACGGGACTGGCCTTGAGCAGACGCACGAGCGAAGCCAAAGGAAGAGATCCCTATCTGTGGCAGGCAGGCCTGGCCTGTGGCAGGTCCACCTAGAGCAGAATTTTGCGCCGGGTTCGGCTCCGGAGTATTCCTCCGGCAGTTTCACCGGAGGATGTCATGAAGCTGCCGCTTGCAATCATTGCCCTGTGTGTTGCATGTACGACGAATCTCGCGATCTCCGCCAGGCCCGCCTCCGCGCAGCAGGAAGAAATACCCAAGACGGTCGCTGCCAGCGTAGGCGATATTCTCAGCTATACCGAGGACCAATTTCTTTCCGTTGCCGAGGCCATGCCCGCGGAAAAATATTTCTACGTCCCCAATGTGCCGGGCGGCGATTTCAAAGGCGTGCGGTCGTTTGCCGGGCAAGTGAAGCATGTGGCCTGCGCGAATTATGCGTTTTCTAACGAGATTGAAGGCAAGACGCCGCCGGAACACTGCGAGAAGGGCGGCCCGGAGCCGGTCGCGACCAAAGCCGAGCTCGTGAAGTACCTGCGCGATTCATTCGAGTACGGCAACCAGGTGCTCGCTACGGTGAATGAGAAAAATGCGATGGAACGCCTGGATGGCCAGTACGGTGCGCCGAATACGAAGCTCGGCGTAGCGGTGATTGCGGTGTGGCACATCGCCGATCACTACGGGCAGGTGGTTTATTACTTGCGACTGAATGGCATCGTGCCGCCGCCGACGCAGCAACACGGCCTGGCCGTTCGCTGAAGCGCGGAGTTTTTTCAGCGGATCATCGCGCTCGCAATCAGCAGCCCGAGCGCGACAATCAGCCAGCATGTCCGCACCCAGTGATAGGCGTGCCAGCGCTGCTCTTGCGCTTTCCAATCGTTCGGCAGAGACAGCGGCGTCCATTTTGTGATGCGGTTGTTGATCGGCACCGGCGCGACCAGCGAAAACAAGATCGCCAACACCTGGATCGCGAAAGCGATCGCGGCAAGCCGCCAACCTTGCGGATTCAGACGCTCGAATGGCAGCAATAATAAGAGATTGAGTAGCGTGGACCCTGCCATCCAGAAGGGCATTACGCGCCCAAACAATCGCGCGAGGGCCGCGCGCACCGGGATGTGTATTTCGAGTGGCAAACCGTTGAGTGTGGAGTGTGCGAACGCTGCAACGTTCAGTTCGCTGCCGCACATCAGTGCGAGTACAACCACGGCAATTACGTAAGTAAGCATGCGACCGACGTCCTCCTTCGCCTTCATTGATTGGATGTATGCCCGGAGCCGGACGCCGCAGAGGTGGCGGGGGCGGGTACGTACATATCCGCCATAACCTATGTAATCACTTGTGCTTACGTGGTCGGCATGCTCGCCGAGGCATAGTTATGGCCGTAGGAGTACGACTTTTTAAGGTAATTCCCTGCGGAATCTACAGGCTTCTCTGTATGGCCCGCGAAATGGGTTTCGCTGATTATCTCACCTGGCAGAAGCAAGGCGCAGGCCGGGAATCCTTATTATAAAAATACTAAGGGCTGGGCCCATCCTGCGCTTTGCTTCTCCACCAAGAGTTGTTACCTTCCCGCTTCCCTCCTTTAGGAGCCTTCGCCCCCGCGAGGCTCCTTTGTCATTTTTGTACTGCCGAAATCTCCCTTTTTCGCTTTTCAAGTTATGCCAAGAGCCGGGAGGCTGATCGTCGGCGTTGGTGCGCGACACATCCCGCCGCGCAGAACGCGGAATAATGTCTTTGCACACAAACTGCGGCGCTCCAATTTGCGTTAGCAACCCTCAGGCACGATGGCTATCACAACCTCAGTGATTTACCCGATTGGACGCGCAGCGGAAAACTCGTCTACTTAGAGACATGTCGGAAGATGGGGTGCGAGAAACGGCACCCGAAAAGGAGATTGGCGATGCGAAAGTTGTTCACTCTACTGGCGCTGTTTGCCGCGGTAACCGTCCTGCCGTCGCGGCTGCAAGCTGGCAACACCGGCCAGGACAATGCGCCGAGCGCGAATGCCACTACGGTGACCGGCTGCCTGCAAGCAGGCAACAAGGCCGGCCACTACACTCTCACTGCCGATGACGGCACTACTTATCACCTGCGCAGCAAGCAAGTGAATCTGGGCGAGCACGTCGGCCACACCGTTACCGTCACAGGCACCATCCCGCAGCGCAAGGGCGCCGGCAGTCCGTCGTCTTCCATGTCGTCGGACCCGAATGCACAGAACGCCGCGGGTCAGAATGAAGGGCACGCCGGCGGCAACATGCTGGTAGTGACCGATCTCAAGATGGTCAGCGATTCCTGCAAGAAGTAAGCGTCGACGTTTTCCTCCGAGCGCGCGCGGCAGCCGTCCTGGACGGGTGAAAGCCCGGGCGCCGCGCGCACACCCGCGGAGGGATCTCTCTTCGCTGTTCGCGACTGCGGGCTGCACAATGCGCTAAGCGGGCAGTTTTTCTGGTGTGGGGTAGTGATGTTGCTCGCGACCTATGTCGCCGTCGTATTTCTTTGTGGTTTTGAATAGCTCGTAGCGGCCGTCGGCGGCGTAGATTCTCGCACGCTCGCGCAGCGCCTGCATTTCGCCTTGGGCCATGGGCTGAAAACCGCGCGCGACCGCCAAATTTTGTTCCAGCACGCCGACTGAATCCATTCCGCTGATCGTAGTCGCGACCGGCAGACTCATCGCGTAGCGCAACCCTTCTTGCGCCGTCATCGCACCGTGCGTCACCATTTCGCCCGAGCCGCCCAGGCTTTTCATGCCCAGCACGGCGATGCCACGCTTGGTCGCTTCGGGCAACACTTGAGATTCGAAGCTGCGAAAGGTGGCGTCTAGGGCGTTGAGGGGCATCTGGACGGTGTCAAAAGGAAAATCCTGCGCGAGCATGCGCAAATGAATCGAGGGGTCCTTGTGCCCGGTGAAGCCGACGAAGCGCACTTTGCCCTGTTGCTTCGCGGCCAGCAGCGCTTCCGCCGCGCCATTCGAACGAAAAATCAGATCGGGGTCGTTAAAATAAACCACTTCGTGAATCTGCCAGAGATCGAGATGATCGGTCTGCAGGCGGCGTAGGGATTGCTCGAGCATCTGCATGGCGATGTCCTTGTCGCGGCCATGCGTGCAGACTTTAGTCATCACAAACGCGCGATCGCGTTTGCCGCGCAACGCGACGCCGAGGCGTTCTTCGCTCGCGCCATGGTGATATTCCCAGGCGTTATCGAAAAACGTGATGCCGGCATCGAGCGCGCGCGAAACGATATCGCTCGCGTCCTGCTGGTCCTTCGCCGAGCCGAGATGATAGCCGCCGACGCCCAGCGCCGAGACCTCTACACCCGTTTTGCCCAGCGGCCGCTTAGGCACTTGTTCGAGCGGAGAGTACGCCGCCGCGCTGCCACCGCCGCCGGGTGAACGTTTCCGGGCGGCCACTGACGCCAGCTCCTGTGGCAGGATCGCCGAAGCCGCAATCGTCGCGGCGCTTTTCACGAACGCCCGCCGGGAAATGTCATTGTCCTGATCCTGCGCCATCGAATCCTAACTCCATCAACAAATCGCGCAACAAATCACGCGCGAATTTCACCCACGCGCGAGCGCTATTTGGGAATCTGCGGCCACGGAAGCCCCGTGTTTGCAGAGTCCACCATTTCTCGCACTTCCACGGACTCCATATCGAGAGGGAAGCCGTGCGCCAGGCGCGCTTCCGGGTTATCGAATTTCAGGGACACTTTGTACAGCTCGAAACGCCCGTCGGCTGCAACCGGCTTCAGGCGATCCTGCAACGCCTGCATGTCCGCCGCGCTCATCGGCCGGAAGCCTTGCGCGACGCGCAGATTTTGCTGAAGAATTTCCAGCGAATCTATGCCCGTGATGGTGGTCGCGACGGGCAGACTCATGGCATAGCGCAATGCCTCTTCCGCCGTCAGCGTCCCGGTCGTCACCGGCTCGCCGTGCCCGCTGATGGGCTTCATCCCCAGCGCGGCGATACCGCGGCGATTCAGTTCCGGCAGCACTTGCTGTTGAAAGCTGTGAAAATTCGCGTCAAAGGCATTCAGCGGCATCTGCACGGAATCAAAAGGGAATCCGGTCTCCAGCATTTTCAGGTGAATGGCCGGATCTTTATGGCCGGTGAAGCCGACGAAGCGCACCTTGCCCTGTTCTTTGGCTTTGCGCAGCGCTTCCGCGGCGCCGCGCGGACGTATGAAAAGTTCGGGATCGTTTTCGAACGCAACACCGTGAATCTGCCAGAGGTCCAGATGATCGGTCTGCAGGCGATTCAGCGACTGCTCGAGCATCTGCATCGCGAGCTCCTGGTCGCGGCCGTGCGTGCACACTTTGGTCATCAGAAATACGTTGTCGCGCCGGCCCTTCAGGCCCTTGCCCAACCAGTCTTCGCTCTTGCCGCGATGATATTCCCAGCAGTTATCGAAAAACGTGATGCCGCCGTCCACGGCCTCTTGCACGATGCGGATGGCGGTTTGCTCGTCCTTGGCGTCGCCTAAGTGATGGCCACCCATGGCGAGCGCGGAAACCTTGACGTCGTCACGACTGCCAAAGCTGCGCAAAGGTATCGCGCCGGCCGGGCGTGTGTCTCCGGCGGCGGCCTGCGGTTTGCCGGATGAGGACTTGCTGTAGGCGGGCTTGTTGGCCATGAATGTAAAGCTCCCGACGCTTGTTTGACGTAGGCGCGGAAGATAAAGTCGCACTCCTGTTTTGCATGTTGGCTTCGCGGCAGGGTGCCCGCAATACCATGAACTGTGTAAATGGGGAGAGGTGTCGCGAGGTTGGAACTTGCGATCCGTTGAGAAAATCGAACAGAGGTCCCTGGCTGCGGCAGGCAGGCCTCACTGCGTTCGGGATTACAGGGTTTTTTATGGTTTGCTAAACACAGTACAATGCGGCGCGGCTGAAGCTTCAGGAGGAGGTCCACGTGAAAAGTCTGGCGAGGAAGTGTGCGGTAGTAGCAATTGCAACGCTTGGGTTGGCTTCCGCGAAGACCCATCGGGCGGCGGACGGAACGCCTCACGGCTCAAATGCCGCGCAGCTCAATTCCGACGCACAATGTGTTTCGGTGGTGCCGCGCTCGTGGGGCGAATATCGCGGCGGGTCGAATCAAGCGGGCCTCGCATTTGAAGCGAGCGACGGCACGTTGCGTTTCGTCACCAATTTGCCCTGCGGCGCAATTCCGGTGATCGCGCTGGAAGTGCGCAGAACTTCGAACGGCGCGGGCAATTGAACGGTTTGAGGGTCCCAACTCCTGTGGACTTAGCTTCGCGCGAAAAAACCCGAACGCCGCATGGTGAACCGTTATGAGCACTTATGAACTCGGATATGACCTGGAAGTCCGCCGGAACCCCGGCGTCTGGAGGTGGCATCATGCCCTACGATTCGCATCAACGCGCCGCGGAATTTCACGAATTGGCCGCGCACGCCCACCGCGTTGCAGCGGCACATCCCGATAAGGAAGATCACTTGACCGCGCACGAACTTAGCACGCAAGCGATGGAACATTCGAGGAAGGCGCACCAGGCTTCCGAGAAAGCGTTCCAAGAGTCGCTTGCCGCGACCAAGAAGCAGTAGAAATAGCCTGGCGCACGACCAAAAATGAAAGGGCGGCCGCTCAAGCAGCCGCCCGCTTTCCCCCGGGTCGCTTAATATCGGACTACCGGTTGCCGCCCTCGCAGTTTCGTTCGTGGTCGCGCAATTCGCTGGCCGACCCGAAGGTCTTTCCGCATTTGTGACACCTGTTTTGCTCGGTCATTCCATAGCTCCTATTGGAGAATTTGTGAGCGGGTTGAGCCAGCGTCACAAATACAGTCTGATCGGCGCGGCGCGCAGGCACAATCAGCGAAAATCTGTATATGGACGAGGCACAGGTACTAGGGGCAGGGCTTGGGGTTGCTGTAAAGCGAAGAAGCGAAGAGAGGTCCCGCGGCCCGCTCGGGATGACAAACGCGTTGTAGAGTGCAAAACGGAGAACGGGGGGCCGTTACAGCGAATGTCAGAGACCAAGAATTGCAGCGAAAAATGGGCGCGCAGGGTTCAAAACGACGACAGGTCCCTCACTTGCGTTCGGGATAACAGCGACGGCTACGGCTGCGGCAGATGGTACCCCACGTTCACGAAAACTTCCCGCTGCATTCCATTGGGCTGAAAATTGGACTTTTCGATCAAATCCACTGCTTCCTGGGCTAGCGCCGGATCAGGTCCCGGGAGCGCTTCTGCTTCGATCACGTGGCCATTGCTATTGCTGAGAGTGGCGTGAACGATCACGGGTTGCACTATGCTAGCCTCCCGGTCCGGCGCGCGATCCACGCGCATGGGAAATCGTTCCGGCCGCCCGATCAGGAAAGCCGGGCCGTCCGCGACCATCTCGCGCGTGGGCGTGAACATGTCCGGGGTCAGCCCGACGGCCGCCTCCAAGCTATTCACGTGGATCTGCAAGATTGCTTGGTTGCCTTCGGTCACGGTGATGTCGCGGGGAATCGTGCGTCCGGCGAATTGAATCGCGTCCGCGTAATTGTAATCAATGTAGATTCCGGGAGCTTCGGACCAGGTTCGCAGCAAGCCGGTATCCGCGTCGAAGCAATATTCCGTCTCAAACCATTGCCGCGGCGCAGAGGAATTGGGTGCGGCCCCCGACAACAGCATGCACGTAAATTCCTTGCCGTCGCGCATGACTTCGGCCGTGCGTATCACCGCGCCGCCGTTCATGTATCCGATCGGCGCAAAAATGGCGCTGCGGACCATTTGCACGCGCATCGGAATCGGCTCGCGAGGATTGCTCGAATACACCAGGCCGCCGCCGGGCGAAAGATGCGTCTGCGAGGAACTTCCGATCTGCGCCGTCCAGCGCCAGCGGGAGCCCGCGGAATTTTCTTCCATGGCGCCGTCGCCTTCATATTGCGTTTGCCCGGAAGACATGAAGGAGACTTTTATCTGGAACGGAGGCACGCCCGCGGCGTGCAGCGCCAGGTTTTGCCGCGCGTGGTCGAAGAGCGCGAGCGCCTGCGCACGTTCCTCTTGGGATGTCAGCAGCCTTGCAGGGACGTTGACCATTTCCAGCGGGGAGTCAGGGACGGGAGCGAAGGTCGTTGCGGCCGTCAACTTTGCGGATTGGCAAAATGCGCCGGGAGCAAATGCCAGTCCAAGCCCGCAGAGAATAATTCCTGGAATGCAAAACGATAGAGAAGAGAACAGCCGGGAGTGAAAACCGGAGAATCGCCGCAGGGTCGTCATCGCCCCACCTCACGCAAGCGTTGCTTTTGGAAAATCTGGCCTGCGGAAATACTAACGCAAAATCCCGAAATCCCGCAAGAGTTCAGCGGCGCCTGGTCTTCTTCTTGTTGTTGCCACGGGCGATTTTTGCGAGGGAGCGGGTGTAGGCGTTCAGCGTGGCCGGGACGATTTTGCTGTAAACGAATTGGCCATTGCGGCGGCGGGCGATGAGCCCGGCATCCAGCAAAGTCTTCAGGTGATGTGAAACCGTGGCGGGCGTGACGCCTTGCAGCGAGGCGATATCGCTGCAATTCATGCGCTTGCGTTCGGCGATGGCTTCGAAAATCATCAGCCGCGTCTCATCGGCTAGCGCTTTGGATGTCTTTTCAATCTCCGCGCGATTCATGCTATAGCCCTCAGATTGCGGCACTTGCGCTCGGCGCCGCAAACCTCCACAATCGCGATTGTACACTTAACTGCGACCAAATAGTTAGACAGTCATCTAAGCATTGAAGCGTAGGAACCGATAAGCTTGTAGCGGCGAGTGTCAGTGCGCCGTTGGTATTGCCTCCAGAACGATGGCGGTCTGAAGACCGCCGCTACAAATGCAAACCGCTGTTAGCGATCAAGCTTGCAGCACACACACTGAATAGCAAACCCAAACACGGACGGAGGAATCGCGATGGCTTTGAATAGACTAGAAGGGAAAGTTGCAGTCGTTACCGGCGGAAACAGCGGCATTGGATTGGCAGCCGCCAAACGCCTGAAGGACGAAGGCGCGCGCGTGGCCATTTCCGGACGCAGTCAAAAAACGCTCGACGAAGCTGTGAAATTGCTCGGCAAGGACACCCTGGCGGTGCAAGCGGATGTCGCCAAACTTTCCGAGATCGACAAGCTTTACGCCGCGGTCAAGCAGAAATTCGGCAAGATAGACGTGCTGTTCGTTAACGCGGGCGTTGCTAAATTCGTCTTGCCCGAAGCCGTCACCGAAGAGCATTACGACGAAATCTTCGACATTGACGCCAAGGGCGCGTACTTTACGATCCAGAAAGCGCTGCCTTATCTGAGCGACGGCGCGTCAATCATTCTCAATACCAGCGTGGCCGGGCAAAAGGGCTTCGCGAACTCCAGCGTTTACTCGGCGACTAAGGCGGCGTTGCGCTCGATGGCGCGCACTTTCGCGGGCGCTCTTGCGGAGCGTAACATTCGCGTGAACGCCGTCGCTCCAGGCCCGATCTCTACGCCGATCTTCGGACGCACCGGTCTTTCCAAGGAGGAGATTGACGAGTTCGCCAAAACTATAACCGCTGCGGTTCCTATGAAACGTCTGGGACGGCCCGAAGAGGTGGCGGGAGTGGTAGCCTTCCTTGCGTCGTCTGACGCATCGTACGTCACCGGCGTCGAAATCAATGTGGACGGCGGCCTGGGGCAGCTCTAAGGCTCAGGCACGCACCACGTCAGGCCTTCGTAGCGGCGGTCTTCAAATCGCCATTTGGGTCCGGACGGATTTGCGGCCCCCTCGTTCCATGCCGTAATGCCAATGGCGCACTGAAGCCACCGCTGCAAAGGCTGCGTTATTTTTGCAAACGCGCCTACTCCATTCTCTGGCTCAGGTCCAGCGCGCGGGCGGAATGCGTTAGCGCGCCGATGGAGATGGCATCCACTTCGGCGTCGGCGTAGAGCTCCATATTCGTTTCCGAGATTCCGCCGCTGGCCTCGACCAGCACTGCGTCCCACACTTTTTGTTTGCGCAGGGCCAGGATGATGCTGCGGACGTCCTCGGGCATCAGGTTATCGAGCATCACCAGGCAAGGGCACTGGCGCGGCAGCTTTTTCGCGTTGGCTCCGCTTGCCGGTATTTGCGCCTGCAAATGTTTGAAGACGCGGCCCGCCGCCAGCGCCGCTTCTTCGCTGCGCACTTCCACTTCGATGAAGGCTGCGTTGCGGCGGCCCGCCCAGGCCGTTTCTAACGCCAGCGGCACGGCTTGCTCTTCGCGCCGCGCCAGCAGCGCCAAATGATTATTCTTGATCACGATGCCGTCGCCGAGTCCCAGGCGATGCGTCCCGCCGCCGCCCAAATGAAGCGCGCGGTTATCGAGCAGCCCCCACGGTGTTTTTCGCGTGCCAAGAATTCTGGTAGCCGAGCAACGCCGCCGCGCGCGTTCCTGCAGTCGCGACGTGTTCGTGGCAATCCCGCACATGCGTTGCAGCAAATTTAATCCCACGCGCTCGAGGCTCAGCAGTTTGTTTTGCCCGCCCTCGACGCGCACCAAGGTGTCGCCGGTTTCAAACACGTCGCCGTCTTCTTTCTTCAGAGTCACCTTCAGGCCGTGCTTGCGCATGATGAACGCATATTCTTCGAGGCCCGCTGCCACGCCCGGCTCGCGTGCCACGACGTTCGCCGAACCCGCGCCATCGCGGATGCCCAGCGCAACCACCGTCAAATCGCGCGGCTCCAGATCCGTGGCAATGAGCGTCTCGATGATTCCGCGCAAGACGCGCACGTACGCCGGATTCGCAACCGTCAAATCTTCGCCGCGAAATAAAGCCCGTTGCAGACGCACTTGCCTTTCCACGGGCATCACATGTTGCAGTGCCGCTTGCATCTGGTCCAATTCCTCCCGTCCGCGCCGGTTCAACCGGCCGGCTTTCACTTCTCGCTAAACAGCTCAACGATTGCGATAGATGCCGCGTCGCAAGTCTCAATAGCGACGCCCTGCGAAAATATACCGCCCGTCAATTCCATTATCTAGTATAAGGTCGTCACGCGATTCTGCTAAGCGGGCCTGGCAAACGCGTCGGGTCCGTGTCTTCTCGTGTGCACGGCCAATCTGGCCGGTGCGGGACCTGCCCGACCCTTCGGCCGTTGCGTGCCTCGCGCTTATAATGTCCGCATGAACACGCAAAGCGAAAAGGCGGAGTTGCTCCGCCGTCTGCATCACGGCCCCGAAATTCTGGTCCTGCCGAATGCCTGGGACTGCGCCAGCGCGCGCATCTTTGAAGAGGCTGGCTTTCCCGCGATTGCCACCACCAGCGCGGGGACCGCGTTCTCGCTGGGATATCCGGATGGCGAGCGCATCACGCAGGACGAGATGCTCGCGGCGGTAAAACGAATCGCCGCTTGCGTGCGCGTTCCGGTCACGGCTGATCTCGAGAGCGGTTACCGCGATGTTTCCAAGACCACCGCAGCGTTGATCGATTCCGGCGCCGTCGGCTTGAACCTGGAAGATAGGGAACAGGGTGAATCGAAAGTCATCGCCGAGATTGGGAGGCAAATCGAAAAAATCAGCACGGCGCGCCGCGCAGCCGATGGCCTGGGCGTGAGGGTCGTGATCAACGCGCGCACCGACGTGTATCTCGCGCAAATCGGCGATGCCGCCACGCTTTTCGACCGCGCCTGCGAGCGCCTGCACGCTTATATTGACGCGGGCGCCGATTGCGTCTTTCTTCCGGGGCTCACCGACGAGCACACCATTCGGCGCTTCGTTGAAACGTTGGAATTTCCAGTGAATATTCTGGCGGTCGCGAATGCTCCCAGCATTCCGCGCCTGGAGCATTTGGGCGTTGCGCGCGTCAGCGTCGGCTCCGGCATCATGCGCGCGACAATGGGCCTCAGCCGCCGCATCGCCGACGAGCTAAAACACGACGGCACTTACTCAAGAATGCTCGAGGGCGCCATGCCCTACGCCGACGCTAACCAGCTCTTTGAAAATAAGTAGCAAGCGTTCGGGGACGAGGGAGCTTCGTAAGAAGTTTTACTTCGACTGAGCTTGCAAGACGCCGAATTCTGCGGTGAGTTGATCTGGGCGGTAATTCCACTATCTTGCCGTCACGCTCAGTGTAAATCGGCAACCCTGCACGGCGTGCTCCTCGATTGCTTTTTGGACAGCCGCCCTGAGTGCGATCACTGCGCGCTCTACAAGCGGCAACCTGAGAATGTCTTCAGGAACCTTCGTCATGGTTTTTCGTAGAGCCTTATTAATTTGTTGCACAATGTTTTGTCGGCGATCCGAAGCTCGCCGCGTCCGGAAGTTGCCATAATCCCGGGCGTCGCGGGCGTATTGTCGAATAGGGTTCACGCGTCCGCCAGCGAACGATCGTGTAGTAAGAGCGAACGTCTTCGGCGGGCACATCATGACCTCCGAGCGAGACTCGCCCCCGCATTCGCAAAAGTGCTAGCGCAGCGCTCGGCACCCACAGGTAGAAAAAACTGCAGATTGTAGCCGCGTTTTTTGAGACGACGAAGCAGGCTCAAGTAACTGACCGCTGCTGGTTTAGAAACAATGCTTTTCACACTGTCAAGTCCTAGGTTTTCCCCCGACGATATACAGCCGCGGCGGTATTCGCACGTATCGCCAACTCCGCTAGCCTTGAAGTACGTGCTGCGCGTAGGCATGGAATGAAGGCGCTAGTCTTTTTGCAGGCAGCAATCCGGCGCCTTGCAGTTCAGAAGCGATCCGTCCGGCCTTCGGTTTGTTTTCCCAGCTTTCTTAAGGGTTCTTAGCCATTCGAAAGGCCGAACGGTGGCTGGAACGCACGAGGCACGGTAGGAATGCACCACGAAAACGAACGGAGGAACGCTCATGAAGATGATCAGTTTCGTAGGTACGTCGGCCTTGTTACTGGCACTCGGAGTTGCAGCACCGGCCCACGCCCAGGATCAGCACGACGACGCGGACAAGCCGAAGCAGCAGGAACCGAAGCCGGAGGAAAATAAGCCGCCTAAGACTCCGAACGATCAACCGCGCCCGGACAAGGAAAAGCAAGCGACGCCGCCCAAGGAGCAGCCACGATCCGAGGACCCCAAGACCGCCAAGCAAGAAGAAAAGCAAAATGAGCAGCCGCAGAAGGAGCAGGAGAAGGCGCAGAAAGAACAGGAAAAGTCGCAGCAGCGCGGGAACGAACAGCAGCGGCAGTACGCGCAGCAGGGCGGCGGCCAGGAATCGCGCGGCGGTGGACGCATCCCGGACGACCGTTTTAAGGCACACTTCGGCCGCGAACATCACTTCCACGTCGGCCACCCGGAAGTTGTTGGAGGCCGGCCGCGCTTTTCGTACGGCGGCTACTCATTCATCATCGTGCAGCCGTGGCCCGCAGACTGGGGTTATGACGACGACGTGTACGTCGTAGACGATGGCGGCGTCTACTATCTCTGTGACGTCGCGCACCCCGGCGTGCAGCTTGAATTAAACGTGGTGCTCTAGAGCCACACGCAGGATTTTGTAGCGGCGCACTTCAGTTGCACGATCGCTGTCGCCGCGCGGAACGATGGCGGTCCCGCAACTTCATGCGCGACGCGAACAGGGCGTCTGAAGACCGCCGCTACAAAACCGGCGAGGTTTCCCGCGGCGGTCTCGTTGGTCGATCGTTTGTCAGCTTCTACGACTGCTCGATCGCCTTTGCGGAGGCGTCGATCGCGTCGACGATTTTTTGCACTTGCTCGGGCGTCAGGGCGCTCTGCGAAGTCTTCAAGCGCAGCGCGTACCGGAAATTTTCGATGGCGCGCATGATCTGCGGTGCGCGTCCGCGCCCGAATTCGGCTCCGGCTTTGTCCATCCGCTCGAAGACGGCATCCACGACGGCCTTATTCTCCTCCAGCTTCGCGCGGCCGTCCGCAGTGATCGTGTAGAGCTTTTTGTTGCCCTCGCTGGTGCTCAGCGTCGCGTAGCCCATTTCCTCGAGCAGCGTCAGGGTAGGGTAGATCAGCCCCGGACTGGGAGAATAAGCGCCGTTGAGCCGGTCCTCGATCGCCTTCATCAATTCATATCCATGCCGGGGCTTTTCGGCGATGAGCTGCAAAATCACGTAGCGGAGTTCGCCGCTATCGAAGATGCGGTCGCCGAAGCCTCGGCCCGCCCATCCGCCGAAGTGCCGGCCGCCGCGCCGAAAGCGCTCGCCGAATTCAGATTCGCGTCCGCGGAAGTGGTGCGGAGTGTCCAGACCGAAAATATCGAATTTCCTGGTGGTTTTGTGCGTCGCCAGGATGTTCTTGGTCTGCGTTGTGTTCCATGTGTTCTCCAATACAACTAAGATATGGCATATGATATATCACAAACGTGCCTTGTCAACATCATTCCGCGGTGGCAGGAACAGGCTGCAACCTGCAGCAGGGACCTGACTTAGGGTGTCTCGATTGGGCTGAACTTTGGGCCCTGCAAGCCAAGGATCGCGAGAGCTTCCTTCATCGTGCGCACGACGTGAAAGTTGGCACGGGTGTCTTCGCCGTGCAGCTCGAACATACGCGCCAAACCGAAGACCTTGTCGGTGGGAGCTACGATGCAGCGGATCTGGTTCGGCTCGGGCATCAGCGGAGGCAAGGCGGCCAGGTCGCGGATCGTGTTGGGGGAAACTTCAACTGCATCCGCGCCTGAAAAGTCGGTGATGCCGGCTGCCGCATTTGTAAGGGCGACATATTTTTGGGAGGTCAGATAGTATTCTTTCAGCTCTTCGTCATTAACGCGCCCTGCGAAACGGCAGCGGAGAATCCGATGCGTGGAGTCGAAATCGAATTGATACGACATGGCATCCGTACCGAAGAAGCTGAACGCGAAAGTTCAACTTGCCCGAAGCTTGCGTGGGGGCTGAGGTGGCGCGGGCCGCTCGACGGCGGCCCGCATTCGCTCTACACCGCGAGGTTTCTAGGAGCTCTTGCGAGCCGATGAAATCGAATTGAGCTCATCCACCAGTGGTTTGGCTGCCGGCACAGCGGCTTGGCCGCCTTGCACGATGTCCTTTGCGCTGATCGCGTTGCCATAGAGGGCTTTGTTGGCGTCATCGTCGGACTCCATGGAAGCGCCTTCCAAAGAGACGCCGGCGAAGAGGCCTTTGGTCCGCGAATAGGTGAGAACGTCCACGTGCATGGAAGCGGCATTATAACCCGTGGCCTGTGCGCCGGTGGGACCGGCCGCGGCCGCGGCATTGGCTCCGAGTTTGGTCTTGCCGTTCAGAATTTGTTGCGCGCCATTTTTATTCATGACCACCAGCACGAAATCAGTCGCTGTCGAGCCCAGCTGCACGCCGATGCTGGCCTGGTCAAGCTTGTACATTGCGGGAGCGCCCCAATCGCCATTCATATCCGCACCGTTGCGGCAAATGAGCACGCCTCGTCCGTAACTGCCGCCGATGCCGACGGCTACCTTTTTGACGCTGGGGAATACCACGACACAGTCGGCCTGATCGAGAATACTCGTGGGCAGACCCTTGTCTCCTCCGGAGATCTCGCGCAGTACCGTGGCTGCATTCGAAAGACGCTCGCCTTCTTTTTTCTGGGCTAACAATGGGGACGCGATGGCCAAACAGAGTGCAAATACAACGATTCTCTTATTCACCGGTTCGTCCTTTCAAGAAAAAGATAGATTCTGAGGCAAAGCTCGGAATCGTACTGGCAGGCCCAGCACTTTCAAAACCGGCGCCATTGTACACCCATTCGGTGGGGAAGCGGGTGCAAGCAACTCACGCGACGTGCCAGCCGTCGCGGCATCGAACGTCACGTCCTATCAGTGCGCTTCCGCTCCGGTCGAAGACCGCGCGCCCGCGCAAGCGGCACTGTCGCTCGGCAGGTCGGTAATCGTTAACGAGCGAACCATCGCGAGGTGGCGATTCGAGCCTTCAGGATCTTTGAACAGGACATCATAAGTCATCGTTTCAGGGTCTTTCGAATTGCCGTCATCTCTTATCGATGTAACGCCGCCGCACGCCGTGAATTGGACACCGTCCGCATCAATCAATTTGGGACCCGTGGTGGGTTTCGCGCATGAAGGCAAGCTGACTGCCGCGCAGGCTGCTATAGAAAGCAAGCCAGCGAAACACTTCCGATAGGCCATGCGTTCACTTTACTCCGCCGCGAGGCGGAGGGAAACCGCATACAGGCATTCGGCAGGGAAAGCCGTGGGGTATACCTCAGGCGCCGTGGCGTCAAGCGATATGGAAGATCTGGCGCCGGCATGCTCTGCCCTCCGCATTTAGCAACTCCGGAGCCGCACCGCGTAACCTGATAGGTAACGTGCACGTCCCACAAGCAGGGAGACACGCGATGCGAACCCTTCTAGTGATCTTGATGCTGGCAATAAGCGCTTCTTACGCGCAGGCTCAGAACCCTGGGATAGACGCAGCGCAACAGGCCATGCAGCAGACGCAAATGGCCTCTCAACTAGCCACGCAACAGGCCCTGCAAGAAGCTCAACAGGCCAACTTACAGGCGACTCAGCAAATGATTTTGGCCTCGCAAAGCAACAGTGTGACGTACTGCTGCGCCCCAGCGGCCAAACCGAAATTTTCACTCAAGCCCGGTGTTTACAATTTTCCCGCCACCGTGAAAATTACCGACGATACCCGCGGATCCATCATTTACTACACCACCGATGGCTGGACGCCTACGGAAAAATCCGCGCGCTACATGGGCCCGATCGAGGTTGATTCCACCACAACGCTTCAGGCAATTGCCCTCGCGCCGTATTACGCGCGAAGCTACGTCGCGTCCGCGCAATACACTGTGCTGGTGTCCGCGACGCCGTTAACGCCTTCTGCCGTGCCCGCGGCGGTAAGTGCGCCTGCCGCTCCAGCCGCTGCGAGCCCCGGCGTGGCGACGCTTGCAAACGCGCCCGCGACCGGTTTGGTTCTTGCAAAAGACACGCCGGTGCGGCTGCTTTTTGCCGCCGAAGTAAGTTCGAGAACGGCCGAAGTCGGCGACAAGATTCCGATGACGCTCGCTGACGATTTGAAAATTGGCGAGACGCTCATCGCGGCAAAAGACTCTCCCGCGGTTGCAATGGTCATACAGGTGGAGAAGACCGGCGCCGGAGGCGCTCCGGGCGAAGTCACGTTCAAGGCGGACTCGCTCACGGCGGGTAGCACAGTGATCAAACTGCACCATTCGGCGGCTAAAGAGGGCGACGCACACCCGCCGAACGAGGTAGTGGTGATCCCAGTAGTGGGATGGTTGACCCTCCTTAGACACGGGAAAGACGCGGACATCAAGCCGCGTACGCCGTTCACTGCGTTAGTCCGCGTGGACACGCAGGTTCGGCCGGCACGTTAGGGGGCCAAGGCGAGGCCGGCGAAACCTCATCGTCTGCACTCCAGGAGCCGAGAAACTCTCAGGCAACTTTGGTGTCTAAAAACGTACGCCATGAAGCGCTTTCTGCTCCGCCAATTCCCGCTAATCGCGCGAGATTTCAGCTTGTCATGGAATCGGTGGCCGCCTCTATGAATACGAGCATGAGCATGCCTCAGTCAGTCCCGTTAGCTTTCCGATGTGGATCTTCCTCGCAATTTTGTGGTTCCTAGTGAGACAGAAGCAGGCTTTTACCCCCACGACGCACGAATTGGCCAGCCCAAGCGCGTCAAGTCGTACGCGACTTGACTCGGACTCAATATAAAGGGAGCGTTCTTGGGGCGTCGCTGCCACAGGTGTTCCTGTCCGGTTCCGCGACAGGGCCATTCCACGAACGAACAAATTCTTAGCTCCACGGGCCACCTCCGTCCCTGCAAGTCGCTGTTTCCTCAGTGATTGCGTTGGCCTTCCGCACGGATGCGAGCTTGCAATAGACCTCGGCATCCTTCTGTACGGACGGGCCGATGGGAACGTTGCTGCAAGACGTGCGATTCGGATTCCGCATGCTGCTGAAGAGCCCGGGGTTCACGGCCCTGGCTGTGCTGGCCCTCGCCCTGGGGATTGGAGCGAACACCGCGGTTTTCAGCGTGGCCATCGCGTTCCTGAAGAAACCCGTAGCGCTTCCCCACCTCGACCGCCTCGTCATGATCCTTACTCTCGCGCCGAACGAAACAGTCGGCTGGAACGATGTTTCTCCGGCCGATTATTTGGAGTGGAAGAAGCAGGCGCAGTCGTTCGAAGAAATGGGCGCGACGCAACAGATTGACGCCAACTTCACGGGGAAAGGCGATCCCGAAAAAGTGCAAGCGCTGCTCGCGAGCGCCAACTTTTTCGCTGTTGTCGGCGTACCGCCGGCGATGGGCCGGCCATTTTTGCCCGAAGAAGAGGAAGCCGGGCACGAACAGGAAGTTATTCTGACCTACGGGCTGTGGCAGCGGCGTTTCGGTTCCGATCCAAACATTCTTGGCAAGACGGCCACCATCAACGGCAAATCCTGCACCATCGTGGGGGTAACCGCGAAGGATTTCGATTTTCCCGGCGGCACGCAGATCTGGATGCCGCTGGCGATCAGCGACAAAGAAAAAACGGTCCGCACGAATCATTACATTGACCCGATCGCGCGCCTCAAACCCGGAGTTTCGCTGGGCAGCGCCGCGGCGGAAATGTGGACCATCCAGAGCCGCCTGCGCCAGCAATATCCCAAGGACGAAGAGGGTTGGCGGACGAAATTGATGCCGGTGGGCGTTTTCGTCGCGGGCGAAATAGCCGATCAATACTGCCAGATGCTGATCGTCGCGGTGCTTTTCGTTTTGCTCATCGCCTGCGCGAACGTCGCCAATTTATTATTCGCGCGCTCCGCCAGCCGCATGAAGGAAGTGGCCTTGCGCCGGGCCCTCGGCGCCAACCGCGTGCGCATTATCCGGCAACTTTTGACCGAGAGCGTGATGCTTGCCGTTGTCGGCGCAGCGCTCGGGCTTTTGTTGGGGCAATGGGGCATCGGGCTGATCCGCCATTACATGCCTCCCGAAGTGGAAAGGGAACTTCCGATGTGGCGGCACGTCCGGTTGGAAACGGATGTGTTTTTCTACACGGTGGCGATCACGTTTCTAGCGGGCTTGATCTCCGGCCTGGCACCCGCGTTCCACACCTCTAAAGCTGACGTGTACGAGGAATTGAAAGAAGGAGGGCGCGGCGGCACGGCTGGGCGGAAACGCCAGCGCCTGCGCAGCGTCTTCGTAGTCGCGGAAGTAGCGCTCTCGCTGATCCTACTGATGGGCGCGGGACTGATGTCGAAGGGCGTGTACGCCTTGCTGTATGTGAACCAGAATCTCGATCCCGGGCAGATCCTGACGATGAAAGTCGTCCTGCCGGAGTCGAAATACAAAACCACGCAGCAGAAGGCGTCCTTCTATGAGCGCGTGATGGAGCAATTCCACACGATACCCGGAGTGCAGGCCGCCGCAGTTGCTACTCAGGTGCCGTTCGGAGATTACGGCGATATCGAGCCTGTTTCGCTTCGAGGCAAGCCGCTGCGGCCCGGTGAATTCCTGCGGGCCAACTTCGAGAGCGTCAACGCGGATTATTTCCGCACGATAAAGACTCCGCTCCTCGATGGCCGCTTGATCGCAGAAACCGACGGCGCGGACCAACCGCCCGTGGTGGACATCAGCCAGAGTTTCACGCAACGGTATTTCCCCGGCGAAAATGCGCTCGGCAAATTCATCAAGCGTGGCCAGCCAGATTCCGAGCAGCCCTGGGCCAAGGTCGTCGGGATTGTCGCGGACGTGAAATACAATCCGCTGGAACGCCAGGAAACGCCGCCCGTGTATGTGCCTTATCGCCAGGCGCCTTCGAGTTACACGTACTTGGCTCTGAAGACCGCAGGCGACCCGACTGCGTTTGGCTTCGCGGTGCGCGAAGCCATAGATGCGGTGGACCCGGATCAGCCGATTGACGAGGTCTGGACGCTGCAGAAAGTGATTTCCAATCAGCTCCTCGGACTTGCCTACGTGGCCGTGATCCTGAGTGTATTGGGAATGATTGCCCTCGTACTGGCCTCCATCGGAGTGTATGGCGTGATGGCCTACTCGGTTTCCGAGCGCACCCATGAGATCGGCGTGCGCCTGGCGCTGGGGGCGCAGCGGCGCGATGTTATGAGACTAGTTCTCACGCGCGGCGTGATGCTTACTTCCATTGGTCTGCTGATCGGGCTTCCGTTGTCAATCGCCCTGGCGCAGCTCGTCGCGGGCATCATCTTCGGCGTGAGCGCGGGAGATCTGACGACCTTCGTCGGCGTTACTCTGTTGCTCTGTGCCATCACCATGCTGGCTTGCTACATTCCCGCCCGCCGCGCCATGAGCGTCGATCCCATCGTGGCGCTGCGATACGAATAGCCTCCGCGCTCACCTAGGCAGTGCGCTACATTCCGATCGCGACCCAGAAAATACAACGACAACCACTCTGGCAACCTGAAAGCCCACATCAGCATAAAGTAGAAAGCATATCCCTGAAAGAACGATGCCAACGTACGTGATGATGCGTTTCGACCTGGGCATTTCGCTGGCCCAGTCATAAAAGGCGTACTGCAGCGCGCGGCGAATGGGGCCCGCTGATTTGTCGAGCTTCACCCCGCCGACGCGAAATGGCATGGCGGGAGTCTAGCAAGAAGCACTCCCGCGGTGAAATAATCCGCTGCAGAAGAGACTGTGAGTGCTGCGCAGGGCTCTTTCTCTGCCGCTTGCATTGACTTCGAAATGGGCGCGACCTAACATGCCCATCGAGAAGTGTTTCCAGTTTTTCGCGCGGCGCTCGAAGCACGAGACGGTCAGAGGCCGGAACAGTTGAAGAGATTTGACTCGAACCGCAATGCCGTGAATGCGCTCGCACGGTTGCGGTGATTGTCGCCGTAATCGTCATGGTGATTCTTGCTCATCGTAGCACAGCCTGGTATATGGCTACAGTGCTGGGTTTTGGGGTCCTGGCGGTTCTCGCCACTCTGGCTCTTTTGCTCGACCCGACCTCGCGCAAGCCCAAAGGATGAAAACAACAAAAGCATGAACGCAAAAAACCTTGCGAGAAGGATGCTCAAAGTAGCTGGCGTTGTGGCAGCCCTGTACGTCGTGGTCGCTGCCGCATTGTTCGCGCTGATGCTGCAATCGCCGGATACGTTCGCGGGCACGATGCGATACGTGCCGTGGCCCGTTTTCGTTGTGCTTCCGTTCAAGCCGCTCTGGAACGTCGCTCGCCGGGGCAGCCATTCTGTCGGCGACATGGCTCCAGACTTTTCGCTGGAAGGCCCGGACCACCAGACGACCGTGCAACTCGCTTCATTTCGGGGACAAAAGCCGGTGGTGCTCGTGTTCGGAAGTTACACCTGACCGCCCTTCCGGCGGGAGGTTCCCGCCCTCAACGCCTTGTACGAAAAGTACAAGGATCAGGTCGCGTTCTACGTGGTGTACATCCGCGAAGCGCATACCACGGACGTGTGGCAGGATCCCGACAATCTGGACGATCACGTGATCTTCGCAAGCCCCAAAGACTTCGAAGAACGTAGCGCGATGGGAAAAATGTGCGTGGTAAAACTCGGAATTAAATTTCCCGCGGTAATAGACAGCTTCGATAACGCCACGGAGCGCGCCTACACGGGCTGGCCCGACAGACTGTACGTGATTGACCGCGATGGCCGCATTGCATACAAAGCCGGGCCAGGTCCATTCGGATTCAAGCCCGAAGGCGTCGCGGACACACTGCAGAAGCTTGTCCCTAAACCAATCAGCTCGTTTGAGCAGCCGAAAGAGAATGCCACTCCCCGGTGACGTGCTAATCGGAAACTGACAGACATGGCCGCGATTACCAGCCCATTTGGTACATCCGCTCAAGGATAATCGCGCTGTAGCTATTCATGCGCTCGGGTCGTCGCTTCAGGGGAGCCGGCAGAATTGCAGCGAGTCGTGCCGCCTGTTGCCGGCCGATATTCCGGGCTGCGGTTTCGTCGTAGTAACGGGACGCCGACTCTGCGCCATAAACACCAGGGCCCCATTCGACCACGTTGAGGTAAATCTCCAGAATGCGCTGTTTGCCGAGGACCAACTCCGCCACCGGCACGAGTGTCGCCTCTGCGCCCTTGCGGAGGATAGAGCGGCCCGTTCCGAAGAATAGGTTTTTTACGAGTTGCTGCGTAATCGTGGAAGCTCCGCGCGTGCGATCGCCTTCCAAATCGTCTTCGGCGGCAATTTGGATCTGTTGCCAATCGAATCCATGGTGCTGGTAGAAGTGCGCGTCCTCTGCGGCGATTACAGCGTGCTGGAGATCGGGCGAAATTTGGCTGAGCGGAATGAATTTGTAGCGTTCGTGATACGGCGTGTGGTGAATCCAGGCCTGCAAGCGGCGCTGCATGTGCACCACGGTTGTCGGCGGGTCGATCCACCGAGCGGCCACTAGGATCAGCGCGGCAAGCGACCAAAGGACCGCCACGCTGATGATAAACCAGCGAATGAAGGGTCGGAGGAAGCCCGTCCGAAGCGGGACCTCGGTCGGTGTGTTCGGTATTGCAGCCACGGTTCAGAATAATACCTGGGCTGGGTTGCCGCTGATGGATGATCTTGTGCGCGCGAACACAGACCGCTGCGTTTTATTCAGTTTCCGGCGTATCGGACTCAAGTCCTGGGAAACGCTCGCATATGCCCAAACGTCGCGGATCGTAACAGACTCGCTCATTGCTGGTTAGGCTTCTGAATGACTTGCTGCGTTCGGACAGAAAATAACTGGAAGTCGGAAAAGGTGTGCCGGATGATGGTGCGGCGCGTGAAATATTCCGTGTACACGACGGCGGATTGAGGCAGCCACACTTCTTCGTTTTGCGACTTGAATTTTACCGGCGCGTAATCCACCGAGACCGAGTTGGCCCGCAGTTGAAGCACTACAATTCCGTCCACCAGATTCGTCTCCAGATGCATGATTTGCCCAGAGTCTGCCGCAATCCAGGCGCGGCCCTTCACGCTTACCGGGTAGACGCTTCTTGCCGTTCCCATGGAAACCGTCCGGGGGCGTTTCTTTTTGCTCTGCTGAAAGTAAACAACCCAAGCCGGATGGTTATTCCACTGAGACAGACCCTCGCAACGCATTTCATAATCGCTTTGCAAGGCCGGATGAAAAATCATGGCGAAAGCGGGCAGCCCGACGTCCACAAGGCCGCTGAGGTCAGGGTCGCCAGTGCCGGGCACGAGGGTTCGTGTTTCATGCAACTTGTGCCCGGACTGTTCTCCGAAATCGACCAGGTAGTCGAACTTCGCCGCCATCGACTTCTCGATCATGCCCTCTGGGTCGGTTTGCTCGAAGCGAATTTGTTCGTACGCGTCGAAATTTTGAAGATGATTGATAAGTTCATCGGCGCGTTCTCCCGCTTTTTTCAGTACATCGGGAAGCGCGCACGGCTGTGCAGCGGAGATAGACGGAACCGGAGCGTCTACCTTCGGCGGATCCCAGTCGAGCGCGGGCGCACTTCCTTTTCCCTTTCTCGGGACGAATATCTCCGGCAAATTTGCTGCCGTTGCGGGCGGCGCAGCCGCATTCTCAAAGTCCTCCGGACGCACGGGAATATCCACAGCACCCGTCAATCCAGTCTCGATATCAAGCACGGCAATACGCACACGCCGCGTACCAGCCTTAGGAAATTCCAGGTATCCGTGCAACCCGCTTGCCTGCAAGCCTTGGTAAGCTGCATCAGAAAAGCTTTGGGTCAAGTCTCTTGCAAAGAACTGGAACGAGTTGCCTTTTGCACGGTACACGCAGGCCACCATCTCCGCGCTCAGCTTGTGTGACTGTCCATCTGTCGCAAAGTTCAACGCGCTGGGGGCAACGGACATCCGATATCGGATACCGTCCGATTTCGTTGGGGCGACTGCCTGCGCCGTGATAGGAATTGCCGTCGAGGGCAGAAAGTCCATGCAGGTCTGTTGCAAGCGCTTTTCATTCGATTGGTTGTTCGCGAGATTTTCCGCATCCCGCGCAAAGTAGCCGCGGCGGTAGGCCAGCTTGACACCGGGACGCGTGGTCTTCACGGAGATCGCGTGAAAGCTTCCATCCCATTTGACGTTCTGCGGGTTGTAAGCTAGTTCGTAGTACGACGAACTGTCCATCAGCGCCGCCGCGACACAGCCGGAAAGGTTGTTCGTGTTCTGGCATGTCTTGCCGCCTGTACTCTGGGCCAAGAGGTCCATCGCGTTCTGCGTCATCATTCGCGAAAACTTTTCGCGGTCGAGCTGCGCCGAGAAGGTGCGGCTCGGAGTGGCAGTGTCCGGGGGAAGTTGGGGGTTTTCGGCGGCGGAAAAAACCGTTTCGCTCTCAAGCCCGCGCGCATCCACGGGGTACACGGCCACCTGCGCGTCGGTGAGCGCGTTCGCGGCGTCTTGCACTTTTCCTCCGTAAACGCGAGTTTCGCCGAAGGCGTTGGTGTCTGTACCGAAATCCGCATCGGGTAAAAGGACAATTGGGAATGACGCGGACACCCATATCAGGTTTTTCCGGCCTCGGTAACCGCCGAGATAGTGCGCGAGGGCGGTCAAGGCATCGAGGGTGGTAGCCACGCGAATGTCCATCGTGCGCGCATCGTTCCCCTTTTCGAATTCTTTAAGGGACTGAGTGTTCTTAGCGAGGACGCTCGATTCGATCCCGCCATTCGCATCGAATTCCGTGAGCGAACGACCGTTGGGATCATTTTCCGGCGCCTTATCGAGTCTCGCGCCGGGACTCATCGTTCTATCCAGAGCCGCGCGCAATAGCGCGGGATCGCTGGTAAAGTCTTGCACCACAACCACTGATTGCTCCAGCAGAAATACGGCCACGGGAGTGTTGGGGGGAAGCGTCCTCAGCATGCGAAGCATGTCATGCCGGGCTTGCAACAGGTCTGCTCCCTCCGTATTGAGCGCATCCAGTAGAATGACGGTCGGGGGCGTCGTTAGACTCTCTAATTCCGCCTGATTTGTGTAAAAGCCTTTGGGTCGCATCTGTACGGCATTCGAGAACTTGGCGGAGCTGGAGTTTGTCGATTTGTCTACGAACGAAAACTGTGCGATCCCCTGGGGTCCGCCGTCGGAAACCTCGAACTCCTCGGGTTTGAGATCGCGCACCACGTTTCCATGTGAGTCGGTGGCAACCACGTCTACGGTTACCAAACGTGTTTTGATCTGCAAGATGGAGCCGGGCTTTGGGGCTTGTTGCGGCGAAAGCGCTTCCGGGGATTGCTGTTGGGCTGCTGCCGATGATATGGAAGGAGAATTCGGCGAGGAAGATTGTCCCGCGGCGATCAGTACTGTCGCCGCTGCGAAGAAGATTGCAGAACCAACAAATAAATTGTTCGCACGCATTCGACCGTCACCGAGTGCCCGTTACGGCATATTCGATGCAACAATTATGACCACTGTATTCCTCAGGACGTTCCAATTTAGGTCATTATTTTTGTCCATCACATTCTCCAGTTTTTCCAAGGGCTAAGCGGAAGCTTGCAGGTGACCTTTGAAGAGGGCACCTGCAGCGGCCGCTTGGTTCTTGACCTACTGGATGTGCTGGCCTTGGTCTCGATCGTCGATTCCATCACCAGCTTTGCCGGAGGAATTTCGGACCGCGATCGAGATCGTTTCCTTGTGAACATCCATCCCGATATAGTTCGTCTTGTCCATAAAAAGGGTGCTCCTTTCTGGAAAGGTTCGAGCCGACACTCCAAATCCTACTCCAAGGGGCGCCCTTTTATAATGCGTAGGTTAAGATGTCGGTAACCGACTTATCAGAACTCGCGGAATGAATGTTATGTTATCTATCTTCGCAAAACTAGACCTGAAGAACCAAAGGCAGATCGTTGTCTTCAATGCGCCTGAGAGCTTTGAGTGTGCGCTGAGAGCACTTCACGACGTCACAATTCTGCGCAACCTGCACGATCTCGACGAAATTGAATTTTCACTCGCCTTCGTCACGAAGCCGAGAGAAGTCCACGCTCTTGGAACGACCATCGCCAAGAAGGCCAAAGGCGACGCCGTGGTGCGGTTTGCGTACCCGAAGGGAACCTCTAAGAAGTACAAGAGCGCGATTAACCGCAATAATGGATGGCAAGTTCTGGGCGAGCTGGGATTTGAAGGCGTGAGGAGTGTTGCTATTGATGAAGACTGGTCGGCAGCCCGCTTTCGACGAGTAGAGTTTATCAAGGCGACGAAGCGCGACAGGAAGCACGCGATGACGGAACAGGGCAAAGCGCGACTGGGAAAATAATAAGCGAAAGCCCCGATATACAACGCGTGTGCCCTAGCTGATTAGCGCCGTTGCCAGACAAGTCGTTTTCAGAGGTACCGTACAGTCATGGGTATGTGCAAACGATAACAATGTGGAAGACTTGCCTGCGGATGGCAGTGTCGCAATAGGGCGCGATTCGTGTCGCCGGTCGGGGTACACTGGTGCAGCCCGGCTGGCCAAGATGCAGAAAGCACGCCGCCCGCCCTTTCGCAGTGCCCTTCGCGCCGCGCTCCGCCTGCGCTGCCCCTATTGCCAGCAGGGACGCGTCCTCGCTCGCTGGCCGAACAAAATCCGTCCGGAGTGCCCGCGCTGCGGGCTTTCCTTCTTCCGCGAGCCTGGTTACTACATCGGTGGCATGATCATCACGTATGGCCTCACGCTCATAGTCGTCATTCCCGTTTTTCTTGTGTCTCTTTTTCTGCCCGACTTAAGAAGCTTTTCCGACGACGGTCGCGTGGCCCTCTGGCTCCTCTTCGCCGTCACGCTTTCGCTGCTCCTGATGCCTTACTCCTACGGCCTGTGGCTTCATCTTGATTTCTGGTTTGAACCTTGGACGCCTCAAGAGCGGCCCTAGACTTACAGGTGTCAAAAATGGGCGGGTGGCGCATTCCGTCGCCCACTGCGTCGAACGCCTTCGAATTTGCGGGCGCCCGAGGAAGCGGCGCTGGGCTGGCTGGAAAAGGCGTATGCGCAGCACTCCAACGGGCTGACGAGCTTGAAGGGGGAACCGGGTTACGATCCCTTGCGCGGCGACCCGCGCTTTCAGGAATTGTTGCAGCGCGTGGGATTGGCTCAGTAGTTTTCGAAGCTTCTTGGGATTTCGACGTGCGGACGGTGCTGAGAATTGACGGCGCCAATCGGGAGATGGCGTTCAAGACCGGTGGCGGCCTGTCGCTGACCCGCACTTTCGCTACTACGGCATCGAGGTGAAGGAGCGAACGCTCGTTCCCGAAGACGACGCGAAGCTGGGGAAAAGCTTGCGTGCCGATATGATCGCTCACGCCGGCATGGACATTCTGGCTGCATTCGGCGGGTAACTCCTGATCGATGCATTAACCGGAAACTTGACCCAGTTTCGGCGCTTGACACGGCGCTTGCCCGCGCTTGACTTCGCCGCTTCTGTTCGCTAATCTCCGCGCCGTCCTGTCCCGGCTTGAGTGCCGGGCGGGAGTGCTCCTCGAACATTCCAACAACTCAAATTTAAGTTGCTCGCAACCGCAAGCTGCCGAAGAGGTCGGCATCTATGAAGAAAAAAGTCTGTGGAAGTTTGCTCGTAGCGTCTCTACTGCTTGGAACCGCCTTCATCGCCGCCGCGCAGGAAAAAGCCGGGGTGATGCCGCCGCCGAAAGTCCTACTCGTGAATCGAGAATTACTGAAGCCGGGAAAAGCTGGTTCGGCGCATGAAAAAACGGAAAGAGCCTTCGTCGAAGCCATGACCGCGGCACATTCGCCGGACCATTACATCGCGCTCGATTCGCTTACCGGCGTCAGCCGTTCGCTTTTCTTGACCGGGTACGATTCCTTCGCGCAATGGGAAGAGCGCGCAACGGCCGCAGGGAAGGACGCCATGCTTTCCGCTGCTGTGGACCGCGCCGCGGAAGCCGACGGGGACCTTCTCTCCGGTTACGAAAGCAGCGTGTACGTCCTGCGCGAAGATCAAAGCTATAACACCGGCGGCGGTCTCGCGCATGCCCATTTCTTCGAAATCTCCGTGTACCGGCTCAAGCCGGGGCACGACGCCGATTGGGAAACCATCGTGAAAATGGTGAAGGCGGCGCTCGTCAAGGTGAATCCCGACGATAGCTGGGCGATGTACGAACGCGCTTACGGCGTAGGCGGTCCCGCGTTCGTGGTCATGCGCGTGATGAAGTCCGCTGCCGAAATCGATCACGCCTACGCCAACGATCCCAAGTTCGCCGCCGCGATGGGGGCGGAAGGCATGAAAAAACTCAGCGACCTTTCCGCCGCCACGATCGAAGGTAGCGAGAGCAATCTGTTCATCATTAATCCGCGCATCAGCTACGTGGGTCCAGAATTGATGAACGCCGATCCAGACTTCTGGAAGACTTCCGCAGTCGTGCCGCCCGCAGGGCAGGGCAACGCCACGGAAAAACCCGCCCAATAACGCTGTCGCTTCTGAACTTTGCTTGTCGTGAGGGCACGGCACGACCTGCCGTGCCCTGCGCACTAGCTCTGCGTGTAAGATGCGCACGGGCGGCCCACCAATGCCCGGCAAACCGCGGGAACGATCTCAGGTTTGATACCAGCATCCGTGTATTGCCATGAGAATTCAGTCCTTGCTAGCGTTTTACTAGCCGCTAGCGGCGCGGATTTCTGCAGCAGCCCTTGCGCGGAGCGAATATCCGATTTTCTTTTGTGGCCATGGCGAAACGGGTCCTAATCGCGGACGATAGCCAGGATATGCGGCAACTCCTCTTCCGCGTATTCGGAGCCGAGGAGGGCTTCGAAATGTGCTCGGAGGCGGTGGACGGCGGTGACGCCGTGAGGAAGGCCCGTCAGTGCCGTCCGGACTTGATCATTCTAGATCTGTCCATGCCGGTGATTAACGGGCTGGAAGCTGCTCGCATCATGCATCGCGAAATGCCCGATGTTCCCATCATTCTCTACACGCTGTACGCCCAAGCTATCCAGCAAGCCGAAGCCGCCGCCGCGGGAATCCGCCGCGTAGTGCCCAAGACCGAAATCATGGCCCTGGTGCGGCACGCCCACGAAGTGTTCCAAGCCGCCTGAGCCAACCCTGCGACATCTTCTCGTTCGTTGACTCGCGAACCTCTCCGCGGTACTTTCAAGCGCGTTATCCGGTGCGCCAAATCAACGGGCAAATTCAGGAGGGCACCATGGAAAAATACATCCTGAGGGTAAGTTATTGGCTGGGCGTTGTCTGCGCGGTGCTGTGTCTAATCACGCGCTTCTTCAACTCCCTCGGTTTCGAGTTTACGCGTTTGGCCACCCGAGGTAACTCGATTGACTTCCACAGTTTCCTGGACGGCGCACTGCTTTTCCTTTTCGTCGCCATCGCCTCCGCAGGCTACGCCAGCTTCAGATCCCGCGAGCAGAAGCCCTAGGAAAGCGGCGAAAGCTCTAACGCGGAGCACGCCGGGACAGCCTTGGCGTCCTCGTGCCAGTAAACACGCTCCGCCTCCCGGCGACCTGTACATCTGACCAGTATCTTTTCGGCCGCTCTTTTTTCTATCTTATCTGTGCGCGTTCACGGCGCACCCCGCGCCCTGCCGCGCAGACACCTCTCGGACGTCCAGCCGTCCGCGGAAAAGCTTGGGGGCCACATGCCAGAAATTGACGCACTGACCGAATTCAAGGAAGGGATCGAACTCCTGAAGGGCGGTTACTCCAAAAACGCTCTCCCGCATCTGCGGCGTTCCGTGGAAATAGAAAGCAGCAACCCTTATTACCTTTCGTTCCTAGGCGTGGCCATATCGCGCGGTGAAAAAAAATGGTCGGAAGCCGTGAAGCTCTGCGAGACCGCTCTGCAGCTCAAACGCAAGGAACTGCAGCTGCATTTGAACCTCGCCGAAGTCTACGCCTCGGCCGGCCGCCGCGAGAGCGCCATCTATACCCTCGATCGCGCCCTGGAAAATTTCGGGCCCAACGCTCGCCTGATGAAGGCGCGTAGCAGGGTGGAAAAGCGCCGCCAGCCGATCCTGCCATTCCTGCAACGCGAAAACCCTCTAAACAAAGAGCTCGGCAAATTGCGCCACCGCGCCTCGAAATATTTGACCAGGGAGTGAGCCGCGCAACCCTGCGGTTGCAAAGCGCTAGTTCGTCGAATCGGCCGCTGGGATCAGCCTTAGTTGAAGCGATTTCTGCTCGCTCTCGGATATGTCCAGGGACTGGGCATCGCTCTCGAACGGCTTCAAGAAATCGGCGTCCTTGTACGCGTCCCCGCTTATACTTTCCCACGCGAACGCCCTGTAGTGCCCGGGAGGCACGCCACGGATTTCGAAGCGGCCATATTGATCGGTCTTCGCTTCGAGGTAGCGATCACGTCTTTGGTGCGAAGCACGATCTGGAACGAGAACGACTAGAGCGCCGGGCGAGGGAAGATCGTCCTTAGCCACAACCGTGCCGTTCACGGTGCCGCTATTGCTGCTGTATACGATGGAAATGGAGGTGGGCGCCCCGGCCGAGCCGACCTCGACGCCCTGATCCAGGAGGTCAATGCCATTGGCTCTGGCGGATTTCAGGTAACATTCCGCGCAACTGGAACCAACGTCTATCGCGTACGACCCATCTCCGACCTCGTTCAATACGAACGATCCATCGGACTGGACGTCTGCACTTATTCCGTTATTGAACATAGCTTCGCTCTGGGTAGTAAGAAAAACCGCTACGTCGGTTGTCGCCGCGGCAGCTTTTCCTTCCGACGTGACTCGTCCGGGAATGTCAACCCCGCGGGTCAAAACGAGCGAGACGTCATCAACGTCCGCGGCCACAACATTCACGGTTTGCATGGCCGTGCGTGTTTTCCCGCCTGCAAACAAAACCGCCGTGACTTTGTACTCACCCGGAGCGAGGCCTTTGATTTCAAATTCGCCTTTCTCGACGGGATGCATATTTTCGAATTGCCGTCTCGATTCTATTTCTTGGTTGTCGCGAGGAATGGCCACTACGACCGTCGTTCCATCTGTGTGCCCCGGAATAGAATTCAAAACGTGGCCATGAATCTTGAATGTTGGATTCGGAGGCCGCGGCGCCATGACGATATCAATTCCGGGCACCTCGTCGCCCGATTTCACCTCAATAGCCGAGGCGCGGGCGATTTCCGTCGTGCCCGGGAAATAGGTAGCCGGATAATTGGGCACAAAATCTTCAAAAAAAGTCCCTCTGGTACCGCTCACAAGAATTAAATAGCGCCCCGGTGGCAGATCGAATATTCGATATTCACCTAGGTCATTCGTGGAAACCGTGCGCATGGTTTCGATTTTAGGCTTCCCCCCAACGATCGCACGGCGAAATGCTTCCACGTTGACGTCGCGCATAGGTTCCCCATCTTCATCCTGGACGTGGCCGGCGATCACTGCTGTGCGTTGCAGGCGGAACAATAGGTCGGAGATTTTCTGGCCGGCCGCGAGAGTGAATACTGCGCCGGGTCTATCCGGTTGCTGGCCCTGTCCGTATCGCGTGGTTAGGTAGCCCACGCGTCGAACCTCGAGGTTGTAGCGACCCGGTGAGATGCGCCCTATCGAGAAATGGCCGGTCGCGTCGGTGATTGTATAAAGAGGGTGCTCGTCGCGGTCATCTTCATCCTTATACACCACGACTTGAGCTTTTTTGAGGGGTTCGCCGGTGCTGGCGCTTACGACGGTGCCCGCGATTGCGCAGAACTGGCTATCCTGGTCTGCAGCACTTGCCGATGCAGGTGCCCCCTGCGCAAGGCAGGGTAACGCCGCAATTGCGAGAGAAGCGGCTGCCAGCGCAATGGAACAAACGGATACTCGCACGCGGCCACCAAGCTAGGAAGGTCGAGGCATCTTACCGCAAGAATACTTAACGTGCCAGATAAAGCGCCACCGGGCGCGACGACCTTGGGCTGGCCTGCCGCTACTCCTTCGTCTTCAGTTTCAGCCGGTGCTTGTTCTCCTCGAGAAATGCGCGCAGGTTGTCGGCTATGTCCAGCAATCGCACCCACTGCTCGTAGTACAATGTGACCGGGAAGCGGCCCAGCCCGTACACGCTGACGCCGCCTTTTTCTCCCACGCGAAACTCGAGCGACCCGCTGCGTTTCGAGCCGCCCGCCTGCTTTTCCAGCTCGGCGATCCGCGCGAGCAATTCTTCCTTGGTTGGTTCGGTCATAGCGTCCCCTCGTTGGAAATGATCTTGGCGAGCTGGCCACCACGCTCGCATCCTATGTATCGCAACATTATACGCAAACGTCCGATAAGCAAGGAGCAACCAATGCACACACGCCCGGCTGTGCCGTTTGCTTTCCTCTTCGCACTCTCCGTCATTTGTTGCCGCACGAGCGCGCAGGGCCTGTTACATTGTGTGATACGGAACGCATCAACGAATGGTGATTGACCCTTGCAGGCCAACCAGCAAAAATGTGTTTGCTATTGGCGTCGAACGGAGGAAACATCATGAAAGTCGTTGCGCGGTCTGTCTTCATCGCGTTGTGCTTCATTATGGCGCTTTTTATTGTGCAGCCTTCCGCGGGCGCTCAGGAGCCGGCGCCCGCCGTCGTGCCTGCGGCTACAACTCCGGCGGCCGCCAGTTCATCCACATCCGTCACTCCCGCTGCCGCGTCCGCTGAGCACCTTGTCTTGAAAGAAGGAACCGAGGTGTCGCTGGTTTTCGCCGCGGACCTCAATTCCAAAACCGCCGTGGACGACGACACCGTAAACATGACGCTCGCGGAGGACTTGAAAGTCGGCGACGTGATCGTCGTAAAGAAAGGTGCGCCCGCCGTCGCCGCCGTAACTAACGCCAAGAAAGCCGGCATGATGGGCAAACCCGGGGAGCTGAGCATTCGTTTGGAATATCTGAAGTCCGATGATCAACGCCTGCGTCTGCGCGGTAACAAAGGAAAAGAAGGGGAAGGGAAGGTCGGCGCGACCGTTGCGCTGACGGTGATCTTTGGGCCGATCGGCCTGATCAAGCACGGGAAAAACGTGGACATCCCGGAAGGCACGTCATTCACCGCGTTCATTGATCAGGACTACACGCTGGTACCCGCGAAATAATCGCGGTTCGGACCCCGCGCGGGGCGGTGCTGCAAATAACCTTTGGGCGGCCCGCCAGACGACCATGAACGTTTTCAAGAAGTTGAAGTCCCGTCTCTCCAAACCAGAAGGCAACGCTGACCTTGTTACGTCACTTCCATTGATCTTGGCGGCGGTGCATGTGGACATAAGAAACAAGAACTACGCTGATGCCCGGAGGCGTCTACCACACAGAGAGGAATTGAGAGAACCGTAAGCAAGAGCGCGACGCCGATAGCGCTGACGTCGCGAGGACCAGCGTGGCCCCCCGGCTCTCTCCGTGAACTCCCCTGGTTTTTCTCTGTGCTCTCCGTGTTAAATCTTTTGCAGTCGCAGTTTCTGTTGCGCTTGCCGTATGCCGCGAAGCAATCACTCCTCGAAGCTGCCGGTAACCCCCTGGAAGCCGTGGCGCGCCTGTTTGAAAAGCCACTTCATCACGCGCATGGTGTCGTAGCAATACGCCACGTTGTAGCCGAGCGTGGAAAAACAGTTGGGCTCACAACCCTGCTTCATTTCTCCCAACTGCTTCAGGTCGAACTTCTGATGCTCAACCGTGCCCCAATCGTACCCGGCGTTGTACATCGGAAAGCACGGCGCGAGCGTGCCGTCCGTGCGGATGATCAGCCAGTTCTGTCCCGCGCGGCAGCCCCAGTGTTCGCCGACGCCGCGCATGAAGCCCTTCATATTGTTGAGGCGCGCGACGGAATCAACCATTTTCCATCCCTGGTGCTGCTTGTCTATCAGCCAATCAAGCAAATCATCCACCACCGGAAAGTCTTCGGGACGAATGTAGGTGTCGTTCTGATGGAAATGCTGAAAGTGATTTTGCTCCATCATGGGCGCTTCGTTGATGTGAAAGGTGATCGAGATGCCGTTTTCGTGCGCGATCTTGGCCAGCTCTTTCACGTCCTCGATGTTGTTGCGGCAAATATTGGTATTGAAGAACATCGTGTAGCCGTAGCGATACTGCCGCCTCACCAGATAATCGAAATACGACCGCACGTGCTCGAGCGCCTTCGGCAAGCCGGGCTTTTCCTTGATCGTATCCACGGCAAAATTGATCGTGGCGATGCCGGCATCCGCCAGCCGGTCGGTCACTTCCGGTCGCAACAACCGCGCGTTCGTCGCTAGATAAACCCAGAAGTCCTTTTTCGCCGCGTAATACACCACCTTGTGTACGAAGTCCGGACGCAGCAGCGGCTCGCCTCCGGTCGGCGCCAGCACGCGGCAAGGAGTCGCGTGCAACCAGTCAATCGCGCGACGGGCGACATCCTCCGTCATGCCTTTCACACGATTGTTATAGGACCAGCAGTAATGGCAATCCAAGTTGCATTTCCACTCCGTAAACAAATACGCGATGATCGGCTGAAAATCCCCGGGCTTCACTCGCGATTTGAAATAAGGGAACATCCAGCCGGTCATATTCTTGAAAATGCGCGAGGCCGGCCACTGGCGCTTGCCGGTCGTCAGAACGTGATCGTGCGCGGCGATGTCGGCTTCGTCTAATTCGTGGATCAGCTCGGGATGCTGCGGAAACACCGCGGTCGGTAAGGTTTTAAGTTGTTGGGATGATTGCAATTTTTGTCTTTGCGGTTGCTGCAGCAGGTTGTGCAGCGGAACGTCAAGTCGAAATGGCTGAACAGGAAGAGTCGGAAGTGGCTGCTTCAGTTCTGACACAATTCTCTCCTTTAGCGCGGCTCGCGCCACGCGGTTCGGGTGACTATTTTTTCGGCGTTGGGGCGTTACGGAATCCGGCCGCACATTTTATCGAGTGCTAAAAAAAAGGAAACCGCGAAACGCCTTGCCTCCGCCCCTCCCGTGGCAGAGGACAGACATAGGTCGGGCCTAATGGTCTGCGAGAGGGCGCGACCCTTGACGCATTACGCCATTTGATGCCGTAGAATCCGCAAAGTGTATACAGTCTTTACTTGAGGAAAAGTTTTGCACATTTTTGCCATTGCCAACGGGGACTGGGGGCACTTTTGCCCTGAGGAGTGCCCGTTCTTCCGACAGAAGTAGTAGCGGGCTTTAACCGGGCTTAGCCGGCTGGTTCCGGTTTACGGCGGTACCCCGCGCAGCGCATCACCGGCAATCGCGGATACTTCGCAAACGACGGGTCGCTCGCCGCCAGTTCGCACAAATAAAACACGGAGCCGCGATCCGACTGAATCCGCCTTCCATGGACGCAATCAAAGCACAACCCGGCGCGTGTGCGCTCGGCATCTGGCTTGTCCGGCTGAGTCACGCCACGAGCATAGCATCGTCAAGGAACCCATCGTCGGACCGCCGAGGCTTGGCGACCATTCGGGGAGAAAAAGGGCTTACGGTGAGAGGACCGCAACTACTAGGCGTGGTCAGCTTCCGTGGCCTTCGAATTTTGCGCCGCGATCGTGTACCACTCCACGCGGCCGGACGGGAGAAAGCAGACATCCACCTCCACTCCAGAGTAATCGCAGCCACCCAGAAAGTGCGCGAGCTTGCCACCCTGGATCCAGAACCCTCCGCGGTTGCGGCTGAGAATGGTGGAAGACATCGGCGCCTGGTCAAATAGTTTGAAAACCGCGCGCGGGTACGCTTTCATGCGGTGCCTTGTTTTACTTGGTCTCTTACGAGCCATGAATGGGGCCGCTGAGTAGGGGAATCTATATCAAAATTAAAAAAAAGCGAGCAAAAAATTCTAAAGGTTCGCCGCGGGCCCACACCCGCGTGCTGGCCTGCGCAGCGCCCGTAATGCGGCGCGCCTGCCGCAACCCGGAGCCCCTGCTCGGCTCTCCGGCGCGCTTGGTTTTCTCCGTGCGCTCTCTCCGTGCACTCTGTGTTCGATCCTTGGCTTCGCAGGGCACCGGCCGCTGGCTAGGCATAACCCTTGCAGCCGCTCGGCCAACGCGAGAGAATGCCCCACAGTTGGGCGTTGCGTTTTCTTGGCTGGCTCGTTCTAAGACAGGGGAGGATGACCGTGGCCGAAAATCAAATGCCGGAACAGAAGAGCGTACTGGTGATTCGTGCGCCGTTGTCCGAGGATGGCTGGGCCTCGATTTATTTTTCCAGCAACGACGGAAGGCAGATGAGCGAGCGCGAATGGTGGCATCTGAAACAGGTGGTCGAGCTCGCCAGCAAAGCTTTCGTCAGGCAGGAACCCAAGGCGCAAGCTGCGGTAGCCGGCGACTAAACGCGGCACGATAATCACTGGCCACTGCGTGGCTGAAATGCCCGCGCCACGAGTCCGGCTACATAGGAACCCGCTCCTTCCCGAGATCCGCAGCGGAGGTTTCGCGTACTTCCTTTGCGAGCCACGACCAGAGTATCGGCGGGAACCTTTCGCTCGGTTTCGGAACAAGCTGCGCTGAAGGAAAGTCGCGCCCGTCGAGGCGAGACGCGAAATAGATTCCGCGCTGCTCGCACCGTACTGCGCGACGTACGACTTTCCTCATGCGAATATTTCTCCGCGCGAGCGCCCACAATCCTGGCGCGCCCAAAAAAGCGTCCATCACCCGCAAGTGGGCGCTGCCGTTCCTGGCCGTGGACTGGTGCATGGAATGGGGCGCGTACGTCCTCAGCAACTGGAACGCTATCCGCTTGATTTCCCGGTACTCGGAATCTTTCAGGATTATCCCGAGCCTCTTGGTCATGCTGTGAGCTTGTCCGACTCACGGCCATCAGTCAAGGTCCGGAGCGGCAAATATCGTCGCCTGCCGCTACTCAACGCGGCGAAAAGTGGGGCCATCGTTGCGCCCCGGGGTTCGCGCGCCGTGGTCGCGCAGGATCGCGGCGGCGCGCTTGGCGGCTTGCTCCGTGGACATTCGTACGATCATCACCGCGCCGCCCTGTTTCACGTGAGTGGCGTAAAATTCCTGGTCGCCGATATAATTCGGCTGCTCGCCGGACACATCGCGCACTTCCGGTTTTTCCAGAGCGCCGCCCGAGCCGAATAAACGTTCGAGCCAGTTGCGCTGGGATGAAGGGTCCTTCGTGGAAGGCTCGCCCGGAGTGTTGGCGGTCCGGGCATCTTCGTCAATGTCGCTGATTACTTCCACTTGTTCGCCCATGATTCCCGCCAGCCCCAGATCCTGAACCGCGGCCTCCGCGTCTGCATAGCTATGCAGAATTGCGACGATCACGTATTGCATGATTTGAACCTCCCGCAAGCTCTCTAGTTTAGTTCACTTCAATAAAGCCGGCGCGTCTGCCAGCGATTTTCACCGGAAATTCACGGGAAACTCTGTCGCGTTCGATGTTATAAGGACTCGGGCGAATCATCCATGTCAAAGCGGCCAATTCGATTTCGTAAATCGTTGTTGACGGTCAGTATCAGTTTTGCGCTCCCGGCAATTCTCATATTGCTGTCTGCGGTCGCCGCGCTAACGCAAACTGCGGAGATGCTGTCGCAAGTAGAAAAAGTATTCGTGGAATCTTTCGGTACGGACGATGCCGCAAGCAAACTCCACGAAGCCATGATCAAGCAACTCCGCAAACATACGAAACTTGAGATCGTCACGGTGCTGAATGAAGCCGTCTCGACTATCAAGGGCTCCGCGAGCATCTGGGTGAGCGGCTACGTTTCCGCGGATACGCGCTCTTCCGCCAATTCGCGCCAGCTGGTCCTGCTAGGATTTCTTTCCGTGGAAGTCGTAGGCAAGGCCGGCCAGCCCCTGTGGTCGTACCTGGCGACTCCCAGTAAATTCAGGGTGAGTCCATTACCGACGACCTCGCTGAGCAAGCAGTGGCACAATTGATCGGATCGCTCGGGTCGGCGAGAGAAATTGCGAGAGTCGCCGATCGCCGCGCCCTCTTCGCAGGTGTCCATAAATGCGGCCGGCGCAACTTTCCGAACGCCACTCTACCAAAAATGGTTCGAATCATTTCAGGAACGCTATCCGCAGACGCCCATCACTTATAGGGCCATCGGATCGGAAGCCGGCCTGCGGCTGCTTGAAGAGGGCAAAGTGGATTTTGCCGCTTCCGACGTGCCGCTTTCCGATCAGAAGACCGCGGAATCGCAATCCGCACTTCTGCAATTTGCCACGGTAGCTGGGCGGTCGTTCCCATTTACAACCTAAAAGGCGTTGACCGGACCATCAACTTCACCGCGGAAGCTCTCGCGGAGATTTACCTCGGCAAAATCAAGAACTGGGACGACCCCAGAATTCAGCAGTCGAGTAAGAATGCGCGCTTGCCGGACGGCAACATTGCCGTCATTCATCGCTCGGATGGAAGCGGCACCACCTTTCTGTGAACCGACTATCTCTCCAAAATGAGTCCGGAGTGGAAGTCGGCCGTGGGTGAGGGCATGACCGTGAATTGGCCGGTCGGGGCCGCCGCGGAAGGAAATGAAGCCGTCGCCGCGATGGTTCAGAAAACGTCGAACTCGATCGGTTACGTGGAGTTGGTTTATGCGCTCAGGCATCAGTTGAACTTCGGAGCCGTGCGCAATGCCGCGGGTGAGTTCGTGCTGGCCGATCTTGCGAGCGTGACTCTGGCCGCGAAGAGCGCGCCCGGCTCGCTCTCTCCCGAGCGTGGACCAACGCCCCGGGGAAAGGCGTGTATCCCATTGCGACGTTTACTAGAAGAAGCCGGCATTTCTCCAACTCCTGCAATGGATGCTGACCGCAGGCCAAAATCAATGTTCGGCGTTGGGATACGTGCCTCTGCCGCGCGAGATCGCCAATCGCGAATTACAATCTCTGGTCAAATTAGACTAAACGGCGGATGGCAATCAGGAAATGGGCTACTGTCGAACTCCCACGTAGCTGAAAAGCTTGTGGCATTCCTTTCGCAGGAAGCCGCCGAAGACTGGGACGATGTGATTGCCCTTTTTCAGGACGACCCGGCAGGGAATTAGCAACGCTCGCCATTTATATTCTTCGGTGCCGCGCTTGCGTCCGTAGGCGGCGATGTCTTCCTGCGACACACCGTAGACCACCGCGCCAATGCGCGACCACACGCACGCGCCCGCACACATCGCGCAGGGCTCGTGCGTCGAGTACAGTACAAAGTCCGGCAGGTAGCGCCCGTAGCCGCTCGATACGTATTTCAGCGTTTCGAGCTCCACGTGTTTGATGCTCGAGCCGGAAGTCTTCACGCGGTTGCCCGCGTTCGCAATCACCACTTCACGCCGGCCGGTAACACGCGTAATCACCGCGCCAATCGGATAGTCGCCGCGATCGCCCGCGCGTTTGGCCTCCGCAATCGCCAATTCCATGAATTTCGCGCGCGGCTTATAAGAAGGAGGAATCATGCAGCAAGATTATATCCGTTTGCCGCCCGTGTTTCTCGACATAGCAGCGTATCTGCGGTCATTTGTGTGTCTATCTCAAGCAACCGAGACTTAGGGTGCCGGCTCAGTGATTGCATAACAACGTCGGCTCCTTAGACCCGAGTAGACTATGGTTTGTCGATGACCATTGGCTCGGGAGAAAGGAGCCGACATGTTCATTATAGGCGTGGATTATCACCCGAGCGATCAGTACGTCGCGTTTGTCGACACAGAAACGGGAGAGTATGTGGAACGGCAATTGAACCACAGTGCGGGAGAAGCCGAGAAGTTTTATCGGGAACTGGCGACGCGGGGAGTCAGCGTGCGAGTCGGGATCGAGGCCACGGGCTACTCCCGCTGGTTCGAGCGGTTGCTGGCAGAACTCGGTATGGAGCTGTGGATCGGCGATGCGGCGAAGATCAAAAGCAAGCGAGTCCGCAAGCAGAAGACCGACCGGGAGGACGCCCGACTGCTGCTGCGACTGCTGCGGGAAAATAATTTCCCTCGGATCTGGATACCCAGTCCGGAGAATCGGGACCTGCGACAACTGCTGTGGCACCGGCATCGGATGGTGCAGATGCGCACGCGGATCATGAATCAACTGCAGGCTCTGGCGATGAACGAGGGCCAGCGACGTAAGAAAAAGCTGTGGAGCGAAGCAGGGCGCGCACAGCTGGAAAAGCTTCCGCTGGCACCGTGGGCCTCGCGGCGCCGGAAAGATCTGCTGGAGCTGCTGGACCGGATGAACCCCAGCATCCAAGAGCTAACCGCAGCGATCGAGCGGGAAGCCAGGAAGTGGCCCGAGGCGCTGCGGCTCATGACGCATCCTGGTGTGGGCCCGCTGACGGCGCTGGCCTTCGTGCTGATCATCGGGACGGTGGAACGATTTCAGTGCGGCAAGCAGATCGGTAGCTATGTCGGACTGATCCCGTGCGAGGACTCCAGTGCTGGCCATCAACGATTAGGGCACATCACCAAGCAAGGCAGTTCTCTGCTGCGTTTCTTGCTGGGGGAAGCAGCCCAAGCCGCAGCACGATGTGATGCGGACTGGAGACGACGGTACCTGCATCTGGCGCTGCGCCGGCAACGGAACATTGCCAAGGTGGGTATGGCCCGAAGACTGGCGGTGCGGTTGTACTGGATGTGGCGGAAGGGCTGGGAATATTCAGACTGGATCAAATTCGGTTCGCACGCGGGACAGCTCGGAACCGGAAATGGCGTGCATTAGAACGCCGTCTCAGTGAACGGAGAAGTGCGCTCATAAATAGCTTGACAGAGCCGACGTTGTTAGAGATTTCCGGTTGCCGCGTCCATCAAGTACCCGAAATGTGACGTGCGATGGCCCGCTACTGCTTCACAGTCTCGAAGTCTGGCAGCTTCCACGACTTGTCGAACAGCGGCTTGGCTGGGCCGTAGAAACGGAACCAAGGGAATAGCCTCTACCGGGCATAGTAGGAATCCAGTTGTCCTCCTGACCCGCTGGGGCCTTTGGGTCGAAGTAGAGGTCCACCGAGCCGTCACCGTTGCGGTGCATTTTCTGGTCGTAGGAATCGGGGCCCACGCTCGCCACATCGCGGATGAAACTACAGGTCTCCCAGGTCGTAAAGCGCCACGGCCCAGAACTGTTTCGCGGGGACACTGGCCGGCACAGGCAGCCGGTAGGTGTTCTCACCACGCAGTTTCGCACCCTGCCCGTCAAAGTATGTTGCGAGATAAAAGGTCGCTGCTCCGAGCTTTGCTGGAGGCGTGTTGAAACTGAAGAAACCGATTCCGCGAGCGTCCAGGTCGAAATAGTTGGCGGTACCCCATTTGAGTCCGGTCTGAGGGCCGCTGGGCGAAACGGGCACAAGCCATTTTCGGTCGGGCCAGAATTGCGCACCATACGTCAACAACGATTGCATAAACCATGCATGCGTTGCCTGAGCAGCCGCCTTCCGCGTTGCTTGGTTGTCTGGTTCATCCAACCCGAAGGCTTCGACCAGAAAACGATGTCATTATTCTTCGCTCCGGCAGCGCGGAGGGACGCCGGATGCTGCGCGTCCTGACTGACGATGGGCATTCCCCAGATAACTGCCTCGACCGCACGTTCCAAGACTAATGCAGGAGCCTAGCACTTCGGCGGCGCCCTCCGTTGACTTGCCTAGCGGCGCACCATAATATGTCCCCGCAGATGACGCCCTCCGACTCGCTGATTGGCCAGACCATCTCGCACTATCGCATCACTGAAAAACTCGGCGGCGGAGGCATGGGCGTTGTCTACAAGGCCGAGGACACCAACCTGGGCCGCAACGTCGCGCTGAAATTTCTGCCGCTTGAACTCGCCGACGACCCCGCCGCGCTCGAACGCTTCCGTCGCGAAGCCCGCGCCGCCTCCGCGCTGAATCATCCGAACATCTGCACGATTTACGACATTGGTGAAGCCAACGGCCAGACCTACCTCGCCATGGAGTGCCTCGACGGCATGACCCTGAAACATTCCATCAGCGGCCGTCCGCTCGATCTCGAGCTGCTCCTCAATCTCAGCATCGAAATCGCCGACGCCCTCGACGCCGCGCACCACAAGGGCATCGTTCATCGCGACATCAAGCCCGCCAATATTTTCGTCACCGATCGCGGCCACGCCAAAATCCTGGACTTCGGCCTGGCGAAACAGGTCGGCCGCGCCGCCGTCCATACCGTCACGCAGGACGCCGTGCACGCAATGCACATGACCGCCGGCGTGCGCGTGGAAGACCTCACCAGTCCGGGGGTCGCGGTCGGCACGGTCGCGTACATGTCTCCCGAGCAGGTTCGCGGCAAGGAACTCGACGCGCGCACCGATCTATTTTCCTTTGGCGTGGTGCTCTATGAAATGGCCACCGGCTCGGTTCCGTTTCGCGGTGAAACTTCGGGCGTGATCACCGAAGCGATCTTGAATCGCGCGCCGGTAGCTCCGGTCCGCCTGAATCCTGAACTTCCCGCGAAGCTCGAAGACATCATCAATAAGGCGCTCGAAAAAGATCGCGACCTGCGCTATCAGGCCGCGTCCGACATCCGGACGGACCTCAAGCGCCTGCGCCGCGACACCGACTCGGGCCGCATCTCGTCAACAAGCGGCCGCACGGCGCAGGTACAGGATTCCGCTCCGGAACCGAAAGGCAGCGCGTCAGCCGGAGTCGTCACACAACCCGCGCAGCCGAGCTCTCACAAGAAATACGTAATCGAGGCCGTTTGTGTAGGCGTCGTGCTCCTGGCGGCAGCCGCGTTTGGCATATATCACCATTGGTCCGGTTCTCCCGCCCCGGCCGGCCCGCTGAAAATCTCGCAGATCAGCCAATGGGACAAGCCTATAGACTTCGCCAGGCTGTCCCCCGACGGCCACACGGTCGCCTTCAGCTCGCCCATAAATGGTGTTGATCAGGTTTTCGTCATCCTCACCTCCGGCGGCCAACCCTTGCAACTGACCAGCGACAACGGCGCCAAAATCGTGGACGGTTTCTCGCCGGATGGAGCCCAGATTTACTACGGCAAATCCGAAGAGCGGGCCGAAGAGTGGGCCGTGCCGACGCTCGGCGGCAAGCCCAACCGAATCGTTTCAGGTACGGATATGTCTCCTTCTCCCGATGGCGCTTTCCTCTTCTACACAGACTCGGACGAGCGCACCGTCTTCCGCGCTGGAAAATCCGGGCTGGATGCGGAAAAAATATACGGCTTCGGCGTCGCCGCGCTTCCCATTAGCAGAATCCTGCCATATCCCGACGGCAGCCGCCTGCTCGTGGTCACCGCGGATCCGGTTTCTTCGCTGGAGGGTTTCCGCGCCCACGAAATTGACATCGCCAAAAAGACGGAAACCGATTTGGGCGAGATTCCGGGTATAGCGTCGGGCGTGGTGTGGGCTGATGCGGGGAACAGCATTCTTTTCAGCCGCACGGTCAACGGCCTGACCAACATCTGGAAGTACGGGCTAGCGGACAAGAAATTGGAACAGGTGACGCTCGGCACCGGTCCGGATACCTGGCCCATGCCCGATCCGGGCGGAAAAGGGCTCTACTTCGTGAACGGCAAGTCTTCCGGATTTTTGACGGCTTACAATACCCGCACCAAGCAGTTCACGGACGTCGCCGCGGAAAATGCCACGCAGCCCGCGATTTCACCCGACGGCAAGAAGGTGATGTACATCACCATCCCGGCCAGAGACCGCAACGAGATGTGGGTGGCGGACATTGACGGCGGCAACAAAACTAAAATCGCCACGGCGGAATCGCTGGCCACTGGTTTTTGGTCTCCCGACAGCTCCCATGTATCTTTCATCGAGGAAAAACCCGGCTCGCCGGACAAACCCTACATCGCCCGCGCCGATGGCAGTGGCCTGCAACCGCTGACCTGGTCCGGGGGCACCGTCCAGGCTTTGCAGTTTAGCCCCGATCAGAAGACCGTCTACCTGAATAGTCTGGAAAAGACCGCCAACGGGGCCACCATCTCTAGTGAAAGCGCGGAGGGTTCTCCTCCAGAGAAGCTCAGTGACACTTGCGGCTTTGCTTTCGCCGTCGCTCCGGGCGGGAAGTACTTGCTCACTTTGCTGGGCGGAGGCGCCAAGGTCGGCATCTACCAGCTGTCTCTCGCCGACGGGAAATGTACGGTTCTTGTGCCCGGCGTCGTCACCTTCGGCGTCGTTAATTCCAAGGATGACAAATCTTTCACCTACGCGGTGCCCTCGCAGCACGACGTCCCGATTTACCGCCAGGGCTGGCAGGATGGAAAGCTCGTCGGCAAGCCCCAGGTGGTGCTCACGCTTCCGTTCGCGTTTCCCCTGGTCAGCGGCGGCAACGCCTACGATTATTCGCGCGACCTTTCCACCGTCGTATACGCCCGCGCCGGCGGCCACGCCGACCTCTATCTTCTCAGTCAGAAGTAACAATGCTCCGCAGTCTCCCCATGAACTGCTTCGTTGCCGGACGCGGCGTGGCAACCGCTTCGCCCGTCCAAGCGAGCAAGTTGCGTGCGGCAGCATCCGGGAGTGGGGGCGTTTGCCTTTGTAGCGGCGCACTTCAGGGCGCCATTTTGCCCGCGGCACGCTCATCCCGTGCGTTAATCGGGAGTTGACCCCAACTGGTTGCTAGTGGAGACTGCTCTGGAAGTTCCTCAGGGAAGGAAGTCAGCGACTAGGGAAAAACCTATGCGAATCACGGCCATGGAAAGAAAGCTGAGCACAATCTTTGGCCTTTTGATTGGCATAATGTGGATGGGCGAGATTCTTCTGGGAAATCTTGCAGGCACAGCGGTCTTCGGGAATCTCCGCCATGTACATCCCCGCGTCTATGCGATGGCCGGCTGGTTCGCGCTGGGTGCCGTAGGTCTCAGTATGATAGGAGGACTTGTCGCGGCTTATCTGACCGGTCGCATTTCAGCGGCGCTCCGAGTCGGTGTCTGGAGCGGACTACTCAGCGGAGCCATCGCATTCGTGACGCTGATGACGATCGTGATCCTGTTTCATGCCGCCTTGATGAAGGATCCGTCGAACATCCACGAGTTTGCCCGGACCGCGCATCGCGCACCGACCGAGGCCGAGTTGTCCAAGTTACTCTACTGGGACGCGCTCGGAGGCGCTTTGAACCACCTCTGGATAGGACCGCTCCTCGGACTAACGGTAGGGTGCATCGGCGCCATGTCCGGCAAGCTACGGCATGACAGCGATGCAAGCATGCGCCCACCGTCGCTGAATCCCAAGTGTCCGTCGTGTACGATTACTGCATGAAATCGTTCCGTAATGTGGTCATCAGCAGGAACCTTCTGATCGGAGCAGGGGCAAATTATCTCGCGGGGTGGTTGACGCTCCCTCTGGCGCTCGCCTTTGGCAAATTAACTCAGGGAATCGTCTATGTCGGTAATTTCGAAGTAGCGGTCATCGGACCGCTGGTGGCTCATATACCTAAGGCCCTGGCAGCTGCTGCCGCCGGCGTCGTGACAGTCTGGTTCGTCGAGTCTGCTCGGCCGGTAAGGTGGGTCATATTTCCGGTTCTGCTATATGCGGTCTTCGGGTTTCTCGGTTACCACTGGGCGCGGCCTCCGGTGTTCCTTGATCGAGTGGGTCAGGCGGTCGGCGCTTTGTTTCCCGCCGTTACATGTGCCCTTGGCGGGATCGCGGCAGGCTGGCGAAAAGGGAATGCCGACTGATGGCGGGCGTATACGGCGAGATTGATTCGAGATCTGACTTTCATAGGGTGCTAGGCGAGGCGCTTGCCATCACGCGCAGCATCCTCATGAGCACGCCGCAGCACGCCACGCTGCAGCGCATCCAGAAGCAACTCGATGCCATGAAGCGCTGGAGCGCAAGCGGCCGCACGCCCACCGACGGCGAACGCCGCAACATTGACGTCGGCCTAATCGCTGCCAGGGAACTCGACGGCGCGACCGGCGACTTGAGCCGGCTAGCCGAAAAACTCTTCGCGCTCAACAATTACTTCGAGGATTGGCCCACGGACGATAAAGCCGCCAGCGCGACGGACGATGACTTCTTCGAAGATGACTGATTCGCCGTAAGCCGCACCGAACGATAAGCTTTGCGGAAAAATGCTGCGGGCGGGAAAAAGAAAAGGGGCGATTGCTCGCCCCTTCCCTTCAGTCTCGAAAGGCAACAGCTGCCATGCGTTCTCCCGTTTTACCGGGACAAGCTGACCCACGACAGGTCTGTCTAGATCCGGTCCGTGGTTTGCGTGGCGTTGCCCCGTCAGTTGCCTAACGAGAGCACGCCCCGCCTACCGCTGGTTCAGACCTAGCGTCGCGCCGTGATGCCGTACCATTCCGAACTTTGTCGAAGCCGTTCTACCCGTCCGCGCCCTGTATAGCGGGTCAAGCTTGCGCTCGCCGCGCTCTAAAGAGATTCGAACGACTGAAAAGCTTTGGCACAGCGGTTGTAACTCTGCGCGCAGATGGAGTCAATCACACCGCGAACGATTTTTGATGTGGAAATCTCGGAAATGTGGAAATCTTTCGCGCACAAACTGCTCGGCCATCCGCGCTTGTCCGATGTAGCGGATCTCTCCATCGCTCAGGTTCTGAGTTTGCGGCAAGCGCAAGTCCGGCACTTTGGGACAAAGGTTACGGCCGTCCTGCGTTTGTCCGGACCGATCTGGCCCATGACAAACGGCACAACGATCCAGGAAGCGCTCACGCGCTTTAAAGAACATCCGGCGTAGCCTTCCAGGGATTCGTTTCCGAACGCGCCCTTCGCGCGATAGCCAAATTGCGCGCGATGCGTGCCACGATCGTTTCTAAATAGGAAGGCTCGGCGGCGGTGCTAAGGCCGCGCCAAATCAAACGGACTCCGTAGAGGCCGAAGTGCGACGAGTACGACGCCACACGCCAAAGGAATAGCTTCCAGCGTTTCATTGCGAAAATTATTAGAACGCAGGTTTGGCTTGGCGGCAAATTGAGCGGTTAATCGGGCATTTCATTTGCTGCTTCGTGGGCGGCGAAAAACTTCAAACCATTCCAACCGTATCAATGCGGTTTGAATGTCTTTCCAGTCTCGAGCAGCGTCTTCAGGCGGGAAAGAATACGTGGCCATCCATCGGCGCAGGCAGCGTAAGTGGGGTCACCCTCAGCCCACTCGTCATGCGTCACCGTTACTTTGGTGGCTTCGCTCTCGGGCACCAGTTCGATCGTTGCACGTGAATCATCTTGGCCCATTGCGAAGGTGTACTGAAAGACCTTGGGCGGCTCAAAGCGCAGGACCTTGCCTCGAACGTAGGTCATGGGCTTGCCCTCGGGTCCCGCGCCCACCCATGCGAGTGAGCCACCAGGCTTAAAGTCCGCTTGCAGCTCAGCGCCCGAAAAGATGATGCGGTTCGACTCCCGCGACACAAAACCTTCCCAGACCTTCTCCGGTGTAGCGGCAATATAGAAAACATATTTAAGTGGTTCTTGATGGGCCATGATTACTCCCGACTTTCCCGCGCCATCTTATATCCACAAGCAAAAACCCAACAAGGCAATAGTGCGCCACGCGCCGGTGCGTATATCCGAAACGCCGTCCCGCTCCAATCGGGGTAGCATGGGAGATAGCCATCCGGAATTGGGGGAGGGAGGTCGTCCGATGAGAAGATTGTATTGGTACGCGACGCTCGTCGTGCTAACGCATGCCGCGGCCGTCCTTTGGCACCTCGAACTACTTGCCAGGCTGAATACGGCCATAAAAGTGGATCAAGTCCCTCTTTTCGCTGGCCTTGCGAATATCATCCCGCTGATTGCTCTAATTTCGTTGTGGGCGCGGTTTCCGAAGCTCGGTGGCTGCCTCCTTCTGTTTCTGGCCGTGCCGCTCGTGATCGGCGGATATTCCCATTTTCTGAGTGCCGGCTCGGACAATGTCTTCCGAATGGCGCCGGGTGAATTGACCGCCGGCTTTCGAGTCAGCGCGGTGCTGCTATGGGTGCTGGAGTTCTGCGGTTGCTGGTTGGGCATTGAAATTCTACGCCGCTCATCGTTATCCATCGCGAATGCGTAATTCGAGATCCTGTGAACTCTTTCGCGCCAGCCCAGATCCAATAAGTGTCATCGCCAATCTTAGCGGTTCGACGCGGGGAGCGGCCCGAGCCCGAGCCGAACATTCCTTCTCGAGTCGAATCGAGCCCGCAAGGGGTGTTCAAGATATCGGCGCTTTTCGCTAGCTCCAAATGGGGTTAGACTTGCGCCAGCTCGTCCGCCCTTAGGCCAGGATCGCGGAGGCTGCCATGCACGCACGCGTCACGCAGTTCACTGTCCCTTCCGAAAAACTGAACGACTTCATCGCCACACTAAATTCTGCGATTCCGTTGATGCGCGAACGCAAAGGATTTCAAGCCCTGCTGGTGTTGCGCGTCGAGAACTCCAACCCACCGGACGTGCGCGTGATGACGCTCTGGGAATCGCAGCAAGCCTTGCACGAAAGCGAGAACAGCGTCTATTTCTACCAGGCGCTCACGCGTGCCTTGGCTTATGCAAAAGGTTTCCCGGCACTGCGCGAGGAAGAAGTCGTGCTGCACGATTTCGCCAAGGTTGCCGCTGCAGCGTCCGCAGCGTCTTCCTGAAGCGCTCGCGCACAACGTGCCGGGGTAGCCGGACAGCGTCCCTCGTGTTACCAGACAATTAAGCTGACAGTGAAGGCATCTCAATCGACCAGACTAGTCAAAGCCACGATTGGAAATGTCCGGTTTGTGCCTTTTCGGACATTTGAGAAATCTCGTAAACACTGAACTGGCCGAACTGGAATCCGGGGCCGCTACGAGATTAAGCGCGAGCCGTTTTTGTGTCCTGATACGCCGGTACGAATACCTCCCTTACGAAACTCTCTAAACTCGTCCGAGTAGTGTTTTGTGGGGAGCGTGGTTCGAGCGTCCTCATGTAGCCCGAATTTAGTGCATCTGCCATTTCCAACAAAAGGTCTGCCATGCTGGAGGACATTCCCATCTGCACTAGAGCAGGCTTCAACTGTTCCGCAGGCATTTGTTTATACGCCAGGCCGGGCTTGCCAATTGCTGCGCCCACGATCCTGGCCACTTCCACGTAAGTAACATCGCCGGCTCCTTGCAGTTCGCGCGGGTGTTTCCCCTCGAAATCGAGCTTCAATAAGGCATCAGCAGCCACTGCGCCGATGTCGCGCGTTGCGATCATCGGCAATGGCAGCTCCTCCTTGACCGGGCCAGCCATGTCTCCGAAAGATTTAATCACATTAACCTGGGGCAGAAGGTTTTCCATGAAGTAGCCGGCTCGCAGGTACAGTGCGTTTAATCCAGGTATTCCGTTGAGTTTTTGCTCAAGACTGTGCAGGCCGAGCACGGGGCCCGTTTTCGCCGGTTTGTCCGCACCGAAGCTGCTCAGAACGACGGCATGTCTTAGCCCGTTCTTCTCGATCGCGGACGTCAAAGCGCCGTTCACTTGTTCTTGGTAAGCGCGAACATTTGGGGCGCCAACATGTGGTGGGATCATGGCGTACGTTGCCTTTGCGCCTGAGAAAGCCTTCGTGAGCGCGCCCACGTCGGTAACATCAGCAACGAATGCTTGCGCGCCCTTCTGCGTGAATCGTTCCAGCCGCTTTGCGTCACGGCCTATCACACGTACTTTTTCTCCTCTTGCAAGCAGTTTCTCCGCCACCACGCTTCCGGTGTTTCCCGTCGCTCCGGTAATGACGTACATTTGTTCCTCCTCGCCGGTTGGATTGCCACCTCTATCTTTAGCTAGATGCCGGGGCGATATCTAAGGACTCACACTGGCTGGGGCAGCCTGATACTTCAACTCGGTTTTGCGGCCGCCGGCCGCCTGTTGTCATTCCGAATTCCGGCGAAATCTTGCTAGGCGGCAACTGGCGTGCGTCATATCATCGCCCCTTCGAACGCGGGAGGCCTCCTGTATACCTGGCTGCAGGACTTTCGCTACGCTTGGCGCATGTTTCGCAAGAACGTGCTGTCCAGCGTGGTGATTTTGGCGCCCCTCGCCATCGGAATCGGTGCCAACACGGCCATTTTCAGTGTGGTAGACACGCTTTTGCTCCGTCGCTTGCCTTATCCACACGCGGAACGAATGGCTGCGGTTTGGCTGCACTCCTCGGCGCTCGCCATTTATCGCGACTGGCCCTCGCCCGGCCAATTCATTGACATACAACAGCAGAACCATTCCTTCGATCAGATGGCGCTCGCGCAGAGTCGCGCTCACACGCTGGCGGGCCGAGAGCAAGCCGAATTGATCGCCGGCGTGCGCGCGCAATCCAGTTTACTGGAGATGCTCGGCGCAAAACCCGTGCTTGGCCGACTATTGTTGCCGGAAGATGACAAGCCTGGAAATCCGAACGTCGTTATTCTCACCGACAGGATTTGGAAACGCCTCTTCAACTCCGATCCCGCGATCGTGGGCAAATCCTCGGCGATCGTGTGCGAAATCCACTCGGCGGATTCCTCCTTGGCGGTTTACGGAATTCGCACGATGCAAGAGCGCGTGTATGATTCGCTCGCGTGCCAGCGTTTTGCGAGCACCATGCTGGGAGCGTTTGCGGCGTTCGCGATGCTGCTCAGCGGCTATGGGCCTCTACAGCGTTATGTCCTACCTGGTAACGCAGAGCACACATGACATCGGTGTTCTGATGGCGCTAGGTGCGCTACCGGGTGATGTCATCCGCCTCTTGCTGCGGCAAGGGATGGGATTGGCGGCCATCGGCATTCTGGCAGGCGTCGCGGGCGCCGCGACGTTTACTCGTGTAATGGCCAGTATGCTATTCCGGGTGAGCACGACAGATATGAGTACCTTCGCCGCCGTGCCGGTCTTATTGGCTGTAGTAGCGTTCGCCGCGACGCTCATTCCAGCTTGGCGAACCACCCGGGTCGGCCCGATGGTAGCTCTGCGCGAGGAACAGCGCCCGATGGGGCCGTCAAATTCAGAATGAACACTGCTAACTCCAGATAAGTTCTGGATGCGCATCAGTAGTCGGCGCTGATGCGAACCTCAGCGAGCGGCTTGGCCAGGTCCGCTAGCAGTTCGGGTCCGACAATCGAGAGCGGCGTTGAGCCGTAACACAGCAGTCGGGTGTGGAAGTCGTGCAGCGATGCGTGCGCGCCTGCTTTGGCGCGATAGTCCGTCAGCAGCGCTTCGGTCTGCGCGCGGCCCGCGGTGTACGCGATGACGTAACCCGGCCCCAGCGCAATACCGGAGACGGCAGCCTTCGCCTGTTCCGGCGAAAAGCCGGTCTGGTGCGCGAAGAATTGCACGGCCTGATCAAATGTCCAAGCTCCGCTGGCGAGTTGCGGATCAACAACCGCCCGGGCGCCGCGCACGCGTTCCCACTGCGCGGTGAAGTAGCGAGCATCGAGATCGTCGCCGAAGAGTCCCAGCTGGACGAAAAGTTCTTCGCCGTAGAACGCCCAGCCTTCCTGGAATTCGCTGCTGCTCTGGATTTTCCGGACGAAGTCGGGATGACGGCGCGCGATGGAGAGTTGCAGAAAGTGCCCGGGCATTGCTTCGTGCGCGCCCGTCGAAAGGATGCGATCGCGGTCGAAATCCTGATTGGCATCCAGATTTTTGGCCGCCTCCTCGAGCGACGTCGGAGGAGTGATGAAATAAAAGCCGGTGGTGCTTTTGCTGAACAGCAGCGGGGGATTCATGGAGGCGCCCGGCGAAACCGGCTGCAGAAACTTGGGCGTCTCGACCACGTCAATCTGGCCGAGCCAATCCGGAATATCCACGACTTGATGTTGCGTGACGAACGCGCGCAATTGCGCGATGCGCTCGCGATAATATCCGACGAGCGCCGTGCCGCCGGGCGCGAGGCCGCCCCCGCTTTGCGGCCCGATCGGCGTGCCGCGCTCCTTCGCCAGCTCTTCCATCCACATCTGCACAGCCCAACCGTGCGCGAGCTCGTCGCGCGCCATGCATTCGATATCGTCCGCGTTGAACGGCAGCAGCTCCTCATCGTGCAGCATCGCGTCGTAAGCGACGCGGCCGATCGCGTAGTTCTCGGGCCAGGATGCGGCATGCTCGTCAATGTTTTTCTTCGTCTGCGCCATTGCGGCAAGCGTCGCGTCGCGCGCTTTGACGAACGCCGCGAAGCGCTCGGCGGAAAGCTGCTGCTTCGCCGCGTCCGTCAAGGGGCCGCTCAGCAGGCTCGGCGCGCCGTCCAGCTGTTCGGCGCCCGTGACGCCGTAAAGATGGCCTGGGTGCGTGACCAGCGCGTTGCCCGCGGCGATATACGCGGGTGCTCCTTCGAGTCGCGAAATGATTTTCTCCCACGCAGCAGTGACGTCCGCCTGCGTCGCGCCGGCGGTCCCAGCGATAGGCAAATGGAGGAATTGCGTATAGATCGCGGCCAGGATCGTCACGGCCGGTGCGGATGGGTCCTTCTCATACGTTTTGTACACCGTGTACTGCCGCTCCATGCCGGTAAGCTGCGCGCGCAACAGCTTGGCGTCGTCCATCTCCACCAGCGACGCGCCTGCAAGCGATATGGACTCGAGCTGGCGCTGCCAGTCGCGGATCATCGCGAGATCGCGCGCATTTTCGGCCTCCGACGGCGTGTCGAGCTGGCCGTCCTCGTCGCTCAGGCCGAGAAATGTCGCCGTGAGCGGATGCGACTTCGCCCAGTCGAACGTCATCGAACGCGCCAGCGTTTGCAGCTGCTCGGACGTCGGCGGCGGTGCAGGCGCAGCCCGAAGCGCGCGCGGCGCGAGCAATACAAATATGATCAGCGCCGCACCGCAGGCGGTGGGGAATAGCAGTCGCGGCACAAACGAATCCAAAAAGTTGCTCAATCGCATCATCACTCCCTTCGGTCGCACCGTCAAAGCTGCCGGCCCGACATAACGCGTCGAGCCGCCGCTACAAACCCCTCGGCGAAGACGCGAGTTTCTAGTAGGCGTGAAGCCTTGCTTATGTAGCTGCGGGTCCAGCTTCACCGCACCGGGCATTTGTGCCCCGGCCAATTTTGGGGTTCCGGCCGAGCGATAAAGTATACCCGACCCTGTCACCACGCAATGCTCGAGCAAAGCACTCGATTTGGAGCTGCATCCGGGGACGCATGAGGATCCGTCGGGAACGATGCGTTCCCAGACAGGACTTGTCCGGTCGGCGTTAATCAAGTGCGGCGACGGTTTGCTTCGATTACTTCCTCGAACGCGGTTTCGGAATAACTTGTAGACTACCGTGCATCGGCTGTCTCGCCGCGGCCCTCCGTCAAAAACATCGCGAAGTCGGTGGCGAGCGGCTTAGCGGCAAGCTGCCGCATCATTAGCGCGACTTGACCCCGAGGTAAGTGGAATGGTTCGCCAAATGTTGCATCAGGTGCGCCAAACTGATTTGTGTGGTGCCCACAGGAAGCATCCTTCGTCGCCTGACCGCTCTGCCGGCCTGTTCCTGCCATCGTTGAACGGTCACGCCCCTCACCAGCAGCCACAACATTACCGATCCTTGCACGAGGATGCCGAGGGCCAGATTGTAGGGGGAGAGATAACTTGCGAGCGGTGGCGCGAGATAGGTCAACCAACCCAAACCGGCAAACGCCATCAGTACGCCCAGAATTCGCGGCAGAAAGGTTGACTTGAAAATGAGGTAGCCGATCAGGAGGCAATAGAACCCGTCCAATACCACGGGGATGTCCACGCCCCGCGGATTCCATCGCAGAGCCCCGCTGCTGAGTCCCACGAGGTTGCAGGAGGCCGCGAGCAAACAGAGGCCTCGGTTCACCGGCTTAAAGACGCCATAGAGGAGCAGCGTCAGAGCGACCATGCCCAAGACCGCGATGAGATCCCCTGCGATTTCAAACCTGCGAAGAACAAACTCGCCGAACACTGCTGCCAGTAACGCGAGCAAAAAAAGGAAACCTGCAATCCTGGCCCTAAAACGCGGCGACGCTTCCGCAATCCGTTTCAACATGTCGTAGCCTTCAGGAGGGGACGTGCGACGTGTGCGGCTATCATATCACCGATACATCTGAGATCGTCGGGGGAGATTGATGTCTCCAAAAACAGCAACGCCCCGTCGGCACCGCGCGCGCCGGCGGGGCGTTCACTTGGGCTGGGCTAAACCTGGTTACGAAATCGGCAGCCGTTCCATACCCTCATGGCTTCCGTTCGTGCTGGCTTCCAGGTACAACGTCGCGTTGAGTCCTTCGACGTACACTGCTGCGAGCCTTCTCCCCTCACTCGACTTCCGGACCAACAACGCGCTGTGGCTGCCCGCCTCATTCGCCGCCACTTCGCGGACGTGCATGTTCATGTTTTCGCCGCCGCCATTAATCGTGAGCACGCGGCCGGTTCCTTCCGACTTCACGGAGACCAAATACTGTCCAGCCTTCAGGTTCTTGCTGCCGCACTTCACGTTGTAAGGCAGCGAAATTTTGCCCTCAAAATCGGCCTTGGCGATTTGCGTTGCGGCAGACTGCGCGGGCTGCGCAGCGGTGGTTTGCGGTGCGGAAAACGCGAATTCGTCAGGGGACATGTCGCTCTGCGCGCGCGCCGTTGCCGGCAGCATGAACGCAACTCCCAGCACCAAGGTAATCATCGAAGCCTTCACAGCAGTCGTAATTTTCATTTTCCTCTCCTCTTTTTCTTTTCCGTTAATTTCTGAGCTCGAATTTTTCATTTCGTTCCTCAGTGCACGCGCAGTTTCGTCTAGAACCACAATTCATTCAATGCAACGGAGATCGTTTGTTGGTGAAACGGAGGTAAAGCCGTAACCGACTGATGGCAAGGATCTTACCGTCTCGCCGTGGGTAGGTGGCCGGTTTCTGGTGACGTGATGTTTCTTCTGTTGCAAAATTCTCTTTACAATATCTATGGGGCAAGCCAATTTGCTCGCAAGTTGGCTCGAGCTTTCGCGGCTAACTCGCTCGACGTGAACGCGGCTCGACTTTGGGACCCCAGGCCCGTAGTTTTACGTCATCGATTTATAGAAGGATTTCGAAGGATTTATAGAAACTGCCTGAAGACGCTCTAACTGCGACGCTCTGCGGCATGCGAGCGTCTGCCACTTAGGCGCTGCGATTAAACATCTGCAAACCTTTCGCGACCATCGGAGGAGTTGTGCTTAAGATGTAGATGCACATTACCGACCGCCTCAACAAAAGGCTGGTAAGCTGATTCGGCGCCCCGAAGCACTACCCAAAATGGCACACTCGCAAACCTGGGACCCTGAACGCTACGCTCGCAACGCCCGCTTCGTCGCCGACCTGGCCGCGCCCGTGATTGATCTGCTCGCGCCTCGCGCTGGGGAGCGCATCCTGGACCTCGGCTGCGGCGACGGCGTGCTCACCGATAAGCTCGCCTCGATGGGATGCCACGTCATCGGTGTCGATTCCAGTGCAGCGCAAATTGACGCCGCGCGAAAACTCGGTCTGGACGCCCGGGTAATGAACGGTGAAGCTCTCGACTTCGACAGCGAATTCGACGCCGTGTTCAGCAACGCTGCGCTGCATTGGATGCGTAATCCCGCCAAGGTCATCGCCGGAGTGCATCGCGCACTCAGACCGCAGGGACGGTTTGTTGCAGAATTCGGTGGCCACGGTTGCGTGGCCAAGATAAAGAGGGCCTTAGTCGAAGCCCTCAATCGCCGCGGCATCAACGGCGAAGCCGCAAGCCCCTGGTATTTCCCGACCGTCGAAGACTATTCACGGCATCTGAGGAACGGCGGTTTCGTCATAAACTACATCGCCGTGATACCCCGCCCAACTCCGCTTCCCGGCGATATCACCGGCTGGCTGGAGACCTTCGCGGAGAGTTTCACCTCAACCTTACTCCCCGGCGAAAGAGCTTCCTACATCACCGAGGTCCAAGAGGCCCTGCGCCCTGAACTCTGCGACGCCGAAGGAAAGTGGACCGCCGACTACATCCGCCTCCGCTTCGCCGCCAACAAACGCGTCTGATCTGCCCGTCCTGATTGACGCTCATATTGCACAAGTGAAATCTGTCCAAAAGCATTTGCTTTCATAACAATGCTGGCTCCCTCGACCCGAGTAGACTCTGGTTGTTCGACGACCACTGCCAAGCTTTCATGAATCCTCAGGTTCGATTCTGACATTGGTCGGGATACCGAACCAGCGCATCAACCCTAATCGAAGCCGCGCAGCGGTGTTGCCTGTTTGAGGGCCTGGCGAAACCAAAGTAGGGTTGTTCGGGACGCAGCGGCTGAATGCCCCCAATCCGCATTTTGCTGTTTGAGTACACCTGTACCATAAGACGAATTTACTCTTGTGAAACCCCACAATCGAATGTAGAGGTCTAGAGAATGCAGACATTGAAGCGTAAAGCGTTTTTTTCTTGTGCGAGTCCGGTACCCGTTGATCTTGCCGCGCATGGCTTTCATATTGATGATACGAAAACTCGGAGCTGTGGCTCTCCTGACACTTATGTTTGCTGCGTGTTCCGATGCACAGGTTCCTACCGGCACCGGCGACTTTATTACCACGTTCGCGACTCACCCGCTCGTTCCAGAACGACGGGATGCACACGTTAGCTATGATTTGGATCCCGCGAACGAAAGATTCTTCATTCATATTCCAGCGGACTACGCTGGCGACGAGCCGTATGGGCTGATCGTCTTCACCGACGCGGACGAAACTGTCACTCAAGTACCTTCGGGGTGGGCCGGGATTCTCGATTCCCGTCATTTTCTATTCCTGGCTGCGGAAAACTCCGGCAACGAGCAGGACACCAATCGACGTCTGGGATTGGCGGAGCTCGGCGCCTTAGCGATGATGAAGCGTTACCGAGTCGACGCGCTCCGAATGTACGCGGCAGGGTTTTCCGGCGGGGCCCGCATGTCCGGATCACTAGGTTTTTACCAGCCTGAGATATTCCGCGGAACGATTCAGAACTGCGGTGCAGACTTTTACAAACGTGTCCGCACGGTATACGCATCTTCTTGGCTGAGTACCACCGGTCAGCCCTATGGCGTCTTCGATGGGACGCACAAGAAATTGCGCGGGCGCGTCAGGTTCGCTTCGTATTGATCACCGGCTCAAACGATTTTCGTCGTGGAAACATCCTGGATATTTACCACGGCGGCTTCAATCGTGAGCAATTTCAAGCCAAATTGTTCGACGTCCCCGGGATGGGCCACGATACATGTGACGGTCCGACACTGGCCGCTGCACTCGACTTCCTCGCTGGTGCAAGGTAACGCGTGTCACCCTCGACTGAAAGTCGAAGCGCATCCAGAGGTGATCGAGAGCGCCAGCGCTGACGCGAAGAGTGCGGCACTCGAGGAATCTACAGCGGTCCGGATTCAACGGATGGGTTGCCTGCCTTAGGATACAAGGGCAACTGATTCCGAATCCTCCGGCGTCAGGAAGCGCGCACCGAACGCACTGAATCGGCGTGCGGTTTGCTCCAACTCGACCATCGAATAGGTGACCGCCCCATTGGGAAGGTCAAATTGTGAGCAGGTGAGCTCACGCGACGGAAGGCTTTCTCCAACCCACCGGGAGTGAACAGAGTGAGTAATTGAAGCCGCGGGGAACGAATAATCAATGCGTGCGGCACGAATCTGGGAAGGAAAACGCATTCTCCTGTGCGCACCTGGAAGGCTTCCTGGCCGGTGAGGGCAGACATTCCCGTAAGTAGCGGACACCTCGCGCATTCGTTGGTACCTCCGCGGATCAATCGTCGGGCGTCAGCGAGGAAGCGCCATCAAGGCCGGCGATATGCTCACGCAAGCCGAGCAATACGAATATTCGCTGGACGTCTTTTATCGGCGAGCGCAAGCCTACATGGCTGCAGGGGACCCTGCTAACGCTGCCGTCGAGTTTAAGAAGATCATGGTCATCGCGGATGGGGTTGGTGGCCCGTATACTCTCCACTCGCGCAACTCGGCATCGCGCGGGCCCACGCCATGCAAGGAGGGCGTGAGAGCAGTCGCAGAGCGTATGTCGATTTCTTCGCCACCTGGAGAGACGCGGATCCGGATATCCCGATCCTTCGTCAAGCCAAAGCCGAATACACCAAGCTCACCGCAACCGCACCCGCCGCCGCTTCAGCATCGGGGAAAAACTAGTAGCCTTTATTCCATGCACTCGCCCCGCCCACGGAGTTGCCGGAAGTCTGACGAGCTACGTCCGCGACGAACCTGTCGAGTGCCTTGGGGCCGCGAAACACGTGGAGAACCGCATCGGGTGCGTGCTTGGCAATTGCTTCCCTGAGAATCGGCCGGCTCTGGTACCGGTATGCCAAGAGCCAATGCCAGAAATCAGCACGCTCGCGTGACCGGCGAATTGCTCGCCAGGCGCAGCGCACAAACGAGAAGTCCAAAAAGATGATGGTATCTGCCGGGCGAAGCCGGATCTCGACAGAGTCATAGGGTCCGAGTTCGCCATCTATGATCCAGCGGTCTCCAGCAACAAGCTTCTCTTGCATTACAACCCATTGCTCGCGGGGTGTTGGGATAAGCCCCGGTCGCCAGAAGATCTTGTCCGCCTCGATCACCGGCAGCCCTGTAATATTGCCCAAGCGCCTCGCGAGAGTCGATTTGCCGGACGCTCCGCGACCTATGATGACGACGCGTTGCATACTCTCGAGTTTACGCATTTTCGCGCGGCGGGAACGGTCGGTAGATAGTAGCATCCGAGCCATGGTCGAGTCGCTTCACACTCACGAGTGAAGAGCTAATGAGACGATTGAACGAACTCTTACGTAACGACATCCTGATTGAGGATTCTGCTTGCGTCGTCAGGTACAATTCACTGGGAAGTTCAGGGTCCCGGCGCTGCCACTACCGGTCTCTGACGCAAGACCGCGCTGTCTGTGAAGAGGCTGCAGCGGTTTCTGCGCTTTCAGGCAAAATGATCCAGGGAACCGTAAGATTGTGTGCGAGAGGAGCAAGTCAAAATGGACATGACGCGCCGACAATTCGCCCTGACTCTTGCGGCTGCCACCTACCTGCGGCCCTCCTTGTTCGAGCCGCTTTCTCCATTGGGAGTTCCCCGCGGCGTCGTTCCCGGCCGAGTCACTTGGGCGCACGATCCGGCGGCTGTGACCTGGGACGGCACCGGTTCGTGGTGGACCGATGCCCACAATGACCAGTCTGTGATTGACCGCATGGTTTCCCGGTCCCTTGGCGGTCTTACAAATCAAAAAAGCGACGCCCCGGCGTGGAACTCCATCTTTGAATACTTCAATCGCACTCATGGGCGCGGCAAAGCCGGGTACAGTGCTGGGGAGAGGATTGCGATCAAGGCGAACCTGAACAACACAACGGACCATGGCACCATCGAACGCCTGAACTCCTCGCCCCATTTGATCCTTTCGCTCGTCCGACAGTTGACCGGACCGGGACGAGTGCCGGAATCAGCGATCGCCATCTTCGATTCCAGCCGGTTCATCCCGGGCAATCTCTACGACAAGATTCACCATGAATTTCCCGGCGTCACGTTTGTGGACCATATCGGAGGGGATGGACGAGCCAAGGCCGAGTTCCGACCCAACGCGATTCCTTTCTCAGTGGAGAGCCACAACGCCACGGGACTCGATACCACGGTGGTAGAGGCCGCCTACTTAATTGATGCTGCGGTGTTGAGAGCGCATGTGAGTTCAGGGGTGACACTTTGCGCGAAGAATCTTTTCGGCGCTACGAGTATCAACACCGACTGGCGCAAGAACGCGCACGACGGTTTCCATCACAACAGCGATGGTTCGCCAAGCTACTCCGCGTTCACAGATTATTTGGGTCATAAAGACCTCGGCGAGAAAACCATCCTTTTTATGATTGATGGGCTCTATGGAAACGACAACGTGGATGGTCCGCCTCATCGCAAGTGGAAGATGGCGCCCTTCAACGATGCTTGGCCGAACAGCATTTTTATGTCGTTTGACGGCGTAGCGATCGATTCCGTCGGCTTCGATTTTCTCACTTCGGAATGGCCCGATCTTCCGGATATCGCGAATGCCGATAACTACCTGCGCGAATCTGCCCTGGCGAATGATCCACCTTCGAAGACTTTCTATGATCCTGAACGCGACGGCACCCGCTGCCGCAGCCTTGGCGTACACGAACATTGGAACAACGGGACCGACAAGAAGTACTCGCGCAATCTCGGAAAAGCCCACGGGATCGAACTTTTCCAAGTCTGAAGTGCGGCATATCGTTAAGTCGTCGCTGGTGCTGATTGGCGGGGTTGCGCAACTACAGATCGGTTATCGGTACTCGGGGAGGTGGGTGAGCCGGAGAGCGTTTTCCTTATGCTTCGTAGCGGCATCGATGCTACGGGCAATTGCGTTTTCCCAATCATTCTTGACCCGGTATAAAGGCTCGATCAGGGCCGCCTCGCGTCCTGATTGTTGACGATCATGACGTTGTGCGCCAGGGCGTTCGCCACATCTGGAAACGCAAGATGATTACTAAATTGGGTTGGGAGCGGGCCCAGTCGACTGTCGAACGATTAGTTCTGTCTCGATCGCGATTTCCGCGACATATTCGCTTCGATTCTCGATTCGATCCAGGAGAGTCCGCGCCGCAATCTCGCCCATTTTCTGTAGCGGCTGTCGAACCGTCGTCAGCGTCGGATTGGAATAAGACGCCAGCGGAATATCGTCGAAACCGATCACGGAAACATTTTCGGGAACTCTCAGTCCCGCATCCTGAAACGCGCTGATCGCCGCGATGGCCGAGTTATCGTTGAACGCAAAAAGAGCGGTGAACGCGCGGTTTCGGCTCAACAGCTCCTTCGCGAACGGATACGCATACTCAGGCGCGCGCGCAGCGCATGCTTGCGGTTCATTGAGTTCGACCACCAGATCCGGATGAATCCGGATTCCCAGTTCACGCGAGGCTTCCACAATGCTTTGCCAGCGGTTTTCTGTGTCCGAACTGATTACCGGACCCTTCATGAACGCGAAGTCTCGATGACCATTCTCAAGCAGATGTCGCAGCGCTGAAAGCGCCGCAGCCTTGTGGTCAAGCGCAATGTTCGTAACGCCGGCAAAGGGTCGGTGACCTGCGACCGCTACTGTGGGAAGAGGTGGTTCCCGCACAAAGGGTGTATCAACCGTGATAAACCCTTCTACGCCGCGCTCCAGCAACAATCGCGAATAGCTTTCGAGAAGCTCTTTGTGGTGGCGGTGAACGGCGGTCAAGTAGAAAAAACCATTCGCGCGGAGGTACCGTTCGATTCCACTGATGATCAATTGTCCATACGGGTCCCCAACTTCTGCTGCGATCACTCCAATCGTAGATGAGCGCCTCACGCGGAGCGTTCGCGCTAAATAGCTCGGCTTGTATTCCCGCTCACCTGCTGCAGCGAAGATCCGCCTTTTCGTGCGCTCGGGTACAGACCGGCATGCCAGTGAATTGTTCAACACCGCTGACACGGTCCCAGGCGTCAGACCTGCGTGCTTCGTGAGGGCCTTCAGTGTCACACCGGTGCCACGGTTGGGTTGGCCCTGATCTTTTTTAGTGCTCTGTTCTTTTCGCCCCATCTGGAGTTTCCTACCTCTAACGCAACTGCTGAATTGTACATCGCACGTACCCACGTCGTCACTTCGTATACGCCGTTTTTCCCTGAGTCCCGGTGTTTACGACCTTCGGCTTAGGAATGTCGGTGCGGGCGCCTTTGAATTTGCGGGTGCCCGATCCCTTCCGAAGTCACGGAAGGGTCAGCGCCTTTGAATTGTGCCAACGCGCTCCAACACACCCACACGCCTACCCAAGACTCGATCACTTACCTCATGGCCGTGCCGCTTTAACTGTTGCCTTACGTTAACTAGTGGCCGGACTCTCATCGCGCCATCGTCCCGCGCCTGCTTTCGCCCAGCACTTCTGGATACAAAGGGACGTTTGCAAAAAACAATAATTCCCGCACCTCGCTCAATACAAACACCCGCGCTCAAAACGTCGCGATACAAACGAATTCTTTCCCGCTACAAAGTCCACGCCACTCCAGGCCCCTCGCCCTGCCGCAACCCGCGGAATCGCACCCACCGGCCATGCCTCCCTAACCGCTACCAGAACGGCGCACAACCGCTTTTCACGGGTCGCGCGCCACGGACCGCGACGCCTTTTGCGTCCCGGACGAATGTGCCGGATGCCACCCACGAATCGCGAATCACTGCCAGGGTTTCGCGGATCGCGATTCATAAATCACGAATCGCGATTCAGAGGTCACGCACCACGCGCCAGCGTTCACTGCTCGCCACTCACTGATCACCAATCACGCTCTTTTCCCCCGTCAATTACAATGTTACAAAGTCACTGACCACGACTTTTTCAATCGACAACCCAGCGATTAGAAACCATCGTAACTCGCAGTAAACAAACACTCGCAACCAGCCGCAATCCCGAACTTTTGCGCTATTCGCGCGCGCACCTGCAGCGGTGAACTTTCAACTGTCAACCGTCAACTCTCGACTCTCGATTTTCACCTCTCAACCTTCAACTGGCTCGCCGGCAATCTTGAGTTCCACGCGCGTACGGGGTACATTCATCTTCCCAGCTTCCTCCATGCGCGACGGTGTTCTTTCTATGGACGGGCTTCGCTTCGACGCCTACGACGTTGATCTTCGCACCGGCGAGTTGCGCAAACACGGTCGGAAGATACGTCTCGCTGGCCGGCCCTTCCAGATTCTCGCGCTGCTCCTCGAACAGCCCGGCGAGCTGCTCACGCGCAAGCAATTGCAGGAGCGCTTGTGGCCCGCTGACACTTTCGTGGATTTCGAGCACGGTGTGAACGCCGCGGTGCGCACGCTGCGGCGCGCGTTGTGCGATTCGCACAAGAAGCCGCGTTACATCGAGACCCTTCCGCGACGCGGCTACCGCTTCATCGCCGCCGTGGAAAAGATTGAATCCGGCCCCGCATTGGCGCTGGCCGCGTCGGCGAGTGACGCAGCGGTGCGTGGTTCTCCCGCGCAGCAAGAACAGCCACCGGTTGGTGCGCAGGGCTCTGAATGGGTGGGCCAGGTGGCCACGATCCAAGACGATTCCGGCCGCAACTACGTGCTGCTTGCCATCACCGAGGAAATTTTCAGTGAAATGTGCGGCTGCGAAACGACGCAGGACGCGCTGGGAATTTCCATGATGGTCGCGGCTGAGAAGCTTCTGCTGGTCAACTGTGGCACAAGAGTGCAAATCCTCGACGCGAGCAATGCCGCGCTGGGCTGCAAGGTCCGCATCCTGGGAGGCCAGTTCATAGGGGAAAAAGCCTTCGCCCCTCGCGCCTACCTCTCGGGACTTTCCTAGGTGCGTAGATGATCGTTACGACTGAATACGTGGACATCGCGCTGCCGGGTTCGCCGATGCGGACCTTTGTCGCCGTGCCCAAGGCTGCTGGGCAATATCCCGGCATCTGGTGCTACTCCGATATTTTCCAGCTTACCCCGCCGCTGCTGCGCTTCTGTGTGCGCCTAGCTGGATACGGATTTGTCGCCGCGGCACCGGAAATTTATCGCCGCATCGAACCGCCGGGCACGGTGATTCCTTTCGATGACGTTGGCCGTACGCGCGGCCAGCAGGACGCCGCAAAAACTCCCGTCGCGCATTTCGACGCCGATTGCCGCGCGGGTCTCGACTGGCTCGCGAAATATCCGCGCGTGGCGCCAGGGAACATTGGCGTTGTCGGATTTTGTATCGGCGGGCATCTTGCGTTTCGCGCTGCGTTTCAGTCGGACGTCCGCGCGACGGCGTGCTATTACGGTACGGGAATTCACGACGGCAAACTCGGACAGGACGCGGATGCCGGGTCGCTCGCCCGCGCCAAGGAAATCCGCGGGGAACTGCTGATGATTTTCGGAAGCAAGGACCCGCACGTTCCCGATGCAGGCCGCGAAGCGATTGACCGCGCGCTAAAGGAATCCGGCGCGCATTATAAAACACTGCTCTATCCCGCTGAGCACGCCTTCACTCGCGACGAAGGCCCGCGCTACGATCCCGAAGCGACGGACCAATCCTTCGCGGAGATGATTCGCTTGTTCCGCGAAGTCTTTCGCGGCTGAAAACATTGGCGCAACAGTCCTTGCATCACGACGACTCTGAGATTCTCGCTGATCACTCGTAACGAAGAGCGATCATGGGATCCACTTTGGTAGCGCGGCGCGCTGGAATGTAACAGGCGAGTAGGGCCACGGCAGCGAGCGCGAGCGCGACGAGTACATAGGTGATCGGATCGCTTGGTTTCACGCCGTAAAGAAATATGGTGATCAAGCGCGCGAGGCCCAGCGCCAGAGCTGCTCCGACCAGCACTCCGATGCACGTCAGCTTCATCCCCATCTTGGCGACCAGGCCCAACACATCCGAAGGTTGCGCGCCCAGCGCCATGCGGATGCCGATTTCGTGCGTGCGCTCGTTCACGGAATATGACATCACCCCATAAATTCCCACGGCCGCCAGCAGCACCGCGACGCTTGCGAAAATCCCCAGCAGCTCCATGTAAAAACGCCAGTCTCCGAGCGACTCATTGAGCACTTCGTCCATGGGTCTGATGAGGCCGACGGGTTGATCGGGGTCTATATTCGCGATCATGTCTTTCACACCCGCGGCGAGTCCTGCCTCCCGTCCATGAACCGTGCGCAACACTAGATTCTCGTGCAAGTGCGCGCGCGTCGCGCCGCCGGGGAAAACGTCGGGCTGTTGCAGATAAGAAGCGTACACGAACGGCGGCGTCTCTTCTCCGAGGCCAAAATGTTTCATGTCGCCCACTACGCCGACGATTTGTCGCGGGCGCGGCTGCTCCACGGGATAAGGATCGTAGCGCAGCAGAATCTGCTGCCCGATGGGATCTTCGTTCGAAAAATACTTGCGCGCGAACGCTTGATTGACGTCAATCACCCAGGGAGCGCTCGCGGTGTCGTGCTCGTCCACATAGCGTCCTTTGATCAGCGGGACCTTCATGGTGCTGAATATGCCGGCGCTAATTTCGCTGTATCCGGTGCCGGGGCGATTCTCCGGCGAGGGAACCGCTTGCCCGAGAATCGAAAACGTGTAGCGTTCCGCGCAGCAGCGTGTGGGCATCGCGCCGATCAACGCCGCCGATTCCACGCCAGGCAAAGCGCGCGCGCCTTCCAGCAGGCGCGTATAGAAGGTCGTGGCCGTGGGCAACGTTCTTTCCATATCGCCGCCCGAAACGCGTTCCAGATATCTGCCGCCTTCCGGAAGCTGGAAATCCGCGGCGAGCAGGTGGTGGTAATCGAATCCGGGATTCACGCGCTTCAAATGCAAGATCGTGTTGATCATCAAGCCCGCGCCGACGAGTAAAACCATCGCCAGCGCCACTTCGCAAATCACCAGGCCGTGCCGCGCCAGGCGGCTGGCCGCCGAAGTCGTCTTGCGCTCGCTCTCGCGCATCACCGCGTTCAGATCCGGGCTCGAGGCACGCAACGCGGGAGCCAGTCCAAATAAAACCGCAGTTAGCAGTGAAATTCCCAACGTGAAAAGCAGTACCCGCCCGTCCACGGTGATCGAATCCGCGTTCGGAAAATCTTCGGCGAGCGCGAGAAACACTTTGATGCCGACAAAAGTGAGAATCGTTCCCAGCACGCCTCCCGCAAGCGCCAGCAACGCGCTTTCCGTCAGCAACTGCTGCACCAGCCGGCGGCGTTCCGCGCCCAGCGACATCCGGAGCGCATATTCCTTGCGCCGCGTCTCGGTGCGGAACTGCATCAGGTTGGCAACGTTCACGCACGCAATCAACAACACAAACGCCACCGCGCCAAGCAGCGGATAGAGCGCGCCGCCGGCGCCGCGATAGAGATCCTGCTGCAGCGGAATCACCTTGTCGCCCAGGCCCTTATTCGTCGAGGGATAATCCTGCGCCAGGCGACGCGCGATCACGTCCATATCCGCTTGCGCTTGCGCCACGGTCACACCCGGTTTCAGCCGCCCCACCGGCATCAGCCAGTGATCGAAGCGTGCGTTGTAACGCGGGTTGGCGGGATTGATTGGCTGCCACACGTCAATCGGGTAGCCATAGAACGGAGCGAACCCAGGAGGCATCACCCCCACGATCGTCGAAACCACGCCCTCGATGTTCATGGTCTTGCCGAGAACGCGTGGGTCGCTGTGATATTCGTTCTTCCAGAAAGGGGTGCTGATGACCACGGTCTGCGAGAGGTCTTGCTGCTCGTCCGCCGCGAAGATCCGGCCGAGAACCGGCTTCGCTCCCAGCATCTCGAAGAAATTAGGCGTGACGTACTGCGTATGTAGCGGCCGCGGCTCGCCGATCCCCGAAGCGATCGCCCGATCGGTGAAGCTGCTCAGTGAGATGTCTTCGAAGACATGGTTTTGTTTGTTCCAGTCCACGTTTTCCGCGATCGGAGGACCCTGCAGGGAATCCGGGTGCGCCGGGTCGCTTTGCCAGATCACTACCAAGCTTTGCGGCTGCGAATAGGGCAGCGGGCGATAGAGCAGGGCATCCATCACGCTGAAAATCGTGCTGTTCGCGGCAATGCCTAAGGCGAGCGATAGAACCACGACGGTGAGAAAGCCGGGATTTTTGCGCAGGCTGCGCGCCGCGAATTTCACATCAGCCCCGAGGGTCTCGAACAGCTGAGGAATTGCCATGTCCGCGTTACCTCCTCGGCCCATTGAGGATTCGCGTAGTATACGCGCCCGATTCTATCAGCTTATGGAAAAACGCACGGAACTGTCATTCCGAGCAGCATTCGGTTCGTGGAAATCTTGTTTTGCCGCAGCATGCACAGTCAGACGCGCTTGCAAGCGGAATGGTAGCCTGGCGCCCAAACCCGCTCTTTATTTTGAAGGCCCGATCTACAGCGACCGTGCCGCCGCCAAGCAATCTCTCCGCAGATTTGGATGCCGTGCACGGTCCAGGGCATTATTCGGCGCACGCGCTGGGTCACTGTTACGAGCGAGCTGTTCGCAACGGAAGTCGGGGCACGGTGCTGACCATGGAAATATCAGCAGTATCAGAGAGAACAACCACGAGGGGTCGCCAGGGATGGCCCAGGCAATGTCTTTAAGGTCGTTTTTTACTAGCTGGCGTCGCGGCGTGCCAGGATTGTTAAGCAGTGACGTTATACTCGCTCTTTACTAAGCCGCTAGGATAGTGCTGCGTTGCTATGTGGCGTAGCCGCACATCGTGTGGCAGGGCGCCAAAGAGAGGAATTCCTTCCCCGATGAGCACGGGAACTCGCGTGATAGTGAGGCGATTCACAAGGCCGGCGCGCAGGAACCTTTGAATCGTGATTCCTCCATCAACGTAGAGGTGCTGCGCGCCGCTGGCGGCGAGTCTCGCAACGATTTCAGCGGGCGCGCCTTCCATCTGTTCCACACGGCCGCCGCGTACCGCGGATAAGTCGAGAGGCCGGCTGCTCAGAGCTACGACGCGCTTGTCAGCATACGGCCACGCGGGAAACGCAAGAACGGTTTCGAAAGTATTGCGGCCCATCACGAGCGTATCCACGCTGGCGATGAACTCATCGTAGCCGTGGGGTTCGCCGCCGCCCGCCGGCAGAAAGTCGAAAGCGCCGTTGGATCGCGCAATAAACCCGTCAACGCTGGTACCGATAAAGACAGATACAATCATCGTGGACACTCTTCCTCCGTGGCCGCCAGCAAGCCCTGCTGCACGGTTTGGAATCGCGTAACTGAGACAGAGTGCGAGTGCTACAGTCAGCGCCCTTGACGATGATAGGAGCAGGAGAGCCCTATGTCGAACACATTTGGCACCGATATTCTGATTCAAGCCCGAGATCCGAAGAAGGCCGCGAGTTTCTACGTCAAGGAACTCGGTTTCAAGGTTACCGAAAAGACCTCCAAGATGATCAGCCTCCACGGAAAGAACATCAATTTGTTCATCGAACGAGGCCCGGCCCTCGGACCTGTCCTGGAAGTTACCGTCAAGAGCGTGGAGAAAGCCAAAGCGAACCTGCAGAAAAAGGGCTGCAAAATCGTAAAGGACGGGCCGGAATTTCCCAGGGTTTACATTCAGGACCCGTACGGGCTGATTTACAACCTGACCGAATGACCGAGCTCGATTCACCGACGTCGCGGCCCGGGCGAAGTCGCCTCGACTTTCTGCTCGTGCATTTTCTGCCGCTCCTTCATTTGTGCGCGTGATTGGTAATCGTATTGGCGCATCTGGAATCGGCTTGGCAGTACACCCTACTGATTGCTGCGCCGATGTCAGTGATCATTGTTGCCACCGGCTACAACTTTGACCATCCATTGGTGCTCTTTGGGACGCTCGGGACTCTGTGGTGGTATTTGCTGAGTCGCGCAGCGGAGAAGACTGTCCTCACAGCCCGTCGCAAGCAGCGCTGACGAACATCGGAACCGAAGTGGCGTGCGCTCAGATTCGCGTGGGAGTTAACGCGACATAGACGGGTTGTTTGTCCGCCGCGCTTACCGGGAACATCCTGCGTGGCGCGAGCTTCATGGCGCCGGCTAAGATTTTGTCCGGCAGTTCCTGAATCCGCGTGTTGAACAGATTGATCGCGTCGTTGTAAAACTCGCGGCGGTCGGCGATCTGGCTCTCGAGTTCCGTAATGCGCTTCTGCAGCTCGAGGAACGAAACGTTGGCCTGCAACTGCGGATAGTTTTCCGCTACCGCAAATAATTTCTGCATTCCACCGCTGAGGCTGCCGCTCGCCATGGCTTTCTGCTCGACCGTTGTGGCCGATGCATATTTTGCCCTGGCCTCCGTCAGAGTTTGCAGCGTGGCGGTTTCGTATTGCATGTAGCCCTTGCAGACTTCGACCAAACGAGGCACTTCGTCATGCCGCTGTTTCAGTAACACGTCAATGTTCGCCCACGCCTTATCAATGTCATTGCGCAGGCCGACAAGTCCGTTGTAGATGGCCGCGAGGTACGCGAGCATCCCCGCGATAATGAATCCGACGATGACAGCAGGAAACACGCCTATGCACTCCTTTGCGTCACGAAGAAAGCAATTTCCAGTAGAGCAGCAGCAAATACCAACACACGATGCCCAGCACGGGACCGCTCCAGATGTAGAGCGTGGACTTCCATGCCAGCGATTCCACCACTTCCTTCTGGCTGCGACAGGAAATTGTGTAAGGATCGCCGCGCCTCCCTTTGCAGATGGCGGCGCTGGGATGCAGGTCGAACGATGGATCGGTGGCGCTCACCGGCACATTTTCTTCGGCCGCAGCAGCTTCGGCAGCAGGTCCTGCGAGAGCCGCTGCGGGCATAGGGGCGCCCATACGGCTCATGATTGCAGCCGCATGCTCGGGAACGTCTCGGCTTCCAGTCGCGGTTGTTCGCAATGTGATTCCGAATCCTGGCGCGACGTTCGATTGCACATTGACCGAAGAAGCCTTGCGGCTGGCAGCGTGCGGCTGGGGGGGCCATGCAACGTGCCCGGGATTGTCACCGAGCGTTCCGAAAACAAAGAGCGGGTATCCGGGCTGGATGACGTGCTCCTCAATCTTGATTTTTTCGTAAGGCACTTGCCCGCGTTTCACCAGGAAATCACGGACGTGTGAGGGCAGCAAGTCGCGAGTGCGGAAGTAGCTGGCGCTGATTTCATCGGAGAAGCTTTTGTGGACGTCCATCTCCGCGCCCTGCGGATCAATGAGCACGCGCCCGGTACTGTCTTCCAAGAAGAACGGCACGTAACAGCTTTCATCCATCACTTCCTTCCACTCGTGACCGTTCCCGCTACTCCCGGTCTCGCGCCACTGCCAGGCTTGCACGCGATAGTAGTAGCAGTCATCTCCGCTCACTGGAGCAGTCAGACTCTGAGGTCCCGACGGCATCCCCAGCAGTTCGACCAGGCCGATCGCGGCGCTGTGAATTTTCGAAAGAGGTGTGTCCAGGATTTTCCGCTTGTACCGCAACATGCGGAAGCCGCTGAAGAACAGAAACGGTCCCGTCACCGCGCCCGCAAGACACGCAGCTAAAAACCAAAAGCTGGCGGAGCCGCATACAGCGCACAGCATCAGCGTTCCGGGGAGCATGCAAAATCCTCCGCGCAGCAGCGAACTGAGTTTCTTTTTAGTTTACGCTGCGCGGAATCTCCGCAAACGCCGGATTCTATCGGGCTTATCGAAATAGGAACCTTGCCGGTGGTCGAGGTGCGGATGTGGGGACGACACATGGCTGCGTCGTCCCCACACATTCATCTACTTCAGGGAAGGAAGTCCGGGAGCCAGTCTGGACGAGTCGGCCTCACACGCGATCGAAGCTGGGCCAACTTCTGTCGCAGCCTATCCACATCCAGGCCCGCGGATTGGCACACTTGCGGAAAATCGGAGCGATCTTTGAACAAATATTCTTCGGCTTCCCGTTTCTTGCGGAGCGGGCCGGAAATCCACTCCTGGATCGTGCTGACCACCACCGCTTGCCACAACCGCATTTCTACTGTTGCATCGTGTTCATTCATCCCCGTTGCGTACGAATTTGTCATGCGGGCCCCCTGCTTTCCCCATTTGGTAAGGTGAGTAACTGCGAGTCCGCCTAGAGCAGCAATTTGGCCAAGTCGCGCAGAAAATCTCGGGATTTATGAAAATGTGCCGTTTCGGTCACCAGCGAACGTCAGAGAAAGACGCCACTTATTCTCAGGGCGAGATTTTCATTCCCAATGGAGTTCTTTTTTGCCGCAGCGACAGAAAATGTCGAGGAAATTCTGCCTAGTACGCGCAAGATTTTCACACTGGCGCGCCCGGCTCGCAGGACGTCGAACACGAGAAAAGTGGAGAACGTGACGCATTGTGTCAGCTGCGCGGGGAAATTATTCGCCGCTGGAGGCGTCCGGCCGCAAAAAGGTAATTCGATCAATCGCTACGGCGACCCCGTGCCGTGAGATAGGCTCGCCGGGCAGCTGCCACGTCGGACGGCTTTCGAACTGGCGTGAACCAGGACGCAGGTGCTGCGGTTTTTTTCCGCGGGCAAGCAGAAAGTAAGTTCGAGGTCGGTGCCAAGGTCGAAGGCCGTCTCTGAGTGGAACAGGATGCCGGTGCGAGCAATGTCCTGCAGTTGCCCGTGTAGTACTGCGGCAGCCCGTCTTTGGACGTGCGCACGTGCAGCGGCACCTGCAAGACGAAGCGCGCGGCTTTTCTGTTTTCTTCCATGGCTGGCGCTGGAGTCTCTTGCAACAAGTCTCGTGCAAATATGTGGCTATCCACATGAGGCGCCGTGACTGAAACTGAAGCGGTTAATGCATTCGTGCCTTGGCCCCTGGTCTCGCCGTCGCCAGACCTTTCCCACTTGCGGGAAATGCGCTACGTTTCTTCGGAAGGGTTCAGGGCTTACTGGCTTGGCGAATGGGAAGGTTCGGCGTAAATTTCGGAATGATGAACTCTTGAATGATGTTCACGGCGGCCGAGGTGCCGATCCCGATGAGCGTGTTTTCAAACGTCAACGCGGCGCCGTCGCGATTCTGCGGCGGGTAATAGAGGTTAGAGATTCCACCGGCGGCTAGACTGCCCAGGATGCTTGAGTAGTTTGGCTGCCAGTGTCCATTGTCGCCTTTGCAGATTACGGCGTTGGCGATCGCATAGAGCACGCGTTCTTTTACGGTACCGGTCCCCTTGTAAAAATACCGCGGGTCTTGTTTCAGCAACGAGGGCAGTATGGCGGCACCGATGAACGTGCCGCTAACCAGGTTTCCGTACGCGGCGCCGTAGCGCTTTCCGTAGCCTTGCGCGCCCTGTCCATATCCGCTGAAATCGTTGTCCGCCTGCTGCACTCCCGCAATCCCCCCGACCAATAAGAAGTTGACGGGATCTATGGTGGCCCTCCAGGCGAGCTTGAACTTTTGCTTCGACGTGAGCGGCACGGCATCAGGGATGTAGCTCACATAAAAGTTGGGAATGACACCGAGAACGCGCTGCCGCTCTTCAACCTTGATCTCTTCCTCGGCCACTTCCACGGGTGAGACCCCGACGCGCACTTCTGTGACCGCCGGTGCGATGGTCAGCACGATCTGCGGCACCACGCAGACTTCGCCGGGAAGCAGCTTTCCGGGAGCTACTTGTGTCGCGAAGCCCTCGGCCGTAATGGTGAGCTGGAACGGTCCAGGGGGAATATTGGCAAAGGAGAATTGCCCGCCGTCGCCGGAAACGACTTCTTGGCTGGACGATTGATTTTCAGGGGTAAGTTTCACGTGGGCGCCGATGACAGCAGCGCCTGTGGAATCGAGAAGCGTTCCGGTCACGTTTCCCGGCATCTGTTGCGGATCGGACTGCTGCGGGCCGGCGGATATTGGCGCCACCGGTGCGTCGGGTAGCACGCGATTTACATCCGCGACGCTTGTGAAGATAGGGAGGCTCTGCGAATGAGCCAGAGAAGGGAAGCCGCAAAGCAGCATGCTGAGAGAAAGGCAGACCAAGCTCCCGCGGCAAAGAAACGAGCCTCGGAAGCCTCTGCTGAAAGCCTTGTCGCCCGGGACTGTTTTCGTAAGTTTCACGTTTCCTAAATTATAGCCGTGCCGCTGTCTACTATCAGACAATCACGTTTGATTGTGTGTAGTTGGTTCTGGTTGTCTAGGAATTCAGGCGAGTTTCGGAGTGGTACGATGGCCAAGCGACTGCGCTTTAATGCAGCAGGCCAAAAACCATCACGCCGCTGCGAGTCCCGACGAATACTTTGCCGTTGGCGATCATCGGCGTGATGTATTTATTGTCGGCAAACGCATCGCGCACTCCGGCCTGATTGCTGTTGTACAACTCATTGGTCAGGTCGCTCGCATCGTAAGCGTGGAGGACGCCCGCGTCGTCGCCGCGCGCTTCCACGGCCCACACGATCCCGTCGTTAGTACCATTCGCTGAAACGCTCGGTGTAGTTCCAGGATATGTGAAAACGGCGGCTGTTTTTGAAACTGGCTTGGGCACAAGTTTGGCATTGGCGATAGAAAATGCCTTCAGCGAATCGTTGACGGCGCCGAAGTAGACCGTGTCTTGGAAATACGCCGGCATGGACCAGATTCCTCCCGCGAGGGCGTGGCTAATCACCTGATAGATCGCGTTATCTTTTTGCGTGTTAAATTTGCCCATCGAATTGCGATTCACGACGTAGATGCGATGATCTTTTCCCCCGCCCACGGCGAGTTGCCAGGTATTGCCGGCCGCATCCTTTAGATCAGGGAGCACGAGGGCGCCGCCCGAGCCGAGGTCTATATCCGCGCGCGATTCGGCGTCGGTATCGTGCATGTCGAAGTAATCGGCAACGGTGAGCTTGCCGCCGGCCGCGGAAAGCTTCAGAAATCCGTTGCCGAAATCGCCGTTTAGCGGGAATCCGGACGCATTCAACGTGCTGTCGAATGTGCCGTTGCCGTCCAGCAGATAAATGTCGCCGGTCTCATCAGCCGCAGGGCCTGCGCCGGACATCCATATCGCTCCAGCGCTGCCGTTCGGTGTGACGTTGAGCACATTTGCTTGCTGGAGCGTCGCGGCGTTGTATCCAATGATCCAACCGGTGTAGTCGCCGTTGTCGCAATGCGATGCCCAGGTGGTGTAAACGATGCCGTCGAGCAGGAGCAATGATGCCCGCTCTTTGTACTGTTTGGGATCGAAGCTCGTCTCGCCTTTCAGCTTCGGATACGTGGCCGTAATTGTCGCCGGACTCCCGGAAATTTCCGCGCCCGTGGCGATGTCCAGTGCGTGCAGCCGCTGAAAATAGTTTCCGTCGGCGTCCTTCGACATCGCCACCAGATACATCACTCCGCGGTTTCCGTCGTAGCTGATCGCCGGCGTCGAGGTGATGCCAATCTCCGGACTCACCTGGCCGCAATTGCGGTCGTCGCTGGGAGTTTCGCTCGAACCCAGCACGGTGACCTTCCACAATTGGGCAAAAGTGTCTGCGTCGAACGCGTATAGCGAATCGTGCTCAGTGGCGGCGAAGACCACGTTGTGCGGGTGGCCAGCCACCGTCAGATTCGAGACGTACAACGGCTCGGCATCCACCAATCCGTCCACGGATAGAAAGCCGAGTTTGCCGAAGCTATTTGAATTCACGTTGCTCGGCGTAAGGATTTTTTCCTCGAGGTTCTGACCGGTACGCGCCACGTCGTTGTGGTAAGTGAGCACTGACACTGCGCTCGCCGTGGGAGGATTATCGGCCAGCGCGGGTGTGCTCCAGGGCCAGCTAGGACTGGAATCGCTGCCCGCACTGCTATTGGAATTGCTCTTGGCGGCGTGGAAATTGCGACGGAAGCCCATCGCTAAAAATACCGTAAGAAAGATGGCCGGTATGGACAGCAGGGCGATGACCGCTCGTTTTCGCAACACAATGCTCCCCGTATGAATGCGCCTTTAATTGACGTGGTATGCCCAGGTACGGTTACGCCTGGATGACGCAGTTTCGCAAGGTTCTGATTCGCCGGCATTTTCTTATTTTAGGGCTGGGAGACGCCCAACGATTAGAGCGCGGAAGGGAGCGAACGGTCAAACAGTACTTGGGTTTCAGAGCTGACTGGTAAATTCCGTCAAAGATTGCAACGTCGCCAGCGACCAGAGTCACTGAACCTTAAGTAGTTCTAGAACTACCGTTAGCTATGGGAAATACCGTCGCCGCGCGCGCTTCGCAATTTGTGAAGCAGGGCCTGACGCGAGCCGCCCGCGCGAGTAATGTCTCGCGCAGCAAGCCGGCCGAATCGACACTTTCCAGCTGCTTCAGCGCTGGTCGATTCGTCCCCGGCCGGCCGCCTAAACTCGCCAAGCACGACCGAGGAATGCGCTGCGGCGCTCCACTCGCCAGACAATCCAGCGACATTCTTCTACTGCGGTTATCACAGCAGCGTGGATTTCTCCGACATCGGCCACGTGCTCTACAGCGTCGAGCCGTATCAAAATGTTCCGGGCTGCTCGGTCTATCCTGGCACGCCGAACGGGATGCTGGTGGACTCCACCGACAACGTCCTCAATCACGAAACGTTTGAAACCATCACCGATCCCGATGGAACCGCGTGGATCAACACCACCGCGATCGTTCTTTACGGCGACGAAGTCGGGGACGAATGTGAGTACGTCACGTTCGTCGGCCAGAATGCCTATTTCAACCCACCAATCTTCAAGATTGGCGAACACCCGTACGCGGTGCAGTCCATTTATACGAATGACGTGCACGGCTGCGGCGCCGTCGGCGTGCGGGCACCGAGAGCAAAAGGGGGCGGATCGTTTCCGCCCCTTTTTTATTTTGGTTCGCGAGTTCCGGGGTATGCGCTATCCGCGCTTTAAGGAGCGGGAGCCAGGTAACGGTCGAAGAACGCCTGCGTGTCGAGCGCGAGCTGCCGGTGGGCGGCAGGATCTTGAAAACCATGATCGCTTTCCAGCCGCACGAACTTCACGTTAGCGCCGGCTTTCTTCAGCGCATCGTTGAGTGCGTCGGCCTGCGAGATGGGCACCAGTTCGTCGCGCGTGCCGTGGATGATGAGAATTGGCGCATTCGATTTCGCCGCGTGTGAAATGGGCGACGCTTCCCGCCATATTTCAGGATGCGTCGCATAATCCGCGCCGAGAAAGCCCGCCAGAAACTTCACCCCGTCGGGATCGCGTTGCGTCGTAAAGTCGGTCGGGCCGGCCGCGTCCACCACGGCCTCGACCTTGCTGGAATAATTCGCCAGCGCGGGATCGGAATTGTTGCGCGTTTCCATCATCCCTAGCAGTAAAGCCAGTTGGGCGCCCGCCGAGTGCCCGTAAGCTCCGATGTGATTGCGATCTATATTGTATTTCGCGGAGTTTGCGCGCGCCCAACGCACCGCCATCTGCACGTCGTCCAATTGCGCCGGCCAGTGGTTCATGTCGTAGTCGTAGAGCCGGTAGTCCACCGGAATGGCCACGAAACCCGCCAGCGCCAGAAAGTGCGCGAGCGGCCACATCGTGGTCTTATCGAAGCTGGTCCACGCGCCGCCGTGAATCAAAATCACCGCAGGGCGGGGAAGTCCGTTGCTATTGGCAGGCTCGAAAATGTCGAGCAGCAAGGTCTCGCCGTCCGCGACGCCGTAGACCAGATTTTCGTGTATCGGACCGCCGGTCATCCCAGGCGGTGGCGCGGCCGAATTCTGTTGAACAGGTGGCGCGGAAGCAGCAGCGGGCGGGGCAGGCGAAGAAGTTCCAGGTGAATTACCAGAGGGAGATTGCTGCGCGCCAAGCGGTTGCGCCGCGAAGGCCACGCAGGCCAAAAAACTGATTAGTATTTTTCGCATCGGGGAAATTATAACCCGGCGCACGCAGGAATCCCGACGGACTTTCGCACGTTGGAAAGTGTGAGTTGCGAGGAGCTAGAGCGAGCCGTAAGGCAAGGGCGCCGAACTCGATCCGTTAAGCTGGTACCAGGCGCTTTCAGGACCAGGGATCGCGCCCTTGCTGTTAAAGCCGGCGTTTTCGAAGTCCTCAAGGGCAATGTAAACAGGCACGGAAGACGAAAGGTTGACGGTAGCGGTTTGCCAAGGGGAAGCGTTGTCGGTTGACAGCGTGACAGGGCATAAAGGTCGGAACCGTGGAAGGGATATGCGCGCTGAATATGCCCGGCGCGTATTGCAACCTGCCGGTTGCATGTGAGTCGGTTTTTTGTTATCGTGCAACCAGGAGGTTGCACATGAACATGGATGCGAAGACGAGCGACCGGATCGAGAAAAAAGTTCTGCTGCGCGCGCCGCGCGGCACAGTATGGCGGGCGATTAGCGATTCCAAGGAATTTGGGCTCTGGTTTGGGATGAAGGTGGACGGACCATTCGTGGCGGGGAAGAGGGTGCGGGCGGTAATCACGCCGACTACCGTCAACGCCGAAGTGGCCAAGATGCAGAAGCCGCACGAAGGCAAAGCGTTCGAGTTGCAGATCGAGAAGATCGAGCCGGAGAAGCTGTTCAGCTTCCGCTGGCATCCCTACGCGGTGGAGCAGGGAGTGGACTACTCGAAGGAACCGACGACCCTGATCATTTTCCAATTGGAAGACGCCGAGGGCGGAGTGCTGTTGACGGTCACGGAGTCGGGATTCGACCAGATTCCGCTCGCGCGGCGGGCGAAAGCGTTCCAGGCAAATGAGGGAGGCTGGGCGAAGCAGATGGAACTCATCAACGCCTATGTCACCGGAAATTACGGCGCCGGAGCGGCGGATTCCGGGTCGAAGGCCACCGGTGCGAAGTAGCGGCGGCGCACGAGCAAAGCGGCACGACCTGCGGAGCGGAGCCAGACGGCGCGCGTCTGGTTCTGCCCCGGCTTTCGCCACAACTTTCGCGGCGCTCGGAGACGAGACCCGTTTACGGCTCGTTGAGTGTTTAACTGGGCATATGAGGGGGCGGCCCGGCGGTGATGGAGCGATGTCCATCACCAAGCTGACAGCGGAGTTCAACGTGAGTCGCCAGGCCATCACTAAACATTTGCGCGTGATGGAGCACGCCGGCCTGGTGCGCAGCGCGCGGCGCGGGCGCGAACGCGTGTGGCAATTGCGTCAGCAGCGTTTGGCGGAAGCGCGCCACTACCTCGACATGATTTCCAAGCAGTGGGACGACGCTCTCGGCCGGCTGCGCAAGTTCGTCGAGGGCGGCGCGAATTGAATATCGCCCCCGGCGGTCGGCGGGATGTGATACTCAGATTATCGGGCGGCCGCCATGTACTACAGACTCGCTCGGCAATCCGACGCTCCCGCGATGGCGCGCCTTCGCGCTGCGGATCGGCCCTCCGAAGAGGCTTGGACGGCGCGCATCTCCGCTTATTTAGCGGGAGAACACCATCCGCAGCACGCGTTGATCCCGCGCGTGAGCTACGTGGCCTGTGAATCCGGTGTGCTTGCGGGCTACATCGCCGGGCACCTGACGTCGCGCTACGGATGCGCCGGCGAGCTGCAGTGGATCAATGTAAGTGCCAAGCAGCGGGGAAGCGGCGTGGCTTCCGAACTGCTCCGCCGCCTCGCGAAATGGCTTGTGCAGCACAAAGCTTTTCGCGTCTGCGTAAACGTGGATCCCGCCAACGCCACCGCGCGCCGCTTCTACGCAAAACACGGCGCCGAAAAGCTGAACGAACACTGGATGGTCTGGAACGATATTTCCAGCGTGCTCGGCAAGTAGTCATCGCAGAAGCAGCGACGGTTGCGATAAATCAAGGCCGCTGTAGTTGAATATTAGTTGAAAATTCTTGACTTGAGTCGCGCCGTGTCATACTGTGCGCGCAGGTTTTTTCCACAACCCGTATCCCGGTAAATTTCCAGCAAGAAACGAAGTCCGCTAGCCGAAGTACGAACGTTCGACCCAAGGAGGGTCACACATGAAGCATGTTCTTCGCTTTGCCGCGGTTGCTGTGTTGGCAGTCGCCGGCTTCTCCACGCTGCGAGCTCAGAGCAATCCACTGGTAGGAACCTGGGAACTGAACGCCACCAAATCGAAGTTCGATCCCGGGCCGATGCCCAAGAGCCTGACGCGCACGGTCGAAGCGGAAGGCGAGGGCGTGAAATATACGTTTGCAGGAGTCTCCGCCGACGGGCAGCCAATTTCATACGGTTTTTCCGTGCAATTTGACGGCAAGGACAATCCCATTTCGGGTTCCATGCCGCAAGGCGCGGATACCATTTCCGCCAAGCGCACGGACGCGAATCACTACGTGGCGACCCTGAAGAAGGGCGGCAAAGTGATTGGCACGGCCAAGGTGTCAGTGTCCAGGGACGGCAAGGTTACGACGGTCGACTCGAGCGGCACGAACGCCGCCGGCGCAAAAGAGCACGACATGCAGGTCTACAACAAGAAATAGGGAAGGGCAATAGTATCAGAGCACCGCAAGATACAGGAGCGCGTAAGGGGCGGCCCTTCAGCGTGCCGCCCTTTTATTTTGCGAAGCGCAAGACTCGATCGCAGCTACAAGGCTGCGCGTTGGCAACTTCCATTTCCCGACGAAATTCAAGCGATGTAAACTTTCGCCGTGAAATCCATACCCTTGCCCGTGCTGCCTCCGAAGCCCTGGATATCACCGCGAAGCTTTTTCCCGGCTTTGTGCAGACTGAGCTTCGCACCAGTGGAGCGACCATCCCGGTTCTTCACAAGGGCGATGGACCGCCGGTGCTCCTTCTGCATGGATATCCCGAGAGCCACGTTACTTGGCATAAAGTGGCGCCGAGACTCGCCGAGCGGTTCTCGGTCTACGTTCCTGACCTGCGAGGATACGGGGATTCGAGCCGCCCGGTCGACGGAGATCGCCACATCAATTACTCGTTCCGCACAATGGCCCTGGACCAGGTGGAGACGATGCGTCATTTTGGGCACGAGCAGTTCCTTGTGGGTGCCCACGATCGGGGTGCTCGCGTCGCCCATCGGCTGTGTCTCGACTTTCCCAAAAGTGTCAAAAAGGTTTGTCTCATGGACATTGCTCCGACCTTGACGATGTATCAACAAACCAACAAAGAGTTTGCGACGAAGTACATTTGGTGTTCTTCCTTATCCAAACCTCGCCCCTGCCAGAACATTTCATTGGGCTCGATCCTCAGTACTATCTGGAAGAAATCCTCAGCGGGTTGAACAAGACGCCGGGAGCCCTCACGCCTGAAGCAGTGAGCGAGTATCGCCGCTGCTTCTGCTGCACGTCGACGATTCATGCCGGGTGCGAGGATTTCAGAGCGGCGGCGGATGTCGATCTTGAGATGGACGAAGCGGACGCCCGTGCGGGCAACAAGATCGTGGCACCTGTTCACACCCTCTGGGGCGCGAAAGGAACCATAGGGCCCTTGTGGCACGTCCTGGCGACCTGGCGAGCAAAAGCGAACTCAACGGTTAGCGGACGCAGTCTCGATTGCGGCCATTTCCTGCAGGAAGAACGTCCCGAGGAAACCTGCGAGGAACTGCAGCGCTTCTTCGGCACAGTGTAAGATCCAAGCTGATCAGAGAATATCTTACGCGCTCCATGCACGGGAAAAAAAAGCCTGCGCTAACTCCCGATTGCGAGCCGGTTTGCACAGAGGGCCCTTGCCGATGGTTGCGATGGTTGGGCCGCGCGGCTTCTTCGAGCGTATGATAGCGGCTCGGAGAGCTTGGGATGAACTTCCCGCAATTGGCTCAGTTCGCCGATGGCGCTCTTCTGCTATTGCGCCTCATGGGGCCTCGTGTTCCTCACCGGTGGCTATAAACATCTGAAGGACCCGGAAACGCGTAGCAAGGACATCGGAATGAGCAAAGGCTTTACAATTTTTCTGGGTGCGGCGGAACTGGCTGGTGGACTCGGCGTGCTTTTGGGCGGCCTCGCGCAACTCGCTGCGATCGGTTTGATTCTGGTGATGCTCGGCGCGATCGGAAAGAAAATATTCGCTTGGCACTCGGGCTTCTGGGGCAAAGCCGGGACGAATGCCTGGAGCTACGATACGATCATGATCGCAATGAATCTGGTGATCGTCACGACGGGCGGCGGAAACCTCAGTTTGATGAGGTTATTCAAATAAGACCGCCGCCACTGAAATCGCAAACCACAAGATCGCAACTTCCGAAAATTTGACGCGAAGGCGCAAGCCTTCAGGCCAGCAAGGCAGGTTCCAGATGCCGCAAGACGCTCCCGTAAAACCGATATCAATCGTTGGCCTGATTTTGGTCGTCTTGGGGATTGTTTCACTCGTGTATTTTGAGGCGCCCTCAGGACTCTTGGTGCAGGCCGTCGCACAGCATCAGAACAGTCCATTGCCACTCATTCTCGGGGGCGCAGCACTCGTCATCGGTATCGCTTTCTTGGCTGCCGGCCGGCCCCGCGGGTAGGTGGGCTCCTCCTGGCGCCGTGGCCACTCATTGCTCGAAGGGAGGCGCAGCCGTGCCGTCCGACCACTTCGTCACCGGAATCAGGAACACGACGAGGCGGTCCTCAGGGTCCTTCGATTCGATAATCGGGGAGCCTGGCAGATCCGCGCCCCAATTTGCGGCGTCCGTTTGCGGAACGAAAAACATCAGGTGGGGATGCCAGTGGCCGCCACGGTCGCTCAAGTAGCCTTGCTTTGACAGCATGTAGCACATCGCGCCGGATTCCAGCGCCGGCAATTCCTTCTTGTCGAAAGCGGCTTTGACGTCCTCGAACATCTGAGCCTTGGAGCGTCCCGCCAGAACCAGCTCGGTTTTCTTGATGGCGATGGGCAGGTAGGTTCGCGCGGCCGGCGGGTTGAAGCAGATGGGAGCGCGCAGCTTGGGATTCCAAAAATCGGGATCGTCAATTCCCGCGGTCCACGATCGTTCTACGATGCATACGAAGCCGTTCTTGCCTTCGGCCGCGATTTCGTAGCCATGGCGCGCGAGGACCATTACTTCGGCCCCGCGTGAGATGGATTCCGGCGCAGCGCTCCGCGCCAGCGCTATCTCGGTATTTCGCTCGGTCAGGTATCGTTCGAGCGGGGCCATGTTGGGATAGGCCGTCTTGGCGTCTTGTGCATGCGCCGGCCCAGCCACGCCCAGCGCGACAATCAGCGCGAAGCTTCCCGATGCAATTGTGCGGAGTATTTCTCGCTGCATTGGTTTCTCCAAAGTTAAAAGATAAAGGATGCTTTGGCGCCACCCAGCATCCTATCAGCGCGGTCTCGCTCGGTTCAATGCTTTCCACGCTGACAAGGCCGATGAGCGTGTTTACCAGGTTCTGAGTCTACTACTTGGAACGAAGTTGAATTGACGGCAGCTTTCCTTCACGGTCATGTCTTTACTTGAGCGTGGCCTATACTCAAAATTGCTAATTCCGAGGACACGTCATGCCGCTAACTCGCCGCGAATTATGTTCAGTCGTTCCAGTTGCGCTGCTGCCTGCGTGGCACTTGGCGCAGGATGATCCCTCTGCCGGGCAAGGCCCTCTCCCCTCGACCGTGTATCCGTTCGACGATTTGCCCGTGCGGACGGCGAACAACGCACAGTTCCGGGACGTGCTGAAAGGTAAACTCGCGACAGGGGAGTCGTTGGAGGTGCATGAAACAACCTTGCCTCCAGGTGGCGCGCCGCATCCGCCACACCACCACTTGCATTCGGAAATGTGGCTGATTCGCGAAGGTACGGTAGAACTTGTGGTGAGCGGAAAGATTTACAGGCTGGGGCCCGGATCGGTGGGATTCGTACATTCGAACGACGAGCACGGAATCAAGAACGTCGGCGCGACGCCCGCCACCTATTTCGTCGTGGCCATCGGCCCCGGAGCAGATTCTTAAGCAGATCCTACTGACGTTGTGGCGACGCTGGAAGGTAAAAAGGCGGGGTGAGATGTCTTTCTTCGAAAGGGAGACACCCCCACGATGCGCGAATCGTGGAGCACTATCGGTGGGCTTGCTGTACTCGGATTCGCAATCGCTGCCGGCTTTTATGTGTTCTATACCTACCACAACTATGCAAAGTCCGCCGGCCCTCTGGACATTTTGCTGTATGCAGCAAATGTAATTCCCTGTCCTCCCATACTTCTGTTCCTCGGGTGCATTGACTGCGAATACGGAACGGCCGCAGGTGTTGAGGTAAATCTAATCGTGGTCGGGCTACTCAATCGGGCGCTCTACGCGATGATCGGAATAGCGGTCATTCGAGGCAGAAAACGAAAAATGTCCCGAACCGCGAATGATTAGATCGCGGAACGGCCGATAAGTCGCCGGGACACTGACTGCAACCTTTCCCATCGCGGATTATGGAAGGGTTGCCCTTTGCTCCGCCCGAAACCGGAGGTGAGTGCTCGGATCGCCGATTACATGGTGAGGACGGCGCGGAACCGGGCCTTGCCCTCCGCAACGCGGTCGTAGGCCTTCGGTGCCTCTGCCAATGGGTACGTCTCCACAACCGTTTTAACTTTTCCTTGCGCCACGAAATCAAGAGCTTCGTAGAGATATTCGGGGCCATTTTGCTGGCTCCCAATGATTCGAATGCGTTTCGAGATGAGATCCACCAGCGAGACGGAAAGTGGCTCCGCGTCCGCGCCCATAGCGATCAGCCGGCCGTCTGGCCGTAATCCCTGAATGCTATCCACCATGGACTTCGTCGAATTCGAAGTGCTGAGGATGATGTCGGCACCGCCCGCTGCGGCAAGGCTCTTTCCGTCGCGGACAATTTCATCCGCGCCGAGTTCGCGGATCAACTTGTCTTTGTCAGGGGAGTGGGAAATGGCGATGGTCTCAAAGCCCGCGGCCTTTGCATATTGCACTGCGAGGTGTCCAAGGCCGCCGATTCCAAGCACGGCCACGCGCTCGTGCGGCTGGGGATCGGCCCAGCGCAGCCCGCCATACACCGTGTAACCCGCGCAGAAGATCGGGGCGGCCTGCTCGTAGGAAACTTTGTCGGGAATCAGATAGGTTGCGTCGACATTCATCAGCATGTACTCGGCGTGCCCGCCTTGTGCGTCAATTCCTGTGCCCTTCATGTAGGGGCAGAACATTCTGCGGCCACGCTGGCACCATTCGCAGCGCCCGCAGGTGGATTGAACCCAGGCGGTCCCTACGCGGTCGCCCACCTTCCGCGTCGTGACGTCGGGAGCCACGGCAACGATCTCGCCCACTGGCTCGTGGCCCAAGATTCGGGGAAATGCTCCGGGAAAGTGTCCGAGCGTCAGATGCACGTCGGTGTAGCAGATGCCGCTTGCATGCATTTTCACCAGCACCTGATTAGGTCCGGGTTGAGGTTGCGGAACATCTCTGATCTGCCACGAACTGTTGACCGCGGGAACGACTGCAGCTTTCATAACATTTCCTCCCAACCCGCTTCGATGCCAGAGGACTTGTGGTCGATGCATGATTGCCGTACTTGCTTGCTCGCTCTGCATTGGTGGTTTGAAGCGAGCGGTTGAGGAACGGCACAATCGCTGACTTGCACTTCAGCTATCTAGGCAGGAACTCTAATCAAACCAGTCGCCAAAGTGAGCACGGATATGGCGAGAATGACCGCTCCGGCGTAGATCAAACAGACTGCCTCGCTAGGTTGCGTCGCCGTCGGCGGCAGCATAGAAAAGAAAAATCCGGCGGAGATCAGAATCGCTGAAAGCGGCACTCCGATTCGCACGAACCAGACGAGCGGTGAGGGAAGAGCCGCCGCATCCGCAAGCATCTGGCAAACTAAAGAAAGAATCACAATGACCCCCGCGTGGGCGTGTCCTGCACGGAAGAAATGTTGGCGCAGTGGATTGTCCATATACCGGCTGCCCTTATCCATCAATGAGGTCAAAAGAAATACCCGCCGTACTGAATCGTAGGGACTGTGATCAGGATGATCCCGGATAGCAATCTGGCCTCGTGTGTCAGAGGTCCTCCTGGCACGTCCTGCTTTCGAAGTTGAGTCTCGTAGTTCCTGACAACTATTTTTTTCGCATTCCTCGGTTAAACTCACGATCAGAGGACCAACCCCTGCTCAGATGTTGCGCCTGGGCACCAGCGGCGGCAAGCAAGGCGATGCTTCGATGAAAAAACTGTATGGTTTCCTCGTTTTCAGTAGTTGATTCGCTCCAACTGTACCAAATCCCACGCCATCGTTCGCGCGGCCATTCGCTGTGTTGGGAGTGTATTTGACTCTATTCATCCCGGAGCTTCGTGAATGGTCTGTTCGTCCGTTTGCTGAGGGTTACTTCTAGCGGCTGACCGAGAGAATAGTCAGACGACGGAAGGGGATTTTCAACTCAAGGTAAGTTGCGTAAGTCTTGCATGTAGGATTGAACCGGAGAAAGAGGTGCGAGATGAGGCCGATTCGAAGTTTGTGGCTGGCTGCGGTACTGATTGGCTTGAGCACGACTGCAGCGAGCGGGCAAGCGGCGAGCGAAAAAGATGAATTAGAAAAATTCAACACCCATTTTCGGGAATTGCACCTAACGATGGATACGGCGGGGATATTTGGGCTATGGGCGGATGACGGTGTGGACCTAATGCCCGGAGAAGCGCCGATGATAGGGAAGAAAGTGATCCAGGCGTGGATAGAAGACATTTTGGCGAACATGCCGGGTTACAAAGTGACAAAAGAAGAGATGCAGTTTCACGATATTCAGGTGTCGGGAGACTGGGCGTCGGAGTGGGCGCTCGAACATCAAGTGGTGCAGCCGCCGAATGGAAAAGAACCGATTGAGACGTGGGGAAAGATGGCTTTGGTGCTGCATCGAGAACCGAACGGGGAGTGGAGAATTAAGCAGGAGATGTGGAACGCGGCACCGAAACAGTGAACGTAGTAGGAGCCTACAGTCGACTATAAATGAGTCGGTCCGAGCCGGCGGCTCAATTCCAGAAGGTGTGTACTCGAAATTTCAAGTACGCGTCTGGAAAGCAACCGTCGCGAAGCCGGGCGAGTGGATTCAAAATGGTCGATCACGGTGCTTGTGAGCGATCAGTTCCGATTGGGCGACGCTAGGTGGTTCAGGCTCCAGACGTATGCTGCTAGCGCTTTCACCTGCTCGGGCGTGAGTTGCGCGCCGCCCAGCGGCGGCATGGGACTGCGATATTCTTTTGGTTGCGACACGCCTTCGGTGATCGTTTTTGCGATTCCGGCGTAGCTGCCATCGCTCCACAGCCATTTCTTGTTCTTGCCTGCGAGTGGAGGACCCAAAGGCGTGCCTTGGGCGCTGTCGCCATGGCAGCCGGTGCACGCGGCTCCGCCCACTTCGCCGCGATAGATGCGCGCGCCGAGCACAACCATTGCCGGCGTCGCGCCTGGAGGAACGGCACGATTGCCCACTGCGGCTGCGGCGCCGGCATCCGGATGCGTGCCCTCTGGCGGTTTCGCGGCGGCTTCAACGGGAGCGCCGGAGGGAGCCGTCAAGCTCGGGCATGGCGTGACGTTCTCGCGCGCCTGCGGCCGCCGAGATAAACGATCCGGTAGATTCGTCCGCGGATGTCGTCGGAAACGTAGAGCGCTCCGTCCGGTCCCACCGCCAAACCAGTGGGACGATGCTCGGCTTGGGCCGGCGTCTTCACCGCCGCGAACTCGTCCGCAAATATTTCGCACCCGCCGGACGCGTGGTCGCCATCGAGCGGCTGGAAGACCACGTTGTAACCGCCTTGCGGGTATGGCGCGCGATCCCACGAGCCGTGGAAAGCGATGAAAACGCCGTCACGGTAGCGCGCGGGAAATTGCTTCTGGTCGTACTGCACCATGGCATTGGGCGCCCAATGCGCGGGGAACGCTGCAATGGGTTCAATCTTGTTCGCGCATACGCCGATTGTTTTGCCGTCGCCGCCGTATTCCGGCGCCAGCACCAGTTTTTGCACGAACGCGTCGTAATAACATTCCGGCCAGCCGTAATCACCTTGCGGCTTCAAAAGCAACAACTCTTCCGCCGGCAGCGTGGCCTCCTGTTCGGGTTTGTACACGTCGGGCCAATTCATGTGCAGCTGGTCGCGTCCGTGTTGGGTTACCAGCACTTGGCCGCTGGACTCGATGACAAAACCTTCCGCGTTGCGGATTCCCGTGGCGAAGCGCTCGGACGGCGAAAAAGTTTGGTTCGCCTTATTCGCGTCGAAGCGCCAGACGCCGCCACGGGTTTCGAGTTCCGTGCAAGGGTTCAGGCCGGGCGACTTGAGTGTGCGATTTTTTTGCTGGCAGGAATTGGTAGCGGTGGCGACGTCCACGTACATCGCGCCTTCGGCGTTAATAATGAAGGGATGCATCGGATGGTCGCCGCCAAGCGGCAATCCGGAGACGATGGTCTCGGCGGAGCCGCTGGGCACGATGGCGGCGGCGGACAATGAATAGCGCACGATGCGATCGTTGAGCTCGGCGTAGATCGCATCCTTTATACAGGCCGATGCCCGTACCGCCGGCTCCGCCAGTTGCGGCGGTCACGCCGAAGCGCTCGATCACATCGGCCTTGCCCGTGCCGCTCTTGTCTTGCAAGGCCACCAGGAAACCGCCTGCATGCGGCGTGTCGTTGCCATAGTACCGGCCCGACCAGGTGTTGACGTAAAGCACACCGTCCGGCGCGACAACCATGTGCCGCGCGTGACCAATGCCGTCGGCAAATACCGTGGCGCAAAAACCGGAGGGGAGTGTCAGCCCGCTGTCATCGCTCGGGCATGCCTCGCCCTTGGTCTGTGCAGCAGTCGCAGCGGAATTGGAATGGTCTTCGGCCGGCGCGAGGGAACCGCACATATAAATCGCGGCCAGCGCTACGAGGGTGGGGAACAGCACCTTCGACGAAGGGAATAATTGCATCGGACACCTCCACCGGTTCGATGGTTTTAGAGAGCAGGATGACTCGCGAAAAAACACCAAAATATGCCCGTAGCCGGAAAGACCCCGAGGGAAGTGGCATCGGCCACGCCCGGCCGAACATTCGCGCGCCGCGCGTCGTCCTTTTTCACAATGTCGCAACGTGCCCTGGTAGACAGGTGTATGATCGCGAGAGTTTTCAAGATTCAAAATTGCTCTGACGTCACGGCGTAGCTTACCCACAGCCCGAGCTCACGCTCCATCGCCAATCAATTACCAGTGGCGCCTTCGCGTGCCACGCAAACCGCCCAGCAGGCCAGAAAACGACTATTCCGATCAAGGCATTTCAGGAGCCAAGAGCGGGTCTTGGCAGCCGAAAGGACGGGTTCACATGAAAAACGTACGGGTTTTCGCTGTGCTTTGCGCAGTGCTGATGGCAACTCCGGCGTTCGCCCAGACAATCAAGGTCAACTGGAACCAGGCCGCCCCATTTTCCGACTACAAGACCTACGCCTGGAAGATCGGCGCGTCGCAGGCCAATTCTTTTTACACGGCCTGGATAAAGGCCGATGTTGATGCGCAACTTTCCGCGAAAGGGCTCACGCTGGCGTCGGCAAACCAAAGGCCGGATCTTTACATTACCTTTCACATTCAGACCCAGGAGCTGCTGGACGCGACGACGACCGACGATGGGTTTGGACCGGGTTGGGGCTGGGGCGGCGGCTCGTGGGGAGTATGGGGAGGTTGGGGTGGCTGGGGCGGTTGGTATGGAGGCGATTTCTCGGACACGGCGATCACCACCGAGGAGCCTCGCACGATGGGAATATTGACGATTGATTTGTACGACGTGGCCCAGAAGCATCTCGTGTGGCGCGGGCAAGCCACCGTGGATAGTGTCTCGAACAGTCAAAAAGGCGATGAGAAGCAGACGGAAAAATCGGTGGAGAAAATGTTCAAGAAGTATCCGCCTAAATAGTTGTCGGCATGCGGGGTGAGTCGCTACGAAGCAGTTGCGAGCTAGGCCGAGGTGAATTTTTGCTGGGGCACGTTCGCGCCGCTGAGGCTTGGGCTGGTGCGCACTGCGTCTGGCTTGCGGCGGATGACCACCTTTTCTAGTGTTACCATACTCCCAGCAGGATCATCATCAGAGCAGCGGCCGAGGTCTGGCCGCGGCGGTTATTGACGTCGCCGTTTAAAGGCCCGGCTGGTGACGAACTGTTTTCCTTTGCACAAATTTCCAGTTACTCCGACATACTGGATGCCAGGAGTGCAGCCATGATCAACGGAAAACTTATCCTTTCCGTGACCGCGACGCTAGCCCTTGTTACTCCTTTGCTCGTGCTGTCGCAGGACTCGAGCCAGAATCAAAATCCGAACCCCAGCCAGACGCAGAACGCGAACCAAAGCTCCACGCTGATCATCAACGGCCAATCCGACCAGCCTGTGCCGGTGGTGCAGATGAATGGGCGCTCGTATGTTGACGTGGAGGCGCTAGCGCACGCGGCGCAGGGAACGCTTAGCTTTAGCGGGAACCGCATCGCGCTGAATCTGCCCGGCGGCGCTGCAGGCGGTGCGAACGGGTCAAACGCTGGATTTTCGAAAGCGTTTTCTAGGGCAGCGATCGAGGAGATGGCGACGCTGCGCGAATGGCATTCCGCGCTGGCCAGCGCCATTCAAAATAACTTCCCGATCGGGCAGGATTGGCTTAGTCCATTTCGTCTGCGCGCCACGGATAATCTGCGCTTGGCGTCGGTCGCGGCCTCCACGGATGCGGATCGCAGCGCCTACCAGTTGTTGAGCAACGAATTACAAAATATGTCGCAATTGACTGACAAATATCTCGCACAGCGCGCCAATCTGTCTTACATATCGCCGGACGCGCTCCAGAATGATGACTTGAATCAGCGGATCGTCGCGTGCGGCCACGCGCTAGGATCCATGGCGGGAAGCGGCCAGTTCGTGGACGATCCTTCGTGCCATTAAACCGCGAGTCAACAGGAAAAAAACGGCGCAGGGATCAGGTCCTCTTTCTTACCTCGGACAGCATTCGCAAACAGCTTTGCTGAACGCTATAACCTCGCATTGGCTGTGGTTGCCGTCGGAGCAATAGCGAGTCGCGTCACCGGACATCTTCTGTGCGAGGTTGAAAGGCTCATTGCGCCGGTACTGATTGAACAAACGCCCTCTCTCTTAGAGTGGGCTTGGTGGTGGATTCCGACCAAACTGCTACTTAAAGACTCAGGAGGTTTGGGGATGACAGACAGGCGCAGCTTCTCCGAAATGAAGACTGAACAGGCTAGGATGACAGAGAGTTGGAAAGCCGAGGGTCGCCTCAGCGAAGCATGGGTTATCGCAGACCCGGAAATTGTCGCGATTTTCTCCGCCGGGGTCGCCTTCGGCATTGAAGTGGGCCGCCGGAATCGCAACGATCCTGCCTACTCGCCGGACGAATGGCGCAGAGCACTTCGTGAGGCTATGGAAAAAGCCGCTGCCCTCGAAGCCAAACTTGAAACGGCCAAACAGGGGATGCTGAAAGATTCGGCCACAACCAGCCACTGAATCCAATTTCGCCGACCGCACGATGAGCACTGCAAATGCAGATCGTTGGCGTGGATTGTCTTCGTTGCAATCAAAGGCGGTTCTGATTGACGAACTTGTTACGCCGCAGTTGTAATACTGCCTCACTGAAAGAAGGTCTCGCGGTCTCCGCTGGACCGCTTTCCGTTAGAGGTCACCGAACTTCGGGCGTCGGTTTGTTTCGCCCGAAAAGCAGCCATGCCGACGCAAAGCATATCAGTGGCTAAACGGCGCCTGAAATAAAAGGCGCAGAAACCGTAGCTAACGATCTCTGCGCCTCTGAAAAAAATTTCTTATGGCTGCGTCGGGATCACGCCGGGCTTGAACAGGTCGGACAAATCGGTCGCATTGGCTGCATCGCCCAAAAACGGTGACTTGCCCCCGGTCGCTTTCACGTGGAAGATTTCCTGCATCGTGCGCAAGTCGGAGGAATGGGAGTAGTTGATCGCGTTGAAGTAGGGAACGCCGTTTTCGTTTTCATGAGCGAGCGGAGAGATGATGATCTCGCCGAGCGTGTGATTGAAGTCGTCCTGGTTGTCGCCGGGCGCGCCGTCGTCTTCGGTTTCGTCCCACCAGATGATGATCAAGCCGCCGTCTTTGTACGCGCGTGAGGCCATGATCAGCGGAATAAGCCGGCTCAGCGTGTTGTCGCCCAACCTGATATTCGCCGCATCGCCGGTCAGACCAGCAAATCCCCCGGTTAGTCCGCTGTGCATCTCGTTGTATTGATCGGGGGTAATCCAGTTGTAATTAGCCACGCGGCTCGACGCCAGATCAAATGCCAACTGTTGTAGCGGCGCGTAGTTGTGCGACAAGGGGTTCGAAGTGGTGGTGTTGTCGCCGCCGTTGGTATCCGTGAAGAACACCTCGGGATTGTGTTTGCAGGCGTAGTTATATTGGATGGAATCGTTGTAGACGTTCAGGTAGTTGCCTGGACCTAATAGCCCGGAAAGGCTGACCAAGGGAACGGTCCACTGATTTTCCGCCAGAGGCAGGTTGATGAGCTGGCCGGTGGAGTTCGTGGTCAGATCAATGTCTTCCTGATACGATTTCCACGTGTATCCCGCCTTTTGCAGTAGACCACTTAGATTCTGGGTGGTTTGGGCGTTCGGCGGAGTGTCCGCGTAGGGATCGTCGTCATCCAGGATGCCGAAGTTGGTGCCCGCTTCCGCCCACAGGTAATTGGGTTCGGAGGGATGAATGTGCGGGTTGTTTCCGCTGGGGGTAGCCAGCACGTTGTGGTAGGCGGTGGCGTAGGCGACTTGCTCGCTGATGTTCACCAGGTGCCCATCAATGAAAGCCTGCGCGCTTCCGTTCACCAGACTATTAATGAACGGAGCATTCGGGTTTTGAAAAATTGGCGAAATCTGGCCAGGGATGGTCGCTGGCTGCGTCCAATTGTGATTTTCTTCTGCGATTACGAAAACGTGCTTCACTTCGCGGGAATTGTCGCCCCGACCGTTATCGTTGTCCTGGGCGCTGGCGTTCCAGCTGCTCATTGCAGCCAGAAGTGCAAACGCGCCAAGAAGGCGTACATATCCGAACCGTGACATTGAAAACCTCCAGGTTAATTAGATTTGCGGTGCACGCTGGGGATGTTGCTCAGCTCAGCTCGAATGACCCACAGGACCAACATGCCCGGCAACGAGTGATAACAGGCTCATTTTGCGGAATGATGACCGCCATATTAAGGAAGGAAGATATGCCCCACGCTTCCCCGCGAAGCTCCAGCGACTTCGCAGGTCCGCTGAATGGTCTTTTGTCTATCCCTCTGTTGCCGCTCTTGCGCGGCATGTGATAACGTTCGCTGCAAGTGATGAACAATAGACTCGTTGTCACGACGCTTGCGTTCCTGTTCTCGCTCTCACTGCTGCCACCCGCCTGTTGGGCGCAGGCCCCTCCTCTGACGAATGACAACGCAACCGCCCTGCTCGCAAAATCTCTCATGGCCACAAACCTGAGATCGTCGAACAATCAACCCTTTCACCTGACTGCAACCGTCAAGTACAAGGCCGACGGCCCCGCTCTAACGGGACGCTTCGAGGTTTTTTTCAGCCCTCCGGACCGCTACCGCACGAACCTCACCATCGGGAAGATTTCAGAAACGCAAGTCATCAACGCTGACAAGCTATACATTTCGCGGTCTAACGAAAAATTCAGCGCTGAGGCATGGCGCATCGCTGACTTTCTGTGGTCTCCCGGCGCAGGGCTGCAAACGCCTTCGCAAGTTATTGTCGGGCGGGCTACAACCTATCCCACCGCAAAAGTTGCGGACAATTGTGAGCAAGAGGCCGACGCGCTGCGGCTTCGTAAAGCGTGTTTCGATTCGTCGCAAGAAATCACGTCTTTCGCGATTCAGGATCAGAAGGGCTCGGGTTTGACCCAAGACACCATATCGCTCAGCGATTTCCGGCCGCTGGGCGGCTATCGCTACCCCGGCCACCTAACCAAGAAATCTGCCTGGGACACGATTGACGCAACCGTTGATTCTTTTTCCGCCGACAGCACGCCCGATGAAAGCACCTTCGCTCCGCCCGCCAACTCCATCACGCGCGATTGGTGTGCCGCGCCGCAAGCGATCTCCCTCGGGGCGCCTCCCCATCGCGTTGTGACATACGCTCTATATGCTTACTACGTCCTCGTGGGTACGGACGGGCGCGCGAAGAAATTTTCGATCGTCAACGATGGCCAACAGATCGTGCTGCCTCAAAATCGACAATTTCTCGAGGGCAAACCCTATCCCATACTCGCGTGCTCCGGTAAGCCCATTGAGTACGAAATGGTGGTCATAACCAACTCTTTTTGACGATTACCCGCTGGGTTGGGCGTCCTGAATACTTTTACCCGGCGAGCTGTGAGACACTTTGCCCGTGAAAAGTTCGGCCACCAGATGGCTCGCGCCGGGTGGACGCTTGTCCGCGTAATCCTCGCGATATTGATTGTGCTTTGGGGCGTCTTGCATTTGCGGCCACTGGATCGTTACTTCGGTTTTCGGCCGCCCTTGTTCGCGCGAATTCCGGGATTGGTGATCATCGCACTGGGAGCCGGCCTGGTCTTATGGTGCGGGGGAATTCTGGCGAGGGTGGAAATATTTGAATCGCCGGGCAATCGCATGTTTCCGCGCGAGTTCGTCGCGACGGGCCCTTTTCGCTGCATCAGGAATCCCATGTCTTTCGGAGCGGTCGTCCTGTTCGCTGGAGTTGGTTTCTGGCTGCGCTCGATTTCGATCCTGTTGTTTTCAGCGATCCTGTTTTTGATATTTCACTTCGTAGCGGTGCGCATCGAGGAGTCTGGCTGGAAAAGCGATTTGGCGAGAGCTACGCGGCTTACAAGCGTGCGGTGGGGAGATGGCTTCCAAAACTGAAAGGCACGAAGCCCCAAAACACCCTCGGCGATTCGGCCAAGTCCGGCTAAATCGCGTTCCCTGGGTGTTTGCAGCGGCGTTCATCAGAATGTGGCTCGCGGACTGAGCCGTAATCAGGCTGAGGGATCGGCTATGAAGCAAGTGAAAGTGGAGTGCTACGCAGGGTATCGCGCGCATGAACGTCCCCTGCGTTTGACTCTAGGCGAGCGGACGTTGGAAGTGGTGGACGTGGAGGATCGCTGGTATTCGCCAGGCGAGACGTATTTCCGCGTGCGCGTGGAAGGAGGTGACCGCTACGTGTTGAGGTATGTGGAAGCGCAGGACGTTTGGAGCCTGGAAGCCTACCGTAGCGGGGCGAATTGAAGCGAGTGGCAAGTGCCTTGAGGGTGCAGAGCGTTACCGTATGTCTTACGACACGTAGCCGTAACCCTTCATCCTCGCGTCGCGTCTATGTCACTGCAATCGGCCCAATCACATTCCAGCGAAGGCTTATCTCGGCTCTTCGCACCAAGGAAGCCAACCCGTGATCACAAGCAAGCGTTTGGCGTGGTTCATTCTGGCGATTTTGTTGTGCGCCGTGGCCATCTCCGCAGCGCAGGATCCCGCACCCGCACCACCGCCCGCCGCTGCCGGCAAGATCTACCTGGACGTTGTCGTCAGTCCCAAGTCCGGGCCGCCGGTGGCCGACCTGCAGCAGCAAGACTTCACTCTGCTCGACAACAAGTCCCCGCAGGCTATTACTTCGTTCCAGGCCTTCACCGGCCGCGAGGCTCCTATTAAGGTTGTCCTGGTGATTGACGCGGTCAACACCGGCACGCAGCGCGTCGGCTACGAACGCATACAGATTGATAAATTCCTCCGTGCTGAAGGAGGCCACCTCGCCTATCCCGTCGCTCTCGCGGTCTTCACGGACACAGGCATCTCGCTTGCTGCGCAACTCTCAAGCGATGGCAACTCGCTCAGCCAGACACTGGACCAGCAAGATATCGCCATCCGCGCGATTGGCCGTTCGGCGGGCTTCTACGGCGCGGCGGAGCGCTTGCAGTATTCGCTCAACGCGCTGCATCAGCTGACCGCCAGCCTGGCTCCGAAGCCGGGACGCAAAATCATTCTCTGGGTTTCGCCCGGCTGGCCTCTGCTATCCGGCCCGCGCGTCGAGCTCAGTTCCAAGCAGCAACAACAGATATTTTCCGATGTGGTGAGTTTCTCGACGCAGCTGCGCCAGGCGGGCATCACGCTCTACAGCGTAAATCCCGTGGGCAGCACCGAGAACATGCTTCGCGCTTCGTACTACAAGGACTTCCTCAAAGGCGTCAGCAAGCCAAGCCAGGTGGTTGCGGGGAATCTCGGGCTTCCGGTGCTCGCCGTCCAGAGCGGTGGTCTCGCGCTCGAACTCAACAACGATCTCACCGCGCTCCTCCAGCAATGTATTTCCGACACCGCGCCCTACTACGAAATCTCCTTCGACCCCGCTCCGGCCGAGCGCCCCGACGAATACCACAACCTCGAAATCAAACTTGCCAAGCCCGGCCTTGTCGCACGCACGCGGCAAGGCTATTACGCTCAGCCCTCGCCCAAAAACTAGAGCCGAATCGCTGGCCACGCTAGACAACTTTAGACACGGAACAGGGCTAATGTCATAGTTTTCCGAGGGAAAGGGAAGGGTGCACACCAGCGTAGCCGCATGTTTTGTGCGAGTTACTCGCAACATTTCAATCTCTCATCGCGTCCAAGTGAATGACAACTCGGCCAATCACATTCCAGCGAAGGCTGTAGCGGCCGTTCGCCTGAGGAGTTGAACTCATGATCAAAAACATTCGCTTCGCATTCTTCGTTCTTGTGATTCTGTTCTGCACCGCTGCCATCTCAGCCGCGCAAGATCCCAGCGCCGCGCCCCAGGGGACGGCTAGGGGCAGGATTTACCTAGACGTCGTCGTCGGTCCCAAATCCGGGGCGCCGGTGGCCGGCTTGCAGCAGCAGGACCTCACTCTGCTCGATAACAAGTCGCCACAGCCGATCACTTCGTTCCAGGCCTTCACCGGCCGCGAGGCTCCTATTCAGGTGGTTCTGGTGATAGACGCCATCAATACGGACGCCCAAAACATCGGCTACCAACGCATACAGATCGACAAATTTCTCCGCGCCGAAGGCGGCCATCTTGCTTATCCCATAGCGATCGTCGTCGCCAACGATAAAGGCGTGCAGGTTGCAGCGGATTTCTCAAGCGACGGCAACGCGCTCAGTACCGCGCTGGACCAGGGCAACATCGCCCTGCGTTTCATTGGCCGCTCGGCTGGATTCTACGGCGCGGCCGAACGCCTGCAGTATTCGCTGAACGCGCTGCAAGAGCTTGCTGGTGCGGCGGTTCCGCGCCCAACGCGCAAAATTATTATATGGATTTCTCCCGGTTGGCCGCTGCTCTCCGGCCCGGAGGTCGAGCTTAGCTCCAAGCAGCAGCAAGACCTCTTCGCCGAGATCGTGAATTTCTCCAGCCGGCTCCTGCAAAACCGTATCACGCTCTACAGCGTCAATCCGATAGGCGCCGGCGAATCCGTTTTTCGTGCCGACTACTACCAGGAGTTCCTGAAGGGCGTCAGCAAACCGAGCCAGGTAAACGCGGGGAACCTGGCGCTTCAAGTGCTCGCGATTCAGAGCGGCGGGATCGCCTTCGACTTTAATAACGATCTCACCGGGCTCCTGCAGCAATGCATCTCCGATTCGGCGCCCTACTACGAGATCGGTTTCGATGCTGGTCCGGCCGAGCAGCCGGGTGAATACCACCAGCTCGAAGTCAAAGTTGACAAGCCCGGGCTCACCGCGCGCACGCGGCAGGGATATTACGCCGCGTCTTCACCCAAGAACTAAGAACGGCATTGCCGAGCCCGCTGCGCTTAGCCTGATGAGAAGTTCGCTGGGCACCCGGCGCAGCCTAGCTTCCTACCGAAACAGCGCGCTCCGGATCAAAGTTGAGGTAAACTCCCTTTTCATCTGACAGTGCAGCCTTGACCTGCCGGGTCATCTCGTCGGCGAGGACCTCATCGCGGTCGGCTTCGATTGCACTCAGCACTTGTCGAACCACGTCTACAGGCTTGACCTTTGGCAGCGTGAGCTCACTCGCCATATCGGTGTCCACCGGACCGGCGTGCACACCCACAACTTTTGTACCTTGCTCGCGCAAGGCGGTCCGCAGCCAATTCGTGAAAGCCCAAGCGGCGGCCTTGGAAGCGCTGTAGGTTCCGGCATTGGGAACTGCCACCCAACTCAGTATAGAAAGCATGTTGACAATGGCGCCGCCGCCGTTGTTCGCCAGGATGGGAGCAAATGCGCGGCTAAGCAGGAGCGGCCCAAAGTAGTTGGTCTCCATTTCTGACCGCGCGGCTTCGACCGAGTCGAGTCCAAGGAAGCCTGTCCAAAAGGCAATTCCAGCATTGTTGATCAGCAGGTTCACGTCGGTACACTTTATCGCGGCAGCAGCGATGGTTTCCGGTTTCGTCACGTCCAGACGCACTTGATTCACGCTATCGAGCGCGATGCGCTCTGGATTTCGCGCTGCGGCGTAGATCTTTCGGGCGCCGGCTGCGCGTAGCTCCTGCACAAATGCCAAACCGATTCCCCGGTTTGCGCCGGTTACGAACACAACTGAGTCACGGATTTTCATCGGTAAGCCTCCTGGTGTCGGCGCCAATCGCGCCGGTATCAATCGTCATGATCGTCCAATGAGACCGGTCGGTTGCAACCAGATCACAGAAAGTTAGATGCTGGAGAGACCGGTCGGTCGCACACGCTTATCTTGAATGGTAGATAAGCAACTCGCGCCCAAGGATGGCACGTCGCCGATTTCGGTAGACACCACGCGACGCTGGCGTGATAGTTTTCCGGGAAAAAAGAAGGTGACCGAAACGAACCCGGCGGAAAGAACGCAGCTCGAACGCGCGGCGGATGCGCTGTTGCGCTCGGGCTACCTGCTGTTTGCGCTCGCGATCGTCGCGCTGGGCATCGAGACGTTCGTGTGCACGGGCCAACCTGGTGGGGAGCCTCATTCAGAGCGACCGCTTCGGAAGAATATTCGGGCCGATCCTCGCAGTCTGCGGCGTGGGCCTGCCGTTCAAGCGTACGGGGCGGATGGCCGCGCTGGCGCTGGGGAGTCTGCTGTTTCTGGATAGCTTAGTTTTCGAAGTACCGAGATATGTCTCGGACTTGCGAAGCATGGTCTTCCGCACCCAACTCTTTGAGCCTCTCTCGATTGCCGGGCTTGCTTGGCTGTTACCGGGCCCGGACGCGCTACCGGGCTGGCTCGAACGCGGGAATCGCCGCAGGTCTAAGTATCACGTTTAACTTCCTGCTGCGCTGGGGCGCGGCCTGTCTCGGGCTGATGTTTGCGATATGGGTCTTCAGGCTCCATCTCCCGCGAACTCTTTTTGGTCTCTACGGTGGCAGCGGCCCGCACGCCCCCGATGAATGGTCCAGTCTGCTCATCGCCATCGCATTGTGGGGCTATGCTCGAGTTCAGAAACCAGATTCGTGTTTAGATGACGGACGGGCGGTCTTAAATGGCCAACAGACTTGAAACAGTGCTTAGCGTACTCGGACTATTCGTGCATTTCGCATGGCTGCACTTTGTGTTGCGGCTTTGGTTGCTGTTCTGCACGGCTACCGAGGTCTGACTGGCAAATCGAGGAGGGCCTCGGCTTTCAGATGATGGTGCTCGCATTTCCGGCATCATTGTTGGTTTGGATGGCTTTCATGTTAACCGGCATCGTCTTAGAGGCGTTCGGGTCGAGCCTACCTTCTCCAAGCCGGGCGGAGATGGTCGCGACATGGCTTATTTTTGTTATAGCTGGCCGCGCGCAGTGGTTCCTGGTCATTCCTTACCTCGTTCGCGCGTGGCACAATAATCAAAGCAAGAGGGACGCTACAGATATAGAGTAAGAAGACGGAACACGGAAACTGAGCCAGCCATTGCGAGGCAGGGCGAACGCAGATCCCAGCATCTGCTCAGCGCAGCTTTTCAATCTGTTGCTGCACTTGGCTGCGAAATTCCAGCGGATGCGCGACTTTGTGAAAAGGCTCGGGCGTCCCGCCCGTCCCGATCATCACAATCGTTCCATAGCCTAGCATCCTGCCGAGCGCCGGTTCGCTCACTTCGATGCTCTCGACTTTATTCAGCAGCATTTCGATGGTCTTGCGGCTGGCGAGGCCCGTCTTGATCACCACGCGCCGGTTAGTCACCGCCATTTCCGTTGCGTTGCGCCGCAGCATGCCCATCAGAATCACCACCACGCCGCAAACGACGAGGGCAACGCCCCCGCCTTCCATCAAGTGCAAATTGGTGCTGTCCATTTCGCGCTGGCTGGCCGCGTAAGCAAGCAGGCACACGCCGGGCAGGCCGAGCAGCAAGCCTCCCACGATAAGGTGCCCGAGCATCACGATCCAATGCAGCCGCGTCTCGTAAACCACCGCTTCACCGGGAACCAGGTTCGCTTGTACGTAGCTCATTCGCTCTCTTCTCCGAATCGTTCAGCCGAGGCGTCAGAAAGAAACGCGGCCCGCGTGCACAATTCAAAGAGGCTATCACAATGGTCGCATCGTGCTCTTCCGTTGTCGGCTGCGTGCGACTGCCGGCCACCCGGGTTGGCTGTTAGCGGCACGATTCCAAAACCTACGAGCAGGGGGCGCTTGTTTTTATTAAGCTTCCGCTGCGAAGCAATGGCATTGGGCAAGTCGCGGAGGGTTCATGATCTTGAGAATCATTATCGTCGCCGCTCTTCTGATAGCGGGTGTGCTGGCTTTTGCCGCGACGAAGCCGAAGACCTTCCATCTCCAGCGATCGATTGTGATCAGAGCCGCACCCGACAAAATCTTCGCGCTCATCAACGATCTGCACCGCTGGAGCGATTGGTCCCCGCAGGACAAAGACGACCCCAACATGAAGAGAAGCTTCAGCGGAGCCGCGGCGGGTGAGGAAGCGGTTTCAGAGTGGCGAGGCAGTGGCAGCACAGGCCAGGGACGAATGGTGATTACGGAATCGGTGCCGAACCGCAAGGTTTTGGTTACAGTGGATTTTGTGAAGCCGTTTGAGGCACGCAACATCAATGCGTTCACGTGGGAGCCGGCCGGAGACGCGACCAAGGTTACCTGGGACTTCACCGGCACGAATGTTCTCGTGCTGAAACTGATGAGCGTATTCGTAAGCATGGACCGCGTGATGGGCAAGCATTTCGAGACGGGTCTAAAAAACCTGAAAAGCGTGGCTGAGGCCGGATCTCATAGCGGCGGTCTTTAGACGGGCCGTTTGCGTCCCGGATGAAGTTCCGGGACCGCCATCGCTGCTGTGCCGTTACACCGATGGCGCACTGAAGTGCGCCGCTACAAAACCTCCGGTGGCTAGCGATCTTTCATGGTTGGCCTAAAGTACATTGTCGGTGTGGTGCCAAGCGTTTTTCTGAACATGGAGATGAAGGCGCTCGGCGTGCTGTAGCCCGATTCCAGCGCGGCGTGGGTCACCTTCGCTCCCTCCGCGAGCAGCCGCATCGCCTGCATCAGACGAAGTTGTTGGCGCCATTTCCCGCAGGTCATCCCCACCTCGTCTTGAAAAAGTCGCTCGATGGTTCGCTTGCTCGCGCCGACCAGCTTGCAGATCTGCTTGAGCGGCCGGCGGTCGCTGGGATCGGCCAGCAGCACTTCAGCGACTCGTTGCGCTCTGCGATCGCGCGGATTGGGAAGCTGCAACGGAACCGTCGGGATGGCTTCGAGCTGGTCAACGATTACTTCGATCAAATGCCGCTGCGCCGGGATCGTCTTCCTCAGCGCGGCGAAATCGCACGCGCGCAGAATCAACTCCTTCAGCAGTGGGGAAATATTCACCACGCAGCAATCTCGCGGCAGTGCTCGCGCGAGCCGCGGCTTGGAGTACAGAGTGCGCATCGCGACCGCGCCGGACATCGTGATCGTGTGCGGCACCGCTGCCGGGATCCACACGGCGCGCTGCGTCGGCACCACCCACGCGCCGAGGCTGGTGCGCACGGTCATCACGCCGCGCGAGGCAAAGACAAGCTGGTCGCGATCGTGGAAGTGCAGGGGGATCACGTGCCCGGCAGGGTAGTCGTGCGTGAGGGTCGTGATCTGGGAATGGCGATGTCCCAGCGGCTCAAAAATCGTATGACGTCGCTTTTGCGACATTACTTGTCACAATAGCGGAAGCGCGCAAACCGGGCAATCCCTAAACTGAGTCTGCTTGAAATTTTTCACGCCCGAGGAGAACGCATGAACCGCCTGCACCATTTATTCTGCCGTTCCAGCTACTGGCGCAAAACCATCCGGCAACGTGTGCCGTGGGCTATCGCCGGCGCCGAGCTGGGACCGAACGTCCTGGAACTTGGACCCGGACCCGGCCTCACCACCGATCTGCTACGGCTGAAGGTGCAGCATCTCACCGCCATCGAGGTCGATCCCCGATTGGCGCAGTCGCTGCGCGCGCGCCTCGCCGGCCGCCACGTGAACGTAATCACGGGCGACGCAACGACGATGCCGTTTGCCGACGCCCAGTTTTCAGCGGCCCTGGCGTTCACCATGCTGCATCACGTGCCTTCAGCGGAATTGCAGAACAAGTTGCTGCGCGAGGTATGGCGCGTCATCCAGCCCAGTGGAATTTTTGCGGGCAGCGACAGCCTGCGGAGCCTCTTCATGCGCGTGATCCACATCGCTGACACGCTCGTTCCGGTGGATCCCCGTACATTCGGCGCGCGCCTGGAAGCCGCCGGCTTTCAAGTGCTGAAAATCGAGACAAATTCCCAAGCGTTTCGCTTTCAGGCGCGGCGCCTGGCCGCGCGCACCTAAGGCCACAGAAAGACAAGGTCGGCATCACTCGATCTCAGGAGGAATACAGCAATGAATCAAAAGATAGCACCACGAAATCGCAGTACGTTCCGAATGTTTACGTTAATCGTTGTCATCTCCGGATGCTTTTGCATCCCGGCGCCTCGCGCCTTCGCCGCCCCCGAGCCGGGACCCTGCGCGGCAAACTCCGAAACCCGCCAGCTCGACTACTGGGTCGGCGACTGGGTCATCAGCACGAACGAAGCGCCCGAGGCCAGCACCAGCAAAGTTCACCTCTCGCTCGATAATTGCATCGTGATCGAAAGCTGGGACGGTGGCAAAGGCCACATCGGCGAAAACATTTTCGCTTACAGCTTGGAAGATCACAGCTGGCGCGGCATGTTCGTGGATAACCGCGGCCACGCTCACGTGTTCGTGGACGGCAAAGTGGCGGACGGCACTGCGGAGTTCGATGGGCCCAGTCGCGGTCGCAACGGCGAAGCGGTCCTCAATCGCATCAAAATCGTCCGCGTCAATTCAAATCAAGTGACGCAAACTTGGGAGAAATCCACGGACAACGGCGCCACCTGGACCACGGTGTTCCAAGGAAACTATACGCGCAAGAACAAGAATCCATAATCGCGGCGTAAGCCACCGGTTCGCTCGGCATTACTGCTTTTGACTCTGTAGCGGCCGCTGTGTCCCGCGCTGTTCGGGACGCAGCGGGCATCTTCCGTTCCACCGCGCCCAGAGCATAAATATATGGTCAGCCTGTGACCCGCTCGGCCAAGCCTCGCCTGCAGCATTGCAAGCCCTCCGGGTCGCCACAAATTCACACCCCTGCTTTCGCAATAATTTCATTTGTCTCCGAGGCAGGAAAAAGCGTAGGATGCGAGTCCAAGGGGTCCAGCTCCTAGGATTGGCAATGTTACCGATTCGCATTTCAGCCGCGACGACTTACCTCTAGCGGTTCTTGCCGGTTGAAGAGAAGTAGCTGCAGGATTTCACGAAGGTTCGGGGCGAGCGCCAGCGATGAAACATCCCCTTTACCTTTCGGCACCGTTAACGGTTGTCGCGTGCGTTTGTGCCTTCTTTGCGCCTGCCGTCTGCGCTGCAGCTCCGCCGCAATCCTCCGCATCAGCGTCCGCGCAATCTTCCGGGTCCGCGCCGCAAGCAGCAAATTCCGATTCGGCGCCAGTAGCCACCATTCCCGGACCGCTCCGTTCTTTCCTGCGCATGGCTGGGATCAGCCAGAAAATCTCGTCCGAAGAAGTGATGCCGCTGCTCGCTCGCAACGTATTCCTAATCGGTTATGAAGGTTCGGGCTCGAACGGACGGACCACCGAGTTTCTGCTGCTGCTGAGGCGCTACGTCCAGCAAGCCAGGGAACTGTCAGCCTTGGCGGGAACCAGCGGCGTGATCCGCGTTACCAATTGCGCGGACGCGAAGGCATTGCTGGGAATTCTGGGCTATCGCACACGCCCGGACTGCGGCAAAAGCAACACTTTCGTGGAAACCGAGGATGCGCGCAGAGCCTTTCTTACGATCGACTCCGGTTTCCCCCTGCCTGAGCTCGAGAAAACTCTGCAGGGCGGCGAGCCTTTCGCATATCCCTACCCCAGCTCCCAGGTGCCCATACTCTTAACCGAACAGGACTGGACGTCGGCGGGCAGAGGTGGCGGCAAAGAGGAAAACAGCCGGACATTACTGGACGCGCTGTTGCACGATCCCGGCCTGGCTCGTCTTTACTACGCTTGGGCGCACATGGCGCCGGATACCCAGGCGGCCCTGTTGCAATCGCCCGGACTGAAGAAATTGATTCCTTTTGCCGCTCCCCTGGACTTTTACGGTAGCTACATTCTCATCCGCTCGGGCAGCGTCGTCGTGCCCGGCGGGCCGACGGCCGAGCCTGCATGGAAGGACTTGGTGGGCGCAAACCCGCGTTCACCGGCAGAATTTGTTCCGCACCTTCTTGCCAAAGACGACGGATGGCTAGCCGCCTATTTCGATTCGCTCTCACGTGTTTCTGCCGAGCAGCAAGCGCACTTCGTCGCATCTCCTCGACTACGGCGGTGCTACGAAGCGCTTCGGGGGAGAAATGCGACCCCGAGCGCGACTTCGTCCGTGTTTCGGCCAGACCCAACCCTTTTGCTGCTGATCACTCGCATGCAGTGGGAGCCCAACGGCGAGCCCCACGTTCCGGGAGGCCTCCAGGCGTGGAAGACCATTCTCAGGCAGAAGGGAATCGTGGACACCGCCCGCAGCGTGAATGTGGAAATCAAAAACTGGAACAATGCGGACGGCCTCCTTGAAGTGATGTTTGCGCTCTCCCGTGTGTACATAGACGGCGGGCCGACCGATGCGTTTTTGGCGCTGAGCGACCTTGACGCGCGGCGGCCTGCGTCACGCCGCTTGAGCCCTGCCACGGTGACGCTGATGGCCGGCAAGTTCGCCGAATTTCGCGACCAGTATTTGATCTTCTCCGAATTTCCCGAGCTAAGCGATGCATCCATCGCCGCGTTTCTCAACACGTCCGCGGCTTTCGCCAAGATTAAGGACCATACGCTGCGCGGGAACACCATGGGAATTTTTGAAGCCAATGTCGGGCTTTGGGAGATCCTGGCTCGGCAGGGCGCAATGATCGGGAGCGCGCGCGACGATTCCTGGCAGGAAATGATCAAGCCCTTTGCGCAAGTGTCCTCTTCGCCGCAGCTCTTTGACGCCGGACGCAACTCGCTGGCGCAAGTCTTGCGCGCGGCCACCGGCGAACCGCGGCGTTCACAGGATGAAATCGTGGAGTTGATGGCGGGTCCGCGCCAAACCACTCCGGACGGCCAGCGCGTCCACAGGGAATTGGTCGATCGGATTCGCGTGGTGTTGGATGATCAGCGCCTGGTTTCGCTCGACACGCTGCTCTTGCTGAGCGACGGCCTGCGTGCGAGCGCGCAGGGAACTGCGCCGGACAATAGCCTGCTCCTGCTCGCTGAACAGCTCACCGAATTCCAGATGCCGCGCCCCATCTTCACCAGCAGCGAGCGAACGGAATTCACGACCGGGACCTACAACAACCACCACACCGATTTGGAGATGAAGACGGATCTCACCAAGATTGTCGCGGCGCACCCTTCCGCCGCGGAATTGGAACAAGCTCGCGGCGAGCTTGTCCCCTTCATGCGGGACACGCTGGTCGGCTTGAACTACGCCTATTACGAACCGCCCGGCGCTCAGGCGCTGCATAACAATCCGCTGCTGATTCGCTCGCACGACTTCTCCGGCGAGACCGTCATGGGCTTGGAAGGATCGCTGTGGCAAACGCCGCGGCTCTTCGGCGTGGGGTCACCGGCAGGCGGCGGCGCTCATCTTGTCGGGTCGCTGGCGGGGCTGCCGTATATGCTGGCGCAAATGGAGGAAGATTTCATCGCGCCGGAAAACGTGCAGGCCCTGATCTGGCCGGACCTGGTGCCCTGCGTTTTGGCCGATTCGGTTTTGCCGCGCTGGTGGAATGTGAGCCGCGATGAACTTCACGCCGTGGCGCTTTATCAGCGTGCGGGAGAAGAAATCCTGGCTTCTGCCGCGCAGAATGACGAGCTGCGCGGCAAGGTTGTAAGCATCTTTTCCGATCGCATGATTCCTCAGCGATCGGCGCAGTTGGAGGACGCTCTGCGAGGTCGACGGTTGCAGCTCGCTTCACAGGTCACTCCGGCCGACACGTTCTATTTGACCGCGGAATTTCGCCGCAGATTTCCCAATGATACCGACGCCTGGGGTCCGGCGGGGCGCGAATTGCAAGAATTGTCTCGCCAGCATTCGGAAGAAGTCAGCTGGGCCCGGTTGTCGCAGGATTTCGGCGTGCCCCATCCCGTATTGGCGCACAACTATGCTCTCGAATTGCTCAACCTGACGCCATTCCCGATGCTGCAGGGTTATTCCAGCCGGTTGCTCGCCGAGACTTGGGATTCCACGAACCTGTATTGGGCTCGCCTGGCCGATGAGATGGGCTATCAGCCTGTGGAGTTGAATCGCCTGGCCCCCGAGCTCACCGTGCGCATGGTCGCCAAGATTTTTGCCACCGACCTGAACGATTGGCCGGCGTTGCTTCGTGCGATGCACGAAACTGCAGAAGAGTTTCGGCAGGCTAAGCCTCCCTTGCTGCCGTCGAATGCTGGTGCTTCCGAACCGTAGGCGGCTCTGGCAAGGATCGAGCAGTCAATGCTTGCGAGGCGAGCCCTGCGAAAGCGGTAGCCACGATCATCGAGGTCCGTCATGCTCAAGAGACTCGCCCTGTTCTTTGGTTTTTACCTCGCATTCTCCGTTTTCTTTCCCACGCCCGCGGCGGCTCAGGAAGTCGCTCCGCCGCGCATCAACGTCACGGTGGACCTGGTGCAATTAAACGTCGCCGTGACCGATGGCAAGGGCAAGTACATTACCGCACTGCGTCCGCAGGACTTCGTCATCACCGAGGACGGCATCCCGGAAAGCATCGCCACCTTTGGAGAGGGCAACGAAACCGCCCGCGCCGTGCAGAGCGACAAGCCGTCCGATCCTTCCTCCGGCGAGCAAAAAGACGACAACGGCGCGCGCGTCTCCGCCAGCCAGTTGGCCTCATTCGTCGAAGGCGCGAACGTGTTTGTGCTTTTCGATACCAGCAATTATATGTATCGCGGATTTGTGTTCGCACAGGACGCCATCGCCGATTTCGTTCGTTCGCTCGAAGGCGCGGACAAGGTGGCGTTCTATTCCTACAGCCGCGACCTTTCGCGCGCTTCGCTGCTCACCGCCGACCGCTCGCAGGTCTTGCGCGCCGCGCGCAGCACCGTGGCCGGAGACGACGCCGCGCTCTACAATTGCCTCTTGCTCACCGTGCAGGACGCCGCGCGCTTCCTCGGTAGAAAAGTGATCGTGGTTTTCTCGAACGGCCCCGATAACGCCAGCATGGTGCCGCCCGAACAGGTGGCTGAACTGGCGCAATCCACCGGCACGACGATCTACATGGTCAGCACCGAACAGGCGCACCTCGAGCCGATCTCGAACGCCGTGTTTCAACGCATGACCGCTGCCACCGGCGGCAAGGTCTATTTCGCGCGGAACTGGAAAGACGAAAAGGATGCCTTCGCTTCCATCCGCGACGATCTCGCCCACCTCTATTCTCTGAGTTACTACCCGAAGCCGAATCCCAACCGCGGATGGCGCAGCATTACCGTGAAGCTCGTGGATGGCCAGCCCAAGAAGTATCACGTGCGCACCCGCGCGGGGTATCGCCTCCGCAGCTCGCGCTACTCCTCGGAAAATGTTTCAACCACGCAACCGCAGGCAAATCCAAATCCGGCGCAACCGTAGTTGGCCCGCTTTGTGGCTAGTCAGCTTGCGGGATAGCTGGTTTCAGTTCCTGAGTTGCTTTGGTGGCAGGAATTTTGCCCGCTAGTCGGCGATGCTTTACGGCCATCGAAAGACATCCGGTGGCGCCGCCCAGAATGAACCAGCTGAAGGTGAACGCGAAGAGTAAGAAGAACATTCCTGAGAACGCAAACAACTCCGCCGCCGACGCCCGGAGGCTCAATTGGCGGGAGTACTCGATTCGACCGCGAACCCAGTCGGTATTGAGAATTGCGCGAAAGAGGAAGAGATTGCGGAGATGCCGTACATGGATGGTCAATTGAGTCAGAATCAGTACTCCCAAAATGAAATAGTACGGCTCTGGCTGCGACTGCCTGGTGAGTAGCCACATTAGGGTTATCAGACCAGCTATCCAGATGAGTGCAAATAGAAAGCGTGGGCTGATCAGCCTCAACGAATCGATGTCTTTTTGGAAGTATGGAGTGATTTCGTAGCTTCCTTCGATCACGATTTTGTTATTCGCTCCGGCCAGGTAAAGACGCGCGCACGTTATCGTGAGCGCATAGTCAGAAACGAAGAGAGCGCACCAAACGGTCAAACCGGGCCAGAGCGAATTGACGAGCCAATTCGACAAGGCAAGCCTCCCACCCTAATGCAATCGGATATATCAAGTGTGCCGCGAGGGCAACGATGTCGCAATTGGAGAGCAAGCAGTGTGTTACGTACTATAAATAGGCAACCGCGACAGTGCCAGGCTCGCAGCGTGGTATCCGCACATCCCGTGTACGCCGCCACCCGGTGGCGTGGACGAAGAACATATATATATGTCCTTCGCCGACGTCGCATAGTGCCGCCGGGTCGGCCGAAACAACATCTGGCGGATGTCCATCGCGCCACCGGAAATGTCTCCCCCGATAAGATTCGCGTCCATCCTTTCGAGGCCCCGGGGAGAAAAAACGCGCCGCGCCAGCACGCATTCACGAAAACCGGGAGCAAAGCGCTCGATCTGCGACTCGATAATCCCTCGCATGTCTAATTCGTAGCCATTCGGGACGTGGCAGTAAGCCCAGGCGGTGTGCTTGCCCGCCGGCGCGCGCGTGGGATCGAAGAGGCTCGACTGCACGACCAGCACAAAGGAGCGTTCGGAATGGCGGCCGTGCCGCATCGCCGCTTCCGACGCGGCAATTTCATCGGCGCTTCCGCCGAGATGCACCGTCGCCGCCCGCAAACATTCGGCCGCGCGCCAGGGAATCGGCTCGCGCAGAGCGTAATCAACTTTAAAAGCCGCGGGCCCGTAGCGGTACCGGCCTAAGCGCGCCGTGTACGACGCGGACAACCGGCCACCGGCGATTCGCGCGAGATGCCGCGGAGTCACGTCGCACATCGTGATATCACACTTTGGCAGCGACGCAAGATTTTCGACGCGCGCCGACGTGCGGATCTGGCCGCCGAGCGACGCAAGATGGCCGCACAGCGCGTTGGTCAGCGACTGAGCGCCGCCGCGCGGAATCGGCCAGCCCACCGCGTGTGCCGCAGCACCAAGCAGCACAGCGAAAGCGGAGCTCAACAATTCATCGAGGCTCAGAAACGAATGTGCCGCCAGGCCGGCGAAGAGCGCTCTGGTGCGTTCGCGGCGAAACGAAATGCCGGCAACCATCTTCGCGGAGGGCAAAGCAACCAGGCCGAAGCGCGCGAGCAACAACGGATGGCTAGAAACCAGGTGAACGGGACGAAGCACCTCGGATAACAGGTCCGACCAGCGCTCGACAAACGGCTGCATCAGCTTGCGCCAGGCTCGGCCGTCATCGCCCAGCGCGGATTCCGCGTCGCGCAAATCGCGCTCGAGCGTGACCGCGGTGCCGTCGTCGAAAGGATGCGCCAGCGGACACGGCGAGTGAATCCATTCGAGTCCGTGACTGGCTAACGGCAGGGACGAAAAAAATGGCGACCCGGCAGCAAATGGATACACCGCCGAGCCGAAATCATGCAGTAAACCCGGCAAGGTGAGTTCGAGCGTCCGGGCCGCGCCTCCCGGCTGCGGCTCAGCTTCAAAGACTTCCACCTGCAATCCCTGCTGCGCCAGAACGATGGCCGCCGCGAGGCCATTCGGACCAGCGCCGATAACGCAAGCTCTGCGCGTCACGATAGATTATCGCTCGCGTGTGATCTCATCGGCACCTGGCGCCGCCGCCTAGCGATTATAAGGACTTTCCTGTATCCAATGGAACCCACGGCTGACAAGCAAAGACTTGTTCCTGGCGAGGAGTTGAAGATCCATGTGAATCGCGTGGCCGTCCATGTGGCCATCCAGGGTCAACTGATTCTCGCCTGCACGCACGAAGTGGAAAGCGGCTTTCCAGTTTTTGTCATCGTCTTTCGTAAGGGCCAGAGTCTTGTCGTTGACGTTGATCGTGGCGCCGTAACGTGCGAAGGAATTGTCCATGCGCTGAAAAGCCATCCGCTCGGGAAAATCAAAGATGGCGCGTCGCCACCGGTCGTAGTCGATGAGAAGCGGCGCGCGCAGTTGCCCGTCAATCGAAAGCTGCTCCACGTCCCAGATTCCGTAGAGGGCAGACCGGGGACGTCCGCCTCCGTAAGTGTGCCAAGCGCTCCAGCCACCATAAGCGTTCCCCACCACGATCCAGATTCCGAGAACGATCTGCGCGGCAAGCGCGATCCGGTTTTTACGCCGTGCACTGAAAAGTTGCGTTGCCTTGGAAGGCTCGGTGGCCCGATTGCGCAGGAAGAAGTCAGCTAGGCGCGAAGAGTCGGGCGCGAGCAGAAACAATGCCAGCAAGAGCAGGTGGAAGGAGAGAAGCTTCACCGGGACGTCATACGTCATGTTCAGCAGGAAGATCTGGGTCGTGTCCGCGAGGCAAACGAGCGCTCCCAGCGTTGTCGTCCGCGGAACGATCAGCAGAATTCCGCCCAGCATTTCCGCGCAACCCGCGAAGGTCTCGTACGCGGGCGAGGAACCTATCGACGACCATAGAACGCCCATCGGTGAGAAATTGCCGAATGGCTCCAATAATCTCGTCAGAGACGGATAAGACATCTGCAATGGAATGATCTTGACCATGCCGTAGCTGATCATCTGCGAGGCCAGCGAAAACCGGATAAAAAGCCGAAACCATTTGTGCAGCGTAACGTAGTTTTGTCTGCGGCCATCGAGAAAAGACCAGAGCGCCGTTGCCAGCCCAGCGATAACTAGCAGCACGAATACCACGACCCAATCGAAAGTTCTGTCGCCGCTGCCGGTGTTGCCGTAAGCGACCGGGTGTGCCATGCGCAAAATATGGGCGGCGACCCAGAGAATGACAGGACGGATCGGCCAAAGCGTTTGCAGGTCGGGAACATCAACTTTGGGAATGGGAATCAGGTTGCTGAAAATTTGCGTGGACAGGCAAAATAGGGCGAAGTACACCAAACAAAACCGGAAGGCTACCCGACTGGCAAGGCTCCAGCGCGGTGCTTGCTGTTCCTGCTGGAGCTGCGCAATTTCTGCCGGAGCGCTTATTCCCACAAATGCTCCTGGTTTATCGGAACAGAGCGCGGCATTGCAGCCAGCGCCCGCCAACCCAGCCAAGCGCGCCGAATGCTGGCGCCTGCGGCTCGCCATCGCCACCGGCCATCACTCATGCGGTGTTATCGGGCCTGTAAGTCCCTCCTTTTACATTAAGGCACCACAACTTTCCACAAATTTGCGCACCGGAAGGCGCAGCGCCCGGCCCGCTCGTAGCATTGGCCTAAATTGGAAATTCAGCTTAGTATTTCATGCCTATGCCCACTGCAAATGCCAAGACTTCCGAGCTGGTCAAGAAACTCGACGGTCTTGCCGCCAGCGCCTGTTCCGCGCGGGACCTGATGGCCGGCATCGCCAAACTTTTTCACCAGGAAATGCTGCGTTACAACTGGGTCGGCTTCTACATGCTCGAAAAAGACGGCCCGCAGGACGTTCTCGTCCTCGGCCCTTTCCGAGGCACGATGACCCCGCACACGCGCATCCCGCTGAATCAGGGCATCTGCGGCGCCGCGGCTTCCACCGGCAAGACCATCATCGTGGACGACGTCGCGTCCGACCCGCGCTACCTGGCCTGCTCGGTCGAAACCGAGATCCGAAATCGTGGTACCCGTCTTCGTAAATAAGCAAGTCGTCGGCGAGCTGGACATTGACAGCCACTTTCCCGCCGCGTTCACCGCCGATGACCGCGCGCTCTGCGAACACGCCGCCTCCATCGTGGGTCGCTACCTAGAAAAGCATCCCTGAGTAAGTTCGCGCACTCGGTTTTTCGGGGAGTGCAGGAGCTTGCTCCCGCCTGTTGCAAGGCGAGGCTCGCCTCGCCGCTTGCCAACTTCGCCCCGCCGCCACTAACCGCGATCCAGCGCCGGAGGCGCGGCACAAGTTACCGCCGGGCGTAAGCCCGGGGAAAACTCGTAGAAAGACTTCCCAGCGCCGTAGGCGCGACACCAGCCTCGAACCTACAGCTTGCCGCGTTTGTGTGCCGCGCGATCGCACAAATCGTGCCGCCACGCCGACGGCGTACTAAAGTGCGCCGCTACAAATTCCTCGTCCCGGTTAACAACCCTACGTCTTACTCCGCAACAGGCGGCGGCAAGCCGCCGCACTCCCACACATTCGTTGCCAGTCAAAATTTTTGAATCGCGGAAGGGAACCGCATAACATACGAAGGCCATGACAATTCTGCGATGCCTTCTCGTCCTTATATTGTGCACCGCGCTCCCCGCGAGCGCGCAGCGACCAAAATCTCTTTTCTACATGACGCGCGATCCCAATTCCGTCCGCTCCTTCCTAGCGCACGCCAATAAAATAGACACGCTCGTCCCCACCTGGTACTCGGTCGATTCCAACGGCCTGGTTTCCGGCGGCCCCAACCCGGAGGTCCTCGATACCGCGCGCCAACACCACGTCCAGGTGATGCCCATCGTGGTTGACGCCAATTTCAACCAGGACGATTTTCACAAGTTGCTGACGAATCCGCCCGCCTACCGCCAGATGTTCGCGCAACTAATCCAAGCCTGCAAAGACAACGGCTACACCGGCTTCCAATTCGACTTTGAAAACGTAAACTGGACCGACCGCTACATTTTCTCCGCGATGATCGCCGACGCCGCCACGCTCTTTCACCAAAACAACCTGCAACTCACCATCGCCACAGTCCCCAACGCTCCCGGCGCCGCGGGCGAAACCAACTATTCCGCGTGGATTTATGAAAACTGGCGCGGCGCCTACGATCTAACCCTTCTCGCAAAATCCGTGGACCTGCTCTGCCTGATGACTTACGACCAGCACACCCGCCTCACTCCTCCCGGCCCCGTGGCTGGCTGGTCCTGGACCGTCAGCAATCTCGACTACGCCCTCAAATTCGTCCCGCGCGAAAAAATCTCACTCGGCATCCCGCTCTACGGTTACCACTGGTTCGCCGCCGCGCCGCTGCCACCGAACGCGAAGCCGACCGATCACCCGAATCCCTCCGCCGCTTACATTTCCACCGCCGACGCGCTCGATCTGGCCCGCGCCTACAACGGCCACGTCGAATGGGACGCCACCGACCGCAGCGCGTGGTTCTATTTCTACCGGGACGATGAACGCGAATGGATTTTTTACACCGACGCGCGCACCTTCGGCGAGCGCTACGACCTAGCCAAAGAACGCGGCCTGCAAGGCTTCTGCTCCTGGGTTCTGGGCACCGAAGATCCCGCCATATGGGACCTTCTGCCTTCGCACCCGTAACCTTGACCCGGCCGAATCGCCAGCGGCGAAGGCGCTGCGGACCGTGCCGCGGACGTGAAACGTCTGCACCAGATTTACAGGCGCCGCGCTTTGCGCGAAGAATGCGACGCAGGTGAGTAAGAAAGCGAGCATATTTTCGGTGACGCCTCGGCTGGTTCGATCGGCTGCTCAGGTCCCAGCTGGCGGCGTGCCCATCCAGGCGTGCTGCACAATGTGCCAACTGCCGTTTGGCTGGCGCTTATAGATGATTATGTAGCTGCCCTTCGAAATCATTTTCGCGCCAGTGGCGATGGTCGTTAGAGTTTCCTCGAAGTCGCCGCTGTCGTAGACTAGATCGCCGGACGCTTCGAAGTTCTGGCCGTGCAGGACGAGGTCGCTGTTAAACGTATCCATGATGTTTTGAAACAGAGTGCGCAGCGCGGCGGTGCCGGTGATGCGTTCGCCCGTGGGCTGCAGAAAAACCGCGTCGGGCGCATAGAATGCCAGGATCGGTTCGAGCTGTTTCGTGCGGAGGTCGCGCACCCAGTCCTCGCGCATTTTGGTGAGGGCTACCAGAGTTGGATCCTTAGCGGCTAGATTGGCGGGGAAAAAAGTCGGCGCAAGGATGGTGGCGAAGACCAGGAAGGCTATCGCAGCGCGCCGCGAGCCGGGAACGAACCACGATTTGGCCCAGCGCAAACGGGAAGGGAAATTCATGGCAGCTCCAATGAAGCACAATCACTTTTTTGCTTCAACGCTGCGCCGATGCTACACCCATCCCGCTGTTCCGCCTACATCTCCAGCCTCAAATAGCGCGCACGAATTCGCAAATCCGCGCGTCCTTAGGCTCGGCGTACTGTTCGCATGAAATAAGGCTTCTCTCTCAAGAGCATGGGCCTTCCGACAATCTCCTCGAAGGCCATCTCGATCAGTTGTTCTTGTTCAGAGGACGCGCCCGAGGAATCGACACGAGGGGGGATAATTCAGTTGTTCCACCTGAAATCTTCGCAGGACAAACAGGCAATCGTCCATCGCCTCGCGTTCAGCGGCCGAGAGCGGATTGTTCTTGCCATCTAAAAGCCGGGCGAAAACGATCCACTCCGCGTCGGCGCCGCTCTTTTTGGGGTCTCGCGAAGATGACAGAGCCTTGTAAAACTGTTCTTCCCAGTCAATTTTTCGACGCTGCGGAACACGGCATTGATCGTAGGAATCGTACATTCTATGCTCCTCCGCCATCGCGCGGGTGTACACGGCGGTGCCTGGCAGCCTGACGCCCTATTGCGACGCGTCCTTAGCTAAAAAATCGCTTCCAAGGCACGTCCTATGCCAAAGAGCCGCGAGTTTTTAGTCACAAGCTATGTTCTTGCAGCAGAATAAATTGCACCCTGTGCAGCTCTCATCCAGTTGCGTTTTGAAACTTCCGAATTCCGAACACTGTCGGCTCACTGTCAACAGTTCGACAGCGATTCGAGATTAGTACCTTCAGTGGAGGCTAGCCGGTACGGGTTGACTATGGACCGGTAGTGCGCGACCGAGCACTATCGGGGCATGAAGAGAACGGTGGTGTGGCTTACGGATTCGCAGGCCAAGGAACTCGCGAGAATATCGGAGAAATCGCTTGCGCCGGTGTCGGCGCTCGTGCGCCAGGCCGTCGGGCAATTTTTGGCGAAAGGCGGCAAGCGGAAGGCGTCCACAGGCAGAACCCGCTAGCATTCTGGGCCGCCGGGCGGCGGCACCGAAACTACTCTCCAACGGACGCATTGCAGGGCGTTGCATTTGTGACAATCCCCAGCTGGCTATCGCGCAACGCGGTCCAGTGCACTATAGTGTACTAGCGACGGGTCGTCAATCGATTCTCAACTTGCGCGTGGCCCGGCATGCGCGCCTGAATCCGACTGGGGCCGCGTCGGTGCGGCATCCCTTTCCCGGCTCGAAGATTGATGCCGGACCTTCCCCGTCCGTTGCGCGGAGAAATTTGGGACGTGGACTTCCCCAGCGATCCGCCAGGGGAGGTACCTCGTTCGGTATGGATTGTCTCGCCAAACGCGCGCGCAACAAGCATCCCAAAGCCACTACAATTTTGGTCGTTCCCTTTTCAGCGACTCTTTCCGACCACCCGACGCATATCAGGCTCGCATCCGGTCGGAGCGGGCTGCCGGCCGCCAGCGAGCTGCAACCCGAACCGATCACGGCGGTGCGAAAGGAATATCTAAAGCCGCGGCCCGGAACGAGGGCGCAGCCTGAAAGTTTAATCAAAGCAGTCGCGAAAAACGTTGTCTTTTCCCTCGGTGTCCAGCCGAAAGACATTCAGTAATCGAACGGTGACACAACTTGAAGGATGATTTGCGCCGCTAAAGATGAAGAGGGTGTCATTCCGAGCGCAGCGAGGGATCTGCTTTTCGAAGCGATCCTAAGCCAAAGCAGATTCCTCGGGCGGCATTCGCTCTCGAAATGACAGTTCCGCACGGTTGTCACAAAATGGGATTTCGCCGCTATCGTCTTTGCCGCCTCTGCTAGCTTGACAGCCTTTTCTGCCGTTCCTATACTTCTCCACGCCGCGCATTCTTCTCCTGGGGGAGTCCAATGTCGAAATCTTCGATTGTGAAATGTTTCATCGCTGTTTTGCTGATTGCCATTTCCGCAAGTTTCGCTTCGGCTCAGGAAGACTGGAAAATTCATCAACCCAAGACCACTCCGCAGACCAGCGGTACTACGCAGTTGCTCATTGCCGTAAGTCCGGTGAACGACCGTGTCGTCTGGGCTGCCGGCACTGGCGGCACTTACGTGGTCACGACCGACGGCGGCAACACTTGGAAATCGGCCGTCGTGCCCGGAGCCGAAGCCCTGCAGTTCCGCGATGTGCAGGGCGTTAGCGACAAAATCGCCTATTTAATGTCCATCGGCAGCAACACCACGGATTTCAAGGTCTACAAGACCGTGGACGGCGGCGCGACCTGGACCATCCAGTTCACGAATGAGACGGTGAACGCATTCTACGATTGCTTCGCATTCTGGACGCCCGACCGCGGCATCACCCACAGCGATTCGGTGAACGGGGTATTCCCCGATATCCGCACCACCGACGGAAAGACCTGGCAGTCCATCGCGGCGAATATGCCGCCGGCGTTGTCCGGGGAAGCTTCGTTTTCGGCAAGCGGAACCTGCATCGCGACGCAGGGCGATCGCAACGCCTGGATTACCACCGGCGGCGCATCCATCGCCAGGATTTTAGCCACGCGAGACGGCGGTAACACCTGGCACGCGTATGACACGCCGCTCGTCAGCTCGCCCAGCGCGGGCGGCGTCTCGGTAGCCTTCCGCGATTCGCAGCATGGCATTCTCGGTGGCGGCGATTTGGCTTCGAACGCCTCGGCCGACGCGGCCACCTCCGATGATGGCGGCCAAACCTGGACGCTTACCAATAAGCCGCCGCTGTCAGGAGCGATTTTCTGCCTCGCGTATGTTCGCGGCAATCAGCTTGACGATGACGATCGCGGAGACGGAGCTTACGGCCAAAACGACGGCGAAGGTTTCGACCACAACCTCGACCGCGCCGTCGTGATTACCGCCGAGACCGAGCCGGATTTCTCGTCTGGATCCGCAGCCTGGACTCCCGATGAAGGCCGCACCTGGTACGAAATTCCCGGAGCGAGCGGCTACTGGGCTGTCGGCTTTGCAAGTCCGCGCGCCGGCTGGTTCGTCGGCAATAACGGCCAGATTCTGAAGATTCGCTTCTGAAGCGCTCAGCAATTCAACGTGTCAACAAACCTCCCTACCCCGGCGCTATGTCCCGGATTTTTCGGGATGGAGCGGGCACACTTCCTGTCACACACGACGGGACAGTTCACTTGAGTTTGGCGTCGGACTCTCCTGCAGGCGGCCGCGAGCTAGCTCGACACTCTTTGTCGCAACGTCGAATCGGCCGAAAGGAGACCTTACTATGAAAGCGTCGGGGCTCCTTTGCGTACTGCTGGCGGCACCGACCTTTATCTGGGCGCAGGCGAGCGCTCAGCAGACGGATCCTATCGAAACAGATTCAATTTCTATTTGGCATTACGCGGATTCCCTTCACGACTGTTCGGACGGCAAATAATTACAGTAAACACAGTATTGCCCCATGGACTTCAAACAGGCACCGTGATGGCCGCGAATAGCTAGGGTTTGCGGCGCCGTTCTGGCGAATCGCGCGTCGTTGCAGGCTCCTTCGATCTGCCTAGCAAGGTTGTATCCGACTGAAACGCTCTTGGCGGCGCTGGCGCGGCGACGCTGGCTCGGTTTCCCCGTCTACAATTGTTGGAATCCTGATCTACTCCCAGTGCGAAACCCGAGGAGAACACCGTGCTATCTCAAGAATTGTTTTTCTCCGGAGGGTTTCATGCCACATGGGCATTGCTATCGGGGGCAGCCGGCTCTGGTATGACTGCACGTGATACCGGACACATTGATCGCACTGACCTAGTTTTCCATTCCGATTACCCCGATCTATTTGATACGCGAGAGAAACACCTGCCATTCGATTGGATGCTCGTCTGCTTCCGCGTTTTTATCCTCATTTTCGGTGCGACGCAGGCGGTGAAAGTTTGGACTATCTGTCATGGAGGCGAGCAATTATGGAAGGGTTTCGTGCAAGCCGTATCGACAAAGATTCGGATGCCGCGCTGGTATCTGCCACCAAGCGCGGAGATGCGCACGCTTTCGAGAAATTGGCTTTACGTCACAAACGGAGAGTCCTTGCAGCGGCGCGACGGATAACCAATAACCGAGAGGATGCCGAAGATGTGCTACAAGAGAGTTTTTACAGGGCGTTTGTCCATCTCGGCGACTTTCAAGAAAAGTCGCTCTTTTCCACCTGGTTGATACGCATCGCGGTGAATCAAGCACTGATGTTGCTGCGCCGAAGGCGGAGGATTGCGGAAGTCTTGCCAGAAACCTCTGACGATGGTGTGAAGTCCGTCTCGGAGGTATTCGTTGATCAGGTCCCCAATCCGGAACAGTCCTGCTCGCGGCGGGAGCGCGATGACCTCTTGACCGCAGCGATCAATCGCTTAGGTCCAACAACTCGAAGAACGATCTTGCTCCACGACCTGGAAGAACGTTCTGTGGAAGAAACGGCACAGATTCTAGGCACATCCATCACCGCTGTTAAATCACGCCTTTCGCGAGGACGCCGGAAGTTAAGTGGAATCGTGAATCCTGCGTGCCTTTCGAGAGGGTACGCTGCTGACCCAATGAGAACACGGCCTGTTGACATATGAAACGGATCGTTTCGCGAAGCGATGGTCCGCGTGCAGTTCTCTGGCGCGGATGGAGACCAGATGTTTGAAGAACACAGAAAAATGACCATTGAGATTCACCTGAGTCTCGAAAGGAATAGCCGATGGGCGACGATGCAAGTAATGACGTGTACTCGCGGCGTGGATTCCTGAGAGTGGGGTCCGCGGCACTGGCGGCCGCCGGATTCGCATCGGCGGTGGATACCGCGGGTCAAGAGCAGCAATCCTACCCGACTAAGACCGATCGAAGCACCAGTTCTCCTGGTCCAACTAATCCGCCGCTCGATGCACAAAATCCGGACTCTAACTTGCCGCCAGCTACCGACGCAGGCGGTGTTCAGACGTTCAAATATCCTTTCGCAATCGCTCACAAACGGATGCAAGAGGGTGGATGGTCGCGCGAAGTCACGGTCCGGGAGCTTGCGGTTTCCAAGTCGATAGCTGGCGTGGACATGAGATTGACGGCAGGAGGCATACGAGAGCTGCACTGGCACGCGGCTGCGGAGTGGTCCTTGATGCTTTATGGAAACGCGCGGATCACGGCGATTGATGCGGACGGCAAGAGCTTTGTCAGCGACGTGACAGAAGGCGATCTCTGGTACTTTCCGACGGGAATTCCGCATTCAATTCAAGGACTGAATCCCGACGGTGCTGAGTTTCTGCTGGTGTTCGACGAAGGTAGCTTCTCGGAATACGACACCGTGTTGCTTACAGACTGGATGGCGCACACGCCTCATGACGTGCTGGCGAAGAATTTCGGCGTAAGTGAGCAGGCTATGGAAAAAATGCCGAAGAGGGAAAAGTTTATTTTCCAGGCTGAGGTTCCTGGACCGCTGGTTACTGATCAGAAGACAGCCGCAGGTACCCTTGGCTCTTCGTCGCAGGATTTCGCTTTTCGCACGGCTCAGCTGCCGGTTGCGAAGCGCACCAAGGGAGGGGAAGTGCGGATCATTGATTCGAGCAGGTTCAAAGTGTCCACCACGATTGCAGCGGCGGTGGTCACAGTCCATCCAGGAGGGATACGCGAGCTACATTGGCATCCCAATGCCGACGAATGGCAGTACTACATCGGTGGAAAAGGAAGAATGACCGTGTTCGCTACCGGAGGCCGCGCGCGCACGATGGACTTTCAGGCCGGAGACGTTGGCTATGTCCAGAAGACGCTGCCCCATTACATCGAGAATACGGGAGACACCGACCTGAAATTTCTCGAGATGTTTAAAAGCAGCTTCTACCAAGATCTTGCGCTCTCTGAATGGCTCACGCATACACCGCCGGAGCTCGTGATGGCTCATCTAGGTATTGATAAGGCGACACTCGATGCCATCCCTAGAGAAGAAGTCGTTGTGATGCCGAGATAGCACAGCTTTGTAAATCTGAAAATGCTTTTGGATTCTGGTGATCATTCTTAGTGCAATTTACTAGTGAAGGAGACGACCATGCCCGATAAAAAGCCTCCAACAACTCCGTTTTGGGGAGAAGGAGTTCTCCGGACCAGGGTGTTGCGCGCTCTGTTCCTAATGCTGCTGGCGCCGGGGCTCATGTGGGGCCAGGCTATCGCGCAGAAGACGGATTCCTCGCCGAACGACTCGGATGTAGCTGCAGAGCTGAAGGCTCTCCGCCAAGCTCTCTTGCAGACACAGAAGCAGATGGCTTCGCAACAAGAGGAAATTGAAGCGCTAAAGCAGCAATTGGGCGCCAGAGAATCGGCTCCGGTCAGCACCCAAGGAAACGCACCGCAGGTGGTCAACGCGGCCCTGACCTCATCCGGACTCCCATCCGTGAGCAGTGATGATGGCGCGAGTGCCGCCCAGCAGCCCATACCCCAGAAAAAAGAACAGGAAACAGAATCGGCCCCGACCTTCAGAGTTGGCACGCGGATATTAGACTTGGTGGCTTCGTGGATCTTGAAAATATATACCGCACCACGAACACCCAGAACAACATCGCCACTAACTACGCCGCTATCCCATTTAGCAATACGGCACAGGGCCGCCTTTCCGAGTATCGTCTCACCGCCCAGTTTTCCCGCTTCAACTTGAGGGTCACAGATAAAATCGGCGACACTGATGTGACCGGCTACTGCGAAGCGGACTTCAGCGGCAATGATGCGACCAATGTCTATCAGACCGTGAACGGCCATACCCTTCGTCTGCGCCTTTGCTTTACGGATCTGCAACGCGGCAAGTGGGAAATTCTTGGCGGACAAACCTGGAGTTGGCTGACTCCCAACCGCAGCGGCATCGGTCCCAATCCCGCCGATTTGGCGATCACCTATAACGAAGACCAGAACATCGGGGTGGGCTTGCCCTACACCCGCGCTGCGGAGCTTCGCGTAGCCTATCACCTCAACGATCATTGGGCGTTTGGGTTGGGTATTGAGGCCCCCGACCAATACATAGGTAATTTCGTCGCGCTTCCGTCGGCCTTCGCCTCCATCTCCACGGTTAACCCGGAATTTGACAATGGATCCCAAATAGGAACTCCTAATCTTTTTCCAGACATCCTTCCCAAAGTTGTTTACGACTCAGAATTGAGAGGCAGGCATTTCCATTTGGAAGCTGTGGGATTGGTCACGGGAGTAAGGGAAGCTGTCAAACCTATCGGTGGGACGAGTTTCGTATCGCATTCGGCAGTGGGTGGCGGTGGTTCAATAGCCGGGAACTTTGCACTCTTCCGGAACTTCCTCTTCCTGGGCAATGCATTTTGGAGCGACGGCGGGGGCCGCTATCTGGTGGGTGATGGGCCACAACTAGTTATTCGTCCGAACGCCGCGGGAACCGACATCTCTCCTTCGCTGGTGCACGCCGGAGCCGGTTCCGTCGGCTTCGAATGGATCGCGAGTCCACTGTCCGCATTCGCCGTTTATTACGGAGCGGATTATTTCGGGCGCAATTTTTTCCCGGACACCACGAATACGACCAATCCAAGCACGATCATCGGGTATGGCGGCCCTGGCTCGCCGAACACCAACAACCGAGCCATTCAGCAAGTGACGTTCGATTGGCTCCAGACGTTCTGGAAAAGCGATATACACGGGTCGGTTCAGTATTACACGCAATATTCTTACCTGACGCGCGCTCCATGGTTTATAGCACCAGACGCGCCCAGGAACGCCCATCTCAGCATGGTGTACGCAGGCTTCCGCTATGTTTTGCCTTCGACATCAGGCTTCATACTCCGCATACCTTATCCCCAATCCAAATGATCGGTCTGTTTGACAAACAGGGGCAAGAAACGGCAAGTCCGATCGATGACAGAAACCGCGAACGGATGACAAGTGGTGTGGGAAATGAAAAAGTAGCATGGAACTTGGTGGGTGCTCCAGAACCTCGGCAGGCGCTGTGCATTCTTCTCGGGGTGAGTGAAGGAGTTGATCATGGCCGACAAAGCGCGTCCCATAGCGACCTCCGCAGCTAAATCGCGAAGTCCGGTTGATGTGAGCAAGACTGCACCTCTAACCGACCAAAAGCAGCAGCAGGCCCAAACACGAGCATTTATCATCGCTTGGTTTTTCACCGTTATTTTCTATTTCCTCGAATATGCGGTGAGGTCATCGCCGTCCGTAATGATTCCGGGGTTAGAGGAGTCCTTCAACACGACGGCGGTGGGCATCGCTGCGATACTTGGAATCTATTACTACACCTACTCCTCGATGAGCCTGGTTGCGGGCGCGGCTCTTGACCATTTAGGAGCAAAGCGCTCAGTTCCGGTAGGAATCACAATTCTGGGATTAGGCTGTTTGCTATTTAGTGTGCCGGCGGTACTCGCTGGTGATGTCGGTCGCTTGCTGCAGGGGGCCGGCTCTGCGTTTGCGTTCACTGGCGCCGTTTATCTCGCGGCGCGCGGTTTCCCGCCGCGCTACCTCGCAACTGCGATTGGCGCCACGCAATGCGTGGGTATGCTCGGCGGCTCGGCTGGTCAGAATGTCGTCGGGCCGATGATTGAGCGTGGTCTAGGTGTTCATGTTTTTTGGGTCGGAATGGGAGTCATAATCCTAGCCAACGCGGTTTTACTGTATATCGCAACGCCCAAAGAACAGCTCGGAGCGCACCTCCAAGAAGGCGGCTTCGGCGCGCTGCTGAAGCCGTACGAAGTTGTATTTTCAAATCCTCAGTCGTATCTCTGCGGAATTGTTGCCGGCTTGCTATTCGCACCCACCACGATCGGAGACATGATCTGGGGAGTCGCGGCATTTCAAAAAGATCTTCAGTTTTCCTACCACAACGCAGTGGTGATCGCTTCCATGGTTCCTCTTGGCTGGGTATTCGGATGTCCGCTGCTCGGCTGGCTCTCCGACCGTATCGGACGGCGAAAACCCGTAATCGTGGGGAGCGCGGCAGTGATGATGCTGGCGGCCGCGCAAATCGCGTTCAAGCCGTTGCCGATTTCAGCGAAGGTGGGAATGTTCATCTTCGGGGTGGCATCCGGAGCGGCGATGATTCCCTACAGCATCATTAAGGAAGTCAATCCGGACGATGTGAAGGGCAGCGCGACCGGGGGGATCAATTTCCTGGTTTTCGCGATTACCGCGTTGATGGGCCCAGTTTACGCACATCATATTGGCAGGGGCACGGGGACCACGCCAAACCTGACATTGCACTTTCAGAGGGGTGCACTGTTCTGGATTGCCTGCTGTGCGGTTGCCATCGTGGTGAGCTTCTTTCTCCGTGAGACCGGACGCGCGGCGCATCCACAACCGGCGCCGAAATAAATGCAGTGTCTCGCCGATTGGTTGCGACCTACAGCCGTGGATCGGGCTCTAATCCAAGACAGAACTAGCAAGTTTTCAGAGGAGGAATAAGCGATGGCACATCGAATAGCGGATCAGTTGCTGGCGAGACTTGTCGAAGCGGGCGTGGAAAGGATTTACGGTGTAGTGGGCGACAGCTTGAATCCCGTCACCGATGCCTTACGCCTGAATGGCAAAATAAAGTGGATCCATGTGCGCCACGAAGAAGTCGCCGCGTTTGCGGCCGGCGCGGAGGCACAGCTCACCGGCAAACTCGCCTGCTGCGCGGGGAGCTGCGGCCCCGGCAACCTGCACCTGATCAACGGCCTTTTCGATGCCCATCGCAGCAATGCTCCGGTGCTGGCGATCGCCTCGCATATTCCCAGCAGTGAGATCGGCACGGCATATTTTCAGGAAACGCATCCACAAAATCTGTTTCAGGAATGCAGCCACTATTGCGAGATGATCTCGAACCCGCAGCAGTTCGAGCGCGTTCTGCACATCGCCATGCAGAATGCCATTGGAAAAGGTGGAGTAGGCGTGATCGTGCTGCCCGGTGACACAGCTGCAACGGAAGTACCGGCCGCGGCCGGGTCGCGTTCCCTGGTAACCAAACGGCCAAGCATCCGTCCCGGTGAAAAAGATCTGGCGCGTTTGGCGGATTTGATCAACTCCAGTAAGAAAGTCGCGCTCTTCTGCGGCATAGGTTGCGAAAACGCCCACGATGAGGTGGTCGCTCTCGCGGAGAAAGTGAAGGCTCCGGTTGCACATACCTACCGAGGAAAGCCGTTCGTCGAATACAACAATCCTTATGACGTGGGCATGACCGGCATGATTGGTTTCGGGATGGCTTACGAGGCGATCCACGAATGCGACCTTCTACTGCTGCTGGGCACTGATTTTCCGTACGACAAATTCCTGCCGACGAAGACCAAAATCGCGCAGATCGACATCCGGGTTGAGAGTTTGGGACGACGAAGCAAGATCGATCTGGGAATTTGGGGCGATGTGCGCGAGACGCTACAAGCGCTGCTGCCGAAGTTGGATACAAAGCCGGACGGAGGATTGCTGGCTGCTACGCTCGCCAAACACAAAGAGAAGCTTCGAAAAATGAATGTGTACATTGACCACGTGGGAAAACGCTTGCCCATGCACCCGGAGCCCGTGGCAGCGACGCTGAGTGAAGTTGCAGCGCCCGACGCGATTTTTACTGCGGACACTGGCATGTGCAACGTCTGGTCTGCCCGACATCTTAAGGCGACCAAGGACCGGCGGCTCATCGGTTCCTTTAACCACGGGTCCATGGCAAACGCGCTCCCCATGGCCATTGGCGCTCAGTGTGCCTATCCCGGTAGACAGGTAATCTCCATGTCGGGAGATGGCGGTTTCGCGATGCTCATGGGCGACTTGCTGACGCTGACGCAGTACAACCTCCCCGTTAAGGTACTTGTGTTCGACAACAGCGCTCTAGGAATGGTGAAACTCGAGATGGAAACGGCGGGATTTCCCGACTATCAAACAGACCTGAAGAATCCAAACTTCGCGAAGCTTGCCGAAGCCGTCGGCATGATGGGTGTAAGAATCGAAAACCCCGCTGATTTGACCTCGGGCCTCAAGAAGGCGCTGCAGCATTCGGGGCCCGCGCTCATTGATGTGGTGACCGATCCAAATGCTCTTTCGATACCTTCTCATGCCGACCGGTCGCAGGCCGTGGGCTTCGCGCTGGCCATGGGAAAGCTGGTCCTTTCCGGTCACATCGACGAAGTGGTAGACACAATCGAGGGCAATATTCGACATACCGGAGAGGCCTTGGACTCGCTCTAGACCGGCGCATCAAACGCGAGGACGCACGAACGCGAAGACAATGGCGGTGCTAACCACCTTTGTAATAAGGTGCGCCGTTTCCGATACCATCACGTTCGTGGGCGACCTCGTGCTCGCCTGTTAACTGGAGAGGTTCGCTATTTACTTGCGTAACCGCCCGCGCCCATGAAATGCAGCGACACGTACGGTTCATCCCCGACGACCCAGCTATCGTGCCCGGGCGGCCCGGGCGGAATGTAAAACAGCGTCCCGGCGCTGAGTTCGTGGATCCTGCCGTCCTCCATCGCAGCGGTGGCGCGGCCGGAGAGCACCAGCCCCACATGCTCCACGTTGCAACGCGACGATCCTACCCCCGGCCCCACATGCAACGACCACTTCCATCCGGGCTCATACGTCGCGCGTCCGACAGTCATGCCTCCCATGTGCACTACCTCGAATTTTCCCTTTTCAAACGTGCGCACTTCATCCGACTGTTCAAACCTCCTCAGAATCGTCTCAATTTTTGGCATAGCTCCCTCGCGAACTGCTTGGCGGCTTAAACTTGCTCCGCCTACAGCCTTTATTGTCTTGCTTCTACATCCCCTCCCCGATTCCCGCGGCGTCGAAATTGCGGTACGTGTATTAAGAGGCTACTCCGATGACATCCACGCAGATTGCAGTGATTGCCGTTATCGTGATCGTCTTGATAGCTATCGCGGCGGTCGCGGTTATTATGCGAAATCGCACGCAGAAACTCCGCGCCCAATTTGGCTCGCAATACGATCGGGCCGTCACGGAAACGGGCAACCGATTGAAGGCCGAAGCTCAACTTCAAAAGGTCGAAGAGCGCGTCCGGCGTTACCCCTTGCGCTCCCTCAGCGCCACCGATCGCGACCGCTTCCAACAGTCCTGGCGGGCGATTCAGGCCAACTTTGTTGACAGTCCCACCCGGGCACTGGCCGATGCAGATCAACTGGTAGGAACAGTGATGCTGGCTCGGGGGTACCCTCCGAACGATTTCGAGCGCCGCGCGGAGGAAATTTCGGTTGACCACGCCACGGTAGTCGAACATTACCGCGCCGGCCACGAAATCGCACTGCGCAATGCACGGCGCGAAGCCACCACGGAAGACCTCCGCAAAGGCATGGTGCACTATCGCACCCTGTTCGACGAGCTGATGCAAGAACAGTCCGCGCCGCTGCGGGCGCGCGCCGTCGGTCGCCCGTGATCAGCCGCTTGCGCTAAGCGCGGCGGCCAGGCACAGCTTCCAGTTTTGCAAATACTCCAGAAAAAGGGGATTGTCCAATGACCGAATATCTTCGCAAGGATACGGGGCTCAGCTCGGAACACTCCAAAGTTGCCGACCCGAACTCCATGGAACGAGTTACGGATCGCCCGGTAACGGAACGCCCGGTCGAAACCGAGACCGAGACCGAGACGGGGTCTCGCACGTGGGAACCTGCGCCGGCGGCGGAGCCTCGTTCGACAAGCGTCACGAGCCCTGCCGGAACAGCTGGCACCGCCGCGGCCGCGAGCGCCGCTGCCGGTACCGCCGTGGCACGCGGGCCACAGGAAGAACGCGCCGCCCTGTTCGCTGCGAGCGAAGCCACCGAACTGCGGTCCCGCTGGGACAGCATTCAAGTGGGCTTCGTGGACGAGCCGCGCAAGGCCGTGCAAGAGGCCGACGCGCTGGTTTCGGAGACGATCAAGCGCCTCTCCGACATCTTTGCCGATGAGCGCGGCAAGCTCGAACAGCAATGGGGCCGCAACGAAAATATTTCTACCGAAGACTTTCGCATCGCGCTGCGCAGGTACCGCTCGTTCTTCGGCCGCTTGCTAGCGATCTGAGCAGTTCTCTCAGGGCTGTAAGTCAAACGCCGGCCGCAAGCTGCCGTCCATGTAAAACGGCACGGAATCGTGCTCGTGAACGATCTTCCAGCTTCCCGCATCGCGGCGCAGGCACACCGTCGCGCGCATCCAAAAACTGACGCGCCTGCCGGCCGCCTTCGGTGTTCCGCTCATCGAACGGTAGCCGTAGCAAAACGCGGAATCGCCGCTCACCGCAATTGCGAAATCGCGCGACGCGATTTCGATGGGCCCCACCCAGGAGTCGAGCCAGGCCTGCTTGGCCGCCAGATCCATTCCATGATGCGCGAGCGGCGGCGAAAGATCGCATACCAGCGCGTTCGTAGCGTAAGGCGCCACGATCGCCGCGGCGTTCTTGTCGTGATGCGCCTTCTCGATGGATTCGAAGATCGCGCGGATGGCGGCTTCGTCTTGCGAGGATTCGCCTCTGGCAGTTGCCGTGGTCATGCGATTTTCTCCTTTAGGTTGGATTTGTGGAAGAGCATTTCAACGTACCGGTGCAGATGGTCAACGCACGTCCTCACGGCACGGCGCTACCAGGTCATCCGCGTTCCAACCACGCCGGCGGCGCTCGGAGCGTGCGAACCCGGAAATGCCGAACTCGCGACTCGTGAGATCCGCAAACATACCAACTGGTCGGTGTAGTATCAAGTCTCCTTCTTGCTTCCTTCTTGCTTCTCCGAAACGATTTCGTCTGTCTTTGTAAATGAACTGATTACAAGCAGAGCGGGGCAAGCTGTTTCGTGCCGCAATCCGGCTGGCGGATCCAAACCGGTTGTTCGTTCAGGATGGAAGCTGGTGCAGCGGGCTCAGGGCAGGATCCGCGTGTAGAGAAGGAGCAGCGCGAGGGAAGCGGCGATACCCAGCGTGAATCCGCCGAGATGCAGCCGCGGGTGGACGGCGCGCGCGTACTTTATGCTCGCAGCAAGGAACACCGCGTTCGACAGAACCGCGAACGCCAGCCCTGCGAGCACGATTATTTCCGCGTAGACCGCGGCCCATCCCCAACCGGCGGGCGCCACCACCATGTAAGTGAGCGCAGCGGATCCCAGCGTGACGATCGCTGCGGTGGCCACCGCGTAGCCGCTGGCAAACGCCTCGTTCGCGTGGAAAACAAGGAGCAAAAAGACGATGGCATACTCAACGAGCACTGCGGCGGCTACCGCCGCGCGGTAGCGGATGTCCGTCTCGCCGAATAGGCGCGTCGCCGAAAAGAACACCGTCGGGACCAGCGCGTTGGCCAGCGCCGCGACGCACAGCGTGGTGCAAACAAAATGGCGGCGCGGCTTAGGTGCAGCGGAGTTTTGCGCAGCGGGAATAGAGAGGTCGGCAGACACGTCAGTAATCGCGCGGCATTATATATCATGGTCCGCGACTCACGCCCAATTTCCATTCGCTCTTGTGCATGCGTTCCGGGATCCAGTCGTTCCTGAAATGTGGACGATTCCAGCCTGAGATTTCATATATAATGATATAAACCGATTTATACATCTGAGTATTCTCGCACTGTGGCCCAAGGGGCGAAGAATGGTCACATGGAAAAGCACCGCTACAGCTGTAGCACTGCTAGTATTTGCGGCGGCTGCTGGCGCCCGAGCCCAGGATCCCGCGCCGCCAGCGGCTTCGCCGGTTAATTCAGCGCAGCCCGCGAGCCCTCCCAAGCAAGACTCCTCGCCACAAGCGCCCGCCGAAAAGCCAATGAGAATTCGTGTCGGCGGAAATGTTGCGGCAGTGAAACATGCATGGTGTTGGAGCAGGTGACCGAGGCGCGGCGGATCAATGTTACCGGGGTTCCGTCCGGGAACGTGTCCGGGAAATGCACGACGCGGATGTCCGTACTTGTGGCCTTCAGCGCGTCGGTGCCGCTAATGAATTGAACCGCGTCCATCGTGGGACCGGGCTGTCCAGGCGATAATATTTCGGGAATTGCAGGTCGGCGGAGTTTTATGCAATTCCGCCGCGTGATCCGTAAAAACAACCAAGGCGTTCTTACCGCGGAGCTGTGGGAGCAGATAATTGCAGCATAGGCCTAATCTCCGCCGACCTGGCCGCCCCCCCGAAGTAAAGCATTCTCGCGCAAGCGATCGGTGTGATTTAACTTTCAACTCTTAACTTTTGACTTTGACCGTGATCCCGCAGGCACAATCTCAACGTCCGATTTTCCATTTTCACTTTTCTATTTGCGATTTTCGGCTCGCGCCGCCACGCGCGCCTTCACGATTTTCTTGATCAGCGCAAGCGGCAACGGCTTGTCGGTAGGGAAGTGGATGGTGCCTTTGGATGTGCGGTAGCCCTGCAACTCTTTCTTGAACGCCTCGATTACCGCGGCAGTCGGGAACAAGCTGCAATGGGTCGCAAGCGCGGCGTACCATACGAGCACGACCTTGAGTTTGAACGCAGGAATCCGGTAGCTGATGATTTCGGCGGCCTCCCGCGGCATCACCGAGCGAATCACCGCCCGCATCTCGGCCAATCGCGCGCGGGCCGGTTCCGGAACGCGCGCCAAGTATTCGTCAACGGTTTGCGGGCCACCTCGACGTGTGCCTTTTGCAGTGCCGCCGCCCTTGCCCTTCGCCCCAGCGCTACGTTTGCTGCTTTTCGCCTTCTTCATTCGCGCCATCTTAGAACTCCCGCTTCCTGCCCGCCGCCAGTGGGCCAGCCGAAAGCCTTCGACGTTCAACTGTTGATTGTCAACTCTTAACTGCCGACATGCCCACACAGCCGCCGATATTATATAATCGCGGCCTCAGCCCATCGAAGCGCCACGTCACAAGCCTCGACGGTTTGGCTGTCTCGTACCCAGGCCGTTACAAAACACTTGAGCCGGATCGCAACGAATCCGCCACAGCAAGACGCAACGAAATCATACGAAGGAGGCAGTCATGCCGGACGTCGAGCGTTACGAACATCTCATCATCGGTAGCGGTGAATCCGGAAAGCACATGGCCTGGACGTTCGCCGGCGAAGGCCGCCGCACCGCGGTCATCGAACGAAAGCTGATCGGCGGCTCCTGCCCCAACATCGCCTGCCTGCCCAGCAAGAACGTCATTCAGAGCGCGAAAGTAAAATCCTTTGCCACGCGCGCCGCCGAGTTTGGGCTCGACCTCGGATCATTTGCTACGAATATGCCGGGCGTCCAACGCCGCAAGCGCAAAATGGTCGAGGCCGAGACCCAGGGTCATCTCGAGCTTTACAAAGCGAGCGGCGCGGAACTGATTATGGGCACGGCCCGCTTCGTCGCTCCCAAAAGAGTGGAAGTCACGCTCAATTCCGGCGGCACACGAATCATCGAAGGCGACCGCGTATTCCTCAATCTGGGTTCGCGCGCGGCGATCCCGGATGCGCCCGGCGTCGCCGACGCACACCCCATGACGCACATCGAAGCCCTCGACCTCGACCGGGTGCCGCAACACCTCGTCGTTATGGGCGGCGGTTACGTCGGCATGGAACTTGCGCAAGCCATGAGCCGCTTCGGTGCGCGCGTGACGGTGATCCAGCGAGGTCCCCAGCTGCTGAGCAAGGAAGACTCCGACGTGAGCGCCGCGCTCCTGGAACTGTTCCGCTACGAGGGAATTGATGTCCTGCTCGGCACCACGGTCGATCACGTCGATGGACTTTCCGGCGAGCAGATCGACGTTCACGTCAAGGGCGCCGACCGTGAGCGCGTCGTCCGCGGCAGCGATCTTCTCGTCGCGGTCGGCCGCGTGGCCAATACTCAATCCATTGGCCTCGATATCGCCGGAGTCCAGCTCGATGCGCGCGGCTACATCAAGGTCAACGAACGCCTCGAAACCACCGCTGCAAACGTCTGGGCGCTGGGCGATTGCGCCGGCAGCCCGAACTTCACTCACGTGGCCTACGACGATTTCCGCGTCGTGCGCGACAATTTGCGCGGCGGCCATCGCACCACCACAAATCGCTTGGTTCCTTACTGTGTTTTCACCGACCCGGAGCTCGCACGCGTCGGCCTGAACGAATCCGAAGCGAAAAGTCGAGGCATCGAATATCGCCTGGTGAAGATTCCGATGGCCATGGTATTCCGCGCCGAGACTCTCGGCGAAACGCGCGGCTTCATGAAGATGCTCATGGAGAAAAACAGCGACCGCATCCTGGGGCTTACCGCCTTCGGCGTGGAAGCCAGCGAACCCATGGCCACAGTGCAAACCGCCATGCTCGCAAACCTTCCTTACACCGCGCTGCGCGACGCGATCTTCACACACCCCACAGCCGCGGAAGGCCTGACGCACCTGCTAGCCAACGTGCCGCAAAGAGCATCGCAACACGCAGCCTGAGCCGTGCGCCGCTTTCGGTGTGATGCGTGCGCAGACAGTGTGCTCATTCATCGTGTAAAGCGACGAGAGGATTCACCCGTGTGGCGCGCTGCGCCGGAATGTAGCAAGCGAAAAGCGCGACGCCGGCAAGAACAACCGAAACAGAAATGAATGTAATCGGGTCGGCTGGCGCGACATCGAAAAGCATGGACCGAAAAAATCGCGTCACGATCGCGGCGCCGGCCAGGCCCGCAGCCAATCCGATAAGCACGATGCGCGCGCCTTCGCCCAACGCCATGCGCAAAATGTCCACGCGCTGCGCTCCCAGAGCGATGCGGATTCCCACTTCGTGCGTGCGCTGGCTGAAGGAATACGCCATCACGCCGTAAATTCCGATAGCGGCAAGCAGCACCGCGACGCCCGCAAAAATGCCCAGAAGCTCGAGCGCAAAGCGCCGGTCCGCCACGGACCGGGCGATGATTTGATCCATCGAGCTGACGCTGTGCACCGGAACATTGGGATCGAGCTTGCCAACCTCCTGGCGCACGGCTTCACCGAGATATTCCACGCCGCCTCGGCTACGTAGAAACAGCACCGCGTTGACGGGCGCGAATTGCCCCAACGGAACGTAAATATGCGGCACGCTGGGAGCGTCAAAACCGTCGGACTTCACATCACCAACCACGCCGACGATCGTGACCCCGTCCACGCCCGCTCCAAAGCCAAACCTGATCTGTTGCCCCAGCGGATTCTCCGCGGGCCAATAACGCCGCGCGAGGGTCTGGTCAATCACGGCTACGGTCTCGGTCTTATTCGTGTCGGAGACGGTGAAATTTCGCCCGGCCATCAGAGGAACTTCCATGGTGCGAAAATATTCGGTGTCTACCACGGCAATATCCGCCACCGGACTGCGCTCTGATTCCAATGGGCGTCCTTGAATGGAAAAGGGCGAGTAATTTCTGCCGGAGTTCATCGGCAGCGTGTCGTTGCCCGCAATCGAAGACTGTTCCACGCCGGGAAGCACCGACACGCGGCGATAGATTTCCATAAGAAAAGCGGCGCGCTTGTCTTCGGCTGCGTAAGGATCCGTGTCCGGATTGTTCGATACGGGAATCCAGATTTGTGCCGTAGTCAGATGGCTGGGATTGAATCCCGGACGCACTTCCAGTACGCGCCAGAAACTGCGCAATAGCAGCCCTGCGCCTGCCAGCAACACCAGCGAGAGCGCTACCTCCGACGCCACCAGGGCTCGCGAAAATCGCGTATGGCGCCTGCCAAGCCCCGAGCCGCGGCTGCCTTCCCTGAGATTTTCAACCTGGTTAGGATTCGCAGCTTGCAGCGCCGGCGCCAGCCCGAAAAGGACGCCGGTGGCGACCGAAATCAGGAAAGCGAAAAAAAGCACTTTGCCGCTGACGTCCACCTCGCTGAGCCGTGGAATGTCCGCGGGAGCGAGGCTGATGATCGCATTCTTCAAAAAAAGAACCGTAAGCAGAGCGACTGCTCCGGAAATCACTGCCAGGAGCGTGCTTTCGGTCAGCAGTTGACGCACCAGGCGCGCCCAGCTGGCGCCCATCGCCAGCCGAATGGCGATCTCGCGCCGCCTTCCCGAAGCGCGCGCCAGAAGAAGATTGGCAATGTTCACGCAGGCGATAAGCAACAGCAATCCCACGGCTCCGAATAGGATCAATAATTCGGTCCGCTGCGGGCCCACCAGGTCTTCCTTCACGGAAACCAGCCGCACCGCCCAGCGCGCGGTGGCGGGATACTCGCTCGGATACTGCCGGCTGAGCTGCGACACGTATGCATCGAGCTGCGTTTGCGCCTGCGCAGCCGTTAAGCCCGGTTTCAGGCGCCCGATAGCGGCCGGCAACATTCTTAGTGACCTCTGCGCGGGAACAGGAAACGGCGCAGCATTGAAGCCTGTGGCAACCCATACTTCCACGTCGGTATCGAGCGTGCGCCCCGGATGGCGAAAGCCGGGCGGCATCACTCCCACAATCGTGTACATGTCGCTATCGAGCCGCATTTTCCGGCCGACGATCTTCGGGTCCGAACCGTAATTGCGGCGCCAAAATCCGTCGCTGATCACCACCGGTTCCAGAAATCCCGGGACCGCATCCCGTTGCGTATACACGCGGCCAAGCTCGGGCTTCGCTCCCAGCAAGTCAAAGTAATCGGCGCTGGTAATCAGGCTTTCGGCTCGCACCGTGCGCTCTCCGCCGCCGACTGCCGAATTACTGGGGGCCACCGCGGAGATACCCTGAAATACGCCCGAGCGATCTTCCAGATCCCACAGCTCGGGCGCTGACATACCCACATCCTCCTCGTTCGGCCCATAAAGGTCGTCGAAGATTCGCACGAGTTGTTCAGGGTGCGGGAAGGGCAGCGGCCGCAGCAGCACGCCGTACACCACACTGAATGTGGCGACGTTCGCGCCAATCCCCAGCGCCAAAGTCAGCACCGCGACAATCGTAAAGCTCGGGCTTTTCAGCAGCATGCGGAGCCCGTGGCGCACGTCTTGGACGAATGTGAACACGAGTCCCTCCTGGTACACACCCGAATGCGGCGGATGCGATGGTCCGTGCCGCACTATGGACATATGGACGCGGCAAGACGCATGATTGTTAGCAGGGGATGGCCTTCTACGGCCCAGCTCAATAAATGTTTTGGCCTACCCAGCCAAATTCATTCGCCGCAGCAGGCCCTGAAAACGTGGATCTTCGTGCAGCGAATCGAATCGCGGATCCATTTTGAGGAGAATGACCAATGGCGCGCGTAGCTCAATCGCTTTCTCCAACGAGTGGAATGCTTCGTCGTTCTCTCCCAAGCCGGCTTGAACGAGCGCGGCCCCGAAGGTCTTCCACGGAACATATTCCACTCGGTCCAGAACCTTCAGTGCCTCCTCTCGCTTGCCGGCGACGGCCAGCGCGTTGGCCAGTTCGGTTGCGGTGTGCTCAAACATCGTGGAGGACTTGAGCGCCTCTTGAAGTTCCGCAATCGCTTCTTCGCGCCTGCCCATTTGCACATAAGCCGCACCCAGGCAATGGTGATACTTCCATTCCACGCTCGGATCTCTTTTGAACCACCCCTGGCAGTGCGCCATGAATTCGTCGTAGCGGCGCGCATAATAGAGAAACGCGGTCACGGCTCCGTATATTTCAAGCGAGACGGGGTTCAATTCTTCGGCTCGCCGCAGTTCCGTCTCCGCTTCAGTCATCCGACCTTGAAAGATCAGCAGGTCTGCGTACCACCAGTGCGCTGAGGCGTTGCTGGGATTCACCTCGATAGCGCGCCGGTACCTGAGTTCAGCCCCGGACCAGTCCCAGTTGAAGAGGTGATCGACAGCCAAGGTGTAGTGTGCCGCACTCTGACTGTCGTCCAGCTCGAGTGCCTTCAGCGATGCGCTGCGGGCCTTCGCCAATAGTTCTGTTTGGTGCGTCGGCTCATACAACACCAGAGAGAGATAGGCCTCGGAAAGACTCGCGAATGCCGGCGCAAATGTGGGGTCGAGCGCAACAGCCTGCTGGAAATCGGCAAGGGCTTTCTCGAGGTTTTCTTTCGTCCGTCTCTCTAGGAAATAGCGGCCACGGAAATAGGCTTCGTTGGCGGCGGGGCTCAACGCGCGGGCGCCGGCCAGGCGTGTTTCCTCCTGGGGCGTGAGAATGACTTTGATCTCCTTGGCTATTGTGCGCGCCATCTCACCGTGCAAAGCCAAAACGTCGCGCACTTGCCGTTCGTAGCTATTGGCCCAAAGATGGCGCTCCGGATCCGCTTCGATCAGCTGCGCTGAGACGCGCACGCGATCGCCCACACGTAGAACGGAACCCTCGACGACCCCGTCCACCTTCAATTCGGCCGCAATCTGCGGCACCGATTTTTTCGTGTTCTTGTACTGCATCATGGACTGCCGCGAAATTACCCGCAGCGCGCCGATCTTCCCGAGTTCGGTGATTAGGGCCTCGGTCGTTCCGTCAGCGAAGTAATCCTGCGCCGGGTCGCCGGACAGGTTTTCAAAAGGCAAGACCGCCAGCGACCGGAAGCCCTGGTTTGCTCGCCGCCCGGAGGTGATGCCTTCGTCAATAGCGGCGAAGCTAGCGGTGGCAGCGATCTTCACGGGAGCGATAAAGCGATAGCCGCGGCGAGGCAGAGTCTCTACATACTGGGGCTTGTCGGCATCGTCTCCGAGCGCGGCACGGATTTGATTGACGCAGAAGTTGATTCCACGCTCGAAATCAACAAAGGTGTTGTCGCCCCACAGACAACGCTGGATTTCCTCGCGCAACACGGCCTGTCCGGGATGTTCTGCCAGCAGTAAGAGGACTCGGAAAGGTTGCGGATGGATCTTCAGCGAGACCCCGGCTTTACGCAGTTCTCCGTTGGCCACGTCCAGTTCGAACGCGCCGAAACGAATGACCGGGGAAGGTTGGGCCGGTGAAGCCATAAGGACTCCAGCGGGACGATGACGGATTGTACCACTGGTCTAAAAGCGCGTATCACGAATGGCGTTTCCATATTTCAGGCACTCGTAACTAGCGACTTCTCAGGCTGATGGGCTCTAACAATCATCTAAGGCGAATCTGACGCACCTGTCATTGTCATTTGCGAATTCCGCCTATAAGTTCGCTCTCAGTCGTAACACGTACGGCGCAAAGGAGGCCGCATGCGGCCCGTTTCTATATTCATGACCGCCATCTTTCTGGCTGGACTCGGCCTCGGCTATTTCGTCCGCAGCGCTGGCATAGGCACGCCGCCCCGCACGACGGACACCCACGCGGCGGACCTGGCGGCCATCGAAAAACTGCACAAAGCGGACGTTGCGGCTACGCTCACGCAAGACCCCGGCGCGTTGACTACGCTATGGTCCGACGATGCCGTAAACCTCGGATTCCAAGGTCCGCCCGTCGTCGGAATAAAAGCGATGGGAGAGGCCTATCGGAAATTCCGGGCTGACTACCCGGATTTTCAGGTGTTGAAATACGCGCCCGATATCAAAAATGTCCAGGTTGCGGATGGCTGGGCGATTGAGGTGATTTCCGGTGAGAGCATTTACAAGATGTCTGCGAAGGATGATCCAGTCACCGTCAAAGGGACATCCATGCGCGTGTTGAAGCGGCAGAGCGATGGCTCATGGAAATTCGCCCTGGTCGGCCTCCAATAGCGGAGGAAGGAGCAACCAATGGAAACTGTAATTGGTGTGTTTGTTTCGCGTGAACGTGCGGAAGAAACAGTAAAGGAATTGCTGGAAAAGCATGTCCCGCAGGACTCGATTGTCTTTCTCACCCGGTCTGAAAGCGAGGCCATGACCCTCGGGAAATCTCTTGGCGCCTTTGCAGGAGGATTTGTAGGCGGAGCGACAGGCGTGACGGCGGGACTGGTCGCCGCGACGCTGTTTTCAATTCCGGGAATCGGGCAAGTCTTTGCTCTGGGTGTCGGCGCGACTGCTGCTCTCGGCTTTGCCGGTGCCGAGGTCGGCAAGCTACTATCTGCGAAGCCGAACCTGTCGTTAGAAACTGCGATGGAAACTCCTCAGCCGAGTCCCGGCGAAAACTCTTCCGAAGATTTGACATTCCTCGGAAAGGTGCTGCAAGAAGGGCGCTCTCTCATCGTGGTGCGGACCGAGCGGCAGGAAATCGCGAAAGTGGCGGCCGCAATCCTCGATAGCATGAGCATTAGCGAGCCGTGGCGCATGAGCGGAAGAATGCACATGGCTTCGCGGCAGATCGGCGGCGTTTCGGTGGTGGATGTACAGGGAAGAATCACAGTCGGCGAAGGCAACATCATGCTTCGCGAGGGTATCACCAGCTTGCTGGAGAAGGGAAGCAAACGAATCCTGCTGAATTTGCGCGGCGTGGCCTACGTTGACAGCGCTGGGCTCGGCGAGCTGGTAAGGACGCACACCACAGTTCAGAAGCAGGGCGGCCAGCTCAAGATGGTAAACCTCCAGCCAAAAGTGCGGGAGCTGCTCAAGGCCACCAGTCTGCACAAAGTGTTCGACGTTCAGAACGACGAGGCCAGCGCAATTCAGTCATTCGGTCCCCGAGCCACTGTAGCAACGGGATAGGAACAAGTTACAAACATCCGGAGCGTTCGCAGATTTGAAGTGCGTCCCGCTGGCTCCCATGCTGTTGTAGCCGGTCTTCAGCAGCTGTGCGGTTCCGCGACATCATTATTTCGCAAGCGGACAATCGCGCGCACGCCCCGCTGGCGAAAGTCCGCTAACCTTAGACAGCACTGCAGATTAATCGGAACGAGCTTCGGTAGGATGTTTGCGTGTAATTCAGCAGATTCCAGGGGCAAACCATGCAAACTCTCGGGCAGGACTTGCGCTACGGGCTGCGAATGCTCTTGAAATCGCCGGGATTCACGGCAATCGCGCTGCTGACGCTGGCCCTCGGCATCGGCGCCAATACCGCCATCTTCAGTTACGTCAATGCCTGGCTAATCCATCCTCTCCCTTATCCGCAAGCCGATCGCCTGATGGTTCTTCTCTCTCACGATACAAAAAAGGCCTGGACCAGCAACGGCGTCACTTCCACCGCCGATTTTCTCGATTACCAGCAGCAGAATACTTCCTTCGAGCAGCTGGCCGGCTGGACGCAGTGGTCGTTCAATCTCACCAGCGACGGGCTGCCCGATCGCGTCATGGGCGGCTTGGTGAGTTGGAATTTCTTTCAGACTCTCGGCGCAAAGCCCATGCTGGGGCGCGTCTTCCTCGAGCAGGAAGCACAGCCGGCCGCCAGCCACGTCGCGATTCTGAGCCGCGGCCTGTGGGAAAGCCGTTTCGCGGCGGATCCAAGTATTGTGGGCCACAAGATCGCTCTGCAAGGCGAGACCTACACCGTTGTCGGCGTCATGCCCGCCGATTTCCAGTTACCTCTGATGGGCATCGCCAATATTTGGACGCCCCTCGCTTTCGATGACAAGCAGCGCGCCGATCGCCAAACGTCCTGGTTCCAAGCTTTCGGCCGGCTCAAGCCCCTCGTCACACAACAACAAGCCGGCGCGGAAATTGCCGCTATCGCGTCCCGCCTCGAAAAACTCTATCCGCAGACCAATACGAATCAAACCACGCTGCTCAGCTCGATGGCCTTCGAAATCGGTAAGGAGGAAGGCCTGCAGCAGGTCATGATCTGCTTCTGGATTGTCGGCCTAGTGCTCTTGATCGCCTGCGCCAACGTAGCGAATCTCATGCTCGCGCGCGCCAGCCGGCGCACCAAGGAATTTGCCGTGCGCCGCGCCTTGGGAGCTTCGCGCGCGCGCCTCGTCCGCCAGTTGCTCACCGAATCCGTGCTGCTCTTCACTGCGGGCGGCGCCGCTGGTGCGCTTTTCGGAGTTTGGGGCGTGCACTGGATCGAAGATGCCATTCCCGCGCGCATTCGCGGTTATCTGGTCAATTACGGCCACGCCAGCCTGGACGTCACCACGTTTGCCTACACCTTCGTCATCGCATTGCTGTGCGGCGCTGTCTTCGGCCTCGCGCCTGCGTTCGAAAATTCCGGGATAGACGTCAATCGCTCGCTCAAGGAAGCTGCCGGGCAAGTTTCTGGCAGCCGCCACGGCGCTCGCCTGCGCCGTATTCTCGTGGCCGGGGAAGTTGCGATTGCCATCGTTGTGCTGGTCTCCACCGCTTTGCTCGTCAAGGATTTCGCCCGCATGATTTTCGGCGAGCTCGGGTTTAATCCGCAAAACGTAACGACGGCGGACCTGGTGATCCCTCCCTCGAAATACGTCTCGGACGCGCAGATTCGAACTTTCTACGACCGCGTCTTGGCGGGCGTTCGCGCTCTGCCCGAAGTCGCTTCCGCCGATGCCAGTGAGTACATTCCGTTCGGCGACGCAAACCAGACCTATGCGATTCACATCGTCGGGCGTCCACCCGCGCAGCCCGGGGAAGAAATCGGCGCGGACTATTCCGCCATCACGCCGGGATATTTTTCCACCATGCAGATTGCGCTGCTGCGCGGCCGCTCCATCGCGCCCAGCGATGGTCCCGCCGCGCCCCATGTCATCGTCATCAACGATACGCTGGCGCGCCAGCAATTTCCTCACGAAGATCCCCTCAGCCGTCAGTTGGAAATCGGCGATAATCACGACCCCTGCACCATCGTCGGCGTTGTTCACGACGTGAAAAAATTCACCCTCAGCGACCGGCCCCAGCGTCAGATCTACGTCTCCGCCGCGCAATTTCCCAATCGTTATATGTCCATCGTGGTGCGCACACCGCGCCCGGCCCCGGGACTTCCTGACGTCATCCGCAATGCAATCTGGGATGTGGATAGCGAGCAGCCCGTCTCCACGGTGCGTCCACTGAACGAATTCATCACGGAACGCAACGCCGGGAACCGCATCATGGCGCAATTAGTAGCGTTCTTTGGTGCACTGGCGTTGCTTCTGGGCGCGGTGGGAATTTACGGCGTGATGGCTCATTCAGTGCAGCAGCGCATTCACGAGCTCGGCGTGCGCATGGCGCTCGGCGCGAGCCCCGCCGAAGTGATGCAGCTGGTTCTAGGCCAAGGACTCAGGCTCACATTAGCCGGCATGTTTTTCGGCTTGCTGGCAGCGGCTGCAGCCACGCGCGGCCTCGCCGCAATTCTGGTCAACGTCAAACCCAGCGACCCGCTGACCTTCATCTCGGTAGCCGCGCTCTTCGCGTTCGTTGCGCTGGCAGCCTGCTACCTACCAGCCCGCCGCGCCTCCCGCGTAGATCCCATGGTCGCCCTCCGCTACGAATAGGGCGATCTGCGCCCGCGTCTGGTGGCTATGAGTGCTGGAATTATTTCCACGCTGTAGAGCAAAGACTTAGCCCTGCACCTCACGGCTTACCCACAAGAAATTCACAGGCAATTCACAAGAAATTCACAGCCGCGCGCCACCATCAATTGCTACCGGAATTATCCGTATTGCGCGCTTCCAACCGAGCGGCGGGCGCAGCCCCCATGGTGCAACATGTCTCAGTCAAAATCAGCCGAATGGCAAAGAATTTATCAGGAAGCCCTCAACGAAACGGACCAGGGGAAGGTGATCGCAAAAATCTGCGCCGCTGAATCCGCTCTCCTTTTGCGCCTGCAGGAAATGCCTTACGGCCCTACTCGCAGGGAAGAGGCCATGGCCATTTAAAAAGCAGAAATGGCTGGCTAGAGTAATTCAGCAATCGGCAAATTGATACCGCAAAACCGGCGGAAATGCTCTAGCAACGCAGCTCTCATCTGGCTGTAACGTATCGTCGGCCTTTGAAAACGCGCCCGCACGCTGCTAATCTCGTCCGCGCCGGTTGACGTATCGGTGCGGCGAAGCAGCCCGAGGAACCCATGAACTCGCCTCGAAAAGTGGACCTCTACGATCACGCGTACGGAAATTACGCGTCGGATAGCTACCGTGACGTGCGCATCGAGACGTACGGTGAGGACTTCGGCCAAACCAGTTGGGTCACCACCGAGGAGTCCGCGGATATTCCGCAACTGCTCGCCCTCAGTCGCAATTCCGTCGTGCTGGAAATTGGGTGCGGTTCTGGCGGATACGCCCTGCACCTTGCGGAAAAGCTGGGCTGTCAGATCGTGGGCCTTGACATCAACGAATCCGGAATTCGCCACGCGAACGAGCTTGCGCATGCGAAAGGTCTTGCCTCACAGGCGCGCTTTGACCAGCGCGACGTCTCGCAAAATCTCCCTTTCGTCGCGGACACCTTCGACGCCGCCTTCTCGAATGACGTGTTTTGCCACGTTCCGGGCCGGCTCGCACTGTTGGGAGAGATGTTTCGTGTGCTGAAGCCCGGCGGGACGATGCTGTTCAGTGACGCGCTCGTCATCGGCGGAATGGTCTCCCACGAAGAAATCGCCACGCGCAGCTCGATCGGCTTCTACTTCTACACTCCGCCCGGCGAAAACGAACACCTCATGGCGCGAGCAGGCTTTTGCCAGATCCGCGCCACGGATACCACCGAGAACGCGGCCAAGATCGCGAAGCGCTGGCACGACGCGCGCGAAAAAAGGAAGGACGCGTTGGTCGCAGCCGAAGGCGACGCCAACTTCGCAGGCTTGCAGCGCTTCCTGCAATGCGTGCACACCCTAACCAGCGAAAGGCGCCTCCTGCGCTACCTCTACTCTGCAACAAGGCCCTCGCGCTAACTCTTCGGCACTCGTCCTGCACAACGATGCATTGCAGCGCCCCGATTCCCATAAAATTCTCAAATGGCTCCGCACGACGGCGAAATCGCAAATCTGGCGCATGCCTACCGCGTCCTCGATGTTCCGTGGGACGCGTCGCCGCGCGCCATCAAGGCCAGCTACCGCAAGCTCGTTGCGTGGCGCAACGAATACATTCCGCATGATCCGCAGCAAGACGCCGCGGAGTTTTACCGCGTGGTCGAGCGCGCCCGCGCAGCAGGCGGCTGCGACGATGCCGCGCGGCCTTTTGACTGGCTAGGTTTTATCGTGCGCTTCGTTCTTGGCGCGCTATTCGGCGCGCTCGTGAGTTTTCGCGTGATGATCAGCTTGTCGCTCGCACACCCGAACTTGATTCCCATAGGCATCGCGGTCAGAATCCTCTTCTGCGCATTGGCCTCCGCTTTCGGCGGAGATGCCTTCTGGCGCACCATCCGCCCCTGGGGTATCTGGTGGTGGCGCCGCTGGGATTAGCCGATTCTCAACCTCCGCATTTGTGACCACCCGTGCGGCGGCGGCATCCCTCATGATGGTGGAGAAGGGAGGGACTGTGAAGCAGAATTTCACTCTGAAGCTGGCGGTGCTCTCGCTCGTTTCGGTCGCGCTCGCCGCCACCAGAACGCGCGTCGCCGCCACACCGCATTTTGTGCCGCCGGACATCGTCGTGGCGAGCGACATTGCTTATCCCATAAATAACACTGCCTCCGGCCTCGTATCGGTCTCGTTGAATCTCTCCGCGTCAGGCCAAATTCAAAACGTGCTGATCGTGCGCGACATTCCCGGTCTCACCGCGGGCGTGACCAGCGCCGTGAATACCTGGACGTTCACGCCGGCCAAGCTCGACGGCATCGCCGTCCCGTCCACCCTCAACGTCCACGTAGTCTTCAACCCCGGCACGCCGCAGAACCAGCAATTGCAACTGCCGCCCGGCACGCCGGTGTCCGCGCCCGATCCTCCCGGATATTTGCCGCCCACGTTGTCTCAGGTGTCGTACGCCGTCTATCCGCCGAACAGCATCGCCCAGGGCGCCGTAGTGCTCGACGTGCTGATAGACAAGGACAGCCAAGTCAAAAAAGTCACGACGATTCGCGACGTGCCGTCCCTGACGCAGGCCGCCGTCACCGCGGGGAAGACCTGGTCCATCAATCCCGCCAAGCTCAACAACAAGAAGCTGGACGCAAAGTTAGTAGTAGCCTTCGTCTTCCGCTCCCCAACAATGTCAACCCCCTAGCCGAATCGTGGCGCAGACCTCAGCCGCGCGCGGTTTGGTAGGCGCGCTGCTTGCTACGCTCTGCAGTTGATGTTGAATTTGTAGCGGCCGCCGGGTTCTCTGCGAAGCGTAGCGGGCAGCCGTGCACATTCCGCCGACACTGCGCCTCGCGCGGTAGGAAGCGGTAATCCTCGTGGGTCGCGGTTTCCGCCGCGACAAAAACAGTCCGGCGCGCAGCGCCATTACAATTTCGAATCGTCACACCCCACGATTAGAAACGGCCGCAACTCACAGAAAACCAGCACCCGGCACGCGTCCGAATCGTCACTTTTTTTGCAGGTATCTCCGCAAGTTTACGCCCGCTAGCGGACTTGTAGCACAGCCACGCTTGGCCGTGCTCTTTGGGCGATCACAGCTCCGGCGAGCCCGCAATTTTTCAACAGGGAACTGCGCTCAAGAGGGAAACGATCAAACAGGCAGGCACTACCGGGTCACGCTTCACCAATCACTACTCACGCTTCATCACGACGCCTTCTCTTCCACCGACTCCAGATACTCTGAGTACGGACCCTTGAAGTCCTCGATCTTGCCGCCCTCGAAATGCCAGATGCGCGTCGCGACTTCGTCGATCACATCATGGTCGTGCGTCACCAGCAACACCGTGCCGTCGTACTTTTGCAGCGCGATATTGAGCGCGTTGATGGACTCCAAATCCAAATGGTTCGTGGGCTCGTCCAGCACCAGCACGTTGGGCTTCTGCAGCATCAGCCTGCAGAAAATCAGCCGGGCGGATTCGCCTCCGGAAAGCGCCGACGTCTGCTTCAACGCATCTTCTCCGCTGAAAAGCATCTGGCCAAGGACGCCGCGCAATTCTTCCTGCGTCGCCTGCGGTTTGAACTGGTGCAGCCACTCGATCGCGTCGTTCCCGTGAACGATGGATTCGCTGTGGTCCTGCGCGAAATATCCTACCATCACGTTGTGGCCCCAGATCACCTGCCCGCCATCAACAGGGAATTGCCGGTCAGAATCGTCCACAAAGCCCGTGGCATTGCGGAGCAGCGATTTCAGCAGGGTAGTCTTGCCAGTTCCGTTCCGGCCCATCAGCGCGATTTTTTCTCCGCGCGAAACCGCTCCGGAAAAGGGCGCCCACACCTTTACGCCATCGTAGGACTTCGCAATGCTCTTGATTTCCAGCGGATGTTTGCCGGAAGCCTGGTCCATATTGAAGCGAATATATGGGCGCGCGATATTCGAGCGCGCCAGCTCGGTGGTCTGCAGCCGTTCGACTTCTTTTTTGCGCGACGTTGCTTGCGCCGAGCGTGTGCCAGCCGAAAAGCGCGCGATGAATTCGTTCAACTGCGCGATTTTCTTTTCGCGCTGCGCGTTTTCGGATTCAATTCGCGAACGAATCGAGGTTTTCGCGACGACCATGTCGTCGTACCCGCCGTTGTACATGATCACGGTCTCGTAATCTATGTCCGCGGTGTGCGTGCAGACGCTATTCAAAAAATGGCGGTCGTGCGAAATCACGATCAGCACGCCTTCGTATTCGAGCAAATAATCCTGCAGCCAGTGGACCGAATCGAGGTCCAAGTGGTTCGTCGGCTCGTCCAGCAGCAGCGCGGGAGGGCTGCCGAAAAGAGCCTGGGCCAGCAGCACGCGGACTTTTTGTCCGCCCTGCAGCTCGCGCATCTTGCGCTCGTGCAACGGCTCGTCAATTCCCAGGCCGTCGAGCAAGATCGCTGCGTCGGCTTCCGCCGTGTACCCGCCTTCTTCGCCGACAATCCCCTCCAGCTCGCCCAGCCGCATCCCGTCCGCGTCCGTCAATTCTTCATGCGGCTTCGCGTAGAGAATTTCGCGCTCCTGCAGCGCCTTCCACAGCGGACGATTGCCCATGATCACGGTGTCAATCACGCGATACTCGTCAAACGCAAACTGGTCCTGGCTCAAGATGCCGAGCTTCTTGGGGCGAGTGACGTCGCCCTTGGTGGGCTCGATCTCGCCGGTCAGAATCTTCATCAGCGTGGATTTGCCCGCGCCATTCGGACCGGTGATTCCATAGCGCCGCCCCGCAAAGAACGTCGTGGTTACGTCTTCGAACAGGATTCTAGCGCCGTAGCGCATCGTGATGTTATTAACGGAGAGCAAGGAGTTCTAATTGTAGCATGGATGCACTTGCGCGTGTGTGCCACGCTGAAGAGGCTCTTTAGCGCAGGGTCATTTTTTGCAGCGCGCTTGCATGCAGAAGGGAACTGGCGTGAGGCGAAAATCCGACTGCGTCAGCAAGCGCCAGGGCCACGTTCGGGCTCGGGCGCAGACCCCGCCGGTTTGCTAGTCCCGCCATGAGCAGCTGGATCGGCGGATGCTTGCGGTGCACCCGCAGCCGCCGGCGGTTGTTCGGTGCGCGTGACCGGTCCGTTGGCAATGACAGCCCGGGGCACCGCGCTGGAGTGGAAGAATGTTCCACCTTGCAACAGCGCCTCGACTGCCGCAGTCAGCAGGTTCGCCGAAGCCTTGTTGACGTCGCCGCTAAATCCCGCGGCACGAAATCCATCGCCCATTTGGGGGTCGCCCGCATAGAGCGAAAACATTAGCAGGGGTATTTGCGGCGCGGTGCGGTGGATCACCCGGCCCGCCTCAAGGCCGGACATTTTGGGCATGCTGAGGTCAATGATGACGATGTCTGGTTTTAGCGCGGCGGCCTTTTCAATGGCTTCCAGGCCATTTACGGCTTCGCCGCATACTTCCCACCCGGGATGCTGTTCAAGCAATTCGCGTGTGCCACGGCGCGCTTCCGGATGATCGTCTGCAATCAAAATTCGCGCCATGAAACTGTTGACCTCGCTCTTCCTCGAGTGCGCAACCGCAGTGCATCCTACACTGTGTCTTAGCCCACCGGAATACCCTGTACGATGTATGGACAGAATCGCGCTATGCGCTACGCTCGATGCTAGACCCTTAAGGTGTTTCCTTTAGGAGAGCGAGACAGCGACATGAGCCAAAAGAGCGTTTTAGAGCCAATTGAAGCCCAACGGACCGGCCCCCAGGGACATCCGGTCACGAATAATCTCCTTTTATCGCTTCCTGACCACGAATTCGAACTGGTCCGCGGCGGGCTGGAGTTTTTGGACCTTCCGGACCACCTAAACCTGCATCACCCGGACGAGGACGTACAGTACGCGTACTTCCCGAACCGCGGCATGATTTCGCTGGTGGTGGCGACCGAAGACGGCAGGACGGTGGAGGTGGGCGTGGCGGGCCGCGAGGGGTTTGCTGGTGCCGCGCTTGCGGTGGGTCTGCGGAGGAGTTCGGTGCGCGAGGTGGTGCAAATTTCCGGCGACGGATTCCGCATCGGAGCGGCGACGGTGGAGAAATTGATGCGCAGCGCTCCGCAGATGCGCATGACGATGGGCCGTTACGCGGTGATTCTGGGGATGCAAATATCGCAAACGGCCGCGTGCAACCGCCTGCACGGTGTTGAACAGCGCCTGGCGCGCTGGCTGCTCGTGACGCGCGACCGCGTGGAGTCCGAATTCTTGCCGATCACGCATGATTTTCTCGCGACCATGCTGGGCACTGACAGGCCGACGGTGAGCCTGGCGGCCAGCACCTTGCAGAAGAAGGGGATTCTGGAGTACAAGCGCGGCGCAGTGAAAATTGTGGACCGCCAAAAACTGCGGGAGCGCGCTTGCGAGTGCTATCAAGTAATTCAGCAATTCAATCCGGTGCTGGGTCTACCGTAAATTCCTTGGCAGTGTTTGACGTCCGACAGACAGCGCTATTCCCCTACATCTAGAGTTCGGGCCAGGCAAATGCAAATTGCGACCAGGACTACTAGTGAATCAGAGTGACCGCAGAAAGCCCGCGTACTCTCCCGAACGAAGCACATCCGACGGCAAGCCAGTTGCCAACAAAATCTTACTTTCCATCCCCGACAACGAATTTTCAGCTATCGGCGCGCATTTGGAGCCGGTCGGGCTTCCGCGTCACTTGATTCTTCACGAGCCGAGCGAGCATCTGAACTTCGCATACTTTCCGAATTCAGGGCTGATATCGCTGGTAGTAGCGATGGAAGACGGCAAGACCGTGGAGGCGGCGGTCGTAGGAAACGAAGGTGCCTCGGGAATGCCGTCTGCCGTGTGCTTGACGCGCAGCCCATTGCGCGAAGTGGTGCAGATTGCGGGCGACGGATTCCGGGTGAAAGTCAGCACGCTGCAGAGCGTCTTGAGGAGCGCGCCCGAATTTCAAATGATGCTGAGCCGCTATGCGGTGATTCAGGGGATTCAGGTGGCGCAGACCGCGGCGTGCAATCGGCTGCATGATGTGGAACAACGGCTGGCGCGCTGGCTGCTGATGGCGCGGGATCGCGTGGATGGCGGGTCCATCTTAATCACGCACGATTTTCTGGCCACGATGCTGGGCACCGATCGTCCTAGCGTAAGTTTGGCGGCGGGCATCCTGCAGCGGAAGCGAAATATCGAGTACACGCGCGGAGCGGTGAAGATATTGAGCCGGAAAAAACTGGAAGGATCGGCGTGTGAGTGCTATCGCGTGATTCAGCAATTCAACGCCGAAATCGGGGCGCTCAAGGAAGCCAGTCGAACGGAAGCGTAGAGGTTGAGCTGACCTCAGTTTGGAACCAGACAAAGGCCTATCGAGCCGGCGTTATGGTTGATTCCTCTCCGCTCTCTCAAGCTTTGCGGGCAACGGCCGATAGCGAAGTTGTAGGGGAAGCCGCAAAGTTAACAGAGGGGGGTAAATGACCATGGTTACTTCTGTTTCTGCTAGCGGGACATCCGGCGGGCCAGATGTGGTAGCGGCGGCACAATCAAAGCGGTCCGGCTCCAGCGGCCTTCAAGCGGACCGCGACCGAACCAGACACCGTCAAGATCTCCGCTGCAGCTCAGAAAGTAAAGCAGCCGACTGCCGCGTAAGTGCGGCTATTGCATGCCGAGGGGCAATCCGTCGCGCAAATCGCGATGAAACTGGCGATCGCGCCGCACGCCGTTCAGAGCTATCTGGGAACGACCGCGCAAACGTACCGTAAGTCGAAACAGCACGCGTTCGCGTGTTTCTGATGGAAACCGCGCACTCCGGGCACGAGCGAAATCAGCGGATGCGGGATTGTCGCGCAGCTGTCAGTGCACGTGTTCGTTTTTGCCTGGCGCCGGACGATCCTCGTCCTCCAGTTCGTGCTCGGCTTCCAGCCACTCTTCGAGGGTATATCCGCCGTAAATGCCGCCGTGGCGGCGATGAATTCTGCGCGCCCGCCTCTGAATTTCGTCCAGAGTGTGCGCATGGCCGTTTTCTGGGACTTCCTCCGGATCCTGCTGTACCGGAGCGCCGTGGGAGTTTAGGATGCAGTTCGATGAGATCATGTTTGGCCCTCTTTCTCTTGCAAGTAGCCCAAAGTCCACCTACATATCGTTAGACGATATATTGCGTCGCAGGGTTGCAGGAAAGTGGATAGGGGACGTCAGCGTCGGTACGAGGCACTGGAGAAATGATTGCGCAAGGGAGCGCGAGAGATGGGATGATCGCTCGCCACATCTCCCGGTATGCCACTCATCGGGAAGCAAATAGCCAAGGTTAATCCAAAATACTGAATTGCAAGTACGGCCGCGAGATTGTGACGAGGATGTCCCGATGGTCTTCGGCTAAAGTGACCTGTCCGTTGCCATCGTGGCTTGGTCGACCGACCGCCTCGAAGGGCACGTCAACCTTGAAATATGGACAGTCTCGACTGACGAACGTGCGGCGCAACCCTGTTGACCTACTGCCTTCGGTGGTGAAGACTTTGAGGAGATCCCCTCGCGTCATCCCCGGCTTTATCGTGTGCATTTTTTCCAAACTTTGAGTCACCCAAGCTTGGTGGTCTTGGGCGCACGGCTCCTGGCTCGCTGGATGCGTTGGTCGAGCGGAACTCGAAGCGCTTACAGCGATGATTGAAAACAATCCGAGGGCGAGACGTCGTCGAAACATGGCTTGTGACCCTTTCGCAGGGATGGCAACAACTCGTACAGCTGCGATTCTGCTCTCGAACCGCTGATAAACGTAACGATCAGAGTGTGAATCGACTTCCGGTGGTGGCGCGGGTCCACTGCACACGACTCTACCGTTGTCGAGCATGGCCACCGCGAAGAGCCACGGCGGAACTTCTAAGAGCAGCGCCGGTTACGCGGATGCCTTTTGGCTTCCGCCGGCCGGCAGCTTGGACGCCAGGATGTCAACTTTGTTGATTTCGGGTGGCTTCGCGAAGAGATCGGGTGCCTTAGCCACCAACGCGGCGGCGACTTTGCCGGAGAGGTGCGCCTGGCGGCCGGCTTCGTCGTTGAAAGAATCGAAGATTCCGAAGGTTGTGGGACCCAGGCGCAGGGCGAACCAGGTGATAGTGCCTTGTTCTGCTTGTACCAGCGGCACGGCGCTCAGCAAGAATTGCTCGACTTCTTTCTCTTTTCCGGGTTTTGCTTCGAGGGGCACGTACAAAGCTACTTTCGACATGGTTGTTCTCCTTTGGCGTTCGGACATGCGGCCGGTCTTACGTATACTGGCACCCTGAAAAGGGACAGGCAAGTTCGCCGCGGAGGGCTGCCACCCCGTCAGACGTAAGGAAAGGATTCGCGGATGCGAATAAATTGTAAAAACAAGAAGTGTCCGATGCGCGGAGTTTTGCTCGCCTGGGTATTCCTTCTGGCGGGCGGTGCGGCCGGAATTATGCCCGCCACGACACAGGCGCAGCAGACGGCTCAACAGCAAGCAGCTGCGCCGGTTCTTGCCCCGCTAATCGTTGTCGAGCATGGACCAAATTCTGCCGAGCAGCAGGCCAAGCATTACGTGATTCTCGTTTCGCTGGATGGGTTCCGCTACGATTACACGGAAAAATACGGCGCGAAGAATTTGGCCGCGCTGGGATCGCGCGGAGCGAGCGCGCCGGAGGGAATGATTCCGGCGTACCCTTCGATCACGTTTCCGAATCATTACACGATTGTGACGGGGCTTTATCCGGAGCATCACGGGATCGTCGGCAACACCTTTTACGATCCGGCGCGGAAGCAGGTTTACAGCTATCGCGATCCGCAAGCGGAAAACGACGGCACGTGGTATGGCGGCACGCCGCTATGGGTTTTGGCGGAGCAGCAAGGGATGCGCGCGGCGTGTTTTTTCTGGCCGGGATCGGAGGCGGACATTCAGGGCGTACGGCCTTCGTACTACATGAAGTACGACGCGAAGTATCCAAACGAGAAGCGCGTGGAGCAGGTGCTGGCGTGGCTGCAATTGCCGCCGGAGCAGCGCCCGCATTTCATCACTTTGTATTTCAGCGATACGGACAGCGCGGGGCACGCGCACGGGCCGGACAGCCCGGAGGTGGCCGCGGGGGTGCAGGAAGTGGACAAGGAAATCGGCAACCTGGAAGCGGGGCTCGCAAAATTGAACTTGCCGGTGGACGTGATCGTGCTTGCGGACCACGGGATGATCAAAGTCGAGGGAGACTGGATCAATCTCGATCAATATTTGGATGCATCGCTGCTGGAAAAGTCCGAAGACACGTTTATGTATGCGAAGTCGGAAGCGGATGCCGCGAAAATCTATGACAGCCTGAACGGCAAGAGCGACAAGTTCCGCGTCTACCGCAGCGAGCATGTGCCGGAGTCGTTGCATTTCGAGGGCAATCCACGCGAGGGCGACCCGATCGTGGTCGCCACGGGCCCGTACCTGTTGCGTGTGAGCGCGCCGCCTCCCCCGCCGCCAAACCCGGCGGGCAATGCAGCGATGTCTGGGCACGGGAACACGCCTCCAGTGGGAATGCACGGCTACGATCCGGCGCATATGCCGGAGATGAAGGCAATTTTCTATGCGGCGGGACCGGATATTCGCGCTGGAGTGAAGTTGCCGGCGTTTGAAAACGTGAATGTGTATCCTTTACTCGCGCAGATCCTTGGATTGGACATTACGCATTTAAAGACCGGCGCGATTGACGGGAAGCTGACCGTGCTGCAGGGCGTCTTGAAGCGCCAGAGGTGAGATCGCGGCGAGTTGCGGGATTTGTTGGCGAACCATAGCGTATGGGCGGGGGGTTGCGGTCTGCGAATTGGTGTTGGTGCCAGTAGGGGTAGACGACCGTTGTGGCGCTGGCGTCGTCGAGTCTTGCTACTTGCTGGGGCATGAGATTCCGGCCGACGGCGCCGAGATTCTGGCGCAATTTGTTTTGGGTTGCGCGCGCCCATAATAACGTTTGAGACCGTCGGACGTTGCAGAAGCCAATTCAGCGCGATTTGAGCCACCGTCTTGCCGGTTTCCTTCGCGATTTCGTCCGCGGCATCCACAACTTTGTAGACGAGCTCGTTGGAAACTGGCGGGCCATCTCAGCGGTTTTGTGCAGGCGGCTGACTTCGGGCAGCGGCTTGCCGCGGCGGACTTTTCCTGTGAGGCGTCCCCAGCCGAGCGGACTCCGCACGACGCAGCCGACGCCTCGACCGAGGCTGAGCGGCATGATTTCCCATTCGTATTCGCGTCCTACGAGCGAATCGTAGGCCTGCTGCGCGACGTAGCGCGGCCAGCCGTATTTTTCGGAAACGTCTAGCGATTTCATCAAGTGCCAGCCGAGAATTCGAGCAGCCGATGTAACGCACTTTGCCGCTGTGGATGGGGTCGTTGAGGGTGCTGAGACCTTCCTCGACCGGAGTGAGCGCGTCGCATCGTGCATCTGGTAGAGATCAATGTAATCGGCGAAATGAGCGAGGCAAATTATGGAGAAGATGCGTTTCGCACGTGTGGATTAGTGGCGCTGGGCCCAGGCTAGGCCGTCGGGACCTTCGCCTGTGGGGATGCGCGTTGCAATTTCCAGTTTGTGGAGATCGATTACCGCTACGGCGTTATCGCCTGCCAGAGCTACGTAGGCGACATCGCCTGCTGGAGCGATCAGGATGCCGCCTGGGCCGCGGCCTACGTTGAGTTGCTTGACGATTTGTCGCGTGGCGGCGTTCACGATCATCAGTTCATCGTTTGCGAGATCGGAGATCAGGACCAACTTGCCGTCATTCGTGAATTTCAGACGGTTCGAGCGTTTGGTGTGGACGTTGAAGGTGTGAGTTACCTTGCTGGTAGCCGTATCAATTATGGAGACGGTGCCGTCGCCGGAATTTGCGGCCCAGACTTCTTTGTCGTCGGGAGAAATATCAATTCCTTCGGGACCTTTGCCGACGGCGATGTTCGTTTCTTTCCAGCCGGAGGGGTCGGAGCTTTTTTCAATCGCGGTGACGGTGTTGGAGTCCACGTTCGAGGTGAAAATCTCGTTGAGATATTTGGTGCGCACCAGCATGTGGGTGCGGTTCTGGCCGACGCCTAGGAGCCAGTCGAGTTGGTTGGAGGTGGGATTGTAGCGGCCGAGCAGCTTATTCAGTTCGGCGGTGAAATAGAGTTTGCCGTCGGCGAAGAGGACGCCGTGCGGGCGGCCGAGCGGGCCGAGGTCCAGGCGATGGATTTCTTTTTGGGCGACGAGGTCAATCACGGAAAGCGAGTGGCCGGGAGTTTGGGTGCCATAGTTGGTGACGAAGGCTAGTTGGCCGTCGTCAGATGCGGCAACTTCGTGCGGGCCTTCGCCGGTGTCTATGCGCGCGACGACTTGTTTGGTGGCGGGGTCGAGAACGGCGAGAGAATTGGCGGATTTATTTAGGACGAGCAGCGCGGGCGAGGGAGTTGGAGTTTGCGTTTGCGCTGGATTGGCGATGACGAATAGAAATGCAAAGAGGATTAGCACAGCGAGGTATTTGGCGATCGCGCTCTGTGGCGAGGTGAGATTCATTTGGCCTCCTGGACAAAAGTTACGGCAGGATGATAGCACCGGCGGTTTGAGAGTCGCTATCCGGGGGATTCTCGGGCTGGGCGCTGGAGCAAGAAGTCAAAGGCTCGCGGGAAAGACGCCGCGTGTGGAAGGCCGTTCTTCAGAACCGGCGTTCATGTCACGATGAATTGGGGGACCGCCATCGTTCTGTGCCGCACCACTCATGGCGCACGGAAGTGCGCCGCTACACAGTCGGATGCGAATCGCGGCGAGACGATGTGGCGTCAGTCGTCGGTGCCGCGGGTTTCTACGTAGACCAACTGATATAGGGTGCCGGTGCCGTTGGGTTGGATGCCTACGGCGTGCTCTTTCGATTTGGTGCCGGATTTTAGTGAGATTTCGTTGGGCTTCGGCTTTTCGTCTTCGCACGTTAGCACTTTCGATGATTTCTTTTGGCTGTCGTCGTTGCTGCTGTCATTCGGTCGCGCGGGATTGCTGCAATCGAGGACAGTGCCGTACTTGGCTAGGGCTTTGCGGTAGAAGGCTGCGACCTTATCGGGTGCGTCAGGCGATTCCATTTTCAGAACGAATAGTTTGAAGCCGGAGGAGCCTCCCCAGAGACCCATATTGAGCGCGGGGCTGTCATTGTCAGCGTCTTTGTGATGGTGGGAGCCGGGATAGATCGGCAGGCCGAGATCTTTGGCGCTCGCGTTTTGTCCGAGATTGAAGCCGATGCTGTCTTTATCTTTATCGTTATCGGATTGCTGCGAATCCTTCTGATCCTGTGCGGCGAGCGGAAACGCGGCGGCGAGGATGAGCGCGAGGAAGGCTGTGTACCAGGCAAGCCTGCTGCGCGAGCCGGGTTGCTGTTTGCGGCTGTAGTCCCGGCGAAAATTCGCATGCCAGTGCGATGTCATATGGTTGTCCCCTTTTGCGTACAGCTAAACATACGTGAGATTGAGGCGAAAAGTTCCGTTCGCTGCACAAGCTTCCGGCTCGTCGGTGTTGCCGCGGCGGACGAGCGGACCGCTTGCGCCGTGAAGACGGGCAGAGCGGCCAGGCAAGCCCCCGCACTGCAAAAAGGTGTGGCATACCAGGCGGCTCTGCCTGCAGGTGCGGATCCCAAATCGAAATGCGGCGACTTGCTAAGGCAACGCGAGCGGTTCGGGCGGAATCACAGCGAACAACATGGGGCGGATCGTGAAGCTTGCCGGATTGGGCGCGGCGGTGGTTGCTGCGGCCATGTTGTGCGCCCTTCGCCTCAACGCGCAGGATCACGGTCAGGGAGCGCCCGCATCACAGCCCACCAAAGGCGCGCAAAGTCTGCCGACGGCGCAAAATAAAATCCGAGTACAGACGAATGAGGTGGTCGCGACCGCCACCGTTCTAAATAAGCGGGGAGAACTGGTGCTGGATCTCGCGCAGAGCGACTTTCATGTGTACGACAATGGGGTCGAACAGACGATTGATCATTGGGACTTGGGCGGAGATCCACTGGCGGTGGCGTTGGTTATCGAGACCAGTTCGCACATCGGGATGATGGCGCCGGTGATTCACGGCATGGGCAGCATCTTTACGGAAACCGTGATGGCTCTGAATGGTAAGGCCGCGGTGATCACCTACGATAGCACTGTGGAGGTTCGGCAGCCGTTCACGGACGACCACGACGCCATCGCGCGCGCGATTGGCACCGTGGACTTCGAAGCGCCGGAGATGCGTTTGTACGATGCGATGGCCGAGGCCGTGGACTTGCTGAGAGTGCAGCCTGAGAATTATCGCCGGGTGATGTTGATTATAGGCGAATCGCAGGATATTGCGAGCGACGCGAAGCTGGGTCTCGCCTTGCGCGATGCGCAGCTTGCCAACGTTGCGATTTATGCGGTAGGGCCGAGCAGCAGCACTGCGGACCTGCGGTTTGGGGACAAGGCGCCGAGCCGGGAAATCAAGTACCCGCCCGGAGTGTTTTCGGGCCCAACGCGTCCGGGAGCGCTGCAGGTGCCGGGCAACGGAGGCGCGCCGGGCGGCTCGTTCGATCCCGTGCCGGTGGCAATTTGGCTGATCACTCGCGGGACAAATGAGATCAAGAATCATCAGCTTGAAATGGCAGCGGCGGCGACGGGCGGAGTGCATTATCGCGCGATACGCGACCGCGCGATACGCAGCGCGCTCGATCGCATCGGGAGCGAATTGCACGCGCAGTACGTTTTGAGCTATCGGCCGTCATCGGAGCAGACGGCTGGGTTTCACGAGATCAAGGTGACCGTGGCGAGGACGGAAGTTACGGTGCGCACGCGGCTTGGGTATTTTCTGGCTGTGGTGCCGGACGCAAGCGCGCCACCGGCGCAACAGGTTACTCCATCAACTACAACACCGCCCTAGCGCCGCACTCTTCGCGTGCCCTCAGGTGTGCGGCACACCGCGCAGGCCGTTTACCTCGGCTGTGGTACTTTCCCGGTTCCGCACTTTCGTGAACCGCCGGATACGTACTGGTCCATCCGGCATGACGGCGATGATTTCCAGTTTTCCACCCATGGCCTCGATGATTTTGCGCAGGGTGCTTAGGTACATATCGGAGCGGCGCTCCAGAAACGCGTTCCGTCGCGGGTCGAAGACATACAGCACGCGGTAGGGACGTCCAGCGTGCTGAACGGTGCAGCCGGCGAGCCAGAGCGCGGCAAGCGCGGTGCCTTCGGTCTACATTGCACCGATGGTGCTGCAGCTCAAATGGCCCGAGCGTGATGCGGAAACGGTGAAGGCGTCTTACAAAACTACTCATCACGCGGGTGATGTGCCGATGCTGCAGCTGGTGGAACGCGGAACCGGCAACATTGTCTTTGCGTACACGCTGAACAGGTCGAACACTTGGCACGGCGAGCAGGGCACTGCGGAGATTGTCGCCAGCTTGCTGAAAGAGCAAATCGCGAAGAGGTAGTTTTTCTTGACGCGGCCACTCTTCCCGCGCCAGGGAACAGTGGCTGGCGCTTTTCGTCCGACGCATACCTTTCCCTCGTTTCGTTCTCACGGATCGTTGCCACGGAAAAAAAACAAAAGCAAGTCCCTGACCCCATCCGCCAACAGCAGGCGGCTGGGTTCGGGATGCTATTTTCTATTTTGGGCGCCAGTCTTGCGGCTGCTGGGAGCAGCATCGGGCGGTGGTCGAGAGGGGATGCGCTCGTTGCAGACTATTCTTTCGGGCAGCTGAAGATGACGCCGGAGTAGCCCTGGAGTGCGGAGGCGGCGTTGTGGGCGGCGCATTCGGCGTAGGGGCAGGATTGATCGGCGAAGCCCTGGTCGTAGCGGCCGGATTTAATGTCAGGCACAGCTTTGGCGCCTAGGTCCTGCGTCTTCTTGTCCTCCTCGGGTGTAAGTTTGGCGAGCGAAAAATCACCACCGAATGCGTGGGCTTCGATGGTGGCGGCTAGATCCCAGAAGTCGGTGACGTGCGAGTCGGCGTGCTGGAGCGCTTCAAAGCGCAGCGATTCCTGGTCGGGCAGTTCGAACATTTTTTGCTGGGCGCCGCAACGGGCGACGATGGTTTGGCTGGCGGAATCATCCGTGACGGCGAGAGCGCCTTCGCGTTTGGCTACGTTGATCATTCCTTCGACAACATCTTCTTCGTAGGCGCAGACCGGGAATTTTTCCGCCACTTTTTTTACGGTGGTGTTGGGCAGGACGCGTTCGACGACGCGGACGGTGACGTGATGGGGGCAGTCCTTGTCGAGCGGCGCGATGCGGATTTCGCGGACCAGGACATCATCGCCTTGGGGACGCACTTCGAGAATGTGGTCCACCCATTTGACGCCGGAGTGGAAGGTGGCCTGGGTTACGACGTAGAAACTTTCGAGCGGAGGTTTGGGGGCGTGTTTCGTGGCGGCGAATGAAACGATTGCGGAGGCAGCCACCACGGTCAGCGTGAGTGCGAGGCGATGTGTGTGTGAGTCGCGGCGCTGCGGCATGGCGAGAGTATAACAACGGATGGCCCAAGAGTTGCGGCGGACAGCGGCAAAAGGCGAAAAGCAAACAGAGATCCGTGGCTGCGGCAGGCAGGCTTCGCTGCGCTTCAGGATGACGAACGATGAAAAAAAGCACATCGAAGAGTCGCGCACGGGCGCCGAGGCGAGCCTCGCCTTGAAAAGGCGGGGGCAAGCCCCCGCACTCCCAGATTCATGCGAGCCTTATTGAAGGCATGCCCGCCTCGTCGCGAAAGGCACGGGACGAAGCGGCCGCTACAAATTCAAAACCATCGAGCCGGCGGGACGCCGGCGGTACTTAGAGGGAGCGCAGGAAATTCAGTAGCGCTTGCTTTTCCTGCGGGGGCAATTGGTTGAACAGCGAGATGACCTGGTTCGCTTCGGAGCCGCGGCTGTAGTGCAATTCGATCGCGGTGAGCAAACCACCGTTTGCTGGAGTGGCGCGACCGTCGTGCAGGAAAAAGATACGCTGGCCGACGCCCCAGAGTGGAGCGGTGCGGAATTCATCGGGACCGGCGGCACCTTGCGCGACGTTATCGGCCAGGCCGTTGCCCATGTGATGCACGAGTAAGTCGGAGAAGAGGCCGGCGGGCTGGTTGCTGAGTCCTGGCGTCATATTGGACGCGGCCGTTTGCAGCGAAGGCGTGTGGCACGTGTCGCAGTGGACCAGGTGGAAGACGGCCTGGCCAGCCGCAATGGATTGCGGGGTCGGATTGCCCGGAATTCCTTTCACGGAAGGAACGGGTGGCGAAAGGAAGCGCATGAAGTCGGCGAAGGCGACGACGTCGCTGAGAATCTGAGCGCCGGAATAGGTGTAATTGGTCTCGTCTTCGGGGGTCGCATTGTAAAGACATGAGGCCGGCGGATTGCCACGCTCCGTTTGAAACAGCTCGTTGGTCACGCCAATTTCGACGTTGTAGGCCTCGCCGGCAAACATTTCCAGAGACTTGTTTTGCGCCTTCCAGCCGAAGCGCGTGATGGAGCCATCATTGCCGCTGTAATTGGGATGGCCGGAGATGCCGAGTTGGGACTTCAGCTGCGCGTTGGCGCCCATGTTGGCGAGGATGGTTGCGTCCGCGATGTTTTCGATCAGGCCCGCGCCGAACACCGGAGTGGGGATGCGGAAAATGATGTTGTTCTCACGCTGCATTTGCTCGAAGTTGGACTGAGCCATAGCGCAATTGGGCGCGTCGGAACGGCCTGCGATGGTGAAGACGTTGTGAACGCCGCCATCGGGCGTCTGAGTGACGCTTCCACTTGGAGTGACCGCGAACGGGAAGCGGGCCTCGCGCACGGGCCCGTCGGCCGAGATGAAGTAGGGAATTGAGTTGTTGCCACCGGCGTCGGAGGCGGCGGCGATTTGAGGATTGGGCCCAACGAACGGGTAGGCCGTGGCGCTGGGGCTGGTGCCGCCGACGGCCGGTTGCGCGTGACAACTGGCGCAACTATTGGAATTGAATCCGGGGCCGAGTCCAGGTCCGGGCTCACCCGAAATTGAGCCGGACACCGAGTCCACCTGCAGGAAGCGTGACAGACCATCCTGGAAGTATTGAAGCTGTGCCGCGCTGAGACTTGATAGAGGCGTGCCGACGACGACGGCGTCACTACGGACGCCCGGGTCGCTTGCTCCAGCTTCTGTAGTGGCGCTTCGTGATCCATCGCGCGATTGGGCGCGAACGATCAGCGTGGTGATGATCAGGGCAGCCGCGAGCGCTGCGCAGAGTAGCGTGACGAACCTCAACGTTTTCATATAGGGTCCCCCTTTGCGTCAAACTGCGGGAGAAAATAGACACACTCCCGGTACGTGTGGCTCAGGAGTTAAAAGCTGGGTGAATTAACCCGTGGGACAGCCGTCGAGCTGCTTGTGTCCGCTCAGAAGCTGAGCGTGAACTGTGATGGGCGCGACAATATTGCTTGCGCAAAAAAACTACAACATGGAGAAAGTACAGTTTTGGTACAGGACCGCGGGGGAGGGGCGAAAGTGTCGGGCAACGAACCGAGCGGCGGATGTGCGGCGCCACAGTCGCGTTAACGAATTAATTGAGAAACCGTGGGCTGAAGTCAGCGGAACGACGGGAACCTAAAGCGGATCTTGCTGCTATTTACATGGGGGTTGGATTTTTTCGTGGAACTGTTTCCACGGACGAGGCGGAGAGCCCGCGAGCCGAAATTTCCGTCGCGGCCCGGGACGCGGGTGGGATCGGCGGCGTGGGGCGCGACAGTGTTTTGAAGATGTTCGGGAAGCGGTGCGAGCAGGCGGACGATGTGGCCCAGGCGCTCCTGCTTGTAAGGTTTGGCCATGCATACGATGGCGCCGAGAGAGTGCGCATTGGAGTAATCGCTGGGATACGCGGAGCTGGTGGTGAGCACGACGGGGACGCGGCGCAAGCTCGTGCTGGATTTCACGTAGGCGCAGAGATCATAACCGGGCGTGCCTTCGCCTTCCACTTCGGCGATGACGAGGGCCGGTGTGAAGATGTTGAGAACTTCGCGGGCATCGGCAGCATTGTTGACGGCGATGACGTCGTAGCCTTCATTCTGGAGATAAAGCTTGAGAGCGTCGCGCAGCGTTTCATCCGCGTCCACCGCGAGGACCATGGGTTTTTTAGTTTCTTTTGGAGCGGATGTGGAATCGCGAAGCGGATCGACTGTGGGAGCAGATGTGTCTGCGACAGTCTGATCTTCGCAAGTATTTGACCTCAGCGCGATTGCTACGGCGTAAATCCCGTTGCCCAGGTCGTTGACGCGAACAACGCGGCCCATTTGCTCGGTGTGAACGGCGCAGGGGGCCTGGCTGTACGGGAATACGACGGCAAGCTCCATGTCACGACTATAAGCGTCCAGTCCGGAATGAAAGAGGATGCCGGTGCGGGACACGTCCACGGTGGTGGCAATTTCGTCGAGGCCATTACCAGAGGCGGTCGCGCCACGGACGCGAATCGGGGCGGAGATCAGGGCACGGCGTTTGCGACGGCGGTCTCTCGGGCGTTCCGCGGCATTCGCGGGCGCGCCGTCCACGCTTTGATCGGGGGCTGAAAGGTCAGTTGGCGTAACAATCCGAGCGGCCTGCGGCTCGATGTGATGCTGTTGTTCAGCGACGAATTCCTCGGCGACCGCGCTGACTTCTGCAACGATTTCTTGTTGGACCGCGTCGGATGTTCCAGCATCGGCGGCCGCAATGGAAGCGGGCATTCCTGATAATTCGGCGTTGGCCTCACGAGCACACGCGGCGATGGCTTCCAGATCCATCGTTTCGGTGAGAAAGGAACCGGAGACGTTCACTTCACAGTGAACCTTGGCACCGATGAGGGTGGCGTCATCGGTATCAACCGATTCGGAACCGGCATCAAACCGCTGCGAGATTGAAGCGACTATCGATCGTTTGGCGTGAGATACGTGTTTCAGCTGTGCAGCCGGCTCAATGGTCTGCTGGAGAATTGCAAGCGGATCGGACATATCAACTGCGTCCATCTCGATTACTGACGGGGGCAAAGGGCTGGTGGGCGCCCACATTTCTGCGAGCGCGCTCGATTGGGTGTCGGCCGTTAGGAGGTCAGCGCACGGTTCGGCGGCGTCTGCTTCTGCGGCCTCGCGCAACCGTGCGAGGGCGGCGTCGATCGACGTCGATGGTGGCGGGATGGCCGGCAAAAGTGCTGACAGAGTCGTCTCCCGATTGGCCCTGAAGCGAAATAGTCTGGAAGCCTTGCTCACATCGCCTCGTTTCCGTTGGATGCCCAGGAGTAATTTAGCCGCGGAGGGCAGGGGATGCACTAGGGTAAAGGTCACATTCTGACAGTACCGAGGTTAGGGGCGGGACTGGTACCTAGGGAATTGTCTCATAATGCATTGCCACCACAAGACTTACAGTGGGCATCACGGGGAATTTTCAAGGTGCAAAAGGGGACTCTCGATGGGGCAGTGTTAAGGGAGAAAATTTACCCGATTGCGGGCTGCTCGGGTGCGATGGGCGAGGTTAGGCTTGAGCGACTGCTCGGGCATTTTCGGGAGGCGCGGCAACGGGAATCGGGAAGCGAAGCTCGATGACCAGGCCGCCCTCGGGGGAGTTTTCCGCCTGCACCTCTCCTCCGTGGAGATGCACGGCGCGTTCGGCGATGGAAAGGCCTAGCCCGGTGCCGCCGGAGGAACGCTCACGGGCGTCCGCAACGCGATAAAAGGGAATAAAAATATCGGCGAGAAGCTCCACCGGCACGCCTTTGCCGTGATCGCGCACGCGAATAACGGCCTGTTTATCGGCGCCATCTTGCGAACACAACAGACTGACCTCGACATCGGTACCTTCCTTTGTGTAGGTGACGGCGTTGCGAATCACATTCTCAATCCCACTGCCGAGGACTTCGCGATTTCCCATCATGGTGCAGCCCTCCGAGGCGACAATGCGCACGAAACGATTGCGGCCACGAGCCTCGAAATCGGCGTCGGCGACAATGTGACGGAGGAGAGAGTCGAGTTCGACAGGGCTTTGTTCCATCAGAGCTTCGCCGCTTTCCAAACGAGCGAGGCGCAGCAGGCTGCCGATCAGCCCGTTCAGGCGTTCGGCCTCCAGCTCGATGCGGTTCAGGGCAGAAACCGATTGAGGGTTGGCGTGTCTGCGAGCGAGACCCAAAGCCACGCCCAAGCGAGCGAGGGGCGAGCGCAGTTCGTGAGAGATGTCGCGAATCAGACGGCGCTGGGAGGACATCAGGGATTCGATTTGCTCGGCCATGTGGTTAAAGTCGCGGCCGAGTTCCGCGACTTCATCCTGGCGCTGCGTCGCGGAACCATCCACGCGGGCTCCCAGATTGCCGGCCGCAAGACGGTGCGTGGCCGCGCTGAGCTGGCGGATCGGCGCGGCGATGTAGCGGGCCAGCCAGAAACAGACCAATCCGGCCATGAATGCGACGACCGCGGCGCGAATGATTTGAATTCCAAGCGGCGCACGCAAAACGCTGGTGACCGAGGGAACCTCCTCGCTCATGACAAAAACGTAGCGGGTTCCGTCGGAGCCGGTGGTTCGCTTGGCTACAAATTTTCGGCCGTGCGAAATGAGGAACCGAGTGTCGTTGGTTTGCAGCGCAGCCTGCGCAATGATGCTGGCCTCAGAGGGCGTAGGCTGGGAGAGAATTTCATTCCCTTCGTCGTCGAACAGGAATGCTTGCCAGTGCAAAGTGGAATCGAGCGATTCGAGATAGTCCGCCAGGGCGCCCATGCCGTGATCTTCCAGCATATCGGCGGCGCGAGCGGCTACGAGAGAGGTCAGAATTTTGTCAAATTGTTCCGTACGATTCGCAGTGAATTCAGTCTGCGTCGTGACCACAGAAAAGATCAGTGTGCCGCTGACGAGCACCATCGCCAGCCAGAACCACAGGAAAATTTTGAAGTAGAGACTTTGCATCGCGATTCACCGACTCGTGGTCTTGCCGGGAAGCACATAGACGTAGCCAACGCCACGGATGGCACGAATGCGATCACCGCCGTCCGGAGCCGGGCCGAGTTTTCTGCGCAGGTTGCTCACGTGCACGTCAATGCTACGGTCGAACGAAACCAGCTCGCGGCGGAGCACGGCTTTGACCATATCGTCGCGCGAGACAACGTGCCCCGGAGTCTTCAGGAAAAAGGCGAGCAAGTCAAACTCAACCGAGGTGAGCTCGATCTCGCGATTTTTGCGCCGCACCGTACGGGCTCCCTTATCGAGTTCGATGTCGCCGAGAACAATGGTTTCCGGGACGGGCGGGAAGGCGTCGGGTGAGGGAGGAGCACTGCGACGCAGGACAGCCTGGATGCGCGCGGCGAGTTCGCGCGGATTAAAGGGCTTCATCAAATAATCGTCGGCGCCGATTTCGAGGCCGTGAATGCGGTCCACGTCATCACCGCGGGCGGTAAGCATAATCACGGGCAGGCGAGATTTTTCTCTGATCTGCCGAAGCGCCTCAAATCCTTCGACCTGCGGAAGCATTACATCCAGAACGACCAAGGTGAAGTTTTCTGAGAGCGCGCGCTCCAGACCGTCCGCCCCGTTATAGGCGACGTCAATCTGGAAGCCTTCGGGCTCGAGGTACTCACGAAGAAGTTCACACAGCTCAACATCATCGTCCACAACGAGAATGCGGGGCAGTGCGGCGTCCGTGTTTTCGCTTTTGTTCGCGTCCATGGAATGCAGGCCGCGCTCCGGGTAGGCGGAGAGAAGCCTGGCGGGTGTAATTCTAACGCAAGGCTGGCTGAAGCAGAACGGGGGCGCACAGTTTTCGTGGTTCGCACGACGACGATTCTGAACCAAGGAACCAGGCAAGGATTGCCGGATAGGAATTGACACTATAGGTACTCTCACCCAAAATGCGCTGCGGAGAGCCGAACGATGCAGACAGGGATGGGACTTCTGAGGGCGTTGGTCCTATGTAGTGTAGTGGCGTGTGGATTTTCGCTGCCGGCCCGGGGGCAAAAAGCGCCGACGAGCGCGGATGCACAAAAGCAAACGCAGGCCTCGGCACAAACCGCGCAAGCCACGCCTGCAGGAGCCACTGCTCCGCGAGATCAGACCGTGACGTGCCCCGTAAATAGCGAGACCAACCCACCCCTTTCTGGCCCGCTCGCGGGCGCGCAGATGCTCTACCGGACCGGGAGATTTGATGAGGCGATTGCCGCGTATGAGGCGATCCTGCCCCAAGGCGGGGCGAACGCCGCGGCTGCTTATGCCGGGCTGGCGCGCGTCTACCTGAAGGAAAAGCGTCCGGCGGAGGCCTATGACGCGGCGATGAAGGGCGTGGCTCTGACACCGGGACGCGCGCCAGCGGTGGTGGCGCTCGGCGAGGTGTACTTCCGGCAGGGCAAGCTGGCGGAGGCGGAGCAAATGTTTCTGAAGCCGTTGCTGGCGTGCGACCTGGATGCGCGAGCCTACTTGGGATTGACACGGCTCTACCGAGTCACGCTGAATTTCAAGCACGCGAAGAAGAACATTGACCAGGCGTTCCGACTCGATCCCGCCGATCCTGACATTCGGCGCGCGTACCTGGGCACGCTCAGCGGCGCGGACAGAATCCGATCTCTGAAGGAATATCTTGCCGGGGCCACCGACGATGACGCCGAAAGTCGAACGAATCTGGAGCGCGAGCTTACGGTTCTGGAAGGCGAAAGCAAGGAGGAGCAGCATCAGTGCCGGCTCGTGACGAAGGTGACCAAGACCGAAACACGACTCGAACAATTGCTGTACGACGCCCAGCACATTCGAGCCTACGGCTTAGTGGTGAAGGTGAATGGAACTTCGTCGCGACTGTTGCTGGATACGGGCGCGAGTGGGATTTTGCTGGACCAGCGCATTGCGGAAAAGGCGGGCGTGAAGCGCGTGGTGGAAAATGAAATTCGCGGGATTGGCGACAAAGGGGCGGCGGCTGGCTATCTGGGATATGCGGAGAAAATTCAGATTGGCGCACTGGAGTTTGCAGGGTGCTACGTAGACGTCTTAACGGGACGTTCAGTGCTGGGCGATGACGGATTGATCGGAGCAGACGTCTTCGACCATTTCCTGGTGGACGTAGACATGCCGGACGCGAAATTTAAACTGAGCGAATTGCCAGCGATTCCAGAGGAACCAGCTACCGAGACAACGCTGACATCGAATGCCACGGGTGCGCGACATTGGCATGACCGATACGTTGCTCCGGAAATGCAGGACTATTCGAGGATATTTCTCTTTGGCCACGACATGCTCATCCCCACGCACATAAACAAGGCGGCGGCCAAGCTGTTTCTAATTGACACGGGATCGTTTGACGACACACTTTCACCCGCAGCGGCCAAGGAAGTGACGAAAATCAGCGAAGACGCGAACATGCGCGTAAAGGGATTGAGCGGCAACGTCAAGACGATTTACCGCGCCGGAGAGGTGACGCTGGAATTCTCGCACTTTCGGGAAAAGCGGCAGGATCTGGTTACATTCGACTTGACCAATATCAGCAATGCGGAGGGCACGGAAATTTCGGGGGTGCTCGGTTTTGCGGTGCTGCGGCTGCTGGATATGAAGATCGATTACCGCGACGGGCTGGTTGACTTCACGTATGACGAGAACCGTTTCCATTGACTGGACGGCTAGCCGTTCGAGTGCTGAAGAAGACTTTTCAAGAGCGCGATTGAGCCGAAAGGGTGAGCTGCGGGAGTACGCGCAAGAAGCCCGACGGTGGCGTAAGGGGAAACGAAGCGCTTTTTGTGGTTGTACAGATTCGTACAAGTCTGTAGAATTGTACGAAAACGTACAATGAAGACAAACTGCTATGCGGTGTTGCTTGCGGATGTGGTTGGGTCGAGCGCCAGGCAGGATCTGCGCAGGCTGCTGGGCCAGCGGCTGGCGAAGGCGTCGCGAGCGCATGCCAAGGCGAAATTCATCCGGCTGCCCTATTCGGTTACCGCGGGCGACGAATTCCAGACGGTGGTGACCACGTATTCGCGCATACCGGAGCTGATCATCGATCTGCGAACGCGATTACGGCCGCTGCGGCTGCGCCTGGGCATCGGCTTCGGAGTAATTCCGGGGCGCATTCAGTCTCCGGTGAACCGCATGGGCGGGGAGGCTTTTCAATTTGCTCGAAAAGCGCTGGAACGAATTAAGGGGAGCGCGGGAAACAAGTTTGAGGTGCTCACCGCATTCCAATCGCGGGACCAGGTATTCGATGCGACCGCGAATTTGATCTATGCCTTGCACGACACGCTGGTATTGAGAATTACCGAGAAGCAGTGGGAGACGATCGAGGTGTTCCGCAGCAGACGGCGGCTGGAGGATGCCGCGAAAGAGCTGGGGCTGGATAATTCAACGGTATCGCGCAATTTGAAGAGAGGGTATTTCTGGCAGATGGAAGAAACGATCGAGGGAATGAAAATCGTGATTGAAAAGCATTTTGGGTAGTTGTACAAAAACGTACAAGAAACGAAAATTGCACAGCAACGTACAAGGGAGTGGGGGGAACATGGAAATACTGACCCGGGCGATTTTGGCGCTGTATTTGGCGCATTTGTTGACGGATTTCGTGTTTCAAACATCTCGGATGGTGAAGGAGAAAAGGGGCGGGGAAGCCGCCGGCTATGCGAAACATGGCGGGGTGTATTTCGCGTGCGGTGTGCTGGTGACGGGATTCTTCATGCCGGGTTTGTTTCTTTCGCTGCGTTTCCAGGCCGGAGTGCTGGGACTGACGCTGGTACATCTGGGAATTGACTGGTGCAAAATTACGCTGGCGAGGAGAAGGCCGTGGGCGGACGGCACCGCGGCTTTTGCGATTGATCAATCGGCGCACTTTATGACGATCGTCGCGGCGGGGTGCTGGATCGTGCATGCCGCGCCGGAGCGGATTCTGCTGAATTTTCTGGGGGTGATGCGCGCGCCATCCAATCGCGTGCTGTTGCTGCTGGTGGTGTATGTGGGAGTGATCTTCGGCGGGGGCTATTTGATTCGCTTCATGACCAAGCCGTTGATGAAACATTTGCAGGGGAGTGAGTCGGCAGCGCAATTGGGCCATGCGGGAATGTACATCGGCTGGCTGGAGCGTTTCCTGGTGATGACCGCATTGTTCCTGCGCTCGCCGGCCACGGCGGGGCTGATTCTGGCGGCGAAGTCTATTGCACGGTATCCGGAATTCAAGCGCGAGCAATTCGCGGAATATTTTCTGATTGGCACGCTTTTGAGCATAGCAGCGGCGATTGTAGGCGGAGTGATCCTGCTGAAAACATTCTACGGAACCACGGGTTTGCCTCAGTAAGGCGGCAGATTGATTGAAGGCGAGAAAGTTTGCTAATTGCATTGGAGGGCCGTCGAGGTAGAATGTGGGGCCTTTTGATCTTCTTATGCCCCTGGCATGAGTAATTTGGGGCAACCGAACGGCGCGCCAATACCTCTAAGAATTGGAACTTTTTCTTTCTCCGGGGGAACACAGGTATCCACGCGTGTGCCCCGGGACCATTTTGCGAGAGTGAGCAGACAGAGGGAAATGACCAGAGATCGGACTTGGCAAGGGGCTCGCGGCGATCTTAAGTGGGGCTTTCCAGGAAGCGTTCAGACACGCAGCCAAAGACGCACTTGGGCCGGGGGTTCGGCGCGGAAGGAAGGCCTTTGATGCGGAAGAGAATTCCGGGCTGGGTTGCTCTGGCGCTCGCGGTCACTTGCTTGGCGAGCTTTTCGGCGTGCGGCGGCGGGGGCGGCACCGTGCGGGTCACGGCGGTTGCGATTACTCCGGGTACGGTGAGCGTGCCAATCAACACGACGACGACTTTCACTGCGGCGGTGACACTTTCGAGTTCAACCAACAATACGACCACGACCACGATCACGTGGTATGTGAATGGGCTCGCAGGAGGCAGTGCGACGCTGGGAACGATCGGTGTGTCCTCGGTCGACGCGCTGCAGGGCGTTTATACCGCGCCATCCGTGGTGCCAACGACCGGCGTGACGAACGGCGAAGTGACGATCACCGCGACGACGCCGCAGATACCAGGGTCGACTACCAACAGTACCGTGGTGACATCGAACACGTCCGATTTGACGGTCACAGCAGGAACAGGCCTTTCCGTGAGCCCGACGAGCGCGCAGGTTCCGGCGGGCGGGAGCCAACAGTTCAACGCAATTCTGAATAACGCGGCGGACACCGCGGTGACGTGGTCGGTTACGTCCACGGTCAGCGGCAATAGCAATATTGGAACAATTGATTCAACCGGACTGTATACGGCGCCACCCAATCCGCCGACGGGAAACGCGGTTACGATTACGGCGACCGCCGGGAACCTGACGGCGACCGCAATGCTCAGCGTGGTATTTTCGAATCATTCTCTGACCGGTCCTTTCGCCTTTTCGTACTCAGGGAACGACCAAAACGGATTCCTGGCCGTGGCGGGCAGCTTTCAGGCCGACGGCGCCGGCCATATCGTCAGCGGCGTGGAAGATCTGGACAACTTCGGGACAGGACCGTCCACGCAGGTATCTATCTCCGGTACTTATAGCGTGGGTCCGGACGGGAGAGGCTCGGCGAAGATCAACGTGGGCTCGGGCTCAGGAGCTGGGCAGGGAACGGTGGATACCTGGCAGTTCGTGTTGACCAGTTACCAGCACGCGCTGCTGACCCGTTTTGATGTGAAAACCACGGGGAGTGGAACGATTGACCAGCAGAATCTGAATGGCTTGACGATCTCGCCGGCGGCGCTTTCCGGGCCGTACGTGTTTGCTGTTTCCGGGGGTGACAAGGCGTTCTATCCGCAAGGGATGGCAGGAAAGTTCTCGGCAGATGGTTCCGGCACGATCCCCAACAGCAATACGATTCTGGACGTGAATGATAGTCTCAATCCGAGCGGCAAAGTTACATCCAGCGACAGAACGCTTTCGGGGACCTATCTGATGGACCCGACCTTCCCCGGCAGCGGACGCGGGACGATTACATTGACCAGCGCCACAACGGGCTCTGTGCAGTATGCGTTTTACATCGTGAACACCACGGAGGCGGAGCAGAGTACGCAACTGCATATCGTAGAGGTTGACGGCAACGATTATCTGGCGGGTGACATTTACGGCGGACTGACGGGGGCGTCGTTCACGCCCGCGACGCTGACTGGCGGAAATTACGTGTTCACCGTCGGCGGGAACTCGACGACTGGCGCATATGCGGCCGGCGGAGTGTTGGTTTCGAGCGGGACGGGAGCGACTTCGAGCGGAGTTCTGGATAGCAACAACGCCGGAACGGTTACGGCGGACACGACACTCGGTGCTTGCACTTACACAGTGGATTCGACGACCGGGCGAATTGATTTGAAGCTGAATTTAAGCAGCGGAACGTGCTCCGGTACGGCAAATTCGACGACGCAGGAATTCGCGACGTATCAGACGGCGCAGGGGTCAGCGCTGATGCTGGAGCTGGATGCCACGGCACTCGCGACAGGCGCCGCATATCAGCAGACAGCGATTCCCACAATAGCCAGCGCGGACCACTTTTCCTTCCGACTGGCTGGCCAAGGAGTCTTCCACAACAATCCGTCTTTGTATCAGCAGAACGTATCGGGAGAGGTTTCGTGGGGAACTGGTTGTACATCGTCGAGCGGAACCAGCTGCGCTGGAACGATTGATATCAGTTCGTTTAGCGCAGTCAATGCGGGGGATCCGGTCAATGCAACCGCGACGGTGGTGAAGACGCCACCTGACGCGACGACCGGGCGGGGCGCGGTGGTGATTTCCGGGATGAATCCGAACGTCACTTACAACGCTACAATTTACGTCATTGACGACAATACCTCGCTGCTTTTTGATTCCGACACGAGCCGGATTCTGATCGGAGCCGTGGGGCTGCAGTACTAGTTTCCCGGCTTCGGGAAGCCGGGGGCGTCGGACTGACGGTTCCGGCGGTTCGAGTGACCGCGAGGTGCCACGCCAGCTGTACAGGCAATACTTGACGGCCTAACCCGCCTTCGCGGCGAAGAGATTGCGGCGAAGGGTAGAATGTGGTATTCTTTTTGTGCGTTTGTTGCTCCGATGTTCTTTTTTTTGGCACGATTTTGTAAAGGCTGCCGGGCAACCGTCCGACGGCCTTTTTTTTGTGACAGGGAAGGAAATCGCGAGGGCAACAGATAGCTTTCGAGGTGGTTAAGTGCCACCGAATGAATAAAGTAGGAGCAGTATCCCAGTGAGCAGAGAGCAAGGTACAGTGAAGTGGTTCAACGCGGCAAAGGGTTATGGATTCATCCAGCGCCAATCCGGTGAGGACGTTTTTGTTCACTTTTCGGCGATTCAGGCCGAAGGGTACAAGTCCCTCAACGAAGGGCAGGCGGTTGAATTCGAAGTGAAGCAGGGACCGAAAGGCCTTCAGGCCGAAAACGTAGTTGGTCTCTAACTCCGTTTGATTCGAACTGCTGAGAACTGACACGGCCGACGGTGTTCACGGCGGCGACGGGCTGAATCGTTTTCAGCCGGAGTCGCGCTGTCGATAAAGCCGCCGACTGTTGAATCGGTGTTTGGTGCGCGACGGTTACGCGCTGATTCGCGCGCTGGCTTTGGCGTCGTTGTGGTTTCCTGGAAGCGATGCCGATCCCTGGCGACAGGCCGGGTTTGAGGTTGAGCTCGCGTGACTGGCATGTGCCCAAAGAGGGGCGGACCCAGCCCCCGCCCTTTATGGGATGCAGTTTCAAGCAGGTGATCCATGAAAACGCCTCACGGGGCGGAAGCGTGCCGTGGGTTTCTGCTTTTCCGAAGACATTGATAATCATCCAAGGAGGAGTCGGTGCAAATACTACTGGAAGGGCAGTCTATTCGTCACGATCAGTACGGCATGGGAATTGTCACGGAATCCAACACGGAACGCACCACGATTGATTTCGATGATCACGGCGTAAAAAAGTTTGTCACTTCCATCTGGTCTGCCGAGCTAGTTGGCGAACCTCCCGCCACGCCTCCCACGAAGCGCCGTGGACGCCGCAAGTCCGCCAAGAAGTCTTAAGTACAAGAACCCCCACAGAACAGCGATGCCTCGGGGCAAAACGATCCCCGGGGCATTGGTGTGTTTGTACTGAGCACATTCTGGTGACCCGGGCAGAGATCTAAGCTTGGCCCGAAAAAAAGTGGGGCCAAGCGGCCGCTACAGGGAGCAGGGACCGAGCCGGCGAGACCGGCCCTACCAAGTGGTGCTTCTTTTTGGCAGCGGATGCTGGCACACTGCAGAATAGAAGTGTGACGCACGGAGAGAGCTCAGCACCGATGATGCCTGGGTGGGGTAAAGCGACGTGGGCTGTAGCGGAACTGATCGTTTTGGCGGTGGCACTCAACGCGCCGAGGGTGGCGGCACAGACTGCGGCGCCTGAAACGCTCAGCCAGAGCACGGCGGGCAACATCGTGCACGGGATTACGAACGGTGTGGCGATTTCGCTGCCGACCGCTTGGCGCGAATTCGATCCCGGGGGCGCCGGTCCGCCAGAGGCGCTCGCGCCTTATGCTCCGCCGTTTCATCTAGGCGGAATCCTGGCCTTGGAAAATCCGCAGCAGTTCGCGATTTTGCAGTTTGCGACGTCTGATAATCCGCTGGCGGGCCACGATCCGAACTGGCTGGACACGCAGATGCATATGCCGAGCGGTTCGGGAATGAGCGTACTCGATCTGCTTTTTTATTATTTTTTCCCGCCCGACGGTGCTTGCATCAACGAAGTGCTGGGAACGAACGGCGGCGCGGCTTTTGCGCCCACGCCGGGAAGTTCTTCGAGCAGCGCGCCGCCGGTGCTGCAGGTGTCTTATCATTGCCGGCATGAAGCGACGTTGTCCGGTTTTTTTTCTGCACAGGTGAGCTCCGGAATCACGTTCGTGCAGACAAACAACGGGCCGCGGGCCTACGGGATCGTGGCGCAGTTTTATCTGGCCCCGATGGAGCGCGTGACGTCGCCGGGGATGACCTGGTACGTGTTCGAAGCGCTGCGCACTTCGCCGGTGAGTCAAGGCGCGGCCACGCACTTCAACCTGCCGGCGAATCTGCAAGGCGAGGACGCGGACTTTTTCTGGGCGATAGGCGCGGCGACTCCGTTTCCTTGGGTGAATGACGGCACGCGCGCAAATCAGCCCATCATCCACGTGGCTCTTGCCACGATTGGGAGCGGTGGAAGCAGGCGCGCGGAGTTCCTGGCGCTACTGCAGAAGGTGGAGACGCACGGGGCGAATGCCCCGGCTAAACAGTAAGCCGAGGGTTGAGGCAGGTTTTTCCGGTGTGCGCAATGACATCCCAGCCGCGATTTTCGGCATCCCTAATGGGGAGTTCGCCTGCGAGCGATGGGAATACGCTCCAGCCTACATTACGGTGAGCGAGGGGAATGATGCAGGGTAGCAATCCAAGAAAATTGCGACGTCTGAGGTTTGTCCTGGTGTGTGGGTTGTTCGTGGCCGGATGCATAGCGTTTCCGAAGGAACTGCGTGCGCAGGCCGCGCCGGGGCCGATGCGTCCGCCGGACTCATCGTCGGATACGACAGGGCCCGCGTCCGGGCCGGCAGCACGAGTGGAGGAGCCGCCGGTTCCGCAACGGAAACAGCTTTTTGGATACTGGAAGTTGAACGTGGATGAGAGTGACGACGCGCACGAAAAAATCAAGGAAGCGAGCACCGACGGAAGCGTGACGAGCCCGCGCAGCGGTGGAGGCGGGAACGGAGGCGGCAGTGGGCCGGCCACGGGAGTACACATCGGCGGCTTGGGATCGCCGTTTCCTGGCAGTGGTGGTGGCGGCGGCGGCGGCGGCGGCGGCGGCGGGGGGAATCCCAGGCGCGGAGGAAACAACGGAACCGACGGCGAGCTGGATCGCGCCCAAATGCAGGAATTACTGAATCCTGCCGGCTCACTGACTCTTGAGCTGAAAGATCCGGCTGCTGCGGCGGAAGCAAAGGATGCCGCCGGTTCCAAGAGCACGCCCCCGACCACGACCGCGACTACCACCCCGCCCCCGAAAGACCCCAACAGCGAAGAAATTGATGTGACGGATGATTCGGGGCGCAAGCGCGTCTATTACACCGACGGTCGCAAGGTTCCTAAACCGAAGGACGAGAAGTATCAGGAATTCGATGCGTATTGGATGGAGAGCTACCGCCTGGTAGCAGAATACGATGGATCGCGCGGGGCCAGGATTACGCGTTCCTACGAACCCGCACCCGGAGGGAAGCAACTTTACGAAACCGTGCGACTGGAAAGAACGCGTTCGTACGGACCAGTCGAGATTCGCTACGTTTACGACCTCGCAGAGGGAAAGAGCCCAGCCGCAACGAGACCCGCCGATGCGAAATAATTAAATTTCCTCCCGACGGTCGGCGCCGCGAATTGGCCTTAGCCGCAGGAAACAGGGCCATGCGCGGCGCGAGTCTCCATGTTAGCCTACCAGCGCTTGCGTTCGTTCTTGATTTCAATTCTGAAAGCGCGGATTTAATTGCACTTAAATACACTGGAATTCAGTCTAGTGGTTGCGCTGGGATCGTTCCTGGCCGGTTTTTTGGGATCGCTGACCGGATTGGGCGGGGGCGTGGTGATCGTGCCATTGCTGACGCTCGCGTTGGGGGTGGACATGCGCTACGCCATTGGCGCTTCACTGGTGTCGGTGATTGCGACTTCCTCGGGCGCCGCAGCTGCTTACCTGCGCGAAGGGTACTCGAACATGCGCGTAGGGATGTTTCTGGAAATCGCGACGACCGTGGGAGCGGTGAGCGGCGCGGTGCTGGCGGGGCATTTGTCAACTTCGGCGATTGCGATCGTGTTTGGGTTGGTGCTGCTGTACTCGGCTTACAGTTCGACGCAGGCGCATGAGGAAATGCACAGAGAGTTGCCGCCGGACCGATTGGCCTCGTTGCTGAAACTGGATGGGTCGTATCCGACGGCGAGCGGCTCGGAGTCCTATCACGTGAGGCGACTTCCCTTAGGGTTTGGACTGATGTACTTCGCGGGAGTCTTATCCGGGCTCCTGGGGATTGGTTCCGGCGCAGTGAAAGTACTGGCCATGGACCAAGCCATGAAAATTCCGTTCAAGGTGTCCACCACGACGAGCAACTTCATGATTGGCGTGACGGCGGCGGCGAGCGCGGGGATTTATTTGCGAAACGGCTATATTGACCCTGGGCTGGCAATGCCGGTGATGCTGGGCGTCTTGCTGGGGGCGCTGGCGGGAGCGCGGGTGCTGCCGGGCGCGAAAGTGCGAACGCTGCGAATCGTTTTTGGGGTGGTGATCGCGACGCTTGCTGTGGAGATGATCGTTCAGGGCGTGAAAGGGAGACTGTAACGATGACGACGAGCGGCGGAGTGGCGAGCGACAAGGCCATCGAGATACTTCTGGGTAGATTGCTACGCAGTGGGGTGATTCTGGCGGCGCTGGTGGTATTTGCGGGCGGCGTGCGGTACCTGAGCGAGTCTGGGGGCATGGTTGAGAATTACAAACATTTTCACGGCGAGCCAGCCGGGCTGACGCACATCACGCAAGTTGTTGGCGAGGCGGTTTCATTGCATCCGTTGGGACTAATCCAGTTCGGGTTGCTGTTGCTGATTGCGACGCCTGTGGCGCGGGTGGTGTTTTCAGTGGTGGGGTTCGCGATCGAGCGGGATTGGATGTATGTGGTGATTACGTTGCTGGTTTTGGCGACGCTTTTCTATAGCTTGGCGAGCCCTTCGTTGGCGGCGCGGCGATAGACACTGCGCTGAGGGGTGGCGGGGTACGCTCGGCACGCGCACACAAAACAGGCGACGAAGCAAAGACGTCGAGATACAAAATCCAAGAAAGCAGAGAGCCGGCAAACTCGATGCAATCTGGTAGTACAGTGCGAATCGAGTCATGCTTGTTCAAATGCGACCTGTGGCGAGGTCTGGCGCTGGTTTGAGTGGTACGACGTTGAGATCGGGGGGCGCGCGGTTCGCTGATGGCTGAAACTGGGGAAGGGAAGCTAGCCGGGCGAATTGCGTTCACCTATCCGGCGTTCAGGCTGTATGAAATGGCGCGATTTTTCACCGTGGTTTCGATGGAGATGCTGTCGGTGGCGGTGGGATGGCAGATCTACGAGATTACGCACCGCGTTTTGGACCTGGGCTATGTGGGGTTAGTGCAATTCCTGCCGGGGATTTTACTTTTTTTGGTTTCGGGGCACGCAGCGGACCGTTTCGACCGGCGAAAACTTCTGGTGGCGTGCTACGGAGGGTTCACGGTCTGTGCGGCTCTGTTGCTCTTTGTGTCGTTGCAACATTACCGCTCTGTCGCTCCCATCTATGGCGTGCTGGTATTGATCGGAGTGGTGCGTTCACTGAACGGCCCGGTGAGCCGCGCGCTGCTGCCACAACTGGTGTCCGAAGAGCATTTTCAGAACGCGGTGGCGTGGCACTCGACGATCTTTCAGGTCGGCACGATACTGGGGCCATCGCTAGGCGGATTAATTTACGCGTTTTTTCGGGGAGCAGCGGCAGTGTATGCAGCGTCGCTCGCTTCTTACGTTTTGGCGATCCTTTGCACGACCTTCATCAGTTTGAAAACAAAGACACGCACGCGCGAACCAGTAAACCTAAAAACCGTGCTGGCGGGAATCGCTTACATCTGGAAGCAAAAGGTCGTACTGGGTTCGATCTCACTGGATTTGTTTGCAGTTCTGCTGGGCGGCGCGGTCGCGCTGCTGCCAGCTTACGCGCGAGACATTTTGCACACGGGCCCGTGGGGGCTGGGAATTCTGCGAAGTGCGCCGGGCGTGGGAGCAGGTGCGATGGCGATTCTGCTGGCCTACCGGCCGTTGCGGCGACGCGTGGGCGTGACGATGTTATGGTGCGTCGCGGCGTTTGGGATATTTACAATTGTGTTTGGGCTGTCACGGAGCCTCGCGGCGTCATTGATCGCTCTGACACTGGCGGGAGCATCGGATATGGTTAGCGTGGTGATTCGCGCGACGCTGGTGCAGGTGGCGACGCCGGATGAGATGCGCGGACGAGTGAACGCGGTGGACATGATTTTCATTGGGGCGTCCAATGAACTCGGACAGTTTGAATCAGGGCTCACCGCCCACTTATTCGGTACGGTGCCGTCCGTGGTGCTCGGCGGAATTGGCACACTTATCGTGACCGCGCTGTGGGCTTGGCGGTTTCCGGCGTTGCGGCGCGCGGAGAGCCTTAGAGCTGAGGAGCACCTCGTGGCGTAGGAGTGCGGCGCTCGAATTCGGGCAAACTCCACGATGGCAGCGGCGGCCAAAACGCCACCCGGCACGATCCGATGCGTCCCGATACCGCGGTGTTTCCTGGATTTCACTGTGGAAGCGCCTGAAACACGATTTTGGTTCTCTTTACGAAATGTTCCCCTGCGGAAAAACTCTAGGTTTTGCGCAATCTTATGAGCGCGTGCTCTTACGGCGGGATTGAATTGCTGTCCCTTCCGCGCCGTGTGAGGCGAAAAGACGGATCAGCGAAAAGCCGACGGGACGCCGGCGCTGCCAATCCGGCTGCGGTTCACGGCTCGACGAGATTACTGCGGATGGCGAAGCGCATCAGGTCGCTGAAGCTGGCGAAATTCATCTTCTTCATTATGTGATTGCGATGGCTTTCCACGGTGCGCGTAGAAATGCCCATAGCGGCCGCAACCTCTTTGCTGATCTTACCGGTCGCCAGGAGCTGCACGATTTCCAGTTCGCGGGCAGTAAGCGGGCAGCCCGCGATGGGATGTTCGGTTCTGTCCGAGTCGTCGCGCTGATCGTTGACGAAGGTTTCGACCATGGTCATGGCCAGGCGCCCCGTGAAGAATGGTTTGTGCTGCTGCACATGGCGCACGGCGGCAAGTAGCTCGGTGTCCGCGTCGGACTTCAAGATATATCCGCGCGCTCCGCAGCGCAGGACTTCGCGCGCGACATCTTCCGAAAAGTGCATGGTGAAGATGAGGACGTCCGTCTGCGGGGACTCGTCACGAATGACGCGGGCCACCTCCAGGCCGTTCATCTCTGGCATGGTGAGGTCCAGCAGGACAAGATCGGGCTTATCTTTTTTGACGTGTTCAATGGCTTCCACGCCAGTGGAGGCTTCACAGCACACTTCAATTCCGGGTTGAGATTCGAGCAGGGCGCGAACGCCGCGTCGCACAACGGCGTGATCGTCAGCTACAAGGATGCGATAAGGCTTGGGAGGCTTGGGAGGCGCAGGTTCTTTGCTCATGGGGATCCCCTTGGAGGCCAGAAGTGAAGAGCGGGAACGGTGTGCGAAATCCGGAATGTAAAAATGGGCGGGAGAATGTAATCGAGAGAAGCGTGGCGAGCGATGAACGTTGAAGCGCGGCCGTCACCTTGTGCCTTCCTTATGAGTCAACGGTAGCACAACTTGAATGGTAGTGCCTATTCCAAGTTGGCTGGAGACGTTTGCTCGCCCGCGATATTACCCGGCGCAAGATCGCCGAATTCCGCCTGCGCAAACGCCGAGGCTCTCCTGGCCCACGCCAGAGAGGTCAATTGGATGGCGAATTTCTCACCCCCAGGACCGGAACGAGCCGTACGTCACGCGATTGGAAGTTCTGTCAGCGAGCGTCATTTAATGACCGGGCGATTGGAAGATTGCCTGTTCAATCTATCTCGTTGACGAAGCGTTACGGTTTACCAAGGCCTGCTAGGTTGGGCCGCACACCATCTCCCGATAGAGAAATTGGGATACGGCCCCTGGCGAAACGAAAGGTGCGTTGATCTCGACGGGTGGCCCCTCTGTCGTGCGGAAGGGTGCTAGCGAGAAACGACCAGCAGAACTGATCTCCCTTCCCAAAGGCGGAGAAGACATAAAGTAGACGCGGCACGGAGTGTCGCGGTGCTGGCGAACGGTTTGGTGGCGGTGCGCAGGGCGAAGGTCGGAGGCCGGAGTTGGGGTCAGCACTCATTCTGCGGAAGGAATAGCTGGGAATTTTGAACGCCGCCTGCCTCGAACATTCCCCGCAAACCGTACCGAAGCAGGTCGCGAGTAGCCGCCAGATTGATGGCGCACGGAAGTGCGGCGCTACAAAGGACGCCGATCCACCGCGGCGGTGAAGCAGCATCCCTGCGCTGAATCGCCTCTACGATTTGTGCACGTAGTGCGTTTGCGTCCACCGCCATAGGATTATTCCCGCGATCATGGAGGCGACGGCGGCGGTCTGCGCGTTGGTCATGCCGAGGAACGCGCGCGGATTGATGCGGATGAATTCGACGAGGAAACGGGCTGCGCCGGTGAGGATCAGATAGGCGGCAAAGACTTGGCCGGGTTTCGCGCTTCGACGGGATTGCGCGGCAGGAGTTCCCATGCGCCAAAGCCACCAGGCGATGCCGCAGGCAACGATCAGTTCGTAGAGAGGCGTGGGATGCACGCGCTCGGTGGTGGGAACCAGTCCGTTGGGAAAACTCATTCCCCAGGGCAGGGATGTGGGAATACCGTAATCACCATCGCCGGACAGAAAGCATCCGATACGGCCAATTCCGTAGCCGAGCGCCGCGGCGGGAGAGCCTGCGTCGAAGATTGTCAGTATAGATAGAGCTTTGCCACTTGCGGCGTTACGTTTTACCAGGCGCCAGGCGACGAAGGCGAACGTTGCGAATCCGGCGAGCAGGCCGCCAAACCAGGCGAATCCGTAGGGGCTGAGAAGCAGGTGGATGGGATCGGCAAAAAATTCGGCGGGTGATTCAAGGAGGTGGTACAACTTCGCGCCGACGAATCCGGCTAGGCAGGGCGCGGCGATGAGCGTTTCTGCTTCGCCTGATTTCTTGTCGGCGATGCCGCGACGGGCGAGGTCCGCGCGCAGGACGAAATAGGCCGCCAGCATGGCGCCCGCTACCATCAGGCCGAAAGTTGGAATGGCGAATTGGCCGATGTGAATGAAAGGGATCATCGGAAGCAGTATAACTTTTTTCGTCAGAACGGCACGGCTGACGCGCATCGGGTTGAAGCACAAAGGCAGGAGCTTTCGCGGCGACGAACCGACGGACGGGCACTCATACGCCAAAGTTATCCGGCGTTCCTGGCAACGTGGTGAAACCAAAAGCTGCGTGAAGGCGTCCTATAAGTTAGAATCAACAGTAGCGAAGCGGCGGTTTGTAGGACTGGAAGAAGCGGTAGGCGTAGAAGCACCCTTCAGTCGCCCAGTCGGGTGGAGGGCTAGAAAATGACAACGACCTCGCAGGATGTTAGCGCTTCACGAGTTAGCCTCTCGGAAGGCTTTTCGACGCTGCAGACCACGGTTCACAGAATCTTTTTTGCGCTCCTATTCGCGATCGCACTGGCTTTGACGCCAGCCGCGGCTTTTGCTCAGCACGGCGGAGGCGGTGGTGGCGGCGGTGGCTCGCACGGTGGAGGGGGCGGCGGTGGCGGTGCTCACGCCGGTGGCGGTGGTGGCGGTTCGCATGGTGGAGCGACCAGCGCACCTTCAGGGGCTGGCGGGGCACATGCGAGCGGCGCGAGCGCGGCCGGTAGCAATAATAGCGGCGGGGGCCATTGGTGGAATCCTTTCCACAGCGGTAGCACGAGCGCGGTGGGCGGCGGGTCCTCGGGATCAGGGTCCAACGTGAGTGCCGGACATTTTGCGGCTGGAAATAATACCTGGCAGGACCCGCCCGCAGCGGCAGGGCACGTCGCGGCGAATGTGAATCACTATGTTCCGCCTAGCGGAACGCGGCCAGCACCGTCGGCGAAGAATCCAACGAACGGAGCGATCGCTGGGAAGCCTGGGCCTAGGGGCATAGCTGCACCTCCGCACGTGTTCCCGCCGCGCCGTCCGGGGTATCCCTATTATCCCTACTACCCGTATTACGGATTTGGGTGGGGCGGAGGATTGTGGTGGGGCGGGTTTTATCCGTGCGACGCGTTCTGGGGTTGCTATGGGTACGGGTACGGTTACGGCGGTGGATATGGATATTATGGCGGTAGCTTTGGCAGCGATTACAGCGCGAATTTGAGTTACAACTCGCCGGACGATACGATGATGAGTTCGCCGGATCCGAACGATACGATGGGCGCGCAAGAACCGGATCAAACGTGGTTGGCGGCACCTTCCTCCGATGCTGCACAGCCCCCGAGCGGGGAATCGGAGCAGCAGCCTTACGTGGTGCTGTATCTGAAGGACGGATCAAGCTATGCGGTGAGCGATTACTGGCTTTCCGGTGGGAAATTGCATTACGTGACGTCTTATGGCGGCGAGAATGCGATTGACGAATCGCAGCTCGACCTGCAGCGTACGGTGAATGAGAATGCCACGCGCGGGGTGGACTTCACGTTGCGTCCACGGCCCGCTGGAGATGCCGGGACAGTTCCCGCTGCGCCCACGCCCGACACAAAACCTCCAGCGCCGCAGCAGTAAGGGCGGCGGGTTTTGTGCGGGATGAGCTCGCGGAGATATTCTTGCCTTGGATTTTTTTGCTGTACACACACAACGACTTGTCAAATTTTCGAAGTGAATGTGGACACCTGTTCGTGAACGTCGAAAAGTGTAGAGAGCAGTAAGCAGTTCGAGTGATGGTTCGGCAGTATCCCTCCTTCGTTTTCATCTCGCAGCGTTCAAGCGTAAGCCTCGTAGTGTCTGACTAGAATTGTGCATTGGTGTTGGCGAATTCGCGCCTTGAAGACGCGACGCAGTTTCGCGACGGCGGCCATGGATTGAAGGCTTCATTCCGAGCGATTGCGGTGGTACGGTTTAGGGGAGAGGCCGATGATCGGTGGCTGGGAGGGAATGCCGGCCGATCGAAAGAGGTTGGTTTGATGCAACGCTCTGGAGTGGTTGTGGGCTTGCTGGCTGCTTTGCTGTCCGTCGTGGCAACAAGCGTTGCGGGGAACCTACAGCAGCAGGCGACCCAACAATCGAGCGGCGCAGCAAAAACGCAAGCGCCGCCGCCGGCGTCGGCATCGCCGGATTCGGCGATGCACAGCATTACACTGACCTTCGATTACGATTTCACGAAGACTCCGGCGTGTTCGGCTACCGTGAAAAAACAGTGTGTTGCGAAATTCAGCGTCTACGACATCTCGGGTGATAAACCGTATTTTTTGTTTTCGGCTCCTGTACCCGACGGAGCCCACGGCTTGGTGAAGGGAATCACAGCCACGAGCCCACGGCTGTTGTTCGCAGTAGGCAAGCATCGTATAGCGGTTTCTGCGCGGGAGCCGGACGGCAGAGAATCACCGCCTCACGATTGCAAGACGATCATCGAGATAAAAGCGCCGCCTGCACCCGATGCGTCGGGCGCGCACTGACAATCTTCAGATAGCCAACCAGTTCGTTCGTTTCGTCGCAAGCTTCTTAAAAACGGAATCGTTGCCGCAATCACCCCCCGATGTGTGCCTGCAGGAACGCACAGCGCTACGCCAATCCTTGGATGCCACGGTGTGCGGGTTTCGTGCGCTCACCATTTCCGTATTTCCCTTGGCCCGCCCGCTTCGCCCTTTCCTGCTGCCGCTGTTTCAGCTCTGGCAACTGCGCCAGCGCTTGTTCCAAACGCCTCTGCGTCGCAGCTCCTCGACGTGCTTCTGGCTTGCCACCTGCAACTTTCACTCCCACCCCGCCACGCCGCCAGCGAAAGGGCGCGCGCTCCTCACATCGCCGCGCCAACTCACGCGCCGAACCGATGCCTCGGATGCAGGCATACAACCAAAACGACACCAGCAACTCCGGATCGGTCGCGTCGCGGCCCGCTACCCCTTCTCGTGCTTTAATCGGCTCATGGAATGCCGACAGATCCAGCTGGGCCACCACAGACGCCACCGTTCGTACCCCGTGCGTCGCCACGAAATCATCCGTGCACTGTGGCACCCATTCCATTTGCCGCCGCACCGGCTTCCGCAACCGCACCTCGCCAGCCGCTTCCGGCTCCTGCTTTTGGTTCGCTCATGCACTCCTTATAACCGCAAGCAAGGTGGATTGCACGAAAAAGTCACAGCCTCTAGGCGAAGGAACAACAATATTCCACAGTCTGGATTAGAATAATTCGGTGTAGAGCAACGACTGTGGAGTGCGCATGAATCTTGGGATTTGGGATACCCCCAGCGGGAGAGCGCGCCGCTGGTCCAAGCGAAGAAAAGGGTACTCGCGCGCACCTATGTTCGCGCGCATGGCGGTGGTGCTGCTGGCTGCGGTGCTGGTGGCGACGCTGGCGTGGCACGGAGTGCAGCGGTTGCTTCATCCCCCAGAGACAGCGGTCGCGACGGGGGTTGCGGATAGCGGCGCCGGCCACGGAACATCCGTGGCGGTGTGGCAATCCCAGGTAATTGGCGCACTGGAAGCGGCGACCGTCGAAGGATCTGCCGGAAACATATCGGCGGCAGAACTGGACGTGGACCGCGCGGCCGGTGTTTTGGCGTCTATGCGAACGGGAGCGCAGCCGGCTGCGCCTGAGTTTTTCGACATTGTACTCCGCGGTCTCGATCGCGTGTTGCGCACGCAGCCAGAGAATCAGAGATTGTTCGAGCACGTGACGCTGGCGAGGATTGAATTGGCGCAGTTGCGTTGCGCACAGCCCGTGGAAGCAGAGGGGTCGAGCGACGCACCTGCGGGCCAGAATCAGAACGGCGCGGATCGGAGTGGCGTGGCTGTGCCGGTTGGACCGCCGGCGAGCGCGCCGCATGCGGTGGCGATTCCGGGGCACGTGATCCTGGCTGCTCCTCGCTTTCTGGCTGAGCAGAGTATTTTTGACCCCAGTACGGCGAAGGGGAACTACGTTGACGCGACACTGATGCCGGAGACAGCGGAGATCATTCTGCCCCCGTCTACGCGGCTTTTTGTGGATGACGTGCGCGTGGAAGGGCTCACGTTCGAGGGCGCGTCTCAGACACTGGACGGAATTCATTGGAAGAACGTGACGTTCATCAACACGCGTTTGCGATATGAGAGCGGAGAGGTTTCGTTGAGCAACGTGCGATTTGTTCATTGCACATTTGGGTTTTCCACCGACGACCGCGGTGCGCGGCTGGCAAGTGCGATCGCCTTGGGCCAAACGTCATTCGTAATTGAGTAGAGCACCGGGGCGCGCGGGCTGAAGAGTTTTCGATCTGTGCCGCAACACCGATGGCGCACTAAAGTGCGCCGCTACAGAGTCTAATTCTAAGAGCTGCCTGCCGGCGGCCGGCCTACACATCCAATGAGCTTGCCATTCAAAGGATCGTGCATGCCCACGCAGAAGGTAATTACGGCGCCGGACCCGGCGATCGTGCCTGTGGAGGGGCCAGTCAGCGGGATTCATGGTGCCGACGCGCCACAACGGCAATCCGAAAGATGTCGGTCATGCATCGGACCGCACGGGGCACCTTCGGAAGTGGACACGGGTGTCGGCGCTTATGGTCGGATACAAGTATGTGAACGACCGGGAATTCAACGATTGGTACTTTTAGAACCATCCAGCCGGAACGGCGGACGCTACAGGGCACGCTCTACGTTTCCGCTGGAGTAGCGTGAGCTGCCGTAAGCGCTTTTTTGCGCCGGTGGCGGAGATACCAGGCGTACGACATGCAGGAGACGTTCGGGTTTGAAGGGCTTGGCCATGCAGACGACCGCACCTAGCTGATGGCTGGCGGAGTAGTCGGCGGGCTGGGCGGATTTCGTCAGGAGAATGACTGGGACGCGCTGCAGACGGTCGTTGCGTTTGATGATTAGGCAGAGGTCGTGACCGGACATGTCCGTGCCTTCCACTTCCGCGAGGAAAACAGCGGGGACGGTGGTACGCAAAATGTCCAAGGCCTGCTGCGCCGTGGGGACGATGATAACCGTGTAGCCGTCACCGGAAAGAACGTTGCGCATGATGTCGGCGGTTTTCGGATCCGATTCAACGATTAGAACGACGGATTGCTGCTTGGTGCTACCGGAAGCCACGGCAACCCCGGCCATGGACGGATCAACCTTGGCTGCGCCGTTTCCCGTGGCTGCGAGTTCGGATTTCGCGTTGATGAATTGGACAGCGACTGCGTAATGGCCGTCCTGTTCAACCACGCGAACAATTTCGGCCTGCTGAGCGGTATTGAGCGCGGCGGCGGCTGTGGAGTATGGAAATGTAACTTCGAGACGCTGGCCTTTCCAATAGCCGGCGCGGGCGGCGGTGAACAGGAGTCCGTCGCGCGAAACGTCAATGCTCTTGCAGACTTCTTCGAAGGGCTCTGGCGAATTGAGTCCGCGCACGTGAACCTGCGCTGTGATCTTGGCGCGCTTGCGGCGGCGGCGTTCGACGGCGCCAACAGGAGCGGACGACCTGGAAGCTGCGTTGGCCTCTGCGGAGGCGCTTGGCGGAGTGCTCATAAGATTACCTCAGTGTTCGTGCGAGGTCTGTCGCGTCCCCCTGGACTGCGGTACAGCTCCCCCGCGTGTAGATAACATTTACAGGATGAGCGGAGGGAGAGGAATAGTACTGTCGTTTCATTTTGGAAAACTTTTGGGAAGGCGCGGCACCCTTGTCCCTAAATCATTGAACAACAAGAGTGTTATGGCCTTTTCGCCGGCCTTTCTCTGAGTCCCACTACCGGCAATATTGCACTTGGATTGGAGCGTTACATGGGAACCGAGGCAGCGGCAGTTCCGGGTTTGAATAGTCGTCCGAGTGAGATAGATTCTTAACCCGGAGTTGCGCGAGGCTGGGCAAGATGCACGCGAGTATCGCGAAACATTCGCGACCTCTGAAGAGGCGCGAGCGGCGACGCCGGGCGCGACTGCCGAATCGAGACCGCAGACATGGCAGCCGTGGAAAGCATCGCTGCACACGAACGCGTTGAACCTGACGAGTCGATTGTTTGTGAATGCGGCGGCCAAAGTGCCGTTCCTGCAGAAACAGATTCCGGCTGTGAGCAGCGGACACTAATCCTTTAGCTATTCGCCGCCCTTCACGGCAATGGCCTGGATTTCAAAGCGCGCGCCCAATAGCAGCGGGCCGGAGCCGATGAACGCGCGGGCTGGAAACGGCGGGCGGAAATACGTGCGATAGACTTTGTTGAAGGTGTCGAAGAGGGTGAGGTCGGAGCAAAAGACCGTTAGGGACACAATATCCTGCATGGTGAAACCGGCACGGGTCAGGGTATCGCGCACGGAATCCAGCACCTGACGAGTTTCTTGTTCGGGGTCACTGGCAGGTTTTCGCGTGTTCGGGTCGAATCCAATGTGGCCCGCGAGATAGAGAGTGTTTCGAACGGCGACGGCGCTGCTGAAGGGAAAATCGCCGACACTCGCCGGCAGCCGGATGTACTGGCGTTTTTCGGTGGTGGCCACGAACGCTCCTTGATTACAGCGATCAATTGCGCGGGGCATATCCTAGCGCACCTTTGCTGGCGTGCAAGGGTGAATGGAGCCAGAAACAAGGTCGGCAATGGCTCTGGGGGCCAGGAACTGTCCTGGCGACCATGAAATTTGATATTCAAGCGCGTCCCGCTGTTGTGATTCCCGCAAGTTCCGCCACCACGAAACCGGAGGCATCATGCCCGTTCGACCGACGACGGCGTATTCGCGGGCGGAACAGTGTGGTGTTCACGGATAGCTTGCTGAGCGCGGGCGCTGGCCATTGATTGTTGGGCGCGGTGCAGACTGCGATCGAAAACTTGATTAACCGATGTGTATGACCAGAACAAACGAAAGGGCGACGGCGAAGGCCGTATGGCTACCGAGCGCGAGTGATCCATTTGTGAGCGCGGAGTTGCGCCGACGTGGCACGCTTTCCGCATCGGCGGGGCTCCAAGCGAAGAGAGAGAGCCCTGTGCGAAAGTCAGGTCTCCCGTTGAGGACAGGAAGGCTGCCCGCTGCGTCCCGAAAAGACGCGGGACACAGCGGCCGCTACAACTTCAAAGGCGGTTTTGCGAACTAGTCCACGACGAGCGTCACGGTAAAGCCACGCGCGGCGTTTTGCGCGGAGCCTTGCACCGTCAAAGTGTACGTGCCCGTAGGTGTGAACGGGATGGTGGCCTGGGTGCCGCTGCCATGGTGGCAGCCAGCGATCACCAGCGTCACCGCGACGAGCAGCAAAAGGGCGAGCACACTTGCTGGGCGATGTGCTCCATTCCTACGCATGAGCAGGATCACGACCGAGGCCGCGATTGCAAACAAGAAGGTCAAGGCCGGCCGGACGAATCCCGTCACCGAGCGGGGCAGGGAATGACCGGCGGATACAAAATTCCGCGCGGCAGGGCCAGATGAACCATTTGAGCCGTCGCCAGGGTGGCTGTCCGGCACAAATACGATTGACCGGCTGGTACGGCGTGAACTTGGAGTTGTGGTCGACGGTGGAATTTGAGTCCCGGCGGTTGTGGTCGTCTGAATGGTCATGGTGAACGGCGCGGCGGTCCCGGCGGTCACGTTTAACGCCAGCGTATTTACCAGGGGCTCACTCACCGAAGTTCCCGCGGTCAGCCCACAGGTGGTCGGACTCCCCGTGGTGCCGGTAGGCCCGGCCGGCAAGCCGGTGGGACAAACGAGAGTAACAGTGCCGCTGAAAGTATTGTCCGGCACAACCTGCAGTTGATACGTTGCGGCTTCGCCTTGCGCGATGGTGATTTGGTACGGCGCACCGTTCGAGGGAGGCGGGCAGGTAAACGTGGATGTGGTCATGCACGCGACCTGGAAATCGTCGGCTACTCCGCTCACGAGTGTGGTCAGCGGAGCGGTGGCGCCATTGTAATTGACGGAGAAAGTTGCACAGCGAGTGTTCGACGCGCTGCCGGCCGCGCATGCAGAAGTGGTGTTCGCGGTAGGCGCGAATGCGACGTTGAAATTACAGCTCGAGCCGGCGGCAAGCGAAGCAGCGCAAGAAGAATTGGCGATAGTGAAGTCGCTGGTGTTGCCCGTCGTAAAGCTGGCTGCCACGCCACTGATCGCGCTGGCCGTGTTGTTGGTCAGCTCGAAAGAGGTCGTAGGGCTGGTGCCGCCAATGACCTGGTCGCAGAAAACCGTGGTGCCTCCAGGGCAGGAGGCCGGCGGGGTGAGTGTAACGCCGGTTGCGGGAACGCCCATGCCCTTAAATCTCAAGACCTGCCGCATGCCTTGATTGGCGACGAAGAGATCGCCCTGCGCGTCGAAGGAAAGGTCGCCAGGCTCACTCAGACCGCGCGCGGCAACCGTGAGCTGTGAGGAGAGGGCATCGAGGCGCAGGATCTGATCATAAGCGGCTCCGGGGCTGCTATATGCGATAAACAGGTTTCCGCCGCCATCCACTGCCAGGCCTGTAGGAATGATGCTGGCGCCGTTGGGATTCTGCAGCGCGGCGGCGAATAGAGGCGCCGGAGAAGCCGCTGTGCTCCGGAGCGCGCGCGTCTGTGTATTGATGGCCACGACGGCGCCGGAGTCAGGTGACGAAGCGAATACGGTGCTGCCGTCCGGCGAAACAGCGACGCTGGTGGGCGAAACCATGTGGGCAAGCGTTTCGAGCTGGCCCGCTTTCGGAGACGCGGGGCCATTCAGTAAAAAGATAGCGTTCATTCCGCGATCGGCGAAGTAGAGATTTCCCGCACGATCGAGCGCGACGCCCATCGGTTCGGCGAGTTCCACATTCTGACGCGGCGCCCAGCGGCCCACGATGCTGCGGATGATTCCCGGTTCGCTGCTCGCGGGACTCGCGACTGCACGGATTGTGGCGTTGCCCGTATCGGCGATGTACAGAGTGCCGTCTGAAGCGACCGCGATGCCGCTGCGCATGGTGAACTCATTTTGATTGAGGTCCAGTTCCGCGGACGGTGCGGCGCCGCCGTCGCCGATCGAGCCAATAGCTCCCGTTCCGGCTACCGGGACGGCGAGTAATTTCGCCGAAGTTGCGGGCGTGACACTCGAGGAGTTGCGTACGACGAACGAAAAAATGCGGTCTGGCTGGTCCAGGGAAGAAAGATAAAACTCGGTGGAAGTGGCTGTGGCCGTCACAGCGGCTGGTTCGCTAGTGGGAGGGGCCACGGCCAGCGTGCGTATTCCAACATTTGAGGTCACGACGACGGGCGCGGCTCCGGTGGCGGAAGCTGCAGCCACGGTCGAGCGCGTGGCCGCCGTCGTAGTGCCTCCACCGGTCTGCAGCGCGATCTGGCTGGGAGCCTGTGCGCGCGACGCGGGGCTCTTTAGCGCGATGCCGAGCGCGAGAGCCGCCACGGCGACGATCGCCATCACACAGAGAATTCTCAGTTGCCGCACCAGTCTCCCCCTATCGGGCCCAATTTGGGCTTCTATTGCGAACCGGCTAGAACTTCGACGCTTAGGATTCAACTGCAGGCATTCGGGTTGCGTCAAGAATTGAACATCATAACAGTGAAAAGCAATCGGTTGCCAGCCGGGATTGAGCGGGTTCGGCGGCAACGATCGCTGGCTGATTTTTGCGGTGTCAGAGGTACGGCGCAAGACGCATTTGGCTGCCAACGGCCATAGGCCGCGCTACTCGGAGGAAATATAGCACTTACTTTTTTGATGGTAGACACGTGGGAGGACAGAAAGCGCATACATGTGAGCGACACAGTGGCAGAGACGGGGAATTACTCAACCGGCGGAGACACGCTCGATCTGTCCCAAGTGCCGATCACTGCGTCGGCCCAACCGCCTACCCAGGGCCACGCGTGGATTGATGCGCTCGCCGGATACGATTACGTTTTCTATCCGGGCTCGGCGATGAATCGGAACAAGGTGAAAATCTTTCAGCAAGGGCGCGGCTGCGGCAGCGTTCCCGGAGCGATTACCTCCGACACCATCACGTTTTACGGAATCTTCCGGAAGCTGCAGTAGACGGGTTTGACGATCCGTTTCACGATTTGCGCGACTCGATTTTTGCTTCGAAACTGGTGCTAGCGAATGATGCCGGGCGGGTGGCGATGGCGTCGCTGGCGCGATCAACGTGCGAGATGTACTTGCTGGTTGACCGGGGCGGCGACCGGGATGTGGCGGGCGGAAGTTTGGAACACGATGCTTCTCCGCGTGGCGGCCGATAGCGCCATGCACAGATGCTGGCGCTTCATGCGGCATATGAGCAGGATTTGCTGGCGCGCGGCTTGGATGATGCGCATGCGTGGTTGCCGCCGATTGCTCGGCGGGGATGGATCCGCGATGATGCTTGGACGCCTTACTGTTTTAAACTCGGCGAAAAACGCTGACGGCGGGACATGTGTCGGCAATGGCGCACTGAAATGCGCCGCTACAAATGCATGTGCACTCGCTCGCATGCTGTGCCGGGCCCGGCCTAGCTGGAACGCAACACAAAACTGTTGAGTGGTAGTGCGGTTCCATCCCGAAACGTTTCATCGTTTCCCCGAATAAATTGGAGGGGGAATTCTATGTCTCGAGGCGCACAACGAACCACCCGCACTGGCGCAGCAGAACAGCCAAGTTTCTCAAGAAAATCAATCGGACGCGGAGGACCGTTCGTTGCTGATACCCACGATTCAGACGCTGCTCAACAGCGAGGGCTATACGCCCCAGCAGCTATACGGTGGATCCCGTGTGCTCCACGACTGCGACGAAGAATTGCGTCACGGGATTTGAATACGGCCCGACGCCTGACGGCGGCAAAACTCTATTACGCACGCGGCATGGGGCTGGACGGGAACGGCAATGTGGTTTATTCCTCTGTGGCCGTGGCTCGGTCTGTGCAAATGGTGCCCGCATCGCCTTCAAACCTCGCGATCACGGTAAAGTAGCGACGGCCAAAGCAGTCAGCCGATGCGAGCCGCGAGCTTTCGCTGCGGCAGGCTGCGCTACTGGACCGTTACTGTGACTGTCGCGGTGGAGCGGCCAAACTCGTTTGTGGCGTTGAGGGTATAAGTAGTGGTTTCGGACGGCGTGACAACCGCGCTCGTACCGCGAATTGCGCCGATTTGCGGCGTCACGTCGTAGTACGACGCTCCGGTGACGCTCCAGGTGAGGGTCACTTGCGTGCCGGCCGAAACTGTATTGGCACTGGCTGTGAAACTGGCGACTGCAGGCGCGGCCCCGGTCGGCAGATTGGACTGCGTGTAAATCGGGTTCATCTCGATCACGTCGAAATCCGCAGCGGTGATTTGATCCAGGTTGTGCAGGTCATCGTTGTTCCAGCGATCGTCGGGCGCACCGCTGATGTACATGTTTGAGCCGTTATCGGCCATGATCATGCCGTACTGCTGCAGCGCCTTGAGAATCACCTGGTTGGTCGCCGAGAATTGCGAAATGTCGAAGCTCGCTTTCAGGCGCAAACGCATACCCATGGGCGCAGCGTTCGCGTTGGTAGAAGTCGCGGCCCAGTGCGACGCGGGCGGCACGAACGCGGCGCGACTGTTCTGCAGCGTGAAGCGTAGGGCGTGCTTGATCTCGCCGCTGGCCACTTCGTCGTAGCGCGCGAGGCCGGCGAATATCGAAAGACCAGCGGCGTCCGCGGAAGTCCACGTGAGTGGACGCTGCTCGTCCGCCAGCAGGTCCCACACCGCTGCGGACCCCACGTTCCAGCTTCCATCCGTCTGTGGATAGGAACTGTACAGTTCGTAGAGCCAGCACGTGCTGTTGTCCAGCACCAGCACGTGACGGTCGCCGCTGCCGGGATTCGGATAGCCTTCGATTGGCGCGTTCGCCGACACGGGCATCGGACCGGGATCGCTTTCGTCACCGTACGCCGTGAAATTGATCGCGACGGGCGCTTGCTGCGAATCCACAACGATGTACGGAATGCCGATGCTCGAGCCATTGTATTCACCCGAGCCAAAGTCCGGATGCAGCGGATCGGTTGCTCCGATGAAATTGATGATGGTCGGGGAATTAGAATCCACGGGAGCGGACGCGATGTTCTGATTCCACGCATTATCCGCCGGGAAGGGAAGGAAGCCGTTGAGGCTGCCGCCCTGACCCAAACTGATCGCGCTGCAGGCGCTCGGCGGGGGATTGCCGCCTGATGAAGAAGTCACGGTTACATTGATCGATCCTGAGGTGCTGCTGCCGGGGTTGGGATTGCTCACGCTCACCGCGTACATGCCGGCCGTGTTTTCCGTGCCACTCGCGGTAAGCTGCGTTGACGAAACATAGGTCGTGGCCAGCGCGGCGCCGCCAAACATCACCTGCGCACCATTGACGAATTTGCTTCCCGTGACCGTCAGCGAATACGCGCCGGTGGTAAAGCTCATGGGACTGACGCTGCTATTAACGGGAGTCGCGTTCCACAGGGTGACCTCGCTGGACGCGCTCGCACTGGCATCCGCGGCAGAGGCAGCCTCGACCGTGATTGTGTTTGGATTGGGCACCGTAGTTGGTGCGGTGTAGACTCCGTTCGAACTGACGGTTCCTACCGTCGCGTTCCCGCCCAGCACACCGTTGACGGACCAATTCACACTTTCATCTGTCGTCCCAGCCACCGCAGCAGTAAACGGCTGAGTCGCTCCCGCGCGGACACTCGCACCGGTGGGCGAGACGCTGACCGTGATCCCCGGCGGCGGCGGCTGCGTGTTCTTTGCGCCGGTACTGCCGCAGCCGGTGTGGACAAGAATCAACGCGATAACGATGAACAGGGATGCGCGTCGCAAGGTGTTCTCCATTTGCTGCGATGCGATTCGGGCCGGAAGTGTCTGGTAATGATGCGCCGGGTCCGAGCCAGCGAACAACTGGACGAAGGTACAACTTAGGGGCAGTGGCGAGAGGTTCTGCAGCAGAAAGCTGATGAAGGGCCGCCCTCAGTCATCTCCCGGCGGTTAACGCAAGGCCCTTCGTCCATAAAACCACTCTACGATTCCGTTCAGGACTGCCGCGCCTGCTAAGGCGCAACTCGCCGCCGCGAAACAAAACTCCGCCGGCAACGCCGGCAAACTCTCGGCACTCAGGTCCGAACGCGACGCAGCTCTCACCGCAGCAAAAGGCGCTCTGCAGTGACACGCTGCACCTTCTGACGGGGCCGTCCGCCACGATGTGTCCGGCTTACGCGGACCGACGCCTAGGCACCGCCTACCGAACGTTCACCTTGCTTGCCGAGAATAAGTATTATGTTGCAGGCTGCCGGGCTCGAGGGTGCGCCGGAGTTAGTGTGGGCGCTGAAGCGGGTTGTGCGCGTTATCTTAGCGAGCGGCTAGCTCATATTTTATGTACTGCTCTAGCGTGGGTTTGTCGCCGCCGATGAGTGGGCGACCGTTTACGAAGACCGTGGGAGTGCTGTTGACGTTCAGGGCTGCACCGTCGTGCTGGTTGGCTTCGACTGCTTCCTTTGCCTCGGGTGATGACATGCAGGTCTTGAAGGCTTCGGGGTCCAGACCGTCTCGGCCGGCGAAAGCGGTGAGTTTGTCCCACACGTTTTCGGCCGAAATCAGATCCTGGTCGTCGAAGATCTGTGCTTGGAAGGTCCAGAATATCTTCGGTTGTTCGAGGTAGGCACAGCGAGCGGCGATGGCGGCCGTTTCGGCCCAGGGATGTATCTGAGTCAGCGGGAAATCCTTGAAGACCACGCGAACTTGGGGGTATTGGGGTTCGATGGACCGCAGAATCTGTGAAAACTCCCGGCAGTGGGGACACTCGAAGTCGCTAAACTCGACGATCGTGACCTTGGCATCGGAAGGTCCCTGGGTTGGATTGTTGTCAATGTGGAGTTTGGGCAGATTCTCGGCGAAGGGATGGGCGGCCATGTCAAACATTTCGCCGCGCAGAAAGGTCTTACCGTCTTTGCTTACGTACACGGTTCCGGTATCGGTTTGTCCGTTTACGGTTACGTGTATCGGTGCCAAGTAGAAGTCTGGCGAAGGTGAGGCCGCAAGGGGTCCGATGCTAACCTTGAAATCCGGTCCCCAGGCAAAGAGGTTGCGGACAAAGACTTCCGTCTCTTTCATGATTTGAGACTGGTCGGGTGTAACGGCGGGAGGAGACTGGGCGAAGGCCGGCTTGACCATTAACAGAACCGCAAACGAAACGACCAAGTGAGTGAAACGAGCCATCGGTAACCATCTCCTTTTATAAGGGGCACATTCGATTCGATCATTCGATGGAGAATTTCTGGGCGAGCGGGAATCGGCGCCCTACGCTGAAGGCTTTGGAGGTGACTTTCAGTCCTGGTGGTGCCTGCTTGCGTTTGTACTCGTTTTGATCGACACGCAGGGCTACGGAGCGAACCAGATCGAGGGGGTAGTCGAAGTGATCGGCGATTTCCTCGGGGCTACACAGGTCCTCGACATAAGCCTTCAGGATGCGATCAAGTGTGGCGTATTCCGGCAGGGTATCCTGATCGAGCTGATTTGGCCGCAATTCGGCGGAAGGCGCCTTTAGCAGAGTTTCCCGGGGGATCAGTTCCCTCTCGCGGTTCACGAATTTGGTGAGCTCATAGACCATTGTCTTGGGCACGTCGGAGATTACCGCTAGCCCTCCGGCCATGTCGCCATACAAAGTGCAATAGCCGACGGCCATTTCCGATTTGTTCCCGGTGCTAAGCACCAGCGAGCCGAACTTATTGGATAACGCCATTAGGAAGTTGCCGCGGATGCGAGCCTGGATATTCTCCTCGGTGGCATCCACGCTGCGCCCTGCGAAGGGCGGCGCCAGTGTCTTGAGGTAGGTGGTGAAAGTGTCGGTGATTGGAAGGGTAAGAAACTCGATGCCGAGATTCGCAGCGAGATGACAGGCGTCTTGCAGGCTGCCTGGGGATGAATATGGTCCCGGCATAGCCACGCCAAGAACGTTGTCGCGCCCGAGCGCCTCAACCGCGATAACCGCCACCAGTGCCGAATCAACTCCTCCGCTGAGGCCTACAACGACCTTCTGGAATCCGCACTTCCGCACGTAGTCTTGCGTACCGATCACGAGCGCCTTAAAGTTGGCCTCGTGCTCGTCCTCGACCAACGGGCGGATGTCGCCCTGTCCGGTGCTGCTGTCGAACAACACCAGGTCTTCCTCGAAGGACTTCGCGCGTGCCGCGACGCGCCCGTCGGGCATGAAGGCCACGCTGGAGCCATCGAAGATGAGGCTGTCGTTGCCGCCGACCTGGTTGACGTATACGACAGGAACGTGATGTTCGCGGGCGATGGCCTGCAGCATGTCGTGCCGCAAGGAGCGCTTATCGAGCGTGTAGGGCGACGAGGAGATATTCAGCAGCAGGCTGCTTCCCTTCCCAACGATCTCGGCGACGGGGTCACGGTCATAGAGGCGCTGGGGCCAGAAGCTCTTGTCGTTCCAACAATCCTCACAGATGGTGATCCCAAGGTTTTCGGAGTTGAATGGGACTACAAACTGCGAGTGTGCGGGCTGAAAGTAGCGTGATTCGTCGAATACATCGTAGGTGGGGAGCAGCATCTTGCGCTGCTCGAAAAGGATTCGGCCATCGGCGATCAGCGCAGCACAGTTTGCGACTGGCTTTCCGGTATTGTCCATCGCGTCGCCGACAAAGCCTACGACCGATGGCAACGGGATCGCTTTGGCTAGACGGACCAGCTCTTGCTGATTGCGTTCGACGAAGGCAGGGCGTTCGACGAGGTCTTGCGGCGGGTAGCCGCAAACGCACAGCTCGGAGAAGACGGCAATCTCGGCGCCGCGTTGGCGGGCTTCGCACGCCAATTCCAGGATGCGCTTGGAGTTGCCGTGAAAGTCGCCGACCGTGGGATTGAACTGGGCGAGGGCGATCTTCATGGAAGATACTCAGGGCCGCAACGGTCGCTAGCGGTATCAATCATCGAAGGGACGTTCACTCCGGGAAATTTTCGCGCACGCAGGAGCATCTTTGCGGGCCAAAAAAAACTCCCGAAGGAGGTGTTCCTCCGGGAGTCTTGCTAGCCCGCACATAGTGAAATGGACGTGGTGCCGAGCGAAGTGCTGGGCGCAGCAGAGCGCTTAGACGCTGAAAGAACTGCCGCAGCCGCAGGTGCTCTTGACGTTCGGGTTATTGAATTTGAAACCCGAGCCCTCGATTGTTTCGATGTAATCAATCTGGACACCGTCGAGATACATCTCGCTCATTTGATCCACGAGTACCTTGAGACCGTCGAACTCGTACACGTTGTCGCTATTTTCGTTGACGGCGTTCTCAAAAGCCATGTGATAGCTGAAACCCGAGCAACCCCCGCCCACCACTGCGACGCGCAAGCCCGTCGGAGACGGATTCTGCTGCGTGAGAATCTCTTTTACCTTGGTGACCGCGACCGGCGTTAGTTGAACCATTCTGTCATCCTCCACAAATTGCCCAGGTCAAGCTGGGGTCCGACTGCCATTTCATTATATCAGATTCGTCAGCACAGCCAATGGCTGCAAAAGAATGTGTCGTTTTGGGCGCAATGAGACCGCCCTCTGGAGTCCGGCAATGCCGTGTCATCCTAGCCACTGCCTTTTTGGCGATAGCGCTCCTAATCCTGCTCACCGAGAGTTGGAACGTACGTTTTGCCGTACGGATAGAAGAGTTCCTTGCGGCCTCGCTGCCATGCCGCTTTGAGTTCGGGTTTGGGTGTTCCCAGTCCGGCCGGCATTTCTTAGTAAGGTTCAAGGACGATCACCTGAGGGATCATGGCATTGCTGACAGGATCGGTGTATTCGGCGATGTCGAGATCTTTTTGCACCATGCGCCCTGCGTCCCAGTGGAAAGGCCAGTGCGCGTCGACTCCGCTGCGATATTCATTCGTCTGGGTGATATTGTCGGTGCTGTGACCAGCCGGCAATAAGCAACCTCAAGCGCTCGATGGAGTTGCACAAGGCCTTCCGCCTGCCGGCGGTCCTTCGGGCAGAACCCTCCGCGGCTGCTGAGGACGAGGACCATCGGATGCTGTCCTTGCAGTTCGGAGAGCTCCCGGCGCTTCGCGGCATGGTCGGAAAGCTGATAGTCGGGAAAGACGGCCCCTGGAACGATGTCAGCTCGCATAGCAACTCCTCTAGCGTTTCGATGCGCGTCGCCGGATTACGTCTCAAGAGTTAGCCGCCGGCGTTCTCAAAGCGGCCTTAGCCACCGCCCGCCCGTGTACATCGCCGCTAGATTCCCATAAAATTGAGTGGCCTACGATGAAACATACCATCACTTTGATTCCCGGCGACGGGATTGGTCCGGAAGTATCTGGAGCGGTCAAACAAATACTCAATGCGGCGGGCGTGGAAATTACCTGGGAGGAGATGCCGGCGCGGGCGGAAGCCGAGCGACGCGGGATCGATTTCATCCAAGCCGGCGTGCTGGAATCCATCCACAAGAACAAGGTGGCGCTGAAGGGCCCGATGGCGACGGCGGTGGCGGGTGGCGCACCTAGCATCAATGTGGCTTTGCGCAAGGCCCTGGAACTTTATGCGAACGTGCGTCCAGTGAAAAATTTGCAGGGAGTGCAGGCGCGGTATTCGAATGTGGATCTGGTGCTGATCCGGGAGAACACCGAGGATCTTTACTCGGGGCTCGAGCATACGGTGATACCGGGCGTGGTTGAGAGTTTGAAAATTATCACGGAAAAAGCTTCGACCCGCGTGGCGAGGTTTGCGTTTGAGTTTGCGCGGAAATTCGGGCGCAAGAAGATTCATGCCATCCACAAAGCTAACATTATGAAGCTTTCCGACGGACTGTTTCTGACGTCGGTGCGCAAGGTGGCACAGAACTATCCGGATATCGAGTACAAGGAATTGATTGTAGATAACGCCTGCATGCAAATGGTGCTGAACCCGCACCAGTTTGACATGCTGCTGCTGACGAACCTGTATGGCGACATCATGAGCGATCTCGCAGCGGGGCTGGTGGGCGGATTGGGTTTTGCGCCGAGCGGGAATATGGGCGAGAACATCGCTGTGTTTGAAGCGGTACACGGCACCGCGCCCGACATTGCGGGCAAGGGCCTCGCGAATCCGACGGCACTGCTGATGAGCGCGATCTTGATGTTGCGACATATCCAGGAGATGGGTGTGGCTAAGAAGGTGGAAGACGCGCTGCATAAGGTTTATCGCGACGGCAAGCACTTGACGCGGGATGTGGGCGGTACGGCCTCGACTGCGGAGTTTACCGATGCGGTGATCCGCGCGTTTGCTTAGCCGGACGCCTCATAAAAAGCAATGCTCCAGAGGCGGCTTCCCCTCATTAAACTGGGGTAGGTTTACTTACGTGGGGAAACTCGTTGCGCGTTCCATGATTACCAGGTGAGCGTGTGCCTCTAGTACGGATTGATTTGCGCAAGGGAAAGTCAGCAGAGTAGGTGCGCGCGATTGGCGGAGGGGTGCATCGCGCGATGGTCGAGATTCTCGGCGCCCGGCACGAGACAACTTTCAGGTAATAACAGAGCACGATCCGGACCACCTGATCTACGGTCCAGATTCCCTGGCAACGATATCATTTTCGTGCAGATAGCTCTGTTGTCTGGCCGGGACGCGGCGAAGAAGCAGGCGTTTTGTGCGCGAGTCGGCGAGTTGCTGAAAGAGAAGCCGAAAGTTCGTGCGGAGGATGTGGTGATCAGTCTAGTTGAAAACAAGCGGGCAGGCTGGTCATTCGCTAACGGCGTGGCGCAGTACATGGCGCTGCCGCGAGAGAAGTGGAAATCGGGCGTCTTCTGCGCCGGATACTGCGTCGGGGGATGCCACGGCATCAGGGTTCCGCGCCAGCTTCTGGACGAACACTCGCGTCGGTCTCGACTAACAAACCAACCCTGTCTTGCCGATTTCCCCAACGATCTCGGATGAAGCGATTCAGCGGTTCCGAGTAAAATCTGGCAACCACTTCGCCCAACAGACCCGCGATAACAACGACGACAACGAACAGGGGGATTACACCACCTATCGGCTTCCCAGCTAGCACAAAGAGCTGAACAACGGCAAAGACGACAAACATATGCATGAGGTAAACCTCGTAGCTGCGCTGGCCCAAGTTCAGAAGAGGACCCACCACACGCGCGCTCTTCCATTGCGTCTGTGCAGCCGGCGCAACGATCATGCAGGTGCCGACGGCGAGGATCGTCATATCCAGTCCCATACGATCTAATCCCCAAGCTTCAGCTCGTAGCGAAAAACCCAGACAAAAAACCAAGAGCGCCGCGCCGAGCGAACCGAGTATCCAAAGAATGAGACGCGAGAAGCGGAATCGTGAGACCAGGAGGGCTGTGAGACATCCCAGCGCGATGGCGTCCGTGCCTCCCAAGTAGGAATATTCCTTCCAGATCGGATTACCGTGAGTGAGCACGGTGCGTGCAAACGGTCCCAGCGCAACGAAGCCTAGCAAAAGAACAATGAGCGTTTTTCCACGACCGAACAACCTAGCGACTAGTGGGAAAAAGAAATAAAAGACCTCTTCCACAGACAGAGACCACAAGATATCCCAATTACCGGGAAGGTAGCCTCGCTTGGCCTCCAGGACGTTGACGTGGAAAGTAAGCGCTGCAAAAAGCGCTTGAGCGAGGCCTCCCGTTTTCGATGAGACGACGAAGTCCTTGAAATGGGCGATATGGAGGAGGCTGAGTACGGTTAACAGCAGCAAGAGCAATGGAGCAATGCGAGCGAATCGCATCAGGTAAAAGCCGTCCACGCGAACGCGGGAGAGCGATCCCCATCTCCGAATTGTCGTTGTGGTGATGAGGAACCCGGAGATCGCGAAGAAAATCTGAACACCCAATTGGCCATTCCACACTAATGAAGCAACGAGCTGGTGCGGGAAACCGTTGCTGTATGGAACCCTCGCGATGATCAGGCGCATGTTGACGTGGTTCATCAACACGAAGAAAATCGCAAGACCGCGGAGGATGTCGATACCGTCGATGCGCCCGGCGGTGGGAGATGGTATCGAGGCCACAGTTTATTATGCAGCACCGACCGAGGCCGACGGGCGGGAGTTTCGCACTGGTTACGCCCTTGCGTGGTTCGTCGCCCTCATCTTAGCGCTCGGTTTCTCGCATAAACGGAAATTGAGCCACTGGGGGCGGTTGACTTCCCTGCCCCATCCGAAGAGAATGTTGCTAGTTCCGGTGGCTCCGGAGGGTGCTTTGGCTGAACTGACCGTAGATGTCGCGAAGTTCGTGAACGGCCAAGTGGAGAAGTGCCATCCGATTTCCGACGGGACGACCACCCGCCGCAAGCGCAAGCCACACATCGTCGCCGTGATCAATGAAATGTGTACGGGATGCTCGGGCTCGCCGGCGTGTGTTGAGTACTGCCCTGTGGCCGATTGCATGTTCTGGGTGCCAGATCAGGAGCACGCGCCGTTTGGCAAGATCCTCGTTGATCCTCTTTTGTGCATTGGCTGCAAATTGTGCACCAGCAAAGGTCCGGACGGGGCGTTTTTGGAAGGCTGCCCGTGGGATGCGATTGATATGGTGCCCTTGGCGGAGTTTGAGAGTAAGTATGGCGCGATGCCGTATTGATTCTTAGCGCCAGGCGCAGAACAGAATACCCTCCTCAATTACATTTCAAAAGCAGATTCCCCAACGGCAAAGGCAGCGTTTCGTGACCTTGTAGCGGCGGTCTTCAGACCGCCATCGGTGCCCCAGTGCAAAATCAAAATGCGACGCGGGTGGGATTATGGTTTCCGGCAATCGGCGCAGAGGCCGCCCACTTCTGTGCGGGCTACGGAGATTTCGATGCCGCAATCGCGGGCGATCTGATTTTTTAGTTCTTCGTAGAGCTCGCTTTCAAATTCGCGGACTTTGCCGCAGCGCAGGCAGGCTACGTGGATGTGGTCGCGCGGGCCGTGGCTTTCGTAGAAGTGGCGGTCGCCGCGGAGGTGTAGCAGGTCGAGCTCGTCGATCAGGCCGTGGCGCTTGAGCAGATCGATGGTGCGATAGACGGTCACCTGGGTGACGCGCGAGTCGAGTTTGCGGGCGCGTTCCAGGATTTCTCCTGCATCGAGGTGGCGGCGGGCGGATTCCATCACCTGCAAAAGCACGCGACGTTGCCTAGTGAGCCGGATGCCGCGAGCGCCCAGTTCGCGTTGCAAGCGCCCGGGGGCTTCGTGATTGATGCGTTCGCCGGTCGAGACGCGATGTGCGGGAGTGGCAGACATGGTCTACATGCAGTATACCAAAACCGTTGCGTGGTGCAGCCGGGTTCGAGCGAAACGAGAAAAAGCCGCTGGGATCGCACGGCTATAGATGCGGGCGGCCAACCCAAAGTCAAATGCTAGTGGCTTTGGACGAGTTTGAAGATGTCGCTATACATTACGAAGGCGAAGATGCCGAGGAGGAAGACCAAACCGACCTGCACGAAGCGCTCTTTCACGGCGAGGCTCAGGTCGCGGCGCAGGATTCCTTCGATGGCGAGCATCAGCACGTGACCACCGTCGAGAATCGGAATCGGTAGAAGATTGAGCAGGCCTAGATTGAGGCTGATGACGGCCATGAGCCAAATGAGATCAACCGGGCCGCGTTTGGCGGCGCGTCCTGACTCGCGCGCGATGCCAACCACGCTGGTCAATTGCCGAATTTTCACTTTTCCGGTGAAGAGTCCACCGAGGACCATGCCGATCTCTTTGATGCCCACCGTGGTCTGAACCGTGGCGACCTTTGCTGCGGTGAGTATGCTTTGCCGTTCAAATTTCTCCTGCACCTTGGGCGAGACGCCGACTTGCCAAACCGAGCTGCCGTCCATGCTCAAGCCGCGCATGGGGGTGATGTCGAAGCTGATGTTCTTGCCGTCGCGTTGCACGGTGAACTGTATGAGATGACCGTCGGAGTGGCGCACGCCTTCAACCAATTGCGGCCAGGTGACGATAGCCTTGCCGTCCATCGCAATGATTCTGTCGCCCTCTCTCATGCCGGCACGTTCGGCGGGGCTGCCAATGGCGATTTCGTCGGCGACAGGCGTCATCAATGGGTAGCCCAAGACGGAATCAATCGTTGCGGGCGGCGGGGGGATCGTTCCAGCTAACTTCTGTTGCGTGCCAGCGCGTGAGACGGTGAAATTGAAGGATGCGTTGGTCTGCTCGTCTTTCAGCTGGGTGAAGACCGATTCCCAAGTGGGAGTTGCGACCCCGTTGACATTCACGATGCGATCGCCGCTTTGCACGCCGGACGCCGTAGCACTATCCTGCGGAACGGCTACCACTTGGGCGGGCTGTCGGAGGTAATCCTCGGACGGAATACCCACGAGCCAGAAAATCCCCCAGAAAATCAGGAAGCCGAAGATGATGTTCATGGCCGGACCGGCGCAGGCGATCAGCACGCGCACCCAGCGAGGTTTCGAAAGGAATTCGTAATCCGCGCCGGTGCGTTCTTCGATGGGATTGTCGCCCGCCATGCGTACGTAGCCGCCAAACGGCAGGGCGCTGAGGCGGTAATCGGTGTCACCGCGTTTCACGCCGAACAGGCGCGGCCCAAAACCGAAGGAGAATACTTCGACCTTTACGCCCGCGAGCTTGGCGGCGATGAAATGTCCCCACTCGTGCACGAAAATCATGACGCCGAGCACAACCGTGACCGACAAAATCGCTATTACCGCGCTTTGAAGATTAGCCATGAGACCTCTAAATGTAGTTTAGTTCTTTCTACGCTCGACTTCTACGCGAGCGAGCCGGCGCGCTTCGGCGTCGGCATTCAGCACATCTTCGATGGCGCGCATGGGCGTGCGCGGCATCTTTTCCAGAACGCATTCGATGACTGTGGCAATCCCTAGAAACGGCAGCTTCTTCTCCAGGAATGCCGCCACCGCAATTTCATCCGCCGCGTTCAACGCGCAGGGCAACGGGCCGCCCTGGCGCAGCGCTTCTTGTGCGAGCATTAGGCACGGGAACTTTTTCGCCGGGACGTCCTCGAAGTCCAGCCTACGCATAGCGGACCAGTCGAGGGCACATCCATTCGACGAAATACGCTCCGGATAGGTTAGCGCATATTGAATCGGCATGCGCATGTCGGTTGGGCCCAGTTGTGCGAGGATTGAACCATCCACAAACTCGACCATCGAGTGGATTGTGGACTGCGGATGGATTACCACCTGGATTTTTTCGAGGTCCATTCCGAAAAGCCACTTGGCTTCTATCACTTCGAAGCCTTTATTCATCAGCGTGGCAGAATCTATCGTGATGCGCTGACCCATCTTCCAATTTGGATGCGCCAGGGCCTGTTTTGGTGTGATTTTCTTGAATTGCGAAAACGGCGTTTTGCGAAACGGCCCGCCAGAGGCCGTCAGTACGAGGCGCTTTACTTCGCGATGCTCCCCGGCGCGCAAGCACTGATGGATGGCGTTGTGTTCGCTATCCACCGGGAGCAGCGCTACGCCCGAGCGTTTCACGGCGGCGGTGACGACTTCGCCGGCGGCGACCATGACTTCTTTATTGGCGAGGGCGATGTGCTTGCCCTGCTCGATCGCTTTGTAGGTGGCGGGAAGGCCAACGACGCCAACCGCCGCGGAGAGCACCATCTCAACGTCGGGATGGGTGGCGACGCGCTCCATGCCTTCCGGGCCAAATAGAATTTCGGGTTGCGGCGAGCTTTTGGCGTCGCGGCTTCGTTTGAGCGCATCGCATAATTCGCGGGCGCCAGCCTCGGTGCCTACCGATACCACTTGCGGGTTGTACTTCAGGATCTGCTCGGCGGCTAGAGCGACGTTTGAACCTGCCGCCAGCGCGACCACCTGGAATTTTCCGGGATGCGCGAAGACGACGTCGAGGCATTGGCGACCGATCGAGCCGGTCGAGCCCAGGATAGAGATGCGTTTCATAGGGACGTAACTTCCATTTTATAGGCGTTTGGCGGATTATGCGAACGAAGGTTGGGTGGATGACGCTGTATCGATCGCGTTCCGCGAAGGGCAACAGTTTGTGGCCAGAACGAGGGAGTTTCCATGAATTTGACCGAACTGAGCGGAGCAATGACTGAAAAAAATGGTGCCGAAACACGATTTGGTCCCAGCGATTATCTCGCGGCCGAACGCACGTTTCTGGCCTGGATACGCACGGGCATCGCGCTGATGGGTTTTGGGTTCGTGGTGGCGCGGTTCGGGCTGTTTCTGCAGGAGTTCCAGGTCATCAAGCCCGACATTCCGGTGCACTCCTCGCGGTTATCGTTGGTATTTGGAACGGCTTTGATCGCGATCGGAGTGGCCGTGAATATATTTTCAACGTGGCAGCATGTGCGGCTGGTGCGTGGATGGAATCGCGGCACAAGCTCATACCGCAGACCGTCAACGCTGGCGATTGCGGTGGCGCTGGTGCTCGCGGGGATTGGCGTGGCGTTGGCAATTTATTTGACTTTGTTTCGCGGGTAGGAGCTAGGAAAGATTTAACACCAAGGGCACAGAGAACAACTAAGAGAGGACGCGGAGATGGCTCGACGCGGCACATTTTGCGTCGACGGCAGGAATCATATCGAGGAGAGGTCCCTGTCTGCGACAGGCAGGCCTCCCTTCGGTCGGGATAAAAAAAACACTTATATCGCGGCTATCGCGGTTGACCCAGCCATTGATAGAGCGCCCAGACGACCGGGGCGGCGAGAATTAAGCTATCTATGCGGTCCAGCATGCCGCCATGGCCCGGCAGCAGCGCGCCCGAGTCTTTCACCGCGGCGGCGCGCTTGTAGGCCGACTCGATCAGGTCGCCCGCCTGCCCGGCGATGTTCGCGACGCCCGCTATTACCAGTGGGACGGTCACGTCCGTCTGCATCCATCGCGCGAACAAGGCCCCCACGAGCATTGACGCGATCACATTACCTATCGAACCTTCCCAGGTTTTCTTGGGGCTTAGAGCGGGCGCCATGGGCAAGCGGCCCAGCCCCTTGCCTACAAAATAGGCAAGCATGTCTCCCGCCCAGACCAAGACTAGTGTGAAAAGAACGAGTTGCTTTCCGACTGGTTCAATTTCATCCAGGCGGACGATGTAACTGAACGGCAGGGCAACAAAAAGAATTCCCGCGGCGCTGATGGCGATGGCGGGCAGAACTTCATGCAGCGCGCGGCGCGTTATCACGCCCAACGAAACGCAGCCGAATATGAAAATGAGCAGCGCAGCTTCGATCGAAAGCGCGCCGCCAGCCGCGTCACGGACGATCGAGATACCCTCGGAGAAGGAATGTTTGATGAGGAACCCCGCGGAATATTGGGCGTAGAAAATCAGCCCAGTACAGAAATACGTCCACTTTTTGAACCCGCGCAAGCCGATGCGGTCGCCCAAGCCGAAGAATTCCAATAACGCGAGGATGGCGATGAGCGCGGCGATCGCTGCGAGGACGGCCGGCGGCGCCCACCACACGAGAGCCACAACGATGGGAATCAGGGCAGCAGCCGTGGCAATGCGGAGAAGCATGCGGCGTCAGCTCCGGCCTGACTTGCCGGATGCGGCGGCCAATTCCCTGGCGCGTTCGCGCGCGGCGCCCAGGCCGCCGTAACGCCGCTCGCGTTTTTGAAAATCCACCAAGGCTTCGAGAAGTCTTTCGCGGGAGAAGTCCGGCCAGAGAGTTTCGGTGACGTAAATCTCGGCGTAGGCGATCTGCCAGAGCAGAAAATTGCTGACGCGCATTTCGCCGCTGGTGCGAATCAGCAGGTCGGGGTCGGGGAGACCGGCGGTATAGAGATGCTCGGAGATGGTCTGTTCATCGGCCTGGAAGGCAGACATGCCATTGGCGCGAACCTGCTGAAGCAAAGTGTTGAATGCGTCTACCAGTTCCGCGCGGCCACCGTAGTTCAGGGCGACTACCAGCTTCATACCGGTGTTTTTTGCGGTGAGGCGCATGCCGCTTTCGATGTCCTTGCGCACCGCTTCGGGGAGTTGTTCCGAGCGCCCGATGACCAGCAGGCGAATATTGTTCTTGTGGATGGCAGGAAGCTCGCGCTTCAGATACTCGCGGAGGAGACGCATGAGGAAATCCACTTCGGCCTGGGGGCGTCGCCAGTTTTCGAGCGAGAACGCGTAGAGGGTCAAGCACGGCAGCTTCAGGCGGGCGCAGGTTTCGATGATTTCGCGCGCGGCCTTGACGCCCGCGCGGTGTCCGGCGACGCGCGGCAAGTGACGCCGCTGCGCCCACCGGCCATTGCCGTCCATGATCACGGCCAGGTGTTCGGGTAATCGCTGTAGGTCAATTTTATCGAGAAGCTCCGCTTCTTCGCGGTTGGCAGCTTTGAGAAGTTCGCTGGCTTTCACTCAGTTTCGCTCGAGGACAGACAGTGAGAAAAGCTAGCACACGCGGTGATGGCAAGCAAGGTGAACCGAGTTCGGCGTCGAGCAGTTGCCATTAATGCGGTTGTCCCTTTCCTTGAATCTCCGACTCGAAACGAAATGTCCTGAGACAAGCGCGCGTTGACGGGTAAGGTTACAGCGCGGGAAGTGCGCGAGAAGCATGCATTACGTTGGCAGATTCTCCCGCGAGAGCGAAGCCGCGTTCCTGCGTGTCGAAAAATTTGTCGAAAAAGAGGTAAAGGGCGGCAATTCTGCCGTCCCGAGCAACGATGAAATCAGTCCCGGCGTAAGCTGGCGGCTCACCAGGGCGGCCCGATACCCATTGAATCCGTCCGGTATTGCCCAATTCCTCCGCCGGGGCAATCGGCTGATATCGAAAGTCAGGGTGAGTAGCCTTGATCGCACCCGCCACGCGATCAATCTCGTCGCGGCCACGGTAGACGCCCTTCGGCTCGTAGAACACGCAATCTTCGGTGTAGATTTCGTCGATGGCCGCGCGCCGACGTGCGGCGTCATTTTCACCGAAGACATCGCGAAGATTCCGGGTCAGCAAGGTCGATATGGTGTAGGACATGCCTTGTCTCCTCTTCCATCGAGTGCGGTTTGTTCCGCATTCTTAGAGATACTAAAACGATATTCCTTGCAACGGCAAACAGGAAGTAGTCCAACTTGCCTGGTTTGTCGCGAAACCGAAAACATACGTACTAAGCGCCATCGTTCCGACTTGCCGACTGATCGTAAATGATCCTTTCAGACCGCTAACCCTGCTGGCACTATCTGACACTCGTGGTTGATCCGTTCCACCGTCGTCCAAAATCGAAAAACATTCTGTTTGCATCGACAGAGGTTATACTACGTGGCGAAAAAGAACTTTTGGGGCTTGGTTGAACTCATTCAGGCTCCGAGGCGTCGGCGGTGAAGGCCTTGCGGGCCGGAGGCTTGCTCCGGAAATGATATCTCGGATGAGTTTCCTGACACTGGTTGTCGCAGCGGCCTTATCCTCGCGAGGGAGTACCGCCGCTGGCGGTAACGAGATCTTTCATGTCGCGATTTTTCGCTTTGCGAAGGCGCACATCAACGATGCCATCGAGGCGTTTCGCGCGCTTGCTTCTGCGTCCCGGCAAGAATCGGGAAATCTCCGTTACGACCTCTACCGCGGTATTGATGACGATCTGGAGTTCTATGTTGTGGAGCATTGGGCCTCACCAGCGGCTCTAGCCGCGCACGAACGTACTGAGGCATTCATCCACTGCGGTCAGGGCGTGCTGGTGAAATACGCGACGCTTCACGATACGGTGACGGCGCGTGCGTTTGACGTGCGATAACGACGAGCGTCGTGCCCGGTTGGTCGCCTAACCGGAAATCTCTAACAACGTCGGCTCTGTCAAGCTATTTATGAGCGCACTTCTCCGTTCACTTCAAAGAGTGTCCTTGTTCGTCGTGTTCTTTGGCCCTGTCGACGACCACGGCTCGCCTGTAATCTTTCGGTCGGTTTCGGTCCGACCCACACATCTCTTCGATCCCAGCTTCAGACCATGATTACTCGTCCAAACTCCCTCTCGCGAGGGAGCGGGATGCCCATTCACTGAGACGGCGTTCTAATGCACGCCATTTCCGGTTCCGAGCTGTCCCGCGTGCGAACCGAATTTGATCCAGTCTGAATATTCCCAGCCCTTCCGCCACATCCAGTACAACCGCACCGCCAGTCTTCGGGCCATACCCACCTTGGCAATGTTCCGTTGCCGGCGCAGCGCCAGATGCAGGTACCGTCGTCTCCAGTCCGCATCACATCGTGCTGCGGCTTGGGCTGCTTCCCCCAGCAAGAAACGCAGCAGAGAACTGCCTTGCTTGGTGATGTGCCCTAATCGTTGATGGCCAGCACTGGAGTCCTCGCACGGGATCAGTCCGACATAGCTACCGATCTGCTTGCCGCACTGAAATCGTTCCACCGTCCCGATGATCAGCACGAAGGCCAGCGCCGTCAGCGGGCCCACACCAGGATGCGTCATGAGCCGCAGCGCCTCGGGCCACTTCCTGGCTTCCCGCTCGATCGCTGCGGTTAGCTCTTGGATGCTGGGGTTCATCCGGTCCAGCAGCTCCAGCAGATCTTTCCGGCGCCGCGAGGCCCACGGTGCCAGCGGAAGCTTTTCCAGCTGTGCGCGCCCTGCTTCGCTCCACAGCTTTTTCTTACGTCGCTGGCCCTCGTTCATCGCCAGAGCCTGCAGTTGATTCATGATCCGCGTGCGCATCTGCACCATCCGATGCCGGTGCCACAGCAGTTGTCGCAGGTCCCGATTCTCCGGACTGGGTATCCAGATCCGAGGGAAATTATTTTCCCGCAGCAGTCGCAGCAGCAGTCGGGCGTCCTCCCGGTCGGTCTTCTGCTTGCGGACTCGCTTGCTTTTGATCTTCGCCGCATCGCCGATCCACAGCTCCATACCGAGTTCTGCCAGCAACCGCTCGAACCAGCGGGAGTAGCCCGTGGCCTCGATCCCGACTCGCACGCTGACTCCCCGCGTCGCCAGTTCCCGATAAAACTTCTCGGCTTCTCCCGCACTGTGGTTCAATTGCCGTTCCACATACTCTCCCGTTTCTGTGTCGACAAACGCGACGTACTGATCGCTCGGGTGATAATCCACGCCTATAATGAACATGTCGGCTCCTTTCTCCCGAGCCAATGGTCATCGACAAACCATAGTCTACTCGGGTCTAAGGAGCCGACGTTGTTATGCAATCACTTGGATACCGGGACCCACTTCTCCGGTAAGAGCGTTTAGCGTTGACCAGGACTTGACCGCTTAATTTGTGACTTTCAAGATTGTTTCCGGGTTGCCGACCACTCGCCAAGTGACCGGACGATTCCTAGGGCGTGAGTGCCATGGCGATATTTCGCCAAGAACGCCCAGATTTTCGGAACTCGGACGATCCGAGTGCGATGCGCGAAAGGCATTTCAGGCAACAAGTGGGGAAATGCTGCGGGAGCTTGGATTATACCGAAGAGGTTGATCGTCGCAGCTGATATGAGAGCAAAGCCCGGACCTGCCTGTGCCCATATTTCTTGGCAAGGTGGGGCAATCTGGGTATTCTTTCGCCTCAGAGCGTCGCTGGAGGACCCAGATGCGTCTGCCGCACTGTCTGCCCGGTTTCTCCTGGTTGGTTCTCCTGGCCGTGGCTATCGCGACTCCGGCCGCTGCGGCCCAGGACATCTTCGTAACGCCCATCCCCAACGTACCGTTCAGCGGCGTGATCAATGTGGAGCGTTCGTACGTTCAGCCTGACGGTTCCATCGTCAACTTCAGGACAATCCGGGAGATTGACCGGGATAGTCGGGGCCGGATCCACAACGAGTCGAGGGTGCTGGTGCCCGCTTTGGATACGAACACGCCCCCAGTCGTGCGCATCCATCTGTATGACCCGCAGACGCGGATCTCTACCATGCTCGATCCCCAAAAACGAACCTTCTGGACGGAGACTGTTAGTCACCCACCCTCAACGGTGCCGCCCGCTCCTCGCTATGGATCGGCGATCCAACAGGGCTCCCTCAGAACGAGTTCACGAGAGAAGAGGACCTGGGCGTTCATGAGTTCGAGGGGTTGCTCGCGCATGGGTTTCGCGAGACTCAGACTATCCCTGCCGAGAATGGTGGCACAGGCAAAGAGACTGTCATTACGGATGAATATTGGTACTCAGATGATCTCCGGATCAATCTGATGATCAAACACAGCGACCCGCGTACGGGAACAGTAACTTTGACAGTTGCTCAAGTCGTGCGCACAGAGCCAGATCCCTCGCTCTTTGAGATTCCAGACGGCTACAAGCCGGCCACAGCTGAAGGGCGAACCAACCAGTAAGTTCATTCCTCTAGTTCTTAGTGTCGTTGCCGGCGTTTACGCGCGGGGACTTTTTGGGCTGAGAGTGGACGGCCGAGTAGGCCCGGGGAATTTCGCCCCGAGCCTCTCACAGAACCGTGCTTGACTGTCTCCCGTCACACGGCTCGTGCCACCCAGTGAAGGTTGCTACCTTCCGTCCTAACCGCTCGGTTCCTCCTGTTTCCAGTTGACCGAATTTGGTTAGGACGCGAGTGACCTGCCCCCTTCGCTCCACGGGGATTACCCCGCTTCTTCACTACTTTGGGGCAGTCCGACCCTGAGGCTCCGCATCCGTACTCTCGCCCTCGTGGTTGCTTCCACTTGTGACTTCTCCGTTAGCATCGGTGCCTCAGGTTCCCACGTGTCGCAAGCTCAGGCCACCTCTCATGCCGGATGCCGCTCCGCCCGTAAACAGGTTTCGTCGGAGCTACTCTCCCAGTAACTAACCCCCCGCGGTTTTGACATCGTCTTTAACGTTTCGACACTTCAGCAGTGGTTCCCTTGCGGTCCTCTTCTTGCCTGTCACCTGACCTGGTCGTTGCCAGGCCTTTTCCTTCCGCGTTCACGACCATAGCTTTTGACTACAGCCGCCGAAGGTGGTTTGGAACCCGTTCCTGTAAACCGGTTCCGAGGGGCCTACCCTCATCGGTCAAGCAGTTGCGCACTACTCAGCGTTTCCTCCTTTCGTGCTCGTGGCACACATTAGTTCTATAAGAGTAGTCAAGGAAAAAACACTTCTCCTCCGGCCGGAGTTTTCCTTGCGCCCAGCCCGACCCATGGAGCAGGTTTGTTCTTGCCTTCCGTTCCGTGAGCTCGGGACGCTACCGACACTCCGGTAGCGCTTTTGGGTTTTTCTACCAGCGGTTTTCATCGCTTCTGCACGACGAAGCCAATCAGTTCTGAGACCAACAAGCAGAACGGTTGTCAGGTGCCAACCATGGTTCTATTGGGGACTCGTAGCCCATAGCTTTTTCGGGTTGTCCGAGGCGGACTAGAGTCGCGTGTGAGACTTAGCGGCCCGAGGCACGCAAAGCCTAACTAATCGGCTGAGACTCGCCCTCGAACCCGAGTGTCTCCAGAACCGCTGACCACCACGAGGAGCAATCCTAGGGATGGAACGGATTACCAGAGACACTCAAGCTGTTTGTAGTTTCAGATGCTTGGCGTCGAAGCGCACCCCCTTCTTCCAAACGATCAACGTAATGGCTGCCATTTTGCGCGCCAGCGTCAGGCGCGCCATTTCTGGCCGGACTCCTTTGGCCACCAGTCGATCGTAAAACTCCCGGAACGGACCGTCCTTGGCAGCGGCCACCGTAGCAGCACCTTTGAACAGATTCTTCAGATCGTGATTGTGATTGCGGTTCAGACCACGAATCGAGACCGGCTTCTTCGCTCGCTTCAGCTCTCCCTGGACACAGCGGTGCTCGGCACTGCTGTAGGTCTCGATTCCGAACCCGCTGTACGTCCAGAGCTGTCGCTTGGTGCGAAACCGGTGCGGTGTCTGCAGCAAGGCGATCAGCAGAGCCGCCCGGATGGGGCCGATGAACGGAATCCCGCGCAACAATTTCCAGGCTTCGTGCTTCTTCGCCTCGATCAACAGCTCGCCTCGCACTTCCTGGCGCAAAGGCCTCAGGAAATCCAGCTGCTGGTAGTAGAACTCCGCCCGGCGGCGCACTCCGGCTTCTGCGATTTTAGCGAGCCACTCGGCACGATGGCACGGTGCATAAACCTGCTTCCCCGCACAAGGAATCCCCCAGCTGCGATAGATCGCCTTCACCCGGCTCATCACTCGTATCAGATCGGTGCTGATCGCCAGGTAACTGCGCCCCAGCTCCTTCAGCTTCCGCACTCCGTGCTCTCCGTGATAGACCGAGCGGACCAGGTTCGCGCGCAACAACTCGGCCAGCTTCCGCGCATCGATGCGGTCGCTCTTGCTACCTTCTTTGAGCAAGGCATTCCGGCGGGGATTACATACCACCAGTTCCGTGACGTGCGGCTTGATGAGGTCATAGAGCCACGCCGCCCAGGTGCCTTCTTCCAAAGTGACGTGCAGGTATCCGCGCAATCCTTTCAGAAACTCCAAGATGGTGATGGCTTTGGTTTCGATCGTCGATTCCATCACCAGCTTGCCAGAGGAATTCAGAACGGCGATCGAGATCGCTTCCTTGTGAACATCCATCCCGATATACTTCACGCTATCCATTGAGGGCGCTCCTTTCCGAAGTGGGTTCGAGCCAAGCACTCAAAACCTACTCCAAAGGGGCGCCCTTTTATATCGCGTCACGTAACCGGAAACGAAGAAACCCCACTTACCGGTTGGGGCGTTATCAGGCACTTTGGTGGGAGAGATGATGAGTCTTCACAGAATGAGCGAAAAGCTGTTCTGGTTCACTCAAGTTCTTACTGCCCTTGCTGGTGACCCTCTTCGTGGGACCACTTATCGGCCGATGATTCTTGTTGCGGCGCTTCGCGCGGCATGGCGCCCGCGAGCAGAAGAACGGCCCCGCAATACATCAATGTGTCCCCCATGTAATTAAGGCCATTGTCGAGGCTGGCGCGGTCCACCACTCCGATCGGCACGTAGACGACCAACTCCACGAAAAGCACCGTTAGGCCCACCCACGTGGCGGCTGCGCGGGTTTTTTTACCAACTAGCAACGGGATTCCCGCGACTGCGTAGCCCACGGCTGCCAGGTACGTCCAAATGGCGTGTCCGGGAATCCACCTGGGAGTCATCCGCTCCAGCGGAACCCCGGGAACGTAATCGCCGTGCATGAATTGCTCGAAGCTGTAAAACAACACGGGAATTGCAACGAAGTAACGCGCAATCGTCGCAAGGATGTGCGCGCCGCGTTCGCGCCCCTGCTCAGTGAGGCCCGTTGCCAGCGCCAGAGCGCCTCCGCTGAAGGATAATTCCCGCAGCGCGAGCGCCAGCGCAATCCGGTCTCGAGGATTTTGTATCCAAGCCGGGACGTCCATCAGCACTACGAAAAGGAAAAAGTTCAGGGCGAGCAAACTCGCCGCGAGACGCGCCTGAATCCTCGTCACCATGCTCAGCGCGGCTGCGATAAAGCAAGCGCCTACGAAGTATGCCCAAAACTCATGCCACGGAATCCACGCCGGTACGAGCGACGCGACGGCCTCCGTCAACGTGAAATGCTCGGTGCCGAAGGCCGCGAGTGGCGCCGCGTAAAAGAGCGGCCCAAACAGAATCAACTTGTCGAATCCTCGCGCCTTTTGCCAATCGCCGTAAAGAAAAATTGCGACGAGCCCGATTGCAAAAACCACTCCACCGACAAAATACGACCAAATCACCTCGCTGGGAATCAAGAGGAGTACCATGGCTGCGGACGACTCCACTAAGTTGCCGCTCACGGCGATTCCTTTCAGCCCCGTTGCGCGCTAATCCATTGCCTCGATTCTGTTCTGTGTATTCGTCGGCGGAGTCTATCACGGAGGCCGTCATTCCAGTCTGGCCACATTTGTACACGGGTAACTGCCTGATAAGCCGTAAGCGGACATTGAGTCCGGTTTGCGCTAATCAGGCATTGTCCGTCTAGATAGAGGCGGTCTGATTCGGCTTTGGCTCCCGAGCAGCAACCGGAAACATTGCAAGGCGACCATTGGAATTCCCCCTTGATCTCGGCGGTGAATATTGCCGATGCGCTGGACGCTGCTCCAAGCGGGAAAGGGACGCCAGCGAAGTCTCTCTGCATTGCTGAACGAAGTGGTCAGGTGTATTTTATGATTGGCGCTGCGACAAGAGTACGAGCTCCAGGATGATTCTGTGTACTGGGGGCAAAATGACGCAACTTCCAAGCATCCGGTTTTCACTCCGGATTCTACGCAAACACGCGAAGCTCGCCTGCATTGCTGTTTTTTCCCTGGCGATTGGCCTGGCTGCGGCGTCCGCGGGGCTCAGCACATTCCATGCCCTGCTGCTGCGGCCCCCTGCGGTTGTTGATCCAAACCGGCTGTTGACACTTTACACAGTCACGCCGAATGAACCGTTCAGCCAAGTTTCCTATCCGGATTACCGGTATTATCGCGACAACAATGGCGTGTTCTCGGGCCTCTGCGCGATTCCGTTCAGCATCGGCCTGCAGACGATCATCTTCGAAAAACGTGAGAAAAGCGGCCTTATCAACGCTGTGTCCGACAATTACTTCTCCGTTCTCGGGGTTCAACCTTTCCTCGGGCGCTGGTTTGCCGCAGGCGACGACGACAAAGTGACGACGTCCGCGGTGCTGAGTTACGGCTACTGGCAATGGCTCGGGGCAGACCCGAACATTATCGGCAAAACTCTCAAGATAAATAGCGTTCCGCTAACTATTGTCGGAGTAGCGCCGCGGCGTTTTGTGGGAACCATCCTGAGCGATGTTCCCGACCTTTGGCATCCGCTTTCCGCAACGCCCGCTATCTCTCACCAGACTTATGACTGGCTCGCAGATCGCACCAGTCACTCTTTGAGTTTGATCGGGCGTATGAAGCCCGGTGTCACGCGCCAGCAGGCCCTGGCGGAGATGCAAGGATTGTCGCGACAGCTTGCCGTCGCTTATCCGGAAACCAACAAGAACCGGCTTGCCGCGCTGACGGAAACGAGCATGCTTCCGCCGAACGCAATGTCCAGCGCGAAGTTGATGAGCGGACTCATGCTGGCGGTTGTTGCACTCGTGCTGTTTGCCGCCTGCGCCAACGTGGCCAACCTGCTACTGGCGCTGGCCGGCGCGCGACGGCAAGAAATCTTGATACGTGCCGCGCTCGGGGCCACTCGCATGAGTCTGGTTCGCCAGCTTCTTGTCGACAGCTTAGTGATTTCGGTGATCGGGGGAGTGGTCGGCTTTGTATTTGCTTCTTATGGCCTCAGACGCTTGCTCGACTTCAAGCCATTTTTTCCCGGAATCGGCGTAATCCCTATTACTTTGGATTTCCGGCCTGACCTCACGGTTGTTTCTGTGATGGTCGCAGTCGTTTTCCTGGTGGGACTGTCTACCGGCTTGTTGCCTGGCCTGCACGCTTCTACGCTTAATCTCGCAGCTGCGCTGAATGGAGAGGTCGCCATCGGCGGAACGCGCAAGGGCCGCATGCGAAGTTCTCTCGTGGTGCTGCAGGTCACCGCTTGCACCGTGGTACTGATTGGAGTCGGTCTTTGCCTGAAGAGCCTGCATAATCTGCAGCAGGTAAAGGTTGGATATTCCGCTCGCAACGTCGCGCTTTACGCAATCGACGACCTACAAGCCAATGGTTACTCAGAACAACAGGGTCGTGCGCTATTGGAGCGGCTTCGCGAGGATGTAAGTCAGGTGCCCGGTATCGAGTCCATCAGCCTTGGGAACACCATCCCATTTTCAGGCGGGATTAACACCGACCAGGTGCACATCACAGGTGTCCCTGATGACAACGAACACGGGGTGACCATTGGCTCCGGTGTTGTGGACGACCGCTATTTCGCTACACTGGGAATCCCAATTCTCGCAGGACGCACGTTCGCCGCTTCGGACACGGCGAAATCCCCGGAAGTCATCGTCGTCAACCAAACGATGGCGGCAAAATATTGGCCAAATCAAAACCCGGTTGGCAAGACAGTCCACATTGAAACTGGCAACCGCCAGGCTACCGTGGTTGGGGTCGTGGGAGACATCAAGTATTCGGACATTGACGAGGCGCCGCAGCCCTTCATGTACTACTGCTTGACCCAAAATTATCAGTCGGGTATGTATCTGGTGGTTCGCGCGAAGGGTGATCCGTCGCAGTGGATGGGAACGATTTTGGAGAACGTGCGCAAATCGGCCCCGGAACTAGGCCTTATGAGCTTCACAATTGAACAATGGCATCAATTCGCTTTGTACGTCCCACACCTGGCGGTGATTTGTACCAGCGCATTTGGACTGCTGGCATTTGTGCTGGCCGCCGTGGGACTTTATGGTGCGGTCTTCTATTCGGTTAGTGAACGAACGCGGGAGATGGGAATTCGCGTCGCGCTTGGCGCGTTGCCGCGGGACTTGTGGAAATTGATCCTGCACCAGACAAGCGCCGTGACCATCATCGGAATCTTCCTCGGAATCGCTGGTGGAATCGGCGCAAGCCTGCTGGCGAGATCCCTGCTTTATCAGATACAGCCCATCGAATGGTTTGTCTTTCTCGGGGCGGCATTTACGATGCTCGCGATGACCGTCGTTATTGCCTATTCAGCCGCACGTCCCTGGATGCGGGTAGATCCGATGCAGTCTGTTCGCCACGTGTAGGGCGTTCAGCAGCGCTTGCCCCCCGGAAATGCCCATGGATACTACGTGCATCGCCCGGCGCGCGGGGTTTGCGAAAAATCACGAAAGAGACTGAATTTGACCGCAAAACGATCCGGCCAATACTCAAAGAGAAGAAAGTGAAAGTAGCAACGCTCCCAAAGGTGGTGATTGGGACGCGATCGGCACAAACGCGATAGCCAAACGCGAGCAACTAGAACGGTATTTACCCGACAATGTGACTTTCAGGAGTTACAAACAGTCTGCGCGAAAATCCCCGCCGGTCTAATCATCAAGCCCGTGGAATCCATCTCGAACGGGCAAATCACAGTTCGAAACAACACGGCAATCAGCCGCTTCGCGGACGGCTCGACGAAGGTTCCTGAACCCGATGATCTCGGCTGCTTGCCACCAGGTAATCTTTTTCGCCAAAGCTCGCAAGATCACTTCTTGAATCTTCATCGTCCGCTCCAGGGCGGGCATCGGGTAGCAGTTCATGCTTGCATCTCGCTCCCTGGCCGCTTCTACGAAAGCGGACACATCGTGTGCTAACGACACGTGTCGTGTCGTTGACTTGCCTCGAAGCGCGGCCTAACATGCCCGGCCAGGGAATTCCCTACCCATTGCTTGCGCAGGCCGTGTCTCGCAATTAGCGTTTAGCGTTGAAGCGTTCCGGGAGCCGATCATGAACACGGTCCGGGAATCGAATCCTACCCAACCGTTGGAGGTGGCCCATGTATTGTTCATGGACATCGTGGCCTACTCGATGCTGCCGATGGACGAGCAGATTCGACTCATCGACCAGCTGCAGAAAGTCGTTCGCGACACCGCTGAGTTCAGCCGGGCACAGAAGCGTCGCCAACTACTGCGCTTGCCTACCGGCGACGGCATGGCCCTGGTGTTCTTTGGCGATGCGGAAGGGGCGGCGCGTTGCGCCCTCGAGGTTGGCCAAGCATTGCGCAGCCGACCCGACCTGAAGCTGCGCATGGGCATTCATACCGGACCGGTTCGGCGTGTCGACGACATCAATGCCAATCGAAACGTTGCCGGAGGCGGAATTAATATCGCGCAGCGAGTAATGGATTGTGGCGACGCGGGCCATATCTTAGTTTCCAAGTCCGTTGCGGATGTCCTCGGTCCAATCACCAGTTGGAACGCTACATTGCATGACTTGGGGGAAGTGAGGGTTAAGCACGGGGTTCGCGTCCATCTATTCAATCTGTATACGTGCGACGCGGGTAATCCCAATCTGCCGCACAAGGTGCAGGCGACCGCTCAGACCAAAGCGATTCATACATCGGCAATCGTGGGAGCCACGGCAGCCGTCCTACTGATTGGCCTCGGTACTTCCTATTTCTTAATTCGTCCCGCCAGACGACACAACGCTTTGGAGGTCGCCAGCAGCGCTCCTACTGCACCGGTACACGCGCGCCGCTCCATTGCGGTGCTCGGCTTCAAGAATGTGTCGGGACGCGCCGGTGAAGCCTGGCTCTCCACGGCACTCTCGGAGATGCTGGTGACGGAGTTGGCTGCAGGCGAGCAACTTCGCATCGTTCCCGGCGAAAATGTTGCGCAGATGAAAATCAATCTGTCCTTGCCCGACGAGGATAGCTATGGTCGGGAGACTCTGGCGAGAATATACAAGAATCTCAACGCTGACGACGTCGTTCTTGGCTCTTACATTCCGTTGGGCAACGGCCAGCTCCGCCTCGATTTGCGCCTGCAAGACGCAGTGCAAGGCGAAACTCTGGCATCGGTGTCCGAGGAAGGAAGCGAAGGAGAAATTGACGCCTTGGCCAGCCGCGCGGGTGCGACGCTGCGCGAAAAACTGGGGGTCAGTGCCGTTTCCGATGCGGAAGCCGCCGCCGTAAGGGCCTCGCTGCCGTCCGATCCTGAGGCCGCGCGCCTCTATTCCGAGGGGTTGGCGAAGCTGCGAATCTTCGACGCACTCGCTGCTCGTGATCTTTTTGAGAAATCTGTTACGGCCGACGCGTCGTATCCCCTCGCGCACTCGGCCCTAGCCTTCGCCTGGTCCACGTTGGGCTATGACGCAATGGCGGAGCAGCAGGCCCAGAGGGCATTTGAACTTTCTGGCAATCTTCCGCGCGAGCAGCGACTCTGGGTCGAGGGCCGTTACCGCGAGACGACTCACGAATGGACCAAAGCGATTGATGCTTACAAATCGCTCCAGGACTTTTTCCCTGACAACGTCGAATACGGCCTCCGTCTGGTCGCAGTCCAAACCAGCGCCAGCCAAGGGAAGGACGCCCTCGAAACGATCACGCAACTTCGCAGGCTCCCTACACCGGCGAGTGATGATCCGCGCATTGACCTGGCAGAGGCAAATACAGCGATCGCTCTCGGAGACTTCCGGCGTGCGCAGGAGACGGCGGGAGTCGCTGCGACCAAGGGGCAAGCTCTCGGGGCGTTTTCATTGATGGCCCGCGCACGACTCACGGAGGGCATGGCGTTGCAGAACCTGGGCAAAATGAAAGAAGCCGTTCAGGCGGCCGAGCAGGCCAAGAAGTTTTTCGCCGATGCGGGCGACCGAGGCGGTGTCGCTTCGGCTCTCCTGAACCTAGGAACTCTACTGTATGCGACAGGAGATACCGCCGGAGCAAAGCGCACCTGGGAGGAATCGCTTTCGATTTCGCGGTCAATCGGTTTCCAGGCTGATATCCAGTTGGCTCTAAACAACCTGGCGACCGTGCTCTGGCACACAGGAGATCTGGCGGGGGCCAAGGTCCTTTTTGGCCAGTCCTTGGAAATCTCCAAGAAGAGGGGCGATGCCCGTGGCGAAGCCCGGACCATGAACAACTTCGCAGGCATGCTTTACCAGCAGGGAGATTTGCCGGCCGCACAACAGATGGAGGAAAATTCTCTGGATGTCTATCGCCGGATCGGCGATAAAAGCAGCACTGCCAGCGCCCTCTCCAATCTTGGGATGCTGCTCCGCGAACAAGGCAATCTGCCTGATTCGCGCGCGAGATACGAAGAGTCCCTCACCCTCTATCGCGAAATCGGCGAGGCGGGCGGCGTTGCCTCGGTCACCAACAGTCTCGGCAACCTGCTTCATATGCGTTCCAACTTCCCGGAAGCAAAAGCCATGTATGAGCAGTCGCTCGCCGCTTACACCAAGATCGACGACAAAACCGGAATGCTGGAGGTTCAGGACAATCTCGGAAACGTGCTCTACGATCTGGGCGATCTGCCAGGAGCGGGAAAGTTGTACGCGCAGGCGCTCGCTTTGGCCCGCGAAACACAGGACAAGAGCGCCGCCGCGGAAGTGCTCGCCAGCATCGGGAATCTGCGCGAAACCCAAGGAGATTTGGCGGGCGCAGGGAAATCGTATGAGGAAGCCCTCGCGATGCGCAAAGAAATTGGTGAAAAAGGAGGAATCGCGGACAGTCGTCTCTCCTTGGCATCTCTCATGATTGAGCAGGGCCATCCCGCCGGGACTGAGTCACCCGCACGGGACGCCGCGCAGGAGTTCCATCAAGAGAAGTCTGCCATCGCGGAAGAGGCGGCCCTGGCCGTTTTGGCACGGTCCCTGTTGCTACAGGGAAAAACTCAAGCAGCTGCGGAGACAATTGACAAGGCTCAAAAGCTAGCCGCGAAGAATGAAGAGCGCGCGTCACGAACCACGATCGCCATCCTCGCAGCTCGGACTGACGCAGCGTCGGGAGCGACCAAAGCAGCTGAAGCAAGTCTCGCGTCCCTTCTAAGCGAGGCCGTAGTGCTCGGCGACGTTCCAACACAGCTTGAAGTCCGCCTCGCTTTGGGCGAAGTAGAGATGAAATCTGGCAAGGTCGATTCGGGTCGCGCCCGACTTGCCACCCTGCAGAAAGACGCCACCGCTCAAGGTTTTCTCCTCATCGCACGAAAGGCTGCGGCTATGCAGAAGTAAGCGGGCAGGCGACTTCGTCGGCGGGGGCGCTACGGTCCTTCGCACCGGTGAAGTTTGGTGTGGGCCGAAACTCAAATGGAAGGCACTATGATTGAACTCAAGCACCGGTTGATCGAAACGAACGCCATTCGCATGCACGTTGCGGAGTGTGGCGCAGGCCCGCTTGTCGTCTTGTGTCACGGATTTCCCGAATCGTGGTATTCCTGGCGCCATCAACTACAAGCACTCGCGGGAGCCGGCTTTCATGTGGTGGCACCGGACATGCGTGGCTATGGCCAGACCGACCGGCCCGAGGCCGTCGAACAATACACTTTGCTTCATTTAGTTGGTGACATGGTTGGCTTGCTGGATGCTCTCAGTGCTGAAAGCGCGGTGATCGCAGGCCACGATTGGGGAGCTCCCGTAGCCTGGCATTGCGCACTGCTACGGCCCGATCGCTTCCGTGCGGTCATAGGATTGAGCGTGCCTTTCTGGTCCAGATTTCCTACGCGGCCGACCAGCGTCATGCCGCAAACCGAAGATGCTCTCTTCTACCAGCTGTACTTTCAGGCGCCGGGCGTCGCCGAGGCGGAATTCGAACGCGATGTGCGTCGCAGCATTCGCAGCTTGCTGTATTCGGCTTCCGGTGAGGCTCCGCGCCGCGACGCCGGAGCCCCGGGCGGCGAAGTCGGAATGGTACCGCGGCAGGGTGGCTTCCTTTCCCATTTAGTGGATCCCGCGTCGCTGCCACCCTGGCTTAGCGAAGCGGACGTTAACTTCTACGTGGACCAATTCACACGCAGCGGCTTTCGCGGAGGGTTGAATTGGTATCGCAACATTGACCGTAACTGGGAACTCCTCGCGCCTTTCGCCGGCAGTCAGGTCAAGGTCCCCGGACTTTATATCGCTGGAGACCGCGATCTTGTAGTGCGTTTCCGCGGCATGGAGCAAATCATTGCCAGCCTTGCGTACTTTGTGCCGCAGCTTCGCGGCACGCTCATGCTTCCCGGTTGTGGCCACTGGACGCAGCAAGAACGCGCGCATGAGGTCAACGGAGCGATGCTTGATTTTCTTCAGCGGTTATAGGCCCGGATGACTCAGCGATGGCCGATTGCACCGCGCCGCTACAAACGCAGCTTCCGCACGCCCAGCATGCGCTGCTAGAAATGCCCTGCATCAATTTGCGTTGGGGTGCTTCAAGGGGAATGGATCAGCGTGCCGCCTAGGCCTGCGCTGGAGGGCTGGAAGATCGCGGCGTAGACGAGCACGATGGTCAAGATGATCATGATGATGCTGGCGGTCCAGGCTACCAAGTTGAATGCCCAGGTGTTGGTGTGATCGCCCATCAGATCGCGGCGGTTGATGAGCAGGAGGACGAAAATCAGGACCACGGGGAGCCAAACGCCGTTGGCGACTTGCGAGAGGACCAGAATTTTGAATAGCGGTGCCTTGGGCAGCAGGATGATTCCGCCGCCGGCGACAATCAATCCGGTGTAGAGAGAGTAGAAGGCCGGTGCTTCGTTGAGCTTGCGATCGATTCCGGCTTCGAAGCCCAGACCTTCGCAAATGACGTGGGCGGTGGAAAGCGGCAAGATGGATGCCGCGAAAAGGGACGCGTTGAGCAGACCGAACGCAAACAGATAGCCCGCCCATTTCCCTGCCAACGGAACCAGTGCGGCAGCAGCCTGCGCCGCGTCAGTGATGTTGGTCATACCGTTCTTATTGAGCGTGGCCGCGCAGCATACGATGATGAAGAAGACGATCACCATGCAGGAGATGCTGCCCACCAGAACGTCCATCCGAGCGTGTTTATATTGCTTGGGGCCTACGCGCTTTTCGACGAATCCGGCTTGCAGATAGAAAAACTGCCAGGGCGCGATCGTGGTGCCTACCAGCGCGGTAAGCATCAGCAGATAATCCGTACTGAAATGCAGCGTGGGTCTTACCGTTTCCTTGGCAGCCAGGAGCCAATCGGGCTTGGCTAACAACGCGGAGGCCACGTAGGCGAGATAGAAAGCGCAAGCCACCAGGAAAATTTTTTCAACTTGCCGGTAACTTCCCTTCACCACCAGCAGCCACACGGCAATTCCTGCCAGCGGCACCGAAATGTATTTGCTGACGCCGAAAATCTGCATGGACGCCGCGACTCCCGCAAATTCGGCGACGGTGTTGCCGAGATCCACCGCCAAGGCGGCGATCATGACGAAGAACGTCGAGCGGAAGCCGAACTCCTCGCGGATCAGGTCCGACAGACCCTTGCCGGTGACGACGCCCATGCGCGCGCACATTTCTTCGGAGACGTACAGCGCAATCGTCATGGGAATCAGCGACCAAAGCAGGGTATAGCCGAACTGAGCGCCGGAAGTGGTGTAGGTGGTGATTCCGCCGGCGTCGTTGTCCACATTGGAGGTGATCAGACCTGGCCCGACGACCGCGAGAAACACTGCGAGACGCCGGCGGGTCATGCGGGTGCGCCGCATGAAGTCTGCGCCACGGGCTTTCCAGGTGGCTAGCGTGGTCGGATTGGTGGCCTGTTCGGACATGTTGAAATCTTGCTCGATGCGGACAATGGCGAAGGGAGGCGCCTCCTACGCAGGCCTCGCTCCGTTCGAGATGACAGCAACAAAGGCCGCTACAGTTTGGCGCGCATACGACTTACTACGTCGTCCACCGTGATTGTGCCGATGGGATGATTGTCGTTGTCAACCACCGTTAAGCCGCGCAAATTGTATTTATCGAACAGCTCGAAAATTTCCTTGTCGTGGGCGCTGGCCGTGACGGACAGGAGCGGCTCAAACACCAGCTCGGACATACGTTGTTCCGAATCCGATAACAGCAAGCGGGCGATTGGGACGGTTCCCGCCAATGCCGCATCTTTATTGATTAGGATTACGTTGTCGAGCTGATCGGGCGAGATTTCGTGGAAGCGGATGTAATCCACCACTTCGCCGCGAGTGGCTTCGTCGCCGACAACCACGATTTCGGTGGTCATCATTCCGCCCGCGGTATTCTGCTCAAATTTGAGGAGCTGCTCGACGTCATGGGCTTCGCGGTGTTCCATTTCGCCAAGAACTTCCTGCGAAGTTTCCGGTTCGAGGCTGGCGAGCAGGTCCGCGGCCGCATCCGGGCTCATTTCTTCGATGATGTCCGCCGCGCGCTCGGGGTCGAGTTTTTCGACCACCTGCGTTTGCAGGCGCTTGTCGAGTTCGGCAATTGTCTCCGCAGCGGTCTCTTCGTCGAGCGATGAGATGATTCCCTGCCGCTCGTCGGGCGAGAGCTCTTCCATGATGTCCGCAAGGTCCGCGGGATGCAGGGCCTCCAGCTTTTGGCTGGAGAGACGCAGCTTGACTCGACGCAAGGGGTCCGGTTCGATCAGGTTGACGAACTCCCAGAGAATTTTGCGCGGCGGCAGTTTCTTCTGGATACGGCGGATGGCCATGGGCGGTACGATTCCCTGCAACAGGCGGCGCACGGCGCCGGGAAGGCCAACATCTACTTGAGTTATGCGCAGTTCGGTGTTGCCGTTGGTGCGCTGGTCGGCCAGATCGATGTCGTTGACGCGCACGACTTTTCGGCCGTTGGTGTCAATGATCTGCTGGTCGAGGAGGTCTTTGCCGATCGCGAGCCAGGCTTCGTTGGGCTGGTAGAGCTCGAGCGCCGATTCGTCAGTGGTTAGCTTGATTTTTCCGGGAGCGACCGAGCCGATCTGATCGTAGCGGGCGAGCAGCGGGCGGTATTGGCCGCGACCCAGGAGCAGCTTGGCAACGCGATTGGGCTGGTCGGCGGGCTCGACGAACATTTCTCTGACGCGGCCCACGTAGTTGCCGAACGAATCGTACGTTTCGGCTCCGATTACTTCGGTGGCGTGCAGCATGGTGACTCCTTTACAGCGCGTACCTGGCGATGGGCCCAAAAAAAATGCCCGAAACCGGCGAGATGAACCGGCCTCGGGCATGCAGAATTCGCCCTACGTTTACCTCAGGCCGGGCCTCGCCTCCCTGTCCCCGCGCCCCTCGCAGGTCCAGCGAACCGATACGTCCTGGCAAGCTCCCTGCCCCAGCCTAGGATTCGCGACGAGCTTGGCGAGGCGGGTACTTCCTGGTTCCGATTTGGACGGAAGCTCCATTGCGTTGCGCTTTTGTCCCAATTGACTAGTAAATGCTGACGTGAAGTTTGTCAAGCACAGAGTGGGCCTTTGCACGATTTATTTTGTGCCGAAGACCATATTCTTGGGCTCGCGGCCGCGACGACGGCAATCCGCCGCGTAGACTTCCCAATACGTGCCAGCAATGTAGGCGGCGGGCATGTAGCCAAGCGTGCGAGCCACGCGATCAATCGCCGCAGGGTGGCCTTCGAGTTCGAGGAAAACACCGATGGGCGTTTCATCCAGGTCCATGTGGAGGCTGCGGAGGCGGAAGCTCGTACGATATTTCTGGTAGCGGAAGCTTGGCTTGAACCCTAAGGCTCCGAGCTTGGCGGCCCAGTCGCGGGAGTCAGTGGCAACGGCCTCGCGTTCGGCTCGTTCTTTGTAGCGGGGATGGTTTCCGGTCGTATGCAGCGGGTGCGGGGGCGCTTTGGAGGTGAGTACGACACGCCGGACGCGGTTCTGGCGATTGTGGCTGCTCTGGGATGCTCTGGCTTCACTGCGAACGCGCAGGAGTCTTCCGCGGCGGCGCAAATCGGATTGCGGCGTGTCGTAGAGCGTGTTCTGCTCGAAAACGCGGCCGTGCGAGACGGCTCCTAGCGCCTTGATTGCGTGGAGCGTGGCGCGGAGGTTGCTTACCGGCAGCTTGACTTCGATCTCGGCGTGCGTTTTTCGCGATTGGGGCACAGCGCAGTATAAGGCATGCGTGTCGCTGTGGCGCCGATGGTGTTGCCAAAGGCGCGCACGAGCCAGCATAATCAAATCGCTGCCGACGCTTGAAGCCGGATGCCGATTTTGCTCCTGCGGCATGCCCCGGTTTTCGCGGCGCGCGGCCCGCATTCATGTCTGAACCTACAACTCCACTGATGCAGCAGTACCATGCCGTCAAAAAGCAACACCCAGCGGCCTTGCTGCTCTTCCGCCTGGGTGATTTCTACGAGCTTTTCTACGATGACGCGGTGGTGGCGTCAAAGATTTTGCAAATCACCCTGACCGCGCGCAATAAAGAAAAGGGCCAGGCCGTGCCGATGTGCGGCGTACCTTACCACGCCGCCGAAAGCTATATTGCGCGCCTGATACGCGCCGGGCACAAGGTGGCGATCTGCGAACAGATGGAAGTGCCCGGACCGGGCAAGAAAATCGTGCGCCGCGAAGTGATTCGAGTTCTGACGCCCGGGACTGCCAGCGGGGCGGGGTTAGTGGAGGCCAAGGAGAACAATTATCTGGCGGCGGTGGCGCGAAGCGCGGCGGCTGTAGCCGGTTCGGGGGCGGGCGCTCAGGGCGCCGGGAGCACTGCGGGCCGTGCTTCCGATGCCGCGATCGGTCTCGCTTTCGTGGACCTTTCGACGGGCGAGTTCCGCGCTACGGAGTTTTCCGGTGACAAGGCTGAGGCGCGGCTGCGCGATGAGCTAGGAATTTTGCGGCCGCGCGAAGTGCTTCTGGCTCGGCCCGCGACGCTATTTCCGATGACGATGCCGGCGGAAATGGACGGCTTGGGCGCCGTGGAGACGCGCCTAGACGATTGGGTGTTCGAGGCGAACTATGCCACGCGGATTCTAGAAGAGCATTTTCGCGTGGTAGCGCTGGAAGGATTTGGACTCGTAGGTCACATTCAAGCCACCGCCGCTGCCGGGGCGCTGGTGCACTATTTGCGGGAGACTTCGGCGATCGGCGCGCGGACGCCGGAAGATTCAGCGGTGATTCCTTCATTGCGTCCGGCGGGCGCGGGGCTCGAGCATCTTGATCGCATCGCTTATTACGAGCAGCAGGAGGCGATGATACTGGATGCGGTGACGACGCGGAATCTGGAGTTGGTCGAGCCTTCCACGGGCGACGACGCGTCGGCCACGCTCTTGCGCGCGATGGACGACACCGCGACGGGGATGGGGACACGCCTGTTGCGTGGGTGGATTTTGCGGCCGGAAATTTCGCTGCCGGAAATTGAGGGGCGGCTCGACGCTGTCGCCGACCTTAAATCGCAGACAGTGGCGCGCGAGGAAATTCGTCGCACGCTGGAAGGCATTCTGGATTTGGAGAGACTTACCAGCCGCGTGACGCTTGGTGTGGCTACGCCTCGGCACTTGCTGGCTCTGCGGGGATCGCTCGATCACATTCCCGCACTGCGGCAAATCCTGGCGACTTCGATCTCTTCCACTTCCTCGACATCCTGTACCTCAACTTCTGAGACCGCTGGCTCGCGGCTTTCGCTTTTGCACGAGCAGCTTGACGAAATGGTCGACCTACGGGACACGATCGCGCGCGGGATCGCCGACGACCCTCCTGCCCTGCCGAGTGATCCGGGAGTGATTCGCCGCGGGTATGATGTCGAACTCGACGAGTTGCATGACATCACCAAAAAGGGCCGGCAGATTATAGCGTCCATGGAAGAGCGCGAACGCAAACGGACCGGGATTGCGTCACTGAAAATCCGCTACAACCAGGTCTTTGGCTTCTACATTGAGATTTCGAAGGCGAATTTGCACCTTGCGCCGGCGGATTACGAACGCAAGCAGACGCTGGTGAATGCGGAGCGTTTCACTTCGACCGAGTTGAAGGAGCACGAGCAGAAGGTATTGTCGGCCGAAGAGCGTGTGCTGGCGATCGAGAGGCGTTTATATGGAGAAATTCGCGAAACCATTGCGCGAGAAGCAGGCCGGCTGCGGCGGACGGCGGCGGCGATTGCGCAGCTGGATGTACTGGTGAATTTTGCGCGCATAGCCGCCACGCGAAATTACACGCGGCCGGAATTCACGGACAAGGCGCTGGCGAAAAAGGGCAAGCGCGGTGTATTGATGATCGCGGGCGGGCGGCATCCCGTGATCGAGAAGCTTTTGCAGGAGCGCGGCGAGCGGTTCGTGCCGAACGATCTGTACCTTGATGACGAATCGCAATTCCTGCTGCTGATTACTGGTCCTAACATGGGCGGCAAGTCAACCTATCTGCGCCAGGCCGCACTGATTTCGATTCTGGCCCAAATGGGATCGTTTGTTCCGGCCGTGCAGGCGGAGCTGCCCTTGCTGGATCGGATTTTCACGCGCATCGGGGCATCGGACAATCTGGCGCGGGGGAGGTCCACGTTTTTAGTGGAGATGAGCGAGGTGGCGGCAATTTTGAATACGGCGACCGCGGCGAGTCTAGTCCTATTGGACGAGGTTGGACGCGGGACGGCGACGTTCGATGGACTTTCTATCGCGTGGGCGGTGGTCGAGGCGCTTCACTCGGGCGCGCGGCCGCGGACGTTGTTTGCGACTCACTACCACGAATTGACGGAGCTCGAACAATTGCTTCCGGGCGTAAGGAATGTTCACGTATCGGTGCAGGAGGCCGGGAGCGAGATCATTTTTTTGCGGCGGGTCGAGGCTGGCAGCGCGAACAAGAGTTATGGAATCGAAGTGGCGCGTCTGGCGGGACTGCCGCATGACGTGATTGCGCGGGCGCGGGAGATTTTGCGGCGGCATGAGCAGAGCGAGGAGAAACTGACGCAGGAATTGTCGCCGGGAGCTGCCGCAGGCGGCGGAGTGGTGGCGCCCGCGCATCAGACCAGTTTTGCCGCGATTGACGAGACTGTGTTGGAGGCAATCCGCGGTGCGGATTTGAATAAATTGACGCCGATTGAGGCGATGAATCTGCTGGCGGCATTGCAGAAGCAATTGGCGTAATTTCGCGCGCATTTGCTGAGTCGGCGCGAGCCCTCTCGGAAAGCGGCGGCTCACCGGCGCCTTGCGGTTACTGCCCGACGCAGAATTTCCCGCGAGCGGCTGCCACCACGCGCTCGGCGACTGCGGCAAGGCTTGCCTCGCCTCGCAAAAGCGGGGGCAAGCCCCCGCACTCCATATATACGTGCCGCACGGATCGCGGTTCTTGGAGGGTGATTCGACCTGCGTTTTTGTTCGCTGCGACAGCAATGGCGCACCGAACTGCACCGCTACAAAAGCTCTCTTCACGCGCGACGAGTGGCGATGTGTAAACGCATTGTGAATTCGGGGTTGTCAATGGCGGCGGGCAGCTTCTAGACTCATCTCAGCGATGCTAGTACTGGGAATGATGTCTGGGACTTCCGCTGACGGCGTTGACGCCGCCTTGGTGCGCATTTCCGGCGCGCCACCTACCCTCACAGCAAAGCTCCAAGGCCACTATCACGCGGGATTTCACGCGCGCGCGCGCCAGGCCATCCTGCGTCTCGCCAATGGCGGCGCGACCACCACTGCGGAAATCAGCCAGCTGAATTTTTGGCTCGGCGAGGAATTTGCCAGCATAGCGATTCAGGCGTGCAAGCGTTGGCGGCTGCCATTGCAAAAACTATCACTCATCGGCTCGCACGGTCAGACGATTTATCATCAGGGCGCGGCCTCGCGGTTTCTGGGCGGGCGCCGCATCGCATCGACGCTACAGATCGGCGAACCAAGCATTATTGCCGCGCGTACGGGAGTTACCACCGTGGGGGATTTTCGCCCCGCGGATATGGCGGCCGGGGGCCAAGGCGCGCCACTCGTGCCGTTCGTGGACCATTTGCTCTACCGCGATCGCAAGCTGGGACGCGTGGCACTGAATATCGGCGGGATTGCCAACGTCACGTTGATTCCAGCTTCAGCGCGGCTGGAAGACGTGCTGGCTTTTGATACGGGCCCCGGCAACATGGTGATCGATGCCCTAGTCGCAGGCATTTCGCGAGGGCGGAAGTCTTATGACAAAGATGCGCGGATCGGCTTGCGCGGGCGCGTCATCCGGCCGCTATTGGAAGAGATGTTGCGGCATCCCTATTTGCGGCAGGCTCCGCCCAAGACCGCGGGGCGCGAGCAATTTGGTCAGGAGTATGCTCGCAAATTGCTCGCGTGGACAAAGAAACGCCGCGCGCAACCGGAAGACCTGGTTCGGACGGTGACGATCTTCACCGCTCTTTCGATTGCGGACGGCTTCCGGCGGTTTATATTCCCCCGCGCACATGTGAATGAACTGATTGTTGCCGGAGGTGGCGTCAAAAATCCGCTGCTCATGGCGCAACTGGCTGTGGCGCTGCCAGGAATCGAAATTGTGGGTTCGGCCCGGTTCGGCGTTCCGGCGGAAGCGAAAGAGGCCTTCGCCTTTGCGATCCTGGCATACGAGTCATTCCATGGACGGGCCAATAACCTGCCTTCTGCGACGGGAGCGCAGCGCCCCGCAATTCTAGGAAAACTGGTGCATGGCCACGCGCACTAGAAACCGAGCGACGGCAGTCTGGTGTACGCTCAGCGCGGCGGTGTTTGTTGGGCCCCTTCTGTCGGCAGGTTGTGCTTCGCCTCGGACTTCCGCCAATGCCAACACGGTGAATTTCCTGATCGAAGCCGCACCGACCAATCTCGACCCGCGGATCGGGGCAGACTCGTATTCCGAGCACATTCATGGTTTGATTTTTTCGAGCCTGGTAGGGCGCGACGCACAAATGAAAGTGATCCCGGACCTGGCGGAATCCTGGGACACGCCTGACCCGCTGACTTACGTGTTTCATCTGCGGCCTGGCGTGAAATTCCACGACGGGCGGCCGCTGGCGTCAGCCGACGTGAAATTCACGTTCGATTCGATCTTTTCGGGCGCGGTAAAAACTCCGAAGCGTGGATCGTTCAAGCTGGTGGCTTCCGTGGAGGCCCCTGACGATGCAACCGTAGTAATTCATTTACGCGAACCTTACGCTTCGCTGCTTTGGAATTTGACGGCGCCGGGGATTGGTATCGTGCCACGCGGCGCGGGCGCGGAAATGTCACAGCATCCCATTGGCACGGGACCGTTCCGCTTTGTCAGCGCCACTACGGATGAAGAAATCGTACTCGCCCGCAATGACGACTACTTTGGGACATCGCCCAAAATCGCGAGTTTGCATCTGCGGATTGTGCCGGACGCGCTCGTCCGCGCGCTCGAACTCCGCAAGGGGTCCGCGGACGCGACGATCAATTCCCTGACGCCGGACATGGTCGTCACGCTCGCCAAAGAGCGCGGCCTCGTTGCCGAGCAGCAGCCGGGGACCACGATGGCGTACCTTTCGTTTAATTTTAACGACCCGATTCTGGCGAAGCACGAGGTGCGGCAGGCCCTAGCGTACGCGACCGACCGCGCCACAATCACGCGATATCTGCTGCGCGGGCAAGCACGTCCTGCATCGAGTTTGTTGCCGCCAAACCACTGGGCATATGAGCCGAACGTACAGCAATATGATTATCAGCCCGCCCGGGCCGAAAAAATGCTTGATGCCGCCGGCTATCCGCGCGGAGCGGACGGCGTGCGCATGCATCTCACACTCAAAACTTCGACCGACGAATCCACGCGGCTGATGAGCGAGGCAATCGCGGACCAATGGAAACGAGTGGGCGTGGCGCTGGAACTGCGGCCGCTGGAATTTGCGACGTTCTACTCGGACATCACGCATGGAAGTTTTCAGCTTTATTCGTTGCGGTGGGTGGGTGCCAACAACGATCCCGACATATTCGAATACGTCTTCAGTTCAAAGAAAATGCCACCCGATGGCGCCAATCGCGGCCACTACCGCAATCCGCAGCTCGATGCCCTGCTCGATGAGGCCCGTGTGGAAATGGATCAGAGCAAGCGAAAGGCTGTGCTTTCACAAATACAGAAAATTGTGGCCGAGGATGAGCCTTACATCAATCTTTGGTATGTGGATAACGTCTGCGTGCACCGCGATCGGTTGGCGGGAATCACACTGGGGCCGAGCGGCGATTACGATTTTCTGGGGACGGCGTTTTTGCAGTAGATAGCGCCGGATTGCATCGCAGCGTCGGATGCAACTCAAATCGAACCGAGGTCCCCCCGCGGTCAGGATTCACACCGACTTCCTTTTTTGCTAGTTGCCGAGGGCTTTGTGAATTTCTTCTTCGGGGATTACGCCTTCACGGACAATTGTCCAATTGTCGCCATCAATGCGGACGATCGTAGAGGCCAGCACGCCGCCTGTATCGCCTGCATCTAAGATCAGTGGCAGCCTGTCGCCCAGCTGCTTCACGATTTGCTGCGCGCTGGTGCAGGATGGGAAGCCGGAGAGATTCGCGCTGGTGCCGGTGACGGGGCCACCAACCGCTTCGATTAGGGCCGAGGGAACTTTTGAGTCGGCCCAGCGCAGTGCGACGCGTCCAGTGTTGCCGGTGACCTTTAGCGGCAAGCGATGGGTGGCTTCGACGACCAGGGTCAGGCCGCCGGGCCAGAATTTATTCGCAAGGACCAGAAAACAGTCTGGTATATCGCGCACTAGAGTTACGGCTTGTTCGATGGAATTTACCAGAATGGGAAGAGCTTTCGTTTCCGGGCGTCCCTTGGCGCGAAACACAGCTTCGATAGCTGCGAGGTTAAAGGGATCCACGGAGAGGCCATAAAATGTGTCGGTGGGGATTCCGACGACTTTGCCGCGTTTCACGAAACTTGCGGCGTAATGCACCAATTGATCTTCCGGCGATTCGGCAGAAATTTTTAGGACTTCGACGGGCAAGTGATCACTCTCGGCGGGTTGCGCCCCCAGGTTCGCTTGGCAAGCTACCATAAGCCACACGATTTTTCCATCTATGGGTTTTTTTCTCTAGTCCCTACCCCGCGTTGAGTTTATGCCGCATTCGCGACTGCAATTTGCTGCAAGTTTTGTAGCCCAACGTAGCCCATTTCAGGCAACTGAAAGCCCAATCCACACTTTTCTGCCCACTCCTGCCTGAACGGAATATCCTCTCGCAACTGCCGCACATACAAATCCGTTATCGTTTTATCAGAGTGACCCAGCCACATTCCTATCAGGTCCTCCGGTACACGATTCTTACGGAGAATGGATGCACGGAACCGCCGGAAGCTGTGTAGCCCTACCTTTCCAGCGACTTGATGCAATGTGCGAAGGACAAACCGCTGCGAGACTGGACGGCCATTTCGGGTAGCAAAGAGGTAGCCGTTTTTGTCCGCAACGTATTCCCTCAACATTTCAGAGAGCGATTCAGGCAAATCAACAGTTCGGACAGCATTAGATGTTTTGGGTTCTTGTTCCCTTCCCTGCCATATTGAACACTGGACGTTTATTGTGCGGCAGTCAGGAGCAAGGTTGGTTGTTTTTAGAGCGAGGGCTTCCCCGATGCGGAGGCCAGTTCCAGCTAGGAGGGCGAAGAGAATTCTGTATTGTCCCTTCACTCCTGAGACGATAGCCAAAACCTCTTCCGCTGTCAGGGTAGGCCGACGCTGTTTGTTCTTATCAACGATTGGGATTCCAACAAATTCGTGGTTCCATTTGCGCGGATAGATTTCCTCGCCCTCGGCATTTACTGCCGACGCTACGACGAGCTTAACTACCTCGCAATAGTTCACGATTGATTTTGCTGAGAGTCCCGCTGCTGACATCTTATCGACTAACGTTTTCATCGCGCCATTAGCCACATCCGCAAGCGGCATGTCCCCAAGATTCGGCAATAGCCACTTGTCGAGACAACTCCGCCAACTTTGGAGTGTTGCAGGTTTCACCGGACGACGCCTCCGCTTAGATAGAGCTTCAATCCAAGCGTTTGCTTGGGACCGGAAAGTTGTGGCTGGCGCTGTTGCCGCGATGAAGGTTTGCGCGTTGTTCACACCAGAGGATTCAATGTACTCACGGAGTTTCCGTTTGGCAACACTCGCGGTCGGGCATACACCAAGCGCAATAACTTTGCGTTGGCGGTCTTGACCGGGAACGTCGATCCAGAACCTTCCGTAAGCAGGGGCCGCTGGGTTCCATACTGCGTTTGATGGACCTTTTTGAAACACATTGCCTCTCTGACCTGTTCGGCGTGACAAGGATGGACCTCGTTTCCGCCTTATCGCCGTTGCGGACGCGATACTAGCACGTTCCGAGCCGCCAGCAATTCCTGGACTCGAAGCGGCTATGCAAAGTTCCGCTTCCGCCGCAGCCTCGGACGAGTGGGCCGCAATTTGCCGCACAACTGGATGGACCGATGAATCTCGCTGCTCCGCACTTTCAGACGGACCAGCGCATTGCACTTCGGATCGAACGTCGTCAGAAAACAACACTTCTCCCTCTCGTTTTCTGACCCTTGTTGGTTTGGAGACCAGGACTGCTAGGTGGTGGTGAAGCGAGATGCGAAACGATGGAGTCGAGCGGATGGTCAGGACCCCATTTTTAGGTGGAGCAAATACGAAGCGACGCGAACGGGCAAACAAGCTCTGATTTACATCGAAACCTCCTGTTCTTTGGGCGTTCTTGGCGAAGGGGTGCTGTTTGCTACGGCGGCTTCCGTATAAAGGGGGGATTTTAGTGCAGAGCGAAACCCCTCTGTTCTGCACTAAGTTCCAGGGGATATACACGAAGCTACAGCAGGTTCCTCCTCTTCTTGGTCGGCACGGGATTGGAAGGCATTTCGGAAGTCAGCTAGCGCCAGCGTGGACTCGAACGACTTGGGTCGGTTAGCCGCTTCCTGTTTGCTCTCGATTCCCGGCAACTCCTTCAACTTTGCAAGATATTTCCGTGAGTTCCGCTCCTTCCATCCGAAGCGACGTTCGGCCTCTTCGATCAGTTCAGGTTCGGTTGCGGGTAGCAGATGCAGGAAGGGATGAACCGCATGGAGCCGGAAATCCACCCTGTCAAAATAGAGTTCGAGTGCGGGAGGTTTTACGCCTTCGCGCATCTTGCCACAATCTAGCTTAACCATTGGCGCACGTTTGTCGGGACGGATGACTTGATGGACTACATCCGGCTCCTGAGACATGCGACCAGAGCCAACGATCTCAGCATTTCCGGTGCTGGCCTTTCCCTTTGCCTCGTGAGACGGTTTTCTGTCGTGCGCGAGGATCAGCGTCGTCGGTAGAAGTTGAATATGCGAAAAGACATCGGAAGCCAAGTCCTGTCGAGATACGTCATGTCCCGGCGGGAAGAGCTTTGCGAGGGAGTCAATGCTCACGAAATCTAGCTCTTTCTCTTTGGCCCAATCGGAGATGACTTTGATGCGGTCCAGTCCAGTCTTGCCACTGAGCACTTCACGTCGCGCACTTTCTGGCAAGATGTAGATATCCGGCGCATCACCGTTCCGCCAGAAATTGCCGAATCGACTGCCGCACATCTGCTTTTTCATTTCGAGTTCCGCGATTCCCGTGCGAAGGCCACCCTCCGTTTCCCAAAGCAAGAACTGGCCTCCTTTTGCCAGGGCTTCGTGAAGTTGAAGCATGAACATCGTTTTGAAACTTTCCTCTAGGCCGTGGAGAACGTGTACCGCTTGTTCGAGAATGAAGTTTTCTACAAGCCAACGAAGTGGATGAGCATTGCTCCATTCAATTACCTCCCGGACAGTTTCAGGCTCCTTTTCGGCGACGGCTACGGACGCGACAATCTCGTAAGGTATGGCGCTCATTAGCGCACCTCCGAGGTAGATTGCGACTGCTTCCAATCCTCGAAAGCGGCGAGAACTGCATCCTCGATCTTCCGCTGCAACTGTCGGCTCGGTTCAATTTGCGGGACATATTGGAAGGACCGCCCACCATCGCTCACTGAGCGACTGGGCATCGCCACCCAGGTTCCTCCCTGCCTGTTCTGCAAGATGCGGAGGTCTGATACGACGAGCGAATCACCGTCGCGGTCTGTCAGTTCGATGCTGGCGTCAGCGAGGCGGTGAGGTTTTGTTGAAGGTTGGATTAATTTTACGTTTACGATCATTGTTTTGTTACCTTTTTGGTTGGATTCCGCGTCACACACGGACGAACTGTGAGCAACGCGGTTTTGCGGAGTTCTGAGGAAGGTCTCTTCACTGAAATGGGTGAAGGGAGACGGACAACGGAAGAGCTACTGCGACCGACCGCCTTGCGGGACCTTTACAGAATTATCCCGGCGAAAACGGGAAATCGCCTCATCGGCTTACAATAATTGGTCGAGAGAAAACGCCAAACAGCGCAATGGAGCCTGCAAAATAGTTGAAAATATTTTACGCATCTAAAGGACCTACGTCGGAGGGCGAAACTCTCGGTCGTGAATCTAGGGAAGGGCCAGAAAGCCACTCCTCGCGCAACTACACGCGAAGGTTCTTCTCGTTGCCCCTATATAAATAGAATGTACGGACATTTCCGCAGCTTTTTTGATATCCACAAAAAATATTTTTGACGTGAAGTAAGGACTTACCACCTTAGTATCTGCCGAACCTATCTCTCAAGCCGCCTCCCTTTAAGGGGCCGATAAAAACCGGCTTTTTCAATGGCTTTCTTTACGCGCCTCAAGGCACGTCCTGCCGTGTCTTCGGTCTTATAGTTGGGAAATTCGCTCAAAACGTGTCGCCATGTGATCTTGGTATCCAGGTCTTGGTCGAGAAGCCAATGTGCGAGAGGGCGGTCTTTCGGGGCGAAGTGTGAGGGACGTTCCTCATCTATCCACCAGTGAGCAACCACTATGTCGCCGTTGTGGGCACGTAGAGTTCCTTCTGGTGCGTTGGGTTCAGCAGACGACGGAATTCCTCTTGAACATTGTTATCCACGACTTTCCGCACGTAGGTTGTGAAAGAAGCCCCGCTCTCTCGATTATGGTCGTAAAGTGCCAGTGCGCGTTGAATAGACTCTTCATTTGCTTCTTCGATGCGAACGCGGCTGTCGTCACACGATAAGACATAATAAGACTGGATATGTTTGCAGAACATTCGATAAGCAAACAGACGGGCTTCCGAGAGCAGTTTTTTCGTGAGTGGATGAGTCGGGTCTTCGGGTTTGCCGCCTTCTCGCCATTTTTGATACGCGCCGTTTAGGTCGCCGCGATACCATGCGGGAATTCCACTCTTGCGAATCTCCTCGCCCCCGATAGCACTTTCTTCCGGTTCCGCGACTCCACCTTTGTCGGCTTCGCTCATAGCAATCGTCCCTGGGGCCAAACAAGCCCTGGACAATTTTCGATTGATATCGGGCCGACCGGATTGGAGAGTTTTGTGTGTGGATCGTATTTGGCAAAGGCGAGAAAGGAGCAACGAGCTACTGCGGGGTTATCAGCCACCTGAAATGGGTCACCCGAACATCGTTTCGAGTGAACTGTGGGGTGGCGAATTATTGCAGAGCGCACTGTCGTTTTGCCTCGAAAGAGGTCATGTCCAGCGCCGCAAGTCGTTTAATCGACCCGAGCGATAAGTCACTTGCTATGTTTAATTTAAAGTCCGATGAACCTATGGACCGCTACCATCACCTCCAATGTTTTCAATGAGTTCGGCGGAAATGGCAGACCCGTATTTGCGTGGCTTCGCGGGTCGATTTTGTTCCTAAGCTCAGTGGGTTGTGGAGCTTCGCCCTTCCCGTCGGAAAACCTGATTTTGAGATCGAAAAAAACGGCAGAGCGGCGAGGCCGAGGGACCTTCCGGTGAGGGCGCTATCGGCCACTGTGCGACTGTTCCGCTTGTTCAACCATACAGTTAACGCTAGAATCATCACTGACCTCGGGATTGCCGCGCATGGAGTAGCCAAATGCTTCGAGCAATTCGACTTTTTTCACTCCTGCTATTGGGAACAGGGACCGTTTTCTATAGCCCTCAAGCAGTCGCGCAAGCACTGAACCCCACTGGGTTAGTTGAATGGGACTCCACCAACCAAGTTTTGTTTTTCGTCAATGGTCACCCGGGTTCCCCCATTCGGGCTTATACCGACTACAATCAACGGGGCGCGGACATTGATGTATTGAAGGATTTTCCAGGCGCTCAAGCAGCGATATGGAGTGTGACTGCCGGGCCGGACGGCTCCACCTTGATTGCCGTCACATTGGACTTCGGGAACCGGAATGTGCGTGACGTGATCTTACCCACGATTTTCTGCCCGGTTGCTAAAACTTGGGACCCCGGCGCCACAATATATTGAGGCGATTGCCTACAGCAAAGACGATGACGCTGTATTTGTGCTCGGCGGACGTGATTCCCACCCGGTCCGTATGCCCATAACTACCCTCTGCTAATCGAATACAACCGCGATGGCCGCGTGTTGAAAGCGATGGCTCCGGCCAGCTTACTGAGGGATCGTGAGTATTCCTTCAATTCGAGCAGCCAAAACGGCCAGCCCCTGCTGAGAGTCACTAAAGACCGAATCTATTTTTACGCTCCCACGAATCACGAGATGGTGACGTGCGACCGCGACGGAATCGTCCTTGCATATCGGAGTTTCAGCGAATCTATTGAAAAAATCTCTACGGAAGATGGCTACCACCTGGTTCAAACTCATCAAACGGATTTCGCAGAAAATGGTGATCTGGTAGCCGAACTCCTGCTTTGGAACGATGACAACAACACGTATGTGATGGAGGTCGTCCGCCTGAGCATGAGCACTGGTGAGGCCGTCTCAGTTCACAAGGCTTCAAATGGTCGCCTCTGGTTTGTCGGAATGAAAGACGATCAGTACCTCTATCTCGCGGGTGGCAAGGATTTGTACATTCAATTATCCGCCGCTCAAGAACCAGTGCCTCTTAACACCAAGCAGATTGATTGACCGAAGAGGGAATGCAGCACAAACCGTTGGCCAGTGCCCGATCACTCGCGCCACCGAACATCTCGCCAGGGCAAAATCCACACATTATCCGATTAGCGTTAACCAGGCTTTATTCTCTCATAATGATAAATTGGCCTAACGGATTTTCTGCGGGCCGTTTGACGGCGCGAACGCTTCGCCGACGAATACACCTGTTATACGATGCACGGGTACGCACCAGGAGGTGTGGTGTGAAAATTCTGAACGTGGCGGTCGCGGCAGTAGCCTTGTTTGCGGCCACAGCAACAACGGTGACCGCGTCAGCGTGGAGCAGTGTCACGCTGCCTTCCCGACCCCTCTTCATTATCTCCGAGGGCAACAGAATGTGGGTTTGCGGGGCCGATGAAATGATCGCTAGTTCGAGCGACGGTGGTAGAACGTGGACGGCGGGGCATTCGGCGACGAGCGGTTTGTTGTTGAACATGGGATTCGCAACCGAGCAGTTCGGCTACGCGACAGGAACGGGAAACAAGATCCTCGTGACAAAGGACGGCGGCAAAACGTGGTCGAGCGTGCCAGCGCCATCGCCTGTGATTTATGAACTGTCGTTTGCGAACGAGGCGAATGGAATCGCTCACGGAAAGAACGCGGTGTATACCACGGCGGATGGAGGGAAATCCTGGGTGCCCGTGAAAATTGATTTGGGCGATGACGACTACAAACGAATGTCCTGACGGTGGTTGCGCTGGATGCGAAACGAATGGCGATCGTAATGAGCGACGGAAACTCGAGCGCGAA